>NZ_FTMD01000012.1 GCF_900156155.1 Aromatoleum tolulyticum
AGCCGACCAACAAATCGTTGCCGCCCAGCCCGAGATAGGTGTCGGCTGCGCTGTTGCCGTACAGCGTGTCCCGTGCTTCGGTGGCGATCGGCAGCGACGCCGTGTCGGCCAGCTTGGCCGCATCCCACAGCGTGCCGTCTTCGAATTGCACCTGCTCGACGCGGTAGCGCAGCGGGTTGGCATAGCTGTTCGGGCCGGCATCGACAAACCAGTAGTTGATCGTCAGCTGATCGGTGCTGTCGTTGAGCTTCAGGATCAGGTTGTCGCCTTCGCGTACCAGCGTCACTTGATCGGGACGAATGCCGGCGCCCAGCCGGATCGTGTCGAGCGCGCCCGCCGTTGCGTAGTCGTCGTCGGTGATCACGTCCTGCCCGGAGCCATATCCGAACAGGTAAACATCGCCGCCAAAGCCGCCGTTCAGCGTGTCGTTGCCAGCCCCGCCGTCGAGCGTGTCAGCCCCCGCGCTACCGATCAGAGTGTCATTGCCGCTGGTTCCCGTCAGTGTTGCCATGAATTATCCACTTTGTCAGTTACGAATCGCGGGCATTCTACATGACAGGAGGGTTGTACGATCTTTACAGCATAATAATAGGCAGTTGAACTGGTAAGGGCATCTAAGTTGAATTTCGACAGAGAGCGTCGAAGTTGCAAAGTCCGGAAATTTGCGGAAGGTAAAATCTTGTATTCCAAGATCTCCTGTCATGGTTAACACGCCACGGCTGCGATCCAGGCAGCGCTGAAGAGCATTGAACGTGGTGGCGACAAAACCCGCGTTCGGAAGACGGTGCTACTTTGCTCGTCAAGTACACAGTGGTTCCGCTAAAAGTATCGAGAAATGATACTTTATGAGATTGTCTCGCGCCTGCTGTGTCATCTAAATAAACTTGGCGCCAGACTCTCCCCACTGGAAGCGACCATGAGCACCACTGCCGACCTCATCGCCACGCTGAAGACCGAACTGAAGGCCGCCGGCCTGACCTATGCCGCGCTGGCCGAACACCTCGGCATGGCCGAATCCAGCGTCAAGCGCATGTTCTCCGCCAGCGGCGACATGCCGCTGTCGCGCATCGACGCGATCTGCCGTGCGCTGCACCTGGACTTCGCCGACCTCGCGCGCCGCGTTGCCGAGAATGAGCCGCTGCTCGACGAGCTGTCGCTGGCGCAGGAGAAGGCCGTAGTGGGCGACCGCAAGCTGCTGCTGGTCGCGATCTGCTGCCTCAGCCACTGGAGCGCCGAGCAGATCGTCGCGACCTACCAGCTCGGCGAGGCCGAGGTCGTCAAGCACCTCGCCCAGCTCGACCGCCTGGGCATCATCGACCTGCGTCCGGGCAACCGCTACCACCTCAAGGTCGCGAAGGGGTTCCGCTGGCGCCCCCACGGACCGGTGATGCAGTACTTCCGCGGCGAGGTGATCGACGACTACTTCGCCGGCGGCTTCGACGGCGAGTCCGAGATGCTGATGGTCGTGCACGGCCAGATCGGGCGCGGGCTGGCGCACTCCTTCCGCGAGCGCCTCGCGCGCGTCGGGCAGGACTTCGCGCAGCAGCACATCGCCGACCAGAAGCTCGCGCCCGCCGACCGCCGCCCCTACACCATCGTCATCGGCATGCGCTCGTGGCTGATGGCGGCCTTCCGCGACATGAAGCGCCCCGACGTGCCGTGGCCCGACGCGGCCGCGCGCTGACGTCTTCATCCCGTCCCCGCTCGCGCCGATCCGCATTCCCGAACCCCGAACGACGATATCCGACCATGCTCCGATCGCTTCTGAAACCCCTGCTGCGCGCTCTCGCCCGCCTGCTGTTCCGTGTGCGCGTGAGCGGCGCCGCGCCGTCCGACGCGGCCCGCCTGCTCGTGATCGCGAACCACGAATCCTTCCTCGACGGCCTGCTGCTGGGCCTCTTCCTGCCGCTCGACCCGGTGTTCGTGGTGCATACCGGCGTCGCCAGGAACCGCTGGTTCCGCCTGATGCTGTCGCTGGTGGATTACCTCGCGGTCGATCCGACCAGCCCGATGGCGATGAAGAAGGTCGTGCGCCTGCTCGAATCCGGCCGCCCGGTGGTGATCTTCCCCGAAGGGCGCATCACCACCACCGGCAGCCTGATGAAGACCTACGACGGCCCCGCCTTCGTCGCCGCGCGCAGCGGCGCGACGATCCTGCCGGTGAAGATCGACGGCGCCGCGCGCACCTATTTTTCCCGCATGGGCGGGCGCTTCCCGCGCCGCCTCCTGCCGCAGCTCACGCTGACGATCCACCCGGTCACGCGCATCGACGTGCCGGTCGCGCCGACCGCGCGCGAGCGCCGCCGCAAGGCCGGCGAGGCGATGCGCCGCATCATGCAGGAGATGATCTTCGCCAGCCGCCCGCAGCAGACGCTGTTCGAGGCGCTGCTCGACGCCGCGTCCATCCACGGCCGTTCGCGCCGCCTGGTCGAGGACCTCAAGCAGGAGGAGTATTCCTACGGCGACCTCCTCAAGATGGCGCTCGCGCTGGGCCGCCTCGTCGCGAAGGCATCCGCGCCCGATGAACACGTCGGGATCCTGCTGCCCAATCTCGCGCCGACGCTGGCGCTCGTCTTCGGCCTGACCGCGTTCCGCCGCACCCCCGCGATGCTGAACTACACCGCCGGTGCCGACGGCATGCAGGCCGCGTGCACGGCGGCGCAGATCCGCACCATCCTCACCTCGCGCGCCTTCGTCGAGCAGGCGAAGCTCGGCGACAAGCTCGCGGCGCTCGCCGATTGGGGCTCCGACGTGCGCGTCGTGTATCTCGAAGACCTGCGTACCGGCATGAGCCTCGCCGACAAGCTGTGGCTCGTGCTGTGGGCGATCCGTTTCCCGCGCGCGGCGACGCACATCGGCTCGCCCGAGGATGCGGCGGTGGTCCTGTTCACGTCCGGCTCCGAAGGCAAGCCCAAGGGCGTCGTGCTGTCGCACCGCGCGCTGCTCGCGAACATCGCGCAGATCCGCGCGGTGGTCGATTTCTCGGCCGACGACAAGATCCTCAACGCGCTGCCGCTGTTCCACTCCTTCGGCCTCACCGCGGGCGGGCTGCTGCCGGTGCTCTCCGGCGCGAACGTGTTCCTCTACCCCAGCCCGCTGCACTATCGCGTGATCCCCGAGCTCGCCTACGACCGCGGCTGCAGCGTGCTGCTGGGCACCAGCACCTTCCTCGCGAACTACGCGCGCTTTGCCCACCCCTACGACTTCTACCGCCTGCGCTACGTCATCGCCGGTGCCGAGAAGCTCGCCGAACCGGTGCGCCAGCTGTGGTTCGAGCGCTTCGGCATCCGCATCTTCGAAGGCTACGGCGCGACCGAGACGGCGCCGGTGATGGCGGTGAACACGCCGATGGCCTATCGCACGGGGACCGTCGGCCAGTTCCTGCCCGGCCTGCAGGCGCACCTCGTGCCCGTGCCGGGGATCGAGCAGGGCGGCATGCTGCACGTGTCCGGTCCCAACCTGATGAGCGGCTACCTGCGGGTCGAGGCGCCCGGCGTGCTGCAGCCGCCGGCGTCGACCGCGGGCGACGGCTGGTACGAGACCGGCGACGTCGTCGACATCGACGACGACGGCTTCGTGCGCATCGTCGGCCGGGTCAAGCGCTTCGCGAAGATCGCCGGCGAGATGGTGAGCCTCGAGGCGGTCGAGAAGCTCGCCGCGGCGACCGTGCCGACCGCCCAGCACGCGGCCTCCGCCCAGGCCGACGCCGCAAAGGGCGAGGCGCTGGTGCTGTTCACCAGCGACCGCGGCCTCACCCGCGACCGCCTGCTCGCGGCGGCGCGCGACTTCGGCGTGCCCGAGCTCGCGGTGCCGCGCAAGATCGTGCCGGTCGAGGCGCTGCCGCTGCTGGGCACCGGCAAGATCGACTACGTGACGCTGCGCCGCTGGGCGGAGGCCGCGTGAGGGCGCGTCCGTTCTCGCCCGCCCGCCGCCGCTGGCTGGCGGCCGGGCTGTTCGCCGGCGCGGCGATCGCGGCCGGCGCCAGCGCCGCCGCGCTGCGCGCACGGCCGTGGCTGCTCAACCCCTGCCACGCCACGCTGCCCGACGAACTGGCGCGCCACGAGCTCGTGCGCGGCGCGTGGACGGGACTCGACCCCGCGCAGGTGTGGGACTGCCACGCGCACCTCGCGGGCGTCGGCGACGGCGGCAGCGGCATCACGATCGCGCCCGCGATGCTGAGTCCGCTGCACCCGCTGCAATACCTGCAGCGCCTGTTCTACCTCAACGCCGGCTGTGCGCACGAGGCGCCGGGCCGTGTCGACCAGAGCTACGTCGAGCGCCTGCACAACCTCATGGACGGCATGGCGCCGGGTTTCAAGCTGATGCTGTTCGCGTTCGACCGCGCGCACGACGCCGCCGGCCGCGCGCTGCCCGAGCAGTCCGCCTTCCACGTCCCCGACGCCTACGCCCGAGACGTCGCGCGTGCCGCGCCGCAGCGCTTCGAGTGGGTGTGCTCGGTGCACCCCCACCGTCCGGACGCCGTGGCGGCGCTGGAGGCGGCCGCCGCCGACGGGGCGCGCGCGGTGAAATGGCTGCCGCCGGCGATGGGCATAGACCCCGCCGCGCCCGCCTGCGACCGCTTCTACGACGCGCTCGCGCGCCTCGGCCTGCCGCTCATCACGCATGCCGGCGAAGAGCAGGCGGTGTCCGGCGCCGGCCATGCCGACTGGGGCAATCCGCTGCGCCTGCGCCGCGCGCTGGACCGCGGCGTGCGCGTGGTGATGGCGCATTGCGCGAGCATCGGCGAGGACATCGACCTCGACCGCGGCGCCGAGGGTCCGCGCGTGCCGAGCTTCGAGCTCTTCGCGCGCATGATGGACGAGCCGCGCCACGCCCGGCTGCTGTTCGCCGACATCTCCGCGATCACGCAGCGCAATCGCGATCTGGCGGTGGTGCGTGCGATCATCGAGCGCGAGCACTGGCACCCGCGCCTGCTCTTCGGCACCGACTACCCGCTGCCGGGCATCCTGCCGCTGATCTCGCCGGCGCAGTTTGCCGCCGAAGGCATGCTCGACGCTTCTGCAGTGCCCGTGCTGGAGGCGATCCGCGAGCACAATCCGATCCTGTTCGATCTCGTGCTCAAGCGCCACCTGCACAGCCGCGGCACGCGCTTCGCCCCAAACGTCTTCGAAACCCGACGCTTCTTCACCCGGACCCCGACATGAGTTCCCAATTCAAGCTGATGGGCGAGCGGCGCTTCCTGCCCTTCTTCCTCACGCAGTTCCTCGGCGCCTTCAACGACAACCTGTACAAGAACGCGCTCGTGGTGCTGATCACCTTCCAGGCGGCGCGCTACACGACGCTCGCGCCGGGCGTGCTGGTGAACCTCGCCGCGGGGCTGTTCATCCTGCCTTTCTTCCTGTTCTCGGCGACCTCCGGCCAGCTCGCGGACAAGTTCGAGAAGACGCGCCTGATCCGCTTCGTGAAGCTGTTCGAGATCGGCGTGATGGCGCTTGCGACGGTCGCCTTCGCGCTCGACTCGCTGGCGCTGCTGTTCTCCGCGCTGTTCCTGATGGGCCTGCATTCGACGATCTTCGGGCCGGTGAAGTACGCGGTGCTGCCGGTGTATCTGCGCGAGGAGGAACTCGTCGGTGGCAACGCGCTGGTCGAAGCCGGCACCTTCATCGCGATCCTGCTCGGCACCATCGCCGGCGGCGTGACGATCGCGCTGCCGGGCGGCGCGGCGTGGCTGTCGGCGGCGGTGCTGGCGGTCGCGGTGGCGGGCTACCTGACGAGCCGCGCGATTCCCGCCGCGCCGGCGGCCGATCCGACGCTGCGGATCAACTGGAACCCGCTCACCGAAACGTGGCGCAACATCGGCTTCACGCGCGGCAACCGCACCGTGTTCCTGTCCATCCTCGGCATCTCGTGGTTCTGGTTCTACGGCGCGCTGTTCCTGTCGCAGTTCCCCGGCTACGCGAAGGACGTGCTGGGCGGCGACGAGCATGCGGTGACGCTGCTGCTGGCGCTGTTCTCGGTCGGCATCGGCGTCGGCTCCCTGCTGTGCGAGAAGCTCTCCGGCAAGCACGTCGAGATCGGCCTCGTGCCCTTCGGCTCGATCGGCCTGTCGGTGTTCGCCTTCGACCTGTGGTGGGTGAGCCCCGCCGCCTCGCACGCCGGCGAAGCCCTGCCGCTTGCGGCCGTGCTGGCCGATGCGGTGACCTGGCGCGCGCTCTTCGACCTCGTGATGATCGGCGTGTTCGGCGGCTTCTTCATCGTGCCGCTGTACGCGCTGGTGCAGTCGCGCTCGGAACCGGCGCACCGCTCGCGCATCATCGCCGGCAACAACATCCTCAACGCCGCCTTCATGGTCGTCGCCGCGGGGCTCGGTGCGGGCCTGCTCGCCGCCGGCTTCACGATCCCGCAGCTGATCCTGATCACCGCGGTGCTCAACGCCGCGGTGGCGGTGTACATCTACACGCTGGTGCCGGAATTCCTCGTGCGCTTCATCGTGTGGCTGCTGGTGCACACGGTCTATCGTCTGCGCGTGAAAGGCGTCGAGCACATCCCGGAAGAGGGGCCGGCGCTGCTGGTCGCGAACCACGTCAGCTTCGTCGATGCGCTGGTGATCACGGCCGCGTCGCGCCGCCCGATCCGCTTCGTCATGGATCACCACATCTTCCGCTGGCCGATCCTGTCCTTCGTGTTCCGCTCCAGCCGCGCGATCCCGATCGCATCGGCGAAGGAGGATGCGGCGATGATGGAGCGTGCGTTCGACGAAGTCGCGCGGGCGCTCGCAGCCGGCGAACTGGTCGGCATCTTCCCGGAAGGGCGCATCACCGACGACGGCGAGCTGAAGCCGTTCCGCCCCGGCATCCGCCGCATCGTCGAGCGCACCCCGGTGCCGGTCGTGCCGCTTGCGCTGCGCGGCCTGTGGGGCAGCAGCTTCAGCCGCAAGGACGGCCCCGCGATGAGCCGGCCGTTGCGCCGCGGACTCTTCAGCCGCATCGAGCTGGTCGGCGGCACGCCCTTCGCACCGGACGCGGCGACGCCCGAAAGCCTGCAGGCGGCCATTGCCGGACTGCGCGGCGAGATGCGCTAAGTCAGTCGCGGGCGAGAAATCCCTCGATCGCCGCCGCGACCTGCTCCGGCTGGTCGTGCTGCAGGTTGTGGCCGGATTCCGTGATCGTCACGCGCCGCATGTCCGCGAAACACGCGAGGCGGCGCTCGATCTCCGCGGGGGCGTCGGCGAAACGCTCGGCCACGTAGCCCTTGTCGGCCAGCAGCATCAGCACCGGCGCCCGGATGCCGCGCCAGGACGCCATCACGTCGCCGGCCTGGTAGCGCACCGGCGACGCCACCTTGTGCCACGGATCGCCGGCCATGGTCACCCGGCCGTCGGCCAGCGTGCGCGACACGTTGCGTGCGAGGAAGGCCGCGCGCGCGTCGCTCAGCCGCGGATTGGCGAGCTGCAGCCGGCGTGCAAAGGTGTCGTGATCGGGATAGCAGCGCACCGGCTGCTCCTTGCGCAGGTTGTCGAGCCAGCCGGCGAGCTGCCCGGGCGCGTCCGTGTCGTTCGTCGTGCTGAGGCCGAGGAAGTCCATCATCACGAGCTGCGCGACGCGTTCGGGGCGCACGCCCGCGTACGTGGACGAGATCGCCGCGCCCATGCTGTGCCCGACGATGCGCGCCGGGCGGTCGGGGGAGTAGTGCGCGAGCAGCGCGTCGAGGTCGCCGTAGTAGTCGGGGAACCAGTACGGGCGGCCGAGCCACTCGCTCGCGCCGTAGCCGCGCCAGTCGGGCGCGATCACATGCCAGTCGTGCGCGAGCGCATCGACGAGGAACTGGAAGGTCGCGGAGCTATCCATCCAGCCGTGCAGAAAAAACACGGCCGGGGCGTCCGCGGCGCCCCAGTGGCGGACGTTGTAGCGCAGCCCGCGGATGTCGAGCTGCTCGCAGTGGGAAGCTTTCATCCGGCCGATGATAGCAAGCCCGGCGGCCACGCGCCGGGCCTGCGTCATCGCAGCGGGCTCAGGCGCCGGTGATCTCGCGCGACGTCAGCGTGTAGCGGAAGTTCGCCGGGTCCAGGCTGTCGAAGCGGCCGTCGCGGTTCTCGCCCTGCGGATACATCAGGAAGGGGGCCTCGGGGCCGTCGCTGCCGGGCAGGCGGATGTCGTGGCCGAAGTTGTAGGCCAGCCAGTTCATCTCCCACGCGCCGAACAGCGTGTTGCGCGCGGCGACGACCTTCGCGTCGGTCAGCGGCAGGCCGCCGGGCGGCTCTTCGAGGGCGACCTTGCGCACGTCGGCGGGGTCGACCGGCACCCAGCCGGCGTGCTCCAGCCACACCTCGGCGCGGCAGTGCTGCGCCTTCGACACGTCGCCGCTCTTGCCCAGGCTCTTGTAGCCGTAGCGCGAGTCGGCGACGCGGACGCCGTACACGTCGCGCGCCGGCACGCCCACCGAGCGCGCGAGGCCGACGTACAGCGCGTTGAGGTCGGCGCACTTGCCGGAGAGGTCGCCCGTCTCCAGCATCGCGCGGATGTCGCCCAGCCCGCAGCCGCGCGTCTTGGGATTGCGGAAGGTGTTCGTGACGATCCAGTCGTAGATCGCGCGCGCCTTGTACTCGTCGCTCTTCGCGCCGCGCGTGATCTCGCGCGCGGTGTCGAGCACGATGCCATCGGTCGGCAGCATCGCGGTCGCACGGGTGTACAGCGCACGTTCGGCAGCGGCCAGCCTGGGCATGCGGCCGCCGTGCGCGAGGTCGACGGCGCGGTCGCGCGTCGCGCAGCGGCTGACGATCTCGATCGCCGGCGCCGCGGTTGCCTCGGGCCAGGTCGCGTGCAGCATCGCCGCGCCGTACACCGGGTCGGTCGCGATGTACATGCCGGTCGCGTTGCCGCTCCACAGGTTGCCCATCGGACGGCTCCAGTCCGTCTGCGCCACGGCGGGCAGCGGGATCCACACCTGGGTCGGGCCGTCCGTTGCGGCGGGTTCGACGCGCGTCACGAGTTCGAACACGCGCCAGCCGTTTTCCGGACGGGGCGTGAAGGCGGGTGCGGCCGGCGTAGCCGCGCGGCTCCAGGCGGGCAGGGCGAGGCCGGCGGCAATCGCCGAGGTCTTGAGGAAGTTTCTGCGGTTCATGGTCGATCGTCTCTTCGATTCAGGTTCTGGTCGGGCGGGTGGAGGCTGCCGCGCTGCGGATGCGTGCGCGCACGCTGTCGTGATGCCAGTCGAGTTCGCCGCGCACGTGCAGCAGGGGCTGGTGGGCGGCGTCGAGCAGCACGGTCGTGGGCAGATAGCGGACGTCCCAGGCGCGCGAGATGACCTGTTCCGGATCGTTCACGAGCGGGGGATCGACGAGGTGGTCGTCGAAGAAGCGGCGCACTTCGTCCGCGCGGTCGGCGACCGCGATCGTCACCAGCGCAAGGCCGGGTTCCGATTCGGCGAGGCTGACGAGCGCCGGCATCTCGGTGCGGCACGGTTCGCACCAGGTCGCCCAGAAATTGACCAGCACGGCCTTGCCGCGCAGAGGTTCCAGCGCCCGGCGCAGGGCCGGCGGCGCAGGCGGAAGCCGTGCCACCGTTTCCAGCCGCTCGCCCGGCAGCGGCGTGCGCGAATTGCCCGGCAGCGACAGGGCCGGCGGCGCGAAGGCGGCCGCGACCAGCCCCCCGATGGAGGCAAGCACGCGCCGGCGTCCGGCGCAATGCGGATCGAACATGAATCCTCTCCCGTTTCACTCGTGACCGCGTGCCTGCACGCGAAGCCACATCCATCCCGGTGCGGAAGCCGCCGGGATTTGATAGACGCGAACGCCGTGGCGCTCCGTCGAACGAACGATGCGGTACCCAGACCGCAACTGCCTGCGGGCGACCGATACACTGATCGGTCCGTGTTGCCCGAATGTGAATTATCGCACGGCGTAGCTGCAGCAGTGACTGATCTGGCCCGGCTTCGTGTGGGAGCGGCTTCAGCCGCGAATCGGCGGTATCGCGGGCATCGCGGCCCATTTGTGGCTGAAGCCGCTCCCACTGGGAAAACGCCTCCGCGCGTGACGAGGGCGGGAGTTCGTGCGATTACCCTGCACGGCCTCAGGAGTCCTCGGGTGGACTGTTTTTTGCGTGCTAAAATTCACGGTTTCACGGCCAGTCGGTCGTGACATTTACGGAGAAATTCCTGTGAAGCCCTGGTTGTTGGTCGCTGTGGCCGCCTCGGTCGGCCTTGCCGCGTGTTCGAAGAAAGAAGAGGCTGCCGCTCCCGCCAGTCCGGCGCCTCAGGCTGCAGCGCCCGCTGCTCCCGTGGCCGTGTCCGCCGCGACCCCGAATTCCGGCAAGATCCTGCAGCTTCTGCAGGGCGGCGGCTACTCCTATGCCGAAGTCGAGCAGGGTAACGGCGAGAAGGTGTGGATCGCCGGCGGCCAGATCCCGGTGCAGGTCGGTGACACCGTGCAGTGGGGCGATTCGGCCGTGATGACCAACTTCGCCTCGAAGTCGCTGGGCCGCACCTTCGATCGCATCCTGTTCGTGAACGCCTGGGGTCCCGCCGGCGCCGCGCCGACCGGCGTCGCGCCGCACGGCAGCCAGCCGATGGCCGGCCAGGCGGGTGGGGCGCATCCGCCGATGGGCGCTGCCCAGCCTGCGGCCCAGGCCGCGGCTCCCGCCGGCAGCAGCGGCGAGGTCAAGAGCGTCGTGAATGGCGGCGGCTACACTTACCTGGAAGTGCTGCAGAACGGCGCTACCGTGTGGGTTGCCGCGCCGGTCACGCAGGTGCAGCCGGGCGACAAGGTGAGCTGGGGCGACGGCATGGTGATGACGAACTTCACCAGCACCTCGCTGAACCGCAAGTTCGACCAGATCGTGTTCGCGAGCGCGGTGCGCGTGAACAAGTAAGCCCGCCCGCGGCCTGCCCACGCAGGCGGCGGCATGGCACAAGGGCCGCGCGCAAGCGCGGCCCTTGTCGTTTCAGCGCATCGGGATCGGCGTGCCGCGATCGACCGCGACTGCCGTGACGCTGTTCTGCGGGCTGCCCTCGATGATCTTGTCGGAATAGGTCAGATATACCAGCACGTTGCGCTTCGCGTCGACCATGCGCACGACCTGCAGGCGCTTGAACAGGATGGACTGGCGCTCGGAGAACACCTCCTCCTTGGCCGGAAGCGGTTTCGTGATGCGCACCGGGCCCACCTGGCGGCAGGCGATCGACGCCTCGGCGACATCCTCGGCGAGTCCGAATGCGCCCGACAAGCCGCCGGTCTTCGCGCGCGACACGTAGCAGGTGATGCCTTCGACGAGCGGATCGTCGTAGGCTTCGACGACGATCTTGTGGTTCGGGCCGATCAGCTTCCAGACGGTCGACACCTCGGCCAGCGGTTCGGCGTACGCGCCGTTGCCCGCGGCGAGGGCGGCGGCGGCGAGGGTGGTCGTGAACAGGCGGTAGATGGCGGTTCTCATGCGTGGCGTCGTTCCATGCGGTTCATCGATCGGGTCGGCATCCGGGTGCGCCGTCGCGGCATCCCGGAAATGCATCGAGTATAGAGCTGGCGGCCTGCGTATGACGCCTATTCCCGGATCCGGGAATCTGCTGCCGCGTGTCGCCGACTATGGGAACACCCGGCATCGCGTCGTGTCGTGGCGCACGCTCGGGCGCAGCGTGTCGCCGTGGTGGCGGCGGGGCTGCGGACGAGGCAGAATGCGCTCCGCGCGGCGGGACGGCGCGCGGCCGGGCCCTCGGCGGGTATCCGGAGCGGACGTCCGGGAGCCGGGCGGGTGCCGAACTTGCATGCAGCGCCCATCGTCGGGTGGGGCGAAGTTGCGTGGGGAAGTTGAGCTGATGGGAAAACGATTCTTGCGCGGACTGGGTGGCCTGTTGGTTGCTGCGGCCCTGTACGTGGCGGCCCCGCAGGCCGGCGCGGTCCTGAAAGCGGTCGAAGTGCCGCCTGCGGAGGAAGAGAAACCGGCCGCGCCTGCAGCGGCTCCGCGCGCAGCCGGCCAGCAGCGCGCGACCGACGAGTTCTACGATCCCACGAGCCCGGCCTACGAGCGCCTGCAGCGCGCCGACGAGGCGCTGGGCGACCTGCCGCGCGACCGCGACGGCAAGGTCGACTGGATGACCGCGCTGCGCCAGGGGCTGATCAAGCCGCGCCAGCGCATCGACGGCAAGGACCGCGAGCCGCCGCTCGATCTGGACGTGATCCTGCGCAACACCAAGCAGATGCCCAACGTGCGCTTTCCGCACCGCGCGCACACCGAGTGGCTGGACTGCAAGAACTGTCACCCCGACCCGTTCGCGGAAAAGGCCGGCAGCGCGCAGATCCGCATGGAGGACATCTTCCGCGGTCAGTTCTGCGGCAAGTGCCACGACCGCGTCGCCTTCATCACGCACCGCAACTGCTATCGCTGCCACAGCGTGAATCCGGACGGCACGCCCGCATTGCCGCCGGCGGTGCTGCCGGTGCATCCCGCGGCGCCGCCCACGCCCGCGCACTGAGCGGGACGCGGCGCTCAGGCGTTCTGCAGCGACTGCAGCACTGCCGCGCCCAGCGCCGCGGACGTCTGCGCGCCCGAGACCGCGAGACGGCGGTTGAAGATGAAGAAGGGTACACCGCTCACCCCCTGCTTCTGCAACTGCGCCGCCATGCGTTTGACCGTGGCGGCATCCTCGTCGCTCTCCAGATAGGCCTCGACGTCCTCGCGTCGGTCGCCCGCCGTCTCCACGGCGATGTCGATCAGCGTCGCGATGTCGCCGATGTCGCGCCCCTGCTGGAAGTGCGCGGCGAACAGGGCCTCGCCGAGGGCATTGATCTGTGCTGTCGTGTGGCCCTGCGACTGCGCGCGGTAGGTCAGGCGGTGGGCGAGCAGCGTGTGGGGGCGCGTCGCAATGCGGTCGAAGGCAAACTGCAGGCCGTCCGGGGCGGCTGCCTCGACGACGCGTGCGAGCACCTCGTCGGCGCCGCGGCGTCCGCCGAATTTCGCCTCGAGGAAGGGGCGGTAGGGCTCGCCCGCGGCGGGGGTGTCCGGATTGAGGAAGAACGGCAGCCAGTTCACGCGCACTTCGAGGTCGGGATGGTTGTCGCGGACCTGTTCGAGCGCGCGGGCGAGACGCGTCTTGCCGAGGAAGCACCAGGGGCAGACGAAGTCGGAAACGAAATCGATATCGAGAATCATGGATCAGGGGTCAGGTGAGGGGCCGGGGGTGTCATCCGGCCGGAGGTGGTGCAGGCGCTGCGGGCGCGGGAGCTTCAGGACTCTTCCGCCTGGTCGCCGAGCCAGCGTGCTTCCCAGATTGCCACATCCGGCAGGTGGCGGGAATGATTCGCCGCGGCGAGGGCGTCGAGCCGTTCGAGCAGGCTGCGCATCGCGTCGTCCGGGGCCTCGGGGAGCTTCGGCTGCAGATGCACGATCAGGTCCCCCGCGGCCTTTCCCTTGCGCCCCGGGAAGCCCGCACCGACGACGCGCAGCGTCCGCATCGTCGCCGCGCCCGGCTCCAGCTTGAGGGTGCGCGTGCCGCCGGGCAACGGAATCGCCAGTTCGCCGCCGATGAGCAGGCGCAGCGCGCTGACCGGGCGCTCCAGCACCAGATTGCGGCCCTCGAGGCGGTACAGGTCGTGGGGCAGGAGCCGGATACGCAGGATGAGGTCGCCGGGGGGCAGCCCGGGCGAGGGGTCGCCGGCGCCGTCGACGCGCACCTCCTCGCCGTCGAGCATGCCCGCGGGCAGGTGCACGATCACCGGCCGCAGCGTGCGCTGCCGGCCGCTGCCGTGGCAGCTCGGGCAGGCCTGCTTGGTCAGATAGCCGCGCCCGGCGCAGTGCCTGCATGGGGCCAGCCCGTGGCGGCCGTGCGTGCGGCCGGTGCCGTGGCAGCTCGCACACAGCCGCGTGTGGCGCAGGATTTCCTCGCCGCTGCCGGCGCAGGCGCCGCATTCGCCGTCGCCTTCGAGCTCGACCGTGCGTTCGCCGCCGAAGAACGCCGCTTCGACCGTCAGCGTGAGGTCCTGACGGCGGTCCGCGCCGCGTGGCGCGGCGCCCGCCTCGTCGTCACCGTCCTCCTCGTCCGGCGCGTCGTCGTCCGGAGGCGTCGACGTCAGCCCGGCGAGCAGGCTTTCATAGGCGGCACGCAGGGCCTTGAAATGCTCCTGCGCGTGCGGGTCGGGGTTGCGGTCGGGATGCCACAGCATCGCCAGGCGGCGGAAGGACCGCTTGATGTCATGCGCGCTGGCGCCCGGCGCGAGGCCGAGCAGCTCGTGGGCATCCATGTCGTTCAGCGCTCCGGCCGGGGCGGCAGCGGTGCGGCGAGGCGTTCGAGCATCGCGCGCACCGTCCTGATCTGTCCGCCGTTACGAGTCGCGTAATCCGGGTCCGCGTAACCCCACCAGTCCCAGCAGCCCTTCGGGTTGTACACCCAGCGCAGCGATCCCCAGGCGAAGCCGCTGCGCGGCCGGACCTGCGGATACAGCACGATCAGCCGGTTGCTGTCGGCCCATTCATTGTAGCCGGCGCCGTCGACGAAGCGGCGGCCGATCTGCGTCTCGCTCTGGCGGCAGCCGTGGAAGACCACATGCACGCGGCAGCCGCCCTCGTGGCAGGCGGTTGGAACGTACACATAGCCGCGGTCGGCGAGACTCAGCTCGACCGGCGCGGCGCCCGTGAACGGGCGCTGGTCGAAGGCCAGCAGCGCGCCGGCAGGAGGCGTGCTGCGCGGCGCGAGCGGCCCGATCAGATGCGCGAGCAGCTCGCCCGCGGCATCGAGGTCGCCGCAGCGGTTGATGAAGGGCGGTTCCGAGGTTTCACAGGCGTTCGGCTGCGGATCCGCGACCGACATCATCGCGTGACCGGCCTCGCCGACCTCGACGAAGCGGATCGCGTCGCCGGGCAGCACGCGCCGGTAGAAATCGAGCAGCGCGTCCACCACCGGGCGCTCGACGGTGCGGTCTGCGCCGCCGCTGAACACCCACACCCGGTCGTCGCGCAGGCCTGCGGGCGGATCGATGCTGCCGGCGTCGGCTTCCTCGCGCACACGGGCGAGCGTCTGTTCGGCGCCCGGGGTCCGTGCGCCGGCGCCGGGATTCATGCAGTTATTGAGCGCGCGCCACATGCTGCCGGTCGCGCATTCGTAGGGACCGGCGGCGAGGACGCCGGCACCCGTCACCAGCGCGGAGTGAGCGACCTGGAACTGCACCGCCATGTAGCCGCCGGAGGAGACGCCCGAGACCGTCAGCTGTGCGAGGCTGGCCCCGAGCGCAGGCAGCGCCGGCGTGTCGGCAGCCGGCGTTGCGCCCGCGAGCGTGGCGAAGGCGAGGCCGGCGAGCAGGCGCGCGATGGAGCGGATGGGCCGTGTCATGCCGTGCACGATAGCGGAAGCGGCCGCTCAGCGGCGGTTCTCTCCGAGCCGCACGAGGTCTTCGCCGCGCAGGTGCGTGAGCAGCGCCTTGCCGCTCGCATCGACGCGGAACTCGCCCCACTGCGCGCCGCTGAAGTCGTCGGCACGGCCTTCCTGGAAGAAGAAGGCGTTCGGCCCGACCGTTTCGCGGCCGTCGCGCGAACGCAGTTTCATCGCGACCAGCGCCAGATCGTCCGGCAGGCGGTCGCCGAGGCCGACCAGGCTCGCGCGCCCTTCCGCGTCGACGGCGAGGTGGGCATAACGGCCTTCGCCGTCGCTGCGCAGGATCTCGTTGTCGATCGCATAGCGCAGCGCCATGTAGTCGCCCTGCATCAGCGAGCGCGGATCGACCGGCGCGAGGTGTACCAGCACGACGCGCCCTTCGGCGAGGATGCGCTCGTTGTCGCGCACAGCGTACAGCGCCGCCGCCGTCACCAGCACGAAGGCCGCGGCCAGTGCGGCGCGCAGGGTTTTCGGGTTCATGCGGTCCTCCGCGTGCGGGCGCGCAGCAGCGTGCGCAATGCGAGCAGCACCGCGCCGCTGGCGATCAGTGCGAGGGATTTCATCAGCAGCGTGTCCTGCAGGCTGTAGTAGAGCTCGCCGAGGTAGAGCGTCGCGAACACCAGCGTCATCGCGATCCAGGGCCGATGGCTGGCGTGGAAGGCCGCGAGCAGCACCGCGATCGCCACCAGCAGACCCGGTGCGGAGTGGGCGGCGAGGGCGAACAGCAGCGCGCCGGTGAGTGCCGGCAGGCGCAACGCGGCGGCGTCGCGGCACAGCCACGCGGTGGTGGCGAGGAGCACCAGCGCGGCGCCGATGCGATACACCGGCAGGACGAAGCCGGCCTGGTAGCCGGTGAGTGCCTCTTCGAGCACCGTCAGCGCCGAATGCGCATGGCCGTAGGGGGCGAGGGTCAACGCGGCGAGGGTCAGCGCATGGGCGGCCGCCTTGATCAGCGGTGCCCGCGGATGGGCGGACCACGCCGGACGGGCGAGCCACAGCGCCACGGCACCGCCGGCGAGCGCGATGCCGAAGAGCGCGAGCCCGGTGCCGGGGCCGATCAGCCACGCGAGGCTGGACAGCGCGATCAGCACGCAGGCGCTGCGGTGCACGCCGGACGAGGGCACGGCGGCCATCGCGAGGCCGGCGGCCAGCGCCGCGAGCGCGAGCACGTCGGTGCCGTCGACCAGGTCGAAGAAGCGGTCGGCGAAGGCGGAGACGAACAGCGCCTGGCCGGCGAGCGAGAACGCGAGTCCCATCTGGTCGGTGAAGGGCTTGCGTCGGCGGAGCAGGAAGACGCTCGCTGCGGCAAGCAGGATGCCGCCGAAGGCGCGCGCCACGGCGTCGTTGCCGAAGGCGAGGAGGGGGACGAAGAAGGACGACATGATCATCAATGCCGCGATCCACGCCGCGAAGCCGAGCAGCAGCGCGAGCCACCACGGCGTCCGCGTCGCCCCCCGTAGTGCGGCGAGCTGCGCTTCGTCGGCGATGCCGGCAGCGCCGAGGCGTTCGAGGAGCGGGGAGAAAGGTGTGGCGCTCATGCGTTGCGTCCCTCGCGGTAGAGGCGGGTCAGCCACATGCCGGCGACGCCGGTGCTGGCGATCACGAACACCGCAACGAGGTTGATCGTGAAGAAGTCGGCGCTATGCGGCAGCACGCGGATCAGCGCGGACGTGGCGACGGCGATCGTCGCGAACGCGGTCTGTGCGAGCATCGGCACGTCGCGCCGGTGCGCGAGATAGGCATACGCGAAGGCGACCGCGACCACGGCGAAGGCGAGCCCCACGGCGCGAAAATCGGTGTCCCACCAGCTCAGGCAGGCACCGAGCGCAAGCGGCGCGAGCACGCCGAGGCCGGCGATGCGGTTGAGGTGGCGGCGCGGCGTCGCGAGCAGCGCACGGCCACCGAGTTCGAAGGCGAGCAGCACGGCGGCGTTGAACGCGGCGATCGCCAGCAGCGATTCCGCGTCGCCGAGTGCGCCGATGAAGCGCGCCCACCAGGATTCCGACAGGTAGCGCAGCAGCCCCGCGTTGGCGACCACCAGCCACAGCAGCCAGCTCGCCGACGAGCGCGCGAGCAGCACGAAGGGCGTCATCAGCGCGGCCCACGCGACGAAGAGTTCCCAGATGTCCGCGCCGCTCTGGTAGGTCTGCCCGATCAGCGCGAGCAGGGCGCCGGTGGCAAGGCTGGCCGCGAGCAGCGCGGCGCGCCAGACGGTGCCGAAGGGCGGTGCCGCGAGGGCGGTGCCGGTGCATGCGGCGAGCGCGGCGATGGCGATGCCCAGCTTCGCGAAGCGGTGCAGCGCGTCCCAGTTCCAGGCAAAGAAGAAGATCAGGCCGGTCGCGAGGAGGATGGCGCCGGCAACCGCGAGCACGCGGTCGGCTCCGGCCAGCCATTCGTCGCGCGCGGGTGCGAGGGGCGCGACGGCCGCGGCCTGTTCGAGCTGCCGCGGCGTCAGGGCGCCGTCTTCGGCGAGTGCGAGCAGCATGCCGCGATCGGGGAGTGTCCAGGACATTGGCTTATCCGGAGTGGCGGGATATGCATTTTAACCAGGCGCGGCGATTGCGCGCGTGCATTGCGCAACACCTGGCCGTACCCGCGGCGCTGCGCGGGTTTGGCGTCGCCGCGTGCCGGCTGGCACAATCGGGGTTCCGCCCGAGTGCGGGGCCGGCCGATGCCGGCGACGGATCAACCTGCGAACCACGGAGGCGCCGCACGCAACGGAATGCGGCGCGCACATATGCCCGGTACCCTGATCATCATCACTGCGCCCTCCGGCGCCGGCAAGACGACTCTCGTGCGGGGGCTGCTCGAACGCGACCCGCAGATGCACCTGTCGGTGTCCTACACCACGCGCGCGCCGCGCCCCGGCGAGCAGGATGGGCGCGAATACCATTTCGTGGACGTCGAGACCTTCCGCACCCTGCGCGACCGCGGCGAGTTTCTCGAATGGGCCGAGGTGCACGGAAACTACTATGCGACTTCCAGGGTCTGGTTGAAGGAGCAGATCGCCACCGGCCGCGACATCCTGCTCGAGATCGACTGGCAGGGCGCGCAGCAGGTGCGCCGCAGCTTTTCCGACGCCGTCGGGGTGTTCGTGCTGCCGCCCTCGGTGGATGCGCTGGAGTCGCGCCTGCGCGGGCGCGGCACCGACAGCGAGGACGTGATCGCACGCCGGCTGCTGGGCGCGCGCGGCGAGATGCGGCATGTGGCGGAATTCGACTACGTTATACTGAATGACGACCTGCAAAACGCCATCGATGATCTCGTGGCGGTGGTGCGTGCGTCGCGGCTGCGCTACGGCCGGCAGCGCCTGCGGCACCAGCAGTATTTCGATTTTCTTGAACAGGACTGAAAAATGGCTCGTGTCACCATCGAGGATTGCCTCAAACGAATCCCCAACCGCTTCCAGCTGACCCTGGCCGCGACCTATCGCGCGCGCCAGATCACCATCGGTTCGACCCCGCAGGTCGAGATCGACAAGAGCGACAAGGACAAGCCGACCGTGATCGCCCTGCGCGAGATCGCCGCCGGCAAGGTCGGCCTGGAAGTCCTCAATCGCGGGCAGGCCTGATCCCCGCGCGGGGAGCCGGGAGTCGTTCCGTCATGGAAGCCGCCGCTGCGATTCCCGCCCCCGAACCTTTCCGTCCTCCCGCGTCGAGCGTGCTGTCGCTCGACTTCGCCGAGCTCAAGGCGAAGCTCGCGACCTACCTGAAGGCGGAGGACGTCGGCCGCGTCGAGGCGGCCTACCATTTTGCCGCGAGTGCCCACGAGGGGCAGTTCCGCATCAGCGGCGACCCCTACATCTCGCATCCGGTCGCGGTCGCCGACATCGTCGCCGACTGGCACCTCGACCCGCAGGCGCTGATGGCCGCGCTCCTCCATGACGTCATGGAGGACACCCACATCTCCAAGCAGGAGATCGCCGAGCGTTTCGGCAAGACCACCGCCGAGCTGGTCGATGGCCTCTCCAAGCTCGACAAGATCGAATTCCGCTCGCAGGAAGAGGCGCAGGCCGAGAACTTCCGCAAGATGCTGCTGGCGATGGCGAGCGACCTGCGCGTGATCCTGATCAAGCTCGCCGACCGCATGCACAACATGCGCACGCTGCATTGCGTGCGTCCCGCCAAGCGGCGGCGCATCGCCAGCGAGACGCTGGAGATCTACGCGCCGATCGCCAATCGCCTGGGTCTCAACAACCTCTATCGCGAACTGCAGGAACTGTCGTTCGAACACAAGTTCCCGATGCGCTACCGCGTGCTGTCGCGCGCGATCAAGGCGGCGCGCGGCAACCGGCGCGAGGTCGTCGGCAAGGTGCTGCAGTCGATCGAGGAACGCCTGCCGCAGTGGAACATCGCCGCCGAGGTGCGCGGTCGCGAGAAGCATCTCTTCTCGATCTATCGCAAGATGGCCGAGAAGCACCTGTCCTTCTCGCAGGTGCTGGATATCTACGGCTTCCGCGTCATCGTGCGCGACGTGCCGAGCTGCTACCTCGCGATCGGCGCGCTGCATTCGATGTTCAAGCCGGTGCCGGGTAAGTTCAAGGACTACATCGCGATTCCCAAGGCGAACGGCTACCAGTCGCTGCACACGACGCTGATCGGCCCCTTCGGCACGCCGGTCGAGGTGCAGATCCGCACCGCCGAGATGCACCACATCGCCGAGAGCGGCGTCGCCTCGCACTGGTTGTACAAGGAAGACGAGAAGACGCTCACCGAGCTGCAGCAGAAGACCCACTCGTGGCTGCAGTCGCTGCTGGAGCTGCAATCGACCTCGGGCGAGGCGACCGAATTCCTCGAGCATGTGAAGATCGACCTGTTCCCGGGCGAGGTGTACGTGTTCACGCCCAAGGGCCGCATCCTGTCGCTGCTCAAGGGCTCCACGCCGGTCGACTTCGCGTACGCCGTGCATACCGACATCGGCAACCGCTGCGTCGCCTGCCGCATCAACGGCGACCTGATGCCGCTGCGCACCGAGCTCAGGAACGGCGACCAGATCGAGATCATCACCGCCGCGCACGCCAACCCCAACCCGGCGTGGCTCGCGTACGTGCGCACCGGCAAGGCGCGCGCGCAGATCCGGCATTTCCTCAAGGGCGCGCAGCAGGAGGAATCCGTGACGCTGGGCGAGCGCCTGCTCAACCAGGCCCTGCGTCCCCACGGCCTCACGCTGGGCCAGATCAGCACCTTCGCGTGGGAGCGCTTCCTGCGCGACCGCAGCATGCGCTCGAAGAAGGAAGTCTTCGCCGACATCGGGCTGGGCCGGCGCCTGCCGGTCATCGTCGCGCGCCGCCTCGCGCAGGCGCAGGACCTCGAATCCGGCCGTCCGGACGTCATCAAGCCCAAGCCCGCCGGCGCGATCCTGATCCGCGGCAGCGAGGGCATCGCGGTGCAGCTCGCGCGCTGCTGCCAGCCGATCCCGGGCGACCCGATCATCGGCGTGATCCGCAAGGGCCAAGGGCTGGAAGTGCACCTGCACGACTGTCAGGTCGTCTCGAAGGTGCGCGGCGACCGCGGACGCTGGGTGGATGTCGAATGGGAGGCCGGCGAGGACCGCCTGTTCGACGTCACCATCCGCGTCCTGACCAAGAACGTGCGCGGGGTGCTCGCGCGCGTCGCCAGCGCGATCGCCGACGCCGATTGCAACATCCAGAACGTGTCGATGGACAACGAGCAGGGCGGCCTGTACACGGCGATGAACCTGACCGTGCAGGTGCGCGACCGCATGCATCTCGCGCACGTGATGCGCGGCGTGCGGCGCGTGCCGGAAGTCGTGCGCATCGCGCGCATGAAGAGCGACGTGCGCGTCTGAGACCGGTATGTCCGAGCCGCACTCCGGCGCCGGCGGCGACCGCCGCATCCCCGTCACGCTGCTGACCGGCTTTCTCGGCGCCGGCAAGACGACGCTGCTCAACCATCTGCTGCGCGAGCCCGCGATGGCGCGCGCCGCGGTGCTGATCAACGAGTTCGGCGAGGTCGCGGTCGATCACCACCTCGTCGACAAGGTCGACGAGACGCTCGTCGTGCTCGACTCCGGCTGCGTGTGCTGCAGCGTGCAGGGCGACCTCGTGAAGGCGCTGAAGAACCTCTTCATGCGCGCGCTGCGGCGCGAGATTCCCGGCCTCGAGCGCGTGCTGGTCGAGACGACCGGACTGGCCGACCCGGCGCCGGTCATCTACACCCTGATGCAGGAGCCCTTCATCGCCGAGCGCTACCGCTGCGACGGCGTGATCACCGCGGTGGACGCGACGCACGGGCAGGGTCAGCTCGACCATCACCGCGAGGCCGTGCGCCAGGCGGCGATGGCCGACCGCCTGCTGCTGACCAAATGCGACCTCGCCAGCGCGGACCAGCGCGCGGCGCTCGCGGCGCGGCTCGCGACGCTGAACCCGGGCGCGCAGCAGATCGAGGTGTTCCGCGGCGAGGTGCCGGTGTCGGCGGTGTCGGGCTGCGGCCTGTACGACCCGGCGGGCAAGATCCCCGACGTCGCGCGCTGGCTCGGCGACGAGCGCGTGCGCGCGCAGGCGGCCGCGGCGCCGGCATGGCGCAGGCCGGGGGCGAAGTCCGCCGCCGTGCCGGGTCACGAGGCGCGTCATGACGACCATGTCACGAGCTACGTGCTGCGCTTCGACGAGCCGCTCGACTGGCTGGGCTTCTCCGATGGCCTCGGCCTGATCCTGCAGGTGTATGGCGCGCGCATCCTGCGCATCAAGGGCCTGCTCAACGTCGCCGGCGATCCGCTGCCGCGCGTCGTGCAGTGCGTGCAGCACGTCGCCTATCCGACCAGCAGCCTGCCCGCGTGGCCCGAAGGCCCGCCCTACGACGACCGCCGGAGCCGCCTCGTGTTCATCGTGCGCGACCTGCCGCGCGACGAGGTCGTGAACATCCTGTCGAGTTTCTGCGGCCAGATGCCGGCGTAGTGCGCTCCCGCAAGCGCCACCTGCGCTCGGAGGGCGCTCACCGCTGCTGCGTCGCAAGCTCCCCGAGCGTCATCAGCGCGTGCACGTGGCGGTCCGAGAACGGATAGCAGCCCGACAGCCGCAGGTGCCGCGTGTAGCGCCCGCCGGGCGAGAACAGCTGCCCAGGCGTGATGCTGATGCCGCGCGCGAGCGCGGTGTCGAACAGGCGGTTCGAGTCGCAGCCCGCGGGCAACTGCACCCACAGCAGGAAGCCGCCGGTCGGCCGCGTGGCCTGCGTGCCGGCGGGGAAGGCGCTGTCGATCAGTCCGCGCAGGCGTTCGACCTGCCCGGCGTAGGTGCGCCGCAGGCGGCGCAGGTGCTGCGCGTAGCCGCCGTTTTCGAGGAATACGCCGAGCGCCTCGCACAGCAGCGCGGGCTGCGACACCGACGAACAGAACTTGAGGTCGTTGAGTTCGCGCCGGAAGCGTCCGCCTTCCATCCAGCCGACGCGGAAGCCCGGCGCCAGCGTTTTCGTGTAGGACGCGCACACGATCACCCAGCCGTCGCGGTCGAAGGCCTTCGCGGCCGGCTGCAGCGGCGTCGCGTACTGCAGCTCGGCGTACAGCGCGTCCTCGATCACCGGCACGCGGTACTCGTTCGCGAGTTCGGCCAGCCGCCGCTTGCCTTCGACCGGCATGCTGGTGCCGAGCGGATTGTGCACGTTGGGCATGGCCACGACCGCCTGCACGCGCTTCTCCGACAGCAGCAGCTCCAGCGCATCGAGCGACATGCCGGTCTCGGGGTGCGTCGGCACCTCGATGGTCTTCAGCCCCAGGCGCTCGGCGAGCGGGATCAGGTTGAAGTAGGTCGGCGACTCCAGCGCGATCGTGTCGCCGGGGCGCGTCACCGTGCGCAAGGCGAACTGCAGCGCCTCCATGCAGCCGTTGGTGAGGATGATGTCCTCGGGTGCCAGCGTCATCGCCAGGTCCTGCGCATGGCGGCAGATCTCGCGCCGCAGCAGCAGCGATCCGGGCGGCAGGCTGTAGTCGGACAGCAGCTCCGGCCGCCGCCGTGCGAGATCCGAGACGAGCCGCCCGAGGCGCTCGCCGGGATAGAAGGTGCTGCCCTTGGGGCAGGCGAGCGAGAGGTCGATGGTGTCGGGATTCGCCTGCGCGGCGACGACGCGGCTGATCTGGTCGAGGACTTCGGCCTGCGCGGATTTCGCCTGCGTGCTGGCGGGCGCGAAGCGCGGGGCCGCGGGCGTCGGCAGGCGCGAGCGCACGAAATAGCCCGACTGCGGCCGCGCCTCGATCAGGCCGTGCGCCTCGAGCTGGCGGTAGGCCGCGAGCACGGTGTTGATGCTCAGTCCGCGGCTCTTCGCCGCCTCGCGCACCGAGGGCAGGCGTTCGCCGCTGGCGAGGCGCCCGTCCGTCATCGCGTGACGCAGCTCCAGTGCGAGGGACTGATAGAGCGGCTGGCTGTCGTCGAGCATGTCGGGCCTCCGGGGGCGATGGGTGCAGTCTGTGCCGTGAATGACGGGTACAGTCGTGCTTGCGGGCAACTGTATCCAGTATATGCGACGTTCTCTGGAGCTGTAACCGTCGAGCGTGAATCCCTATCCTTGATGGCGTGAAACTCAGCCCGGAGGAGGCGCCATGTTCGATCTGCCCCTGATGACCTACGTGGTCACGATGTCCGTCACGCCCGGACCGAACAACCTCATGCTCGCCGCGAGCGGCGTCAATTTCGGCTTCCGCCGGACCCTGCCGCACATGCTGGGCGTGAGCATCGGCCACGGCGTGCAGGTGGTGCTCGTCGCGAGCCTGCTGGCGTGGATCATGGTGTGGCTCGAGGCGCTGCGGGTGCCGCTCGTGATCGCCGGCTGTGCCTACCTGCTGTGGCTCGCGTGGCGCCAGGCGCGCGCCGGCGAGCCGGCATCGCGCGGCCAGGCGCGTCCGCTGGGTTTCTTCGGCGCCGCGCTGTTCCAGTGGGTCAATCCCAAGGCGTGGATGATGGTGCTCAACGTGGCGATCCTGTTCCTGCCACGTGGCAGCGGCTGGCAGGCGGCGGCGGAACTCGCGTGGTGGTGCGCCGTCGTCAACCTGCCGTGCATCGCGCTGTGGGCGCTCGCGGGCGACCGCATGGGCGTGTTCCTGAAGAGCGCCGTCGCGCTGCGCGCCTTCAACTGGACGATGGCCGCCTTGCTCGGGGCGACCGCGGCGTGGATCCTGATCGACGAACTGGTGTCGAAGTAAAGCGAAGGAATCCCGTTTTGCGCGCGCGCATTGGCGGTCGCCGTCCGGGGCGTCTACAATGCGTCGCCTTGTACCGGGAGAGAATAGATGGCGATGTACGAATCGGAGCACACCAAGTTCATGCGCGAGTGGCTGGAAAAGCACCCGAAGGAACTCGACGAGCAGAAGAAGGGCCGTGCCCTGTGGTGGGACAAGCCGCAGGATGTGGCGACCCAGGCGCGCTACGACGAGTCGAGCGTGCCGGTGAAGGGCTACTACTACGACACTAACCACTGATTCGTCCGCCGCGCACGCGTCCGTCCGCGCCGCGTGCGTCCCGTCCTGCGGGAATCCGCCCTGTCCCTCGCCTGCGTGTCGCTGCCTGACTCACTGGTCCTGATCGACGTCGAAACCACCGGCGCGAATCCGTTGCGCGACCGCGTCACGGAGATCGCCGTGCTGCGCATCGAGCGCGGCGAGCTGGTCGAGCGCTGGGAGACCCTGGTCAATCCCGAATGCCCGATTCCGCCGCTGATCCAGCGGCTGGTCGGCATCACCGACGCGATGGTGGCCGATGCGCCGACCTTCGCGGCGGTCGCCGACGAGGTGCGCGCCCGTCTCGGCGGCGCCGTGTTCGTCGCGCACAACGCGCGCTTCGACTACGGCTTCATCCGCAGCGAATTCGCGCGCATCGAGCAGACCTTCGATGCGCCGGTGCTATGCACCGTGAAGCTGTCGCGCGCGCTGTACCCCGAGCATCACCGCCACGGCCTCGACGCGCTGATCGAGCGCCACGGCTTCACCTGCGGCGCGCGCCACCGCGCGATGGGCGACACCGAGGTGCTGTGGCAGTTCGCCCGCCTCGTCACCGATTCCTTCGCGCCCGACGTGCTCGCGCGCGCCGTCGAGCGCGCGATGAAGCGCCCCGCGCGCGCGGCCGAGCTGCCCGAGGGCGTGCTCGAGGGGCTGCCCGAGTCGCCGGGCCTGTATTACCTCTACGGCGACAACGACCAGTTGCTCTACCTCGGCCGCAGCGCCTGCCTGCGCGCGCGCGTCATGGAACACTTCGCGCCCGGCGTGAAGGGCAAGGACGCGGAGCTCGCGCAGCGCGTGCGCCGCGTCGACTGGGAGGAGTGCGCCGGCGAGCTGACCGCGACGCTGCGCGAGACGGAGTTCCTGCGCCGCCGCTGCCCGCAGTACAACCGCGCCGCGGGCGGCCCGGACGTCTTCGGCCTGCAGTATGTGCCGGGCCGCAAGCGTCCCCCCATCCTCGAACGCGTGCCGCTTGCCGGGAGCGACCCGGCGGCATGGGGCGACGTGCATGGTACCTTCCGCACGAAGAAGGAAGCCGACAACCTGCTGCGCGAACTCGCGCAGGCCTACCAGCTGTGTCTCAGGCGTCTGGGGCTGGAAGCGGGCAAGGACGGACCCTGTTCGGCCCATGCTGCGAAACGCTGCGCGGGGGTGTGCGCCGGCAAGGAGAGCATCGCGGCGCACGACGAGCGCCTGCTCGGCGCGCTCGGGGCGGTGAAGCTGCGCCCATGGCCGTGGGCGGGCGCGGTGATCATCGCGGAGCGCTGCCCGCACAGCGGCAGCGAGGCCTGGCACGTGTTCGACCGCTGGTGCCTGCTGGGCTCCGCCGACAGCGCGCAGGCGCTCGAAGCCTTGCGCGCGGAACAGCCGCCGCGCCGCTTCGACATGGACATCTACCGCATTCTGGTGCGCTGGCTTGCCGCGGACGGCAACCGCGACCGCGTGACGCCGCTCGCCGCCTGAAGCGGCCCACCCGCGGTCAGGCGGCGATGCGCTCGAGCTGCAGGCGGTTCGTGAGGGTGATCGCGCGGCGTCCGCGCGGTACGATGAAGCCGTCGCGCCGCAGCCGGTTCAGCACCCGCGAGAAGGTTTCGGGCGTCAGGTTGAGTTGCGACGCGATCGTCTGTTTGTCGCATGGAAGATGCACCTCGCCGTCCTCGCTGCCGGCATGCTGCACGAGGTAGTGCGCGACGCGCTGCGTGCTGCTGCGCTGCGTGCATTGCTCCATCCCGTCGACCAGTTCGCGCATGCGCTCGGAAAGCCGCGCCATCAAAGCCATCGCGAAGGCCGGCTGCGCCGCCATTGCCGCCTGCAGCGCGCTGCGCTGGACGTGCAGCACGATACTGTTGCGCGTGGCCTGTGCCGCGAGGCTCTGACAGCTGTCGCTGAAGATGTTCTCTTCGCAGAAGGTGTCGACCGGACCGGCGAGCCGCACGACCTTTTCCGCGCCCGCGCTGGAGATCAGGAATAATTTGATTTCGCCTTCGAGCACGAGGTACATGCCGCCGGGCTCCGCTCCGCGATGCATGAGCATCTCGCCGCGTGATACGCGCTGCGAGCGCACGCCGTGGGCGAGTCGCCCCAGCGCGGCCGTATCGAGTCGATCGAAGGGCTCGATGCGGGCGAGGATCTGAACGGTCTGGACCTGGATCGTGTTCATGGCAGGAAGCTCCCTGGGCGTCATGATGCGGGGTCGGGCCGACATTCTTCCGCAAGTGTAGATGCAGAAAACCTGATGATCCTAGTGGCATATGCCTCACTCTGCCGTCGACTACCACTTCAGAGGTATTGGTGGTAAGAGGAAAGTGTCGGATTTTCATGGAGTTTTTTCGACCGGGTAATATCCGGTTACGGATCGGGGTATATGGAGGTATCTCCCATGAATCCAGCGGCCGCTCCGCAGGAGCGCGGATTGCGCGGACTGGCGCTGCGCATCTGGCGCATGATCGTCGGTCGCGCCGTGCTGCTGTTGCTGCTGCTGGCGTTCTTCGCGGTCGCATTGATCGGGGTCGCCGGCATCGGTGTGTCGGTGGTCATCGTCGAATCGGTGCAGGGCAGCGCCAGCGCGGTCAACGTCGCGGGAAGCCTGCGCCGGCTCGCCCATCGGGCCGGCGGCCTCGCGGTCGCGCGTGGCACCGGGGCGGCGGATGAGGACGCGGTCCGCAACGCGGTCGCCCAGTTCGAGGCGGCACTGGACAGTCCTGTCATCGCCAGCGTGCTGGAGCGCCAGCCGAGCAGTGTCTTCGCATCGATCTTTCGTGGCGTCGAGGCCGGCTGGACGACGCGCATCCGGCCCCTCGTGTTGCAGCTTCCCGCCGCATCGGCGGAGGATCCGCGCGCGACGGCGCACTACCGCGCGTTGCTGGCGGATGTCGATGCGTTCGCCGAGGAGATCAACACCCTGGTCGCGGTGCTGGAGCACGAGGCCGAGTCGCGCATCGGGCAACTCCGCACGATGCTGGGCGCAGCGCTGGCGCTGCTCGTGTCCGTCATCGCAGCGGCGCTGTTCGTGCTGCGCCGGCGCGTGCTCGCGCCGCTGACGGACCTGCGCAGCTGTGCGGCACGCATCGCCCACGGCGACTTCGCCGCGCGCAGCCGCCACACCGGGCGCGACGAACTGGGGCGGGTCGGCGACGCCTTCAATGCGATGGCCGACGAGCTGTCGGTGGCCTACCGCGACCTCGAGGCGCGCGTCGAGAGGAAGACGGCGGCCCTCACGCGCAGCAACCGCGCGCTCGAACTCCTGTACTACGTCATCGCGCGCCTCTATCACGCGCCCGCCAGCAGCGAGTCCTATTCCGAAACCTTGCAGGACCTCGAGGAGACTCTCGGCCTCACGGGGAGTTTCATCTGCATCGAGCCCAAACACGGCGGGCCGGCCGCGGCGATCGCGTCGACCATGGGCGAGTGCGCGGAACGCCCCACGGGCGGAGGGGATTGCGCCCGCTGTTCCGGTCGCGCCGCGCCGTGGAGCTATCACCGCGAGGGCGACGTCGACGTGCTGACGGTGCCGCTGCGCGATGCCGAGCGCCATTACGGGATGCTGCGCCTCGCGCTGCCGCCGGGCCAGCGCCTGGAGGAGTGGGAGCGCGACCTGCTCGAGGCGGTGTCGCGTCACATGGGCATCGCGCTCGGCATCTCGCGCCAGAGCGAACGCGACCGCCTCCTCGCGCTGCAGGAAGAGCGCTCCATCATCGCCCGCGAGCTGCACGATTCGCTCGCGCAGTCGCTCTCCTTCATGAAGATCCAGGTGAGCCTGCTGTCCTCGGCGCTGGCGGGGCCGCAGGCACGCGACGATGCCCGCACCATGCTCGCCGATCTGCGCGAAGGCATCAACGTGGCCTACCGCCAGTTGCGCGAACTGCTGGCCACCTTCCGCCTGCGCATCGAGGGCGACTTCGCGCGCCTGCTCGGCAATACCGTGACCGAGTTCGCCTTGCGCAGCGGGTTGCCGATCGGACTCGATCTCGAGCTGGCAGGGCGACACCTCAACCCGAACCAGGAAATCCACGTCCTGCACATCGTCCGCGAGGCGCTGTCCAATGCGGTGCGCCATGCGCAGGCGACCACCATCCGCGTCGCGCTCACGTCCGCGCCGGACGGCGAGATCGCCGTCGTCATCGAGGACGACGGTTGCGGCGTGGAGGCCGACACGCAGGTCGCGGCACAGCATTTCGGCCTTACGATCATGGCCGAGCGGGCGCGCGGTCTTGGCGGCTCGTTCGAGGTGCAGGACCGTCCGGGCGGCGGCACGCGCATCGTCGTGCACTTCAAGCCCGAACCGCCACAGATCGGCGCCCCGATACCCATCGCCCAGGAAGGCCAATGAGCGACACCCCGCAACGCATCATCATCGTCGACGACCACCCGCTGTTTCGCAAGGGACTGATCCAGCTGCTGCGCACTGTCCCCGGTTTCGAGCTCGTGGCCGAAGCCGCGGACGGCAAGGAGGGCATCCGCCAGATCCTGCACCTGCGCCCCGACCTGCTGCTGCTCGACCTCAACATGAAGGAAATGTCGGGAATCGAAGTGCTGCGCTTCGTGAAGCAGGCCGATCTCGATACCCGCGTCGTGATGGTCACCGTCTCGGACGCCGCCGACGACCTCGTCGCGGCACTGCGTGCCGGAGCGGACGGTTACCTCCTGAAGGACATGGAGCCCGAGGAGATGGTGGAGGCCCTGCGCGCGGCCGCCGCCGGGCGCATCGTCGTCTCCGAGGCACTCACGCACCTGCTGGCCGCCGCCCTGCGCAACGACAAGCGCCCCGAGAGCGCGTCGGCGGCCGGACTCACCGAGCGCGAGCAGGGCATCCTCGAGTGCATCGCGGGCGGTCTGTCGAACAAGCAGATCGCCCGCGAACTCGACATCGCCGAGGGCACCGTGAAGGTGCACGTCAAGCACTTGCTGCGCAAGCTCAATTTCCGTTCGCGCGTCGAGGCGGCCGTGTGGGCCGTCGAACACATGCGCAGCGAACGCTGATCCGGTCGCCTGGAAGGCTCCGATAGGAGCCATTCTCATCTTGACTGCAGTCAAGGTTCGGCCACGCGGCCGCGTGTCCAATGAAAACCATGGATGTTTCAGGGTATTGCGCTCACGTCATGTCGACTTCACGCCGCGGTTTTCTCAGAGGTCGCTTCCGGTTCGATCCCGACGTGCAGCGCCCGCCCTGGGCGATTCCCGAAGGCGCGTTCGAGGATCAGTGCACGCGCTGCGGCGACTGCCTGAAGGCATGTCCGCCCGCGATTCTGGTCGCTGCCCCCGGCGGCTATCCGGTTGTCGATTTCAGCCGCGGCGAATGCAGCTTCTGCGGTGACTGCGTCGCGGCCTGCAAGGCGCAAGCCCTGCGGCGGGCCGATGACGCGGCAGCGCCGTGGCAGCTCAAGGCGGCGATCGGCGACACCTGCCTCGCGCACCGCGGCGTCGAATGCCGCGTGTGCGGCGAAGTGTGCGGCGAAGCGGCGATCCGCTTCCGTCCCAGCCGCGGCGGTGTCGCGCAGCCCCTGTTCGATGCTGCACGCTGCACCGGCTGCGGCGGCTGCCAGGCACCCTGTCCGACCGGCGCCATCGCAATGAAGAATGAAGTGGAGATGTCTGTATGAAGATCGCAAGTCTCGTCGTGCGGGTCAGCCCGGAGCACATCGACGCCCTGAAGGACGTGCTGCTGAAGATTCCGGGCGTCGAGCTGCACGGCGCCAGTGCCGAACTCGGGCGCGTGATCGTCACCGTCGAGGACGGCGAGGGCTACGCAATGACCGACTCCCTGCTGGCCGTGAACCTCGCCCCGCACGTACTCGGCGTGACGCTGGCCTACGAATACACGGATGAAGGTTTGGAACACGAATTGGAACACCCGGAACCGATCCCGGGCCTGCCGCTCGCGGCGGACCGAATCGGCAGCGCTCAGGACAAGGAGGCTTGAAATGACCATGGATAGACGCGAATTCATCAAGACCAATGCCATCGCGGCCGCCGCGGCGACCGCCGGCATCGGCATCCCGGTGGTGGCCGAGGCGCAGGCCCAGCCCGCCGGCACCGCCTCCACGAAGGTGCGCTGGGACAAGGCCGCCTGCCGCTTCTGCGGCACCGGCTGCTCGGTGCTGGTCGGCGTGCAGAACGGTCGCGTCGTCGCCACCCAGGGCGACCCCGACTCGCCCGTGAACCGCGGCCTCAACTGCATCAAGGGCTACTTCCTGTCGAAGATCATGTACGGCAACGACCGGCTCACGAAGCCCCTGCTGCGCATGAAGAACGGCAAGTACGACAAGAACGGCGAGTTCGCCCCGGTCAGCTGGGACCAGGCCTTCGACATCATGGCCGAGAAATGGAAGGCCGCGATCAAGCAGCACGGCGCCGACTCCGTCGGCATGTTCGGCTCCGGCCAATGGACCATCTGGGAAGGTTACGCCGCGTCCAAGCTGCACAAGGCCGGCTTCCGCAGCAACAACCTCGATCCCAACGCCCGCCACTGCATGGCCTCCGCGGTCGCGGGCTTCATGCGCACCTTCGGCATCGACGAGCCGATGGGCTGCTACGACGACATCGAGAACGCCGACGGCTTCGTGCTGTGGGGCTCGAACATGGCCGAAATGCACCCCATCCTGTGGTCGCGCATCACCGACCGCCGCCTGTCCAAGGAAGGCAGCGAGGTGCACGTGCTGTCGACCTTCGAGCACCGTTCCTTCGAGCTCGCCGACAACGGCATGATCTTCGTGCCGAACACCGATCTGGCGATCCTGAACTACATCTGCAACTACATCATCCAGAACAAGAAAGTTAACACCGAGTTCGTCAAGACGCGGGTCAACTTCAAGAAGGGCGAAACCGACATCGGCTTCGGCCTGCGCCCCAACCACGCCCTCGAAGCCAACGCCACCAACAACGGCTACCCCGGCGCCGACGGCAAGCCCAAGGGCAACACCGGCGCGGCGGCCGACATCACTTTCGAGGAATTCGCCAAGTTCGTGTCCGAATACACGGCGGAGAAAGTGTCGAAGCTCTCCGGCGTCCCTGTCGATCGCCTCGAGCGCATGGCCAAGCTCTACGCGGACCCGAACAAGAAGGTCGTGTCGTTCTGGACCATGGGCTTCAACCAGCACACCCGCGGCACGTGGGTGAACAACATGATCTACAACGTGCACCTGCTGACGGGCAAGATCTCCGAGCCCGGCAACAGCCCGTTCTCGCTCACCGGCCAGCCCTCCGCCTGCGGCACCGCGCGCGAGGTCGGCACCTTCTCGCATCGCCTGCCGGCCGACATGGTCGTCACCAACCCGATGCACCGTGCGATCACCGAGAAGATCTGGCAGCTGCCCGAGGGCACCATTCCCGAGAAGATCGGCTACCACGCCGTCGCCCAGAGCCGCGCGCTCAAGGACGGCAAGCTCAAGTGCTACTGGACCAGCACCACCAACAACATGCAGGCCGGCCCGAACATCAACGGCGAGATCTACCCCGGCTGGCGCAACCCCGAGGCCTTCATCGTCGTGTCGGACTGCTATCCGACCGTGTCCGCGCTGTCGGCCGACCTGATCCTGCCCGCGGCGATGTGGGCGGAGAAGGAAGGCGCTTTCGGCAACGCCGAACGCCGCACCCAGTTCTGGCGCCAGCAGGTGGCGGCGCCGGGGCAGGCCAAGTCCGACCTGTGGCAGCTGCTCGAATTCTCGAAGCGCTTCAAGGTCGAGGACGTGTGGCCCGCCGAGCTCATCGCCAAGAAACCCGAGTACAAGGGCAAGACCCTGTTCGACATCCTGTACAAGAACGGCACGGTCAACAAGTTCCCGCTCGCCGACGTCGAGAAGACGAACGCGCACGCGATCCCCGGCTACATGAACGACGAGTCCAAGGAACTCGGCTTCTACCTGCAAAAGGGCCTGTTCGAGGAATACGCCCAGTTCGGCCGCGGCCACGGCCACGACCTCGCCGACTTCGCGATGTACCACAAGGCGCGTGGCCTGCGCTGGCCGGTCGTCGAAGGCAAGGAAACCCTGTGGCGCTTCCGCGAAGGCTACGACCCCTACGTCAAGACCGGCGAGGGCGTGAAGTTCTACGGCCACAAGGACGGCAAGGCGGTGATCTTCGCACTGCCCTACCAGGATCCGCCGGAGATGCCGGACAAGGATTACGACATGTGGCTGTGCACGGGCCGCGTGCTCGAGCACTGGCACACCGGCACGATGACGCGCCGCGTCCCCGAGCTGCACCGCTCGGTACCCGAGGCGCAGATCTTCATGCACCCGGACGATGCCACCAAGCGCGGCCTGCAGCGCGGCATGATGGTCAAAGTCGTTTCGCGTCGCGGCGAGATCACTGCACGCCTGGAAACCCGCGGCCGCAACAAGCCGCCCGTCGGCCTCATCTTCATCCCGTTCTTCGACGAAGGGCGCCTGGTGAACAAGCTCACGCTCGACGCCACCTGCCCGATCTCGAAGGAAACGGACTTCAAGAAGTGCGCCGTCAAGGTGCTCAAGGTCTGAGCGCGGACCAGGGCCCGGAGTCGCGATCATGGGTGACATGCAGGACAAGCCGGTCGGCCAGGGAGGCCCCTCGCCCCGCCGCCGCTTCCTCCGGGAAGCGGCGGGGGTCGCGGGCGGCGCCTGCCTGCTGTCGCTCGGCGTCGGCCTGTACGCGAAGCAGGCCAGCGCTCTGCCCGCGACGGCACTGCGCCCGCCCGGCGCGCTCGCGGAAAGCGATTTCCTCGCCGCCTGCGTGCGCTGCGGTCTGTGCGTGCGCGACTGTCCCTACGACACGCTCAAGCTCGCAGAGCTCGGTGACGGCGTCGCGACCGGCACCCCGTACTTCAACGCACGCCAGATTCCGTGCGAGATGTGCGAGGACATCCCGTGCGTCGCGGCGTGCCCGACCGGTGCGCTCGACCGCGGCCTCGCCGACATCGGCAAGGCCCGCATGGGCCTCGCGGTGCTGATCGATCACGAAACCTGCCTCAACTTCCTCGGCCTGCGCTGCGACGTCTGCTATCGCGTGTGCCCGGTCATCGACAAGGCGATCACGCTGGAGCGTCAGCACAATCCCCGCTCCGACCGCCACGCGATGCTGCTGCCCACCGTGCATTCGGACTACTGCACCGGCTGCGGCAAGTGCGAGAAATCCTGCGTGCTGCCGGGCGAAGCCGCGATCAAGGTGTTGCCGGTCAAGCTCGCGCAGGGCTCGAAGGCCGAGCACTACCGCAAGGGCTGGGAAGAGAAGGAAGCCGCCGGCCAGTCGCTGATCGGCGAGCAGATCGAACTGCCGGTGCGCGGCCTCGAAGGCAAGTCCTACGGCGACACGCGCGTATTGCCCGGGCCCGCCACGCCGGCCCGGCCGGGCAGCGGCCTCGACTCGGGGTGGAAGCCATGAGCGCCGTCGCCGCCACGTCGAAAGCCGTGCGCCCGCGCGTCGGCGCCGACGCGATCGCCAGCAAGGGCTGGCTGGGTGCGCACAAGTGGCTCGTCCTGCGCCGCCTGTCGCAGCTCGGCCTCCTCGCGCTGTTCCTCGCCGGCCCGTGGTTCGGGCTGTGGATCGTCAAGGGCAACCTCTCGTCCAGCCTCACGCTCGACATGCTGCCGCTCACCGATCCCTTCCTGCTCGCCCAGTCGCTCGCGGCCGGAACGCTCCCGTACAAGGAGGCCCTGATCGGCGCCGCCATCGTCGTCGCCTTCTACCTCATCGTCGGCGGGCGCGTGTTCTGCTCGTGGGTGTGCCCGATGAACCTCGTCACCGACGCCGCCGCATGGCTGCGCCGGCGCCTCGGTCTCAAGGGCGGCAAGATCCCCTCGGGCGACACGCGCTACTGGCTGCTCGGCTTCATGCTGCTCGCCGCCTTCGCGACCGGCAGTCTCGCGTGGGAATGGGTCAATCCGGTGTCGATGCTGCACCGCGGCCTCATCTTCGGCTTCGGTCTCGCGTGGGGCATCGTCGGCGGCGTCTTCGTCTACGACCTGCTCATCGCCACGCGCGGCTGGTGCGGCCACATCTGCCCGATGGGCGCGTTCTACAGCCTGCTCGGCGGCACCGCGCTCATGCGCGTCAGCGCCGCGCACCGCAGCGCCTGCGACGACTGCATGGACTGCTTTGCCGTATGTCCCGAACCCCAGGTCATCCGTCCCGCCCTCAAGGCGGCCGGCCAGGACCATCCCGTCATCCTCGACCGCAACTGCACCAACTGTGGCCGCTGCGTCGATGTATGCGGCAGGAACGTTTTTCGAATCACGACCCGATTTGATAGGAGCGAGTCATGAAAAAACAGACCCGTAACCTGACGCTGGCGCTCGTTGCCGCCGTGAGTTTCGGTACCTTCGGCGGACAGGCCGCCTTCGCCCAGCAGGTGCAGAGTCTGCGCGGCGCACCGGTCGATGCGGCCGAGCCGGCCACGCCGGCGGCGCACATCCGGCCCGACGGGCCGGCCATCGCGCGCGACTACGTGCAGCAGCCGCCTCTGATCCCGCACAAGGTCGAAGGCTACGAAGTCACGAAGAACTTCAACAAGTGCATGGACTGCCACGCGTGGAGCCGCTACCAGGAGTTCAACGCGACCAAGGTCAGCCTCACCCACTTCAAGGACCGCGACGGCGGCGAGCTCTCGAACATCTCCCCGCGCCGCTACTTCTGCCTGCAGTGCCACATCCCCCAGACCGACGCCAAGCCGCTGGTCGACAATAACTTCAAACGCGCCGAGGGCCTGCGCTGATCCTCGACGCCTAATGGACAGGGAACCAACATGACCCAGGACAACAACAACGCGAAGGGCAGCCTGTGGCAGCGCCTGCGTCGCCTCGCCTTTGGCGTCGTCGGCATTGCCTTCGTCGCCGGCATCATCTTCTGGGGCGGCTTCAACACGGTGCTGGAACTCACCAACCGCGAAGCTTTCTGCATCGGCTGCCACGAGATGAAGGAAAACGTCTTCAAGGAGTACCGCAACACCATCCACTACCAGAACCGCACCGGCGTGCGCGCCACCTGCCCGGACTGCCACGTGCCCAAGGAGTGGATCCCCAAGATCATCCGCAAAATCCAGGCATCCAACGAAGTCTTCCATCACCTGCTCGGCTCGATCGACACGCCCGAGAAGTTCAACGCCAAGCGCGTCCAGCTCGCCCAGAACGAATGGCGCCGCATGAAGAAGAACAACTCGCAGGAGTGCCGCAACTGCCACAACTACGAGTACTTCGACTACTCCGTGCAGGGCCGACGCTCCAACAAGGCGCACCAGAGCGGGCTCGCCGAGGGCAAGACCTGCATCGATTGCCACAAGGGCATCGCGCACTCCCTGCCGCCGATCGAGCAGGATATCGGCGCCACGCGCGAAAGCGTCGCGCCCGAGGTGTTCCACCCGCCGGTTCCGCCCAAGCAGGACTGAAATTCCCGCTCCTCGCCGGTCCCGCCGCGATTTCACCTATCCACTGGTGAAATCGCGGTTTTTCCCTTTTCCGGGGCTCCCGCATCGGTCGCGTCTGTGGTTAAATCCACGCCCATGCTTTATGCTAATGATCTCGCCTGTGTGAAGGGTGACCGCCCGCTGTTCCGTGGCCTTTCCCTGCGGGTCGCTCCGGGGGACCTGCTGCGCGTCGCCGGCCCGAACGGATACGGCAAGACCAGCCTGCTGCGCATCCTGTGCGGCCTCGCGATGCCCGAGAGCGGCGAAATCCGCTGGAACGACGTCCCGATCAACCGTGACCGCGAAAGCTTCCATCGTTCCCTGCTGTACCTCGGACATGCGCCGGCGCTCAACGACCTCCTCTCGCCGCTCGAAAACCTGCGCTTCGCCTGCTCCTCGGGGGGCGACAAGGTCGACGAGGATGCGTGCATCGACGCCCTCGTGCGCATCGGCCTCGCCCAGCAGCTCGACCTGCCTGCCCGCGTCCTGTCGCAGGGCCAGCGCCGGCGCGTCGGGCTGGCCCGCCTGTTCCTCGAGGCCGACCGCAAGCTGTGGATCCTGGATGAGCCTTTCACTGCGCTCGACGTCGCTGCCGTGGCCGACCTGACGGCCACCCTTTCCGAACATTGCGCCGCCGGCGGCATGGTGGTGCTCACCACTCACCAGGATGCACCCTTCGCCAAGGCCCCGACGGTGCTCGATCTTGCCGAGGTAGCCTGTTGAGCCGCGCCCTGGGTCCCTTCGCCGCGGTCCTCGGCCGCGATCTTCTGCTTGCATGGCGCGGTCGCGCCGACGTCCTCGTCACGCTGGCGTTCTTCGTCGTCGTCGTGTGCCTGTTCCCCTTCGGGGTCGGCGCCGAGCCCAACCAGCTGCGCGCCATCGCGCCGGGCGTGCTGTGGGTGGCCGCGCTGCTGTCCACGCTGCTGTCGCTGCATCGCCTGTTCGCCCAGGACCACGCCGACGGCACGCTCGAACAGCTCCTGCTCACGCCCGAGCCTACCGTCCTGTGGGTCGTCGCCAAGATCTGCGCTCACTGGATCGCCACCGGCCTGCCGCTCGTGATCGTCGCGCCGGGCCTGGCCCTGCTGTTTGACGTGGAGCAAGGTGCGCTGGGGGTGCTGGTCCTATCGTTGGCGCTCGGGACCCCGATCCTCGCGCTGCTGGGCGCGGTCGGTGCCGCGCTGACGCTGGGCCTGCGCGGCGGCGGCATGTTGCTCGCGCTGCTGGTGCTGCCCCTGTTCGTGCCGGTGCTGATCTTCGGTGCCGGCGCAGTCGACGCTTACCTGTCCGGCTCCGGCGCCCAGGCACATCTTTTGCTATTAGGTGGCGGTCTGTTGGGTTCCCTGGCGCTGGCGCCGCTGGCCTGTGCCGCGGCCCTCCGAATTGCGGTTGAGTGATGAAAGACATGCAAAAACCCGAACGCAGCAAGAGCCTTTTCCGCTTCGCTGCTCCCCAGATGTTCTACCCGCTGGCCGGCAGGATCGCCCCATGGTTCGCCGGCATCGCTGCGATCCTCGCGGCGGTCGGCCTATGGCTGGGTTTCTTCGTCGCGCCGACCGACGCCATCCAGGGCGACGTCTATCGCGTCATCTACATCCACGTCGCTGCAGCCTGGATGTCGATGTTCGTCTATATGATCATGGCCTTCTGGTCCTTCGTCGGCCTGGTCATGAACACCCGCTTGTCCTTCATCATGTCGCAGGCGCTCGCGCCCACCGGCGCCATGTTCTGCTTTGTCGCGCTGTGGACCGGCGCACTGTGGGGCAAGCCGACCTGGGGGGCCTACTGGGTATGGGACGCGCGCCTGACTTCCCAGTTGCTGCTCCTTTTCCTGTATCTGGGATTCATGGCGCTCACCCGTGCGATCGAAGACCCGCGCCGCGCAGACAAGGCCGGGGCGATCATCGCGCTCGTCGGCGCGGTCAACGTCCCGATCATCTATTTCTCGGTGAAGTGGTGGAACACCCTGCACCAGGGGGCTTCCGTCAGTCTCGACAAGGCGCCCTCGATGGCGACGACCATGCTCACCGGGATGCTGGTCATGGCGCTCGCCGCGTGGGCCTACACCATCGCGGTCGCGCTGTGGCGCGTGCGTTCGCTGATCCTCGAACGCGAGCGTCATACCGAGTGGGTCGCGGCCGAACTGAACGCGCTGGAGGGCAAGATCTGATGCAGTGGGAATCCTGGAGTGCCTTCTGGGACATGGGTGGCTTCGCCGCCTTCGTGTGGGGCAGTTACGGCGTGACGCTGTTGCTCGTGGTCGGGGAACTGATCCTTGTCGTGCGTCGTCGTAGGGATACCGTACGGCGCCTGTTGCGCCTGCGCCGGGCCAATGCGGCCGGCGCGGGCGGGCGCCGTGCTTTTGAGGAGATCGTTGAATGAAACCCCGTAGCAAACGGCTGATGCTGCTCGGCGGCGCCGTCGCACTGCTGATCGGGGCGGTGGCCCTCGTGCTCACCGCCTTCCAGGAGAACCTCGTGTTCTTCCATACCCCCACCGAAGTCGCCGAAGGCAAGGCGCCGAGCGGTCGCACCTTCCGCATCGGCGGTCTGGTCGAGCCCGGCTCGATCAAGCGCGCGGCCGACGGCCTGACCGTGCAGTTCGCGATCACCGACACCGCGAAGGTCATTCCCGTGACCTACAAGGGCTCGCTGCCTGATCTCTTCAGCGAGGGCAAGGGCGCGGTCGTGCAGGGCAAGATGGGTCCGGACGGCCAGTTCACCGCCTCCGAAGTGCTCGCCAAGCACGACGAAAACTACATGCCGCCCGAAGCGCAGCACGCGGTCGACCAGGCGCAGAAGACCGCCAAGACGGTGAAACAATGATTCCCGAACTCGGTCATTTCTCCCTGATCCTCGCGCTGATCCTCGCTCTCGTGCAGGGCGTGGTGCCGCTCATCGGCGCGAGCCGCAACCGACTCGCACTGATGACCGTCGGTCGCGCCGCCGCACAGGGTCAGTTCCTGTTCATCGTGTTTTCGTTCGGCTGTCTCACCTGGTCCTTCATCAACAGCGATTTCACCCTGCAGCTTGCCGCCAGCAACTCGCACTCGGCGACGCCGCTGATCTACAAGATCACCGGCGTGTGGGGCAACCACGAGGGCTCGCTGCTGCTGTGGGCGATGTCGCTCGCGCTGTGGACCGTCGCCGTGACGGTGTTCAGCCGCAACCTGCCCGAAATCTTCATGGCGCGCGTGCTTGGCGTGCTCGGCCTGGTGAGCACCGGCTTCCTGCTGTTCCTGCTGGTCACGTCCAACCCGTTCGACCGCATCCTGCCCGGCGCGCCCGACGGTCGCGACCTCAATCCGCTGCTGCAGGATCCGGGCATGATCATCCACCCGCCGCTGCTCTACATGGGCTACGTCGGCTTCTCGGTCGCCTTTGCCTTCGCGATCGCCGCGCTGCTGTCCGGCCGCATGGATGCCGCCTGGGCGCGCTGGTCGCGGCCGTGGACGACCGTCGCGTGGGTTTTCCTCACCGCCGGCATCGCCATCGGCTCGGGCTGGGCCTACTACGAACTGGGCTGGGGCGGATGGTGGTTCTGGGACCCGGTCGAGAACGCCTCCTTCATGCCGTGGCTGCTGGGCACCGCACTGATGCACTCGCTGGCGGTAACCGAGAAGCGTGGCGCCTTCCGCAGCTGGACCGTGCTCCTCGCCATCGGCGCGTTCTCGCTGTCGCTGATGGGCACCTTCCTCGTCCGCTCGGGCGTGCTGACCTCGGTGCACGCGTTCGCCACCGATCCCGCTCGCGGTCTCTTCGTGCTGGCGCTGCTGGTCCTCGTGATCGGCGTTTCGCTGACGTTGTTCGCCTGGCGCGCGCCCACCCTGGCCGGGGGCGGCAGCTTCGGCCTCGTGTCGCGCGAGGCCTCGCTGCTCGGCAACAATGTGCTGTTGTCCGTCGCCAGCGGCTCGGTGCTGCTCGGTACGCTCTACCCCCTGTTCATCGATGCGCTGAACCTCGGCAAGATCTCGGTCGGACCTCCGTACTTCGAAACCGTGTTCGTGCCGCTGATGACCCCGGTGATCGTGCTGATGATGATCGGCCCCTTCGTCCGCTGGAAGGGTGACGACGGCAACCGTGTCCTGCGCAAGGTCGCACCGGGCCTGATTGCGAGCGTCGTCCTCGGCATCGGGGCCGCTTTTGCCATCGGTCACGTCACATGGCGCACCGCCCTGGGCCTGTCGCTTGCGGCGTGGGTCCTGATCGGCAGCGTGCAGATCCTGTGGCAGCGCCTCACCGACCGTCAGGGTGCCGGAACGGGCGCCCGCCTGCGCGGCATTCCCTCCGCGTGGTGGGGTATGTGGTTCGCGCACCTGGGGATCGGCGTGTTCATCATCGGCGTCACGCTGGTCGGCAGCCTCAACAGCCAGATCCAGGTAAAGATGCTGTCCGGCGACACCGCACAGCTTGCCGGCTACACCTTCACCTTCCGTGGCGTCGCGGACGCTCCCGGACCGAACTACGCTGCGGCGCGAGCCACGCTCGACGTCAGTCGCGGGGGCGTCACGTTTGCGACGCTGACGCCGGAGAAGCGCTTCTACGAAGCCCAGGGCATGCCGATGACCGAGGCGTCGATCGACATCGGACCGCTCCGCGACGTGTACGTGAACCTCGGCGACCAGCTCGAGGACGGTGCCTGGGTCGTGGGCCTGTTCTACCGTCCGTTCATCAGCTGGATCTGGTTCGGCTGCTCGTTGATGGCGCTGGGCGGCATCTTCGCTGCTTCCGACCGCCGTTACCGCCGTCTTGCCGAGCGCGAAGCCCCTGCGGGGGCGGCGCGCCAGGCTGCCTGAGAGGTTTCATGAAAGCGAAGTTCCTTGTTCCCCTGTTCATCTTCCTGCTGCTGGCCGGATTTCTCGGTTATGGCCTGAAACTAAACCCGCGCGAGGTCCCGTCGCCGCTGATCGGCAAGGCCGCGCCGACCTTCCGCGTGCCGCAGCTGCAGGCTGAAGACAAGACCATCTCGCCCGAGGACCTGAAGGGGCGCGTGTGGCTCCTCAACGTCTGGGCTTCGTGGTGCATTTCGTGCCGCTACGAACACCCGGTCCTGGTGGAGTTCGCCCGCAACAGTCCGGTGCCCATCGTCGGCCTCAACTACAAGGAAGTGCGCGGTGACGGCGCGCTCGACGTCAAGGGCCTGGATCCCGCAGCCGAGCTCGCCAGCGCTCGCCTGCGGGCGCGCCAGTGGCTCGTCGAGCACGGTGGCGATCCGTATATGGTGTCGGCCGTTGATCTGGACGGGCGCATCGGTATCGACTACGGGGTTTACGGCGTTCCGGAAACCTTCCTGATCGACCAGCAGGGCGTGATCCGCTACAAGCACATCGGGCCGATTACCCGGGAATCCCTGCGCGACGTGCTGCTTCCCAAGATCGCGGAGTTGCAACGTGCGAGTTGATCTGATGCGCCGCCTGGCGCTTGTTGCGGCCCTGCTGCTTCCCGTGGCGGGTCATGCCGGAGAAGCTGCGCCGGTCTCGGACGATCCCGCCCTCGAGGAACGCGTCATGCGCCTGTCGCACGACCTGCGCTGCCTTGTCTGCCAGAATCAGTCGATCGCGGAGTCCAATGCACCGCTGGCCGTGGATCTGCGCAACCAGGTGCGCGAGCAATTCCTCGCCGGCAAGGACGAAGCGGCCGTCGTGGACTATCTCGTTGCCCGCTACGGCGATTTCGTCCTTTATCTGCCGCCGTTCAAGGGGACGACCCTGCTGCTCTGGCTCGGACCGGGGCTGTTGCTCATCGCCGGAGCCGGATGGCTCGGCTGGCGTCTGCGCAGGCGTGTTCGCGAAGTTCCGCCGCCCTTGAGCGCGGAAGAGCATGCCCGCGCCACCGCCCTGCTTGATGGCACTGCCAAACCTTCCCAGGAGTCCCGCTCGTGACCGTTTTCCTGATTCTGGCCACCTTGCTGGTGGCCGGCGCCCTGCTGCTCGTGATCCCGCCCATGCTGGGCACGGGAGCGAAGGCGCGCGAACATGCTGCACGTCAGGAACAGGCGCGTACCGTACTGATCGTGTTGCGCGAGCAACTGGCCGAACTCGAGGCCGACCACGCCGCGGGGCGCCTTGCCGAGGCCGACTACAAGCGTTCCCGCGAGGAGCTCGAGCAGCGCGCGCTGACGGAGGCCGGCACGGCCGAGGCCGGCGTCGATGCCGCCCCCGCCCGCGGTTGGGCGCTCGGCGTGGTCTTCGCCGTGCCGGTTCTCGCGGTGGCGGTGTACCTGCTCCTCGGCACGCCAGAAGGACTCGATCCTGCCAGCGCCAAACCCGCGCCCGAGGCGGGTCACCAGATCACGCCCGAGCAGATGCAGGCGATGGTGGGCCAGCTCGCCGACCGGCTCGAGCGTGAGCCGGGTGACGTGCAGGGCTGGATGATGCTGGGGCGGTCGTATGCCGTGATGCAGAATTTCCAGGGCGCCGTCGCGACGTGGAACAGAATCGGCACGAATATCCCGGACCATCCCGACATCCTCGCCGACTGGGCTGACCTGCTTGCTGGAGCAGCCGGGCGCAAGTTCGAGGGGGACCCCGACCGCCTCATCACCCGTGCCCTCGAACTCGCGCCGAATCACGTCAAGGCACTGGCGCTTTCCGGTACGTCCGCCTTCGTCCGCCACGACTACGCAACCGCGTCCGCCCAGTGGGAGAAGATTCTCGCCACCATGCAGCCCGGTGACGGCGCATACAGCTCGATTCTGGCGAGCATCAACGAGGCCCGCGCCAAAGGAGGAATGGCCGTGCTGAGCCTGCCAGCGGGCGCTCAGGTGGCGGGGATGGGAGGACCTGCGGCGCGGGAAGAAGGCGCTCAAACCTCGTCGGCTCCGCTAACGCTGCGCGGTCGGCTGACCCTGGCACCCGAGCTCGCGCAACAAGCCAACAGCGACGCGACGGTGTTCGTCTTCGCGCGTCCGCCGCAGGGCGGGATGCCTCTCGCCGCGTTGCGCGTGCGTGCCGGCGATCTGCCCATCGAGTTCGATTTCCGCAATGCACAGCGCATGTCGCAAGGTCCCTTGCCCGAACAGATTGCCGTTGGCGCTCGTCTGTCCAAGGGGGGGAACGCAACTGCGGCGGCGGGTGACCTCGAAAGCCAGACCGTGCTCGCCGCGCCCGACGCCCAGGGCGTCAGCATCGTGATCGATCGCGTGCGCAAGTAAGAACTGCAACCGCATCAAGGGAAGGGCGTGGTGCCGTCGGCATCACGCCCTTCTTGTTTTGATGCGGGCTCGTGGTGGGGGAGGGGCGTCTGTTTGCCCACGCCCGGAGGGTTCCTGCGCCGTGGCGCGATCGACGCGGGCGTGGTCGCCGATGACTTCGAGCGGGCGCTATGGCCACGGACGAACCTGCTGCGATCGGCGTCGGTCCCACGAATCTCGATACTGACTCGTCAACCGGGTGACGCTGGGGAGGGAGCTCTGTCAGCATTCAGGCCGCGGAGGCCGTATCACGCGAACCGGCCGCCTTCGGTTCGAATTGCAGGGCGCAAAAAAAGCCGCCCCACGTGGGGGCGGCTCGAGTGATGGCCGGACGTCCTGCCGTTTCGCTCAGCTGGCCGGGCGGATATGTGCGACTCCGCCGTAGCTGCCGATCCAGAGGTCGCCTTCCTTCGTTGTCGTCATCGAGAACACGGTGTCGTTGAACAGGCCATCGGCAGACTTCATGATGCGGAACTGATTGCCTTCCTTGACGGCCAAGCCATTGTTCGTGCCGATCCACAGGCGATTCTGCAGGTCGCGGTGCAGCATGAAGACGTGATTGCCGGGCAGACCTTCAACGGTCGTGTAGTTGGTCCATTTCTGACCGTCGTAGTGCGCCAGGCCGCCACCCCAGGTACCGGACCACACCGTGCCGTCCTCGTCGACGACGAGTGCAATGATGTAGTTCGGGTTGTAAGCCTGGTCGATGCCCTCGAGACCCATCTCGCGCTTCTGCTGCGCGTGATGCAGCGATTCCTTGGCGGGATCGCTCTTGTAGGCGATGTCCTGCTTGACCTTGTCGTAGTCCGCACCGATGCCGCGCGAGTGGTTCCAGTTTTCCCACTTGCCGTCGGCGAAGCGAGCCATTCCGCCCTCCGTCGCGAGCCACATTTCGCCGTTCTTGCCCTCGGCGAGGCCGTACACCCAGTCGTTGGGCAGGCCGCCGCCGGTGCTTTCGACGGTATGGAGCTCCCACGCCGCGGGATCCTTGAGCTTGCCGCCGCGGACGCGGTTCACGCCCGACCAGGTTGCGATCCAGATGTCACCCGAGCGGGTCTCGACGACGTCATAGACGAAGGCATCCCCGAGTCCTTCGGGAATGTTGTAGGTGTCCCATGCGCCCGTCTTTTCGTCCAGCATCGACATGCCGCCGCCGTAGGTGCCGACGGTGATCTTGCCCTGTATCCGGCCGACATAGAACATGCCGTTCGACAGCAGGCCGCTCTGGTTGTCCAGCATCTTGTATTCGTCGGTGCGCGTGTCGTAGCGGATGACGCCGCCGGAGGTCGCGACCCAGATCACGCCATTGTCGGCAAAGATCTTCTTGACGTTCTTGTTGCCGACGCGGAAATGGGTGAACTTCTCGTTCGGATCCACTCCGACCTTCCCTTCGCGGATCTCCTGCGACCCGCCTGCCGACTGGGCGCCGGCCGGTGCGCTCGCGACGGGGGCGGGGGCCTTGGCTTGCTGCTGGCCGAGCGTATAGGCGCCGGCGATCGCGACGGCGCCGACGATCGCGGCGACGGCTGCAACTTTGTAACTCATGCGAAAGACTCCAGTTTAAGTTCCGGTTGTCGCCCGGCCGGCGGGAACGGCCCGCCGGCGCGTCCGACCGTGAGTGTGCCTTACTTGCCGATGACCGCGACGCCGCGGCGTGTGCCGACCCAGATGTCGCCGTTCTCGGATGCCGCAATCGTGTACACGTGCGAGTCGAGCAGGCCTTCCTTGGTCGTAAAGGAGCGCCAGCTCTTGCCGTCGAAGCGCGATACGCCCTTGTCGGTGCCGAACCAGAACACGCCTTGCTTGTCCTGCGCGATCGAGTAAACGATGTTGCCGACCAGCCCGTCCTTGCTGTTGTAGTTCTTCCACGTCTTGCCGTCGAAGCGTGCGACCCCGCCGCCCCACGTGCCGACCCATGCATCGCCCTGCGGGTCGATGTGCATTGCAAACGAGTAGTTCGGATTGTAGGTCGGCTGACCGTGTTCCATCGTCGTCAGGTCGTGGCGCGACCGTGTGCCAAGGCCCGTGTTGCTCGATGCGGGGAGTTGGTCCGCGTTCGGGGCGCCCAGACCGTCCTTGTGCGTCCAGGACTTCCACGTCTTGCCATCGAACATCGACACGCCACCTTCGGTCGCGAACCACGCGCGACCCTTGGCGTCGACATCGAGGCCGTACACCCACTCATTGATCAGTTCCTTGACGTACTTCTTGAATTCGCCGGTCTTGACGTTGTAGTGGTTTACGCCCGCCCAGGTGCCGATCCAGAGGTTGCCATCCTTGTCGTTGGCGTAGGAGTAGATCCAGTAGTCGGCGAGGCCATGCATCGGGAAGTAGGTCTTCCATTTGCCGTCCTTGTAACGCGAAGCGCCGCCGGCATTGGTGCCGAACCATTTATAACCCTGCGAATCGATCCCCACGGCAAACACGTATTCGTTCGCGAGTCCGTCGGCGCGCGTGAAGGTCTTGCGCGGTTTGCGCGTGGACAGGTCGATTTCGTGCACCCCTGTCGAAGTGCCCACCCAGATGGTGTTCGTCCCTTTCTCGATGGTCAGCGCGCGCACGTATACGGTGTCACCGACATTGAAGGTCTCGCGGACCCGGTAGTCGGGCGCCGGTGCCTGGGCAAAGGCTGATCCGGTCATGCAGGTGAGGGCCAGTCCGACCGCCGCGAGGGCGTGCCGTGCGTGCTGCAGGTTCAGGGTCATCGTTGAAGTGTCCGTAAGTAAGCGATTACATCGAGAATTTCTTGATCCCTAAGGATGCCGTTGAATGACGGCATCATCATCTTGCCGCTCTTGATGGTCATGAGCAACATCATGTCGGGCTGCATCAGCCGCTCTCCGCGGGAGAAATGCGGAGCGTTCGGTATCGCGCTGTTCCCGCCGGGGCCGTGGCAACCGATGCAATACTGGTTATAGATGCGCTGCCCATCGACGACGCTTGCTGCGAGCCCGGCTTGGGTGCAGAGCAGGCCCAGGACGAATGCGGCTGCCTGCTTGCGAAGAGTCATCATTTCTTCGCACCCTTCTTCAACGTGCCGAGAATGGCGGCAAGACGGCTGTCCCACAGCTCGGCCTTTGCGGCGTCAGCCGTGAATCCGTACTTGCCGCCCCGGTAACCGTCGACAACCGCCTTGATCGCATCGACTTCCCCGAGTTCGGCCGCCTTGAGCAGGAACTCGCTTGCTTCGGGCGCGGCGGGATTGTCGGCGTTCAGGCGCTTTTCGCCCCGGACGAAGGCGAGAGCTATCGTCACGATGGCGAGCTGGTGTCCCTTCGATGCGGCGGCCCGCATCAGCCTTCCGGTCTCGGCGTCGCTGGGCGCCTTCGCTTCACCGGTAAAGTACATCTTCGCCAGCCCGTACTCGCCGTCCATGTCGCCTTGTGCGGCGGCTTTCTGAAGATATGGAAGGGCTTCGTCATCGAGTTCCGCGCTGTCGAGGATGGATCCGTACAGCGCCTGGGCGCCTGCGTGCCCGGCATCCGCTGCCTTCTTCAATGGCTCCATTGCGCCGACCACGTCGTTGACGCGATATGCCTCGCGTCCGCGCTTGTAGTCCGCTTCCGCATCAGCGAACGCGACCGGCGCCGTGGACAGCAGGGCCAATACGAGAAGGGCGTGGCTGAAAGCGGGAACGAACTTCTCAGTTCCGGGAAGCTTCATTCTAGGTTCCTTGTTCGAAGTTGGAGTCGCGTGCGGGGGGAGGATTGCCGGAATCGCTCCTGTGAATGCCGAACGCTTCGAATTCCTCGAGTTTGCGGTACAGGCTCGACAAGCCGATACCCAGCTTCTGGGCCGCCGTGCGCCTGTCTCCCCCCGTCTCATCGAGCATCCGGTAGATCACGCTCGCCTCGAACTCGCGCAATTGATCGCGCAAGCTCCGCAGGGAAGCAATGGATGTGCCATGAGCCTGGATGTGGGTGCCGGTGCGGGCGATCTCGGGTGGGAGGTCGTCCAGGGTAATGCAACTGTCTTCGGCGAGTATGCACGCGCGGTTGATGACGTTTTCCATCTGGCGCACGTTGCCGGGCCACGGGTAACTGACGAGGAGCCGCTCGACCTCTTCCGACACCGTCATACAGGACGCAGCGTCGCGCTGATCGCGCGCGCGATCGAGGATGAAGCGGATGAGACTGCGGATGTCTTCCTTGCGCTCGCGCAGCGGCGGTATGTGGATGTGGAACATGCTGAGCCGGAAAAACAGATCCTCGCGGAAAGTGCCCTCCTTGACCATCTGGCTGAGGTCACGGTTGGTCGCGGCAATGATCCGGCAGTCGACGCGGCGCGACTGCTCGCTGCCGACGGCGCGGATTTCCTTTTCCTCGATCGCATGCAGGAGCTTGGTCTGCATCAGCATCGGCAGTTCGCCGACTTCGTCGAGGAACAGGGTGCCGAGGTCCGCCTGCAGGAACAGGCCTTTGCGGGCCTTGTCCGCGCCCGTGAACGCGCCTTTCGTGTGACCGAAAAACTCCGCCTCCATGAGCGTTTCGGGAATCGCACTGCAGTTGACCGGCAGGAACAGATGTTCGCTGCGCCGGCTCTGTTCGTGGATCAGGCGTGCAAGGACGCCTTTGCCGGTTCCGGATTCGCCGGTGATCAGCACGGTGCTGTCCGTGGGCGCTACCTTGCCCGCGAGGCGCTCCACCGCAGCCATCGATGGCGAGGTGAAGCGGAACTTGTCGGAGTCGGCCTTGGCGAACTTGCGCAGGACGCGGTTCTCCTCGCGCAGCCCGCGCAGGGCGGCGATCTGCTGCACCCGGTGCAGCATTTCCTCGACGTTGAACGGTTTGGTGACATAGTCCGAGGCGCCCAGGCGCAGGGCCTCGACCGCCGATTCCATCGAGGCGAACGCCGTCACCATGATGAAGTTGGTTTCGACACCGGACTCCTTGATCGATCGCATGAGATCGACTCCGTTGCCGTCCGGCATCTTGATGTCGCAAAGCGCGAGGTCGACGTCTCCGCGGACCAGTTTCGATGCGGCTTCAGTACAGTTGCGCGCCTCGTCGACGGAGTAGCCCGCCTGCCGGCAGGCATCCGCGAGAATTTCCCGGACCGCGCGTTCGTCGTCGATGACCAGTATGTGCATCGAATTCCTTTGTGGTGTGGATGCTGCCCAGTTCAGTTGTCAAGCTACCCGTTCGGGTGGGCGCAGGGGCAGGTGTATGCGCGCCGCCGCGCCCTTGCCGGGTTCGGAATCAAGCGTCAGGGTGCCCCCCGCGTCTTCGATCAGCTCGCGGCTGAGGGCGAGTCCGAGGCCGGTTCCCTTGCCGGCCGGTTTCGTCGTGAAGTATTCGTCGAAGACTTTTCCCAGCGTGTCGGCGTCGATGCCGGCGCCGTTGTCCACGATCTCGACCAGCGCTTCGTGCTCGAGCGCCCGTGTGCGCACGAGAATCTGTGCGGGATGGTCCGCAGGCATTTCCTCGAGGGCGTCCGCAGCGTTGAACAGGAGGTTCATCAGGACCTGCGTCAGGTGATCGCCGATTGCCCGTAAGGCCGGCATTTCGCTGTCGAGTTCGGTCGTCATGGCGATGCGCCGGAAGCGCCGGTCGTAGCTGACAAAGGCGCAGGTGTTGCTCACGAGCTCGTTCAGGTTCAGCAGTTCCGGGCGTTGGGGCTGCGGTCGCGTGAAATCGGCAATCTGTCGCGTGATCGCCGAAATGCGCTTTGCCTGCTCGAGGATCAGTCCGGGGTGGCATGACACGCCGTGATTGGGGCACTGCCGGGACTGTTGTACCTGGTTCATCGCACTTGCGACCCCCGTGATCGCAGCAATGGGATTGTTGATCTCGTGCGCGAGTTGAGCCGCGAGCGAGCCGACGGCCACCATCTTCTCGCGATGGAACTGTTCGAGCCGCGCCCGTTCGATGTGGCGTTCGCGTTCGCGCAGGTCTTGCTGCAGACGGTTGACCGCATGCATCAGCGTTCCCAGTTCGTCATTGCGCGTAACGGGAAGGGGCGCATCGCGATTCCCGTTCACGATACCGTGTGCATGTGCCTCGAGCTTGCGGATATCCCATGTCAGCCGGCTGAAGAATATGGCGGTAACCGCGCCCAGCAGGATCAGTCCGATCACGAGCATGGCCAGGCTGCTCAGTGTAATGCGGTCGTAATTTTCCCGGTACTGGTCGAGCAGCTTCAGTCGGTGAGCGTGCGCATTCTTCGTCACGCCGTCGAGTTCGATGATCAATTCGTTCAGGGTTGCACGCGCAACCCCCAGGGTGCTGAGCGTCGGCGACTGCGCCAGATCGCGCACCAATGCGTGCAGTTTTCCGGCCAGCATCAGCACCGTCGGGTGGCGGTCCTGAATCGCTTCGAGCAGGGACAGGCTGGCTTCGACCTCGATCATTGAACGGATTGCCGACGATGCCAGGTCGTCGTCCGAGAAGGACATGTTCACGGCGAACAGCGTGCGAGCCATCGAAGTGTTGATTTCGAGGAGCTGGGCTTCGGTGCGATGGGCCATCTCGAGCTCGTCGACCACGCGCAGGAGTCCCTGGCGCTGCGTTTCGGTGGATACGCCGATCAGCAGCGAATACGCGACCATGAGGATGAAAGCGATGATTCCCTTCGCCCTGAGCGACAGCGAGCGCGGATGCCGCCCGAGCTGATCCTGCGGTCGTGTTTCGTCATCGGGCATCTCGTAGAGACCGAAGGCCGTGCTGAAGGTCGTGTTCATCTCATTTCTCAGGGTGCGTGCCGCTTCCGTCGGAACTGTCGGGCTACACTAGACGCGCACGCGCTCATTTTCTCAGATGGCGCGGTTGCCCGCACGATGGTGCCACGCTGAGGAAGAGAAAAATAAGAACACAGAATCGACGATACGTTCGCAATGACATCGGACGGTATGGTTATTGCGTGCGGGTTCGCGAATACGCCGGGAGCGCGCCGTCGCTGCGACCGGAAACAGAACTGACTTGATTGGGAGAGGGTTCTTTCATGTTGCGTCGTCTTTCCTTTTGCATGTTGTTGCTGGCCGGAGCCGTGAATGCCGCCCCCATCGACGATGCGCTTCGCCAATACGACGGCGGCCAGTACGAGGTTGCCGCCAAACAGCTCGCGCCGCTTGCCGAGGGCGGGAATGCAGTTGCCCAGGAAAGGCTCGCGGTCATGTACTTCTACGGACGCGGCGTTCCGGAGGACGAGGACAAGGCGCTGCAGTGGGCTCGCCGCAGCGCGGATCAGGGCAATCTCGATGCAATGTACTTCATCGGCAACATGTACGTGTTCGGTGACAGGCTCCCCAAGTCCGTGCAAGATCCCGACCAGGAGGCGGCGCGCTGGTATTTCGAAGCTGCACGCAAGGGGCATGCCGATGCGGAGTACGGCTTGGGGTTGCTGTTCCTGGCGGGCAAGGGTGTCGTTCAGGACCAGGAGGAGGCGATGCGCTGGATCCGCTCGGCAGCAGACCATGGTCACGCCGGTGCGCGGTCCTTTCTCGGTGGGCCGAAGGGGGCGGGGCACTGAGTTGCGGGCCTCCGGCAGCGCACATTCCGGGTGGTTCGGTATCTGACGGAGCGGGGCTCCGATTGATTTCATCGCACATGAACCGGAGAGGTCGATGAGATTGCGCTGGATGACGGGTGTCGTTGCCGCAGTGTTTGCCGTCACGGTGGCGGCGCAGGCGCCAGCCGACGGAAGCGATCAGAAGAGGCGGCTGATCGAGCAGAAGATTCGTCTGGTCGAGACGCTGATCAACTCTCCGGCCGCCAGAGGGGCGGCGGAGGGGCGCGAAGCGGACTCCCGGTCGCTCATCGAGCAGGGCAAGCGCGCAATCGACGACGCACGCAAGGCGCTTGGCGATGCCCGTTTCGATGAGGCGGCAAAGCTGGCGGACGAGGCTTTGCGATCCGTGTCGAGCGCATCGCGCCGGATGTCGCCCGGTGAAGGTGCGCTGCCCGAGAGCGCGCAGCGCAAGAATCTGCAGGATCTCGGCGATCAGGTCGGGATGTACCGGAACTCGATCGAGGAACTGTCCAAGGACAGCCAGAAAGGAGCTGCCGCCAAGGCATTGCTCGGACGCGTCGACGGCCTGACAGCGGAATCGCGGCAGCTTGCCGAGGCCGGGCGCGTCGGCGAGGCCGGGAAGAAGATGGCCGAAGCCTACAAGCTTGCCGTCGAGGAATTGTCGCGCCTGCGGGCCGGCCAGGAGGTCTTGCTGTCGCTGAAGTTCGACACCCCGGCGGACGAGTACGCGTACGAAAAGAAACGCTTCGCGAGCAACGAGATCATGGTCGACATGATGGTTGCGGAGGGGCGGGCCGCCGGCGACAAGGGGCGTCTGGTCGACGGTTTTGTCGAGGAGGGGCGCCGGCTCGGCGCACAGGCCGACGAGCAGGCGAAGGCAGGTCGGCACGTGGAAGCGGTCAAGCTCATGGAGCAGGCTTCCGCCCAGCTGATTCGAGCCTTGCAGTCGATGGGCGTGCCGGTGTTCTGACGCGAGGAGCGCTGAATGATGCGGAAACTGTTCGTTCTCCTCTGTGCATTGACGGCGTTCATGGGCGCGCACGCCGCTGCGCAGCCGGTCGTGTCTCCGGGCGACGTCAACGCCGCAGGCGAGCTCCGGATGCTGTCGCAACGTCTGGCCAAGTCCTATGTGCAGCTGGGTCTCGACGTCGTCCCCGCCGCAGCGCTGGAGCAATTGCAGGATTCGATCGTGCGCTTCGAACGCAATCTCGAGCGCATGCAGGCCCTTGCGGCGGCCGTTCCGCCTGCGGCGCCGGCGATCGAGCGCTTGCGAGGGGACTGGGCGGCGCTGCGTGCCGCGGTCGCCGAACCTGCCGACAGGGCGCGCGCGCTGCTCGCGTCCCGGCGCAGCCTCGACGTTCTCGAAAGTGCGGAGCGGCTCGTCATTGTCCTGGAAGTCGCAGCTGATAGCGGCGGTGCGCGCAGGGTCATCCAGGCGGGAAGGCTGCGCATGCTCTCGCAGCGGGTCGTGAAGGCCTACATGCTGTACTCGTGGGGAGCCGATACGGCGGCCAGCCGCAGCGAGATGGAGTCTGCCGCCGACGAATTCGGGCGCAGCCTGACCACTCTCGCCGCACTGCCGGGCAACACCGCGGACATGCGTGCCGAACTCTCGGAAATCGCGTTGCAATGGGAATGGCTGCGCACCGCCCTGTCGGTGGAGGGAGCCGGCTCATATCGGCTGGTTGTTGCCGAAGCTGCGGACTCCATACTCGCGGCAACAGATCGCCTTGTTCGCCTGCACCAGAACGTGGAATCGCGCTGACCAGAACGGATCAATTCGCCCGAGGGGGGAGACGATGGGTATTTCGCGCCGTCAATTCATCAAGTCAGCCGCATCGTCGCTCGGTCTGGTCGCATTGTCCCCCCGGCTTGGCGTCGCAGCCACGTCGCGGATCGCGACATTGCGTGCCGCGCCGATGGAGCAGTCGATTCGCGCGGGGGCTCCGCGCACGAATTTCTGGGGCTTCAACGGCAGCGTGCCGGGGCCGTTGCTGCGGTATCGCAAGGGCGAGTCGGTGCGACTGACCTTCCAGAATGCGCTGGAGGCCGAATCCGCAGTTCATTGGCACGGGGTCCGCGTGTCGAACGCCATGGATGGCGTTCCCTACGTCACGCAAAACCCGGTGAAGCCGGGCGGGGACTTCGTCTACGAGTTTGCGCTCCCGGACTCAGGCACCTTCTGGTACCACCCGCATCAGTCGAGTTTCGAACAGGTGCCGCGCGGACTCTACGGCGCACTGATCGTCGAGGAAGAGCATCCGATCGAGGTCGACCGCGAACTCGTCTGGTTGCTGTCCGACGTGCGGGTCGGGGAGGACGGGCTGCAGGTCGAGGACTTCGGCCGCATTCTGGACATTGCAAACGATGGACGGATCGGCAACGAGGTTTTGGTCAATGGCAGGGCGGCAGGAGCAGGAAATGTTCTGGAGGTCAGAAGCGGTGAACGCATTCGTCTGCGGCTGATCAATGCGGCAGCTGCGAGGGTCTTCCAGCTCGAATTGCATGGCCACGCAATGAACGTGATCGCCTACGACGGGCAGGCCGTCGAGCCGCATGCGGTCGAGCATCTGATTATCGGGCCGGGAATGCGGGCGGATCTGGTGGTCGATTGCATGCAGGCGCCCGGAAGCCGTTTCCTGATGAACGACACCCACCGTCGCAGCGCGGGGCCCATCGCGTCGCTCGTCTACGGCGATGCGCGCCCCCTGCGCCGCAAGCCGCTCGGTGCTCCGATGCGGCTGGCGCCCAATCGCTTGCCCGAACCAGACCTCGCGAAGGCGACTGAGCACTACATCATGTTCCAGGGCGGCATGCGGGGCGCGCCGACGATGGGCATCGTAGACGGCAAGCCGGTCCGCTCTCACGAGTTGATGGAGCGGCATGGCCTGGCGTGGACGATGAATTACACGGCCGAGCATGAACACGCGCTGATGCATGAGCCGTTCCTGCATCTTCGGCGGGGCGAACACGTCGTTCTGCGCATGATCAATGAGACCGACTTTGTTCACCCCATGCATCTGCATGGCCACTTCTTCCGCGTCGTTGGCGTCGATGGCCGCAAGGAGGCCCGGCCGGTCTGGCGCGATACGGTCATCATGGGGCCGCGCCAGACGATCGACGTCGCGTTCGTCGCGGACAATCCGGGCGACTGGATGTACCACTGCCACATTCTCGATCATGCGGCCGGCGGTATGATGGGGACGATTCGGGTGGCGTAACGCGCCCGCGTTCCGTATGAGAACGGATCCTAGGGTCTGGCTGGTGTCTTTACGGGAAAGCGGCTGCGTACTTCGCGTACGGTCGTCGGATCGGCCCAGTCCCGTTGTCCGAGATGACTGCCCAGAATGGTGCCGTCCGCTCCGACGTAAAGTGTCTGCGGGAGCGCGACGGCCCCCAGCGCAGCCATGGCCTTGCTCGGTGAGTTTGCAATGCTCACCGGCAGGGTGATCCCGTATTTGAGTACGAACTCGCGTACGAGATTGTGGTCGCTATCGACGGACAGCGCGAGCACGCGAATGCCGTCGGGCGCGAGGAGGGCTTCGAGCCGTTGCAACGAGGGCATTTCGGTGCGGCAGGGCGCGCACCACGTCGCCCACAGGTTAACGACGGCCGGACGGCCCTTCAGCCAATCCTGGCTGCGAATTGCTCCACCTTCGAGGCCGGTGAGCTCAAGCGCCGGCATCGATGCCGGCGTCTCGCCGGCGCTTGTCGGCGCCGCGGGCGGAGTCAGGAGCGCAATGACTGCAAGGGTAGCGAAGACGCGGCGGGAGAGTGCGCGCCGCCGTATGGTTGCGGCGGTGTAGGCGGGTGACGATGTTTGATCAGAATCTCGAGTCCTCATTTCGCGGCTTCCTTTCCTTTCTTGCAATTTTGGCATAGCGGCCAAGATGCTCAAGGATGGAGCGGCGCGTCAATGCAAGGACTGCAATTTCCGTGAAGACTACAACGAGCGCGACGAGGTAGGCGCTCCAGACGTACAGGCCGTCGCCGCCCATCGCCCAGAATTCGCTCCAGCTGCCCCAGTTCATGGTCGGGCACCGAAGTTCCGAACAACCCACTCGCTGTTGCGTTCGCGCTTGAGTATGACGTTGCGCAGGCGGGCGAGCGTTGCCGCAACGGCGTAGGCGAATAGGCCCAGGCTCATCAGCAGTATTCCTGCTCCGATGACCGGATCTTCCGGGGCCGACAAGCCTTGCGGTGGCGCGCCATACATGCCGCTCCAGCGAAAGACGGCAAAGTAGAGCAGCGGCAATCCGAACGCTCCGACCAGGGCCAGGAGGCCGCTGGCGCGGTCCGCGCGACGCGTGTCATCAATGCCTTCCTGCAGGGCGACGTAGCCGAGAAAGAGGAAGAGCACCAGCAGCTCCGCGGTCAGGCGTGCCTCCCATACCCACCACGCACCCCAGATCGGTTTGCCCCAGAGGGACCCGGTCCATAGCGCCAGGAACGCAAACATTGCTCCTGTCGGTGCGAGTGCCGAAGCGATCATCGACAGGAAGCGCTGCCGTCTTACGAGACCATAGCCCGCCGTGCCTGCGGTAACGAAGTAGATGGCGACGGACAACCAGAGAGACGGGGTATGTATGAAAGCGATGCGGTAGTGCTCGTGCTGGTGCGGATCCGTCTGGGCGACGGCCAGGCCGACAAACAGGCCGATCGAGCAGAGCACTGCGGCCGCGCAGGCAAACCACGGGCACAGCCGTCCCGCATGGACGTACCCGCGCTGCGGGGTCGCTTTCGACCATGCGGCCAACGGCGGCGATTCGTCCGAGCTGAGGGTGCTGCTGAGTGCGGGCATCTTGTCGTGCTTGTTCGAATGGCGGGGTCGTATTACTGATCTAGCAATCGGCATGCCCACCTGCGACCACGCGAAATCGGGCTCAGTCGGGCAAGCCGCTGCGCTGCAAGGGGCGCAGTCAGGGCTGCGGAAAGGCGGAATTCCTGATTTCAGGAATTCCGTCCCTTCGGGGTGGATCAGGGGGGTGCCGTGCCCGAAAACGTGTTCGAGCGCGGCATGGAAAGGGCTTAACCGGGGATATAGATGCCGGCGCTGCGGATCGCCTTGACCAGTTCGGTGGTCGATTGTTCGAGCAGCTTGATGCCTGCTTCGAAATCCTTGCGCGATGCCGCCGCTTCGGCTTCGCCGCGGAGTGCTCCGGCATTCGTGAGGAATTCCGTGACGCGCGGGCTCATCGGGGCTCCGGCGAGTTTTTCCTCGAGCAGTACCTTGACGAGCATCTTGTGCGTCTCGTTGCGGTCGATCTCGTAGTGGTATTCCTCTTCCTTGGATGCGAAGTTCAGCGAACGTACCAGCGTGTCGCCGGATCGCATCGAGCTGACCGATGCTTTTGCTAGGAGGTATGCCTGTTCGAGAATCGTCCGGCCGCTTGCATATTGGCCCGCAGCGGCCTTGCGCTCAGCGTCGGCGATGAGTGCCTCGACCTGACGGCTGCTCTCCTGCGATTCCTTGTTACCCTTTTCCGACGCAATTCGCTGCTGCGCGGAAAGCAGGGCGCGGACACTCTCGAGTTTGTTCTTGTAATCCGTTTCGACTTTCTTTCCGGTGACGCTTTCCGGCGCGGCAAGCCGTGCCGCTTCGAACATCGTCTTGCTTGCCGCCGAGAGCAGGCTGGAAGCCTTTGCGAGGTCGCCTGCGTCGAAGGCGGCCTTCGCCTGTGTGTACTGTTCCTTGGCCGCCTTGCGCTTCTCGATGGCTGGCGCTTCGCTGCTGGATTCGATCTGGCGTGCCGCAGTGGATTTCTCGATCAGTGTTCCGACCGATTCGAAGCGGCGCTCGAGCTGGGCTCGGTCGGGCTCGTTAGCCTGGAGGCGGGTCGATGCGCTGCCCGGCGGTACGGGCTCGGTCTGCGCCATCGTCGCGCCACCCGAGGCGAGCGTCAGTGTCAGAGCAAGCGCAGCATGCCCAAGAATCCCCCTGCGGCAGTTTGGTTTCATCATTGCGGACTCCTGGGCATGCATGTTGTTGACTGCAAATACGACTTACTGACCCGAGCGGGCGACCGGGCCGTCCTTCTTCTTAGAGTGGCACAAGCGGCATTCGGACACCGGGAAGGCAACCTTGCCGTGGCACACGCCGCACTTCTGCCCGAGAAGGATGGCGGCCATGCTGATCTGGTTGGCGCCTTTCTGCGGGATGAAGATTGCCGGGTGGCAGTTGGAGCAGTCAAGCCACTCGGTGTGCTGCTTGTGCGGATAGACGACGTCCGGCATCGATCCTTTGACTTCGCGGACGATGTTCAGATCCATCACGACCGGCGCTGCGTTTGCATCCACACGGTCCCAGCGCGGGTTGATCGCGCGATCTTCGAGGGCCTTGACCCAATTGACGCGGTTGCCTGCATTGCTGCGGGGAAGCGTTTCGAAAGCGGACAGCGGCGGCATCAACGCTGCGGTGCCTTCGCTGCCGGGGTCGTGGATGCCGTCCTGCATCGGAGGCAGGTTGCGCTGATTGGCCGGCTTGAGCAGGCGATTGAAGCGGTTGACGTCAGTCGCCGGTGCCGCTGCGGCCGCCGGCGCGGCGGCGGGGGCTGCCGCGGCTGGCGCGGCTGGCGCGGGCTTGCCCTTGGCGTCCTGGGCGATGACGGGGGCCGAGCCGAACAGAGTGGCGGCGAACACGGTCAGGAGAAGGGTTGGAATACGGCGGGTCATTTCTTGCTACCTCCTTGCCCGACGGGAACTGCCAGTTTCTGGATGGTGCTTTCGTGCACTTGCGTGGGGGTGTTGGGTTTGCCGGAATGGCACAGGTCGCAGTTCTCGACCGACCAGGCGACTTCGCCGTTGTGGCATGCGCCACAGAACTGGCCGTCAATGATCTTCAGCATCGTGATCTCGTTGCCGCCCGCCTTGAACTGGAAGCCGAGGTCCGCGTGGCAGACCTTGCAGCGGAAGCGGATCCGGTGGAACCAGTGCGGAAAGATCGCTGGCCGCATGCCGGCCGCGTCGGCATAGTTATTGATGACGATGTCGCCATACTCGGCGCGGCTGTCGGACGGGGTCCACAGCGTGATGGCCACTACGGCAAACAGCAGCGCAGTGAGCCCACGACGGACTCTTGTTACCCACGGTACCTGCTTCATAGTTCAACCCTCTTCATAACGTGATCCGTTCCTGCCAGCCAAAATTGCACGAGTTACAGTCGGCTGGCAACCAAACGAGTGTAATCGTCCCGTTCGCAGCTCCGGACTTGTGGAGCATCGGAAGTTCATGCTTTCGCACCGCGGTCACCCGTCTCTCGACTCTTGCCTCCCTGCCTGGGTCGCCTCAGTACGTCGGACCGGTCCTCTAAGCAATATTCAGGCCTAATCTCTATTACCATCGGCGTATCGGTAAGAAAAGCGGCGGTCCGAAAGGGGGCGCCATTTCGGTTTCGGGAATGTAACGGATTGTATCGTTTGCGGGAACGGCTTCCCGAATCCGGGAATTTCCGGGCAGGTCGCATCTGCCCGGGTTAGTGTTTGCCGGGGAGCGGTTCAGGGGGTTTTCTGCCTGTCCGCTTGAGTCTGCTGAAGCTCCGAGCGCCATTCCCACAGCGCTGCCTCCGCCCGTGGCCGGAACGGGTCGTCCAGCGGCGCGAGATGGAGGTAGGCCTGCATGGCGCCCATCGCGCCAGGGCGGTCACCGAGTTCGTCGAGGGTTGTCGCGAGGCCGTAGTACGCATTGACCTGATCACGCCGCAATTCGATTGCCGATTCGAAAAAATCGCGAGCCTGTTTCCATTGCTCGAGACCGATCAGCGCGAACCCCATATTCACGTGCGCTTCGGGAAGCCGCGGGGCCAGGGTCAGTACCTGATGGAACGCCGTGAGTGCATATTCATACTGACGCATCTGAAGCATCGCGACGCCCTGCTCGAATCTCGATCGAACGTCGTTCAGTGTTGCATCGGCGGCTGAGGGGGCGCGGAGCTTCGCCCTGAACAGGTCCGCGTATGCGAGGCGTGTGTGGGAAAGCCCACGGGGCGGGGCCGGATCCAAGGCCAGCAGGGCGCCGAGGCACAGGGTCGCAAGTACCGTGACGGCTATCGCGCGGCGGCGAACATCGCGGCGGTTGCGGGGGCGCTGTACCGGGAGGTCGGGGCTGTGTGTGTTCTGCATAATCTGAGAATTCGAGGTACGGCAATGCATGCGAAGTATCCGACGCCCGCTATCGTGATTGCGCCGCCGGTCCCGGTAAGGGCAGCGGCGAGAATTGCGGCCGGGTCTGCGCCCTCTCCGCTGAACGCGACCTTGCGGGGGGCGCCGAGAATCCCGCTCCAGGCCAGACCGCAGATCAGGGTCGTGATTCCGAAGGTATATACGGAGAGCGGCCGGGTACTTGGCGGGGAATGGTCGGCGTCCGCGGCAGGCGATATGCGGGCCAGAACGGCCGCCATCTGGGCGAGCGTGAACGCGCCGATTGTACCGTGATAATGGGCCGGCACCATGGTCGTCTGGCTGTCGATCGCGGTTCCGGCAAGAATGCCGATGCAATATAGTCCGAGCGATGCGGTAAAACTGTCTGCACTGCGGGCCTCCTTGCGCGAGAGCAGGAGAAGACCGAATGCCAGTGCTGCAGGCCAGTTTGTCCATCTCATGATGTCGGTATGGAGCGAATGGAGCGTGCCCTGATCCAGTCCTGCAAGCAGAAGGGCGGGAGCGATGGTTGCGGGCAGGGATGCGGCGACGAAGAAGGGGATGGCGATCCGAGGCGGTACGTCCGTCATGCCTGTGCGCTCCGACAGACGTAGCCACATTGCCATCATGAGGGTGACGAAGCCGAACTGGAGAATGTGCCCGGCGCCCCAGAGCGCATCGACAAGCCCCATTCCCTGGCGCAGGGCGAGTGCGAGATAGATGGCCCCCGTGCAGAATGGCCAGCGCGCGATCGCAAAACCCCACTCGGCGGCGTCGCGTGGGCGAACCAGGGATATCCCGCCCGTACAGAGTCCCGCAGAGACGAACACTGCAAGGGACCCGAGAAATATCGGGTGGTCGAGATAGGGGAAGTAGTTTGCGAGGACTGGATTCCCAGGGGCAAACAGACCGGACGTGACGACTCCGATGGCCCCGACCGCGCCTGCGACGAGAAGGGCTTGTGCCGTACGATGGCGGCTTGACGGCAGGGCCTCGGTCCACATCGCTCCGGCCATCGTGAAATACCAGAGCAAGGTGGCGAGATTGACGTGCACGACGAGGGCGCGCGGGAAGCTGTCCGGCGGTACCAGAGACGTGAGGACCGGCGTTCGGGCGAGTACGAGCGCCGCGGCCGCCACAGCGGAAAGTCCCAGCGATGACGCGGCGAGCAGCAGCCAGCGCTGTGATACGCCCGGGGGAGTAGAGAACCCTGTGGTCATCATACGGCTCCCTGATGGGGGGCTGCCGAGATGAACGGCACGCCGAAGAAGGTCAGGAAGGCAGTGACGAATACCGCAAGGATCAGGCCGGCATGCACCGGGGGGGACAGCCGGTATGCCAGCCGGGCGTGGATCGTGAACGCGACGGTGAGCCAGGTGATGAACGCCCAGGTTTCGAGGGGATCCCAGGCCCAGTATCGGCCCCAGGCGTCCTGCGCCCAGATGGCGCCGGCGATGAGCATCAGTGTGTGGAATATCAGGCCGATCGCCATGCAGCGAAAGGCAAGTTCGTCGAGTTGGGGGTTGGGCGGCAACTGCTGCAATCGCGTGGTTCCGATGCCGGCTTGACGCAGCAGGATCACGCAGGACAAACCGACTGCAACCAGAACCGCTCCAAGGAACACCTTGCCCAGGCCGATATGGATAAACAGCCAGGGGGTGTTGTAGGTCGGAGGATAGTGCCCCTCGCCGGGATGGGTGACCATCAGCCACCCGAGCATGATGAACATCAGGGGCAGCACGATCGCCGCGGTTGCGCGAATCCGCGGGATGCGCCAGTAGGCGAGGGCGTAGGCGAACATCAGGCTCCAGATGTTCGAGCAGAGGATCTCGAACATCGTGATGAACGGTCCGTGTCCGAGACGCTCCCAGCGCAGACCCATGGAGACGGTCTGCAACGCGAGCCCGGTCAGCGTCAGTCCGAGGACGGTGCGTTCAGGCCGCTTGCCCAGCACGACGCCGACGACGGCGACGATGCCGGCGAGCACGTATGCAGTTACTGCGGCCCAGAGTATCTGTAGTTCTCGTTCCACGTCATGCGTCCCACGGTTTTGCTGCGAATCTTTGCCAAAAATGTACGCCCAGACTGGCGATGGCCACAATGCAGGCGGCGAGCAGCCACGGCAGCGTCCAGTCGTAGAACACTCGATACCCCATCCAGCTGCGCAGACCGTCGAATTCGAGGCGACCGTCCGGCAACTCGATCGAGTCGCCCGGATGCATTTCGTGACGCTCGCTGCCGATACGTACGATCAATTTGTATCCGTCAGGCAGACGGAAACTGGTGTGGCGCTCTGGATCGAGTACGACCTCGTCGAAGTCGAGCATCACCCATACGGAAACGCTGCTGGCCGGAGGCGTCCATTCCGCTGCCTGACTGAATTGATTGCCGGGGTATGGGGGCAGCTGTACCGACCCGTACATCGCCTCGCCGGTCTTCGGCAGCCAGCGGAACGTGGGGGCGAAGCCCTTGTTGAAGGTCGTGTAGAAACGGTAGTTTTCCACGATGAGCGGATCCTGATCGCCGATTTCCGCTTCGTGCCAGTGCCCCTGCCTGTCCGCCCACGCAACCAGGTTGCGCGTGGCCCCACGTTGCAGTCCGGGAGCATACTCGATGGTGAAGCCCTTATTGACGAAACTGACCTTCGACAGTTCTCCGGCATGCCACGGACCCTGCTCGGAGACGGCCAGGACGCCGTCGAAGGCGGTGCCGACGGTAACTCCCGCGTGCCCGTTCAGATATGTCAGGCGGCCTGCGGCAACGAGTAGCAGCAGAACGATGAGGGAGAGGTGAAAAACCAGCAGCGCGATCTGACGCCTGAATACGCCATTGGTTGCAACGGCAGCCAGCAGGTTGAGGGCGAGCAGCACCAAGGGTATGACCAACGGCCAAGTTCGCGCCCCCTCCCGAAGATAAGCGAAGGCCGTTCCAGCGCCGAGCAGCGCGATCAGCCACAGCGTGAGACGCAGGGATGCCAGTTTGCGCAGAAATCTCGCCGAAGGGGATACCGGTCGGATCTGCCCGTCATCACTCCCGTGGAGGAGGGAAGTCTGCTGCGAGTTCCATGCTGTCGTCGTGTACTCGCGCGCCGTTGTTCCGTCGCCGATCATTCCGAGTCGACCTTGGCGCCGCCAAGGTACTGAAAGATCGTTATGCGGCCGTTGAAGGTGTCGGCAACGAACACCCGGTTGAACGAATCAACCCATACTCCGGACGGTAGGTAAAAATTTCCGGTACCTTGGCCGACGCCCCCGATCGGCATCAGGAAGTCGCCGGTCTCGTTAAACACGAGCAAGTTGTCGTAATAGGATTCCACGACATAAATGTTGTTTTCGCTGTCGACGCCGACTCCCTTGGGACGGACCAGGTTGCCATAGTACAGGCCCCGTTTTCCCACGATCTGGGGGGGGGAATCGTCCGCCAGCGGCAGTATCTGCACGCGGCTGTTCATGGTGTCGGTAACGTAGAGTTTCCCTCCGCCAATCGCGAGATGCGTCGGGAAGTTGAACTCGCCTGGAGCCTCCCCCCGTTCGCCGATCACCCGCTCAAGGCGCCCGTCGGCGCTGAATACCTTGATGTCGTGGGCGTAAGTGTCGGCGACGTATAGCAGCCCGGTGGCCGGGTCGCGCACCAGTCCCGTCGGACGTTGAAGCACCCCTGCCCCGATCGGCGGCAACGGGTTTCCTTGCGCATCGAGATGGGCTACGAGTTGCAACTCCGCATCCGCAACCCAGATGCCCCCTCCGTCGGCAAGTGCTACGCCGATCGGCGCGACAAAGCGACGCAGATCAACCGCTTGATCCCAGATCTTCAGTTCGCCTGCGGGTTTGTCAAACACGAAAACGGCCGCACGACTCACGTCGGTGACGAAAATCCGTTCCTGCGCGTCCGCGACCACGGCTTGCGGTCGTTGAAGCACATTGGGCTTTTCCTCCTCGAAAAGACCGACGGCCCAGGCAAGAAAGCCGACGAATCCGGTCGCAGTATCTTCGCGTACGAAGTTCTCTTCGCCGGTAAGCTGGCCCGCGAACTGATAACGGGGGATCTCCGGTTCCGCTGGCCACATGAGCCGCTTGCCTTCTGGAGCGTCGAGCAGGCCGTAGTGGAGGCGCGCTGGTATGGACTGCGTCGCACAGCCACTCAGGGCGATCGAGAGAGTCAGTACCAACCAGTAGAAAGGGGAGTGACCGAGGTTCAAGGCATTCTCCGTTGCGGCGGGATAACCGCAAAGACACCGATCCTGCCCGCAGGGCCGTCGGAAATATATGCGCGATCGACGTCGATAGAGATCGCCGTGATTTCTATCAGCCCCAGCCGTCGCGGTTCGATCGACGCAAGCAATTGCCCGCCGGCGAAGACTTTCAAGCGGTTGTCTCCGCGGTCGACGACCCATGTACGGCCATGGGCGTCGATCGCCAGGTCGGAAGGGGACGTCAGTGTGTTTTCACCATACTGGGCGATGATTCCGCCTTCGTGGTCGAAATCGATGATGCAGCGGCACCGGGGATCGATACCGGTAACCCGCTCGCGACTGGCAGCCAGCAGTGTCGCGCCCGGGAATTCCCCGGCAAAGCCGTCACCACGTCCGATCAGTGGTTCGCTCATCCGTCCTGACGGATGGAACGCAAATACGCCGCCCGCTGCGTCGGATATCCAGACGCGGTTGAGCGTCGGTTCGATGACGACGTCTGCGGGCTGGAGGACGTCATATTTGGCACGGAAGCCCGCGATGCGGCGGCCGTCGCGCGTCAGCCGGGTGATTTCGCCGCGGTCCGGACGCAGCACGTACACGCTCCCGTCCGGTCCAGCCTTCAGGCGTGTCCCGGGCAGTGGGGAAATGTCGCCCAGGGGAGTCACCGCCTGGGTGACTGTGTCCACGCGCAGCAGCAGACGTTGGGCACTGTCCGCCACATAGAGGTCCGGCCCGTTTGCGGCGACCGCAGATGGGCGAACCAGTTTGATGTAGGGGCCGAGAGGCGTCTGACCGTGTACGGGACTGGCAGGAGCGGAGAAGCCGCCCGCGATGACACCCTGCGGCACGAGCAGCTCGTTTGCCCCGCCGTGCGATACGGCATCGGCGGGGGCCTGTGCGTGCACCCCGAGGACGACCGACAGCAGGACTCCCCCGATTATCTTCATCCACATGATTTGCTCACCAGCGACCCGGGCCAAGGGTTTCATGTCCGCCGAAAATCCCCGGCGGCAGCCCCGCCTTGCCGGAGTGGCACAGGTCGCAATTTTCGACGGACCATGCGGTTTCTCCGTCATGACACGCGCCGCAGAAGCGGCCGTCGATGATGTCGGTCATCTTTATCTGGTTTGCTCCCGCGCGCATCTTGAAGCCCAATTCGGCGTGGCAGACCTTGCAGCGAAAGCGTATGCGATGAAACCAGTGCGGAAAGACGACCGGGCGCATTCCGGCCGCCTCGGCCATTCGGTTCAAAACGACGTCAGCATACTCCGCGAATGCTGGTGGCGCAGCGAAAATTACGGACAGCTCGAGCAATGTCGCAGCCACGATCGACGCGAGGGGGCGCCTCCGCTCGCTCATTTGCCCTTGCCTTCCTTTCTGGGCGCCGACGTGCGCTCGCTCGTCGGCGCAGGGGGCGGGGCGGGCACTGCCGCCTTGGCCGCTTCCTCACGTTCCAGTTCCGCCAGGGCGTCGGCGCGCTTCACGCTGTGGCAGCGCGCGCACTCGGTCAGCGGAAACGCCACCGCACCGTGACACACCCCGCACTGCTCGCCCTGAAGTATCAGAAACATGCTTATCTTCGATGCGCCGCGCTGTTTCTTGAACAAGTGATCATGGCAGTTGCTGCAGTCGAGCCACTCGTTGTGGATGCTGTGGGGGAAGCGTACAACCGGCATCCCGCCATTCAGATTCAGCAGCACATCCTTATCGTACTTTTCGCTGACGAGCGGCTTGCGGAGACTCGCTCGCGGGTTGATCTGACCTTCCTTCAAGGCGTTCACCCAGCGTACCTGGTTTCCGGCGTTGTCGGGCGACAGCGGGAATAGGGCGTCGCCCGGCTGTTGCAGAATCTTGACCGCCGGACCGCGCGGGTCGCGAAGACCGTCATTGGCGAGCGGCGCCCAGACCCGTTCGTCAGCCGGCGAGGGCCGCGCGAAAACAAGCATCAGGACGAGCAGGCACTTCACGCAACGTGTGAAGGGGACGCGGGGCAGGCGAACGGACATGATGACGGCGCACCGGTTCAAGCAGATCGGTCCGGAAGATTATCGGATTTAGTCGTTCCGCTGTGCCGAAGGTTGCATCTGTCGGTATCGCTCGGCGGTCCGGCGCCATCAGAAGGAGCCGAACTCGCGGCTGACCCTGAAGAACAAGAGCTGATTGCGCCGCCCTTCGATTTCGGCTACCCGGTACTGAAGCTCCGTATCGAGTCGCCCGATCCGGTAAAGCAGGCGCTGGTCGAGTTCCAGCGTCGCGCGATCCTGTTCCCTGAGGGCATCGGCGTTGCCGAAGCGACGCGAATCGTCGCGGTTGGTGTTGGCGCGGAAATCGAGCCGGTAGCGAAGCCCGCGGACGCCCATGACGCGCCGGTGGCCATATCCAAGCCCCCCGCCGAGGCCGGTGCTGCCGCTGCGCGTGGAAGTGTCTACGAGTACCGGACGGCCGAATTCGTCGCTGACGACGACCACTTCATTGCGGTCGGATGCCTGTCGCGACATCTGCCAGGTCAGGTTCGAGTTGAGCTCGGAGTAGGCGTTGATGCGCCAGAATCCCGTCAGCTGGACGTTGAGCATCTGAAACGACGACGTGGTTTCGCCCCTGGTCCGGCTGTCGGAAAAACTTGCGCTCAGATAACCAGACAGCGCCTCGCCGGCATTCGCCTGGAGACTGACGCTGGCCCCGTGGGTAAGCGACGTTGTGTCCGAGCTTCCGACGCCGGTGGCCCTCGATTTCGTGAGCGATTGATTCAGGCTGGTGTATAGGCTTGTCTTTTCGGGGAGCTGCCAGCTTCGGGTCAAGGTGTGCCCGAGCGAACCGCTGATGGTGCGGGCGGAATCCCCGTCGCCGGTCGTGCTGTTCGACGCGGAGAGCGACGAGAACCAGACGTAGTCGAAATTTCCGAATCGCAACGCGTCACCGCTGTAGCTTATGCCAAGCGATTCGTTCGAGCTCATTTGATTGTTGGTGTCGAAATTCAGCCCGGCCGAGCCGAACAGACTCAGATTGCGGCTCGCCTGGTAGCTGAGGCTTGCGGCGGCGCCGAATGTGCGGTTGTCAAACGTGGCGCCGTCAAAGGTGTTGTTCGTCTGGAAATAGCGGACGTTCGCGGAGCCCCGCAACTTCGATTCAGAAGGTGCCCAGTTCGCATAGCTGAAAATCTGGGCGCTCTGTGTCTTTGCACTCAGGGTTGCCCCCCCGGTGCCCAGGTCGAACTGTTGGCCGGTAAAGCTCGCGCTGGTGTTGAACTGGAGTTCCTCACTGTAGGTGAAGCTGTGTCCGCCTCCAACGAAGAAACTCTTGGTCGTCTGATCGACGGCTTGACTCTTCGAGAAGTCGCCGCTGATATTGAAGGACTGTCGGTCAAGCGTGTTCGAGAAGTTGCCGTACACCCGGTCGACGGTGTCGGAGCCGAAATCTCCGGTGATCTCGCTGCGGTCGTAGCCGCCCGCGGCCGACCATTGTCCGATCTGCGGGCGGTAGTTCTGGCGCAGCGCGAGACGGCGCTGCTGAACGTTGGAGTCCGAAAAGCTGCCATCGCTGCGACTGTCGGCGAGTGACAGTGATGCAGAGAACGGGAAGCGGCTCTGTGGAAAGACATTCAGCGATCCCGACCCGGTAACGGACGTCCCCATCAGATTGTTCGAAACCGCTCCTCCTGAATCCTGCGAGCGCACCGTGGTGAGCGCAAAGTCGCCGGATACCAGGGCGATGTAAGGTTTCCAGATGTAGGAATTGGCTCGCAACCGCGCCTCATAGACCTGGCTGGTCGAGCCGGTCGAATTATCCGACCGATAATTTCGCAAACCGGCGGAGAGCGTTCCGCCCCAGCGAATTGGAGCGAGTCCCCAGCCAAGATTGCGCGCCGCGGCGCTGGCGGGGGGAGGTTCTGTTCCTGCCGCCCGTGGTTGGCTCGGGAGCAGATCGGTATCCAGCTCGTCCGCGGGAAGGAAATCATCGCTGCCGACAACCTTGGCATCGGCAGTTCCTGGTCTGGGTGCCGGGGTGTTCTGTTCGGAGGCAGGAGGCAGGGGCGGCGTGCCTGCTGCTGCGACCTTGAGATTCCGGGCAGTATCGGCGGACCGGGAGGTGAGGTCGTTTTTCTCGGCAGCAATTCTGCGCCGTGGAAGCGCGGCCGGTTCCCTTCCGGAAAGTCGCTCTTCCGGACGCGGCGTTCCGGACGCCGGGGAGGAGGGCAGGGCCGGCAACGGAGGGAGGGCGGGAGCGTTGAGCGGGAGCTGAAAATTCCACGCCAGCGTCAGCGGGGCCGGCTCCTGATTAGTCTGTTCCGTGTCACGCGGAGGGTCCGCCGATTCGGTCACGCCTGACTCGCCGTCGCGCTGCAGGCTGGCGAGAATGGTCGTCAAGCGCAGACGCGGGTGAGCGGGTGATTCCGCTGGAGCCGCTTGCCCGGCAATCGCCGGCATGGCCGTCGCTCCAAGCAGTATTCCCCCGCACAACGGCGGAATCCCTCGACGGCAAACGTCAAGGAGGTAGCGTGCCGCGTTGTCGGCGGTGACCGCTTTCGGGGCAGCTCCGATGTCCGACATTAGACTCTACGGATTACTTCGTTCCCGCCGCCGTCTTCTTGGCGAGTGCCGAGTAGCGTTGTGTATTCAACTCGACCTTTGCCTTCTTGCGCAGCTGATCGCGCAGGTTGCGCCATGCTTCGTCGCCCAGGTCGCGCACGAGAAGATCCGTCGCGCGCGCTTTGACGGTTTCGAAGTCATGGTGCTTCGGCGGTTGCAGGGCATCGTAACGGAACAGCGCAATTCCTTGAAGCACGCGCGTCGGAGGCGAGAGGTCGCCGGGCTTCATGGTGTCGATCTTCTCCTGAATCCCTTCCGGTAGCATGCCTTTGTGCATATAGCCCAGATCGCCGCCATTGGCGGATGACTCATGAGCCGAACGGTCGCGTGCCAGCTGGGCAAAATCCGCCCCCCCTTCGGTGAGCTTCATGCGCAGCGCGCCGGCCGCGGTTTCGGCCTCCTCCCATGCCTTGGTCGGGGACGACGGATCGACCGGCAGGAGAATAAGCGAGATGCGCATCTTCTCCGGTTCCGTGAATTTTTCCGGATGCGCCTTGTAATAGGCAAGCACCTTGTCCTGCGACGGTGCCGCGACGTTGCGCGCGGCTGCCTCGATGGCGGTCAGCATGTCGTCTTCTTCAAGGCGTTGGCGCAGGGGGGGTAGTATCTGGGCACGTTCCTGCTGCCACCGTGCGCTCGATGCGTAACGTTTCTCATAGTTGGCGATTTTCTCGTCAACCACTTTTGCGTCGGGCTTCATGTCCCGTCGCTTGATTTCCTCGAGCAGCAGGATCCGGTCGATCATGTTGTTGGCGACGTCGCGCACCAGTTGCTCGATCTCACCTTCCGGAGGAGTGCCATGATAAAACTTCTGCCGAATCGCTTCCCGGACGGCCGTGTCGAACTCTGCCGAGCTGATCACCTTGCCATTGACGACGGCGGCGAACGGAGGCGATACGTGCGGGTCGGCTGCCCGCTGTGAGCTTGTCGCCGTTGCCGGAGGCTTTGCCGCGTCAGTCTTTGCATTATCGCCGGCATGGGCGCCGAAGGAGACGAGCGTACAGGCGAGAGCGCCGGTAAGGGTGCGAGCAAAAATTTTCATGACGGATTCTAGTCTTGCCGGTCTGATTGCGTCGATTACGGAGCATGTCGAAATTTGACACAATTCGTCCGATTCCGACAAAAAAGAAAGGTCAGGCGACCATGTCACCTGACCCTTTTTCTGACCGCGACGGAGTCGTTGCGCTATGGCGCGAGCGACCCCGTGCGGTCTTTGCCCTTACTTGGTGTGGCAAGCCAGGCAGATCTTGCTGCCGGAGGTGGTCACACGCATGAAGCTGATGCCGTCGGTGCCCTTCGGTTCGACGTGGGGATCATGGCAGGACGCGCACTCGACCGACGGGCCCTTGACCGCGCCACCGGAGAAGTCGCGGGTGTAGAGGATGATGTCGGTCTTGGAGCGGACGCCATCCACGGTGCTCGTGTCGATCCAGAACACCTGCGCGGTGTTGATCGTCTTCGTCTTCAGGCCGCCGGTGGAGCTGGTGAAGTCGGTGTCGCGGCAGGTGCCATTCACGGTCGTGCCAGTGCCGGTGATGCCGCCGCCGCAGTACTGGATGCCGATCGGGTGGTCGTTGCGGAGGTTCGGGCCGAGGTTGGCGATCGAATTGCCGGTCACGCCGATGAGTTCACCGCCTGCTGTCCAGACATAGGCCTGGTTCGAGCCGCCCGACGTGTAGTTGCCGCTGCCCGGGGCGTTGACCAGGTTGTCCATCGCCTGGGTGCCGTCGTGGCACGACAGACAGGCGGCGGAGACGGAACCGACGCCGAGCACCTCGCCGTCGATCGTCGACGAGTTTGCCGTCGAATAGGTCGTGTAGCCGCTGGCGGCGGGCAGGCCCTTGTTCCACAACGGAGCCTCGACGCCGGTGTTCGCAGCGTGCGGCGTGTGGCAGAAGACGCAGATCTGTTCCGTGCTGGTCTGCTTGTTCGGACCATTGCCCGTCGAGGTCAGGTTGTGTTTCGTGTTGGAAATACCCGTCAACGCGGCACTTGCGGCGCTGGCGACGAGCGCGAGCGACGCGAGAGCGAGTGTCTGCTTGACAATTTTTTTCATGGTAACCCCCGATGGATGGTTGTACGGTTTGCGAGTCAAGCGGGAGGCTACCTGGGACTACGGCGGCCGCCTGTGATGACCGTCAAAACTAAATTCAATGCTGCGAGCTATCTAAGCAGATTCCGGTCCACTTTTGCTGCGAATTTTGTCAAGCAATTGAAAATAAAAAGAAATATTTGATTTATACGGAATCCCGTCGGGTCGCAAGGCGCTGGCGTGTCCCGAGGGCTGGCCTCTCTCGTGCTGAAAATCGAGAAGTGACAGCGGAATATTCCTGAACTCGGGAAACGGGGGTCAGGGCTTCGGCTCGGCTTTGCGATTCACCAGGAATCCCTGGTCGGCGGGAAGGTCGTAGGGGCGGAATACGTCGATTTTCGAGAACCATTGGTCGACGAAGAAGATCCGTCCATCCTCATCCACTGCGATGCCGGAGGGGAGGATGTACTGGGCGGGTCCGCCCTGCTCGGAGCGGCTGCCGATGAACATCAGCAGTTCCCCTTCGGGGTCGAAGATCTGGAAGTTGCCGAATGCGGCGTCGGCAACGTAGACATTGCCGTCCTTGTCTGTTGCGATTTCCTTGGGACGGGCGAAATTGCCCAGCTGGCGGCCTACGGCACCGAAGCTGCTGTGGAAAGTTCCGTCCTCGTTGAATATCTGTATGCGGAAATTGCCGCCGTCCACGACGTAGAGGCGGCCATCCTTGCCGATGGCCATGTCGCGCGGCAGGTTGAATTCGCCGGGCCCCGAGCCGCGCTTGCCGATGTCGCGGATATGGCGGCCGGTCGCCGTTTCGAAAACGCGGATGCGGTGGTTTTCGGATTTGACGCCGCCGATGTCCACCACGTAGATGCGCTGGCCGGACGGATCGACGGTTACGCTGGAGATGCGATCGAAGAGATCGTTGCCGCCGATCTTGCGGAGGAATTTCCCGTCGCGGTTGTAGATGAAGATCATCTTGTGCGTAGCGTCCGCGACGTAAAGGCGTCCGGCGCGGTCGACGTCCAGACCCAGCGGTTTGGCAAGCTGGCCGGGTTCCTCTTCGCCGATCGTGAAGTACTTGCCGGCCGGGACGTCGAAGACCTTCACCCTCAGTTCCGCGGTGTCGGATACGAAGACGCGTCCGCGGTGTACCGCGACGGCGTAAGGCTTGGACATGAAGTGCCCGGTGCGCTGCGCGCCGGTGACGATCCGTCTGAACGCATCGTCACTGGTGTCGCTCTCGACGTCGGCAGAATTGGTGATCGTGCGCTCGTATATGAAACGCGGTTCGTCGGGAGGGCCGGGAAATACGAGGGTGCGTTTTTTCGGCGGGCTGGCGGTGGTGTCGCCGATCTGGGCGCAGCCGCTGAACATCATGGCACTGCTGGCGGCGACCATACAGGCCAGGAGAAGCGCGCGTCTGCGCGGCGCGCGAGCGGCATCACTGCTGCGATTGAACAGATTCATGGGGTGGCCGGAAAGAGTGGAGGGTCTCGACAATGGTAAGGTGTGACGGAAAATCGTTAGCAGCTTCCGTGCGAGGAGGTGTCGCTACTTGATGTGGCAGGTCAGGCAAAGCTCGCTCGGGTTGCTTTCCGCGCGCAGGAAAAGCGGACGGACCGTGTGAGGGTCGTGGCAGCTCGCGCATTCGACGAAGGGAATTTCCATCTGGTCCTCGGCGTCGATGCGCACGTAAAGCGGCACATCGAGGCGTCCGCGCTGAACCGAGGCGGCGTCCTTCGATACCCACCAGACGGGACGGTTGTCGATGACGCCACGGGTGGCCTGCCGGAATCCGTCGTCGAATTTCAGCTGCTTTGCGGTATTGATGAGCTTGCCTGCCCGTTGCAGGTCCTCGCGGATCTTCTTGCGCTGCTCGGGTGTCAGGGCGCCGCGATAGGGCACTGCGAACGGGTGGTCTATGCTGCCTCCGGCGATGCCGAATGCCTGTGAAGAGTCATGGCACGACAGGCAGGCAATGGACTGGGAACCGACCGCTTCGCTGCCTTCCTTGCCCATGCGGCCGATGTCGTCGAACATCAGGAAGGTGTTGTCCTTCGGTACGGAGCTTTGCCACTTCGGCTGGGCGGCGTCGTCCTGGTTCGTGTCGCTCGGCGTATGGCAGAAGACGCAGATCTGGCGGGGGTCTACGTTCTGGGTGGTGCCGTACTGGATCAGGTTGTGCTTGCTGTTCCGCATGTCGATCCGCTGCGCTTGCGCAGGGGCAGTGCCGATCAGGGCGCTGGCGATCATCAGTGCGCTCAGCGCGGCAATGAGGCGGCAGGAGGCGAGGGGGCGCGCGGTTGGCAATTGTCGCTCTTTTACGTCGTCCGTTTTTCCAAACAGTGGAACCTCGTTCTCAAGTTCGGGATCCGATTCGGGCAGCCCTAGCGGGACTGCGAAACCATGTATTCGACAGCGGCTCGAACCTGGCTGTCGGCGAGACCGGGATTGCCGCCCTTGGGCGGCATGCCGCCCTTGCCGCGGAGTGCCGACTGTTGCAGGGCCTCGAGTCCTGCCGGGAGGCGGGGGGCCCACGCGTTGCGGTCGCCGAGAATCGGGGCGCCAGCCACCCCGGTTGCATGACAGGCGCGGCAAATTTGAGTATAAACCGCCTTGCCGTCGGTGGCCGATACTTCGGTTGCCAGGACAAGGAATGCCAGGCCGACCGGTGCAAGAATGTATTTCATTTTGGTCCCGTCGATGAATCGCGAAGCTGGCCCGAGGCGGTAAGCATGGTTGGATCGGTAACCGAAGCAACCGACATGCCAGTAGTGCGCATCGGCCGGTTCGGTTCTTGCATCAAGGCTGCAGTTTTTCGACTCAGGGGTATCTTGTGAATCACAACAAGCAATTCACGCAGGTCCTGCGCGCATGCGCTATCGGTTTCGGTGTGGCGCTGAGCTTCGGCGCCAGCGGCAGCACGATCAAGGCCGACGTGCTTTATCACGAATACTGTTCGGTGTGTCATGGCGATCGCGGCGACGGGAACTCCCGTGCCATGAAAAGCCTGAATCCGCCGCCCAGGGACCTGACGAAGGCGGGCGCTGCCCTGCCGCGTGACTACATCCTGCACGTGATTACCCATGGCAAGCCGAATACGGCGATGGTGGGTTACAAGTCCCGCCTGAATGCCGAGCAGCTCGCCGCGCTGGCCGATTACGTGCATAACGATATCGTGAATCGTGGGGCGGCCATCTCCGCCGGCATGATCAAGGGCATTTCCGGTACGTCGGGAACGACTGGTGGCGGTTCGGCCCCGGCGGTGCCCGCTGCGGGTGGCGGAAGCGCCCCCGTTCCCCCGATCGCAGCTCCCATTCCGCCCGTGAAGCCGGTGGCGCCCGAGGAGCGTGCGGACATGGCTGCGCCGTATCCGTCGGGACTGAAGGGTGAAGCCGCAAAGGGTAAGGAGTTCTACGAGAAGAATTGTGCCGAATGCCACGGGGTGAAGGGGGACGGCCAAGGTCCGCGTGCCTACTTCATTCGTCCGGTGCCGCGAGATTTCCTCCATGAGCGTTCCCGTCTGACGCTGAACCGTCCGGCGATCTACGCCGCCGTCTTCTTCGGACGAAATGGTACCGAGATGCCTGCCTGGAGCAAGGTGCTGACCGAGCAGGAAATTGCCAATGTCTCCGAATACGTATTTCAGACCTTCATCCGTTCGGGTGACAAGGCAGCCAAGGCGAAATGAGTCGTAGTATCTGGGTGGGAGGGCTGGTCGCGGCGTTGTGTGCGATCCAGCCCGCTGCTCCGGCGATCGCCGCCGATGCAGGCAATGACAGTGCCCGGCACGAGGCCGGGCGCAAGGTCTACAATTTCCGCTGCTATTTTTGTCACGGTTATTCCGGCGATGCGAAGACCCTCGCAGCGACCTACCTGACCCCGAAGCCGCGCGACTTCACGAAAGACGTGGAGCAGTCGATCGGGAGGGAGCAGATGATTGCCGCCGTGCGCGACGGCAAGCCCGGTACCGCAATGAAGGGGTTCAAGGGAATCATCTCCGAGAGCGATATCGAGAAGGTGGTCGATTTCGTGCGCCTTGAGTTCATTCGCAACAAGGCGGTGAACACGCGCTATCACACGCCGGAGAATGGCTGGCCGAACCATGAACGAAACAGGCTTGCCTTCCCTTTTGCGACAGGCCAGATACCGCTCGATCGCTCGTGGGAGGTGCTCAGCCCGTCCGAACAGAAGGGCAAGCGGCTGTTCCTGACGACATGCATCTCGTGCCACGATCATGCCCGGACCGAGGATCCCGGCCCGGTGTGGGGCGGGCGTCCATTGTCCTATCCGCGCAATCATTTCGACCCGGGTGATTTTTCGGCGCCGCCGCCGACCAGGGCGGATGCCATCGCCAGTGCCAGCCCGTATGCATTGCACGACGTGGTGCCGAAGGTGTCGGGCTTGTCGCCCACGGAAAGACGGGGTGAAACGCTGTTTCAGGCGAATTGCGCGTTCTGCCATGGTGCGACGGGTACCGGACGGAACTGGATCGGAAGCTTCATGGAGCCGCATCCGCGTGACCTGACCGACTCGAAGTTCATGCAGAACATGACGCGTCAGCGTCTGGCGCACACAATCCGCGAAGGCTTGCCGAATACGTCGATGCCCGCATGGAAATCGGTACTCAAGGACGACGAGATCCAGGCGATCATTGCCTACGTGTCGCGTGTCTTTCACCCGGTGAAGCAGTAATTTCCCGAAACCGGACTGCCGGACTGTCAACGCAATTCGGCTGTCCGGGCTGTCCTTCCTAACGCGCCGCGTTTGTCTCGAGCGCTTCGATGATTTGGGCGGCGCGCATCTCGGCTGGATCGAGCGCAAGGGATCGTCGGGCGGCGTTCAGTGCTTCTGTGTGCCGCCCGAGTTTCATCAGGGTTTCCGCTCGGCCGTAGTGCGCGCGCGCATTGTCCGGCATCGCGGTTGCGGCGGAGTCGAAGTCGGCAAGTGCCGCGTCGAGTCTACCGCTGCGCAAGTATGCAAAAGCGCGGTGCAGGAGGGCCGTAACGAGCGCGGGCTCCATGCGCAGTGCGCGGCCAAAGGCTTCAATGGCTTCGTCGTAGCGGCCGAGTCGGCCGTATGCGGCGCCGAGAAGGTCGAAGTATTCGGCCGTCGCGATGGCCGGGTCGCGTCCGCGTGCGCCTTCGAGCGCCGTGACCGTAGCGTCGGGGCGTCCCGCGGCGAAGTACACATCGGCGAGTTCGCGGAGCGGGAGAGGGGTGCGGGCGTTCAGCTGGTTTGCAGCAGTCAACCATCGTATCGCTTCGTCGTATCTGCCGGCTGCAGCGTGGAGGGCTCCCAGGGCGTAGGGGCCGCGATAGTCGTCCGGTTCCAGTTCGATGAATCGTCGGTAGTCCGCTTCGGCTGCGACAAAGTTGCCAAGTTTGCGGTGACTGGAGCCGCGATTGAGGTGGGCGATCGCGCGATTGGGCTCAAGGCTCAATGCGCGGGTGTAGGCGGCGATGGCTTCGAGGCTGCGGTCCTGGTCCTCGTAGGCAGTGGCGAGATTCGTCCACGCTCGCGGTACGCCCGGCGCGTGGTGTACAGCATGCTCGTAAAGGGTAACGGGGGTTCGCCAAGTGGGGATCCGGTAAAGCGTAGCGGTGAAGAGGCCGGTCGTGAGCAGGCCGGCCAAACCGACTGCTGCGACGCGAAGTCGCCGTTCCGCGAGTTTCATCAGTCCCAGGCCCGCCAGCCCGGCGAGCCCTGCCGAGGGCAGGTACATCCGGTGTTCGAACACGATTTCCAGCGCTATGACGCTGCTTTCGACTGCCAGCGTGGCGGGCACCCAGAGCACGAGGAAGCCGACGGCCGGAAAGCGGCTGCGCAGCGCGAGCCAGATTCCGGAAACGATCCAGATCAGGATTCCGGCCAGTGCCAGCGGTGTCGTCCAGGGGGTCCATAGGTTCGTCGATAACGCGAACTCATGCTCGATCGAAAATCGCTCCGGTAGTGGCATGAGCATCTGGCCAAGGTGGAAGAAGATCACCCTGGGTTGCGTGAGGAGTCGCTCCGACAGGGTGAAGTCCCTGTGGGCGTAGCCCGGCACGACATAGTTCCAGACCGGCCCCTGAAATACCGCAAGATCAAGGATGAGGTAGATGACGATTACGATCGGGAGGGCGAGGATCGCCATGTCCGCGCGGGAGCGGATTCTTTCGCCGGGGTCTCTGCACAGCGTGTATTCGGCGAGCAGGATCAGTGCCGGCAGGATGTATGCATTTTCCTTGGAAAACCATGCAGCGACTGCTGCAAGTATCGCGACCGGATACCAGAGGCCGTGACGTCCGGTCAGCCTGCCTCTTACATACGCGATCACGGTGATCAGCATGAATAGCGCGACCATGGAGGCCATGCGCTGGACAACGTAGGTTACCGCCTGCACCTGGATCGGGTGTATGGCCCAGATCGCGGTCGCGGCGGAGGCGAAGATCCATGAAGTGAGTGGGGGGGCGCCGCTGCGCTGGAATGCCAGCAGGAGGAGCGCAAGCGTTGCAACCGCGGTCGCCGCGTGGATGATGATGTTCGTGACCAGGAAAGGTGCGGGGCTGCCGTTTCCGCGCCACCAGTCGATCGCGAAGCTTACGTTGGGAAGGACGCGCTGGGGGAGCAGGCCGTCCCGCGCGGCGCGGATGATGGCGTCGATGTCCGGGTCGGTCATGTGTACCGGTCCGTGCCGTACGATGTTGGCAGCGTCGTCGAAATGGAAGCTGTTCTGCGGGGCGGCGTGGTAGGCGAGCGCGATCAGGATGATCAGGGCGGCAACCAGCCCGGTCCGGAGCAGCCAATGAGGGTGCTCGCGGCCAGCGGCAAGGGGGGCAGAGGTCTGGTTCATCGAGCTGTTGCGGTCGGCATTTCTCACCGGGTGCAGTCGGGGGTGACGCCCAGGGCGCAGGCGCGACGTCGAGCGGTTCGGGCCTCGAGCGGCCGTCCGGTGCGTTCGTACAGTTCCCCGAGGTAATGTTGGGCGGCCGCTTCGCGCGACGAGATGGAGATCGCATGCTTCAGGTCCGTCTCGGCGCCCGGGATATCCCCCTGCAGGTAGCGCGCGACGCCGCGATTGGTCCAGGGCGCGGCGTACCGGTCATTTAGCGCAATGGCGCGATCGAATGCAGCCAGCGCTCGTTCGTAGCGCTCCTGCGTCAGCAGTTCACCGCGGCGCTGACCGAGATTTGCGATACCGAAAAGGTTCCATGCGCGGGCCGATCCGGGGGCGAGCCGGACTGCCTGTTCATACAGGCTTGCCTCGGTGCGCCATTGCGGAATTCGTTCGCTGGTCGACCACAGGGCAAACCCCGTTGCAAGGAGGTAGATGGCCCAGACGCCGGCGGCGCGAAGGGCCGGTCCGCGGGACGCATGCAGGAGCCCGATCGCGGCGAGTCCGGCAAAACCGACAGCGGGCATGTACATGCGGTGCTCGAACACCATCTCGAGCGGGACGAACGAGCTTTCGATGAATAGCGTGACCGGAACCCAGAGAAAGAAGAAGCCGACGCGGCGGGTGCCCTGGCGGGTTGCGAACCATGCTCCGGCGCCGCTCCAGGCAAGGATGACGGCCATCGGAAGCCAGAAGTGCCATGAGCCGGCAGAACGAACGATCTCGACGTCGTGTTCGAGCGAGAACCGGTCGGGCAGGGGCCAGAGGATCTGCGAAACGTGAAAGAGCACGACCTTGGGTTGCGTGAGCAGGCGTTCGCTCAGGGTAAAGCTGCGGCCTTCGTAGCCGCTCAGTGCCCATCGACTGACCGGGCCGCCCAGCAGCATGTCTGCCAGGAGGCCGATTACTGCGATTGCTGGGATTGCGAGCAGCAGGCGGTCGCGCGGGCGCCGGATGAGGGATGTTCCGTTGCGGACGATAAGGAGTTCGGCAAGGAGGATCAGGAATGGCGTGATCCAGGCGTTTTCCTTGGACAAGGCGGCGAGTGTCAGGCTGATCGCAGACAGTGTTCCCCAGAGGGCTGCGTTGCCGCCCTTCGATATACGTGCCTTGAGGTAGGTCCAGATGCACAACACGGTAAACAGTGTCGCCAGCTCGGTCATGCGTTGAACGGCGTAGCTTACGGCCTGGACATGGATCGGCTGTGCCGACCACCACAGGGCTGCCGCCGCGCAGGAGATGACTGCCATTGTGGTCGGGCGCGTCGAGTGCGCAAGTGCGCGCAGCAGGAGAGCGAAGATCGCCCAGGCCGCGAGTACGTGGATGATCAGGTTGGTGGTCAGAAAGGCGCCCGGCGCGCCTCCTCCGCGCCACCAGTCCACCGCGAAGCTGAGTGACGCGACCGGGCGGCGAGGAAGAAAGGCGCCCCGGACGGCCTCGAGCAGTCCGTCGAGGCCGAACCGCTTCATGTGCAGCGATGCGTTGTCGACGATGTTGGGCCAGTCGTCGAAGTGGAATGCATTCTGGTCTACCCCGTGATAGGCGAGGGCCGTGGCGATGGCGAGGACGAGTGCCGCTAACGCAGCCTGCAGCAGCTGCGAACCGGTGCCGGCGGGGATGTCGGACGTTTGCTGAAGGGAAAAGAATCGTGTGATCATTTTGTCGGGAGCTTTCTTCCGCAGTTCCGCACGACGCCCAGTCGGCACGCGCGATCCCGCGCAGCCGCAGCGTCCGCCGCGCGACCGCGCGCTTCGTAAATCCGGCCGAGATAATCGAACGCTACCGCTTCCCGGGGTGAAAGTTCGGTTGCCTTCTCGAAATCGGCCATCGCGGCATCAATGTCGCCTCGCAGAAACCGGGCGGTGCCGCGGTTGGTCCAGCATTGCGCGTATTTCGGATCGATTGCGATGGCGCGATCGAAATCCTGTATTGCGCTTTCCAGGTGCCCCGAGCGCAGCCGGAGGAGGCCGCGATTGTTGTAGCCGAGCACCTGTTTCGGGAACCGGCGGATGGTTTCCTCGTACACCGCTCTTGCCTCTTCGGTTCGCCCCATGGCTTCCAGGATGACTCCGCGGTTGACGAACGGGTAGCCGTTGCCCCATTTCGAATCGATTGCATTTGCACGGTCGATGGCTGCCAGTGCGAGATCCGGTCTGCGGCCTCCGAGATATTCCCGTCCCAGCTGATTCCATACGCGTACCGATTCCGGGGCGTGTCGGGTCGAGTTTTCCAGCAGGCTGATGGCCGTTCGCCATTGCGGCAGGCGCTCGTGCGTGGACCACATCGCAAAGAGGATCGCGACGGTTGCGAGTGCGCAGGTTGCGACCGACAGGGATGGGGATGACCTCCGGGTTCCGGCAAGGGCGATGAGGCCGGCAAAGCCCACCGACGGGAGGTACATGCGGTGTTCGAAGATCATTTCGAGAGGGATCACGGAGCTCTCGATCAGGAGCGTCACGGGGATCCAGAGCATGAAGAAACCGGCAATCCGCGAACCCGGCAGCAAGGCGTATCGCACGCCAGCGGAGCACCAGCCGAGAATTACGAGCAGCGGCAGCCAGAATTGCCATGATGTTGCGCTGCGGATGATTTCCACGTCGTGTTCGAGTGAAAAACGCCCGGGAAGCGGCCAAAGGATCTGTGAAACGTGAAAGAGCACGACCTTGGGCTGGGTCAGCAGCCGCTCACCGAGAGTGAAGGCGTGATTGCCGTACCCGGACAGGCCCCAGCGGCTGAGCGGACCGTCGAGCGCGATATCGACGAGCGCTACGAGCACGGCGAGGCCCGGCAACGCGAGCAGCAGGCGGTCCGCATTGGTGCGGATCAGCGTCTCGTTGTGCCTCAGTACAAGAAATTCGGCCATCAGCACGAGCGCAGGGGTGATCCAGGCATTTTCCTTGGACAGGGCGGCAAGGATCAGGCTTGTAAACGAGAGCGCGCCCCACGCAGTCCTTGCGGTGTCGCGGGCGAGCCGCGCACGCAGGTAGGCCCACACGCAAATGAGCGCGAACAGTGCGGCGAACTCGGTCATGCGCTGGACTGCGTAACTGACCGCCTGGACATGGATGGGCTGGAGGGCCCACCAGGCAGCGGCAATCGAGGCTGCGAGTATCGTGCGAACGTCTGCGCGACCACTTTCACGGCCGAGGTTCACCGCCTGCAGCAGCAGCGCGAGGACCGCCCAGCCTGCAAAGACGTGCAGTGCGAGGTTCGTGAACAGGAACGGGGCCGGGGTGCCGTTGCCGCGCCACCAGTCGATCGCGAAGCTTATCGATGGTATTGGGCGGTGCGGCAGGAAGCTGCCGCGGGCCGCATCGAGCAGGCCTTTCAGGCTGAACTGCGTCATCTGCACGGACGCGTTGTCGACGATGTTCGACCAGTCGTCGAAATGAAAGCTGTTCAGGCCGATGCCGCGATAGGCGAACAATATCGTGGCTGTCAGCACGATGCCTGCGGCTAGAAGGATGAGTTGCCCCTGAAGTCTGAGTTCGCGGCCGGTCACGGGTCGATGGATGGTAGTGTGGGCTGCACGGGTTGTGGGAACGCCTGGAGGCAGGGGTCGGTAACAAGCAAACCCCGTTCCATCCGGCTATATTGGCATATCCGACCCTGAGTAGGTCCGGATTGTGCTTGCTCGTGCCTGCCGATGTATCATTGCCCGCCAGTCAATGACAAGGAAATGCCGGTTGCTGCTTCGCCGGTATGAGCGCATAGCGCACCGGAAAACTCATGTCCCGTAATATCAGTGTGATTTTGCCTGCCAAGAACGAGGCGCCAGTGGTCGGCCGTGTCATCGCGGCGATCCGGGCTCGGTTGCCCGAGGCGGAAGTGATCGTGGTCAACGACGGTTCGACGGATGGAACCGCCGAGGAGGCGCGGCAGGCCGGCGCTCAGGTCATCAGCCATCCATACAGCATGGGAAACGGGGCAGCAATCAAGAGTGGTGCCCGGGCCGCTCATGGAGAGGTGCTGGTCTTCATGGATGCGGACGGGCAGCATGACCCGGCCGACATTCCCCGCCTGCTCGCGCGTCTCGACGAAGGTTACGACATGGTCGTCGGTGCCCGTGACGGCGGCTCGCAGGCGAGTGTCGGACGGGGAGTTGCGAACGGTTTCTACAACCGCCTCGCCAGTTACATGACCGGTCACCGCATCGATGACCTGACTTCGGGTTTGCGTGCCGCACGGGCGCATCGCTTCCGCGAGTTTCTCTATCTCTTGCCGAACGGGTTTTCCTATCCTACGACGAGCACGATGGCGTTCTTTCGCGCGGGCTATCCCGTTGCCTATCTGCCGATCGTGGCCGCGAAGCGGGTCGGGAAGAGCCATGTGAAGATTCTCAAGGATGGCATGCGGTTTCTCCTGATCATCTTCAAGATCGGCACGCTGTATTCGCCGCTCAAGCTGTTTGCGCCGGTCGTGCTGATGCAGGCGCTGCTGGGGCTTGGCTATTATGCCTACACGTTTGTCGCCCACGGGCGATTGTCGCTGGCGACGATCTTCCTGCTCACATCTGCAGTGACAACGTTCCTGATCGGCCTGGTTTCCGAGCAGATCACACAACTGATGTACCGACCTTCCGCCGAGGAAAAATGACGAAGAGCTCTCAAGAGGTCGCCGAATCTACGGCGGTTGTAAGTGAAGGCCACGCGCAGAGTGGATCTAGTGACGAGATCCGGCGTGGCGAGCGCTTTGCCTTTGGCGAAAACTGGTCGCGGTTCCTCGAGGTGCTTGATGAGGACCGCATCCGTGAGGCCCAACGTTCGCTGCAGGACATGCTGGGCATGCAGCGGCTCGATGGTCTGAGCTTCCTCGACGTCGGTAGCGGCAGCGGGTTGTTCTCACTGGCAGCGTGGCGCCTCGGTGCCCGGGTGCGCTCTTTCGATTACGATCCCCGCTCAGTTGCGACCACGCGGGAGATGCGTCGACGCTATGGTCGTGACGACGAGTCCTGGGTGGTGGAAGAAGGGTCGGTGCTCGATCGCGCCTATCTCGGCGGCTTGGGGCAGTTCGACATCGTCTACTCGTGGGGAGTCCTGCACCACACTGGAAGCATGTGGGAGGCGATGGCCAACGTCGCTCCATTGGTGGCGCATTGTGGGCGCTTGTTCATCGCGCTATACAACGATCAGGATCTGGTTTCTCGCTTCTGGGGGCGCGTGAAACGGTTGTATTGTTCCGGATGGCCGGGGCGCATGGTTGTGGTCCCCGTCTTCTTTGCGTTCTTTGCCGGAGCAGGGCTGGTGGGTGATCTGTTGCGTCACCGGAATCCGGTGTTGCGCTATTCCGAGTACCGCAGGAAGCGGGGGATGTCCCTAACGCACGACTGGATTGACTGGCTCGGTGGCTATCCGTATGAGACCGCCAAACCGGGGGATGTCTTCGATTTTTTTTGCGGGCGTGGCTTCACGTTGAGGAAACTGGTGACGCGCGCTTCGCTCGGATGCAACGAGTTCGTCTTTGCTCGTGAGTCGAAGCCTGGATGCGGGGGCAGTCCAACAGCCGGTCGTATCGTATCGTGACATCGGTGGTCAGGATCCTGCAGCGCTGGCTCCGCCCATTCGAGCGTACCCCGCTGCATCCGCAGTGGCTGGTTCTGCGCCATCGGGGGGAAATCGAAAGGTGGGTGAATGCGCAGGCAAGAGGTACTCTCGTTGATGTGGGCTGCGGCAATGGCCGACTGCGCGACGCGCTTCCGTCATCGGTTCGATACTTGGGGATCGACTATCCGACGACCGTCGCCCTCGGTTATTCGGGTTCTGCCGATATCTTGGGCGATGCAGCTGCATTGCCGATAGCCGATGCGTGCGTGGACGTCGTTGTACTGCTGGATGTGCTCGAGCACCTGCCTGATCCTGCGCTGGCGGTTGCAGAGGCTGCCCGCATTCTGCGCGAAGGCGGCAGGTGTCTGGTGCATGTGCCGTTTCTTTATCCTCTCCATGATGAGCCACACGATTACCAGCGTTGGACGCGGTATGGGTTGGAGCGATTGTTTGCATCCGCGGGGTTCAAATTGACCGAAATCCGAGAAACGGTTCATCCGGTCGAGTTGGGTACAGCTCTGGTCGTCATGGCGCTCACCAGTGCACTAGCGAGCGCGATCGAGCATCGTGGAGCTGCGATATTGCTCGCGCCCGTGGTAGTTGCGCTCGTGCCATTGTTAAACCTGTTCGGTTGGGTATCGGCCGCCGTACTGCCAGCTCCCGCGCTAATGCCATTCAGCTATCGTGTCATTGCGGAGAAGGACAGCCTGCAAGGTATGTCATGTTTGAGTGAACAGAGGTCTTTACTTTGAAGTCGGAGATTTGCCCAATTTGCCAAGGTTCGGCATTTCTCGATCAACGTGCGCATTACGAACTCGCACTTGATCAGGCGCCAACGAATTATAAAATGATGCGTTGTGCCGGGTGTGGTTTGAGATGGATGACGCCCTATCCAAATCCTGAAGACTACCAGACACTATATGACAACGACTACTATGAGGCGCTGCAGGAAGGCGGTCTGTCATACCCGGAGGAAAAGCAGGAGTTGCTGCCGTGCTATTCCAGAATCGCCAATCGGTTCAGCGCGTTCGGAGTGACGAAGGGGTTGCTTGATGTCGGGTGTGGAACCGGTGAGTTTCTCGTGGCTGCCAAGGCTAATGGAATTCAGGGTAATGGTGTCGAGCCATCCGCTTACGCGGCTGAAAAGGCAGCCGAAAAGGGCTTTCATATCGTTAATGGGGTCTTGGCAGATTTGCTCCCCGTAAGTGAGCCTTATTCGGCTGTACACTGCAGTCACGTTCTTGAGCACGTTCCCGACGCAGACCGGTTCATGGATGAGCTGAAATCAGTCATGGCACTCGGTGCGCCTTTATATATTGAGGTTCCGCGTCAATTTGACGGGGTCCTGGATGTCATGCATCGCATCCGCGGGTACCGTCGTGGTTATTCCGATTACTCCATCCATCACCATTACTTCTTTACCCCAAAGGCGATAAAGATATTGCTTGGCGCGCATGGATTTGAAATTCTTTCCATGACGACATATCTCCCTTGTCGTCGCGCAATGCGTAAGCGAAGTGTACGCATGTTTGCGCTGCAGTCTGCATTATGGCTGGCGGACCGGTTGGCAGGACGCGGTGATGTCATTTCTGTATGGGCTCGGCGGCGAGCGTAACGGGTCGCGCGGCGCGACGCGTAGGCCTGTCGTCGGTAGGTGAGATCGCCGGACGAGCGGTCAATCTTCTTCTGCCGTTTGCGATATTTGCGGCACATAAGGCCGACGCGCAAACGGATAGTTTCTTTTTGGCGCTTGCCGTTGCCTTGTTCGTGCAGGCGTCAGTCGGCGGGGGGCTCGTAAGCGCGCTGGTGCCCGAGTTTGTCCGGTCGGACGAGCGGAAAGGCATAACTTCGTTTGCGACCATTGCGGCGGGGGGGGGAGTGGTCGCCGGGTTCGCGGCTGCGGTGATAACAGGCGGCTATCTGCCGATCTGGGTATCTTCGCTGGCTGTGGGCGTCATGGCCACGTCCGGTCTGCTGGCCGCTCCGTCGGTCGCCGCACTAAATGCCGATCACCGATACGGTGCCCCCGGGATTAGCTGGGGGCTACGCCTCGTGCCGGTCGGTCTGTTCGTTGTCGTGGAGGATGCGGGGCGGCAGCTTGCGGCGCTGCTTCTTGGGCTGGCCGCTGCTGACGCGCTGCGTGCGGCGGTTCTTCTATGGATCGCGCGTGCTCGGCTGGCGTTTTCGCGAGCGTACTGTGAGCTGGGATTTCCGATTTCGGCGGCGAGCGTCATCGCCGCGTCGGTGGTCGCGGGCTTCAATCCCTTAGTCGTACGCTGGCTTGCCACGCTGCACGATCCCGGCAGTGTTTCGCTATTCGAAGCCGCGGACCGCTTGTACTCAAGTGTCGCCTCGCTCGCCACAATAGGGGTTGGGAGTGTGACTTTGGTCTATTTGGCACGACTGCAAGGGACAGATGAGGAGGAGCCACGCTGGCGTCTTATCCTGCAAGTGTCGGTAGCGTGGAGCATGCTGTGGTTGGTGGTGAGTTTGGGGCTGTGGCGCTGGTTTCCATGGGACGGCCCCTGGTTCGCATTGCAGAGCGCGGAGGGGATGCGGGCAGTGCGGGATACCTTTCTGTGTCTGGCGATCGGGATGACCGGCTTCATCCTTACCGGGGTCTTTGCGCGGCGCCTCCTGGTCATGGGCCTGTCAACATGGTTGGTACCCCTGTCGCTAGCGGGAGTAGCGTGTACGCTGGTGGCGGGCCTGTTATTGGTTCGCACGTTCGGCGTGCCGGGCATTGGTGCCGCCCTGTCGCTAAGCCAGTATCTGGTCGCGGGGTTGATGGTCTGGGCTCTTAACAGGAAGGCTGGGAATGCGAGTTCTCGTATTGGCTGACGTGCCGCCGGGAGTGGTGGGCGGCGCTGAGGTGCAGGCCTTGCAGCTGGCACGGAAATGGGCAGAGAACGGGCATTCGGTGCTGGTTGCGGGCGTTAATAACCTGCCGGTTACCGAAGGGCGGCTGACGGTGATCAGGTTGCCTTTATGGCAGTGGAATCGCGGGGCCCGCGGGCTGAGCTACCTCATTGTGGCCTTGTGGCTGATGTGGCGGCGACAGAGCGAGTTCGATGTCGTCTATTGTCGTTTTGTCAGGGAGCATGCATTCGCTGCGAGCCTTGCTCGGGCCCTGAGACTTCTTCGGCGACCTGTGGTGGTGTGTCCGGCATGCGCGGCCGAGCATGGGGATGTTCGGCGCATTCTGCGCTCGCCTGTCCGTGCCATCTGGGCTTGGGTCTTGCGACGCGGTGGATTGACGATAAATGCAATGAGCCGTCAGATCCGGGACGAGATACCTCTGCTTGATATCGGCGATACGCGAATTTCATCGATTCCAAACGGAGTGCTCATGCCGGAGTTGCCGCGGGATCGGCCACCTGCCGACGGACCGTGGCGCGTGCTGTTTGTTGGGCGATTGGTCGAGCAAAAAGGCGTGGATATCTTGCTCGAAGCCGCACGGTGCCTGCAAGAGGCACGGCATGATTTCGTGATGCAGATTGTTGGGGATGGTCCGTTGCGGCACGCCTTGCAGGAGCGTGTCGAGTCGATGGCACTTACTAACTGTGTCACGTTTTTGGGCCCCAAGGCGCCCGAGACGGTCGGTGATGCGTTCTTGCATGCGGACATCTTTGTCCTGCCGTCGCGCTACGAAGGCATGCCTGGCGTATTGTTGCAGGCGCTGGCTTATGGGGTGCCGGTAATAGCAACGAGGGTGAGCGGATCCGAAGACGTCGTGAGCGATGACGTGGGGTGGCTCGTCCGGGGCGATGACGCCGCAGCCTTGACTGCCGCATTCGAACAGGCTTTCCGGATTGGGCGTGAGGGGCTGCGCGCGATGGGAGCTCTGGGCCGCGAGTTGGCGGAACGAACCTACGACATGAAGTTGATCGCGCAGAGCTACGAGGCCTTGTTCGAGGAGTTGATCGGCGAGCAGCCCAAGGTCGCAAGGTAGGCGTCGGCAGTTCCTGCCTCGAACGTCGCTGTAATAGGGGGGCGTCGAGGAATTGTCTCTACGGTAATTCGGTATATTTCTTCCGAAAGAGCGGGGGGGGCCGCAGGTGGAACCAGCGCGATTATGCCGGAAGCCGCCAAGGAACGGACGGAAGCATCATATTCGGTAACGGCCGCCGGTAGTCCCAGCGCCAGCGCCTCGAGTAGCGCATTCGGGTGTCCTTCCCAGAGGGAACTCAGCACGAACAGATCTGCCCGTGCCATCCAGCGCCAGGGGTTGGCGTCGAAGCCGGGCAGGTCGATGCGCGTGTCGATGCCGAGTTCGGTTGCCAGCGCTTCGAGGCGTGGACGCTCGGGACCTTCGCCGACGATGATAAGGCGAGTCGGCATTGCGGGGGGGAGCAGCGCGAAGGCGCGCAGCAGGGTGGCGTAATCCTTCTGCGGAATCAGACGTCCCGCGGAAATCACCACCTTGAGGTTCGGGTCGTCGAGCCACGGGTGGGCGAGCGGTTCGCGTCCCCGTGCCCGGATGCGTTCGGCATCGACGGGGTTGGGAATGCAGTGGATTTTGCCGGGTGGAACGGCGAGATCGCGGATGAGCTGATCGGCCATGACCGCGGTGAGGGCGATCACGGCATCCGCACGCGGATACAGCCAGCGCATGGCGCGGCGACGTACCGTGCCGGTGTGGTTTTCCAGCGTGACGGCCTCGCGGATCGCAAGCCGTAGCGGGATGCCGGCGACGCGGCGGGCAAGAATGGCGACGAGGTTCGCGCCGGTGATGGTGCTGAGCAGGGCTTCGGGGCGTTCCTTCTTCAGCCACGCGCCGAGGCGGCGTATCGACGAGAGGGTGAAGCCGAGCTGGCCGAGGCCGTGTGCGTGCGCGGCGAGATCGACGAGCCGGACGTTGTCGGGTATTTCTGCGAGGAGGGGGCCGGTCGCCTGCAGCAGGACGAGGTCGACGCGGTGGCCGCGGGCGGCGAATTCACGCGCGAGCAGGAGCATCACGCGCTGGGCGCCGCCCGCCTCGAGCTCCGGCAGGAGGAGGGCGAGGTGGTGGTCCGGGGCGATGCTCACGGACGCTGGCGCTTCCACAGCAGGTAGGCGTACAGCGCCCACAGGCGGTAGCCGTGGTCGCGGGTGCCGCTCCGGTGTTCGGCGATCAGCATGGAGACGGCTGCCGGGTGCAGCGGCCCGCCGGTGTCCTCGTGGGCGAGGGCGAGCAGACGCTCGCCCAGGCCGCCGCGGAACCACGCGTGGATGGGGACGCCGAAGCCTTGCTTGCGGCGGCGCCACAGCGACGCGGGGAGGCGGTCGGCGAAGCTTTCATGCAGCATCCGCTTGCCGCGGGTACCGCGCCGGTGCCATGTACGCGGCAAGGAGAAGGCGAGTTCGACCACTTCGCGGTCGAGGAAGGGGGCGCGGGTTTCCAGCGAATGCGCCATGCTGGCGCGATCGACCTTGACCAGGATGTCCTGCGGGAGGTAGATCAGCGCGTCCGCGAACATCATGCGGGCGATGTCGTCGGGCGCGGTGCTTTCCGGGATGCCGGGCGGCGGATGGCCGCGGCCGTCGAGGTCCGGCGCCAGTCGGTGCAACTGGGCGGGCGCGAACATCAGCGGCGCGAAATAGGGTGTTTCGGCCTGCTGCCGGCCGACGACGTCCAGGAACAGGTGTGCTTTCTTGAGCACGCTGCGGCTGTGATGCGCGGTGGGTTCGGGCAGGGCGCGCACGGCCCGTTCGGCGAGGTGGCGCAGACCCGCCGGCAGGCGCGAATACCAGCGCAGGATGTTGCGTGCCTGATAGCGCTGGTAACCGCTGAACAGTTCGTCGCCGCCGTCGCCCGAGAGGGCCACCTTGACCCGTTGCGCAGCGACGCGGGAAACGAGGGCGGTGGGCAGCAGGGACGCGTCGGCGAAGGGCTGTCCGACATGGTTGAGCAGCAGGCGTTCGAGTTCGGGTTCGTCCCAGCCGGCGAGCACTTCCTCGTAGTGGTCGGTGTCGAGGCTGTCGGCGGCGAGCCGTGCATAGCGCCGTTCGTCGAATGCGGCCTCGGTGAAGCCGATCGTGAAGGTCTTCAGCGGCAGGCCGAGTTCCTGCCGCACGAGCGCGCATACCAGGGTCGAATCGACGCCCCCGGACAGGAATGCGCCGACTTCGACGTCCGCGACCATGCGGCGTCTGACGGCCGCGGTCATCGCCGTGCGTAGCGCCTGCTGCGCTGCGGACGAATTGCCATCGAAGCGGCGGACCCGCAGCTGCCACCAGGCGCGTTGGTCCAGCGTGCCGCCGGGGTGCCAGTGTCCGACGTGGCCGGGAAGGATTTCGCGCACTTCGCGCCAGGCGCTGCGGCCGGGCATCGTGTAGCCGTAGCGCAGGTAGTCGGCGGTGCTGTCGATGTCCTCGTGCCACGGGTCGTCGCCGAGCTGGCGCAGGGCGGGCAATTCGGAGGCGCAGGCCAGCCCTCCGTCCGGGAGTTCCTGCACGAACAGCGGTTTCTTGCCCATGCGGTCGCGGCCGAGGAGGAGCGTCTTCTCCCGAGCGTCCCAGAATGCGAAGGCCCACATGCCTTCGAGCCCTTCAAGAAAGCGTTCGCCTTCGAGGATCAGTCCGGCGAGCAGGACTTCGGTGTCGCCGTGGGTGCGGAAGTGCCAGCGTGGCGCGAGCCGGTGGCGCACCTCGGTGTAGTTGTAGATCTCGCCGTTGTAGGCCAGGACGTAGCGGGCGCTCGGGTCCTGCATCGGCTGGGGGCTGCCGGCCAGGTCGATGATCGACAGGCGCCGGTGTCCCAGAACCGCGCCGCCGGCGTGTTCGACGCGCCCGTCGTCGGGGCCGCGATGATGCAGGGCGGCGAGGGCGCGTTCCATGTGCAGCGCGGCGTGATCCGGGGAAGTGCGGTGATCATGAAGGAAGGCAAGGCCGCACATCAGGACGACATCCGTTTGTGTGTGAGAAGTTCCTGGAACAATTGTGTGTAGCGTTCCGCTGCACGATCCCAGGTAAGGCCTTCATCGATGATGAACTGGCGGGCACGTTCCCCAAGCATCGTCCGTATGGCGGGGTCGCCAAGGCGCAGCAGGCAATCGCTCAGGCCTTCGACATTGCCCCGCGCGAACAGCAAGCCGCGGACGTCGGCGCCGATGAGTTCCCGCAGGCCGTCGATGTCGCTCGCCACCACCGGCCGGGCCGCCGCGAAGGCTTCCAGAACGACGTTGGGCCGTCCTTCGGCGAGGCTGGGGAGTACGAAGATGTCGCATTCGGCCAGCAATGCGGGCAGGCGTTCAGGGGGCTGGAACGGGAGGAAACGAACCCGCCGTGTGACGCCCAGCGTGTCCGCGAGCTGCCGGAGGGCGGATTCCTCGCTGCCTTCGCCCACGATGCTGAGGGTGTAATGTCCGGGCAGGGCGGCCAGCGCTCGGATGAGGGTGCCCACCGACTTTCGCGGGATCAGGCTGGCGACGCATAGCAGGCGCAGCGCTCCGGTGTCCGACCGGGCGGGCTGCACTTCGAGGAAGTCCTGTGCAACGCCGTTGGGAATCGTGACGAGCTTGTCCGCGATGGCCGGTACGCTTATGCGCAGCGCGTCGGCCATCGCTTCGCTGACGGTGACGACGCGGTCGCACAGCCGGGCGCACAGGCCGAGCATCGTGCGAAACAGGCGTCCCTTGTCGACGCGGTTTGCATCTTCGCCGCGCAGTGTGACGACGACCGGGATGCCGCGGGCGCGCCCGGCCAGGCCGGCTGCGATGCCGCAGATCGACCAGTTCGCGAACAGGATCTGGGTCCCGCGGGAGTGGCGCCAGCAGGCGACAAGCATCGCGAGCAGGAACGGCGGCACAAGCAGGAGATTCGCTCGCCTGGCGCCCAATGCGGCAGGGATGCCGCCGGCACCGTGGGCAAGTGTCTGCAGCCCGCGCGGAGCGTAGCGGAAGGTTGTCGCGAATGGTGCCACGGCGTCGGCGGGGGACGCCGTCGCGTCGGCGGGTGCGAGCACCCGCAGAGAGCAGTGCCGGTCAAGGGCTGCGGCCAGCCGTTGAACGAAAATTCCGCTGACCGACCCGGCATCCAACGGATACGAGGTGGTGAGCAGCAGCACGGAGATTCTGGCGGGCGTATCGCTTCCGCGACCGTGTACGGGATGTTGTCGGGTCATTGCGTGGCGATTGCGGCAGGTACCGGTTCGCGCCGGGTAGCGACATCCGGTAGTGCGGTCGTGTCGGCCTGGTCGTTCAGGGCATGCCGGAAACGGTTCAGTGCGAGGGAGAGCAGCACGGCGACACATGCCGCACCGATCTGAATGCCGAATGTGGTTGCGACCCACTTGACTGCGAGCAGTGCGGCGAACGGCAGGCCGAGGACGGCGAACTCGACATGTCTTGCTCCGCGCCGACGCAGGTCGACCCACAGCCATGCGACGGCCGGAACGACGAGGACGAGGTCGTAGAGGTAGATCATGGGCAGCGCCAGCGGTGTCGCGAGGCACAGCACCGCGCACTGCAGGCCGTGGGTAGCAGGATGGCGGCGTCCGCGCCACCAGACCCAGCCGGTTATCGCGACCATCGCGGCGCTGGCCGCATACTGGACTGCCCAAGCCGACTCCATCGAAGAACCCGCCATGCGTGCGGTTGCTAGAACCGTGGTCATCGGCACGAAGTTGTAGGCCCCTGCGCCGAAGCCGTCCAGATGGAACAGTGTAGCGCCGATGAAACCGAACCACGGATCGTCGCCGAAGGCGACAAGGCTGGCGACGATGGTGGCAATGACCGTCAGTGTGGCAGCGGCAAACGCCCGCCAGTAGCCGCCGGCGATCAGGGCGAGCGGAATCAGGATGCCTAAATGGGGCTTGACGCTGGCGAGTCCGATCAGGATTCCGGCCCATAGCGGGCGATCGCGGAGACGTGCGAGGCCGAGTCCGATCAGTCCGGCGGTGAGAAAACCGTTCTGCCCGTACATCACGTTGAAGAACACCGGCGGGGCGGAGAGCGCGAAAGGCAGGGCGGCCGGTCCGCGGATGATCGTGCGGATCGCCGCCAGGAACGGCACGGCCGTGGCTGCGAGCCAGGCAAGCCACGAGGCGAGGTAGGGCAGGTACGCGAGCGGGAGGACGAGCAGGATGAAAGTCGGGGGATACATCCACGGCGCAAAGCCGACGCCGCGCGCCTGTTCGCTGTTGATGCCCGGGTAGGCCGCCACGGCAGCGCGACGCCCCGCTTCGGCCACGAATCTCGGCCGATAGAGGTTTTCGGCGGGTATTTCCTGCACCAGCATCGACGCGGCGTAGGTTGGCGTGTAATCGGTATAAAGGGGCACGTCCCCGCGCGCTGCGGCCCGATAGCCGTCGACGAGCGTCGAGCCGATGAAAGCCGCGTAGGCGACGGCAACCATCCACATTGCGGAGATGGCGAGTAGCGGCCGTTTCATCTGCGGAGGAGGGGGCGACACGGGCGAACGTTAACGCGCGGTCTCGTGACGCGTGCGCCGGAGGTCATCGGCAAAGGTGTGAGCAGGTCCGGAGTGTCGCGACGGTGCGGGTGGTCACGCCCGCACCGGGGGACTGAAACGCCGGTGAAATCACGGCGGATTGGAGCAGGTGCTGGTCATCCAGTTCTTGCCTGTGCCGGATGTGTTTGTAGTGCTGTTCTGGCTGTTGGCAATGATGGTTGAACCGCTGGCCGCGCCGCAATCGCCGGCGGACCAGTTGCCGCTTTGGGCGAAGGTGACGATCTTCAGCTTCGCGTTGGCGTAGTAGGGGCCGACGTTGTATGTACTGCTGCTGCCGTTGGTCGCAACCTGCTTGCTTCCAGTCTGACCGGCCTCCGGACCGACGTCGTTGAGGTTCACCAGCAGCATCTTGTTCTTCCAGCCGTGGGGAACCGCGACGTGACACCAGGTGCAATACAGTTTCCCGATCTTGTCGATGTGGAAGTTATGCAGGTTGCCTTTGCCGGAAGAGCCATCGTAGAAACCGGAACGCCGACCCGAATTGTTGCGTGTCGTATATACGGTAGAGTCGTGGCACTTGAAGCACAGCAGGTTCGAGGTTTCGCCGCTGTCGCGGCCGGTGGCGCCCATGGTGGGGCCCCATATGCCCTTGAGAATGAAGTTGTTGGCCGAGCCGTGCGGTCCCCATACGCCCGAATCGGGCGTGATCGGGGGGGTGCCGCTGCCGCTGGCGTTCGAGCCGTGGCAGTCGGTGCAATACATCGTCTGCGTGCCGACGTTGTTTGTCCACGGCGAGCGCCACGGGCTCGCGTCGGTGATGCCGCGATTGGTCAGGGTACGACCCGTCGGCCCGATCACGGGATGCCATGAACGATAGTTGCCGGTCTGGTAGGAGGTGCCGGCGCCGGTGGCGCCGGTCGCGTTGTTGGGCTGGAATTCGCGCGCCTGGTTGGTATAGCGGGTGTAACTGGTCCGGACTCCGTCCGGGTTGGCCGGGGTCAGATTGGTGGTGGTGCCCAGTTCGGGGCGCTTGGTGCCGCTCGGATAGGTGTTGTCGTCGGGGTAGCCGTAGTCCGAATGACACTTGAGGCAGATCTGGTATTCCCGCGTGACCCATGCGCTCCCGACGGTCGTGGCGGCCCCGACTCCGCCATCCCCTTTCTTTTCCGTGTAGCTGTTAGGCAGATCGAAGAAGCCGGTACCGGTATAGACCGGTTCGACGCCGAAGGCGCCGCGCAGTGCGCCCGAGGCGAGGTTGCCGTTCGCACCACCGGGGACGTGGGTGCGCTGGTCGGTGCCCTGGCGGTTGAACAGGCTGTTGCGCGTCACACGGTGCGGATTGTGGCAGTCGGTGCACTCGGCGTGGCGCTTGGTCAGGTCGGTCTGGCCAAGGGTCGCCTGAGTCTCGACGAAGTCGCTGTTCTTGATGTCATGCGATTCGACCCCGGATGCCTGTTCCGAAGTTGCAATCGGCATACGGCGCGCCAGGGTGGTGAAATCGGTCTTGATGTCCGGGACGGTGCCGTTCCCGGCATTCAGAATGCTCTCGGCCGTGGTCGTGTGGCACTGGTAACAGGTTTCCTCGATGGCCGACTTGCTGTTGGGGTCGAATTCCGAGCCCCATCCCAGTTTGTAGCTGCCCGCGCCTGTGCCGCCGCTGCCGCCGAGAACGCCTTCGCGCAGCAGGCGGCGCGTGCCCTGTACCGCATGAGTGTCATGGCAGTTGAGGCAGCCGGCCTCCCATACCTTGATGCTCGCCTTTCCGCCCAGGAGGAATTCGCGCCGGTTTGCGGCGTCGGTCTTGTAGGTTTCGTCGCCAATGGTTTCCGATGCGTGCGAGGACTGGGACCATGCCGTGCCGAGCTTGTTGTGGCAGCCGAGGCAGATCTGGTCGTTGGCGGGGAGGAATTCGGCCCCTGCCGGGTTCACTTTCTGCAAACGGTTCAGGCGCAGGAACTTCGGGACGTCGAGGTGCGGGTCGTGGCAGGTGGTGCACTGGACCTGGCCGGCGCCGGCCGTGCCCGTCGGCTGCAGCGGCAGTGCCGGTCTGACGCCGGCGCTGCGGATGCCGATGACGGGGCTGGTGCTGGAGCCTTCAGGATAGCGCTGTTGACCGTCCATGTGGCGCAACTCGCCGTCGGCGGTGGCGAGGGCGTCATCGTAGGTAAATGAGATCGGGTGGTCGTTGCGCAGGTCGATGCCGAGGTTGCGCGTGAAGCCCGTGGTCGTCCCCAGTCCGGTGGGCATCTTGCCGGCGTCGGTATTGCTCATCGTCACCGAAACGTTGGTCTTGCCGCCGAGCACGCCGACCGTGCCGATCGCCATCGTGCCGTCGTGACAGGACAGGCACAGCTTGGAACTGCCGCCGGGCTGCGCCAGTGCGCCCCCGAGGATGGTCTGGGCGTCGAGCGAGTTCGAGGTGTAGGGCGTGTAGGTCGCGCTCGACAGGGTGCGGTTCCACAGCGGCGCTGGCGCGGCGATGTTCGCGGCGTGCGGGGTGTGGCAGAAGACGCAGATCTGGCTTTCCGTCGTCGCCTTTACCGTACCCGGTGCGGTGGAGCCGGAGGAGGATAGATTGTGCTTGGTGTTGGAGATCTTCGACTGCTGGGCTTCGGCCGGCGCGATGCCGCCTGCGAGCGACAGCACGCATGCGAAGAGCGTCAGGACTTGCCGGAAACCGGTGGCGGGGCGACTGTAATTTTCCATTCCAGTACTTTGGTCTCGGGTGCGCACACGGGATTCGGGCAACTCGCAGTCACGCGCCGCGCAGTGGATCTGATCGCTTGCGAACCGCTTTCGTGGGACGTCCGAGCCGGAGTCGTGCGCACGGGGGACAATTCCCGGGCTCCGGTTCGGTCGCGTTCCGGCAGGGACGCAATTCATGACGACGGCAATAGTATTCCCGCCATTATCAGGCAGTGCGGCGCGAATGAAAAGCACGGCCGAAATAGGCTTACATGTGGTTTCCCGAAGGTGTTTCAAGGTAGTGGAAATATTGCCGGTCGGCGCCGACGAGGTGCTGGGCGACGACGTCGTAGGCGAGGAACTGGAATACCTCCGCGATCGGCAAGTCGGCGTCCTGCCGGACGCGTTCGAACAGCCGGGCGGCCTGCGCAAGCAGGCGTCCGTGCTCGGCGGCATGGGCCTCGCGAGCGGGAAAGCCGATGGCGTCGTGCAACTGCTCTTCTTCCGCGAAGTGCGCGGTGATGTCCTCGACGAGGACTTCCATCGCTTCGAGGACTTCTGCGCGCGGTGCGTGCGACATCACGGCGTGCAGAAGGCGGTTGGCGTGTTCGAACAGCTGGTGGTGCTGGCGGTCCACGCGGTCGTTGCCGCTGCGGTAGCTTTCGCGCCACACGAGTTCGACCGGCGAACATGCCTGACGGGTACCGTCGCCGGCGAACGCGGAATAGGGGTCGGCGACGACGCGATTGCGTCCGTTGTCCTTGGCCCGGTACATCGCGCGGTCGGCGCGTGCGAGCCAGTGCTCGAAGCCTTCGCCGCAGTGGTATTCGGCGACGCCGACGCTGATGGTGACCGGCCGTGCGCTCGACAGTTGCGCTTCGGCCACGCGTGCGCACAGTTTCTGCGCGAGTTGTTCGGCTTCGCGCAAGGCGGTATCGGGCGCGAGCACGATGAATTCCTCGCCGCCCCAGCGCGTGACGGTGTCGGCGCGGCGGATGTCGCCGCGGATGCAGCGGACGAGTTCGACGAGCACGTAGTCGCCGACGGCGTGGCCAAACTGGTCGTTGATTTCCTTGAAGTGGTCGACGTCGAGCACCAGCAGAGAGACGGCATGGCCGTGGCGCTCGGCGCGGGACATTTCCAGCAGGGCCGCGTCTTCGAGATGGCGGCGGTTCCAGGCGCCGGTCAGCCGGTCGGTGTAGGCCAGGCGTTCCATCTGTTCGAGGGCGTGCAGGAGCTCTGCGTGGCGCGCCTCGGCGTACTCGGCCGGGTTGGCGATGGTGCCGGCGCGTGCGCCGATTTCGGTGGCGATCATCCCTGACGCGATGACCTCGCCGTCGCCCGCGCGCAGCGGAAAGCGCGTGACGAGGAAGCGGCGCGACCTCAGTCCCACGACGGCTTCCTCTTCGTTGTGCGTGATCTCCACGGATGCGCCGTTGCCGATGCGCAGGGTCCGGGTCACGCCGGCGGTGCGCAGCACGTCGTCTTCGTGCCGCCCCGGCAACGATTCCGCCGGGAGATTCAGCATCTGGGCGAAGGACTCGTTGGCGTAGAGGTAGGTGCCGTCGTTGCCGCGAATGGCGATCAGGGCGGGCGACTGGGCTACGAGCGAATGCAGGAGCGACGCGCGGGCGTTGCGAGCCGGGTTTTCCGTTGAGGCCAGGGTTTCGCTCATTCGACCAGTTCCCGAGTGCGTGAACAATAACCGCACTACCGTCAGTGGCTTGCGATCAGCGGCATTCTAGCGGGATCGGGGCGTGTTTGGCGTGATTCCGGTCACGTGTATTCCGCCCGCGAGAGCAGGCGACGGCGTGTGCAAAGCGCGCTATAGTCCGCTCCGTTCGAAATTACCGGAATTGCCTGTTTGTACGCGTATTTCAACCGTTTTTTCGCGCATGCCCCTGACATGAACGCGAGGCCGCGGCTGAACGGGGGGCTTCGTCGGGAGGGTGGTTGTGCCCGGACCTGAGGCGATGCGCCGCATGGACTGCTGGCTCGGTGTGCCGCTGTGTGCCGCGCTGTCGGGAATGCGCAGGGCGGCGCGAGTGTGGCGGCAGTCGCGTGCGCAGGATCGCGCGGTACGTCGCGTGCTCTTTGTGCAGTTGGCCGAATCCGGCAGCATGGTCCTTGCGGATCCGGCGATGCGGGCATTGACTGCGCGCAGCGGCGCCCAGGCGTATTGCCTGACTTTTGCACATAACCGCGACAGCCTCGCGATTGCCGGAACGGTGCCGCCCGAGCGCGTATTCGTGATCCGCACGGGATCGCTGCGCGTGCTGGCGGCGGATGGCTGGCGTTTCCTGCGGGACGTGCGGCGGGCGCACATCGATGCGCTCGTCGACCTCGAACTGTTCTCGCGTCTGACCGCGGCCTTGTGCCTGCTCACGGGGGTGCGCCGGCGCGCGGGTTTCCACCGCTTCGAAGGGGTCGGGTTGTATCGCGGCGACTTGTACACGCATCCGCTGGCCTTCAAGCCGCAGCTGCACATGGCGCAGAACTACCTGATGCTGGTCGAGGCCCTGTTTGCCGAGGACGTGCCGCCCGCGCCGCGCATGCCGGCGGCGATGCCGGTGCCGCGCGTGCGTCGGCGCGCGCTGGGCGGGGGCGAGCTGGCGGGGGTGCGGGAAAGGCTGCGCCGCTTGCCGGGGGGGGCGCTGGGCGACGAACGCCTCGTATTCATGAATGCCAATGCGAGCGCGATGCTGCCTCAGCGGCGCTGGCCGCAGGGGCACTTCGCGGCGCTGGTGCGCGCGACGCTCGCACGCTATGCAGACGTGCGCGTGTTGCTGATCGGTGCCGAGGACGACAGGGCGACGACGGCGGCGATCGCGGCCGAAGTCGGCGATGAGCGTTGCGTGGATATCGCAGGGTGCTTCGCCCTCGGCGAGCTGCCGGCGTTGTTTACGCTCGGCGCCGCGCTGGTCAGCAACGACTCGGGACCCGCGCACTTCGCTGCGGTTACGGCCCTGCCCGTGATCGCCCTGTTCGGCCCCGAGACGCCGGTGCTGTTCCGGCCGCTGGGGGAGGCGACGGTGATCAGCGCCGGGCTGGCCTGTTCGCCGTGCGTGAATGCGGACAATCAGCGGCGTACGCGCTGCACCGATAACCAGTGCATGCAGCGGATTTCCGTGGCGGAGGTGTTCGGTGCGCTGTGCCGCGTGCTCGATGTCCGGCCAGCGCGCTCCGGTGCCTTGGAGTAGCTGCTGTGCGGCACGTGAGCCCGGCGCGTGGCCGGGCCTGCAGGGGAATCAGTGGCCGGAGCAGCCGCAGCCGCCGCCACCGCCGCCGCAGCCGCCGCCCTGACGGGCCGGTGCCGGTGCCGGTTCCGCAGCGGGGTCGGATTCGCGCGCCTGGAGCTGAATGCGGAAGTCGATGACGATGTTGCCCGGTTCGCGCGCAACATACGCGATCGCGACCTGCGAGCCGTACCGCTGCTGGATCTGGCCGAGCAGCGGCAGGGGGTCGTGATCATTCACGAAGCGCATCGTCTCGCCGTCCTCGAGGGATTCGAGGGCGCCGAAGATCGCGGCGTGGCGGAAGCGTTTGGCGACGCCGCGGGCGTCGAAGGGAAAGACGGTGTTGTCGAGGATGGGCAGCTCGCTCATGAGTCGGGTCTCCGGGGTGGGGCGGCGAAAAGGTCAGGAAAGAGGTACGGAATGGGTGCAAACAAGGGGTGCCGCAGGGTTCCGATCGTAGGCGCCGGCGAGGGCGCGCGCCTTGAGCCAGAACAAGAATCGACCCGTCGTCTCGGGGTGGCGCGGAGGTGCCTCCTGCTGCGGGCGATATGACAATGCGCAGGTTTTCGTTCCGTGTGTTATCTTTAGATAAAACAAGAACATATTCGAGCGAAGAGGATGAAGCGACCTGGGCGAAGTCCTTTCGGGCGCCGGAGGCCCGAGGCGACGGGAACTATCGCCGTGCAGCGCTGCGCCGTACGGAGCGGTCTTGCGGGCACGTGCCCGGACTGTCGAGGGGCTGATGCGCGCTAGCGAGCCGTCGGCGCTGCCGGTGCCGGAGCTGCGGAAACGCGTGCGTCTGGGCCTGCGCGGCCGCTATACCGTGTACGGTGCCGCGTTGACCACGCTGGTCGTGGTCGTGATGGCGGCCTTGTCGTATTTCAACGCGCGCGCGCTGGTGCACGGAATTGCCGCGGGACACCTCACTCAGATCGCAAGTTCGGTGTCGGAACGCATCGAGCGCACCTTGGATCTCGCGCATCGCGAACTGGCTACGCTCGCGGGGCAGCCCCTGCTGTCGAACGCGCTGCTCGATTCGCAGGGGCGTGACGCTTACCTGCGACCCTTCCTCGCCCGGCACACGCTGCCGACGTCGATCGACTACAACCTCGTCGTGACCGACTACCGCGGCGACGCCGTCGCCGCGCGCAAGGCGCCGCGGAGCTTCCGCGGCGAGGCATGGCTGTCGGACAAGGTGCTGCGTGGCGAAACCCATGCCGCCATCGACCGGCGCGACGCCGATGCCGTGCTGCGCGTCGCGGTCCCCATCCTCGTCACCGCCACCGGTACCTTCGAGGGGGCGCTGGTGTTCGAGGCGAATCTCAGCCAGTGGTTGCGGAGTGCCGGTTCGCCTTTCGATCTGCAGGACGACGGCCTTGTGGAGGCGGCGCTGACCGCGGGAGGGAGCACGCTCGTGCAGCGCCCCTTCCCGGGCAATTCGGCGCGGCTGGTGACGAGTTCGCGCGCGGTGAACGCGGGCCTGCCCCTGTCGGAGCCCCTGCTGGTCAGTGTGAGCATGGATGCCGAGGTCTTCGAGCGACCGATCGAGGCGCTGCTTGCCGAGCACGTGGGGTGGGGCCTGGTCGCGATCCTGCTGGTCGGTGCGGCCAGCTATGCGCTCGCGCGCGCGCAGACGCGTCGCATCGAGGAGCTTGCCGGCGCGGCGCGCGAAGTCGCGCTGACCGGGCGGCCGCGGCAGGGCTTGAGTGCGGGGCTCTTCGGCAACGACGAAGTGGGGGATCTCGCGGCGAGCCTCGTGCGCCTGCTCGAGGAGCTGAAGGCACATGAAAGCGAACTGGAAACCCTGGTCGAGGAGCGCACCGCCGACCTGAATCGTGCGCAGGCGATTGCGCATGTCGGCAGCTGGGTCTATCTGCCGCAGGAGCCGAGGCTCGAATTGTCGGCCGAGACGCGCCGGCTTTTCGGCTTGTCGGCCGATCTGCGTCTGTCATGGCAGATCCTGCTGGAGGCCGTGCACCCCGAGGATCGGGAGATGGTGCGGAAGGCATGGAAACGGGTGATCGCGGGGGAGCCCTTCGATATCGAGCATCGGGTGCTCCTGGACGGGGAGGTCCGTTGGGTGCACGAGATCGCCGAGCGCATTGCGCTGCCCGGCGAGCCGCCGCGCTGCGTGGGCACGGTGGAGGACGTCACGGAACGGCGCCTGACCGAGGCGCGCATGCGCGAGGCGATGGTGGTGTTCTCGGCGTCGAGCCAGGGCATCATGACGATGGACGCGCAAGGCACGATCACGTCGGTCAACCCCGCCTTCTGCCGCATCACCGGGTACGCGGCCGAGGAGGTCGTCGGTCACCCGTCCGCCGTCTTCCGCTCCGGGCGCCATGACGATGCCTGCCATGATGCAATGTGGTCGACGCTGAAGACGTGCGGCGAGTGGGAGGGCGAGGTGTGGAACCGGCGCCGCAGCGGCGAAATCTACCCGCAATGGCTGACGATGTCGGCGGTGCGCGGGGAGGGGGACGGGGTCGTCGAATATGTCGCGATGTTCAGCGACATCACGGAGCGCAAGCAGCACGAGGACGAGATCTGGCGCCAGGCGAACTTCGACGCGCTGACGGGGCTGGCGAACCGCAGCTTGCTCTATGACCGTCTCGATTGCGTGCTTGCACATGCGCGCCGCAATGGTTGCAAGGCGGGACTGCTGTTCCTGGACCTCGACGGATTCAAGTGGGTTAACGACACGCTCGGCCACGACGTCGGCGACGAGCTGCTGGTCGAGGTCGCGCGCCGCCTGAAGGGGTGCGTGCGCGAGCAGGACACGGTGGCACGTTTGGGCGGCGACGAGTTCACGATCGTGATCGGCGATCTGCAGGACACCGAGGACCTGTGCACTGTCGGCGAGAAGGTGCTGGGCGTGCTGGAGGAGCCGATCGCGCTGGCGGGTACGCGACACCAGATCTCGGGCAGCATGGGCATCACGGTGTTTCCGGACGACGGCGAGGACGTGCACAGCCTGCTGCGCAACGCCGACATCGCGATGTACAAGTCCAAGCAGAATGACAAGAACCGCTTCCACTTCTACGCGCGCGAGATGCAGTGCGACGCGCTCAAGCGCATGCAGATCGAGGCGGACCTGCGCATGGCGCTCGCGCACGACGAATTCACTCTCGAGTACCAGCCCATCGTTGCTGCCGACAGCGGCGAACTGTTCGGCGCCGAGGCGCTGATCCGTTGGGCGCACCCGCAGCTCGGAGCGGTGTCGCCCGCCGATTTCGTGCCGGTGGCGGAGGACAGCGGCCTGATCGTGCCGATCGGTGCATGGGTGTTGCGCGAGGCGGTGCGCCAGATGCATGCCTGGCGCCTGCTCGGCCACGCCTTGCCGCATCTGGCCGTCAACGTGTCGGGGGTGCAGTTCCGCGATCCGGCGCTGCCCGAGCTGGTCGCCGAGGTGATGGACGGCTACGCGGTGGCGTCGGGGGCGCTGACGCTGGAGATCTGCGAGTCGGTGATGGTCGATGCCAACAGCGCTACCGAGAAGCGCATGCGTGCGCTGAAGGAACAGGGCGTCGCATATTCGCTTGACGACTTCGGCACGGGGTTTTCATCGCTGTCGTACCTGAAGCGCTTTCCGGTCGATATCGTCAAGATCGACCGCAGCTTCGTGCGCGACTGCCCCGATGATCGCAGCGACGCGCATCTGGTCGCGGCCATCATCAACATGGCGCACAGCCTCGACCTGAAGGTGGTCGCGGAAGGCGTCGAAACGCAGGCGCAGGCGGATTTCCTGCGCGAGCGGGGGTGCGATTACCTGCAGGGCTACCTGATCGCCAAACCGCTGCGCGCTGAGGCCTTCGAGGGGCTGCTGTGCCGCAGGGTGCCGCAGGCCGGTCGTGCGGGGCTCGCGCTCGCTGCGGCAGGGTGAGGGGGAGAGGCCGTGTGAGGGCGCGGGTTCAGTCCGTGTATTCGAGGCGCACGCGCTTGACGTTGCACAGCAGCTCGTAGGAGATCGTGTTCGCCGCCGCGGCGATGCGGTTGACGGGGACGTTGTTGCCCCACAGCTCGACGCGGCTGCCGAGCTTGGCGTCGGGCAGGTCGGTGAGGTCGACGGTGAGCATGTCCATCGACACGCGGCCGATCAGGCGCGTGCGGATGCCGTCGACGGCGACGGGCGTGCCGTCGGGTACCGTGCGCGGATAGCCGTCGGCGTAGCCCATCGCGACGAGACCGACGCGGGTGGCGCGTTCGGCGCGGAAGCGCGCGCCGTAGCCGAGCGGGGCGCCGGCGGGAATCTCGCGGATTGCCATGATGGCGCTCTCCAGCGTCATCACGGGACGCAGGCCGTGCGGTTCGCCGGGCATCGGGTCGGCGCCGTACAGCAGGATGCCCGGGCGCGCCCAGTCGCGATGGGCGTCGGGCCAGCCGAGGATGGCGCCGGAGTTGGCGAGGCTGCGCGGCCCGGGCAGGTCGCGCGTGGCGGAGTCGAAGGCGGCGACCTGTTCGGGCGTGGACAGGACGTGGGGTTCGTCGGCGCGCGCGAAGTGGGTCATCAGCGTGATGCTGCCGACCCGGCCGTTGTCCTTGAGGCGTTGCCACGCGGCGCGCAGCTCGTGCGGCATGAAGCCGGCGCGGTTCATGCCGCTGTTGACCTTGAGCCACACGTCCAGCGGCAGCGCTGGCTTCGCGTGGTCGATGATGCGGATCTGTTCGGCGTGATGCACGACCATCCACAGGTCGTGGCGCACGACCTCGTCGAGCTCGTCGGCAGCGAAGATGCCTTCGAGCAGCAGGATGGGCTGTTCGATGCCGGCTTCGCGCAGTTCCAGAGCTTCCTCGAGGAAGGCGACGGCGAAGCCGTCGACTTCCGGGGCGAGCGCACGTGCGCAGGCGACGGCGCCGTGGCCGTAGGCGTTGGCCTTGACGACGGCGAGTGCCCGGCCGCCGTGGCGGCTGCGGGCGAGGCGGTAGTTGTGACGCAGGGCGTCGAGGTCGATCAGGGCGCGGGCGGGTCTCATGCGGCGGGAGAGAGGTTAAGGCCTTGTGAGCGGGAAGCCGCTACTTTGCCATAACGCGCGAGTCCCAAGTCGCGATGACGGATTGCCGGCTGGCGGCCGGTGACCAGATCGGCCACCAGTTGCCCGGAGCCGCAGGCCATCGTCCACCCCAGCGTGCCGTGGCCGGTGTTGAGGTAGAGCTGCGGAAAGGCGGTTTCGCCGACGATCGGCGTGCCGTCGGGCGTCATCGGGCGCAGGCCGGTCCAGAATTCGGCCGCGGGAAGGTCGCCGCCGCCGGGGAAGAGGTCGCCGACGACCATTTCCAGCGTCTCGCGGCGGCGCGGGTTGAGCGCGAGGTCGAAGCCGGCGAGTTCGGCCATGCCGCCGACGCGGATGCGGTCGTCGAAGCGGGTGATGGCGATCTTGTAGGTTTCGTCGAGCACGGTGGACACCGGCGCCTTCGCGGCGTCGACGAGCGGCACGGTGAGCGAGTAGCCCTTCACCGGATAGACGGGCAGATCGAGGCCCAGCGGGGCGAGCATCTTGCGCGAGTAGCTGCCGAGCGCGAGCACGTAGCGGTCGGCAGCGAGCACTTCGTCGCCGACCTGCACGCCGATGACGTCGCCGCCGCCGACCAGCACTTCGCGGATGTCCTGGCCGAAGCGGAACTCGACGCCCAGTTCGCGCGCCTTGTCGGCGAGCCGCGTGGTGAACAGCTGGCAGTCGCCGGTTTCGTCGTTGGGCAGGCGCAGGCCGCCGGCGAGCTTGTCACGCACGGAGGCGAGCGCCGGTTCGGCGCCGGCGAGGGCGTCGCGGTCGAGCATCTCGAAGGGCACGCCGCATTCCTGCAGCACCTCGATGTCGCGCGCGGCGGTATCGACCTGGGCCTGGCTGCGGAAGAGCTGGAGTGTGCCGCGCGTGCGTTCCTCGTACGTGAGGCCGGTGTCGGTGCGCAGCTCGCGCAGGACGTCGCGGCTGTACTCGGACAGGCGCATCATGCGTTCCTTGTTCACGGCGTAGCGCCCGGCGGAGCAGTTCTTCAGCATCTCGGCCATCCAGCGCAGCTGGAACAGGCTGCCGTCGGCACGGATCGCGAGCGGTGCGTGGCGCTGGAACAGCCACTTGAGCGCCTTCAGCGGAATGCCGGGCGCGGCCCACGGCGTGGAGTAGCCCGGTGAGACCTGGCCCGCGTTGGCGTAGCTGGTTTCGAGCGCGGGGGCGGGCTGGCGGTCGATGACCGTGACCTGGGCGCCGCTGCGGGCGAGGTAGTACGCGGTGGTGGTGCCGACGACGCCGCTGCCGAGGACGAGTACGCGCATGACTGACTCCGTGGATTCCGGTGCATTGAATATCGCCAGTCTAGTGATGGTTTGATAGTGAAATTCACTTGAATTTGCGTGTTTAATGGTGAATTGCCGTATATTCGGGCGGTGTTTTCCTCCGAGATAGTGAAATGCGCGAACTCGACCGCATCGACCGCCGCATCCTCGATCTGCTGCAGAAGGATGGCCGGATTTCGATGACCGATCTGGCGGCGAAAATCGGCCTGTCGGCGACGCCGTGCACCGAGCGCGTGCGGCGCCTGGAGCGCGAAGGCGTGATCACCGGCTATCACGCGCACGTGAATCCGCACGCGCTGGGCAAGAACCTGCTGGTGTTCGTCGAGATCAAGCTGTCGGCGAAGTCCTCGGAGGTGTTCGACCGCGTGAAGAAGGAGCTGAGCTTCGTGCCCGAGGTGATGGAGTGCCATCTCGTGTCGGGCGACTTCGACTACCTCGTGAAGGCGCGCATCACCGAGATGGGCGAATACCGGCGCCTGCTCGGCAACATCCTGCTCAAGCTGCCGTCGGCGGCCGAGTCGCGCAGTTACGTGGTGATGGAGGAGCTGAAGGAGACGCTGTACATCCCCGCCGAGTGATCGCGCTTCAGATCAGGCCGGGGATTTCGGGACGGAACAGCGAGTCCGCGATCGGGGTGTCGTACTCGACCGATTCGATCACCGAGCGGCCGATGTAGCGGCCCATCGCGTAGTGGTGTTCGACGGCGGCGTAGAGGCGGCCGTCCGTGGTGCGGAAGTCCTCGTACGCGGTACCGAACACCATCTCGCTGCCGCCCAGGTGGGTGAGGATGCCGCGCGAGCGCAGGATGCGCCCGGATTCGGGATCGACTTCGGCGACCACGCGCAGGTTGTCGCCGAGCGGCATCTCGACGAAGTGCAGGCGCACGTCGCCGATACGGTGCTCGCCGCCGTCGCGTAGTTGCTCGCGTGCCGCAAGCAGGTTCCACGGCAGGGCGACGCGTGCTGCCTGCAGGATCAGCGCGCCGCGGAAGGCTTCGCTCATCGGCTTGCTGCTTTGCCAGGCCGCCGAGCCGTCGATGATGCGGGTCTCGACGCCGGAACGGTAGCGGATCTCGATGCGGAAGCGTTCGGCGCCGCGGTAGGCGCGCAGGAGCGTGCCCTCGCCACGGCTGTGCGAGAGCGTGCGTCCGCGCTGCAGGATGGAGTTCGGCTGCGTGACCGTGCCGTAGGCGCGCTCGATGCGTTCAAGCAGCGGTCCGAGCTCGCCCGCGCCTGCCGTGCCGGCGAAGGCCAGCACCGCCGCGGCGAGGAGCAGCCGCAGCCAGGATGCAGGGCCGGACCCGCAGCGCATCGCCCTATTCCTTTTTCCAGCGGTCGTGGCCGATGAATTCTTGCCAGTCGAGGAAGCCGTCGCGGTTCTTGTCGAGTTGGTCGAAATTCTCGCTCAGGTAGGGGGAGCGGTCCTTGACCTCCTCGCGTGCGAGCTTGCCGTCCTTGTCGGCGTCGGCGCTGTCGAAGCGCTCGATGGCCTTCTGGCGCGCGGCGCGGCCGACCTCGCCGAGGCGGTCGTCGCGGTCGAGCGAGGGGATGCGCGACTGGGCGGCCGCGCTCAGGGGGATGGCCAAGGGGGCGGCCAGCGCGAGCGCGAGCAGGAAGGGGTGGGCTGGGGAGTTCATGATCGTTTGACGCTGGGGCGGAGAACTGCGCCGGTGTGCGGTGGACGCCGGGTGTCGGAAGGATGTTCCGCCAAATCGCCCGCGCTGGCAATTGCGAACGGGCGAATTTCCCCGGCGGGGAAAGTTGCAGGTGCTCCACCCTGCAACACCTGTGTCGTCGGCCGTTCGCGCGCTGTGTCAAAGCGGATCACTTTTGTGTGGCGATATGGGAGTAATCCGTAGCGAAAATCGCTAAAAACGCGGTCAAAGTGCAGCAATCCGGAATTGGCCCGGAGTTTGCGAAGTGCGCCCAGGCCCGCCCACCGGCGCGGCTGTACGCACCGGTTGTAGCCCTGCGGGACAGGGGCGCAGGGGCGGAACGCAAACAAACAAGGCAGCAAAACCAGAGGCCAAGGAGGAAACAATGACTATTCGTGCAAAATCGGGTGTGCTGAAGCGGACGGCGATGGCGGGCGCACTGTGCGCGCTGGGGTTGGGGCAGGCCCACGCGGTGAGCTTCTCGCAGGGCGACTCGACGATCGACATCAACGGGACGATCAACGGTTTCTATTCGAGCCGCACGCAGGAGGTGGACGGGGTCAAGACGCGCGAATCGGCGCTGACCAACGGCCTGCTGCCGGGCTGGATCAACTTCGTGTTCACGACCAAGGTCGAGGGGCTGGACATCAAGGCGCATGTCGGCTTCGCGCCCGGCATCAACGACAAGTCGGACGTCGTCGGCCTGCCGACGAATCCGGGCTGCGGCGGGGCGAGCGGCTGTGACAGCCCCTTCTCGCAGATCGACACGCGCAACCTGTACTTCCAGTTCGGCGCGCCGGACTGGGGCACCGTGAAGCTCGGTCGCGACATCGGGCTGTTCGGGCAGAAGATCATCCTCTCCGACATGACCCTGCTGGGCCTGGGCGGCAACAGCTACGCGGCGACGCCGTTTAACACCACCTTCGGCATGATCGGCCACGGCTACATGTACACCGGCTTCCAGCCGCAGATCACCTACACGACGCCGACGATGGGCGGCTTCTCGGCATCGGCGGGCATCTTCGACCCGAACAAGTTCGCCGGCGACGAGACCAAGGATCCGGGCTTCCAGGCGATGCTGAACTACGACTGGAAGGCGGGCGCGAGCACCACCGGTTCGCTGTGGGCGGGCTATGTCCATCAGGGCACCAGCGGCGACGGCAGCTTCGACGCCAACGGCTACGAGCTCGGCGCGAAGATCGGCATCGGCAACTTCGAGGCGGTGGCCTACGGCTTCGACGCGAAGGGGTTGGGACTGTCGACGGTCGGCGCGCTGTACTTCTCGCCCTTCGAGAAGACCAAGGGCAAGGGCTACTTCGTGCAGGGTACGTACAAGTTCGGCAAGACCAAGGTGGGCCTGAACTACGGCGAAAACCGCGACAGCAGCGGGCTGCTGACCGAGACCAACAAGTTCCGCTCGGCGACCCTCGGCGTGTACCACAGCCTGAACAAGTACATCACGCTGGTGGCCGAGTACAACCGCGAGAAGGGCACGGGCGCGGACATCTTCCCGGGCGACCTGAAGACCCGCACGATCTCGTTGGGCGGCATCCTGTTCTTCTGAGGGACGGGTGCGCAGCACGCAGCCGGGTGGAGCGCCCGGTTGCGTGACGCCCCCTTGGCGGAAGCTCCGTGGGCGGTATCGGGTAGCTCGCAGGCTGCAGGTGGGCCTGCAGGGAATCCCGATATAATCGGACGCGCGTCGCATTGACGCTGCGTCCGATGTTCCGTCCATCCTTACCGTTGTCCCGCCGACCTTGATCGAGAATCGACCCGCCAGACTCCTTGTCGTCGATGATGATCCGGTGACCCGCGCCCGGCTCGAGGCGTATTTCGCCAACGAGGGCTACGAGGTGCTGGCCGCGTCGAACGGCGAGGACATGTGGCGCACCCTGCACAGCGAGCCGATCGACGTCGTGCTGCTCGACGTCGGCCTGCCGGGCAAGGACGGGCTGGAGCTCGCGCGGGAACTGCGTGCCCACGATGAGCGCCTCGGCATCATCCTCGTGACCGGGCGCAGCGACGACATCGACAAGATCGTCGGTCTCGAATCGGGTGCCGACGATTACGTCACCAAGCCTTTCAATTCGCGCGAACTGCTCGCGCGCGTGAAGATCGTCCTGCGCGGCAACCGCAACCGCCCCGCGGCGCAGGAATCCAATGCCTACCGCTTCGGCCGCTGGACGCTGGAGATCGGCCATCGGCGCCTGGTCGGCAGCGACGGCAGCCGGGAGAGCCTGACCCGCGGCGAGTTCGAGCTGCTGGCGAGCTTCGTGCGCCGGCCGGGCGTGGTGCTGAGCCGCGACCGCCTGATGCAGACCGTGAGCCACCGCGCCTGGGATCCCAACGACCGCACGATCGACGTGCTGATCTCGCGCCTGCGCGAGAAGCTTGAGGACGATCCCAAGACGCCGGAGCTGATCGTGACGGTGCGCGGCGAGGGCTATCTGTTCGCGGGCGACGTCACGTCCGTCTAGCCGGCTGAGCCCTCTCCCTGCGCGGCGAGCCAGTCCTCGAGCACCGCGCAGGCCTGCCGGCAGTCCTCGCGCAGGCCGTCGATCATCGGCGCCAGCGCCGTCCCGTCCGTCGCCGGATCGGTCGCGGCGTTCTCCAGGCGGCGCGTTGCCGCCATCACCCGCAGGAAACCGAGGTTGCCGGCGGCGCTGCGCAGGCGGTGCGCGCGCTTGCCGAGTGCCTGCCGATCGTTGGCCGCGAGATGGTCGCCGAGTTCGATCAGCGCGGTGTCGGCGTCCGCGCGGAAGAGCTTCAGCAGTCGCGTGAGCGTCGCGGCGCCGAGGCTGTCGAGTTCCCCGGCGAGGTAGTCTTCGTCGAGCACCGGCTCGCCGGATTCGCATGCCCCGGTTTCGCGGGCGCGGAGGGATTCGTCGGGGCCGCCGGCCGTCGCGGCGGCGAGGGCGCGGGCGAGTTGGGCGCGGTCGAAGGGTTTGCTGAGGAAGCCCGCCATGCCGGCGCCGACGTAGCGTTCGACGGCATCGGCGGACACGTGCGCCGACATCGCAATGACCGGCACCGCCGCCCAGCGGCCGCCGTCGAGCGCGCGGAGATCGCGCGCCACCTCGACGCCGGATGCGCCCGGCAGGCTGATGTCCATCAGCACGGCGTCGATCGGCGCATGGCGCTGGCCCAGCAGCGCGATGGCCTCCTCGCCGTCGCCGGCGACGAGCGGGTGGTGGCCGAGCGATTCGAGATAGCGTACGCAGACGATGCGGTTGATCTCGTCGTCCTCGACCAGCAGGACATCGAGCGGGCGTTGCGCAGCATCGGGGCGTGTGTCGGCGGCCTGCTGCGGCAGCGCGTCGGCCAGTTCGAAGGCGATGTCGAAGCCGACCTGCGTTCCCTGTCCGGGGGCGCTTTCGAGGCCGATGTGGCCGCCCATCAGTTCGACCAGCCGCTGGCAGATCGCGAGCCCGAGACCGGTGCCGCCGGGGCGGTGGTGCCGGGCGTCCTCGACCTGCACGAAGGGCTTGAACACTTCGGCGCACTGCTCGGGCGGAATGCCGATGCCGGTGTCGGTGACGGTGAAATGCAGCCGCGCGGTTCCGCCCGCTGCGGCGGGGTCGGCGCGCACCGACACGGTCACCGAGCCCTCGTCGGTGAACTTGATCGCGTTGCCGATGACGTTGAGCAGGATCTGGTTGAGCTTGCGCCGGTCGCCGACGAGGATGTCGGGGACGTCGGACGCGATGTCGCGCACCAGCGCGATGCCTTTCGCGCGCGCCGCGACGCCCTGCAGTGCGAGCATGTTGTCGATGGTGTCGCGCAGCGCGAACGGGAGGTGCTCGAAGTCGAGCTTGCCGGCCTCGAGGCGCGAGAAGCTCAGCATGTCCTCGAGGATCTCCAGCAGCGTCGCGTTGGCGTAGCCGATCATGCGCACGTATTCCTGCTGGCGGGCGTCGAGCCCGGTGTCGCGCAGCAGGTGCACGCTGCCGCTGACGCCGGAGAGCGGCGTGCGCAGCTCGTGGCTGAGGGTCGCGAGGAAGACGCTCTTCGCGCGGTTGGCCTCTTCGGCCTCGCGCCGCGCGACCGCGTGTTCGGCGACTTCGCGTTCGAGCAGGGCGTTGCTCTGCTGCAGTTCGGCAGTGCGCGCGGCGACCTGGTCTTCCAGTTCGTGCTGGTGGCGCAGCAGTTCGCCTTCCAGGCGCACGCGCTCGCGCGCGTTGTCGCGGAACTGTTCCAGCGCCCGCGCGAGCGGCGCGAGCGGGTCGTTGGCACGCGTGGCGATGCGCACGTCGTAATCGCCGCTCGCCAGCGCGCGCACCGTGGTTTCCATGCCCTGCAGCCGGCCGAGCACGTGATAGCGGAACAGCACCCACAGGGTCGCCATGAGGGCGAAGAACAGCAGCGCGCCGACCGCGAGGAAGCCGATGATGCCGCGTTCGACCGCGCGCTTCGACTGATCGCCGGCGACGTCGATCGCGCGGTGCGCCGCGACGACCAGTGCGCCCGCCTGCTCGGCCAGTTGTGCCGCCTGCGCGGCGCCGTCGTCGCGCAGTTGCATGAAGCTGCGCACCAGGTCGAGGCGCTGACCGCGGGTGGCGAATAGGCCGTCCGCCTGCGTCGCGGTCTCGAGGATTGCGAAATGCGCGACACCGCTCGCCTTGCGGCCGGGATCGATGATGTCGTCCAGGCGGCGGCGCAGGATGTCGAGGTTGCCGTCGAACCCTGCCTGCAGCGTCGCGAGCGCGTCCGGTGCGTCCTCGCGTTCGAGGCGTTCGAGCAGGGTCTTGAGATTGAAGCACGCGAGCTGGAACTCGCCCATGCGCTCCATGCGGTCGAAGTTGACCTCGACGAGGCGGTCGAGCGATTCGAACACGCGCTCCCTCGGCGGGTTGCGCTCGATCAGCGGATAGAGGCTGGAGATCGTTGCCGTCGTCGCCGTCGAGGCGTTGGCCGCGAGCGATTCGGACAGCATCACCAGCGCGAGCACGGCCTGCTGCTGGCCGGCGAACAACTCCTGTTCGCGGCGGGCGAGCGCAAGGCGGCGACGCACGTCGTCGGCCTGGCGGCCGAGGTTCGCGGCGATTGCATCGAGCGTCGATGCGATCGCCGTGCCGAGTCCGGGTTCGAAATGCCGCTGCTCCAGCCGCTGCAGCAGTCCGCGCAACTCGGCGAGCTGCTCGCCCGCGGCCTGCTGCAGGCGATCGACCTCCTCGGGCGACTCCGCGCGGCCCAGCCGTTCGACCACGGCCCCGACGCGCATGTTGAGGCGCGCGACCGCCTGCACCGCGTCCATCGCCGGCACCGCGTCGTCGATGATCGCGCGCTGCGTCGCGACCACCTGCTGGAAGCTCAGCCACGCGATCGTCGCGACGGTGAAGGTGAGCAGCGCGGCCGCGCCCAGTACGACGACGAGCTTGCCGATCAGTCCGAGTCGCGCATCGAGGCGTGCGATCCAGGCTTTCATCTATGGTGTGCGTCCGGTCGGAGCGGGGCTGGCGGGACGCCGGAAAGTCGCGCGGAAATGACTTTGTCCCGGCATTGCGATTGGAATACCATTTTGCGCGCAAGCCTGGGGCTCAGGCAACGCGGGCGTCTGGGCCATCCGGCGGCGGCGCCTGTCGTTGCGGCGCACATGAATCCTCCGAGAAATCATCCATGCGGCGTTTCCCTGTCGTCATCGCGAGTGCGCTGCTGGGCCTGGCCGGCGGGGCTCCGGCTCCGGCCGCGGCGCCCGCGCAGCGTGAGATCACGCGCTGGGAGGCGCCGTACGACTATTCGCAGCCGGGCGTCGCGGCACCCTACGCGCCGGCACAACCGGCGACGCGGCGCTGGACGCTGTGCGCGGCCTTCCCGCACATCAAGGACGCGTACTGGCTGGGGGTGAATTACGGCATGGTCGACGAGGCGCGGCGGCTCGGCGTGCAGTTGCGCCTCGTCGAGGCCGGCGGCTATCCGAATCTGAATCTGCAGCGCGAGCAGGTCAAGGCCTGCGGCAGCGATGCACAAGTCGATGCGGTGATCCTCGGCACGGTGTCGTTCGACGGCCTCACCGACGTGATCGGCGAGGTCGCGCGCCGCGTCCCGGTGCTCGCCACGGTCAACGACATCGCCAGCGAAGGGATCGCGGCGAAGGTCGGCGTGTCGTGGCACGAGATGGGGCGCTTGGCCGGCGAGTACCTCGTGCGGCGCCATCCGGGGCGGGGCGACGAGATCCCGGTGGCGTGGTTTCCCGGGCCGCAGGGTGCGGGGTGGGTGCCCTTCGTCGACCGCGGTTTTCGCGCGGCGATTGCGGGGAGCCGCATCGTGATCCGCGCGACGGCGTGGGGCGACACCGCGAAGTCGATCCAGCGCAACCTCGTGCAGGGCACGCTCGACGAGCACCCGGAGGTGCGCTATGTGGTCGGCAATGCGCTGATGGCCGAGGCAGCGATCAGCGTGCTGCGCGAGCGCGGGCTGCAGGAGCGCATCGGCATCGTCGCGACCTACTTCACGCCGGCGGTGTACCGCGGCATCCTGCGCGGCCGCATCCTCGCCGCGCCGTCGGACGCGCCGGTGCTGCAGGGGCGGCTGTCGATCGGACAGGCGGTCGATCTCCTCGAAGGGCGGCCGGTCGCGCGGCACGTCGGCCCGCGCGTGCAGGTCGTCGACCGCGCCGCGCTGAAGCGCATCGAACTCGACGATTCGCTGGCGCCGAGCACCTTCGTGCCGCAGTTCCGCTACCCGGCCGCGTCGACGCAATAAAGCCCGGCCGGAGGTGATTCTCCCGGTCGGGCTTCGCAGCGAGACGCCCCGGACGGGGCGTCTCCGTTCACATCGCCGCTGCGTCCTTCGCGTTCTTCTCGAGGAAGTCGAGCACGATCTTCTTCTGCGCGTCGTCGAGGCCGGCGCGCGGGAACATGCTCTGCGTGATGCCGTGCCACTGCTTCTTCGTGTAGTCGCCCGGTTCGCGCGGCACATGGCATAGCGTGCAGCGTTCGTAGAAGAGCTTCTCGCCCGGCGTCATGCTCGCCATCGTCGCGCCCTTGAGCGCCGCGGCGCGTTCGAAGAGCTTCATGCCGGCGACGTCGAGCGCGAGCTTGGCGGCCTTCTCGACCGGAGGCGGCTCGTAGGCGCGGTTCTCCGATTCGGCGTCGGTGCACTTTTTCAGGCTCGCGATGCAGGTGTTCGCGCTCGTCGCCTGGCTCAGGCCGCTCGACGCGACGCTGGTCGTGATCATGTTGATCGCGCCGCTATTGCAGCGTCCGCGCGAGTCGAGCTGGATCCAGTTGCCTTCCTCGAGACTGACGACGCCCTTCATGATCTGGTCGGTGACGACCGCACCGGCGATCAGCGCGCCACGCTCGTTGTGCAGCTCGACGAGATCGCCGTTCTTGATGCCGTTCGCCTTGGCGTCCTCGGCGCTGATGCGCACGTGCTGGCGGCCCTTGACGTTCTCGTACTTGCGCACGTCGGCCTGCGCCATCTGCGAATGCACGCGGTTGAAGGGGTGCGGGCTGACGACGTGCACCTGGCCGGGCTTGGCGTTGCCGAGGTATTCCGCGGGCTCGAGGAATTTCGGGATCGGCGGGCAGTCGGGGATCTTGAAGCTGTCGATCTCCGAGCAGTACAGCTCGATCTTGCCCGACTTGGTGTGCAGCGGGTTCTTCACCGGATCGGTGTAGAAGTCGCCGTGACGCACCCACTTGCGCATCTTCTCGGGTACGTCGATGCGCACGATACCCTTCTCCCAGAACTCGTCGAAGGGCACGGTCGGGTTGGTGCGGTCGTACGATTCGCGCAGGATCTGCGGCACCGTCTTGCCCTCAGTGAATTGGAAGCCGACGCCCATCAGGTCGCCCAGGCGGCGGAAGATCTCGAAGTCGTCGAGGCTCTCGCCGTAGGGCTGGATCACCTGGCGCATCGCGTAGATCTTGTCGTTGCTGTAGGTGCCGCCGCTGCTCATGTCGTCGCGCTCCAGCGCGGAGGTCGCCGGCAGCACGATGTCGGCGAAGCGCGACGACGCGCACCACCACGGATCCTGGCAGATGACCGTGCGCACCTTGCCATTCATCGCGCGCAGCAGTTCGTTGGTGTTCTGCTGGTGCGACATGAAGTTGTTGCCGGCGTTGTAGATCAGGTGCACGTCGGGGTAGGTATGCGTCGCGCCGTCACGCGTGTATTGCTTGCCGGGGTTCATCAGCATCTCGCTGATGCGCGAGGCCGGGCAGCGGGACTTGATCGGGTTGCGGCCCTGCGACAGGCCGACCGGCATCGGGTGCGTCGATTGCGGCATGCCGCCACCGCCGTAGTGCCAGCTGAAGCCCACGCCCTGGCCCGGCTTGCCGATCTTGCCCAGCATCGCGGCGAAGTTGATGATCGCCCAGTGCGTCATCTCGCCGTGGTGCGCGCGCTGCAGCGCCCACGCGCCGGCAAATTGCGTGCGCTTGGTGGCAAAGAGCTCGGCCAGCTCGACGATCTTCTGCGCCGGAATGCCGGTGATCTTCGCCGCCCACTCCGGGGTTTTCGGCGGCGTGCCGTCGGCGTCCTTGCCCAGCAGGTAGGGCAGGAACTTGTCGAAACCGACCGTGTACTTGTCGAGATAGGCCTTGTCGTACTTGCCGGTCGTATACACGTGGTAGGCCATGCCGAGGAACAGCGCGACGTCGGTGTTGGGGACGATCTTCACCCACTCCGAGCCGAGCGCCTCGTCGGTGGTCGTGTATTGCGGGTTGATCGAGATGAACTTGACGCCGCGATCCTTGATCAGCTGCCAGCGCGGGAACATCTGGTGGTCGGCCACCGTGTATTCGATGCGGTTGTTCTTCCACGGGTCGCAGCCCACCCACACCATCACCTCGGTGTGCTCGGCCATCACTTCCCACGCGGTCTGGGGCGAATACACTTCCATGTCGCCGATGATGTGCGGCAGGCTGATCTGCGAGGCGCCGCCGGAATAGTCGCCGGTCGTCACCGAATGCCCGCCGATCAGGCCGAACAGCCGCCCCTGCAGCACCTGCGGGCGCAGCAGGCCGGCATGCGACCAGCCGCCGTAGGAGCTGCTGAAGAGCGCCTCGTTGCCGTGCTGCTCGGCGGTGGTCAGGATGGCGTTGGCGGTGATCGCGAGGATCTCGTCCCAGGTCACGCGCACGAAGGGTTCCTTGCCGCGCAGGTGCGGCTTGACGTCGCCCGTCGGGTTGGCGAGGTAGGACTTGCGCACCATCGGATACTGGACGCGCGTCTTGTGATAGACGCGGCTGATCAGCCCCTCGGTGAGCATTTTCGTGGGCATCGCGTCGATGTCCGACAGCGGCTGCACACCGACCAGCACCCCGTTCTTCACCACCGCCTTGAACGGACCCCAGTGGCTCGCGCTCGGGATCACGACGGTGTCGGCGCCGAACACCTCGCTCGCGCCGAACCAGGCCAGCCCATTGGCGGCGACCGCGGACGCGACGGAAGCCTTCAGAAATTCCCTTCTCGACATGCTCATGATTGCATCTCCCTTCAGTGCCGGTTGCTCGAATGCCTTTTCCGACCCCAATGCTAGGGAGCGCCGATGAACAGCAGGCGCCGATTTGTCGGTTCTTCGTGGAGATGTGTTAACCACTGTTAACAGCGCGCCCGCGCATTAACGCGCGGGTGCCCGCGGCTGCCGTGAAACCCTTGCTGCGCAAGGGATGTGTGCTTCAGGGCGGTTTTACACAGTCGCAATCTGCATTCACCTTGTTCGGCGCCGCCGTTCATGTCGCTTCCCCATCATGCAATCCGAACGAGTGCGGAAAAGCCGCTGCGATCCGGAAGACATTGCAACCACGATGAGGGAGTCCAATCATGAAAACGCGTTATTCGATGCTGCTGGCAGGCGCTGCGCTGGTGCTGTCCCAGACCGCGCTGGCAGAGGAAAAACCGGAAGTGCTGGGCGGCACGATCGGCGGCTCGGTCAAGTTCGCCACCGACTACGTCTTCCGCGGCGAGTCGGAGACGGTCAGCGGCGAGATCCCCGCCGTGCAGGCCTCGCTGACCTGGACGCACTCGACCGGCGTGTATCTCGGCTATTTCGGTTCGACCAACAAGTTCGAGGGCTCGCCCGACATCTACGCGGTCGTCGGCCCCTATCTCGGCAAGTACGGCAGCATCGGCGACACGGGCTTCAACTACAACGTGATGGCCTTCTCGTACCAGTACCCGGGCGCGAACCGCTACAACTACAGCGAGCTGTACATGTACCTCGACCGCAACTTCGGGCCGGTCAACCTGAAGCTGGAGGTCACGCCGACGCTCGACGACTGGTTCGGCGTGAACGGCTGGAAGGGCGTGAACTACGCGATCCATCCGAAGGTCACGCTCGGCGACGGCTGGGGCATCGACGGCTCCTTCGGCTACCAGGATCTCACCGGCCACGGCGCCGAGGGCTGGACGCACTGGAACGTGGGCGTCACCAAGCAGATGTGGGGGCTCAACTTCGACCTGCGCTACCACGACACCGACATCGACCGCGGGCACAAGGTGTACGGCAGCCATGACGGCCGCAAGATCTTCAAGGAGCGGGTGGTGTTCGCCGTGTCGAAGAGCTTCTGAGCACCCCGGCCGCGCGCGATGGTCGTGCGCGGCCGAAACCATTGGTTGCAGCATGCGGTCATAGGCACGTTATGCTTCCTGCCCTTAACCGCGCATTGCTGCAATCCCGCCGATGACCGACCCGACTTACGAGGCGCAACGCGCCGTGGCCACCGAGCTGGTGGCCCTCACCCTGCTGGCGGACGGCGTGCTCGCCAGCCGCGAACTCGAGGCACTCGACCGCCTTGGCATCCCGAAGCTGCTGGGGGTCGAGCGCGACGCCCTGATCCAGGCCATCATCGACCACTGCCGCCGCCTGCTGCAGCGGCCCGAGCGCGTCGACCCGGTCCGCATGCTCGACATCGAACGCTTCGAGATGATGCTCGACCGCATCACCGATCCGGTCCTGCGCGAGATGGTGTGCCGCGCGATGCTGGTGCTGTCGAAAGCCGACGGCGTCATCTGCCTGCCCGAGCAGACCTTGCTGCGCGACGCCCTGACGCGCTGGGGCATCCCGCTCGAGAACCTGCGTGACTGATTCCTCCATGGCGATGCACATCGAGCCCGGGCCGCGCTGACAGGCGCTGCCGGCGCGCGCGAATGGTCGTATGATGGACTGCGGGCGGCTGCACGCGCCCTGCGGACGCGGGTTCGCGGATTGTCCGTCATGACGGGCAGGCCTGCAGGCGATCGGGGGGGGGGGGAGCATGTTCAGACTGACCCGCTATTTTTCGATTGCGAGCGGTATCGCCGTGCTGGTGATTTCGCTGCTGTTCCTGTGGGGCTACCGCAGCAGCGAGATCGCCGAGCGCACGGAAATTTCCGGTACGCGCAACGAACTGCTCGCGCGCACCGTCGCGAACGCGATCTGGCCCGAGTTCGGCGCGGCGCTGATGGCTTCGGAAGGCAGCGACGCACTCGCGCTGCGCGACCGCGAGCTGACGGCACGCTTGCGCGAACGGATCCGCGACCTGTCGGCGGGCGTGCCGGTGATCAAGATCAAGGTGTACGACCTGAAGGGCACGGCGGTGTTCTCGACCGTCGTGCGCGAGATCGGCGAGGACAAGAGCGGCAATCCCGGTTTCCTCGCGGCCCGCGACGGCGTGACGATGAGCGAGCTCGTCTATCGCGGCCGCATGAGCGCGACCGAGGGCGAGATCGAGAACGTGAACGTGGTGTCGAGCTACATCCCGATCCGCCCCGATCCCGGCGGGCAGGTGAAGGCGGTGTTCGAGCTGTACACCGACGTCTCGGGCGACATCCGCGAGATCGACCGTGATTCGTGGCGGCTGCTGTTGGCGATCGTGCTGGGCTTCGGCGCGCTCTACGCGGTGCTGCTGCTCGTCGTCGGCCGCGCCGACCGCATCCTGCGCCGGCAGTATGGGGCGCTGCGCGAGAACGAGGCCAGCATGCGCGCGCAGAACGAGGCGCTGGAGGCTGCCAACCGGCGCCTGCACATGGCGGCGAGCGTGTTCGAGCGCAGCATCGAGGGCATCGTCATCACCGACCCGGCGCAGCGCGTCATCGAGGTGAATCGCGCCTTCACCGAGATCACCGGCTACACTTCCGAAGAGGCGATCGGCGGGACCCCGCGCCTGCTGTCGTCGGGCTGGCACAACGAGGCCTTCTACGACGAGATGTGGAGGTCCGTCAACGAGCGCGGCTACTGGCAGGGCGAAGTCACCAACCGGCGCAAGAGCGGCGAGGTGTACCGCCAGTGGCTGACCCTGTGCGCGGATTACAACGACCGGCAGGAGCTCGTGTACTACATCGGGATGTTCTACGACATCACCGAGAAGCGCCTGAGCGAAGAGCGCATCGCGCGCCTGGCTTATTACGACGCGCTGACCGGGCTGGCGAACCGGCGGCTGTTCGAGGACCGGCTGGAGAACGCGGTGCTGCTCGCGCGGCGCCAGAACTCGAGCCTCGCGGTGCTGTTCATCGACCTCGACCGCTTCAAGCCGGTAAACGACAGCCTCGGCCACAAGGCCGGCGACGCGCTGCTCAAGCAGGTGGCCGCGCGCCTGAGCGGCATCGTGCGCGACTGCGACACGACCGCGCGCCTGGGCGGCGACGAGTTCGGGGTGTTGCTCGCGGGCGAATCCTTCGACCGCCGGCAGGTCACCGCCGCGGTCGCGCAGCGCGTCCTCGACGCCCTGTCCGCGCCCTTCCTCGTCGAAGGGCGGGAGATCGCGACCGGGGCCAGCATCGGCATCAGCTTCTACCCGGAGGACGGCAGTACGCCGGAGGTGCTCACCAAGCACGCCGACGTCGCGATGTACCAATCCAAGCGCGCCGGACGCAACCGCTACCGCTTCTTCCTGCCGTCGATGAACGAGGGCGCACTGGAGCGCCTGGGGATGGAGGAGAACCTGCGCCACGCGCTGGCGCGCGACGAGTTCGAGCTGCACTTCCAGCCCAAGGTGGATACCGCGAGCGGCGCGATGACCGGCGCCGAGGTGCTGCTGCGCTGGCGCCAGCCCGAACGCGGCCTGGTGCCGCCCGCCGAGTTCATCCCGATCGCCGAGGAGACGGGCCTGATCGTCGACATCGGTGCGTGGGTGCTGGAGCAGGCGTGCCGCAGGGTGGTCGAATGGGAAGATCGCCTGCCTGCCGGTTTCCGCCTCGCGGTAAACCTCTCGGTGCGGCAATTGCAGGGCGACATCGACGAGGCCGTGCGCCATGCGCTCGCGACCACCGGCGCGGATCCCGCGCGCATCGAGCTCGAGCTCACCGAGAGCATGCTGATGGAAGACACGGAGCGCGCGATCGGGCTGATGGACAGGCTCTCCGCGCAGGGCGTGCAGCTCGCGCTGGACGACTTCGGCACCGGCTATTCGTCCCTGTACTACCTGAGGCGCTTCCCGATCCACCGCCTCAAGATCGACCGCTCCTTCGTCAGCGAGGTGCCCAACGACCGCAGCTGTGCCGCGATCGTGCAGGCGACGATCGCGCTCGCGCGCAGCCTCGGGCTGGAAGTGATCGCGGAAGGAGTCGAGACGACCGACCAGCGCGATTTCCTGCGCGACGCGGGCTGTCCGGAATGCCAGGGCTATCTTTTCGGGGCCCCGGTGCCGGGCGCTGCGTTCGCGGCCCTTCTCGACTCGCGCCGGCCGCAGACGCGGACGTCGTGAACCGGCGCGCAAACTTGCGCCCGCCGCGCCAGTCTACGCCTGAAGCGTTGCGGTAATATTGCGCACCTTCCGGTGCACGCGGCGCCGCCGCACGGAAGCCTGCCCGCCGGAGTCGTCCTGTCAATGCGTGTCCGAAAACTCCTCAAACCTCTGGCGATACTCGTCGGCTGCCTGCTGTATGCGGTGCCCGACTGGCTCACCGACGAGTTCGGCTCGGTCACGATAGACCAGGTGCTCTACCACCTGCGCTTCGGTACCGAAGGCCTGATGACCAGCGACCCCGAACTGACCCGCCGCTTCCTGTGGCGCGCGCTGGCGCTGCCGGTCGCCCTGGCGATGGTGCTGTGGGGGCTGGACGAGTGGTTCAACCACCTGCGCGCGCATCCGGAGAAATGGCCGGTGCCGTGGCTGCGCCGCGGGTGGTACTGGTTGCGTGTCGGCATGCGCCGCGTCGGCCGTGCGCTGGCGCGCTTCACCCGCCACGGCGTGTCGCGGGCGATCCCGCTGATCGTGCTCGGCGCGGGGGTCGCCTTCTTCATCGACAGCTTTTCGCTCGCGCGTTACGTGCGGGCCTACTTCGGCGAGGATTATTTCGCCGGCTCCTACGTCGACCCGAGCCGCGTTTCGGTCAAGCGCGGCAAGGAGCAGCCGAAGAACCTCGTGCTGATCTACGTCGAGAGCCTCGAGACCACCTATTCCGACCCCAACCTGTTCGGGCGCGACCTCCTGCATCGGCTCAACGCCTTCAAGGGCAAGCCGCGCGTGGTGTCCTTCGACAGCTACCGCGAGATGCGGGGGGCGCACTTCACGATCGCCGGCATCGTCGCGACACAGTGCGGCCTGCCGCTGAAGTCGGTGGCACTGTTCGGCGGCAACGCGCAGGGCGAGCAGGTCGAGAGCTTCCTGCCGCGCGCGCGCTGCCTCGGCGACATCCTCGCGGGCAACGGCTACACCAACGTCTTCCTCAACGGCTCCAGCCTCGCCTTCGCCGGTGTCGGCAAGTTCTTCAAGGATCACCACTACAGCAAGGTGATGGGGCGCGAGGAGTGGGTGAACCAGGGCGAGCGGCCGGAGCTGATGAGCGGTTGGGGGCTTTATGACGACGACCTCTTCCGCCACGCGCGCAGCGAGCTCGACACGCTGATGAAGTCGCGCAAGCCCTTCAACCTCACCGTCCTGACGATCGACACGCACCACCCCTACGGCCATCTCTCGTCGAGCTGCGAACGCCAGGGCTACCAGGACTTCGACGGCATCGTCGAATGCACCGCGGGGCAGGTCGCCGACTTCATCGAGTACATCAACCAGAAGGGTTGGTCGGATCGCATCGCGGTCGTCGTGCAGGGCGACCACCTCGCGATGGGCAACACCTCGTACGACAAGCTGGTGAAGAATCCGGAGCGGCGCGTGTACAACCTGCTGATCGGCGCCGACAAGAAGCTCGTGAAGAACACCGACGAGGTCACGCACTTCGACATGCTGCCGACCATGCTGAGGATGCTCGGCTTCGACGTCGAGGGCGAGCGCGCCGGCCTCGGCTACGCCGCGATCGGGCCGGCTAACGTGCCGCGTCCGCCGGATCGCATCGCGAAGATGACCGAGCAGCTCATGAATTACAGCGCGACTTACCGCGCGCTGTGGGAATTGCCGGTGACCGAACCCTTGGCCACGGGCACCGGGCCGGCCGACGTGGTCGTGACGCCGGTGCCTCTGCCGCCGCGTCCGCCAGCGCGCACAACCGTGCAGCGCGACATCGCGCACGACCGCTGAGCGGTTGATCCGGCGGTCAGATGCATCCGTCCGCCCTGGGCTTGTCGAAGGGCATGGGCAGGGCTTCGACAGGCTCAGCCCGAACGCGAGTCAGGCGGCGTCCTGCGGGCGGTTAACCTCGACCGAGACGTGGATCAGCTCCTCGTGCGGGGCGAGCGCGCGCTTGATCGCCGTCGGGGTAATCGTCGGGTCGCCGGTGAGCACACTGACGATGGCGGCGAAGCGGTTGCGGCCGACGCGCCACACGTGCAGGTCCACGATGCGCGGCGCCTCGGGCCAGTGCGGATGGTTCGCCAGCGCATGGCGGACCTCCGCGACGACGGGGTGGTCCATCTCGCGGTCGAGCAGCACGCGGCCGGTGTCGCGCAGCAGCCCGCGCGACCAGCGGGCGACGAGCACGGCGCCGACGATGCCCATCACCGGATCCATCCAGTTCCAGCCATACAGCATGCCGCCCAGCAGCGCGACGATCGCCAGCACCGAGGTCGCCGCATCGACGACGACGTGCAGGTAGGCGGCGCGCAGGTTCAGGTCGTGATGAACGTGGCCGTGACCGTGCTCGTGCGGGTGGGTATGGCCGTGGTCGTGATGCTCATGCCCGTGTCCGCCGTGCGAGTGCTCGCCCGCGCGGCTGAGGATCAGCGCGCACACGACGTTCACGACGAGGCCGACCACCGCGACCGTGATCGCCTCGGGGAAGCGGATGTCCTGGGGCGCGAGCAGGCGTTCGACCGAGCCGATGACCATCGCGAGCGCGACGCCGACGAGGAAGATGGCGCTCGCGAAACCGGCGAGGACCTCGATCTTCCACGTGCCGAAGGCGAAGCGCGGATCGCCGGCGTAGCGCCGCGCGGCGGCGTAGGCGAGTGCCGAGAGGCCGATCGCGAGCGCGTGCGAGCTCATGTGCCAGCCGTCGGCGAGCAGCGCCATCGAGTTGAACCACCAGCCGGCGGCGATCTCGACCACCATCGTGATCGCAGTGATCAGCAGCACGAGGCGCGTGCCGCGCTCGCCGGCGACGTTGCCGTCGTCGAAGCTGTGGTTCGGGGTCCAGTATTGCGGGGATTCGGGGGACATTGCGTGCCGACGGTGATCGCTATGTCACGAGTCTACATGCACCGCGAGCCAAACGGTTGCCGGGCCGGTCGATTCGACGCGGTGGCGGCGGTGCGGGGCGATCGTGACCCAGTCGCCCGCGCGCATCTCGCGCCGTTCGCCGTCCGCGAACGCGAGCACCGCCTCGCCCTGCACGACGATCACCCACTCGGCCTGCTCCTGGTCGTACCAGAAACCCGGCGGACTGGCGTGGCCGTGCGAGACGATGCGCTCGATGCGCGTGCCGGCGCGCTCGAACAGCGTGTCGAAGCTTTCGTCGCCACCGGGCGGTGGCAACCGGTCGAGGAGATTGCCGTTGTCTGGCATCGTAGAGTCCGCGTTTCGCGTGTAGGGGGATTGCCGGGAGGACGCGGATGCGCCGGCCGCCCAATGCGTCCGCCCGACACGATACCGTCGATTCGTCGTCGCTGCAGCAGGAGCGCCGGGCGCCCGCACTCCGCAGGCCACCGATGGTTCGGCACTGTCGCGGACGCCAATCGATCGGGACAATTTCGTCGAATTGCGGCAGGATATAATCAGCGCGCGACAGCAACCCCTCTGCCGATGGCATACCGCGGCAGAATAGCGAGATCAAACGGGATGACCGACATGTCGGGTACGGCGCCGAGCATTTTGCTGGTGGATGACGAGGCGAGCATTTTGTCGTCGCTGCGTCGTTTGCTGCGGCCTTCGGGCTATACGATCCACCTTGCCGAAAGCGGAAAGGCGGGCCTCGAAGTGCTGGAGCGCGAGCACGTCGACGTCGTCGTCTCGGACATGCGCATGCCGGAGATGGACGGCGCGCAGTTTCTCGAACATGTGCGAAACCGCTGGCCCGGGATCGTCCGGTTGCTGCTGACCGGCTATGCCGACATCGGCTCGACGATCGACGCGATCAACCGCGGCCAGATCTATCGCTACATCTCCAAGCCATGGGATGACAACGACCTGATGCTGATCCTGCGCGACGCGCTGGAGCGGCGCCGCCTGCAAAGCGAAAACGAGCGCCTGCAGGCCCTCACGCAGGCGCAGAACGCCGAGTTGAAGGAGCTCAATTCCGGGCTTGAGCAGAAGGTGCAGGAGCGGACGCGCGAACTCGAGCAGGCCAACGCCTCGCTCAAGGTGGCGAACGAGCGGCAGAAGCAGAACTTCCTCGTCTCGATCAAGACCTTCTCGGGCCTGATGGAGCTGCGCAGCGGCGGCGTGGCGGGTCACGCGAGACGGGTCGCGGACCAGGCGCGCAAGCTGGCCGCGCATCTCGGCGTGGATGCCAAGAATCAGCAGGACATCTTTCTTGCCGGCCTGCTGCATGACATCGGTAAAATCGGGTTCTCCGATGCGATGCTCGCGAAACCGGTCGCCAGGATGAACGGCGAGGAGATGGGGCTGTACCGCAAGCACGCGCTGGCCGGCGAATCGGCGCTGATGCCGCTCGATGAACTGAAGGGCGCGGCGCACCTCATCCGCGCGCACCACGAGCGCTTCGACGGCCAGGGTTTTCCCGACGGCCTGCAGGGGCTTGCGATTCCGCTCGGTGCGCGCATCCTCAGCGTCGTCAACGACTACGACGGCCTGCAGATCGGCACGCTGGCGGACAAGCTCCTGAACCGCGACGAGGCGCTGGCGATGCTGGTGCGCTCCCGCGGCAAGCGCTACGACCCGCAGGTCGTCGATGCCTTCGTCGAACTGCTCGGCGGCGTCGCGCAGGAGCCGCCGTCGCGCGATGTCGCCGTGGCGGCGGCGGACCTGCAGCCCGGCATGGTGCTCGCGCGTGATCTGGTCGGGCGCGATGGCGCGCTGCTGCTCGCCGCCGATTACGTCCTCGACGAGTCGCTCGTGCGTCAGATCCAGAATTACGCGCGTCGCGAGGGTATTGCCCTGACGCTGCAGGTGCGGGGCGATAAATGAAGAAAATGAAGAACGCGTCGTCGCACGGCCTGTCCGTGCTTCAGCGCAGTCATAGCGAGGATGACCGATGACCCGAATCCTGATCGTCGATGACGAGGAATCAATCCTGAAGTCCTTGCGGCGTGTGCTTTCCCTGACGCCCTGCGTGGTCGGCGAGCGCGTATGCTCGCTGAGCGTGGACACCTTCAGCGTCGCCACCGAGGCGCTCGAGAAGGCGCGCCACACCGCCTATGACCTCGTGCTCTCCGACTACCGCATGCCGGGCATGGACGGCGTCAGCTTCCTGAAGGCCTTTCGCGAGATCCAGCCTGACGCCGCACGGATCATCCTGTCCGGCTATGCCGATCTCAACGGCCTGATCGGTGCGATCAACGAGGCCGGCATCAGCCGCTTCATGTCCAAGCCGTGGAACGACTACGAACTGGTCGCAGCGATCGGGCAGGCGCTCGCACTGCGCGAGTTGACCCTCGAGAACCAGCGCCTTGCCGATCAGGCGCGCGTCGCGATGGGGACGCTGTCCGCGGCCGAGCTCGAGCGCCGGCGCCTCGAGTCCGAAGAGCCGGGCATCACCCATGTCATCTGGGGCGAGGACGGCTCGGTGCTGCTCGACGAATCCCTGCTCGACGACCCGGGCAAGGGGCTTTCCTGATGCCGGAACTCGAGCGCGACGCCGGGCGCCTCACCTTCAAGCTCGTGTATTACGGTCCGGCGCAGGGCGGCAAGACCACCAACCTGATGCAGCTGCACGACCTGGTCGGCGCCGAGATGAAGGGCGAGCTGATGACGCTCGAGACGCAGCATGACCGTACGCTGTTCTTCGACCTGCTGCCGCTCGGCTTTCGCGCGCCGTCGGGTCTGACGATCCGCTTCCGGCTGTTCACCGTGCCGGGTCAGGTGGCGCACGACGGCACGCGCAAGGCGGTGCTGTCGCGCGCCGACGGCGTCGTGTTCGTCGCCGACTCGCAGCGTACCGAGTCGATCAACAATGGCGAATCCTTTCAGAATCTGGTCGAGAACCTCGGTCGCGTGGGACTGGATGTCGATCGCCTGCCGCTGGTGGTGCAGTTCAACAAGCGCGATCTGCCGGCGATCCTGAGCGAGGACGAGGTGCGCGAGCGTTACGCGGGGGCGCCGTGGCCGCTGGTGTTTGCGACGGCGCTTCGCGGCGACGGCGTGCTGCAGACCTTCGCGACCCTGTTGCGCGGCGTGTGGCAGGGGTACGCGCAGGAGCTCGAACTCGACAGCACCCACGGCCTGACCGAGGAGACCTTCGTCGCCGCCGCCCTGGGAGGCGCAGCATGAGCGTGGAGCCGGGATTCGACCGCGAGTTCGTGCTCGGCGAGCTGATCACGCCGCGCGATGCCGACGAGATCTGCACCCAGCTCGCGGCGGTGCTCGGCCAGCCCGTTGCGGTGTTGGACGCCGCGGGAACCGTTTTCGCCGGCAACGCCCCGACCGTGGGGTGCGTGCAGGCGCCGCTGACGCTCGAGCTCGAGCCGGTCGGCTTCCTCGCCTGCGCCTGCGACGCGGTCGCGCTGAAGGGGGCCGCACGCGTCGTGCGCTGGGGGCTCCTGTCGCGGGCGCGCTTTCGCATGGTGTCCGACCTGCATCTCGAGGCGGTGCGTGCCGACTACGCCAAACTGCAGCAGCAGAACGAGGCGTTGAGGGCGTCGGAGGCGAAATACCGCGAACTCGCGGAAATCCTCGATGCGAAGGTCAAGGAGCAGGTCAGGATCATCGACGAGCGTCAGCGCCAGCTCTACCAGGCCGAACGCCTGGCATCCATCGGCCAGCTCGCGGCGGGCGTCGCGCACGAGATCAACAATCCGCTCGGCTTCGTCAACAGCAACCTGTCGACGGCGGAACGCTACGTCGCCCAGTTCGCCCAGCTGCGCGACATGGTGCCGGCGGAGAAATGGAAGGCCGCGGACCTCGACTTCGTGCTGGAGGATTTCGCCGAGCTGCTCACCGACTCGCAGCAGGGCGTTGCGCGCATCGCGCGCATCGTCAAGGACCTGAAGGGGTTCTCGAGCGTCGATCAGCCCGACGTGCAGCTCGCCGACATCAACGGCCAGCTGGAGTCGCTGTTCGCGGTGATCGCCGGGCAGAAGCCGCCGGGGGTGACGCTCACGAGCGAGCTGTCGCCGCTGCCGCCGCTGATGTGCCTGTCCGGGCACCTCAACCAGGCGTTTCTCAACATCCTGCAGAACGCGTTGCAGGCGGTGGGCGAGAGCGGTACCGTGACGCTGCGCTCCCAGGCGACCGGCTCGCACATCGTCGTGCAGATCGACGACACCGGGCCGGGCATTCCCGACGAGGTGCTGCCCTACATCTTCGACCCCTTCTACACGACGCGCGGCGTCGGCGGCGGCACCGGGCTGGGGCTGACCGTCGCGCGCGACATCGTGCTCACGCATGGCGGAACGATCACCGCCGCGACGCGCCCGGAAGGCGGGGCGCGGGTCACGGTGGAATTGCCGCTCTAGGACCTCGATGAGCAATTACGCCGCCTTCTTCACCGGCCAGAAAGACGCCGCCGCGCCGGCTGCGACGGCCGCCGCGGAGCGGCCGCGCTACCGCATCCTGTTCGTCGACGACGAACCGTCGATCCTGAAGGCGCTGACCCGCATCTTCCGCGCCGAATCGTACGAGATCCTGACCGCCGGCAGCGGCGCCGAGGCGCTCGCGCGGCTCAAGGAGGCGCCGGTGCAGGTCATCATCAGCGACTACATGATGCCGGGCATGAACGGCGCCGACCTGCTCAAGCAGGTCAAGAGCCTGTACCCGGAGACCATCCGCATCATGCTCACCGGTCACGCCGACACCGGCGCGGTGATGGGCGCGATCAACGACGGCGCGGTGTACAAGTTCATTCTCAAGCCGTGGAACGACGACGACCTGCGCGTCACCGTCTCGCTCGCGCTCGAGCAGTTCGACCTGGTGCAGAAGAACCGCGCGCTGAGTCTCGAGAACGCGAAGAAGACCAAGGAGATCTCGGCGCTGTCGCGCATGGCGGTGTCCAACCGCAGCCAGCTCGGCACGATGCTGCACAAGAAGGGGCTGATCACCAGCGCGCAGTGGCAGGAGCTCACCCGCCAGCAGGGTATCCAGAAGGAACCGCTGATCCGCCTGCTGCTCGACCGCGGCTGGGTGGCGGAGAAGACGCTGCGCAAGATCCTGCGCGAGGAACTGCTGGTCGAGGAGGTGTCGCTCGGCGAATTCCGCGTCGATCGGGCCGTCGCGGAGCTGATTCCGCGCAGCTTCTGCCGCAAGCAGCTGATCATGCCGCTCAAGCTCGAGGGGCGGCGCCTGATGCTGGCGGTGGCCGATCCGATGGACGCCGGCCTGATCGACGACATCCGCTTCACCGCCGGCCTCGACCTGAAAGTCGTGATGGCGGACCTGGCGGCGATCCAGGCGAAGATCGCCGAGGTCTACGGCGACGACGACGGCGTCGACATCCGCGACCTCGAGACCATGGTCGGCGTCGTCGATCCCTACGAGGGCATCGAGATCGTCATCGACGACGACGAGGCCGTGCCGCTCGACGAGTTGCTCGCGTCGACCAACGAGCCGCCCGCGATCCGGCTCGTCAACGCGATCCTGCTCGAGGCGATCCGTCTGGGCGCCTCCGACATCCACATTCAGCCCAAGACCAAGCACGTCGTCGTGCGCCTGCGCATCGACGGCGTGCTGCAGGACAAGATCCAGATTCCGCACGCGCTGCACAGCCCGCTCGTGTCGCGGCTGAAGATCATGGCCGAGCTCGACATCTCCGAGCGCCGCCGCCCCCAGGACGGGCGCATCACCGTCAAGTCGCCGCTGCGCATCGTCGACCTGCGCATCTCGACGCTGCCGACGATCAACGGCGAGAAGGTCGTGATGCGCATCCTCGACCGCAATTCCCAGGTCCTGAGCCTCGCCGGCCTCGGTTTCGGCGAGGCCGGCCTGGCCAAGGTGCGGGTGATGGTCGACAAGCCGCAGGGGCTGCTGCTGGCGACCGGCCCCACCGGCAGCGGCAAGACCACGACGCTGTATTCGCTGCTGCAGGCGAACGCATCGCCGGCCAAGAATTACATCACCATCGAGGACCCGGTCGAGTACTACCTCGACAATGCCGGACAGGTGCTGGTGCGGGAGAAGATCGGCCTCACCTTCCCGGTCGTGCTGCGTTCCATCCTGCGCCAGGATCCCGATGTCGTGCTGATCGGCGAAATCAGGGATTACGAGACGGCCGAGGTGGCGTTCCATACCGCATTGACGGGGCATCAGGTACTATCGACACTGCATACGAACTCCGCGCTTGCAACGATCGCACGGCTGCTTGATCTCGGCCTCAAGCCCTTCATCGTCGCCAGTGCCCTCGAAGGCGTGATCGCCCAGCGCCTGGTGCGCCGGATCTGTCGCCAGTGCCGGCGCCAGGTCGAGGTCGACCGGACGCTGGCTGCGCGCCTCGGGCCGCGGTTCGACTCGCTGCAGGCGGCGTTCGTGGGGGAGGGCTGCGTCCAGTGTGGTGGCAGCGGCTATCACGGGCGGCTCGGGCTGTACGAGATCCTGTTGCCGGACGAGAACATGCGAGACCTGATCACCCGCAGTGCCAGCATTCGTGAAATCACCTCCCACGCGCGCGCAACCGGGCACGAGTCGCTGTGGGACGATGCGCGGAAGAAGATCGCGCTCGGCGAGACCTCGCTCGAGGAGGCCCTGCGCGTCCTCGGTCCGGAACCGGAATGATTCGTTCAACATCAGCGACAGGAGCCTCCGGGATGGCAGAGGCGTTAGAGATGCAGACCCTGATGACGGGCAATACGGAAGTCGACGAGCGCCTCGGGCGCCTGATCGGCGGGTTCGAGGCGCGGATCGCCGAATTGACGCGCGAACTGGAGCGAGAACGCGAGCTGATGGCCGAGCTGGTTGCGCGCGTGGAACGGACGCAGAGCCAGTTGCTGCAATCCGAGAAGATGGCCGCCATCGGCCAGCTCGCCGCCGGCGTCGCGCACGAGATCAACAATCCGGTCGGTTTCGTGGGCTCGAACCTCGGCTCGCTCGCGTCCTACGTGGACCGCCTGTTCGGCCTGCTCGCCGCCTACGAGCAGCTCGAGCAGGCGCTGCCGCCCGGGCATCCGGCGCGCGCCGCGATCGCGACGGCGCGCGATGCGGCCGAAGTCGACTACCTGCGCGAAGACATTCCCGACCTGCTGCGGGAGTCGGCCGACGGACTGACGCGCGTCAAGCACATCGTCAACGACCTCAAGGATTTCTCGCGTTCCGATGCGGGCGAATGGCAGGAGGCCGATCTCAACCGCGGTCTCGAGAGCACGCTCAACGTGGTGTGGAACGAAATCAAGTACAAGGCGCAGGTCGTGCGCGAGTTCGGCGAACTGCCCAAGGTGCGCTGCATTCCGGCTCAGATCAACCAGGTCTTCATGAACCTGCTGGTCAATGCCGCGCAGGCGATCGAGACGTCGGGAACGATCACGCTGCGCAGCGGCGCCAGCGAAGAGCAGGTGTGGATCGAAATCATCGACACCGGCAAGGGCATGCCGCCCGACGTGCAGGCGCGCATCTTCGAACCCTTCTTCACGACCAAGCCGGCGGGCAAGGGGACCGGTCTCGGACTGTCGATCTCGTCCGACATCGTGAAGCGGCACAAGGGGGCGCTCGAAGTGTTCAGCCAGCCGGGCGAGGGCACGCGCTTTCGCATCGTTCTGCCGCTGCACGCGAATGAGGCGGAGCAGCAGCCAGCCGGAACATGAGTGCCGTGACCGCGCCCCATCCCGACGAGGACCTGTTCCGCACCCTGTTCACACAGTGGCGGCGCGGCATCATCGTCACCGGCCCGGACGAGGTCATCCTGTTCGCCAATCCCGCGGCAGCGCAGATCTCGGGGTACGCGGTAGAGGAGCTGATCGGTCGGAAGCCGGATATCCTGAAGTCCGGACAGACGCCCGCCGAGGTCTATCGCGACCTCAGGAAGGCGCTCGATGCCGACGAGATCTGGCGCGGCGAGTTCGTCAATCGGCGCAAGAACGGCGAGCTGTACCTCGAGGCGCGGACGATCTCGGCGATCCGCGACGCCGCAGGGGCGGTGCGCTACTACGTCTCCATCAGCGAGGATCTCCACGAGCGGCAGCGCTACGAGCAGCACGTCGAGTACCTGTCCACCTTCGACCAGTTGACCGGTCTGGCCAATCGCGCGACGTTCATGCGCGCGGTGTCGGCGGAGATCGAGCTGGCGCGGCGGGCCGGGCATGAAGTGGTGCTGCTGAACCTCGATCTCGACGGCTTCGGTGCAATCAACAACCGCTTCGGCGCGGACCACTCCGACCGCCTGCTCGCCGAGGTCGGCGCACGCGTGCGGGATGCGCTGCGACACGTCGATCTGGTCGCACGCCTGAGCGGCGACAACTTCGCTGTGCTGCTCGGCAAGGCGGCCCCGGGCTCCCAGCCGGAGAGCCGCGACATCGCCGACCGCCTGCTGGCGACGGTCGCCAGGCCGTTCACCATCGCCGGCAGTCCGATGGAACTTACCGCCTCGGTGGGCATGGCCTTCTACCCTGCCGATGCAGGCTCCGCCGACGAACTGATCGGTTGCGCACGCAGTGCGACGCACGATGCCAAGGCGCAGGGCGGCAACCGGTCGTGCCGCTTCGATGCCGACATGGCCGAGCGCAGCGGCGAGCGGCGCCGCCTGCGCGAGGAGCTTCAGGGCGTGGTGGAACGCGGCGAGCTGGTGCTGCATTTCCAGCCGCAGCTGAGCCTGCACTCCGGCCACATCGTCGGCGTCGAGGCGCTGGTCCGCTGGAACCACCCCCAACAGGGCATGCTGTTGCCGGGAGACTTCATCCCCCTGGCGGAGGAGTGCGGCAGCATCGTCGCCATCGACTCCTGGGTGCTGCGCGAAGCCTGTCGCCAGATGCAGGCCTGGCGCGAGGCGGGGCTGCCTCCGATCAGGATGGCGGTCAACTTCTCGGCACGCCAGTTCCGGCAGCGCGCGCTGCGCGAGACGGTCGCCGATGCGCTGGCGGCGCATGCCGCCGACCCCCGTTGTCTCGAGATCGAGATCACCGAGGGTGCGATGATGCAGGACATGACGGCGGCGATCCGCGTCACGGCGCAGCTGAAGGAGCTCGGCGTGCGCCTGTCGCTCGACGATTTCGGCACGGGCTACTCGTCGCTCGCCTACCTGTCGCGCTTTCCGATCGACGTCGTCAAGATCGACCAGTCCTTCATCCGCGACATCGTCACCAATCCGGCCAATGCCGCCATCGTCCAGGCGACCGTCGCGATGTCGCAGAAGCTCGGCAAGGTGGTGATCGCCGAAGGGGTCGAGACCGAGGAACAGCTGCAGTTCCTGCGGCGCAGCGATTGCGACGAGGTGCAAGGGTTCCGCTTTTCGCCGGCGGTCCCCGCCGACGAGATCGCGCGCATGCTGCGCGAGGGCGCGCGGCTCGACCTTTCGGCGCCCCTCGCACAGGACGCGCGGGAGACCATACTGCTCGTCGACGACGAGTCGAGCATCCTCTCGGCGTTGCGCCGCACGCTGCGCCGCGAAGGGTACGAAATCCTCGTCGCCGGCAGCGCGGAGGAGGGGCTCTCGGTGCTGGCGAAACATCCCGTGCAGGTGATCGTCTCCGACCAGCGCATGCCGGGAATGAGCGGCACGGAGTTCCTGTCGCGGGTCAAGGTCCTGTATCCCAGGACGGTGCGCATGGTGCTGTCGGGTTATTCGGAAATTTCTGCGGTGACCGATGCGATCAACCGCGGGGCGATCTACCGCTTCCTCAGCAAGCCCTGGGACGACGAACAGCTCAAGGACGAGGTCCGCGGCGCGCTGCGCGAATGGCGCGAGCTGTACGGCCGGCGCCCGGCGTGAGCGGCACGGCGATGTTCATGCGCCGACGCCCGCCGGGCCCTTGACCGGCAGCCACACCCGCACCGCGGTGCCGCGTCCCGGGGCGCTATCGACCTCGAAGCGGCCGTCGTGCCGGTGAACGATGCTGTAGCTGACCGACAGACCGAGGCCGGTGCCCTGGCCGACCGGTTTCGTCGTGAAGAAGGGGTCGAACATGCGCTGCCGCTCGTGCGCCTCCATGCCGCGTCCCGTGTCCCGGATCTCGATGCACACCTCGTCGCCGTGCTGGCGCGCGCTCACGGTGATCATGCCGCGGTCCGCGATCGCATGCATCGCATTGAGCAGCAGGTTGACGAACACCTGATGGATCTGCCCGGCCTGGCAGCGCACGGCCGGCAGCGGGGCATAGTCGCGCACGACATCGGCCTTTTCGGCGATCGTCGCATGCATGACGTTGAGGGTGCTCTCCAGCCCTTGCACGAGGTCGGCCTCGGCCAGCTCCTGGTCGTCGTCGACGCGCGAGAAGTCCTTCAGGTCGGCAACGATGCGGGCGATCCGCCGCAGCCCGTCGCGGCTCTCGGCAATCAGCGTGTGCAGGTCGTCGCGCATGAAATCGAGATCCGCATCATCGTGCAGCCGCGTTGCCGCGCCGCGCAGGCCGGTGTCGGACTGGCGGTGGATCAGCGCTTCGTAGCCGTCGATCAGCGTGAAGATGTCGCGCAGGTATTTCTCGAAAGCCCCGATGTCGGACTGGATGAAGGCGATCGGGTTGTTGATTTCGTGCGCGACGCCGGCGGCGAGCTGCCCCAGTCCGGCAAGCTTCTCGGCCTGCAGCAGCTGTCCCTGGGCCGCGCCCAGACGCGTGTTCGTTTCCTGCAGTTCGGCGATGGTGTCGCGCAGCAGGCGGTCCTGTTCGAGACGTTCGGTGATGTCGCGGAACACCACCACGCAGCCGGGAGGTTCGTCCGCGTCGCGCATCGGCCCGCTGGTGAACTCGACCGGGAAACTGCTCCCGTCCTTGCGGAAGAAGACCTCGCCGACGCGCCTGCCGATCCGGCCGGTATGGCGCGATGCGGCGATCGGGCAGTCCGCGAGTGCATACGGCCGGCCGTCCGCGTGGTGGTGGTGAAACAGCGCATGCGAGGACAGGCCCAGCACCTCGTGCTCGGCGTATCCGAGCATCGCGAGCGCCGCAGGGTTGATGAACATGATGTGTCCGTCGGTATCGACGCCGTAGAGGCCCTCGGCGAGCGATTCCAGGATCGTCTGCTGGCGGCGCATCAGGACGGTGATCGACTCATGGCTTTCGCCGAGATGAGCGGCGGTGCGTCTGATCGCGTCCGCAATCCGCGCCATCTCGGTTTCGCCCGGACGATGCGGTATCGCCACGTCGCCCGTGCCGGCGGCCACCTGGTCGAGCGCGTTCTCGATCATGGCGATGCGGCGCATGACGTAGCGCAGCAGGCCGATCGCGAAGCCGCCGAGGAGCAGCACGCCGGCGGCGAGCAGCGAGCCGACCAGTATCGTCGAGTGATGCCGCGAGATGATCAGCTCCTGGCGCGCCTGGCCGATATGGTGCTCCTGGATCGTCGCGAGTTCGCGCAGCTTGCCGGACAGCATCGGCTGCAGCGTGGTCCAGTCGTTGCGGAGCAGGCGCGCCAGTTCATCGCGGTCGTCGGCGCGCGTGGCGGCGACCGCTCGTTCGAAGAATTGCCACAGCGCAGCCAGCGTATTCTCGAAGTTCGCGATCTGCTGCGCCTCGTCGGCGTCGTGCAGCCAGTTCCGGTGCTCTCGCACGAATGTTTCCCAGCCGGAACGGATCTGTGCGCCTTCCGTGGTCAGGAGCTCGCGCACGCTCGCGGGGGATGCGGTCCCGAGCAGCACGCCTTGCAGATGCGCGTGGACGGACAGCAGGCGGCGTTCGACCTCGCGCAGCGCGGTGGCGGGTGCCAGCTCCTGTTCGAAGATCCGCCGTTCGGCGCGGTCGGTGTGCTGCTGCGAAAAGACGAACACCAGCGACAGGGCAAGCATCACGCAGCCGGTGAGCAGCACGTGGAGCGCGAGGTAGCGGCGGATGCTGAGCCCACGAGACATGTCGGGTCGATCGCGGCGAAAAGGGGAAACATTCTAATTCACCGGCACTGCATTGCCAGCGATGGTTGCGTATTGCATCGGTACGCCCGGGTGCGGCTTCCGCCTCCGTGGATCCCGCTCAAAATATTGTCACGAGCGCGGTGAATATTCCCGTCGCCGCGGGCGGCGCCAGTCTCGGCGGGGGGCGTGTCCGAGCAGGTACCGGGACTACGCATGCCCTCCGATTGATGGGGCGAGTATACGCCGTGACCGGGCAGCGAATAATCCGATAGACTTCCGGGCTCCATACGTAGATCCACGTATACAGCACTGCGGTGGATTCAGCGTTCGCGTGGCTGAGGTCCGCACAGGGATAATTCGATGATCAGCGAACAGTCTGTATTCATCGTCGATGACGATGCGTCGTTTCGGAATGCGGTCCAGCGGGTCTTCCGCTCTGCGGGCTTTCGCGTCGAGACTTTCGAGAGTGCCGCGGCTTTCCTGTCTGGCTACCAACCATGCGACGAGGCGTGCCTCATTCTCGATCTGCGCATGCCGGAAGTCGGCGGCCTCGAGCTGCTCGAACGCCTGCGGCAACGGCAGATCGACCTCCCGGTAATCATTTACACCGGCAACGCGGACGTTCCGGTCACCGTGCGCGCGATGCAGACGGGGGCCTTCGCAGTGGTCGAGAAACCATTCAGTGACGAACTGCTGATTGAGCGGGTACGCGACGCGATCACCAGCAGCCGCATGCGGCGCGCCCGCAACGCAACGATCGCGGAGGCGCGGGCCAAACTCGCGGGCCTGACCGAACGTGAGCGGGAGATCGCCCGCTGTCTTGCCGAAGGGTTTTCGGCGCCCCAGATCGGAGCCCAGCTGGGAATCAGCGCACGGACCGTCGAAGCCCATCGCGCCAATCTGTTCCGCAAACTCGACGTCACATCGATCGCAACCGTTGCCCAACTCGTGCTGTGGGCTGACCTGGGCGACGGATAAGCCGCACTTGCCGCTCTGCGCTGCCTGGGCTGCCAGGCGCGTCCACATCACAGCCTTCCTCGCCGCGGATCCCGCTGCGTGCCGCCTACGTGCTTATACGTAGACGGTCGCGCAATCTTGCGAATTTCCCGAATATGCTTCGCAAATTATGCTTCGTCACTCGAGGAGGGTGCCGTTATGCATATTCATTTTGCCTGCCGTCTTGCCGCATCGCTGATGCGCGTGCGTGCCGCCGTGCGAGCTGCCTGCCGCCGGCACGTCGCCGGTAGCCTGCTGATGGCACTGTACGCCACCTGCGCCCATGCGGAGGAGGCTGTCGCGCGCCCCGTCAGCTGGGTGTGCTGGTACGCCGGCGCGGCGTCCGTCGCCTGCCGGTTGGGGGCCCCGGATGCATTCGTGCCTTCCGGCGCCGATCTGTCGTCGCCGACGTCCGATGCCGGCGCCGTGCTTCCGGCAGGAAAGCGGCCCTTGCCGGAAATCGTTCGCACCATCCTGCAGCAGCCCGAAACCCTCGTCGGCAGTACGATTTCGATTCCGTTGTTCACGGAAGCCCGCGACGCGGATTTCGTCCACGAGCTTGCAGAAGCCGTGATGTGCGGGACGCGCAGGCTGTGCCGCGTGCTCTTCCTCGGTTCTTCGACTGAAATTGCCCTGGCACTCGACACGCTCGATGACCCCGCGCTGAATTGACGCGGGGCGGGCAGCCGCGGGGGAGGGGCGGCGTGAACGACATCGGGTGTGATCCCGGGGGGCATCGACAGGCTGGCCGATCGAACCGGGCGGAGTCATCAGGCGGTATGCGACCACCGAGGTGCCGGAACTTGCCGTTTCCGGTGTTTGCAGGCGGGGAAGGCTGTCTTATGATGTTACGCGGTTGCTCACGCACATGATCGCCGGCTTCTGTCTCCCCGCGCCCGTCGAGGCGTGCGCCGGGCCCGGGAGCCCGGCCCGGGGAGGGCTCCGCTTCGCGGCGGTTGGCCACGACAATAAGAATGAGCGCATCATGATTCGCAAGTGGCTTGCCCGGATGCACGTCCGCCTGCTGCTGCTGGTTCTCGTCGCGGTCCTGCCGTCCCTCGCGATCATCGTCAGTACGGGGGTCGATCAGCGGCGGGAGGCCATGGCCGCTTCGGAGCGGCTCGCGCTGTCCACGGCGCGCCAGCTGGCCGCGCGGCAGCGGGACATGCTCAAGCATGCTCACGAGGCCTTGCAGGGGCTCGCCGACGCGCCGGAGATCCGGCGACTGCACTCCACGCGCGATTGCGGCCGCTGGCTGGCACAGGTGGCGACGCTGGGCGAACTCTATTCCGATCTCTTCGTCGCCGGCCGCGACGGCAGGATGCTGTGCAGCGCGAAATCCTACCGTGGCGAGATCTACGTGTCCGATCGCGCCTATTTCCGCCGCGCCGTCGAGCGCCGCGACTTTGCGATCGGCGATTTCATCGTCGGCCGCATCACCGGCAAGCCTGTCGTCGTGTTCGCCCATCCGGTGTTCGACGAGCGCGACGACATCACCGCAATCGTCGGGCTCGCGGCGGAGCCCATGGCATTTGAAGCGCTGTTGCGCGAGTTGTCGCTGCCCGACGGGTCGGTGGTGACGATCCTCGACAGCCGGGGCGCGATCCTCGCCCGCCTGCCCGATCCGGAAGGGCTGGCGGGGCGCACGATTCCGGAGCTGGAGGAGTTCAAGGCGGCGATCGTCGATGCCCGCGAAGTGGTGATCGAATCGGTGTGGCTCGATCAGGTTTCGCGCGTATCGGCGATCGTGCCGGTGCTCAGCATGTACGGGGATCTGTACGTGCGCGTGGGCATTCCGGCGGCCACGGCGCAGACCGCCGCCGCGACGGTGGTGCGGCACAACGTCCTGCTGCTGGTCGGGATGGCGGCGTTGATGACGATTCTCGGCTGGGCGGCGGCGCAGCATCTGGTGTTGCGGCGGGTGCGCGACCTCGCGGAAACGGCTCGGCGGCTCGGCGCCGGGGATTTGCACGCCCGCTGCACCCTGCCGCCCGAGGGCGGGGAACTCGGGGATTTCGCGCGGACGCTGGACGACATGGCGGAGCGCATCGAGCGGGCGATGACGCGACTGCAGACGGCTGCGGAGGAGGTGCGCCTGCGCGACCGTGCCATCGACGCCAGCCGCAACGGCGTGATGATCTACCGCTATGGCCGCGCGGCCGGCATCGTCAGTGCGAATCCCGCGCTGCTCGCATTGCTGGCGATCACGCCGGGGGAGCTCCTCGCGGCCGACCTGCCCGGCCTCGGGCGGCGGGGTTTCGATGCGGGCGGCTGGGAGCTGCTGGCGGGGCTGCTCGCGGCGCAGCGCGAAGGCGAGGTCGCGCTGCGCCTGACGCGTGCGGCGGGGGAGGTGGTCTGGCTCGATGCCGGCGTGAGCCTGGTTGCAGGCGGAGGGCAGGACGCCGACCACGCGGTGGTCGAATTCCGCGATGTCACGGAGCGGCATCGCCACGAGGAGCAGCTCGCCCACCAGGCGAACCACGATACGCTGACCGGCCTGCCCAACCGCAACCTGCTGGCCGACCGGCTGCAGCAGGTGCTCTCGCGTCCGGCGCGCGACGATCGCTGCTTCGTCCTGTGGTTGGACCTGGACCGCTTCAAGGTCGTGCATGACAGTTTCGGTCGCGGGGCCGCCGATGCGACGATCGCGGACATCGCCCGCCGCCTCGCCGCTGCCGCGGAAGCTTGCAGCACCGTTGCGCGGGTGGCGAGCGATGAGTTCGTGCTGATCGCCGATCAGCTGCCGGGCCAGCAGGCCGTGGTGTCGCTGGCCAACCGCCTGCTCGAAGCGGTGCGGCAGCCGATCGCGGTCGGCGGCGAGGAGCTGCGCCTGACCGCCAGCATCGGTGTGGCCGAGAGCGGGGGCGCCGGGCAGGACGCCGACGCGCTGCTGCGCAACGCCGGCGTGGCGATGTACCGTGCCAAGGAGACCGGGCGCGACACCTTCTGCTTCTACGATGCGAACATGAACGCCCGTGCGGCCCCGCGCCTGCGTCTCGAACTCGAGTTGCGGCGTGCCGTCGAGCGGCAGGAGCTGTATCTGGTGTACCAGCCCAAGGCCGATCTGCTCACCGGCGAGGTGAGCGGCTGCGAAGCCTTGTGCCGCTGGCGCCATGCGGAACTGGGCATGGTCCCGCCGGGCGAGTTCATCCCCGTTGCCGAGGAAAGCGGGCTGATCCTGCCGATCGGGCGCTGGGTGCTGGAATCCGCTTGTGCGCAGATGCGCGAGTGGCTCGATGCCGGCGTTGCCTGCCCGCATGTGGCGGTGAATGTGTCGCCGCTGCAGTTCCTGCGCGACGATCTGGTCGCGGACGTGTCGGCCCTGCTGTCGCGCTACCGCCTCGATGCCGGCGCGCTGATGCTGGAGATCACCGAAAGCACCCTGATGCGCGATCCGGAACGGGCGATCGCGATGATGCGGCGACTGAAGGCCATTGGCGTCAGGCTGGCGATCGACGACTTCGGCACCGGCTATTCCTCGCTCGGCACGCTCAAGCGCTTCCCGATCGATTACCTGAAGATCGATCGCGCCTTCGTCACCGACCTGACGACCAACGCGAGCGATGCGGCGATCGCGGTGTCCGTCATCTCGCTGGCCCACAGCCTCAACCTGCGCGTGACCGCCGAGGGGGTCGAGACCGAGGGGCAGTTGCTGTTCCTGCGCGGGCGCGGCTGTGACGAGATGCAGGGTTACCATTTCTCGCCGCCGATCATGCCCGCGGCGTTCGCGGACCTGCTTGCCGGCGGGCGGGGGTTGGCGCTGCCGGTGCAGAAGGACCTTCCCGCACGCACCCTGCTGTTGGTCGATGACGAACCGTCGATCCAGTCGGCATTGCGTCGCATCCTGCGGCGGGAGGGCTATACGCTGCTGTTCGCCGGCAGTGCCGTGGAGGCGCTGGAGCTGCTGTCGCGGCATTCGGTCGGCGTGGTGATCTCGGATCTGCGCATGCCGGGGATGGATGGCGTCCAGTTTCTCGACCAGGTGCGGTCCCTGCATCCGCAGGCGGTGCGCATGATCCTGTCGGGCTACGCCGACGTCGGCATGATCACCGGCGCGATCAACCGCGGCGCGGTCTTCCGCTTCCTGCACAAACCGTGGGACGACCGCGAGCTGCTGGAGGCGGTGCGCGACGCGTTCGAGCGTTTTGAACTGCAGATGATCGCGGTCGCAGCATGAAGCCATGCCTCCCGGAAATCTCCGTCGGCTGCTGTAACCTGCTGTTACAATGCGTTTGTCCTGAACTGCGGGAAGTTCATCGGAATGAGCGGACATGATGTTGCAAACATCGGGGAGTCCGTGACGGGCGAGGGGGCGGCGTCATCGGGGGGGGCGGCAGGCGATCCGTGCCAGCGCATCCTCGATGCGATCGGTCTGCGCCGGCGCGCGGGCGACGAGGCGAAGCTGTGCGGCTGGCTGCGGCCGCGGCTGCGCGAGCTGGGCCTGCCCTCCGCCGATGCCTATGCGGATCTGCTCGCGGCGGGCGGCGATCCGGGCCGCCGCGAGCGCGAACTGCTGATGGAGCACTTCTCCACCGGCGAAACCTACTTTTTCCGCGACCAGGGCCTGTTCGGGCTGCTCGCGGCCCGCATCCTGCCCGAGATCGTCGCGCGCCGTTCGGCGCAGCGGTCGTTGCGGCTCTGGAGTGCGGGCTGCGCGAGCGGGGAGGAGGCCTATACCCTGGCGATGCTGATCGACGAGATGTCGCCGGCGCTCGCCGGCTGGGACGTGCGGATCCTCGGAACCGACATCAATGGCGATGCGATCGCCCGTGCCGGCGGCGGCACGTATGGCCAATGGTCCTTCCGCGTGCTGGATGAGGCGCGCACGGCGCGCTATTTCCGCAAATGCGGCCGCGAATGGCAGATCGAAGAGCGTTTGCGGGCGATGGTCGACTTCGAGCGGCGCGACCTGCTGCTGGACGAAGCCGGCGGCGGAGGCGCCGACGCCGGCGGGTTCGACCTGATCCTGTGCCGCAACGTGTTCATCTATCTGACGCCCCCGGCAGTGACGCACATTGCCGGAAAACTGGTCGCGGCCTTGTCGGACGGCGGTTACTTCGTTCCGGGGCACGGCGAGCTGCTGGGCTGCGTCCCGTCCGGGCTGGAGGCCCTGACCTGGCCCGACGCGACGCTGTACCGCAGGCCGGCAACTGCGTCTGCCGTGCGCCCGGCGCCGGCCGTTCCGGCCTGCGCACCCTCCGCGCCCTCCGTTCCGTCACGGACGGCACCGGCGGCACCGGCGGCAACCCCCGCGGCCGGCCAGCCCCCGCGGCAGCGCGGCTCCGCGCCCAGGCCCGATGCGGGGCCGGAGGCCGCGCCGGACGAGGTGCTCGCCCGGGCCTGGCGCGACGCCGACCGCGGTGCGGCGCAGGCGGCGCGGGCCGCATGCGAGCGGGTGATTGCCGTGTCTCCCCTCGATCCGCGCCCGTATTTCCTGCTCGCACAACTGGCCGAGGAACGCGGCGCGATCGACGAGGCGCGGACACTGCTGCGCAAGGTGCTTTATCTCGATCCGGGTTTCGTCGTCGCACACCTGGAGCTGGCCGATCTGTGCGTACGCACGGGCGATGCACGGCGCGCCCGGCAGATGCGTGCGCAGGCGCTGCGCGAGCTGGAAAAGATGCCGTCGGAGACGCCGCTACCCGTGCCGCCGCATACCACGGCGGGCACGCTGTTGCGGAGCCTCAGGGCAGGGGAGGCCGCGGCCCGCGGCGCAGCGGAGGGCGGCTCGCATGGCTGATCTGCACCTCCTGTTCCGGCACCGCGGCGTGCGCTATGCGCTGGATGCCGCGCTGGTGCAGGAGGTCGTCTGGCTGCCCGAGCTGTCGCCGGTGGCCGAGGCATTGCCGTGCGTGATCGGTGCGTTCAACCTGCGCGGGCACGTGATTTCCGTGATCGACCTGGCGCCGTGTTTCGGCCGGGAGCGGTCGGAGCTGGGAATCGGCGATGCGGTGATCGTCCTGACCGTCGATGGCGAACGCTTCGGCATTCTCGCCGGCGAGGTGCTCGATGCGGCGACGATCGCGTCCGCCGACATCGAGGACGTGCGCGATCATCACCGCCTGTTGGGCAACGCGGCGTCGCTGGTGTCCGGTGTCGCGATGAGCGGTGCGGAGCTCGCAATGGTGCTCGACGCCCGCGCGCTGCTCGCCGCGGCCGGCGCGGCGGCCGGCGCGGCAGCGCCGGGCTCGCCGCCCGCCGGCGCCGCATCGGGCGGCACGGCGTGCCCGGATGGCGTGGCCGAGACCTTCCGCGCGCGTGCCGGCAGGATGGCCCGTCCGCAGGAAGCGCCCGCCGCGGCGGGCAGTGCGTCGTTCGCGCTGGTCGGCCTCGATGGAGGGCTCTTCGGCATTCCGGCGCGGGTGGTGCACGAGTTCGTGCACCTGAGCGGCGTCCGGCCGGTGCCGTGTTGTCCGGCGCACATCCTCGGCAGCATGAACCTGCGCTGCGACATCCTGACCGTGGTCGACCTGCGGCCGGTACTCGGCCTGCCGGCGAGGCTGCCGCTCGCCGAGGTCGTCGTCGTGCAGGCAGGCGATCTGACGGTCGGGTTGGCGGTCAGCGAGGTGCATGACGTCGTCGCGACCGGTGCGGGCGATTCCGCCGTGCCCGCGCCCGGCGACAACGACCTGCCGTTTTGCCGCGGCCCCATGCGGGCGGACGAACGGATTTTCAGCATCATCGACATCGAGGCCATGCTTGCGTCGCGCGTGCTGCACGTCGCCGCCGAGCCTGACCGGGACAGACCGGAGCCCCGCAATGCGGCTCCAGACGCAGGGGAACAACCATGATCGGAACACTGAATCTGCGGCAACGCATCCTGGCGGGCTATGTGGTGCCGCTGCTCCTGATGGTCGGTGTCGCGTTTGCCGTGTATTTGCAGACGCAACGCCTGCAGGCGCTGTCTGCGGACGCCGTCGCGGCAGGCCGTGCCGTCGCGCTCGGGAAGGAGGCCCACGTGGGGCTGGCGCAGTACCAGCGCGACATGCGCGGCTACCTGATCGCCCATGACCGCAATGCGCTGGAGACCGCGGCGCAGAGCATGGCGCGCGCGACCGAGAACCTCGACGCGCTGGCGAAGCTCCTGACGAGCGCCGAGCAGCGCGAGGTCCTGGCCCGCCTGTTGAAGACCATCGATGAGATCGCCGGCGTCACCGGCAAGTACCGCGAACTGGTCGATGCCGGCAGCGCCGCGAAGGCGCTGCAGTTCTTCCGCCAGTCGAATCTCACCGAACTCAGTGTCCGCGTCGATGCCCTGATCGACCAGATCGAGGCGCACGAGCTCGAAATACTGGCGCAGCGGGACGCCGAGCAGACGGAGGCCTCGGCCACCCTGGTGTCGGTGACGCTGGGCGCGACGGTGGCCGCGATCCTGCTGGCGATCGGCATCGGCCGTGCGCTGGCGGTGCGCAGCACGCGCACGATCAGCGAATCGGTGGCGCACGTGAGCACGGCGTCGACCGAGATGGCGGCGACGGTGGACGAGCATGAACGCACGGTCACGCAACAAGTGGCGGCGGTCAGCGAGGTGTCGGCGACGGTGGAGGAGCTGGGGATGTCGGCCCGCCAGTCGGCGAGCCAGGCCGAATCGTCCGCTGCGGCCGCGCTGCAGGCGCTCGAACTCGCCCGCCACGGCACCCGCGCGGCGGACGAGGCCGCGCAGAGCACGGCGGGGATGAAGGAGAAGATCGACTCGCTGGCCCATCGCATTCTCAGCCTGTCGGAACAGGCGGGGCAGATCGGCGGCATCGCCAAGCTGGTCGGCGAACTCGCGAGCGAGACGAACATGCTGGCGCTCAACGCGGCCGTGGAAGCGGCGCGCGCCGGCGAGCAGGGCAAGGGTTTTGCCGTGGTCGCCAGCGAGATCCGCAAGCTCGCGGTGCAGAGCAAGAAATCCGCCGAGCGCGCCGACGCACTGGTCACCGAGATCCAGAATGCGACCAACAGTGCGGTGATGGTCACCGAAGACGGCTCGCGCAGCGCCGACGAGGTGATGGCGACGGCCAGCCGCGTGGCCGAGGCCTTCGATGCGATCGCCGGTGCGGCCAACAACGTTTCGGAAAACGCGCAGCAGGTGATGCTCAACAGCAAGCAGCAGGCGGCGGCGCTGAGCCAGGTGACCGACGCGATGCTGAGTCTCGCCGCGGGCTCACGCCAGATGGCGGCGGGTACCGAGCAGACGAAGGCGGGTATCGAGAACCTGAAGCAGGTCGCGCACGGGCTGAAGGCGATGGTGTGACGGTGGCGACGACGCGGAGCGCTGCGGCATGATTGCAGACGAACGCCTGCAGGATCTGTTCAGGCAGGAGAGCAGCGACTACCTGCAGCGGCTCGACGACGGCCTGCTGCGGCTGGAGCGCAACGCCGGCGAGGACGCGGCCGTCGAGGCGCTGTTCCGCGATGCCCACAGCCTGAAGGGCGCCGCGCACATGCTCGGTCTGCACGCGGTCGAACTGCTCGCGCACAGTCTCGAGGACATGCTCAACGCGGCGCGCCGTGATGTCGAGGCGCGCGGCCCCGAACACGTCCAGGAAATGCTGCGGCAGCTGGGCGACATCCGCGTGGCAGTGGGCGATGCGCTGGTCGCCTCGGCGGGTACGGGCCTGGGCACCGCGCCGGGGGTGCCGGCACCGGTGTCGCCCCGCCCGCCCGCCCGATCGCCCGCGCTCGATGCGGTGCGGGTCGACGCCCGCCGACTCGATGCCCTGCTGAACGCATCCGGCGAGCTGGCGACCGGGTGCGCGCGCATGGTCCGCAGGCTCGCGGACGTCGACGCGATCGTCGAGCGGTGCGAGGAGTTGCGGCGGGCGGTTGCGCACGGGTCGGGTTCCGCCGTGCCGGGCGCGCTCGCGCTGCTCGAGCGGCTGGCGCCGGTCGAGGCGATGCTGGCGCGCCTGCGCGCCGCAATGGACGACGACCATGCGCAGCTGCAGCGCGTCAGCGGCGAGCTCGGCGAAGGCATCCGCGCGATCCGCCTGCTGCCGCTGGCGAACATCTTCCGCCAGTTTCCGCGCATGGTGCAGGAACTCGCGCGTACCCAGGGCAAGCCGGTCGAGCTGGTGATCGAAGGGGAGGACGTCGCCGCCGACCGCCGTATCCTCGAGGAAATCCGCGATCCGCTGATGCACCTGCTGCGCAATGCGATCGACCACGGCATCGAGCCGGCGGAAGAGCGCGCGCGTGCGGGAAAGCCGGCGGTCGGCCGCATCGGCCTGCGGGCACGGCGGACCGAAAGCGCCATCGAGATCGTTGTGGACGACGACGGACGCGGCCTCGACGAGGCGGCGATCCGGCAGGCGGCACTCGAGTGCGGGCTGGAAAGCGCTGCCGCCCTCGCCGCGATGACGCCGGCGCAGCAGCGTGCGCTGGTGCTGCGTGCGGGCCTGACGACCACGCGGCAGGTGACCGACGTCTCGGGGCGCGGCATCGGGCTGGATGTCGTGCGCGAGGCGGTCGAACGCATGAAGGGCTCGCTCGCGCTCGATTCCGCGCCGGGGCGCGGCCTGGCGCTCACGCTGCGCCTGCCGGTGACGCTGGTCACGGCACGCATCCTGATCGTCGAGGCCGACCGCTGCCCCTACGGCCTGCCGGTCGAGCACGTGCGGGGATCGCGCCGGCTCGCGGCCGACGACATCCTGCTGCTCGACGGGCGCGACGCCATCCTGTTCGACGACCGGCCGGTGCCGCTGGTGGCGCTCGCCGATCTGCTGGAACGGCCCGCGGCGCCGGCCGCGGCGGACGAGGGCGCGAGCGGCCGCATGGCCGTGATCCTGGAGGTGGCGGCCGGGTGTTTCGCGGTATCGGTCGAAGCGCTGGTCGACGAGCAGGAAGTCGTGCTCAAGGCCCCCGGCAGCCTGCTCGAGCGGGTACGCAACGTTGCCGGCGCAACGGTCCTCGACAGCGGGGAAATCTGCTTCGTGCTCGATCCGCCGGATCTGTTCGCGGCGATCCGGCGACGGTCCGCGGGCACGGCCATGCCCGCTCCGGCCGCGCAACGGCGGAACCGGGTGCTGCTGGCCGAGGACAGCATCACCACGCGCACGCAGGAAAGCCGCATCCTCGAAGCTGCGGGCTACGAGGTCGTCACCGCGGTCGATGGCCTCGATGCGCTGCGCAAGCTCGCGCGCGGCGAATTCGATGCGGTGGTCACCGACGTCAACATGCCCAACGTCGACGGCCTTGAACTCGCCCGGCGCATCCGCTGCGAAGTCCGCCACGCCCACCTGCCCGTCATCCTCGTCACCTCGCTCGCGTCGGATGAGGATCGCATGCGGGGGCTGGAGGCCGGCGCGAACGCCTACATCACGAAGCCCGGTTTCGACCAGAGGGAGCTCATCGAATGCCTCGCGCGCCTGATCTGAGCTCCACACGGAAGTCCCGGCCATGAAAGGCGCGTCGCCGCGGCGGCCGATCCGCGTGCTCCTGGTCGACGATTCGCCGCTCGCGCTCGAGATCGTCCGGCGCATGCTCGAACACGAGCCGGCGATCAGCGTGTGCGGCACCGCCGGTGACGGCGCCGAGGCGCTGGCGCTGATTCCGCGGCTCACGCCCGACGTCGTGTGCACCGACCTGCACATGCCGGGGATGAGCGGGCTCGAATTCATCCGCGAAGTGATGGCGCTCCATCCCGTGCCCATCCTCGTGCTCAGCATCGCTGTCCAGCGCGAGCACACGGACACGATCTTCGAGATGCTCGAAGCCGGCGCGGTGGACATCGTCGCAAAGCCGCGCGGCGGCCTGTGCGAAGCGTCCGCCGGCCTGGCCGGCGAGCTCGTGAGCAAGATCAAGGTGGTGGCGGGTGTGGTCGCCCTGCGCCGCCGTCGCCGCCCCGCGGCCGAGCCCGTCGCGCTGCCGCAGCTTGTCGGGGGGCGCTCCGGACTGCGGCCGCGCATCGTCGGCATCGCCGCCTCGACCGGCGGCCCGCAGGCGATCGAAACCGTCCTGCGCCACCTGCCGCGCAATTTTCCGCTGCCCGTGCTGTGCATCCAGCACATCGCCGAGGGTTTCATGGAAGGGCTGGTCCAGTGGCTGGCGCGCTCGACGCCGATTCCGGTGTGCATCGCGCAGGACGGCCATCTGCCCTTGCCGGGGACGGCGTATTTTGCGCCCGACGGCATGCACCTGGAACTCGACGCGCACGGCCGCCTGCGCTGCTCGCCGGAACTGCGCGGCCAGCTGCATCGCCCGTCGGCGGACCTCGCGCTCGCGTCGCTCGCGCGCATGCATGGACGCGACGCCGTCGGTGTGGTGCTGACGGGCATGGGGCGCGACGGTGCGGCCGGGCTCGCGGAGATCGCTGCCGCGGGCGGCGCGACGATCGCCCAGGACGAGGAGACGAGCGTGGTCTTCGGCATGCCCGGCGCGGCGATCGCGAACGGTGCCGCCAGGCTCGTGCTGCCGCTCGGGCAGGTCGCACCGGCACTGGTAAGGCTGGCGAACGGCGAATCGCCGTCGTCGCCGGCGGCAAGCGGAGGAGGGCCCGCACGATGATACGCAACGCTCCCGTAGCGCCCGGCCCGGTACTGATCGTCGAGGACAGCCCGGTGCAGGCCGAGATGCTGCGGCGCATCGTCGAAGGGGCCGGCTACGAGGTGCTGCTGGCCGGTGACGGTGCGGCGGCGCTGGCGCTGGCTCGCCTGCGCCGCCCCGTGGCGGTCGTGAGCGACGTCAACATGCCGGTGATGGACGGTTACGAGCTGTGCCGGCGCCTGCACGCCGAGGCGGGCCTCGCCGATGTCCCGGTGATCCTGCTGACTTCGCTGGCCGACACCGGCGATGTCATCCGCGGCCTGAACGCGGGCGCCGACTGCTATGTCACCAAGCCCTTCGACGAAGCCCTGCTGCTCGCGAGCCTGCGGTCGCAGATCGAAGCGCCGCAGGCCGTGCCCGGCGACGGCGGGCACGGCCCGATGCAGCTGCGCATCGGCGACGACGTGCACCCGGTGACGCCGCGCGATGCACGCCAGCTGGTCGGCCTGCTCGTGTCGACGTACGAAAGCGCGGTGTACCAGAACCGCCTGCTGCGCAACATGCAGGACCGGCTGCTCGCGGCGAACCGCGAGCTGGAGGACTCGAACCGCACCCTCGAAGCGGCCTATGCCGAACTGCGCGAGACGCAATCGCGCCTCGTGCAGGCGGCGAAGATGGCGTCGCTCGGCGAACTGGTGGCCGGGGTGGCGCACGAGATCAACAACCCGCTGGCCTTCGTGCTGAATCACCACGCGACGGTGTCGCGGGCACTCGTCCAGGTCGAGGAGGAGGCGCGGCCGCATCTGACGCCCGAGCGCGCGCGCCTGCTGGACAAGGCGGGCGAGCGTCTCGCCGACATGGCGGGGGGGCTCGAGCGCATCCGCGACCTGGTGGTCAAGCTGCGCACTTTCTCGCGGCTGGACGCGGGCGAGATCCGCACGATCGACGTCGAGGAGGCGATCGAGTCGGTGCTGACGCTGCTGCAGCACCGGCTGCGGGACCGCATCCGCGTGACGCGGCGCTTCGGGGCGCAGTGCAGCCTGGACTGCTATCCGGGACCGTTCAACCAGGTCGTGATGAACCTGCTCGCCAATGCGGTCGATGCGATCGACGCCGCCGCGCGCGACGGGGAAATCACCATCACCACCATGCAGGACCAAGCGATGATGCGCATCGAGATCGCCGACAATGGCAAGGGCATGCCGGACGCGGTTCGCGAACGGATCTTCGAGCCCTTCTTCACGACCAAGGCGGTCGGCGAAGGCACCGGGCTGGGGCTGTCGATCTCCTTCGGCATCGTCCGTCAGCACGGCGGAACGCTCGAGGCGTTCAGCGAGGAAGGCGTCGGCACGCGCATGGTCGTCCGTCTGCCGCTGCGGCAGACGGTGCCCACCGCGGCGACGAACACGGGAGCGCAAACATGACCGATACGACACCCCCTGGAGGCCGGCGCACGACGACGCCGGAGGCGTCCTTCGCGCACGTCAGCGAGCGCCCGGTGGTGCTGGCCGTGGACGACGAGCCGCAGATCCTGGCGGCGATCGTCGATACGCTCGAGGACGACTGCATCGTCCACACCGTGTCCTCGGCCGAAGCGGCGATGGCCCTCATTCCCGCGCTGCCGGACCTGTCGGTGTTGCTGTCGGACCAGCGCATGCCGGGCATGTGCGGTGACGAGCTGCTCGCGCGCGCGCGGGAGATGTCGCGCGCCGCGGCCGTCATGGTCACCGGCTATGCCGATCTGGATGCGGTGGTGCGGGCGGTGAACCAGGGGCGCATCTTCGGCTACATCACCAAGCCGTGGAACCAGGACCAGTTGCGCCTGATGGTGCAGTCGGCGCATGCGCATTACCGCCTGCAGCGCGAGCTGCTCGCCGAGCAGCGCCTGCTGCGCGAGTTCATGGACAACACCACCGATCTGGTCTCCTATCAGGACGGCAGGCAGCGCTTCATCCGCGCCAACCGCCGGTATGCGCAGCTGCTCGGCTGCGATGCGCCGGAGGCGCTCACCGGCCGCACCGTCGCGGAGCTGCTTCCGGATGCGGAGCCGGGCGGGCTGTGGGATCCGGCCGAGCACGAGCGCGTGCTGTGCAGCGGCGAGCCCTCATCCGAACAATGCGTCCGCGTCCGCCTGCCCGGTACGGGCGAATGGCGCTGGTATTCGACGACGCGCGCGCCGATCCGCGACGAGCGCGACGAGGTGGTCGGCGTGGTCGGCATCTCGCGCGACGTCACCGACCGTCTCGGCGTGCTCGAGGCCCTGCGGCTGCGCGAAAGGGCGATCGAGGCGAGCGTGAACTCGGTCACCATCGTCGACTGCCAGCAGCCGGACCTCCCCATCGTGTATGTGAACCCCGCGTTCGAACGCATCACCGGCTATCGCGCGGAAGAAGCCGTGGGGCGCAATCCGCGCTTCCTGCACGGAAATGATCACGACCAGCCCGGCCTCCATGAGATCCGGGCGGCGATCCGCGAGCGGCGCCAGGGGCACGCGATCTTCCGCAACCACTGCAAGGACGGGCGGATCTATTGGGCGGATCTCCACATTGCGCCGGTGTGCGACGACACCGGCCGCTGCACCCACTTCGTCGGCATCCAGTATGACGTGACGGACCGCCTCCGCTACCAGGCGGAGCTGGAGCGACATGCCAATTTCGACACCGTCACGGGGGTCGCAAACCGCAACCTGCTCGACGACCGGCTTGCGCAGGCGCTGGCGAATGCCAATCGCCACCGGCGCTCGGTGGGCGTGCTGTCGATCGATATCGACCGCTTCGGCGGCATCGTCGGCTCGTTCGGCCATGTGGTGGGCGACGGCATCCTGCGGCATGTCGCCGCCCGCCTCACGGCATTGGTGCGCGAGGGCGACACCGTCGCGCGCGTCGGCATGGACGACTTTGTCGTGGTGCTGGGCGATCTGGCCAGCGTCGATGCGGCGGCGCTGATCGTGCGCAGGATTGTCGACGACATTGCCACGCCCTTCGCCGTCGAGGGCCATGAGCTCGCCGTGACGGCAAGCATGGGCGTGTGCATCTATCCGGGCGACGGCGACAGTCCGGAAGTCTTGCTGCAGCATGCCAACATCGCGCGGCTCGAGGCACGTGGCGCGGGCGGCAACCGGTACTGCTTCGATACCCCGGCCATGAATGCGGCCATGCTGCAGCGCCAGGCGCTCGAGCACGCGCTGCGCGGTGCGCTCGAGCGCGGCGAGTTCGTGCTGCACTACCAGCCGCGCGTGAGCCTGCACGATGGCGCCATCGTCGGCATGGAGGCGCTGCTGCGCTGGCAGCATCCGGAACTCGGACTGGTGCCGCCGATGGAGTTCATTCCGCTTGCCGAGGAGACCGGCCTGATCGTCCCCATCGGCGAATGGGTGCTGCGGGCCGCATGCCGCCAGATCCGGGGCTGGCTCGACGACGGGATCGCGGTCCCGCCGGTGGCGATCAACCTCTCGGCGCGTCAGTTCCATTCGGGCCACCTCGATCGCATGATCGCCGAGGCGCTGGCGGCGGAGGGGCTGGACGCGTCGCGGCTCGAACTCGAGATCACCGAGAGCACGGCGATGGTCGACGTCGACGACGCGGTGGCCACGATGCAGAAGCTGAAGGCGCTGGGCGTGTCGCTCGCGCTCGACGATTTCGGCACCGGCTATTCGAGTCTTGCCTGCCTCAAGCGCTTCCCCCTCGACTACCTGAAGATCGACCGCGCCTTCGTGAGCGACGTGACGACCGACCCCGGGGATGCCGCGATCTGCATCGCGACGATCCAGCTCGCGCACAGCCTGCGGCTCAAGGTGATCGCCGAGGGGGTCGAGGACGAATTCCAGATGGAATATCTGCGGCGGCGCGGGTGCGACGAGCTGCAGGGTTACTATTTCAGCCGGCCGGTGGCCGGCGAGGCGATCGCGGCCATGCTGCGCGGCGGGGTGCGCATGAACCGCGCGGCCGTGGCCGTGGGCACGCCGGAGCCGACCCTGCTGCTGGTCGACGACGAGCCGAATGTCCTGAATGCGCTCAAACGCCTGCTGCGCGGCGACGGCTACCGCATCCTGACCGCGGGATCGGCCCAGGAGGGGCTCGAGATCCTGGCCAGACACCCGGTGCACGTCCTGTTGTCCGACGAGCGCATGCCGGGCATGACCGGCAGCGAGTTTCTGATGCGCGTGAAGGACCTGCACCCCGGGACGGTGCGCATGGTGCTTTCGGGGTACGCCAACGTCGATGCGATAACGCGCGCGATCAACAACGGGGCGGTGAGCAAGTTCCTGCTCAAGCCGTGGGACGACGAGGAGCTGCGCAGCACGATCCGTGACGCGTTTGCGCGCGTATGCGCCGACGAGGCGCGAATATAATCCGTGAATGGACACGGATAAGGCACGCGCGGGAAGGCTGCGTGCCTTCAGGGCACAGGTCATGGCGGACACGGTCCCGGGCGGACAGGAATTCGGTATCGATGCGGAGCTTTACGCCGGCTTGAGGGAGCTTGCCGCCGGTGCGTTCCCCAAGCGCTGCCCCACCTGCGGCCGCAGTTATCGCGACGCCGATGACTACATTGCGCAGACGCAGCGGGTGGGCAGCGGCCGCAGCGGCCTCAAGCAGGCAGTGGACGACGACGGACAGGTGATCGTCGAGCTGTTCCGCAACTGCGTGTGCGGCTCGACCCTGATGGACTGTTTCCGCGACCGCCGCGATACCAGCGAGGCGGGACTGCGGCGTCGCGCGCGCTTCGGCGAACTGATCGCGGCGCTCGTGGCCCAGGGGCTCGAGCGGGAGCGGGCGCACGCCGAATTGCTGAAGGTGCTGCGCGGGGAGCCCAGCACGATCCTGAAGGCGCGTCCGCGCAGCGTGGCGCTCCCGTCGCTTATTGACGCTGCAGCCAAAGACCGTTCGGGCTGAGCCTGTCGAAGCCCTGACAGAGCCCTTCGACAGGCCCAGGGCGAACGGAGGTATTCGACCGTCGGACCCGCTTACTCGACGTGGTAGCGGCGCTGCACGACGCGGAAGCGGTTCGCGACGAAGGCGCTGTCCGACAGGCTCGCGTTGGCAGCCGGGTTCATGCCGACGCCGTGGTAGTCGGAGAAGCCCGCCGACTGGTTCACGAACACGCCGCCGGTGAGGTTGATCGACAGCGCGACGCCGGCGTGCCAGCTCGCCTCGGTCATCGCGTCGACGACTTCCGCCCTGGTCGAGTAGATGCCGACCGTGAGTGCGCCGTGCTCGCGCACGATGCGCTCGGACAGCGCGACCGCGGCGGCACCGTCGGCGACCTTCACGATGAACGCGATCGGGCCGAAGCGCTCTTCCATGTAGGCCTTCTCGTCGGCGGCGTCGCACGCGAGCAGCACCGGCGAGCGCACTTCGGCGCCGGGGAACTCGGCGTGCTCGATCTTCCTGGAGGCGAGCACGACGCGGCCGTGCTCAGGCGCCTCCGCGATGCGGGCGAGCGTGTCGGGCGACTGGATCGCGCCCAGCACGGCGGTCGCGACCGCCGGGTCGGCGAGGAACTTGTCGATCGAAGCGGCGAGATCGGCGCACACCTCGTCGTAGCTCTTGTGCCCCTGGTCGGTGGCGATGCCGCCGGCCGGCACGAGGATCGCCTGCGTCGTCGTGCACATCTGCCCCGAGTACAGGCACAGCGTGAAGGCGAGGTTGCGCAGCATCGCCTTGTACTGGTCGGTGGATTCGATGACGACGTTGTTCACGCCGGCGAGTTCGGCATACACCTGCGCCTGCTTCGCATTGCTGATCAGCCACTGGCCGAAGCTGTTGCCGCCGGTGAAATCGATCGACTTCACCGCCGGGTGGGTCGCCAGCGCCTGCGTGGCCTCGCGCTTGTCGAAGGCGGCGAGCGTGACGAGGTTGGGGTCGAGGCCGGCCTCGGCGAGCACTTCGCGCGCGATGCGCACGGTGATCGCGGCCGGCAGGATCGCGTTCTGGTGCGGCTTGACGATGACCGGGTTGCCGGTCGCGAGCGCGGCGAAGAGGCCCGGGTAGGTGTTCCAGGTCGGGAAGGTGCCGCAGCCGATCACCAGCGCGACGCCGCGGCCGACGATCTCGAAGTGCTTCTTCATCTTCAGCGGCGGGTTCTTGCCCTGCGGCTTCTCCCATACCGTCTCGTGCGGCACGAACTTCATCTCGCGGTACGCATAGGCGACGGCCTCGAGGCCGCGGTCCTGCGCGTGCGGGCCGCCGGCCTGGAAGGCCATCATCCAGCCCTGGCCGGTGGTGAGCATCACGGCGTGGGCGATCTCGAAGCTGCGCTTGTTGATGCGCTCGAGGATCTCCAGGCACACGCCGGCGCGGCCCTGCGCGCCGATGCGCTGCCAGCCCGGCATCGCGGCATGCGCGGCGGCGATCAGCGCGTCGGCGTCGCACACCGGATAGCGCACGCCCAGCTCGACGCCGTAGGGCGAGCGCTCGGTCGCCATCCAACCGCTGCGGCCGGGCTGGTCGAGTTCGAAATCCTGGCCGAAGGTGGCCTCGACGGCGCGGCGCCCGTCCTCCTGTGCCGTCTCCCCATACACCTTGGGGCTGGGCATCTCGGGGTAGGGCGTCCAGTAGCCGCGGGCGTGGATCGCCTGGACGGCGGCTTCGAGGGTCGCGTGGTGCTTGTCGAACAGCTGGGCGGGCGTGGTGGTGGACGCGGCGTGGGACATCGAGGGTCTCCTCTGGTGGTGGGGCGGGGCTTCTGCGGCCCCTGCGTGTGAGTGGCGTTGATCCCTTATTAACCCGGTAACCAAATACCGTTCGGGCTGAGCCTGTCGAAGCCCTGCGATTGCCCTTCGACAAGCTCAGGGCGAACGGGGGTAGTTGATTGCCGCCTTAATAATAGAGCCAGGGCGGTTGCTGCGCTGCGGTGAAACTTGTCAAGCAAAAAACTGTTGTCTTTTGATCTGGATCAAGCTTACTATTGATTGACCGGTCGGTCAAACAAAGGCCGGACTAGAAAGAGAGCTCGGAGTACCGGGCACCGACCCCCGCCGACGGGAGGCCTCGAAGCCTTCCGGGCGATCCGAAAAAGGAGACTCTGCAGAAGCGCCGCCTGAGGGCATCGGTGGGCGTTTGTGCAGAGGGACGACAGGAGGAGACATGAGCAGCGAGTTGGGCAGAACGGATTGGAGCATGCAGGGCGAGACGATCCGCCTCGATGTGGCCGAAGGCATCGCGACGCTGACGTTGAACCGGCCGGAGCGGCTGAACTCGTTCACGAGCCGGATGCACGAGGAGGTGCGTGCGGCGCTGGCGAAGGTGAAGGAAGGCCGCGGTGCGGGCGTCGTGCGCGTGCTGGTGCTGACCGGTGCCGGGCGCGGCTTCTGCGCCGGACAGGACCTGTCGGACCGCGCCGTGGCGCCGGGGGCTGCACCGGTGGATCTGGGCGAATCGGTCGAGAAGAACTACAAGCCGCTCGTGCTCGCGCTGCGCAGCCTGGAGCTGCCGGTGATCGCGGCGGTGAATGGCGTCGCGGCCGGTGCCGGCGCGAGCATCGCACTGGCGTGCGACCTCGTGTTCGCGGCGCGCTCGGCGAGCTTCATCCAGTCCTTCAGCAAGCTCGGCGTCGTGCCGGACACCGGCGGCAGCTGGATCCTGCCGCGCCTCGTCGGGCCGGCGCGTGCGATGGGCATGGCGCTGCTGGGCGAGAAGCTGTCGGCCGAGCAGGCCGAGGCCTGGGGCCTGATCTGGAAATGCGTGGACGACGAGGCGCTGATGCCGACCGTGCAGCAGGTGGCGGCAGGCCTCGCGCAGGGGCCGACCTTTGGCTACGCGAAGACCAAGCAGGCGATCTGGGCGAGCTCGACCAACGACTTCGAGACCCAGCTCAACCTCGAGCGCGACCTGATGACCGTGTGCGGCAACTCGAACGACTACCGCGAAGGGGTCGCCGCGTTCATCGAGAAGCGCAACCCGAACTTCAAGGGTGATTGAATGAGTGCCCTCGGCAAGGATGTGAAGGTCGTCGTGATCGGCGCCGGCGCAATGGGCAGCGGCATCGCCCAGGTCGCCGCGCGCGCGGGCCACACCGTGTACCTGTTCGACGGCCGCACCGAGGCGATCGCCGCCGGACGCGCGGCGATCGAGAAGGACCTGAAGTTCCTCGTGTCGAAGAACCGGCTCGACCAGGCCGAGGCCGCGGCGACGCTCGAGCGCGTCGTGCCGGTCGCGGCGCTGGCCGAGGCGGCGGATGCCGGCCTCGCGATCGAGGCGATCGTCGAGAACCTCGACGTCAAGCGCAAGCTCTTCGCCGAGCTGGAAAGCACGCTGGGCGTGGACGCGATCATCGCGAGCAACACCTCGTCGCTGTCGATCAACGCGATGGCGGCCGGGCTGGCGCGTCCCGGCCGGCTCGCCGGTCTGCACTTCTTCAACCCCGCGCCGCGCATGGCGCTGGTCGAGGTGGTGTCGGGACTCAACACCGAGCGCGAGGTCGCCGAGTGCCTGTATGCGACGGCGCGCGACTGGAGCAAAGTCCCCGTGCATGCGGCCTCGACGCCGGGCTTCATCGTGAACCGCGTCGCGCGTCCGTACTACGCCGAGGCGCTGCGCGTGCTCGCCGAGCACGAGGCGGAGCCCGCGACGCTGGACGCGATCCTGCGCGAAGGCTGCGGCTTCGCGATGGGGCCGTTCGAACTGATGGACCTGATCGGCCACGACGTGAACTTCGCGGTGACGAAGTCGGTGTTCGAGTCCTTCTTCTGCGACCGCCGCTTCGCGCCGAGCCAGTTCCAGCAGGAACTTGTCGCTGCCGGCCGACTGGGGCGCAAGACCGGGCGCGGCATCTACGAATACGGCGAACTCGCCGCGAAGGCGGTGCCGCAGGACGAACCGGCGCAGGACGGCGAGCCGCGCATCACCGTGGTCGGTGACATCGGCGCGGCGGCGCCGCTCCTGGCGCGCCTCGAAGCGGCCGGCATCGAGGTGCGGCGCGAGGCGGGCATGCACGGCAAGCGCGGCTGGATGCAGATCGGCGCCGCGCGCGTCGCGCTCACCGACGGCCGCCCCGCGACGCTGCGCGCGGCCGAGGAGCGCGTGCCGAACCTGGTGCTCTTCGACCTGTGCCTCGACTACTCGACCAGCACCCGCATCGCGCTCACGCGCGCCGACCAGTGCGGCCTGGGCGCGCTGCGCGTGGTCGCCGGCACCTTCCAGAAGGCCGGCTTCAAGGTCAGCGTGATCGACGACGTCGCCGGGTTGATCGCGCTGCGCACCGTCGCGATGCTCGCGAACGAGGCCGCCGACGCGGTGCTGCAGGGCGTGGCGAGCGCGCGCGACGTCGATACCGCGATGCGCTACGGCACCAACTACCCCAAGGGCGGCCCGCTCGCGTGGGCCGACCAGCTCGGCGCGGGTTTCATCGTCGAGGTGCTCGCGAATCTCAAGGATCACTACGGCGAGGAACGCTACCGCGTGTCGCCGCTGCTGCGCCGCAAGGCCTGCAACGGGGAGGCGATGTATGACTGAGGCGGGCTATCGCGATCTCACCAACGGGCTCGATCCCCAGGTCGTCGCCGAGCGCGTGCGCGACTGCATGGCGGAGAACGACCGCGTGCTGCGTGCCAACGGCATCCGCTTCGAGGCGGTCGGCCCGGGCTACGCGAAGGTGACGATGACGGTGCGCGAGGAGATGCTCAACGGTTTTCGCATCTGCCACGGCGGCTTCATCACGGTGCTCGCCGACACGGCCTTCGCCTACGCGTGCAACAGCTACAACGAGCAGACCGTGGCGTCCGGCATCAGCCTCGACTTCATGGCCCCCGGCCGTCCCGGGGACGTCCTGTGCGCCGAGGCGAAGGAAGTGTTCGCCGCCGGCCGCACCGGCGTGTACGACATCAGCGTCACCAACCCCAAGGGCGAGCTGATCGCGGTCATGCGCGGCAGGTCCTACCGGCTGAAAGGCAGGGCCGTCGCCGAGTTGTGAATGGAATCATGAGCGGAATTGTGAATGGCGTTTGACGCGGGTCACCCGGGATTCCCCGGATGCGGGGAATAATCCCGGCCTCATATGAAATCCGCGCAAACCGAAGAAACCAGGAGGAGAGAGAATGCCCGTAAAGACCCCGTCGCCCGGCGACCTGGAAGCGATCGAGACAGCCAGCCAGGACGAGCTGCGCGCGCTGCAGCTGGAACGCATGCAGTGGAGCGTGCGCCACGCCTACGAGAACGTGCCGCACTACCGCCAGGCCTTCGACGCCAAGGGCGTGCATCCGGACGACCTGAAGACGCTCGCGGATCTGGCGAAGTTTCCCTTCACCGCGAAGAGCGACCTGCGCGACAACTACCCCTTCGGCATGTTCGCGGTGCCGCGTGAGAAGGTCGCGCGCGTGCATGCGTCCTCCGGCACGACCGGCAAGCCGACGGTGGTCGGCTACACGCTGAAGGACATCGACACCTGGGCCACCGTCGTCGCGCGCTCGATCCGCGCCGCGGGCGGCCGCGCTGGCGACATGGTGCATGTGTCCTACGGCTACGGCCTGTTCACCGGCGGGCTGGGCGCGCATTACGGCGCCGAGCGGCTGGGGTGCACGGTGGTGCCGATGTCCGGCGGGCAGACCGAGAAGCAGATCCAGGTGATCCAGGACTTCAGACCCGACATCATCATGGTGACGCCGTCCTACATGCTGACCATCCTCGACGAGATGGAGCGCATGGGCATCGACCCGAAATCGACCTCGCTGAAGGTCGGCATCTTCGGCGCCGAGCCGTGGACGCAGGGCATGCGCGAGGCGATGGAGGCGCGCTCCGGGCTCGATGCGGTCGACATCTACGGCCTGTCGGAAGTGATGGGGCCGGGTGTCGCCAGCGAGTGCGTCGAGAGCAAGGACGGCCCGGTGGTGTGGGAAGACCATTTCTACCCCGAGATCATCGACCCGAAGACCGGCGAAGTGCTGCCGGACGGCGAGGAAGGCGAGCTGGTGTTCACGACGCTGACCAAGGAAGCGATGCCGGTGATCCGCTACCGCACGCGCGACCTCACGCGCCTGCTGCCGCCGACCTCGCGCGCCATGCGGCGCATGGCCAAGATCACCGGCCGTTCCGACGACATGCTGATCATCCGTGGCGTGAACCTCTTCCCGACGCAGATCGAGGAGCTGATCTGCCACATGCCCCAGCTCGCTTCGCAATACCTGCTGGAGGTCGACAAGAAGGGCCACATGGACACGCTGACGGTGAAGGTCGAGCTGGACCCGGATGCGGTCGTCGGCCGGCATCCCGAGCAGAAGGAGGCGGTCGGCGAGGAGCTCGCGCATCGCATCAAGACCTTCATCGGCGTCTCGGCGAAGGTCGTCGTCGGCGAGCCGTTCTCGATCGAGCGCGTGACCATCGGCAAGGCGAAGCGCGTCATCGACCGCCGCCCCAAGGAGTGAGTGTCTGAAGAGGCCGCTGCGGCGGCCTCGCACTCGCCCCAGCCAGGAATGAGAGAGGAGGAGACAACACAATGTATACCCAAGCACTGGACATCCCGCAGCAGAGCGCCGACAAGGGCCCGCGCGTGGTCGAGAATCCCGCGTACCAGGTCGAGTTCGACACCAAGATCGACGCCGGCGGCTACATCGAGGCCAAGGACTGGATGCCCGAGGCCTACCGCAAGACGCTCATCCGCCAGATCAGCCAGCACGCGCATTCCGAGATCGTCGGCATGTTGCCCGAAGGCAACTGGATCACGCGCGCGCCGACCTTGAAGCGCAAGGCGATCCTGCTCGCCAAGGTGCAGGACGAGGGCGGCCACGGCCTCTACCTGTACGCCGCGGCTGAGACGCTGGGCGTGTCGCGCGACGAGCTGCTGGAGGCCCTGCACACCGGCAAGGCGAAGTACAGCTCGATCTTCAACTACCCGACGCTCACCTGGGCGGACATCGGCGTGATCGGCTGGCTCGTGGACGGTGCCGCGATCATGAACCAGATCCCGCTGTGCAAGTGCAGCTACGGCCCCTATGCGCGGGCGATGGTGAGGATCTGCAAGGAGGAATCCTTCCACCAGCGCCAAGGCTACGACCTGCTGCTGCAGATGATGAAGGGCACCGAAGAGCAGCGCGAGATGGTGCAGGACGCCGTCAATCGCTGGTGGTGGCCGTCGATCATGATGTTCGGCCCGCACGACAAGGACTCCGTGCATTCGGGCCAGAGCGCGCGCTGGGGCATCAAGCGCATCTCCAACGACGACCTGCGCCAGAAGTTTGTCGATGCGACCGTCGAGCAGGCCAAGGTGCTGGGCGTGACGATGCCCGACCCGGAGCTGAAGTGGAACGCCGAACGCGGCCACCACGATTTCGGCGCGATCGACTGGGACGAGTTCTGGAACGTCGTCAATGGCCACGGCCAGGGCAACGTCGATCGGCTGGCCGCGCGCGTCAAGGCGTGGGACGACGGCGCCTGGGTGCGCGAAGCCGCGCTCGAGCACGAGCGCAAGCGCGCGGCGCGCGAACACCAGGCCGCCTGACAGGAATATCCGCAACACACCGACAGAAAGGGCGGCCCCGGCCAGCCCTCACGAGAGGAGAAGAGACATGGAACGCAAGGAATGGCCGCTGTGGGAAGTCTTCGTGCGCAGCCGCAACGGGCTCGATCACAAGCACTGCGGCAGCGTGCATGCGCCCGACGCGAAGCTCGCGCTGCAGGTCGCGCGCGACGTCTACACCCGCCGCCAGGAAGGCGTGAGCATCTGGGTGGTGCAGGCCGACCACATCGTCGCCTCCGACCCGGACGCCAAGCCCGAGCTGTTCGACCCGGCCGAGGACAAGATCTACCGGCATCCGACCTTCTACCAGCTGCCCGACGAAGTTAACCACATGTGAGAGGGCTGCACAGATGACGCAACAGACTCCCAACCCCGCACACATCGAATACGTCACCCGCATCGGCGACAACGCGCTCATCCTCGGCCAGCGCATGTCCGAATGGTGCGGCCACGCACCGGTGCTCGAAGAGGACATGGCGCTCGCGAACATGTCGCTGGATCTCATCGGCCAGGCGCGCATGCTGCTCACCCGCGCCGGCCAGCTCGAAGGCAAGGGCCGCGACGAGGACCAGCTCGCCTTCCTGCGCACCGAGATGCACTACCGCAACCTGACGCTGTGCGAGCTGCCGAACGCGGATTTCGGCCGCACGATGGTGCGCAACTTCCTCTTCGCGAGCTTCCAGGTGCTGCTGTGGGAACGCCTGCTGGCTTCCAGTGACACCGAGCTCGCCGCGATCGCCGCGAAGAGCCTCAAGGAAGCGCGCTACCACGCGCAGCACGCCGGCGACTGGGTCGTGCGTCTGGGCGACGGCACGGCCGAATCGCACGAACGCACGCAGGCCGCGCTCGACTACCTGTGGCCCTACACCGCCGAGTTCTTCGCCGCGAATCCGACCGACGAGGCGATTGCCGCCGCCGGCATCGGCCCGGCGTGGAGCGAGCTCGAAGCCGCGTGGGAAGCGGCGGTGGTGCCGGTCCTGAACGAGGCGACGCTGACCGTGCCCGCGCGCACGCCGTTCAAGTCCTACGGCAAGTTCGGCCGCCACAGCGAGCATCTGGGGCACCTGCTGTCCGAGATGCAGTACCTGCAGCGCACCTATCCGGGCGCGCAGTGGTGATGCAGCGATGATCACCGAAGCCCGGGCCTGGGAGGTCCTCCACGGCGTGCCCGATCCCGAGATCCCGGTGATCTCGGTGACCGAGCTCGGCATCGTGCGCGAAGTCCTCGCGCGCGAGGGCGGCCTGCACGTCGTCGTCACGCCGACCTATTCCGGCTGCCCCGCGACCGAGGTGATCTCGCAGAGCATCCACGACGCGCTGGTCGCCGCCGGTGCCGGCGAGGTTTCGGTCGAGACGCGCCTTGCGCCCGCATGGACCACCGACTGGATCACCGAGCCGGCGAAGGAGAAGCTGCGCGCCTATGGCATCGCACCCCCGGGCGGTGACGCACCGGTCGGCCCGCAGCCGCTCCGCTTCGTCCCGCGCAAGCTCGCCTGCCCGCGCTGCGGCTCGACCGACACGACGCGGCTGTCGCAGTTCGGCTCGACCGCGTGCAAGGCGCTGTACCGCTGCCAGAGCTGCCTCGAACCTTTCGAGTATTTCAAGCCCATTTAAGAATCGAATCGCCACGAGAAGCGATCGAGGAGACAACCACATGACGACGCACAGAACGCCGAAATTCCATCCGCTGAAAGTCGCCGAGGTGCGGCGCGAGACGCCCGAGGCGGTGAGCCTGCGCTTCGAGATCCCGGCCGAACTCGCCGAGGACTACCGCTTCGAGCAGGGCCAGCACCTCAACCTCAAGGTCAAGGTCAACGGCGAGGAGCTGCGCCGCTCCTACTCGATCTGCTCCGGTGTCGACGACGGCGAACTGTGCGTCGCGATCAAGAAGATCAACGGCGGCGCATTTTCGACCTGGGCCAACGACGGCGGCATCAAGGACGGCGACGTGCTGGAGATCATGACGCCGGAAGGGCGCTTCCACACCCCGCTCGACCCCGCGCACGCCAAGCACTACGTCGCCTTCGCCGCCGGCAGCGGCATCACGCCGATCCTGTCGCTGGTGAAGACCACGCTGCGCGCCGAGCCGCACAGCCGCTTCACGCTGGTGTACAGCAACCGCCGCCAGGCGAGCGTGATGTTCGCCGAGACCCTCGAGGACCTGAAGAACCGCTACATGTCGCGCTTCACGCTGTACAACCTGTTCTCGCGCGAGGAGCAGGAAGTGCCGCTGTTCAACGGGCGGCTCGACGGCGAGCGCGTGCGCATGTTCCTCGACACGCTGATCCCCGTCGACACCATCGACGAGGCCTTCATCTGCGGTCCCGGCGGGATGATCGACGAGGTCGAGGCCGCGCTGCAGGCGGCCGGCGTCGCGCACGACCACATCCACCTCGAGCGCTTCGGCGTGCCGGCGACGGCCCCCGAGCATCATGTCGAACCGGGCGACGCGACGCAGGCGCGGGTCACCGTGATCGCCGACGGCCTCAAGCGCGAGATGGAGTTCCGCGCCGAGGACCCGTCCATCCTCGACGTCGCGCTGCGCGCCGGCATGGACCTGCCATACTCGTGCAAGGGCGGCGTGTGCTGCACCTGCCGCGCGAAACTGCTTGAGGGCAAGGTGCGCATGGACAAGAATTTCACCCTCGAACAGCCGGACGTCGATGCCGGCTACATTCTCACCTGCCAGGCGCACCCCCTCACCGATCGCGTCGTCATCAGTTTCGACGAGCGTTGAGGGGCGCGGCTGGCCCCGAAACAGGCACGACATCCGGCATGGCACGAGGCAAGGCACCCACTTTCGAACTGCAGCGCGCGGCGATGCTGCGCGCGGCGGCGGGGCTGTTCGCGGAAAAGGGCTTCCACAACGCCTCGATGTCGGCGATCGCGCAGGCCTGCGGCGTGTCCAAGCCGCTGCTGTACCACTACTACCGCGACAAGGAACACCTGCTGTTCGACATCGCCGACAGCTACATCGACGAGCTGTTGGCGATCGTCGCGTCCGTGGAGGCGCGCAAGCTCGGCCCCGAGGCCCATTTCACCGAGCTCGTGACGCGCTTCATGGAGGAATACGAGCATGCGCAGGACCATCACATGGTGCTGGTGCAGGACGTGAAGTTCCTCAAGGAGGAGCAGGCGGAAAGCGTCGCCGCCAAGCAGCGCGGCGTCGTCGCGGCCTTTGCCGACGCGCTGGCGCGGGTCGAACCGGGCCTCAAGGGGCGCAAGCTCGACAAGGCGGTCACGATGATCCTGTTCGGCATGATCAACTGGACCTTCACCTGGTTGCGTGCCGACGGCCCGCTCACCTTCCACGACATGGCGCCCATCGTCACCGGGATCTTCCTCAACGGCGTGCGCGGCCTGATGCGCGACGAGGACGGCAGCGCGGCAGCGTCGCGGGTGGCGGCCGGTGCTTAGCACGTCGGCCGGACGCACGCGGCGCGCACCATGCTCGCGAGGCCGCGTGGACGGGATTTCGGGCGCGGCATGGCGCCGGTGTGGCGAAAACGTGATTCAGATCAATAGTTGGACTAGCAATAGTTTGTATCGTAAGCAATAATCGCCGGACGCGACCGCGACTTCCCTCAGGTTCGGTCGCCAATAAACCAAGAGGAGGAGACACACCATGAAACTGCGCACTTCCCTGATGGCTGCCATCGGTCTGGCCTTCGCTGCGACGGTCGCGCACGCCGACATCAATGTTGGCGTGACCGTGTCGGCGACCGGACCGGCCGCCTCGCTGGGCATCCCGGAAAAGAACACGATCGCGTTGCTGCCGACGACGATTGCCGGCGAGAAGGTCAACTACATCGTCCTCGACGACGCCTCCGACACGACCTCGGCGGTGAAGAACGTCCGCAAGCTGATCTCGGAAGACAAGGTCGACGTCATCCTCGGATCGACGATCACGCCGAACTCGCTGGCGATGATCGACGTGGTTGCCGAGGCGGCGACGCCGATGATCTCGATGGCCGCCTCTGCGCGCATCGTCGATCCGGTGGATGAGAAGAAGCGCTGGGTGTTCAAGACGCCGCAGAACGACGCGCAGATGTCGACCGCGATCATCGAGCACATGACCAACAGCGGCGTGAAGACGGTCGCCTTCATCGGCTTCTCCGACGCCTACGGCGAAGGCTGGTACGAGCAGTTCGCCGCCGTGGCCGATGCGCGCAAGCTCAAGCTGGTCGCCAACGAACGTTTCGCCCGCACCGACACCTCGGTGACCGGCCAGGTGCTCAAGATCATGGCGGCGAAGCCCGACGCGGTGCTGATCGCCGGTTCCGGCACGCCGGCCGCGCTGCCGCAGAAGGCCTTCAAGGAGCGCGGTTTCACCGGCAAGATCTACCAGACCCACGGCGTCGCCAACAACGACTTCCTGCGCGTGTGCGGCAAGGACTGTGAGGGCACCTTCCTGCCGGCCGGCCCCGTGCTGGTCGCGGCGCAGCTGCCCGACACCAATCCGGTGAAGAAGAGCGCGACCGAGTACATCACCAAGTACGAAGCCGCGCATGGCAAGGGCAGCGTGTCGACCTTCGGCGCGCACGGCTGGGACAGCGGCGTGCTGCTCGCCGCCGCGGTGCCGACGGCACTGAAGAAGGCCAAGCCCGGCACCAAGGAGTTCCGTGCCGCGTTGCGCGACGCGCTCGAAGGCCTGAAGGAAGTGCCCGCCGCGCACGGCATCTTCAGCATGAGCCCCAACGACCACCTCGGCTTGGACCAGCGCGCGCGCGTGATGGTGCAGATCCAGAACGGCGCATGGAAACTCGTCAAGTAAGTGTCAAATGAGTGGCAAGTGAGTTCCTGAGCTGAAACCGTGACGGCCGGGCTTCGCCCCGCGCCGCGCGGGGCTTTCATTCGTTGCTGAAAGAGTCGGGAGCGGTCTGCGCCGTTCCCGATAGCGGGGTTCGTCCATGGATTTCCAGATAGCGCTGTTGCTCGCACAGGACGGCATCACCAACGGTGCGATCTACGCGCTGCTCGCGCTCGCGCTGGTGCTGGTGTTTGCCGTGACGCGGGTGATCTTCATTCCGCAGGGGGAGTTCGTCGCCTATGGCGCGCTCACTCTCGTCATGATCCAGGCCGGCACGGTGCCGGCGACGCTGTGGCTGTTGCTCGGCGCGGGCGTGCTCGCCGCGGCGGTCGATGCGCGCGGCGCGCTGCATAGCGGCCAGAAGGGGCGCCTCGCGGGCGTGCTGGCGTGGAACGTCGGCTACCCGGTGGTGCTCGCGGCGCTGCTCTACCTGCTGCCGCTCACCACCCTCGCGCTGCCGCTGCAGGTGCTGCTGGCGCTGCTCGTGGTGGTGCCGATGGGCCCGCTGATGTACCGCCTGATCTACCAGCCGATCGCCGCCGCGCCGGTGCTGATCCTCTTGATCGTGTCGGTCGCCGTGCACGTGGGCATGGTCGGCCTCGGGCTGCTGTTCTTCGGCGCCGAAGGCTCGCGCACCCCGCCC
>NZ_FTMD01000013.1 GCF_900156155.1 Aromatoleum tolulyticum
ACCTTCGGATCGGCGGTGGGCTGCAGGTCGGTGACGGCGCCGCCAATGGCGATGATGTCGTCGGCCGTGAATCCGACGGGCGCTTCGCTGAAGGTGAAGGTCACGAGCGAGCTGCTGTCGCCGTCATTGAGCGCGGCATCGACGATATCGACGGCGAGGGTCGGGTTGGAGCGATCGACCGGGACGGTGTCGCTGCCGCCGGTGCCGACGTTGCCTTGGGCGTCGGTATAGGCGCCATCCGTGACGCTCACGCCGGCGGTGCCGGAGAAGCCGTCGGTCGCGGTGAAGGTGGCGGTGAACACCAGCGGATCGGCGGTGGGTTGCAGGTCGGTGACGGCGCCGCCGACGGCGACGATGTCGTCGATCGAGAAGCCGGCCGGCGCCTCGCTGAACGTGAAGGTCACCACCGAGCTCGGGTCGCCGTCGTTGAGCGCGGCATCGACGATATCGACAGCGAGGGTCGGATTGAGCGTGTCGACCGGCACGGTATCGCTGCCGCCCGTGCCGACATTGCCGTGAATGTCTGTATACGTGCCGTCGGCGACGCTGACGCTGGCCGTACCTGTGAAGCCCTCAGTTGCGGTGAAGGTGGCGGTGAACACCAGCGGGTCGGCGGTGGGCTGCAGGTTGGTGACGGTGCCGCCGACGGCGTCGATGTCGTCGATCGTGAAGCCGACGGGGGCCTCGCTGAAGGTGAAGGTCACCACCGAGCTGTTGTCGGCGTCGTTGAGTTGGGTATCGACGATATTGACGGGAAGCGTGGGGTTGGACCTGTCGATCGGCACCGTGTCCACGTCGCCTGTGCCGAGATTACCCTGATCGTCGGTATAAGCGCCGTCGGCCACGCTGACCGTTCCGGTGCCTGTATAGCCGTCAGTTGCCGTAAAGGTCCCGGTGTAGACGCGCGGGTCGTCAGTGGGCTGCAGGTTGGTGACCGTGCCGCCATCGACAATGACGTCCTCGATGGTGAATCCGACCGGGGCCTCGCTGAAGGTGAAGGTGACGGGCGAACTGATTTCGCCGTCGTTCAGTTCGGCGATCTCGATGTCGAGCGTGAGGGACGGGTTCGCGGTATCGACGGGAACGGTGTCGATGTCCCCGGTGCCCGGGTTGCCTGCGACGTCGGTGTAGGTCCCGTCGGCGACACTCACAGTGCCAGTGCCGGTGAAGCCGTCATTGGCCGTGAAGGTGCCGGTGTAGACCCGTGGGTCGTCCGTCGGCTGGAGGTTCGTTACGACGCCTCCGACGACGATCACGTCATCGATCGTGAAGCCTACGGGTGGCTCGGTGAATGTGAAGGTTACGGGTGACGTGTTCGTCGTGTCATTGAGTTGCCCAATCACGATGTCGAGCGTCAGCTCGGGGTTGCTGCGATCGACGGGAACGCTGTCGCTACCCCCGGTGCCGGGAGTGCCCGCTGCGTCCGTATATGCGCCGTTCGACACGCTCACGCTGGCCGTGCCCGCAAAGCCGTCGGTCGCGGTGAAGGTGGCTGTAAAGACGTGTGGATCGTCGGTTGGCTGCAGGTTGCTGACCGTGCCGCCGACGGCAGCCACATCCTCGATCGCAAAGCCCGTGGGAGCAGTCGTGAACGTGAAGGTCACGAGCGAACTCGCGTCGGTATCGTTCAGCTGGCTGTCGACGATGTCGATTGCCACGCGCGGGATAGCAGGTTCTTCTGCAGCCAGGGTCGCTTCTTCCGCCTGCACGCGGTTCGTCGTTTCCTGCCTGTACTCGAAATCGAGCGGATTGACCCCCTCCGAGATCCGCAGCAGGCGCACGAAGTTGCTGCCTTCGCCACCGCCGCCGCCGGCCAGGCCGGCCGCAGGGGCTTCGATGTCGTCGAGGTTGCCGCCCTGTTCAAGGGCCTGGATCACCTGGTCGACGGTATCCTGCGAGACTTGGGCGTCCTCGCGGCCGGGACGGGTCGTTGCGGACACTTCGGCGGTCAGCGTCACCGTCTGGTCCGACGCGATCGCCATCGGCGCACCGTCCGCCATTGCCAGTTCGACATGGCCACCGGACATGGTGATGACCACTTCGCCTTCCTGCAGCGTGTCACCCGCCTTGAGCGGACGCAGATTGCCTTTCACGTCGCGCGCAAACGCCCTGCCCGTGACCGCCACGACTACCGCAATCGCTTGTGCCATTTTTCCTGCTCCTCTGATCGTCTGGCGAAGCCACCGGGGCAACTCCGCGGGAATCCTTTTACACTCGGTAACAGAATAGGGCCGAGGCCGTTCGGAAGGTATTGGCCGGAGGTACAGGGGTGCGGCGCTTCATGTGAAGCATTTCACGGATGTGACAATTTGTTTCGGACGCCTCCGGTGCCGGTGCGACGCGCGACGGCGTGGCGCGAAAAGGCCTATCATTCCGGGCCGTCCGCTCTATCGATCCGGTAACGAAAACCCGTTCGGGCTGACCTGTCGAAACCCTGTCGGGCCTGTCGACGAGCCGGTCCTTCCTGAGCGAAGCCGAAGGGCTCAGCTCGAACGAAGGTATCGATCGCCGCCTCGATGGACCGGGCACCCCCTTCGATTTGCCCGGTTTTCCCGATGTCGCACGCCTTCGCCCTCGAACTTCTCGCTCCTGCCCGCAACCTCGAATCCGGCGTCGCCGCCATCGAGCACGGGGCCGACGCCGTGTATATCGGCGGGCCGTCGTTCGGCGCGCGCGCGTCGGCCGGGAACAGCATGTCGGACATCGCCGCGCTCGCCGCGCACGCGCATCGCTATTCCGCGCGCGTGCTGCTCGCCCTCAACACCATCCTGCGCGACGACGAGCTGGACGACGCGCGCAGAGTGGTCGTCCAGGCGTACGAGGCCGGCGTCGATGCGCTGATCGTGCAGGACATGGGCCTGCTGGAGCTGGACCTGCCGCCGATCCAGCTGCACGCGAGCACGCAGTGCGATATCCGCACGCCGGCGAAGGCGCGCTTCCTGCAGGACGTGGGCTTCTCGCAGATCGTGCTGGCGCGCGAGCTCGACCTGCAGCAGATCCGCGGGATCGCCGACGCCACCGACCGCGAGCGCTGTGCGCTGGAATTCTTCATCCACGGCGCGCTGTGCGTCAGCTACTCGGGCCAGTGCACGATCAGTCACGCCTTCACCGGGCGCAGCGCGAACCGCGGCGAATGCGCGCAAATGTGCCGCCTGCCGTGGTCGCTGAAGGACGCCGACGGCACGCCGGTGGCCGAGCGGAGGCACCTGCTGTCGCTGAAGGACAACGACCAGACGGCGAACCTGGAGGCGCTGGTCGACGCCGGCGTCCGCTCGTTCAAGATCGAAGGCCGGCTGAAGGACCTGGCCTACGTGAAGAACGTGACTGCGCATTACCGCCAGGCGCTCGACCGTATCCTCGACGTCCGGCCCGAACTTGCGCGCAGCTCGGCGGGCCGTTCGAGCTTCTCCTTCACGCCGCGCCCGGACAAGACTTTCAATCGCGGCAGCACGGACTACTTCGTGAATGGCCGCCACGGCGACATCGAGTCCTTCGAGTCGCCGAAGTTCGTCGGTGCGCCGGTCGGCCGCGTGCTGGGCGTGAGCGGGCGCTTCGTCACCGTCGATGCCGCGGAGCCGCTCGCCAACGGCGACGGGCTGGCGTGGTTCAACGCCGTGGGCGAGCTGCAGGGCGCGCGCGTCAATCGCGTAGACGGCGACCGCATCCAGCTGGTCGACCTGCCGCAGGGGCTCGTGAGCGGCGCGACGTTGTACCGCAACGTCGATCACGCGTTCGAAAAGCTGCTCGCGGGCAAGTCGGCCGAGCGCCGCGTACCGGTGCGCCTGTGCCTTGCCGATGCGGCCGACGGGCTGGCGCTGACGGTGACCGACGAAACCGGTATCTCCGCGACGGCCACGCTCGCGTGCGACAAGGCCGAGGCGCGCGATCCGGTGCGCGCACAGACGACGCTGCGCGACAGCCTCGCGAAGCTTGGCGGCACGATGTTCGTCGCCGCTGCCGACGATGTTGCGATCGACACGGCGCAGCCCTGGTTCGTGCCGGTCGGGCAGCTCAACGCGCTACGCCGTGCCGCGGTCGAGGCGCTCATCGACGCGCGTGCAGCGGCATGGCAGCGCCCGCCGCGTGCGCTTCCCGCCGATCCGCCCGCGCGCTACCCGGACACTTCGCTCAACTACCTCGGCAACGTCTTCAACGCCCGCGCGCGCGAGTTCTACCGCAGGCACGGCGTCGAGCTGATTGCCGACGCCTTCGAGGCGAACCACGAGGACGGGCTCGTGTCGCTGATGATCACCAAGCACTGCCTGCGCTACAGCTTCAACCTGTGTCCGAAGCAGGTGAAGGGCATCCGCCCCGAGCCGATGACCCTATGGCAGGAGCGCGCGGACGGCGAGCGCGTCGTGCGCGAGCCGCTGACGCTGCGCTTCGACTGCAAGAAGTGCGAGATGCACGTCGTCGGCCGGCGCGTCGGCGGCAAGGCGGCGCGGCCTCAGGTCGGCGACTGAGGGCGGGCGTCAGCGCACGAGGAAGGGCAGGTTCGCGGTCGCCGCCTTGCCCTTGCGGTCGCGGAGGGTGATGAAGAGGCGATAGGCGCCCGGCTGCTGCGGGGCGAGGAAGCGCACGCTGGCCGCGTCCATGTGCAGCACGCGTACCGCGATGCGCGCCGGGGGCGTCTCGCTACCGCTGCCCCCGCGCAGGTCGGTTGCTTCGGCCAGCACTTTCCACTCGGTGCGCAGGGGCGATCCATCGAAAGAAGCAGCGTCCACGCCGGCCGAGACTTCCTGCCCCGGCGCGAATGCGTCCGCCGCGATGCCGATGCCGCGGATCGCCGGCGCAGGCTCCGCGACGGGCTTGCCCCACGCCAGCGTCAGCGCGTCGCTCATCGACGTGAGGCTGCCGTCCGCGAGCAGCAGGCCGTGCCAGGTCTCGGTCTGCTCCTGCTTCGCCCCCCACAGGAAGGGAAAGGCGCCTGCGATCTGCGGCTGCGTGCGCAGGAAGGCGAGCACGTCGCGAAAGAACGCGGCCTTCTCGCTGCTGGTGGGCTCCACCGGCGCGCCCCACGGCTTCGTCCCGGCCTGCCACTGGCCCAGCGGCCCGAGTTCGCCGATGACGACCGGTTGCGTGATGCCGGCGTCGCGCACGCGTTGCGGCAGGGTATAAGCCGCCCCCGCATAGGCGTTGATGCCCAGCAGGTCGATGTGGGCGCAGCAGGCGGCGAGCAGCTTCAGGCGTTCGATGCCGCCATCGACGACGACCATCAGGGTCGGGTGAGCCGGGTCGATGGTCTTGATGATGCCCGCGAGGCGGTCGATCTCGCGCCACACCGGCAAGGGGTCGGCCGCGCCGGCTTCGACCTCGTTGCCGACTCCCCAGGCGAGCAGCGCAGGATGCTTGCGGTGGCGCTCGACGAAGCGGCGGATGGCCTGCTCCTGCCCGCGCAGCGCTTCAGGGGCGCGCGGGTACGCGATCGACAGGCCCATCACCACCCGCAGGCCGAGGCCTTGCGCCTCGTCGAGCACCCACGCGTCGGATTCGCCATACACCCGGACGACCTTGGCGCCGGCCGCGGCGAGTTTCTCCAGCGCCGCCCGGTCGCCGGCGAACGCCGCGCCCTGCCATTGCTCCGGCGCCGCGCCTGCGCGGACCGGCAGTGCGGCGAAACACGACAGCGCGAGCGCGAAGGCGAGCAGGCGGTGAAGCATCGAAAGGGGCGGCGACGTCCGTTGGGTGGGGATGGTCACGCGGGCTTCCGGGCCTCAGCCCGACCGGCCGCGCAGCGCATTGAGCAGGATCGCGATGGTGCTGCCGTTGTGCAGCATCGCCGTCGTCACCGGCGACAGCACGCCGATCGCCGCCGCGCCGAGGATCGCGGTGTTGAGCCCGACCGTCAGGCGGTAGTTGTTGCGGATGCGCGTCATCGTCGCCTGCGCGAGCGCCTTGGCGTCGGCGACGCAGCCGATGTCGTCCTCCAGCAGCGCAACGTCGGCGGTCAGGCGCGCGATGTCGGCACCCTTCTGCATCGCCACGCCGACGTGGGCGCCGGCGAGCGCCGGGGCGTCGTTGATGCCGTCGCCGACGAAGGCGATGCGCGCGCCCTGCCGGCCCAGCTCCTCGACGATGTGCGCCTTCTGCTCGGGCAGCAGTTCGGCGTGGAAGCCGTCGAGGCCCAGCTCCGCGGCGAGCTCGGCGGCGCGTTCGTGGTGGTCGCCGGTCAGCATCAGGATGCGGCGTGCACCCAGCCCGCGCAGCCGCGCGATGGTCGCGGCGGTGTTGGCCCGCAGCTCGTCCTTCAGCGCCAGCACGCCCAGCAGCTTGCCGCCGAAGCCGATGTACAGCAGCGTCTTGCCCTCGCGGTACAGGCGGTCGATCGTCTCGACGTGGGCGGAGACGTCGATCTGCTCGTCGTCCTCGATGAAGTGGCGCGAGCCGACGACGATGCGCCGGCCGTCGATCACGCTGGCGACGCCGTGCGCGACGATGAACTGCACTTCCTGGTGGTCGAAGTGCTTGCCGGAGATCTCCTTCGCCGCCGCGACGACCGCCAGCGCGAGGGGGTGGAAGTAATGCTCCTCGACCGACGCGGCGAGGCAGATCAGGTCGTCGGCGGTAAAGGTGCGGTCGAAGGTCACCGAGTCGGTGACCGCGAGCCGGCCGGCCGTGAGCGTGCCGGTCTTGTCGAAGATGAAGGTGTCGGCTTCGGCCAGCCGCTCCAGCGCGCTCGCGCCCTTCACGAGGATGCCCGTGCGCCCGGCGCGGTACATCGCCGACTTGAACGCGACCGGCGTCGCGAGCTTCAGCGCGCACGAGTAGTCGGCCTGCAGTACCGCGGCGGCGCGGCGCCAGTCCCGCGACAGCAGGTAGGTCGAGCCGGCCAGTCCGAGCACGATGGGCACCAGGCGGTCGGCGAGACGCGCCGCGCCGAGCTGCGCCTCGCTCTTCGCCGTGAGCGACTGCTCGACGTAGTCGGCGATGCGTGCCGCGGCGGTGCGCGTGCCGACCTGCTCGGCATAGATCTGCAGCCGGCCTTCCTCGATCAGCGTGCCCGAGAGCACCGCATCGCCGCGCCCCTTCACGACCGCGACGCTCTCGCCGGTCATCGCCGCCTCGTTCACGGTGCCCTCGCCGCCGAGCACGGTGCCGTCGACCGGGATCACGGCACCGGTGCCGACGACGACCGTATCGCCGACGCCCACCTCGCCCGCGGGGACGAGCACTTCCTGTCCGTCGCGCACGATCCAGATCTCGTCGCTCGACGGGCGCAGCAGGTGCTTGAGCAGGTCGTCCGAGCGCCGCGCGATCGAGTCCTCGAGGTACTCCCCGAGCGCGAGCATGAAGGTCGTGGTGTTGGCGGCGCTGAAGTCGCCGCGCGCGAGCGAGATCGACACCGCCAGCGCCTCGAGCACGTGCGAGGAAATGCCGTTGTCGCGGTAGTCGTCGAGGGCGTGCTTGATCAGCGGTGCCGCGGCGCCGAGCGTCATCGGCAACTGCACCGATGCGGGCAGGTAAGGCGTGCCCAGCAGGGTCGCGAGGCTCGCCACCAGCGGCCCCGCGCCGCCCTCGGCGTCGACGGCCTTCGCACGCGCCGCACGCGCCCCCGGCGGCGGCAGTGCCGCGACGGCGTGCTGCAGGGCCTCGACCCCGGTTGCCGCCGGATCGAAGGTCAACACCAGCGAATGCGCGCGCGGATTGACCCGCGCCTCATGCACGCCGGGGATGTTCTCCGCTGCGCGTTCGATCGCGAGCGGCGCCGCAGGCGTGCCGGGCGCGCAGGCGAAGCGGAAGCGCACCCGTCCGCGCGTGCGGTGTGCGACCGCCAGCGAGCGGAACCACGACCCGCCGCTCATGCGCCGCCGTGCTGCTCCGCCTCGACTTCGGCCTTCAGGTCGGCCATCTGTTCCTTGAACTCCTCGACCCCGCCGAGCACGCCCGCATACAGCTTCATGCCCATCTTCAGCAGCTTGCCGCGCAGCTCCTCGTCGCTCAGCACGTAGGCGGCGGCCGCGCCGATCGCGGCGCCGAGCAGGAACTGGTCGTACTGGCGCGATTTCAGCAGGCCGGGCATCGCGTGCAGCAGGCCCGCGTCGAAGCCGTGGCCCGCGGGGCCGACCTGGCCATTGCCGGGCATGCCGTAACCGCTGCCCCAGCCGCCCGGCGCGTAGCCGGCGGCGGAGTCGTCATGCCGCGCTTTCTTGTGTTTCTTCTTGCCCAAGGTGCTTCTCCCTTTTTCCGTTGCTGCGGCGCGCGGACTTGCGCGCCAGGTAATCGATCGCGGCCAGACCCGCCGCGCCGCCGGCGACGGCCACCAGCACGCCGCGGAGGTCCTGCCGCTGCCAGGCATCGGCTGCCGCGCAGCCGGCTGCGAGGGCCGTGCCGCCCTGCAGCGCCTGCTTCAGCACGGCCCGGCTCGCCGCGGGGGCGCGCCCGGCCGGTTCCTGCAGGGCGGCGAGCAGGCCCGTGGCGACGAAACCGCGGACGAAGTTCGCCGGCATCTCGCCGGCCTTCACCTTGACCGGAAACTTCTGCAGCGCTCGCATCAGGCCGAGTCTCCGGTGTCGGCAGGCGGAACCGTGGCCTTCTTGCGCGTGCGCGGGCGCGCAGCGGCAGCCTCGGCTGGCTTGGCCGTCTTGGGTGCCGCGGCCGGCTTGGGTGCCGCGGCCGGCTTGGGTGCGGTGGCCGTTTTGGCTGCAGCGGCCGGCTTGGCCGCGCCGCTTGCAGGACTGCTGCGGCGGCGTGCCGGGGCCTTGCGTGTGGGCGCGGCCTCGGCCTTGGCTTCGGCGGGTGCTGCCGCAGCCGGGGGCGCGGCGTCCGGGGCGGCCAGTTTGGCCTTCAGGCCCGCCGACGAGTGTTCGATCGCGTCGAGGCTGGAGATCGTCGCGTCGCGCAGTCGTTCCTGCGCCTTGTCCAGGCTGCCGCGCAGGTTGACCGTCTTCAGCAGCCGTACGGCGGCGGCGCCGACCATGGCGCCGATTGCGAATGGAAGCACGGGATACATCTCATCCCTCCTTTCCGTCTTGAGTGAAATTGAGCTTGCCGCGGGCAAGCAGGACGCCCGCGCTGCCGGTAGCGATGCCGGCCAGCAGGGTGGGATTGAGTTTGCCCAGCAACGGGCCGACGACACCGATGGCGTGGTGCTGGCCGCTGAGCACCGAGAAGGTCTTCTCGAGGAAATCGGCGACCAGCCCGTGTTCCATGTGGGCCTCCTCGGGCGCCACGCCGCCCTGCGCGTGCACCTGCTCGAGGCGCAGCGCTTCCGCCGCCGCCTCGTGCCACACCTGCAACTGCCGGGCATCCTCGGCCTGCAGGCGGCGCAGGCTCTTGCGCAGGCCGGCGTCGGTGCGCGCGATCAGCGATTCGTACAGCCGCAGGCGGCCAAGCGTGCCGGCGAGCGCGCGTTCGCAGTTCGCGCGCCAGCCCGGGGCGAGGCTGGTCTCCAGCGGGAAGGGATCGAGCGGGCTGGCGACGCCGTGGCGCCGGCACAGCCGCGCGAGCGTCGCGATGCGCGCCTCGGCCGCTTTCAGGCTTGCGGCGAAGGGTTCCCGCGACCCGTAGGCCTCGACCACCTTGCGCAGGAAGGCGCGGGCGGCGAACTCGTCGTACAGGGCGATGCGCAGCGCCTGGTGCGCCGGCGGGAACGGCGCCTTGCGCTCGATGCGCCGGCTGCGCAGGATCGCCTCGTCGTAGTTACGCACCCGTCACCTCGCGGTGCTTGGCGACGAGGATGTCGAGCAGGACCTCGGCGGCGGGCGAGCGCACCCCGCCGAGCAGGTCCGGCCATGCGGCAGCGGGGATCGCGCCGGTGTCGTACTCGACGGTGCACGAGCGGGCCAGCAGGTTCAGCTTCACCGAGTGGATGCCGGGGATGTCGTCGAGCGCCTGGCCGAAGCGTTTCGCCTCGCCGATGGCGTCCATCTGGCCCTGGTCGAGTTCGCTCTCGAGCTTGAGGCGGATGCGCCCCGGGATGTGGTGGGCGATGCGCAAATTGCGCGAGAAGCGCTGCAGTTGCTCGAATGCGTCCATGAGGTGCACGGTGAATCGTCTGGAATCGGCAGCGGGTTTGCGCCGGTTCGGTTATTTGAACAGATGACGTCGGTGTACCGCCATATGTACGCCGAGCAGGGCGAGGAACAGGCCTCCGGTCGCCGCATGCGCCTTCTTGCTGCCGGCCGCGGCCAGCGCGAGCGAGGCGCCGAGGCTGCCCAGCATGCCGTATTTCGCCCAGGTGTTGAGACGTCGGTCGCGCTGCCAGCGTCGCAGCGTGCGTCGGCTGCCTGCCTCGTTCTGTGCGCCAGGCGGTTGCGGGCCGAGCTCGGCGGCGACGGCGGCCGATACGCGGGCTTCCATCTCGACGCGCGCCGTGTGTTCCGCGACGTAGCGCAACAGCATGCTTCCGGTGCGCGGATTGCCCTCGACTTCGACGACGCCGTCGATTTCCGCAAGCACGGCGCCCAGTCGTTCCTGCCGCGCCGCGTCGCGCAGCTGGCCGTCACGGATGCGGATGCGCCCGGGTACCGCCGAGACGATGTACTTCATGCAGGCGTACCCCCTTGCTGGAAAGCCAACTGTTTCAGATCATAGCTCGACCTGGGTACCCAGTTCCACCACCCGGTTCGGCGGCAGGTGGAAGTAGTCGGCCGCGCTGCCGGCATTGCGGAACATGACGATGAAGAGGCGCTCGCGCCAGCGTGCCATGCCCGAGCCCATGCGCCGGACGATGGTTTCGCGGCCGAGGAAGAACGAGGTCTCCATGGTCTCGAAGACCAGTCCGTGCTCGGCGCAACGCGCCAGTTCGGCCGGGATGTCCGGATCGTCCATGAAGCCGAAGGTCAGGTGCAGGCGGTAGAAGCCGTAGTCGACCTCCTCCACTTCGATGCGGTCTTTCTCCTCGACGTGCGAGACGTCCGCAGTGTGCACCTTCAGCAGCACCACGCGCTCGTGCAGCACCTTGTTGTGCAGCAGATTGTGCAGCAGCGCACGCGGCACGCCGTCGAGCCACGTCGTCAGGAACACGGCGGTGCCCGCGACGCGCGGCGGCGGACTGGTGAACATCGAATGGATGAAAAGGTCGAGCGGGATGGTGTCGGTGCGGATGCGGCTGTTCAGCATCGCGCGGCCGCGCTTCCAGGTCGTCAGGAAGCTGAAGATCACCGCCCCGATCAGCAGCGGGAACCAGCCGCCGGCGAGGATCTTCACCGTGGTCGCGGAGAAGAAAGCGATATCGACGGTGAGGAACACGGCGAGGAATATGCCTGCCTGCAGCTTGCCCCAGCCCCACAGCGCGCGCACGACGACGAAGGCGAGCACCGTGTCGATCATCATCGTCATCGTCACGGCGATGCCGTAGGCCGAGGCCAGCGCGCTCGACGAGCGGAAGCCGACGACCAGCGCGATCACCGCGCCGAGCAGCATCCAGTTGATGCTCGGCACATAGATCTGGCCCATCTCGCGCGCCGACGTGAAGATCGTGCGCATCCGCGGCGCGTAGCCGAGCTGCATCGCCTGGCGCGTCAGCGAGTAGGCGCCCGAGATCACCGCCTGGCTCGCGATGATGGTCGCGAGCGTCGCCATGCCGACCATCGGATAGACCAGTTCGTCCGGCACCAGCAGGTAGAACGGGTTGCGGACGTTGTCCGGGTGGTCGAGGATCAGCGCGCCCTGGCCGAGGTAGTTCAGGTACAGCGACGGGAACACGACCGTGAACCACGCGAGCTTGATCGGCTTGCGGCCGAAGTGGCCCATGTCGGCGTACAGCGCCTCGCCGCCGGTGATCGCGAGCACCACGGCGCCCAGGCCGAGCCAGCCCAGCAGCGGGTTGTCGGCGAGGAAGTCCAGGGCCCACACGGGGTTGAGCGCGCCGAGGATTTCAGGATGCAGCCGGATGCCGGAGATGCCCAGGGCCGCCAGCAGAAGGAACCAGCACACCATCACCGGCCCGAAGACCGCGCCGACGCGGTTGGTGCCGTGGCGCTGCATCATGAACAGGCCGACCAGGACCACGAGCGCGATCGGCAGCACGTACGGCGCGAAGGCCGGCGTCGCGACTTCGAGGCCTTCGACCGCCGAGAGCACCGAGATCGCCGGCGTGATCATGCCGTCGCCGTAGAACAGCGCCGCGCCGAACACGCCCAGCGACGACAGCACCCAGGCCTTGCGCCCGTCGGGGACCACGCGCAGCGCCAGCGAGGTCAGCGCCATGATGCCGCCTTCGCCGCGGTTGTCGGCGCGCGTGATGAAGACCACGTACTTGGCCGATACCACCAGCATCAGCGCCCAGAACACCAGCGACAGGATTCCGTACACGTTCTCCACGGTCACCGGTACGGCGTGCGGGCCGTTGAACACTTCCTTCAGCGTGTAGAGCGGGCTGGTGCCGATGTCGCCATAGACGACGCCGATCGCCGAAACAGCGAGTCCGGCGAGTCCGGCACGCTGGTGGGCGTCAGGCGCATCGGTCGGGTGTTCCACACGGTCGGCAATGTGCACGACAACCCCTGGATGTTCTGTTTGGGGGGCTAAGCATACTGCAACGCAACATCGCGAAACAGCGGAAAATCGACGCCTTCCGCCGCCGGAAAAGCCCCCTAGGACGGGGGCATCGGTACGGGTGCGCACGCTTTCCGCGCCTATCCTACAATTGCAAGCGATTCCCGTTCAACGCCCATGACGATGAAGATATCCCCTGCGGCCGACGCCGCCTCGCCCCTTCGTGACGCGCTAGGCGCCGAACACCGGCCGGCCGTCGGCGAAGTGCGCATCGTGTCGCTCGTGCCCTCGCTGACCGAACTCGTGTGCGAGCTCGGGCTGGCCGATCGTCTGGTGGGGCGCACGGGCTTCTGCGTACATCCGCGCGACGTCCTGAAGACCGTTCCCAAGGTCGGCGGTACGAAGGACGTGAAGATGGACGTCCTGCGCGGGCTTGCGCCGACCCATTTGATCGTCAATATCGACGAGAACCGGCGCGAGACGGTCGAGGAACTGGCCACCTTCGTGCCCAACGTGATCGTCACCCATCCCTGCGCGCCGGCGGACAATCTCGCGCTGTACCGCCTCTTCGGCGGCGTATTTCATTGCGCCGACCGCGCCGCACGGCTCGCGGCCGACCTCGGGGCGGCGCTCGCCGAGGCGCAGGCGGTCGCACGGGCGCTGCCGCGCGAAGACGTCCTGTACCTGATCTGGCGCGAGCCGTGGATGAGCGTCGCGCGCGACACCTACATCTCCGCGACCCTGGCTGCCGTGGGGTGGGACACGCTGCCCGCCGACGCCGGTGCGCGCTATCCCGAGATCGACTGGCAGGCGGCGTGGATGGCCGGTGTGTCGCGCGTGTTCCTGTCGAGCGAGCCTTACCGTTTTCGCGAGCGGCATCTCGCCGAAGTCGCCGCGCTGTCGGGACGGTCGGCGGCGATGATCGATGGCGAGATGGCATCCTGGTACGGCAGCCGCGCGGCTGCGGGCCTGCGCTACCTGGCAGGGTTGCGCAGCGCCCTGGCCGAAGCGACCTGAGGCTCGCCGCCGTGACGAACCTCAGGCGCCGGGTTCGTCGCGCAGCGTGGCGTCGAGCGCCTCGGGCGTCAGGATTGCGAACAGCGACCGCACCAGGCGGTGGCGGTTGAGCTTCAGCAGTAGCTTGTCGCGGCTGACGAGATGGCTCGCGCGGCCGTCGCGCGCGGTTTCGAGGAATTTCTGGTCGTCGCGGTCGCCGCAGGCGGGCAGGGGAGGCGGTTCCGCGGCAGCGTCGGGCGCCGGTACCGCGCACGTGCGGCCGGCGTAGGTCGCGAGGATGGCCGCCTGGCGCTCCGGCGCAATCGCGAACTGGCGGTAGGCGAGCACACGCCGCAGCTCCTCCAGCGTTGCCGCACTGGCCAACAGCACCGCGCGGTCGTGCTCGATCCACTGGCGCAGGTGCTGCAGCCGGGGATCCTCGAACGCCCACAGCGCCATCACGGTGTTCGTGTCGAGCACGAGACGCAGGGCGGACGGGGCGGGCGGGGGGGGATGGAGGGCGGTTGGCATCGCAGTGGCCGAAAAGGCGGGTGGGCGGGGTGGGTGGCGTAAAGGGGCGGCGGTAAACGACAGCGAGGGGGCCGGGCCCCCTCGCGTTCATGGTCGCCGCAACCGGATCAGGCCGGAATCAGGCAGCTTCCTGGGCGTCGAGACGGATCTTGACGTAGGAGCCGGGGGCGTCTTCCAGCGCCTTCAGCTTGCCCTTGGCCGGATCGCGGACGTCGACCTGCTCCGAATCGTGCGCGGTGACCCAGGACTGCCAGTCGGTCCACCACGAGCCCTGCTGGTGCTCGGCGCCTTCGAACCACTTGTCGGCGGTGTCGACGAGCTTCGCGGCCGGGTTCAGCCAGTAGCCGTACTTGTTCGCGACCGGAGGATTGACGATGCCGGCGATGTGGCCGGAGCCGCCCAGCACGAAGCGCACGGGGCCGCCGAAATTCGTCGCGCCGGCGTAGGTGCTCTTCCACGGGGCGATGTGGTCTTCCAGCGTCGAGATGAAGTAGCACGGAACCTTGATCTTGCCGAGGTCGATCGGCACGCCGTCGATCTCGATGCCGCCGGGCTGGACCAGGCGGTTTTCCATGTACATCGCGCGCAGGTAGAAGCTGTGCATCTTTGCCGGCATGCGCGTGGAATCGGAGTTCCAGTACAGCAGGTCGAACGGGAAGGGATCCTTGCCCATCAGGTAGTTATTGACGACGAAGGACCAGATCAGGTCGTTGGCACGCATCATGTTGAAGGTGCCCGCCATCTCCGAGCCTTCGAGGTAGCCGCGCTCGAACATCTTCTTCTCGAGGCTGGAGACCTGTTGCTCGTCGATGAACACGCCCAGTTCGCCCGGCTCGGTGAAGTCGGTCATGGTCGTGAAGAAGGTCGCCGCGGCGATGCGCTTCTGCTTCTTGGCCGCGAGGTAGGCGAGCGTGGTCGCCAGCAGCGTGCCGCCCAGGCAGTAGCCGCAGGCATTCACTTCCTTCTCGCCGGTCTGCTTCTCGATCGCATCGAGGGCTGCGATGATGCCTTCGAGCACGTAGGACTCGAAGGTCTTGTCGGCGAGGCGCTCGTCCGGATTCACCCACGAGATCACGAACACCGTGTGGCCCTGATCCACGCACCACTTCACGTACGAGTTCTTCTCGCGCAGGTCGAGGATGTAGAACTTGTTGATCCACGGCGGCACGATCAGCAGCGGCCGCTTGTACGCCTTCTGCGTGGTCGGCGTGTATTGGATCAGCTGCATCATGTCGGTCTGGAACACGACCTTGCCCGGCGTCGTGCCGACGTTCTTGCCCAGCTCGAAGGCGCTGGTGTCGGTCATGCGCACGCGCAGCTGGCCGCCACCGTCTTCCATGTCGCGCAGCAGATTGTTGAGGCCCTTGATCAGGTTCTGGCCGTTGTTCTTGACCGTTTCGCGGAACACTTCCGGGTTGGTCAGCGCGAAGTTCGACGGCGACAGCGCGTCGATGTACTGGCGCGTGTAGAAATTGACCTTCTTCTGCGTCTGCTCGTCGAGGCCGTCGACACAGCACACGGTGTCATGCACGTGGCGCGCGGCGATCAGGTAGGACTGCTTGATGAAGTCGAACAGGAAGTGCTCTTCCCATTGTTCGTCCTTGAAGCGCTTGTCGGTCTTTTCCGGTTCGGCGATCGGCGCGCCGTGCATGCCCATCACGCGCAGCATCGAGTGCTGCCACAACGAGAAGTAGTCCCACACCAGGTTCATCTGCGACTGGGCGAGCTTGTACGGATTCGCGAGCAGCTTGGCCATCATGTCCATGAAGGCCTGTGCGATGCCCAGCTCGTCGCTGGGGGTCGTTACGCCCTTCTTCAGCTGACGCTGGACGTGTTCGCTGATGAGATGCGAGGCCCGCTGGGCAACCTCGGAATAGGTCTTGGCGACTTCCTTGGGGTCAGGCAGGTCGGCGAACACTGTCTCGGGTGTTGGTGCGGCCATTTCTAGTCTTGCTCCTGTTGTCACGCTGTTTTTTCGAATCGGATGATGCCTGTCGGGTCGCCCACCCTGCGGACCTCGCCGCGCGCGCCGAGGTAGTTGAGGTGTGCAATCGCCTCTCCCATGGCGAACATGACCTGATGCGTATCCAGTTCGCGGGGGAACAGCGTCGATAGCAGTTCTCCCGCGCTGCGGGGGGCCTGGATTTCGTTCAATAGTGCATCGCAGCGTTCACGGTGGTGCGCCTCGAGCTGATCGACGCGCGCACGGATGCCGCGGAACGGATGCCCGTGTGATGGTAGCACGAGCGTATCGTCCGGCAAGTCCTTGAAGCGCTTTAATGATTCGAGAAACCAGCCGAGCAGGTCATCGTCCGGCGAGAGGGCGTAAACGCTGATGTTTGTCGAGATGCGCGGTAGCAGCATATCGCCCGAAATGAGCACTCCCAGCGACTCGCAATACAGGCTCGCGTGCTCGGGGGAGTGGCCGTAGCCGACGATCACGCGCCAGTCCCTGCCGCCCACGTTCACGACGTCGCCGTCGAACAGGCGCCGGTAGGCCTTGGGCAGCGACGGCACGCCGCGACGGTAGGCGTTGCCGCGGTCGCGCAGCGCCTGCTGGCTCGCGGGGTCGAGGCCATGCGCGGCGAAGTGCGCGACCATCTCGTCCACGGCGTTGCCGCCGACCTGGTTCCAGATCGCGTGGCCGTTGAAGAACTCGCCCTGCGTCATCAGCACCGGGGCGCCGTTGCGCTCGGCGAGCCAGCTGGCGAGGCCCAGGTGGTCGGGATGGCTGTGGGTGACGAGGATGCGCGACAGCGGGCGCGGGTCGCGGTCGAGGATCGTATTCCAGTTGTCGCGCACCGCGTCGACGCCGAAGCCGGTGTCCACGACCACCTGCGCGTCGCCGTCGTCCAGCAGCCACAGGTTGATGTGGTTGAGCACGAAGGGTAGCGGCATGCGCACCCAGCGGACGCCGGGGGCCACCTGTTGCACCTGGCCGGCGGCGGGCGTATCGGTGAAGGGGTACTGCAGTTCTCCGGTTGTCGTCATCCGGCTGTCTCCGTTGGAGGGGGAGCAATCTGGCATTGCTCAAACCCCTTAATTCTGATTAACTTTTCGGCCCCGTCGGGGCGGTTCGAGCAAAAATGCAATCGACCCTGCACCGTTTTACTGCGAGCGAACGGCCAATGGCAAGCGAACAAACCTACACCATCACGGAACTTGCGCGGGAATTCGACGTGACTCCGCGCGCGATCCGCTTCTACGAGGATCAGGGTCTGCTCAAGCCTTCGCGCGCCGGCCGCACGCGCGTGTACTCCAAGGCCGACCGCACCCGCCTCAAGCTGACGCTGCGCGGCAAGCGCCTGGGCCTGTCGCTCGCCGAGATCAAGGAGCTGATCGAGATGCACGGCGGCGTGCGCAACGCGGCGCCCCAGTTGCTGCGCTTCCTCGTCGTGCTCGCGGACCGGCGTGCCGCGCTCGAACAGCAGCGCGAAGACATCGAGGCGGTGCTGGGCGAGATCGATTCGCTGGAGCAGCAATGCTCGGAACTGCTCGGCCACGATGCGTCCAGCGCCGCCGAGGAGCGGGCGGAAGTCGTTCGCCGGATGCGCGCCGGGGCTTGATTTTTTTGACGGTTAGTTTACGTTGACGTAAACGTAATTACAACAGGAACGGCAGGGCGGGCGTGACCGCGAGGCACGGATGCTCCGGGGTGGCTGGTCGTGGCCGCGGGAATGTTGCGATGTGCGGGAGTGCGCCCGGACTGTGGCAGGATTGCGGGTCGAGCGCGTCCGCTCGCGGCGTTGGTGCAGACCTGTCGCGGGAACGCGGTTCTGCGCCGTAACAATAACCCGCGGAAGCCGGCAACGGATTTCGCCTGTGACTGTTCCTGGGAGTGACGATGGCAGCGAAGCTTCGCGTATTGAGTGCTGACGATCAGGTCGAGCTGGATCAGGTGCGCCAGTTTTTCCGCAATTACGCCGCGTGGCTGGGCGTGGACCTGTGCTTCCAGGGCTTCGGCGACGAGATGGCTTCTCTGCCCGGCGCCTATGCGGCACCCGACGGTCGCCTGTTCTATGCCGAGATCGACGGTCAGCCGGCCGGCTGCGTGGGCCTGCGCCCGACGACCGGCGGCATGTGCGAGATGAAGCGCCTGTACGTCGAGCCCGCGCACCGCGGGCTGGGCATCGGCCGTGATCTGGTGCTCGCGGCGATCCGCAGCGCGAAGGATCTCGGCTACCGCCGCATCATGCTCGACACCATGCCGGCGATGCGCATCGCCCTCAAGCTGTACCGCGAGATGGGCTTCAAGGAAGCGCCGGCCTACTACCCGACGCCCGTCGAGGGCGCGATCCTGCTGTCGCTGGACCTCGAGAACTGGTCCGAGGAAGAGGTCGCGAACGAGAACCTGTTCCACCTGTTCGACTACAACCGCGCCTGGTCGCAGCAGATGCGCCAGGTGGATGCGGAGTTCTTCGAGAAGCTGTCCAAGCTGCAGTCGCCCGAGTACCTGTGGATCGGCTGCTCGGACTCGCGCGTGCCGGCGAACCAGATCATCGGCCTGCTGCCGGGCGAGGTCTTCGTGCATCGCAACGTCGCGAACGTCGTCGTGCATACCGACCTCAACTGCCTGTCGGTGATCCAGTTCGCCGTCGACGTGCTCAAGGTCAAGCACATCATGGTCGTCGGCCACTACGGCTGCGGCGGCGTGAAGTCCGCCCTGCTGCGCGAGCGCATCGGCCTGGTCGACCTGTGGCTGCGCCACGTGCAGGACGTGCATGTGAAGCACCAGAAGGCCGTCGACGCGCTTGCGCCCGAACTCGCCCACGACCGCCTGTGCGAGCTCAACGCGCTGGAGCAGGTCGTGAACGTGTGCCAGACGGTGGTGGTGCAGGACGCATGGCGCCGCGGCCAGCCGCTGACGGTGCATGCATGGATCTATGGATTGAAGGACGGACTGGTGCGCGACCTGGGCCTCAACGTGCGCCGTCCGGAAGACCTGATGCCGCGCTATGTCGCGGCACTTGAATCACTGGCCTGAGAGCCGGACAACCAAAGACGTTTTACAGGAGAGAAGCATGAGTGATCCCGTCGTTATCGTTTCCGCCGCCCGCACCCCGATGGGCGGCTTCCAGGGCGAGCTGTCCGGCCTGACCGGACCGCAGCTGGGCGCCGTCGCCATCAAGGCCGCCGTCGAGCGCGCCGGGATCTCTGCCGAACAAGTGCAGGAAGTGCTGATGGGCTGCGTGCTGCCGGCCGGTGTCGGCCAGGCGCCGGCCCGTCAGGCCGCGCTGGGCGCGGGTCTGCCGCTTTCCGCGGGCTGCACGACGGTGAGCAAGGTGTGCGGCTCCGGCATGAAGGCGACGATGCTCGCGCACGACCTGCTGGTGGCCGGCACCAACGACGTGATGGTCGCGGGCGGCATGGAGTCGATGTCGAACGCCCCTTACATGCTGCCGAAGGCACGCAGCGGCTACCGCCTCGGCCACGGCCAGCTCGTCGACCACATGTTCTACGACGGCCTCGAGGACAGCTACAAGAAGGAGACCAAGGGCCGTCTGATGGGCACCTTCGCCGAGGACTGCGCGAGCCACTTCAGCTTCACGCGCGCCGCTCAGGACGAGTTCGCGATCGCCTCGACGACGCGTGCGCAGGCCGCGATCAAGGACGGCAGCTTCGCGTGGGAAGTCGCGCCGGTGACGGTGTCGGGGCGCAAGGGCGAAGTCGTCATCGACAAGGACGAGCAGCCGCCGAAGGCGCAGATCGACAAGATCGCCGGCCTCAAGCCGGCATTCAGCAAGGACGGCACGGTGACCGCCGCGAACTCCAGCTCGATCTCGGACGGCGCCGCGGCGCTGGTGATGATGCGCCGCTCGACCGCCGACAAGCTGGGCCTGAAGCCGCTCGCGACCATCGTCGGCCACGCGACGCACGCGCAGGAACCGGCCTGGTTCACGACCGCCCCGGTCGGCGCGATGCAGAAGGTGCTGGCGAAGGCCGGCTGGACGAAGGACCAGGTCGACCTGTGGGAGATCAATGAAGCCTTCGCGGTCGTCACGATGGCGGCGATGAAGGAGCTCGAGCTGCCGCACGACAAGGTGAACGTGCATGGCGGCGCGTGCGCGCTGGGCCATCCGATCGGCGCTTCGGGCGCGCGCATCATCGTCACGCTGCTCGGCGCGCTCAGGAAGTACGGCAAGAAGCGCGGCGTCGCCAGCCTGTGCATCGGCGGCGGCGAAGCGACGGCGGTTGCGGTGGAGCTCGCATAAATGATCCTCACGCAAGAACAGGAAATGATCCGCGACTCCCTGCGCGCGTTCGCGCAGGAGCGCCTGGCCCCCTTCGCCGCCGAATGGGACCGCAACCACACCTTCCCGCGCGAGGCGCTCAAGGAGCTGGCCGAGCTCGGCGCGCTGGGCATGGTCGTGCCGGAGCAGTGGGGCGGCGCAGGCATGGATTACGTGAGCCTCGTGCTCGCGCTGGAAGAGATCGCCGCCGGCGACGGCGCGACGTCGACCATCGTCAGCGTGCAGAACTCGCTCGCCTGCGGCATCCCGAATCGTTACGGCAACGATGCGCAGAAGGAAGAGTGGCTGAAGCCGCTGGCGCGCGGTGAGAAGCTCGGCTGCTTCTGCCTGACCGAGCCGCACGTGGGTTCCGACGCGTCGGCACTGAAGACCACCGCTGTTCGTGATGGCGACTCCTGGGTCATCAATGGCGTGAAGCAGTTCATCACGACCGGCCGCGAGGCCGACGTCGCGATCGTGTTCGCGGTCACCGACAAGACGGCCGGCAAGAAGGGCATCTCGTGCTTCCTCGTGCCGACGAACACCCCAGGCTACATCGTCGCGCGCATCGAGGAGAAGATGGGCCAGAAGGCCTCCGACACCGCGCAGATCCTGTTCGAGAACTGCCGCGTGCCGGCCGGTGCGCTGCTCGGCGCGGAGGGCGAGGGCTACAAGATCGCGCTGTCGAACCTCGAGGCCGGCCGTATCGGCATCGCCGCGCAGTGCCTCGGCATGGCGCGCGCGGCGCTGGAAGCGGCGGTGAAGTACGCCCACGAGCGCGAGACCTTCGGCAAGCCGATCTTCGAGCACCAGGCGGTGAACTTCCGTCTCGCCGACATGGCGACGCAGCTCGAAGCCGCGCGCCAGCTCGTGTGGCACGCCGCGACGCTGAAGGACGCCGGCCGGCCGTGCCTGAAGGAAGCCTCGATGGCGAAGCTCTTCGCCTCGGAGATGGCCGAGAAGGTGTGCTCGGACGCGATCCAGATCCACGGCGGCTACGGCTACGTCAGCGACTTCCCGGTCGAGCGCATCTACCGCGACGTGCGCGTGTGCCAGATCTACGAAGGCGCGAGCGACATCCAGCGTCTAGTGATCGGACGCTCGCTGGCGGTCTGACGGAGCAGTTTCCCGATCCTGCGGGTGCAGGCGCCGGGGGCGTTCTCCCTGCAGCCTCCCTCTAGATGCCCCTGGTGTCCCGCGGGATCCTTTTATTCGCAGTCCGACCGGGGCCGTGCAGAGCCCCGGCGGCGACGGTGCCGCGTGCAGGCGGCACCCGTCCGCCAGAACAAGGCAGGAGACGATAGAACATGTACGAAACCCTCGAAATCGTCGTCGCACAGGGCGTCGCGACGATCTGGATGAACCGTCCCGACGTGCACAATGCGTTCAACGCGCAGCTGATCGCGGACATCACGGCGGCGTGCCGCCAGCTCGATGCCGACGACGCCGTGCGCGTGGTCGTGCTCGCCGGTCGCGGCAAGAGCTTCTCCGCCGGTGCCGACCTCAACTGGATGAAGGCCGCGGGCGAGGCGAGCGTCGAGGCGAATCTCGCCGATGCGCGCAAGCTCGCCGGCATGCTGCGCACGCTGTCCGAAATGCGCAAACCGACGATTGCCCGCGTGCAGGGCGCGGCGCTGGGCGGTGGCATGGGACTCGCGTCCGCGTGCGATATCTGTGTCGCGTCCGACAAGGCGGTGTTCGCGACCTCCGAGGTCAAGTTCGGCATCATTCCGTCGGCGATCAGCCCCTATGTGATCCGCGCGATCGGCGAGCGCCAGTCTTACCGCTACTTCCAGTCGGCCGAGCGCATCTCCGCGCAGCGTGCCGGCGAGATCGGTCTCGCACACGAGGTCGTCGCGGCCGAGGAACTGGACGCCAAGGTGAGTGAAATCGTGGCTGCCCTGCTGCAGGGCGGCCCGAAATCGCAGGCGGCGGCGAAGGACCTGATCCGCGCGGTCGCGAACCGCCCCGTTTCGGACGAGATCGTCGAGGACACCGCGCAGCGCATCGCCGGCCTGCGCGCGACGCCCGAGGCGAAGGAGGGGCTCGACGCCTTCCTGTCGAAGCGCCCGGCGGCGTGGGTTCCGGCGCAATGAGTTCAGGGCGGGAGAAGATCATGCAACTGCCGCAAAAGGTGCGCATCGTCGACGTCGGTCCGCGCGACGGGCTGCAGAACGAGAAGCAGATCGTGTCGACCGAAACCAAGGTCGAACTCATCGCGCGTCTCGCCGACGCCGGCCTGACCGCGATCGAGGCAACCTCCTTCGTGTCGCCGAAATGGGTGCCGCAGATGGGCGACAACGCCGAGGTGATGGCGCGCATCGCGCGCCGCCCGGGCGTCGCCTACCCGGTGCTGACGCCGAACCTCAAAGGTTTCGAAGCGGCGCTCGCGGCCGGCGCGGCGGAAGTCGCGGTGTTCGGTGCGGCGTCCGAGTCCTTCAGCCAGAAGAACATCAACTGCTCGATCGCCGAATCGCTGGAACGCTTCCGTCCGGTCGCCGAGGCGGCGCACGCCGCGGGCGTGAAGGTGCGCGGCTACGTCTCCTGCGTCGCGGGCTGCCCCTACGAGGGTCCGGTCGCGCCGGAGAAGGTCGCCGACGTCGCCGCGACGCTGATGGATATGGGCTGCTACGAAGTCTCGCTGGGCGACACGATCGGCAGCGGCAATCCCGCGAACATCTCGCGCATGCTCGAAGCGGTGATCAAGCGCGTGCCGGTCGAGCGCCTCGCCGGCCACTATCACGACACCTACGGCATGGCCGCGGCGAACATCTACGCGTCGTTGCAGATGGGCGTGGCGGTGTACGACGCCTCCGTCGGCGGCCTGGGCGGCTGTCCGTATGCGGCCGGCGCGTCGGGCAACGTCGCGACCGAGGACGTCGTGTGGCTGCTGAACGGTCTGGGGATCGAAACCGGCATCGATGTCGAGCGCCTCGTCGACATCGCCGCGTGGATCAGCGGCGTGCTCGGGCGCGAACCGGCCTCGCGCGTCGCCCGCGCCGTGCTCGCGAAGCGGGCGAAGGCGGCGTGTGCCGGCTGAGTACGCGTCGGACGAATGAACTCGCGCGGGCTGCGGCGGACCAAACACCACAACAAGCCGCACCCGCTACTTACAACACCCCCCGACCCCGATATGAGCATTGCATCCCCCTGCATCAACATCTGCCGCATGAGCGCGACGACCGGACTGTGCGAAGGCTGTTTCCGCAGCCTCGACGAGATCGCGCGCTGGAGCCGCAGCGAGGACACCGACAAGTTGCGCGTCCTCGAACTCGTCGCCCAGCGTCGCGCGGCCTTGGGCGCCGCCGCGGCGCCGACGCTCGCGTCGCCGGAGGGCGCATGAGCGAGGCGCTGTGCGTCGGCGTGTGCATGATCGACTGGGACTCCGGCGTGTGTCTCGGCTGCGGTCGCACGCCCGAGGAGATCGACGGCGTGCCGGTGCCCCCGGCCGCGGCCGAGCCGCCGCCTGCCACGGCGCCGCTGCCCGACAACGTCGCCGCGCAGGTCGGCGAAGGCTCCGAATGAGCACGGCAGTGACCTTGCCCGACACGATCCGCGTGCTCGAACGCGGCTGGCTGTCGGCCAACAACGTCGTATTGTTCGATGGCGGCCGGGCGACCGTGGTGGACAGCGGTTACGTCAGCCACGGCGCGCAGACGGTCGCGCTGCTGCGCGAGGTGCTGGCGGGGCGGCGGCTCACCGATCTCGTCAACACGCATTCGCATTCCGACCACATCGGCGGCAATGCCCTGGTGCAGCGTACCTTCGGCTGCGCGATTTCGGTGCCCGCGGGCATGCTGCCGACGGTCGCGGCCTGGGACGAGGACGCGCTGCTGCTGACGACTGCCGCGCAGTCGGGCGAGCGCTTCCATGCCGACCGCGCGCTGCACCCCGGCGACACGCTGGAGATGGGCGAGCTCGTGTGGCAGGCGATCGCCGCACCCGGTCACGACATGGATGCGCTGGTGTTCCACAACCGGGATCGGCGCATCCTGATCTCGGGCGACGCGTTGTGGCGCGACGGCTTCGGCATCCTGTTCGCCGAGGTGCTCGGGCTGGGCGACGGCATCGGCGCCGCGCGACGCACGCTGGAGGCGATCGCGCGCCTGCCCGTCGACGTCGTGATCCCCGGGCACGGCGCGCCCTTCGTCGAGTTCGACGACGCCCTCGCGCGCGCCTTCGCCCGCCTGCGCGCCTTCGAGGAGGACGGCTCGCGCATGGCGCGCAACGCGATCCGCGCCTGCATGACCTTTTCGCTGCTCGACGCGCGCAGCATGGAGATCGACGCCCTGCCGGCGCATCTCGCCAGCGTGCCGCTGTACCGCGAGGCCAACGCGCGTTTCCTCGGCCTGACGCCCGAGGCGCTGGCGGACTGGTTGGTCGGCGAACTCACGCGGGCCGGGGTCGCCCGGCGCGAAGGCGAGCTGCTGGTCGCCGCCTGATCCGACTTTAGTCATAGTTGTCATCGTCCCGCGCTGGCCGTGGAGCCTCGCTTTGGCGATAATCGACGCTCCACGCGGAGTTTCGGGTCATGCAGATCGTTCTGATTAGCGGCTTGTCGGGTTCGGGGAAGAGCGTCGCGCTCAAGGTGCTCGAAGACGCCGGCTATTACGCCGTCGACAACCTGCCGGCGAGCCTGCTGGCCAAGCTCGCGGCCGAACTGCGGCGATTGGGCTACGAACGCGTCGCCGTCGCCGTCGATGTGCGTTCCGGGGTGAACATCGAGGCCCTGCCGCAGAAGGTCGAGCATCTGCGCAAGACGGTCGGCGACCTGCGCGTGATCTTCCTCGAGGCGCGCGACGACACGTTGATCGCGCGCTTCTCCGAGACGCGCCGGCGTCATCCGCTGGCGAGCGACGAGGTCTCGCTCGAAGAGGCGATCCAGAAGGAGCGCGACGCGCTCGAATCGATCGCCGCACTCGGCCACCGCATCGACACCAGCGACCTGCAGGCCAACACGCTGCGCGCCTGGATCAAGGATTTCATGCAGATCGAGGCGACGGCGGGGCTGACGCTGATGTTCCAGTCCTTCGGCTTCAAGCACGGCATTCCGCTCGACGCCGACAACGTGTTCGACGTGCGCTGCCTGCCGAACCCGCACTACGACCCGCTGCTGCGCCCCTTCACCGGCAAGGACCGGCCCGTGATCGAGTTCCTCGAGAACCAGCCGGAGGTCGACCAGATGTACGAGGACATCCGCCGCTTCGTCGCGACCTGGCTGCCGAGCTATGCGCGCGACAACCGCAGCTACCTCACCGTCGCGATCGGCTGCACCGGCGGCCAGCACCGCTCGGTGTATCTCGCCGAGAAGCTGGGACAGCATTTTGCCGGTTCGGTCCGCGTACTGGTGCGCCACCGTTCGGCCGCACGCCGCCAGCTGGATCACGGGGCGCGGCCGGCGGACCAGTGAAAGCGCGTCTGGCCGAATGGATCGTCCTGCTGCGGCCGGGCGACTGGCTCGTGCTCGCCGGCGCGTTGCTGGTCTGCGTGCTGTCGGCGCTGGCGCTGTGGCGCGGCGGGGCGCCGGACAAGGCGGTCGTGCGTGCCGGCGGTAAAGTGTTCGCCGAAGTGGGGCTCGCGCGTGCGCAGGTCGTCGAAGTCCCCGGCCCGCTGGGCGTCACGCGCATCGAGATCGAGCCCGGCCGTGCGCGCGTCGCATCCGACCCGGGCCCGCGCCAGTACTGTGTGCGCCAGGGCTGGCTCACGCGCTCGGGTGCGGTGGCGATCTGCGCGCCCAACCAGGTGTCACTGAGCCTCGCCGGCGGTGCCGCGGACTATGACTCCCTCAACTATTGAGATCGTGCCGACCCCGGACGACCAGCGCATCGCGCGGCTGGCCGCCGCCGCGATCGTGCTGACCGTCGCCGAGGCCGCGATTCCCTTGCCGCTGCCCGGCGTGAAACCGGGCCTGGCGAACATCGTCACGCTCATCGTGCTCGCGCGCTGGGGCTGGCGCGACGCCGTGTGGGTCGCGCTGCTGCGCGTGTTCGCCGGCAGCCTGCTGCTCGGTCAGCTTTTCGCGCCCGGCTTCTTCCTCAGCCTCGCGGGCTCGCTCGCGAGCCTCGCCACGCTGGGGTTCGCGATGCATCTGCCGCGCCGCTGGTTCGGCCCCGTCAGCCTCAGCGTGTTTGCCGCCTTCGCGCATATCGGCGGCCAGCTCGTGCTCGCGCGGCTGTGGTTGGTGCCGCACGACGGCGTGTTCTATCTCGTGCCGGTGTTCGCTCTCGCCGCGACGGTGTTCGGGCTGGTCAACGGACTGGTGGCCGCGAAGCTGATGCAGGGCCGGGCTTCGGGGAAGATTTGATCGTCGTATAAAAAATAATAATATGCTGATACTTATCGAGAAAGGAGAGATGACGTGAGCGAACAAGCGATCAGCCGTTTTCCGGTCCCCGAACTCAAGGACCTGCCCGACGACATCCGCGAGAAGATCCTCGCGGTGCAGGACAAGGCGGGCTTCGTGCCCAACGTGTTCCTCACGCTTGCCCACCGTCCGGACGAGTTCCGCGCCTTCTTCGCCTACCACGACGCGCTGATGGAGAAGAACGAGGGGCTCACCAAGGCCGAGCGCGAGATGATCGTCGTTGCGACCTCGGGCGCGAACGAGTGCCTCTATTGCGTCGTCGCGCACGGCGCGATCCTGCGCATCCGCGCTAAGAACCCGCGCGTCGCCGACCAGGTCGCGACCAACTACCGCAAGGCCGAGATCACGCCGCGCCAGCGTGCGATGCTGGATTTCGCGATGAAGGTCGCCCTCGCGGCCGCGACCGTCGACGAGGCCGACTTCGCCGTCCTGCGCGAACACGGCTTCAGCGAGGGCGACATCTGGGACATCGGCGCGATCGCCGCCTTCTTCGCGATGAGCAATCGCCTCGCGAACCTCTCCAGCATGCGGCCGAACGACGAGTTCTACCTGATGGGGCGCCTGCCCAAGGTCTGAGCTTGCCCGGGCACGATCCTCGTCAGCGCCGCTCCGGCATGACGAGGATGCGCCCCGCGCGGCGGCGTCCGCCGATCCCGCCGGTCATCCCCTCGCCGCCATGCGCGTGGCAGATCGCGCACGCGAGCGCGTCCGCGGCATCCGGGCTGGGGCTGCCGTCGAGCGCGAGCAGGCGCTGCACCATGTGCTGCACCTGCTCCTTGTTCGCCTTGCCGTAGCCGACCACCGCCTGCTTCACCTGCAATGCCGTGTACTCATGCACCGGCAGGTCGCACGCCACGGCGCCGCAGATCACCGCACCGCGCGCCTGTCCGAGCAGCAGCGTGGATTGCGGGTTCACGTTCACGAACACCTTCTCGACGGCGGCCTGATCCGGGGAATAGGTCGCGACGACCTCGCGCACGCCGTCGAGCAGCGTCTTGAGTCGCCCCGGCAGCTCCCCGTCGCGCGTCCTGATGCAGCCGCTCGCGACGTAGCGCAACTGGCTGCCGAGCTTGTCGATGACGCCGAAGCCCGTGATGCGCAGTCCGGGGTCCAGGCCCAGGATGCGGGTCGCGACGATGCGCGATGCGGATGTGACCTTCATCCGCGCATTCTAAAGGAAGGCCGCCTATCCTCACCGCACCCGCTGTTACATGCCGTGCCTTGCATGACGGCCGGATTGACGCTGGATAATGCCGGTACGATACTCGCCCCCCCTTTCGTCCCCTTCGCCCCGCCGCGAGTCGGCTCGCGGCAGGAACCCACAGGAGATTCACGATGATCAGACCGTCCCTGCTCGGCATCGCCGTCGCGGCGGCATTCAGCGCGAGCGCGACTGCCGCCGATTTCAGCAACACGTATTTCTTCGGCGACAGCCTGAGCGATGCCGGCAGCTTTTCGGCTTTCGTGCCGCCCGGCACCGGCCGCTTCACGACCAACCCGGGCCCGGTGTGGAGCGAGAATCTCGCCGCGGCGCTCGGGACGGAAGCCACCCCGGCCGTGGCCGGCGGCACCAACTACGCGATGGGCGGCGCGCGCGTGACCTCCCTGCCGGGATATCCCGACGCCGATCCGACCCGCTTCGCCACGCCGATCCGCAGCCAGATCGACGCCTACCTCGCGTCCACCGGCGGCCGGGCCGATCCGGGCGCGTTGTACTCGGTGTGGGGCGGCGCCAACGACCTGTTCCAGGCGCTCGATACCTCCACCGACCCGCTCGGCGACATCGTCACGGCCGCGTCCGATCAGGCCGCCGCGGTCGGCACGCTGAAGGCCGCAGGCGCGCGCTACATCCTCGTGTCGACGCTCCCCGACGTCGGCTCAACGCCTTTCGGCGCTTCCGTCGGCCCCGTCAATGCCGCAGCCATAACGGCGCTGTCGAGCGCCTACAACCAGGTGTTGTACGGCGGACTCGCCGCCGCCCGGATCCAGGTCATCCCGCTCGACACCTTCACGCTGCTGCACGAGGTCGCCGCGGATCCGGCCCGCTACGGCTTCGCGAACGTGACGCTCCCGGCCTGCGGGCTGACGCCCTCGCTGGTATGTACGGCCGCGGACCTCATCGCTCCCGGTGCCGACCAGAGCTTCCTGTTCGCCGACGGCGTGCATCCGACGACCGCCGGCCACCGCGTGATCGCCGACTACGCGCTGGGCGTGCTGCGCGCGCCGGGGGCGGTATCGCTGCTGGCCGAGTCGCCTCTGTACACCCGTGAAGCCCTGTTCTCCACGGTGCACGACCAGCTCGCGCTCGGCGCCTGGGCGCGCGGGCAGAGCGGGCGCAACCTGTGGGCCAGCCTCGGCGGCGGGCGCCTGAAGTACTCGTCGAGCGAGGCTGTTCCCGGCGCCAGCGGCAATCCCTACGACTTTGCGGTGGGCGTAGATACCTGGCTCACGCCTTCGCTCAGCGTCGGCGCGGCGGTAAGCCTGGCCATGCTCGACGCCGACTTCTCCGCCGACACCGGCGACTACGAACAGCGCGAACAGACCGTCGCCCTGTATGCCGGCTATCGCAGCGGCCCGTTGCATGCGACGGCCGTCGGCGCCTTCGGCAACATCGACTACGACACCCGGCGCGACGTCACCCTCGGCGCGGCGCAGCGCACGATGAAGGGCTCGACCACGGGCACCAACTATTCCCTGGGCGTGCTCGCCGGTTACGACTTCGGCGCGGGGGCGCTGCGTCACGGTCCGACGTTCGGCGTGCACCTGCAGCAGGTCGAAGTCGACGGCTTCACCGAGAAGGGGCAGTCCTCGACCACGATGTCCTTCCGCAGCCAGGACCGCAATTCCCTGCTCGGCAGCATCGGCTATCAGGCGAGCTGGGGCCTCGGTCGCTACCTGCCGTACGCGCGCGTCGCCCTCAACCGCGATTTCGAGGACGACGACCGCAAAGTGCGCGCGAACCTCGCCAGCCTGCCGGCCAACGGCTTCGCGCTGCCGGCCTTCGCGCCCGAGCGCACATGGGGCACGGCCGTCGTCGGCATTGGCGCGAAGTTCTCGCCAGCCCTGAGCGGCAACCTCGCCCTGTCGACCCGCGTTGCGCAGGACGACGTGCGCGCCTACGCGTTGCAGGCCGGGCTCAGTCTCGGCTTCTGACGCGCGGGGGGCGGAATCTGTCGCCGATTTGACCAAATCCATGATCGCGGTGTGGCCAATACGCTAGACTTTCGTCATGGGCGGCGAGGCCGTCCCGTCCCGTTTCCGGATTGAAGCCACGGGAGGCTGGAAGCGGGGAAGGCAATGCACCGGAATACGCAAAACAAGGGGAAATGCATGAAGAACGGATCGAAATTCGCCCTCGGTGCCGCGTTGATCGCGGGCGCGGGCTTTCTCGGAACGGCCGACGTGTTCGCGGACGTACAGTCGGCCCGCGTGGTGGCTGCCGAGGAAGCGCGGATGAAAAGCGACTTCGCGAGCAAGCTCGAAAGCACCAGGGAGCTCAATAAGGCGCTCAAGCGCGTCGGCGAGCAGCGCAAGGTGGACAATTCGCGCGTCGTGCAGGACAACGAAGCGAAGATCAAGCAGGCCGAAGCCGCTGCGGCCGACGGCAAGCTCCTCGATGCGCGCCTGCTGCTCGAAGACGCCTACCTCGGCGCCAAACTGTCCATCGCCGAACTGGTGAAGCCGGCGGCTGCGGCGGCCAAGCCTGCCGCGCCCGCGGCGGCCGCGGACCCGCGCGAGCTCAAGGAGTACACGGCGCGCAAGGAGTCCACCAAGGCCCTGCGCGACGCGCTGGCGCGCATCGCCGAGGAAAAGAGCGACGACAAGGGGCGGAGCGAGGTGAAGGTGGTCGACAAACTGATGGCGGATGCCGATGCAGCGGTAGCCGAAAATGCGCGCCGCGGCCGTGCGATCCTCGATCACGCCTATCTGCGCACCAAGGTCCAGATCGAGCGCCTGCGCGGTGGAGAGACGCTCGTGCGTACGCTGCAGTTCGACAGCAAGGGCGACGAATACCGTTACGAGCAGGACCGCAACGAGACCTACCGCTTGCTGATCCCGATGCTGGTGCCGAACGGCAGCGCCCGCGAGGCGCAGCTCAAGGGCACGCTCGACCGCGCCGCCAAGTTGCGCGCGGATGCCGACGCCCAGGCGAAACGCAACGAACTCGACAGTGCGCTGAAGACGATCGACGAATCGACGGCCGAGTACCAGAAGGCGATCCGCAACGCCGGCGTGTTGTTGCCCGGCTGACGCACACCGGGGGCGGCGGTTGCCGGCCCCACGCGGCAAAAAAATCGGCCCGCCAGCAGATGCTGGCGGGCCGATTTGCTTCCTGCAGCCGAAGGCGGCGTGCTTACGCGCGGGCGGGCACTGCCAGCTGCGGCTCCATCCGGGCGACCGCCGGGCGCACGTCCATGTGCGCGTCCTGCAGGTCGAGCACGTCCTCGGGATCGTTGGCCTCTTCGACGGTCTCGTTGTTGAGGTGGCTGTTGAGCACCTTCATGTCGACGTCCTTGCACCACTTCGCGACGACCACGGTCGCCACGCTGTTGCCGATCAGGTTGGTCAGCGCACGCGCTTCCGACATGAAGCGGTCGATGCCGAGGATCAGCGCCAGGCCCGCCACCGGCACGCCGCCCACCGCCGACAGCGTCGCGGCGAGCACGATGAAGCCGCTGCCGGTGATGCCGGCGGCGCCCTTCGAGGTCAGCAGCAGCACCGCGAGCAGGGTGAGCTGCTGCGTGATGTCCAGCGGGGTGTTGGTCGCCTGGGCGATGAACACGGCCGCCATCGTCAGGTAGATCGAGGTACCGTCGAGGTTGAACGAGTAGCCCGTCGGGACCACCAGGCCGACCGTCGACTTCTTGCAGCCGAGGTTCTCCATCTTCGCCATCAGACGCGGCAGGGCCGATTCCGACGACGAGGTGCCCAGCACGATCAGCAGCTCTTCCTTGATGTAGCGGATCAGCTTGACCACCGAGAAGCCGTGCACGCGTGCGATCGTGCCCAGCACGCCGAAGATGAAGACGAGGCAGGTCAGGTAGAAGGTCGCCATCAGCATGCCCAGCTGCGCCAGCGCGCCGACGCCGTGCTTGCCGATCGTGAAGGCCATCGCGCCGAAGGCGCCGATCGGGGCGACCTTCATGATGTAGCCGACGATGCCGAACAGCACGTGCGAGAACTTCTCGATGAAGTCGAACACCAGCGTGCCGCGGCCGCCGAACTTGTGCAGCGCGAAGCCGAACAGCACCGAGAACAGCAGCACCTGCAGGATCTCGCCCTTCGCGAAGGCGTCGACGACGGTCGTCGGGATCACGTGCAGGAGGAATTCCGTCGTGCTCTGCATCTTCGACGGATCGGTGTAGGCGGCGATCGCCTTCGTATCCAGCGTCGACACGTCGATGTTCATGCCGGCCCCCGGCTTGACGACGTTGACGATCACGAGGCCGACGATCAGCGCGATCGTGCTGACGACCTCGAAGTACATCAGCGCGAAGCCGCCGGTCTTGCCGACCTTCTTCATGTCCTCCATGCCGGCGATGCCGACGACGACGGTACAGAAGATGATCGGGGCGATGATCATCTTGATCAGCTTGATGAAGCCGTCACCCAGCGGCTTCATCGCGGCGCCGGTCTGGGGGTAGAAGTGCCCCAGCAGCACGCCGATCACGATCGCGACGATGACCTGAAAGTACAGCGACGTGTAAAACGGTTTCTTTGCCAAATCCCTCTCCTCGGTTATTGACTGCGTGGCCGCGATTATTTCGACCGAGGGCGATCATGGGCAGTGTGAACTTCCGCATTGTGGATATCACCTATGCGGATGAGGGGAATGCGGCAGATGGCGAATGCGCGAGAAACGCGGCGCGGATCGGAGGCCTCAGGCCTTGCGTGCGAGCCATACCCCCAGCACGGCGACGACCATGCCGGCGAGCGCGAGGCCGGAGAGGGTCTCGCCGAACAGCAGCCAGGCCATCAGCGCCGTCGTCGGCGGCGTCAGGTAGAACAGGCTGGCCACGTTCACCGCGCTGCCGCTGCGGATCAGCAGATTGAGCAGGCTGATCGCGCCGAGCGAGAGCACCAGCACGAGCCACAGCAGCGCGAAGACGAATTGCCCGCTCCAGTCGACGTGCAGGGGCTCGGTGCGGCTGGCGATGAAGGCGGTGACGAGCAGGCTGGGGATGAACTGCACGACCGAACCGGTGCGCAGGTCGAAGCTCGGGCAGAAGCGCTTCTGGTACAGCGTGCCGGCGGTGATCCCCGCCAGCGCCGCGAGCGCCGGTGCAAGCTTCCAGCCCAGCTCCGCCGCCGACACGCCGACCGCAACCTTGTTGCTCACCACCAGCGTGACGCCCACGAAGCCCAGCACCAGCCCCGTCCATTGGCGCGGCGTGACCCGCTCGCCCAGCAGCCAGCCGGCGCCGAGCGCCGTCAGCAGCGGCTGCATGCCGACCACCAGGGCGGAGACTCCGGCGGGCAGGCCGCGGTCGATCGACATGAACACCCCGCCGAGGTAGGTTGCCTGCACCAGCAGGCCGGCCACCCCGATGTGCATGACCTGGCGCCAGTCGCGCGGCCAGGGCGCGCGCATGGCGAATGCCAGTGCGCCCATCAGCGTGATGACCAGCACGTAGCGGGTGCTCAGGAAGGTCAGCGGTGCCGCAAAGGGCAGGCCGAATTTCGCGCCGATGAAGCCGGTGCTCCACAGCAGGACGAAGAGGAGCGGGGCTACGGCGGTCAGGCGGGGATGGAGAGCGGCCATGGCGTGTCGGGAACGTGCGGTGCGGGCCCGGCAGGGCGGAAGGATTCCATCTTACATGCACGTTGATGCGTGCGCGTCGTCACTAGGTCGGCGCTTGATGAATTTTCTCGCATGCCGTCAGGCCCGGCTCGCATCGCGGCGTTGTGGGGGCGCGCAGCGGGAGTTACACTGGATTGCACAACGTCATAGTTCTGTCGGTGACGTTGGTATATAAGAAGAATAGTGTCGTTTCCGCGCCCGAAATGAGGGTCGATTTCCTTTCGGTCGCAGGAGCCGGTCTTCCGTGGCCCGGGGCATTGCCGGGCCCGCCGAAAGGAGGAAAGCGTCATGGATGCCTGGAAGGCAGACGTCGCCATCGTTGGTGCGGGCGGAGCCGGCCTGCGCGCCGCGATCGCGGCCGCCGAGTCGGACCCGTCGCTGAAGATCGCGCTGGTCTCCAAGGTCTACCCGATGCGCAGCCATACCGTGGCCGCGGAGGGCGGATCGGCCGGCGTCGTGCAGGCCCACGACAGCCTCGAGCACCACTTCCACGACACCGTCGCCGGTGGCGACTGGCTGTGCGAGCAGGACGTGGTCGAGGACTTCGTCGCGCGTTGCACCGAGGAGATGGTGCAGCTCGAGCACTGGGGCTGTCCGTGGAGCCGCAAGGAGGACGGCCACATCAACGTGCGCGCCTTTGGCGGCATGAAGATCGAGCGCACGTGGTTCGCCGCCGACAAGACCGGCTTCCACATGCTGCACACCCTGTTCCAGACTTCGATCAAGTACCCGTCGATCCGGCGCTTCGACGAGCATTTCTGCCTCGACCTGATCGTCGAGGACGGCCGCGTGCAGGGCGTCGTGGTCGTCGACATCGCCTCGCGCCGCTTCACGCTGATCCAGGCCAACGCGGTGATCCTCGCCACCGGCGGCGCCGGGCGCGTGTTCCGCGAGAACACCAACGGCGGCATCGTCACCGGCGACGGCATGGCGCTCGCCTACCGCCACGGCGTGCCGCTGCGCGACATGGAATTCGTCCAGTACCACCCCACCTGCATGCCGGGCACCGGCCTGCTGTTCACCGAGGCCTGTCGCGGCGAGGGCGGCTTCCTGCTGAACCGGGACGGCTACCGCTACCTGCAGGACTACGGCCTCGGGCCGGCCGAGCCGACGCCGCGCAACAAGGCGATGGAGCTGGGGCCGCGCGACCGCCTCAGCCAGGCCTTCTGGTACGAGCAGCAGAAGGGGCGCACGATAGACGGCCCGCACGGGCCGGTCGTGCATCTGGATCTGCGCCACCTCGGCGAAGCCAAGCTGCGCGAGCGCTTGCCGCAGATCTACGAGCTCGCCGAGGAATTCCTCGGCGTCGATCCGGCGAAGACCCCGATTCCGGTGCGGCCCGCGGTGCATTACACGATGGGCGGCATCCTCGTCGATGGACGCTGTGCCGCGCCGCTGCCCGGCCTGTACGCGGCCGGCGAGTGTTCCAGCGTCGGCATCCACGGCGCCAACCGCCTCGGCTCCAATTCCCTCGCCGAACTGTGCGTGTTCGGCAAGACGGCCGGCGCCGAGGCCGCCGCCTTCGCAAAATCGGTGGCGCACGGTCCGGCAGACGTGCTGCTGAAGCAGGCCGCGGCGTCGCAGCAGCGCGCGCTCGAGCTCGTGACGAACGCTTCCGGCACGGAGCGCATCGCCACCCTGCGCAAGGAGATGGCGCAGAGCATGGAGGACGGCTGCGGCATCTACCGCGAAGCACGCAGCATGCAGGCGACCTGCGACAAGCTCGCCGAACTGCGCGAGCGCTATCGCAGGGTCAGGGTCGAGGACACGTCGAGCGTGTGGAACACCGACTGGCTGCTCGCGATCGAGCTTGGCTACCAGCTCGAAGTCGCGCAGGCGATGGCGTGGTCCGCGCTCGAGCGGCGCGAGTCGCGCGGCGCGCACCAGCGGCTGGACGGTTTCGGCGAGCGCGACGACGCCAACTTCCTCAGGCATTCGCTGGCGTATCACGCGGGCGCCGACGCGCCGCGCATCGGTTACGGCGACGTGAAGATCACCGGTTCGCCGCCGGGCACCCGCGCCTATGGCGCCGCAGGCGAGCGGGCCGAACAGGAGCGGGCCGCGCTGCCCGGACGGACAGGGGAGGCGAACCGTGGCTGAGACGACCGGAAACGGGAAGGTCGTACGGATCGAAGTCCTGCGCTATCGCCCGGAGCAGGACGAGGAGCCCTTCCTGCAGGGCTACGACGTGCCCTTCACCGACGACATGTCGGTGCTGCAGGGCCTGCAGTACATCAAGGACTGGCTCGACGGCACGCTGAGCTTCCGCTGGTCGTGCCGCATGGCGATCTGCGGCAGCTGCGGGATGATGATAGATGGCGAGCCGCGCCTCGCGTGCAAGACCTTCCTGCGCGATTTTCCTGCCGGCACCGTGCGTGTCGAAGCATTGGCGCATTTCCCCATCGAGCGCGACCTCGTGATCCGCATGGACGATTTCCTCGCCAAGCTCGAACGCATCAAGCCCTACATCATCCCGAAGGAAGCGCGAACTCTCGCGCAGGGCGAGTACCTGCAGACGCCCGCCGAGCTCGACGTGTACGAGCAGTTCAGCTCCTGCATCAACTGCCTGCTGTGCTACGCGGCCTGCCCGCAGTACGGGCTGAATCCCGAGTTCGTCGGGCCGGGCATCATGGCCCTGCTGCATCGCTACAACGCCGATTCGCGCGACGGCGCCGCCGCCGAGCGCATGGAGATCGCCGGCTCGGAGGCGGGCGTCTTCAACTGCACCGCGGTCGGTTACTGCTCCGAGGTGTGTCCGAAGCACGTCGATCCGGCCAACGCGGTCAACCAGAACAAGACCCGTGCGGCCGGAGACTACTTCCTGAGATTCATCACCCCGAAGGGAGGCGCCAGATGAACACGTCCGATCCGCGCCGTCCCTACGTGCGCCCGATGGCCGGCTGGTGGCGCCGCAATCCCTTCTTCGTCGAATACATGGTGCATGAGGCGACCGCACTCTTCGTCGCGGCCTACGCCCTCGTGCTGCTGGTCGGACTGCGGCGCCTCGCGCAGGGCGAAGCGGCGTGGAACGGGTGGCTGGAGGCGCTGCGCAGCCCCGTGTCGCTGGTATTCCACGGCGTACTGCTGGCCGCCTTCGCGTACCACTGCTGGACCTGGTTCCGCATCATGCCCAGGACCATGCCGCCACTCATTTTCGGCGGCAAGCGTGTCGCCCCCGGGGTAATCACGGCCTGTGGCGTGGCAGCGACGACGGCCTGCAGCCTCGTGGTGCTCATCCTCGCGTGGGGGGCGACGCGATGAAATCGATCACCAGACGCTCCAATGCGCCCGTCTTCTGGGGGCTGTTCGGTGCCGGCGGCATGCTTGCGGCACTTTTCGGGCCGGTGCTCGTGTTCATCACCGGGATCGCGGTGCCGCTGGGGATCATCCTTCCCGCGGACGCGATGAGCTGGCCGCGCATGCAGGCCTTCGCGCAGCATTGGGCGGGCAAGGGTCTGCTGTTCCTTGTCGTCGCGCTGTTCATGTGGCACGCCATGCACCGCATCCTCCACAGCCTGCACGACCTCGGCGTGCGGGCGGGCACTGCGATGCAATTCGCATGTTATGGGGTGGCGCTGCTTGTAACCATACTGGCGACATGGGCATTGATGGCGTTAGGATTCTGAACGGAACCTCCAGGAAGAGAGGGATGGTGCATGTCTTCGCTCCGCGTGGGTCTCGACCTGCAAGCGCGATGGGCCCGATCCGTCGGGCCTTCTTGTCATATCGAAATACAGGGGAACGCAAAATGAAAAAAACGGCATTGCTCGTGAGTCTGGCGCTTCTGGGTATCAGTGCGGCGCAGGCCGCCGATCCGGCAAAGATCAACTGGGGCAAGGTTCCTGCGGTGACCGTGCCGCTGTTCTTCCCGGGGCAGTCGTCGTACGAATGGCTGCGCAGCGAGGAGCACAAGGGGGCGGTGAAGGAGGTCAAGCGCGGCGACTCCTGTACCTCCTGCCACGACGAGGAGGATGCCGAGAAGGACATCGGCGAGAAGCTGGTCAAGGGCGGTCGGCTCGAGCCGCGCCCGGTCAAGGGCAAGTCCGGCTACAAGGCCCTGAAGGTGCAGGCCGCGTACGACGCGAAGAACGCCTACCTGCGATTCCAGTGGCAGACCGACAACGCCTATCCCGGCGTCGAGCACCAGTATCTGCGCTTCGACGGCAAGGAGTGGAAGGTGTTCGGCTATCCGAAGCTCGACAAGCCGGTGCAGGACGGAGAAGAGATGGGCATCTATGAAGACCGCATGTCGATCATGATCGACGACGGCAAGGTGCCGGGCTTCGCGAACCAAGGCTGCTGGCTCACCTGTCACGATGGCCAGCGCGACATGCCCAAGCAATTTACCAAGGACGAGGCCGCCAACAACGCGCTGCTGCAGGCGATCAAGAAGCGCGACGTGCGCAAGTACCTGCCCGACACGCGCACCGACCCGTCCGACTGGAAGACCGGCAAGAGCGTCGAGGACATCGCCAAGATCAAGGCGGCGGGCGGCTTCGTGGACCTGATCCAGTGGCGCGCGCACCGCAGCAACCCGGTCGGCATGACCGACGACGGCTACGTGCTGGAATTCCGCCTCAGCGATTCCGGCAAGGACATGTTCGGCGGCAACGCGGATGCGAAGACGCATCAGCCGAAGTTCATGTGGGACGCCAGCAAGGTCGGCTACAAGTCGATCACCGTCGACCAGCTGCGCAAGGGCGATCACTTCCTGATCCGCGAGCAGAACGCGGTGCCCTTCGATCCCAACGCCGGCTGGAAGGAAGGCGACATGATCCCCGACTACGTCGTCAGCCGTGCCGACGCCAAGGGATCGGCCGCCGACAACAACGCGATCGCGACTTGGAAGGACGGCGTGTGGACGGTCGTCATGGTCCGTCCGCTCGGTCTCGCCAATGACGATGACAAGGCCCTTAAGGCCGGAGGTGTATACAATATCGGCTTTGCCGTGCATGATGACAATATCACTACGCGCGGCCATCAGGTGTCCTTCGTCAAGACGATCGGGTTCGGGGCGAAGGCCGACATCAAGGCTGTGAAGCTGCCGTAAGGCGGCGCCGGGAGCGGGATCCGGCAAGTTCGGGGTCCGCTCGCTTGTGATACACAACGCCGCGCTCGTCGCGGCGTTTTCATGGACCCTTGCCGAAGCCCGACCATGCGCCTGAAACGATTCGATTGCCGTGTCGATCTCCGTGTCGATCTCCGTGCGGCGACGGCCGCCGTCCTGACTTTCCTGCTCGTCGGCGTCGCCGGGCCATCCCCGGCGGCCGCTCCCGGTCTGGAGAACGCAAAATGTCTGAGCTGCCACGATGGCCGCAAGGACGCGATCGAGGTACCCGGCGCCGACGGCGAATCGCGCGCGCTGCATGCCGTGCCGCCCGACGCATTCGCGAAGGGCGTGCACGCGAAGATGGACTGTGTCGCGTGTCATACCGAGATCACCGACAACGCCGAGACGGACAACACCCACCGCAGGGATCCGGCGCAGAAGGCGAAGGACTGCGCATCCTGTCACGAAGAGCTGTGGGAGCGCGCCAGGCAGCAGGGCGTGGCACAGGACAAGCCGCGCCTCGGCGTGGTTGCCGACAACATCGCCGCGTACAAGGAATCTTTCCACGCGCGCAAGAACGCCGACGACCCCACGCGACCGAATGCAAGCTGTGACGAATGTCACAGCAGCCATAGTTTCAATGTCCCGCCCAAGGACTCGCCGCAGTACGCCGAGTGGCGCCTGGGTGTGCCCGAGACCTGCGGCAAGAGCTGCCACGAGGAATCGCTCGAAACCTTCACCGAATCGATCCACGGCGAGGCGATCTTCCAGAAGAAGGATGCCAAGGCTGCCGTGTGCAGCGACTGTCACAGCGCCCACGCCGTCGGCAACACCTCGCTCGCGCCGTTCAAGCTTGCCGTGACGGCCGAGTGCGGCAACTGCCATGAGGAAAACTTCAAGTCCTACAAGGCGACCTACCACGGCCAGATCAACACGCTGGGCTACGCCTACACCGCCAAGTGCTTCGATTGCCACGGCAGCCACGACGTGCTGGCGGTCAAGAACCCGGACTCCAAGGTGCATCCGGACAACCGGATGAAGACCTGCAAGGAATGCCACAACGGCAAGAAGGACCTGCCCGAGGCCCCACCGGGCTTCGCCAGCTACCAGCCGCACGGCCACGCCGGCGACTTCGAGCGCTACCCGCAGATGTGGCTCGCGAACCAGCTGATGGTGCAACTGCTGGTCGGCACCTTCGGCTTCTTCTGGCTGCACACGCTGCTATGGTTCTGGCGCGAACTGCGTGACCGCCAGCAGGGCAAGGTGCGCCCGCACGTGCGTGCCGACGCGCCGGGCCTGGCCGGCGCCAGGCATGCCGGCAAGCACTTCCGCCGCTTCTCCGCGACTTGGCGCGCCGCGCACCTCGCCTTCGCGTTAAGCCTGATGATCCTGACGCTCACCGGCATCCCGCTCTTCTATCCGAACGCCCCCTGGGCCGCACCGCTGATGAAGGCGCTGGGCGGACCGCAGATCGCGGGGACGATCCATCGCATCAATGCGGTGATCTTCGCTGCGGTGTTCTTCTGGCACCTCGCCTACGTCGCCGTGCGGCTCGCGCGCAACTGGAAGGAATTCCGCATCTTCGGCCCCACCTCGCTGGTGCCGGGCCTGCAGGACGGCAAGGACTTCCTCGCGATGCTGAAGTGGTTCTTCGGCAAGGGCGAGCGCCCCGTGTTCGACCGCTGGACCTACTGGGAGAAGTTCGACTACTGGGCGCCGTTCTGGGGGGTGACCATCATCGGCGTGAGCGGGCTGATGATGTGGGCCTCGACCATTACGGCCACCTTCCTGCCGGGATGGGTGTTCAACGTCGCGGCGATCTTCCACAGCGAGGAAGCCTTCCTGGCGGTGGTGTTCCTGTTCACCGTGCATTTCTTCAACAACCACTTCCGTCCCGACAAGTTTCCGCTGGAAGTCGTGATGTTCACGGGCTCGATGCCGGTCGAGGAGTACCGCCGCGAGCACGCGCTGGAATACGAGCGCCTGCTGCAGAGCGGGGAGCTGGAGAAGTACATCGTGGATGCGCCCTCGCGCCCGATGGCGCTGGGGTCGAAGATCCTCGGCTTCACGCTGATCGCCGCCGGCCTGACGCTGCTGACGCTGGTCGCAATCGGTTTCTTCGGCTCGCACTGACGGCAGCCGGAGGCCGCAAAGCAACAGGGCCGGATGTCCGGCCCTGTTTTGTTCCGCAGCACCGCAGAAGCGGCGTGCGGAGCGATGTGAAAAGCCGCGGGGCTTATTCCTCGTCGAGCACCGCCGAGGTATAGACGTTCTGCACGTCGTCGAGCGAGTCGAGTGCGTCGAGCAGCTTCTGCATGCGCACCGCGTCGTCGCCTTCAAGTTCGGTCTCGTTCAGCGGCTTCATGGTGACTTCGCCGAACTCGGCCTTGAAGCCGGCTTTCTCGAGCGCATCCTTCACGGCGGAGAATTCGTACGGGGCCGTGACGACTTCGATCGAGCCGTCGTCGTTGGGGATGACGTCCTCGGCGCCGGCCTCGAGCGCGGCTTCCATCAGCGCGTCCTCGTTCGTGCCCGGCGCGAACATCAGCTGGCCGCAGTGCTTGAACTGGAACGCGACGCAGCCGTCGGTGCCCATGTTGCCGCCGTACTTGGAGAAGGCGTGGCGCACGTCGGCGACGGTGCGGGTCTTGTTGTCGGTAAGGCAGTCGACCATCACCGCGGCGCCGGCGATGCCGTAGCCTTCGTAACGCGATTCCTCGTAGCTCACCCCTTCGAGTTCGCCGGTGCCGCGCTTGATCGCACGGTCGATGTTCTCGCCCGGCATGTTCTGCGTCTTCGCGTTATCGACGGCGAGACGCAGGCGTGGGTTGAAGTTCGGGTCGCCCCCGCCCATGCGCGCGGCGACGGTGATTTCCTTGATCAGCTTGGTGAAGACCTTGCCCCGCTTCGCGTCCTGACGGCCCTTGCGGTGCTGGATGTTGGCCCATTTGGAATGACCAGCCATAAAAAACCTCGAATCCTGCCGGGTGGCGTTGAAAGAACTGAACCGCGCGCATTATACAGGGGTGCCGCACCCATCTTCACGGCTGCGAGCTGACCCGAAGCCGGTCGGGTCTGGTAGATTCCTGTCATTATTTTGATTGCGCATGCCGGCGGGCCGGCGTGACGCGAATGGGAGAGACGATGCGGCGCAGGCTCTTGCTGGGCGCGGTACTCGCGCAACTGTGCGTGGGGGGCGGGGCGCATGCCCAGGAGCGGACGAGCTACCACGGCTGCACCGACGCCGACGGCCGTACCGTGGCCGCGGTGAGCGATCCCGCACTCGATCGCGTGGTCGCGAGCCGTCCGGGGGGCGCCTCCGAGATCCGCTACAACGAGGCGATCCTGCCGCGCCTGACGGCGGAGTCGCGCCTGTTCCTGTTCGCGCACGAATGCGCCCGCCACAACCTCGGTTTGCCGGTCGATGGCGCTCGCACGGCGGCCGATGCGCGGCGCGCGGACTGCCATGGGCTCGCGTCGCTGCTGCGTTCGGGGCTGCTCGATGCGGCGCGCGTCGATGCGCTCGAGCGCGAGTTGCAGTTTTCCGCCGACGAGTGGGAGCGCATCCCGGGGCCGCCGCGAACTTTCGCGCTGCGTGCCTGCACGGCAGAAAGCGAGGCCCGGCGCCTGCTCACGCGGCCGACGCCGGCGCAGCCCGAATGGAATGCCTGCGTGCGCGGCTGCGGGGAACGGCTGCGGGCCTGTGCCCCGCACAGCGTCGCGTGCGACGACGCTTACGAGCGCTGCGTGACCCTGTGCGACTTCCGCTCGCCGCCGTGACGGCCGCCCGCCGCGCCGCTGCTACACTGAATCCGCCACAAACGAACAAGAGAGGCATCCCGACATGACTGAGCCGTTGCTGATCGCAAAGAACGCCCACAAGGACATCACCCTGCTGCCCCGCCTCGCAAACCGCCACGGCCTGATCACCGGGGCGACCGGCACCGGCAAGACCGTGACGCTGCAGAAGATGGCCGAGGCCTTCGCGTCGATCGGCGTGCCGGTGTTCATGGCCGACGTGAAAGGCGACCTGTCGGGCGCGGGTGCGGCCGGCGTCGCGTCCGAAAAGCTCATGCAGCGTCTCGCCGCGCTGGGCATCTCCGAATACGCGCCGCGCGCGAACCCGGTGGTGTTCTGGGACGTCTTCGGCAAACTCGGGCATCCCGTGCGCGCGACGATCTCCGATATGGGGCCGTTGCTCATCGCGCGCCTGCTGAACCTCAACGAGACGCAAGCCGGTGTGCTGCAGTTGGTGTTCAAGATCGCCGACGACAATGGCCTGCTGCTCCTCGACCTGAAGGACCTGCGCGCGATGATCCAGTACGTGGGCGACAACGCGAAGTCGTTCACGACCGAATACGGCAACGTCTCGGCCGCCTCGATCGGCGCGATCCAGCGCGGCCTGCTGGCGCTCGAGCAGGAAGGCGGCGACAGCTTCTTCGGCGAGCCGATGCTGGACCTCGCCGACCTGATCCAGACCGACGGCGAGGGCCGCGGCGTGATCAACATCCTCGCCGCGGAGAAGCTCTACCACTCGCCCAAGCTGTATTCGACCTTCCTGCTGTGGATGCTGGCGGAGCTGTTCGAGCAACTCCCCGAGGTCGGCGACCTGGACAAGCCCAAGCTGGTGTTCTTCTTCGACGAGGCGCACCTGCTGTTCAACGACGCGCCCAAGGCCCTGGTCGAGAAGGTCGAGCAGGTCGTGCGCCTGATCCGCTCGAAAGGCGTCGGCGTGTATTTCGTGACGCAGAACCCGCTCGACGTGCCCGAGACGGTGCTCGGCCAGCTCGGCAACCGCGTGCAGCACGCGCTGCGCGCCTTCACGCCGCGCGACCAGAAGGCGGTGAAGACCGCCGCCGACACGATGCGCTCGAATCCGGCCTTCGACGCGGCGACCGCGATCACCGAACTGGGCGTGGGCGAGGCCCTGGTGTCCTTCCTCGACGACAAGGGCCGTCCCGAGGTCGTCGAGCGCGCCTTCGTGATCGCGCCCGCGTCGCGCCTCGGCGCGATGACGGCGGACGAGCGCAAGGCCGCGATCCAGGGCTCGGTGCTGTACGGCCATTACGAGAAACTGCTCGATCGCGAGTCCGCCTACGAGATGTTGCGCGCGCAGGCGGGAGGCGCCGCGGCCGGCGCTGCCGGTGGTGCTTCAGCCGGTGCGCCCGCGGGGCAGGCGCCTGGCGCGGGGCAGGACGGCGGCGGTGCGCTGGGCGGCATGGGCGACATCCTGTTCGGTTCGACCGGGCCGCGCGGCGGCAAGCGCGAGGGGCTGGTCGAGATCGCCGCGAAGACGGTCGTGCGCACGATCGGCAGTTCGGTCGGGCGCGAGATCGTGCGCGGACTGCTCGGTTCGCTACTGGGCGGACGCCGCCGATGAAGCACCGAAACTGAGCGGATGAGCCTCGCCTCGAATCGCACCGGGCTGCTGTTTGCGACGCTCGGTGCGATCGGATTCTCGTTCAAGGCGATCTTCGTCAAGCTCGCGTACCGTTATGGCGTGGACGCGGAGACTCTGCTCGCACTGCGCATGGGCCTGTCGCTGCCGTTCTTCGTCGTGATGGGGCTGGTCGCCGACGCGCGCGCCGCGCACCGCATGGACGGGCGCGACTGGCTGTGGATGATCGCGCTGGGTTTTTCCGGCTACTACCTGTCGAGCTACCTCGACTTCCTCGGTCTGCGCTACATCACCGCCGCGCTCGAGCGCCTGATCCTGTTCCTGTATCCGACGCTGGTGATCCTGCTGTCGGCGCTCTTCCTCGCGAAGCCGATCGGCCGGCGCACGCTGGCGGCGCTCGCATTGTGTTACTGCGGCATCGGCCTTGCGGTCGGGCACGATCTCCACCTCGCCGGGGAGGCAGGCGACGTCGCGCTGGGCGGCGCACTGGTGTTCGCGAGCGCACTGTCCTATGCGCTGTACCTGATGGGCAATGGTCAGGTCGTCGGCCGGCTCGGTGCGATGCGCGTGACGGCGTTCGCGACGAGCGTCGCGTGCGTGTTGTGCATCGGCCAATTCTTCGTGTTGCGGGCGGTGTCTGCGCTCGATCAGCCGTGGCAGGTGTACGCGCTCGGCACCGCGATGGCGCTGATGTCGACGGTCGCGCCGGTGTGGCTGGTGTCGGAGGCGATCCGCCGCCTCGGCGCCGGGCCGGTGTCGCTGATGGGTACGCTGGGCCCGGTCGTGACGATCTTCCTCGGCTGGCTGCTGCTCGACGAAGCCCTTGGCGTTGCGCAGCTCGCCGGCGCGGCCCTCGTGATCGCCGGCGTGCTGGTGATGGCGCGGCGCTGACAACACGTTCCCGGCAACTCGCGGCGAACGCGGGCTGTCCAAACGGATGTCACCATCCGCGCGAGGTCCTGCCATGACGCCAGAATCCGTCGAGTCCCTGATCGCCGAGATCGAAGCCGAGGATCACATCGATTTCGGCGAGCTCGCCATCGGCGAGCAGGAGGCGCGCAGCCTCATGGCGCGCCATTTCTGCGACATCGACCACCGGCTCGCCGAACACGGCATGGGCGCCGAGGAGCGCCTCGAGGTCATGGCCGCGATTGCGGCGCACACGATGGTCGAAAATCTCGTGCTGCATCTGGGGCGCCTGCGCGGCGTCGCGGCCAGGCAGGACTTCCGCACCTGGATGCGCCGTCACGGCATGGGGTGAAGGAGCTGCGGAACGGCGATCGCGCCGCCCCACAGCAGCAGTGCGACGCCCAGCGGCGCGCTGAGGCGGCGGCCCCAGCTCAGGTTCTTCTCGATCGCCATCACGGCGCCGAGCGCGAGCATCCAGCCGATGCTGCCGGTGCCGACCGCGAACATCAGCAGCATCAGCGCCCAGCAGCAGCCGACACAGAACAGGCCGTGGTGTGCGCCGATCGCCAGCGACTGGAGCGCGGGGCTGCCGCCGCGCCAGTGCTGGATGACGAAACCGACCGGCGCACGACAACGCTCGAGGCAGCGGTGCTTGAGGTCCGAGAACTGGAAGGCGCCGGCGAGCAGCAGCGGCGCGGCGCCGAACATCCACGGGTTGGCCTGCAGCCAGGCGAGATGCTCGAAGGCCTCGTGCAGGCCAAAATCGAAGAGATGCATCGCGGCGCCGGCCGCCAGCCACACGCCGAGGTAGCTCGCGATCACGAGTGCGAGCAGGCTGTGGCGGTCGTCGCGCAGCGCGGTCAGGCGGCGGAAGGCGTCGAGCAGCGGCAGCGTCGTCGGCAGCATCATCGCGATCGTCATCAGCAGCCAGCCGCCGACGTACAGGGCCGACTGCGCCAGCACCGCATCGGCGGTCGCGGCGTGCGCGAGGCCGCCGAGTTCGGCATGGTTGAGGTAGCGGCCGTAGGGCGAGCGCTCCCACAGCCACAGGGCGACCCATGCCGCGAGCACCAGCGCTCCCAGCGCGACGACGAACGTGTCGCGCCGGGAGATCGCGCGCTGCGGAGCTTGCGCCGCGGCCATGGACTCTGTCTGTCGGGCGGTTGCCGGATGCTAGGCCTGGAAGCAGAACGCGCCCTGCACCGAGTTGTAGCCGCTCAGGTTGACGTTGATGCCGAGCGGCTCCGACTGTGCACGGTAGAGCGGCGCGCGGCCGATGTAGGCGGGCGAGCCGGGAATCGTCGAGAAGATCGTGTCGCTCATCACGGTCGGGCGCTGCTCGGGGCCGCGCGCGCATTCGAGGTCGGCTGCGACGGTGTCGCCGATGCGCAGCCGCCCCGAGCCTTCCTTGACGTCGAACTCGATCGCGACGCGCTCCACCCCGACCACCTCGCCGACCAGTTGCGCCAGTTCGGCGACCGGTCCGCCGAGCTTGCCGGTGAATACCGACAGCAGCGCTTCTTCCTGCGCCTTGCTGGCGCGCTCGTCGACGAAGGCGAGGGCGCGCCAGTTGCCCTTCAGCACGTTGCCGGGAATGTGCGCCAGCATGCCGAAGGTGAGGCCCGACACGTCGGTGCCGCCGATCTCGCCCTTGTCGATGTGCCACGCGAGGGTGCCGTCGCAGGTGCCGCCGTCGGGATCGTCGCCGATCCAGCACGGGCAGATCGCCTTGCAGGTACAGACTTCCAGCAGTCGTCCTTCGATCCGGTAGGCCATGGCTGTTCTCCTTGTTGGCTGGTTGGCCAGGGGCGGTCGGGAGCAGGCGACCGTATCGACCGGATAGGGGGTCGGCGGGAGGGTGCGGATACCGCCCTGTCGGGGGTGATGAGATTGCGTCTCACTCTACATATATAGTCGTAGCCGGAGCGGCGTCAATGACGTTCGGTATCTTGGCCAAGGGGGCTTCGGTGCTTCGCCCGGAGTCATCCTGCGAGCGGATACCGGAATGTGTATTAGAAAATCCGATTAGACTAAATGGCATAGGTTTTCCGCCGATATTTTGATTGCAACGGATCCCCCGGTGCCGGCACGGCGCCGGGCTGCTGATGAACGAAGCGCAGGGAGATGAAGACATGGGATGGTTTGCAAGCGGGGCGGAGCTCGCAGCCCTGAGGCAGGAGCTTGCTGCGAGCAGGGAGGCGCTGGAACGCGAGCGCGAGCGTTCGGCCGGGCTCGACGAGCAGCTTGCGCGACAGCGCAGCGAGATGGAGGCGATGGCGCGGCGCACCGAAATGCTCGACGCGCTGTTCGGGAACCTCAAGACCTACGGCGAGTCGCTGGTTTCGGTGCAGGGAACGTTCAGCCAGCTGGCCGAGGGGCTCAGACAGCAGCATGACGTCGCCCTGCGATCGACGCAGTCGGCGAGCGGCAGCACGACCGCCATCGAGCGCATCTCGGCAAGTCTCGACGGACTGGCGGAGGAAACGCGGGGCACCGTCGCGTCGGTGCATCAGCTCGATCAGCGTGCGGGACAGATCGACGGGATCGTGCGTCTGATCCGCGAGATCGCGGACCAGACCAACCTGCTTGCGCTCAACGCGGCCATCGAGGCCGCGCGTGCCGGAGAGCAGGGGCGCGGCTTCGCGGTGGTCGCCGATGAGGTGCGCAAGCTCGCGGAGCGCACCGCAGCAGCGACGAACGAGATCTCGGAGCTGGTCGGCACGATCCAGGGCGAGACCGGGCGGGCGCAGGCGATGATCCAGACGCTCGCCGGCAAGGCCGCGGAAGCGGCCGAAGACGGGCGCAGCGTGCGCGGGAGCATGAACGAGCTGTTCGGCCTGTCGCGCGAGATGGGGGACATGATGGAAGGGGCGGCGGTACGCAGCTTCGTCGAACTGGCCAAGCTCGACCACCTGATCTTCAAGATGGAGGTCTACAAGGCCGCGTCGGGCAATTCCACCCGGCGCCCCGAGGAGTTTTCCAGCCACCACAAGTGCAGGCTGGGGAAATGGTACTACGAGGGTCCGGGCCAGCGCTTTGCGTCCGTGCCCGCCTATCGCAGGCTGGAGGCGCCGCACGCGCGCGTGCATGAGAGCGGCCGGCGCGGTCTCGAACGTCTGCTGTCGGGCGACAGCCAGTCCGGGCTGCAGGACATCGCGGCGATGGAGGCCGCGAGCATGGAGGTGCTGAACTGCCTGCAGGACCTCGCGAACGGGGCAGGCGTCCGCGCAAGCTGAGCCCCCCGCGTTGGCGGGGGGCTTTCCGTCAGACGAGCCTGAGGCGCTCGCAGATGGCCGTCGTGAGGCCGGCCTGGTTCATGCTGTAGAAGTGCAGGCCGGGGGCGCCGGCGGCGAGCAGGCGCTCGCACAGCGCGGTGACCACGTCGAGACCGAAGGCGCGGATGGAATCCGCGTCGTCGCCGTAGGACTCGAACTTGCGGCGCATCCAGCGCGGGATCTCCGCGCCGCAGGCGTCCGAAAAGCGCGCGAGCTTGGAGAAGCTCGCGATCGGCATGATCCCGGGCACGATGGGGATGTCGATCCCCAGCGCACGAACCGCGTCGACGAAGTGCAGGTAGGCGTCGGCGTTGTAGAAGTACTGCGTGATAGCCGAATTCGCGCCGGCGTCGGCCTTGCGCTTGAACGCCCGCAGGTCGTCCTGCGGGCTCCTCGCCTGCGGATGCCACTCGGGATAGGCTGCGACTTCTATGTGGAAGCGGTCGCCCGTCTCGGTGCGGATGAATTCCACCAGCTCGTTGGCGTAGCGGAATTCGCCCGGATCGCCGACGCCCGACGGCAGGTCGCCGCGCAGCGCGACGATGCGGCGGATGCCGGCGGCGGAGTAATCGGCAAGGATCTCGCGGATGCCGTCGCGCGTCGAGCCGATGCACGACAGGTGCGGCGCCGCCTCGAAGCCGAGCGCGGCGATCTCCTTGACCGCGGCGAAGGTGCGCTCGCGCGTCGAGCCGCCGGCGCCGTAGGTCACCGAGAAGAACGCGGGCTTGAGGCGCGCGAGCTTGTCGCGCGTCGCCCGCAGCTTGTCCTCGCCGTCCGGCGTCTGCGGCGGGAAGAACTCGATCGAAATTTCAGGTTTGGCCATCGCTCGCTCCGATCAGTAGCGGTAATGGGCGGACTTGTACGGCCCCTGCTTGGGCACGCCGATGTAGTCCGCCTGCGCGTCAGTCAGTTCGGTGAGCTGCGCGTTGAGCTTGCGCAGCTGCAGGCGCGCGACCTTCTCGTCCAGATGCTTGGGCAGCGTGTAGACGCCGACCGGGTAGTCAGCGGTGCGCGTGTACAGCTCGATCTGCGCGATCGTCTGGTTCGCGAACGACGACGACATCACGTAGGACGGATGGCCGGTCGCGCAGCCGAGGTTCACGAGGCGGCCCTTGGCGAGCAGGATGATGCGCTTGCCGTCCGGGAAGATCACATGGTCGACCTGCGGCTTGATCTCTTCCCACTCGTATTTCTCGATCGACGCGACGTCGATCTCGTTGTCGAAGTGGCCGATGTTGCACACGATCGCCTGGTCCTTCATCTTCGCCATGTGATCATGCGTGATCACGTGGTAGTTGCCGGTGGCGGTGACGAAGATGTCGGCGTGTTCGGCGGCGTAGTCCAACGTCACGACGCGGTAGCCTTCCATCGCCGCCTGCAGCGCGCAGATCGGGTCGATCTCGGTGACCCACACCTGCGCGGAGAGCGCGCGCAGCGCCTGCGCCGAGCCCTTGCCGACGTCGCCGTAGCCGGCGACCACGGCAATCTTGCCCGCGACCATCACGTCGGTCGCGCGCTTGATGCCGTCGACGAGCGACTCGCGGCAGCCGTACAGGTTGTCGAATTTGGACTTGGTGACCGAGTCGTTGACGTTGATCGCCGGGAACTTCAGTTCGCCGCGTTCGTGCATCTGGTACAGGCGATGCACGCCGGTCGTGGTCTCTTCGGTGACGCCCTTCACCTGCGCGAGGCGGGTCGAGTACCAGGTCGGGTCCTGCGCGAGCTTGGCGCGGATCGCGGCGAAGAGGATGGTTTCCTCTTCCGAGCCCGGTTTCGCCAGCACGGAGATGTCCTTCTCGGCGCGCGCCCCGAGGTGCAGCAGCAGCGTCGCGTCGCCGCCGTCGTCGAGGATCATGTTGGAATAGACCTTTTCACCCCGGCCGCCGTCCTGCCATTCGAAGATGCGGTGGGTGTAGTCCCAGTAGTCGGCGAGCGACTCGCCCTTCACCGCGAAGACCGGGATGCCCTCGGCGGCGATCGCCGCGGCGGCGTGGTCCTGGGTCGAGAAGATGTTGCACGAGGCCCAGCGCACCTCGGCGCCGAGCGCGGTCAGCGTCTCGATCAGCACCGCGGTCTGGATCGTCATGTGCAGCGAGCCGGTGATGCGCGCGCCCTTGAGCGGCTGCGCGGCGGCGAATTCCTCGCGGATCGCCATCAGGCCGGGCATCTCGGTTTCCGCGATGCGGATTTCCTTGCGGCCCCAGTCGGCGAGCTTGAGGTCGGCGACGACGTAATCGGTGAAATTTTCAGCCACAGTGTTCATGTGAACTCCTGAACGTGTGGCCGGGAAGGGGTGCTGCGGGTGAGCTCACCTCGTCACCCCGTGCCCGGCACGGGTTAAGGTGAGCGCAGTTCCGGATAGCCGAGCCTGGGACGAAAGTCTCGCAGCGCTCCTCGGCAAGAGCGGATTATAGCGTAGGTGTTCCCGGATGCCGCAAGGCGCGGGCAGCGGAGGGGATCAGCTGCCCTGCAGCGAGTCGATCAGGCCGAAGAGTCGCTTGTAGAAATCCGGATCCGCGATCGTTTCCTCGCCGACCTTGACCAGCGCCTCCTTGTCGGCGGTCCACGGCAGCGAGATCGAGCCGATGCCGGCGACGCCGACGCCTGCGCTGGTTGCGGCGGATTTCAGCTCGTAGCGCGTCTGCAGCGCGTTCGCGTAGATCGCGGTGCCGACGTTGCTCGGCAGGCATACCAGCGTGATGTTGAGCGTCATGCCATAGTCGGTCTTCGGCAGGAAGAACTTCTCGCCGCGGATGCGCGTCGCGTTCGATGCGTCGACCTGGTAGCCCTGGCTCAGCAGGGCGCGCTTGCCGACCTCGCAGGCGGCGTCGGGATCGCGCGTGCTCCACGTGACGAAGGGCGATTCGGCGGCGAAGGTCTCGCTGCGATAGGCGGGAGGCGGCGCGGACGCGCAGCCGGCGAGCAGCAGCCCGGACAACAACAGCACATGGGCGCGACGCGCGAGATGCAACATGGGGGCAAATCCGGTGTGGGGGTGCGAGAACGGATATTAGTGCATCCCGGCGCGTTGCGGTTCAGGGGGCCGGGTCAGCCGAGTCGACACGCATCCTCGCCTGAGCCCATCGGTAGTGCGCGCCCGCGGCCTGCAGTCGGCGCCGGCGGGGGCGCGTCCATATGCGGGGCGAAATGTAACAAAAGATATTTAGTTTGCAGAGCACGCCAAATCAGTCCATAGTGCGCAGCAGCGATCTTCAAGTAGCACAGTTGTTGTCTGGTCCGGTCTCTGCTGTTTCTGCGGTATTCCTTTCCTCTTCACCCTGCCGTCTTGACCTTCGCCCTCACCTCAGGGGCAAGTCCCTTATTTTTCAGGAAATACAAGACATGGCAAACGGTACTGTGAAGTGGTTCAACGACTCCAAGGGCTTTGGTTTCATCACCCCGGAAAGCGGCGGCGATGACCTGTTCGCCCATTTCTCGGCGATCCAGGGTTCGGGCTTCAAGACCCTGGCCGAAGGTCAGCGCGTCACTTTCGACGTGACGACCGGCCCCAAGGGTCAACAGGCGTCGAACATCCGCGCGGCTGACTAAGCCCGCGCCGGCGCGGCAGCAGTGCCGCGCCTCCGGCCCCTGGCGGGACCGGTAACCGGAATCCGTTCCGGAACGCATCCCGAAAGGCCTGGCACAAGCCCGGCCTTTTCTTTTTTTCGCCTTTCCCAGGAGAAAACGTCATCGCCAAGGAAGAACTGATCGAAATGGGTGGAGTGGTGGTCGAAGTGCTGCCTGATGCCCGATTCCGTGTGACGCTGGATAATGGTCACAATCTCGTTGCGTACTCTGCCGGCAAGATGCGCAAGCATCACATCCGCATCCTGTGCGGAGACAAGGTTTCGCTGGAACTGTCGCCCTACGACCTGAGCAAGGGGCGCATCACCTTCCGCCACATCGAAGGCCGCGGCCCGGTGAATCCGCAGCAGCGTCGCCGCCGCTGATTCTTTTTTTCCCCTGCCTGGAACAATTCGCGCTCGTCGGTTGTTTGACTGAGACGTGGGCCGCTCTCGCGACCACGGCTTTCCCCGACGACGAGGATTTCCCATGAGCAGACGATTCCCCTTGCTGGCCGGCGCCCTGCTTTGCGCCGCCGCCTCCGCATCTGCGGTCGAACCCGCCCCCAACGGCATCACCTTGCCGGAGGGCTACCGCGAGTGGCAGGTGCTCGCGGTCCATCACCGCTCCGACAACAATACGCTGCGCGCGGTCCTCGGCAACCAGGCGGCCGCGAAGGCGGCGCGCGAGGGGCGCACCAATCCGTGGCCCGATGGCGCGATCCTCGGCAAGCTGGTGTGGAAGGCGGTCAAGCACGACCGCTGGGACACGGCACTCGCGCCGGGCGATTTCGTCCATGCCGAATTCATGGTCAAGGACAGTGCCAAGTATCCCGCGACGGGCGGCTGGGGGTTTGCGCGCTGGCTCGGCAAGGCGCAGAAGCCTTACGGCGCGGACGCGAACTTCGTGCAGGAGTGCTTCGGCTGCCACCAGCCGGTGAAGGACAGGGACTTCGTGTTCACGAAGCCGGCCGAGCTGCCGTAGATCTGGCGCGCGCCGTGACTTGACGCCCCGACGACGGAGTCGGGAGGCAGGGCGGAATCGTGTGATCCCGCCCGGTGCCTGCTTACAGGCCGGCGTCGGCGCGCAGCGCGGCGGCCTTGTCGGTGTTTTCCCAGGTGAACTCCGGCTCGTCGCGGCCGAAGTGGCCGTAGGCGGCGGTCTTGCCGTAGATCGGGCGCAGCAGGTTCAGCTCCTGGATGATCGCCTTCGGGCGCAGGTCGAAGTGGCGCTGGATCAGCTCGACGATCTTCTCGTCGGCGACCTTGCCCGTGCCGAAGGTCTCGACCATCATCGACACCGGTTTCGCGACGCCGATCGCGTACGCGACCTGTACTTCGCAGCGGTCGGCGAGGCCGGCCGCGACGATGTTCTTCGCGACCCAGCGGCCGGCGTAGGCGGCCGAGCGGTCGACCTTCGACGGATCCTTGCCGGAGAACGCGCCGCCGCCGTGATGGGCCGCGCCGCCGTAGGTGTCGACGATGATCTTGCGTCCGGTGAGGCCGCAGTCGCCGTGCGGGCCGCCGATGACGAAGCGGCCGGTCGGGTTGATCAGGTAGCGCACTTCGCCCTGCATCAGTTCCTTCGGCAGCACCGGCTTGATGATCTCTTCGATCACGGCCTCGGCGATCTGCGCGTGCGAGACTTCCGGGCTGTGCTGCGTCGACACGACGACGGTGTCGATCGCGACCGGCTTGCCGTCGACGTACTTCACCGTCAGCTGGCTCTTCGCGTCCGGACGCAGCCACGGCAGGCGGCCGTCCTTGCGCAGCTCGGCCTGGCGCTGCATGACGCGGTGCGCGTAGTAGATCGGCAGCGGCATCAGGCTGGGCGTCTCGTTGCACGCGTAGCCGAACATCAGGCCCTGGTCGCCCGCGCCCTGGTCGAGATCGAGGCCTTCGCCTTCATTCACGCCCTGCGCGATGTCCGGCGACTGGCGGTTGATCGCGGCGAGCACCGCGCAGCTCTTGTAGTCGAAACCGATGTCCGAGTTGTCGTAGCCGATGCGGCGGATGACTTCCTGCGCGATCTCGCGGTAGTTCGGGTGGGCGGTGGTGGTGATCTCGCCCGAGATCACGACGAGGCCGGTCGATACCAGCGTCTCGCAGGCGACGCGCGCCTTCGGGTCTTCGGCGAGGATCGCGTCGAGGACGCCGTCGGAGACCTGGTCGGCGACCTTGTCCGGATGACCTTCCGAGACCGATTCCGAGGTGAAGAGGAATTCCCTGCTCATGCACTGCTCCTGAAAACAAAAATCCCCAGAGATTTCCGGCGTGGCCGGCTCCGGGGATTTCGTCGAGCAGGCGACGCTTTAGCAGTACTTGTTTGCCTCGACCGCTCAGGTACGTTCGGGCGCCGCCCTGCAAGTTGTCGTATTAACTCGGCGGCTAGGCGATAATTATAGTCTTTGGACCCGGCCGGTCAATCGCGGACTTCCTGTCGGCGATCCGGCCCCTTGCCCGTGATCGTCAATCTACTCTTCCGGATTCTCGCGCGACTGCCGCTCGCATGGCTGCACCGCCTCGGCGGCTGGGCCGGCTGGCTGACGTGGCGTTTCTCGCCGTCCTACGCGCGCAGGCTCGAGGCCAATCTCGCGAACGCCGTCGGGCGTCCGGATCCGGCGCTGCTGAAGGCGGCCATCGCCGAGGCCGGCCGCCAGGCGCTCGAGTTGCCCTTCGTGTGGCTGCGCCCGCAGGACGAGGTGCTGGCGCGCGTCGTGCGCGTCGAAGGTCGCGAGCTGATCGAGCGTGCCCGCGCCGAGGGGGCGAGCGTGCTGTTCCTGACGCCGCATCTGGGCTGCTTCGAGATGTGCGCGCAGTACTGTTCGACGCACGGCCCGATCACGGTGCTGTTCCGCCCGCCGCGCAAGGAGTCCCTCGGTCCGCTGATGGAGGCGGGGCGCGCGCGCGGCGAGATCCGCGTCGCGCCGGCCGACGTGTCGGGCGTGCGGCGGCTGGTGAAGGCGCTCAGGAGCGGCGAGATGGTCGGCATGCTGCCCGACCAGGCGCCAGGGCAGGGTGAGGGCGTGTGGGCGCCCTTCTTCGGCAAGCCGGCGTGGACGATGACGCTCGCGGCGCGCCTGTCCGAGGTGAAGGGCGTAAAGGCGCTGATGATCTGGACCGAGCGCCTGCCGCGCGGCGAGGGCTACGTCGTGCGCATTTCCGAGCCGGTCGAGCCGATCGCCGGCACGCTGGAGGAGCGCTGCGTCGCGATCAACCGCGAGATCGAGCGCCTGATCCTCGCCGGCCCGGCGCAGTACCTGTGGGGCTACAACCGCTACAAGCGTCCGTCGGGCGTGCCGGCGCCGGAGGGCGAACGATGATGGCGCGCGTCGCGAGCTGGATCGCCGTCGCGCTCTTCTGGCTGCTGCACTGGTTGCCGCTCGGCGCGCAGGCGCGCATCGGCGCGGCGGTGGGGGAGCTGCTGTACCGCTTCGCGGGCCGGCGCCGCCACATCGTCAACGTGAACCTGCGCCTGTGCTTTCCCGCGATGGACGAGGTGGAGCGCGCGCGCATCGCGCGGGCGCATTTCCGTGCGCTGGGTCGCAGCATGCTCGAGCGCGGGCTGTTGTGGTGGGCGAGCGAGGAGCGCCTGAAGGGCATGATCCGGCTCGAAGGGCGCGAGCACGTCGATGCGCTGATCGCCGCGGGGCGCCCGGTGCTGCTGCTGGCGCCGCACTTCCTCGGCCTCGACATGGGTGGCGCGCGCTTCGCGATGGAGTTCGACAGCGTGAGCGTGTACGCGCGTCAGAACAATCCGGTGTTCGACCACTGGCTGTTCCACGGCCGCAGCCGCTTCGGCGACCAGCTGCTGCTGTCGCGCCAGGACGGCGTGCGCGGCACCGTCAAGGCGATGAAGGCGGGGCGCCCGTTCTATTACCTGCCGGACATGGACTACGGGCGCGAGGATTCGATCTTCGTGCCCTTCTTCGGCGTGCCGGCGGCGACGATCACCGGCCTGTCGCGCCTGTCGCGCCTCGCGCGCGCGGCCGTTGTGCCGGTGGTGACGGAAATGCTGCCGGGCGGGAAGGGCTACGTGACGCGCCTGGGCGAACCGTGGGCGAACTTCCCGACCGACGACGTCGAGGGCGACACCTTGCGCATGAACCAGTGGATCGAATCGGTCGTGCGCACGATGCCGGAGCAGTACTACTGGGTGCATCGCCGCTTCAAGACGCGCCCGCCGGGTGAAAAGCGCCCGTACTGAGCGGCCCGGCCGCGCTGGACTCCCCCGGGGTGCTGCGCGAGAATCCCACAGTTCGGCGCGCGCCGATTCGAACCTTCTGAGCGGAACACTTTCCATGCATCTGCGCTTCGCCAAAATGCACGGCCTCGGCAACGACTTCGTCGTCATCGATGCCGTGCGCCAGCACGTCGAGCTCACGCCCGAGCGTGTCCGCTTCCTCGCCGACCGCCATTTCGGCGTCGGCTGCGACCAGCTGCTGGTGGTCGAGCCGGCCGGGCAGGCGGGTGTGGATTTTCGCTACCGCATCTTCAACGCCGACGGCGGCGAGGTCGAGCAGTGCGGCAACGGTGCGCGCTGTTTCGTGCGTTTCGTGCATGAGCAGGGGCTCACCGCCAAGCGCGAGATCCGCGTCGAGACGAAGTCCGGCGTGATCGCGCCGCGCCTCGAGGACAGCGGACTCGTCACCGTCGACATGGGCGTGCCGGTGTTCGCGCCCGCGCGCGTGCCCTTCGTGTCGGACTCGGACGCCGTCGTGCAGCCGCTCGATGTCGCCGGCACGCCGGTCGCGATCACCGCCGTGTCGATGGGCAACCCGCATGCGGTGCAGGTCGTCGCCGACGTCGATGGCGCGCCGGTGGCGGCGCAGGGGCCGCTGATCGAGAACCACGCGCGCTTCCCCGCCCGCGTCAATGCCGGCTTCATGGAGGTGGTGGATGAGCACCGCATCCGCCTGCGCGTATACGAGCGCGGCGCCGGCGAAACGCTCGCCTGCGGCACGGGCGCATGCGCGGCGGTCGTTGCGGGCATCCGGCGCGAACTGCTGGTGTCGCCGGTGCGCGTGGAGACGCGCGGCGGCGAACTCGAGATCGCGTGGGCGGGCGTCGGTGAGCCGGTGTTGATGACCGGGCCGGCCGTGACGGTATTTGCAGGCGAGATCGAACTCGCATGATCGGGCCGGGCGGCGCCGTGCCATCCACGCGCCGGCCCGGTTGCCAATGAACACGCGCGGACGCGAACCGTCCGCAGGGAGCGGTCTTTCCATGAATGCAGCCGACGTCGCACGATATCTCAAGGAACATCCGGATTTCCTCGCCGAGCACGGCGAACTCTTCACCCACCTGACCGTGCCGCATCCGCACGGCGGACAGGCGATCTCGCTCGCCGAGCGCCAGCTGCACGCGCTGCGCGACAAGATCCGGCTCCTCGAAGGCAAGCTCGCCGAGCTGATCCGTTTCGGCGAGGAGAACGACGAGATCGGCGAGAAGGTGCATCGCCTGACGCTCGCGCTGCTCGAGGCCGAGGACTACGAAACGCTGCGTCACTCGCTGTTCGAGAACCTGCGCGACGATTTCTCCGTGCCCAGCATCGCGCTGCGCGTGTGGAACTCGGTCCTCACCCGCGAGGCCGAGGACTTCGCGCCCGTCAGCGAGGCGATGCGCTTCTTCGCCGGCGACATGCGCCATCCCTATTGCGGCGCCCCGGTCAATCTCGAAGTGCTCGAATGGTTCGGCGACGCCTCGGCGCATGTGCGTTCGGTCGCGCTGATCCCGCTGCGCCGCGACGCGCAGACGTTCGGACTGCTTGCCCTCGGCAGCCAGGAGAGCGAGCGCTTCTACCCGGAGATGGGCACGCTCTACGTCTCGCGCATCGGCGACATCGTCGCTTCGGCGCTGCGCCGGCAGCTGGGCTGAGCATGACCGGCCGCGACGCCCCGGCCGTTGTCGCGGAGCCGCCCGAGTGGCTGGCGGCCTATCTCGGTTATCTCGCGACCCAGCGGCGCGCCGCCGCGCTGACGCTGGAGAACTACCGTCGCGATCTCGAGCGCCTGCTTCGGCTTGCCGACGGGCGCGCGCCGCAGACCCTCTCTTCCCACGACATCCGCCGCTTTGTCGCGCGCATGCACGGCGAAGGCCTGGGCGGACGTTCGATCGCGCGCGCGTTGTCTGCGTGGCGCGGGCTGTTCCGCTGGTTCATCCGCCAGCGCGGGGAGATGGGTGTGAATCCCGCCGAAGGCGTGCGCCCGCCCAAATCGCCGCAGCCCTTGCCCAAGGCGCTGTCGCCCGACCAGGCGCAGGCGCTGCTCGACGCCGAGGCCGGGGACGGGCTGGAGGTGCGCGACCACGCGATGTTCGAGCTGCTGTATTCGTCTGGGCTGCGTCTGGCGGAACTGGCGGCGCTCGACGTCGGCCCCGCGCTCGACCTTGCCGAACGCATGGTTACGGTACGCGGAAAGCGTAACAAAATGCGTTCCGTGCCGGTCGGCACGCAGGCCGTCGCCGCCCTCGCGGCGTGGCTCGCGCAGCGCGACGCACTGGCCCGGAACGGCGAGCCCGCGCTCTTCGTCACGCGCAGCGGCACGCGCATGAGTTCCGGCGCGATCCGCTCGCGCCTGGCGCGCTGGGCGCAGATGCGCGGCCTCGGCGTGCATGTGCATCCGCATATGCTGCGCCACAGTTTCGCGAGCCATGTGCTGCAGTCGAGCGGCGATCTCAGGGCGGTGCAGGAACTGCTCGGCCATGCGAGCATCCGCAGCACGCAGGTCTATACCCACCTCGATTTCCAGCATCTCGCAAAAGTCTATGATGCCGCGCATCCGCGCGCGCGTCGCCGCTGAATTGCCTTTCGTCAGGAAATATTTGTTTTAAAAATCGGGGTTGTGAAATCCTGCCCAAATCGGGTAGCGAAAATCCCGGTTGCGGGGCGTGTCTGCGCTATGCTCAAAGCAAGAGAAGCCCAACAAGAACCGCTTCGTTTGACCCCGACAAGTCTGCCTTACGCCCCCAGTCGCGGGCGTCGGGAGAAAGGCAGCCATGCGCCGCACTACAAAAATTCCAGAAGCCAACAGCCCGAGTGCCGGAGAGCGGGGCTATGCCGTGGCAGAGGGCTCCTGTCCTTCGCCGCTGCGTGCAGCAGGGATCCTGCTGGCCCGTTACCAGATACGCAGCCTGAGGCGCCTGTTCGAAGAGTTCGAGCGCGACATCCTGTTGCCGCTGCTGCTCGGCGAAATCGCACTGCATAACATCGGCGCGCTCGAAAACAGCGGCGAGGCGAACGTCAGCATCGATGGCGACAGGTTTGCCACTGTCATGCGCCCGTGCAACGCTTATTCGATCGCCGCGGCGACCGGTCTGCCGCGCGAGACGGTGCGACGCAAGATCGTGCGCCTCGTCGAGCTCGGCTGGATCACGCGCCGTGGCAATGGACACCTGTTCCTGACGCAGCGCGCGATCGACCATTTCGGCAGTCTGCTGGGCTCGCGCGATCTGCCGGAACTGCTCGATACCGCCGACCGCATCCGCAAGCGCATGCAGGACTGAGTGCGGTCCGCGCCGCAGCGCGGTGGATCGTCCGCTGGCGGGGGGCGGCGCGTGGCTTTAAACTCTCGCGCCTGATTCCTTCCCCGGTCTTCGCCATGTCCAAGCTCGTTCTCAATCCCGGCAAGGAGCGTTCGCTCCTGCGCCGCCACCCGTGGGTGTTCGCGGGCTCCGTGGCCCGTCTCGAAGGCCGCGCGCGGCCCGGCGACACGGTCGAGGTCGTTGCGGACGACGGCCGTCCGCTCGGCCGTGCCGCCTGGTCGCCGGAGTCGCAGATCCGCGCGCGCATGTGGACCTTCGCGCCGGACACCTCGATCGACCATGCCTTCTTCAAGCGGCGTGTCGCGGAGTCGGTCGCCCGTCGCGCGACCCATCCGCTGCTCGCGAACGAGAGTGGCGTGCGCCTGATCCACGGCGAGTCCGACGGGCTGCCGGGCGTGATCGCGGACCGCTTCGGCGACGTGGTGGTCGTGCAGCTCACCAGCGCCGGTGCCGAGAAATGGCGCGACGCGATCGTCGCCGGGCTGGTGCAGGCGACGGGCTGCAAGGCGGTGTACGAGCGCTCCGACTCCGACGTGCGCAAGCTCGAAGGGCTGGGGCCGCAGACCGGCTGCGTCTTCGGCGAGCTGCCGCAGGACGCGCTGACCATCGTCGAGAACGGCGTGCGCATGGAAGTCGATGTCGTCGCCGGGCACAAGACCGGTTTCTACCTCGATCAGCGCGACAACCGCCGCCTCACCGGACTCCTTGCCGACGGACGCAGCGTGCTGAACTGCTTCTGCTATACGGGCGGTTTCTCGCTGCAGGCGCTTGCGGGCGGCGCGACGTCGGTGCTGTCGATCGATTCCTCCGGGCCGGCGCTGGACGTCGCACGTCGCAACGTTGCGCTCAATCCGCAGCTCGACGCGGGCCGTGCGGAGTGGATGGAGGCGGACGTGTTCGCCGCGCTGCGCGCGCTGAAGGCCGAGGGGCGGACTTTCGACCTCATCGTGCTGGATCCACCCAAGTTCGCGCCCTCGGCCGCGCATGCCGACCGTGCCGCGCGCGCGTACAAGGACATCAATCTCTTCGGGTTCCGCCTGCTCAACCCGGGCGGCATCCTGATGACCTACTCGTGCTCGGGCGGCATCGGGCTGGAGCTCTTCCAGAAGATCGTCGCCGGCGCGGCGAGCGACGCCGGTGTCGATGCGCGCATCCTGCACCGGCTGTCCGCCGCGGCGGACCACCCGATCGGGCTCGCGGTGCCCGAGGGAGAGTATCTGAAGGGCTTGGCGGTTCAGATCGGTTAAGGCGCTACGCCTTTTCCCGCGCCGAAACCTCGTTTCCCGCCCTACGTCGGACTGGCGGAATTGTCCGGCGCGCGCCAGTCCGGATTCGGACCGCGTTCGCCGAGGTTGAATGCCGCGCTGACCAGGCCGATGGCGAGCAGGATCAGAACGAAGTAGCGGATCTGCCAGCCTTGCGATGCGGTGCCCACGCGACCCCGCCGCGCCTGCGCGATTGCCATCAGTCCCGCGGCGGCGATTGCCAGCAGGCCGCCGCCCAGCAGTTGCGATGTGAACCCGCCGAGAAACACGCCCTGAGACGGGTCGAAGCGGTCCGGCCAGAAGAAGGCGGGGCCCTGCAGCAGCCAAAGGCCGCCCACGGTGCAGAGTACGATCGTGAAGGCGATGAAGGTGCGCATCGCGTGGGCTCAGGCGCCGAACAGGTCCCCGTCGCCGCGCCCCGGGCGTGCGAGTCCGAAATGCTCCCAGATCGCCGCGGTGGCGATGCGGCCCCGCGGCGTGCGCTGCAGGTAGCCCTGCTGGATGAGATAGGGTTCCAGTACGTCCTCGATGGTGTCGGACGATTCGCCGATCGCCGCCGCGAGGTTGTCGAGGCCCACCGGTCCGCCGGCGAATTTCTCCAGCATCGCGCCGAGCAGCTTGCGGTCCATCAGGTCGAGGCCGAGATGATCCACGTCCAGCATCCGCAGCGCCGCGTCGGCGACGGCGGCGGTGATGTCGCCCCCGGCCTTCACCTGCGCATAGTCGCGCACGCGGCGCAGCAGGCGGTTGGCGATGCGCGGGGTGCCGCGCGAGCGGCGCGCGATCTCGAAGGCGCCGCTGTCGTCGATCGTCACCTCGAGCAGGCGCGCCGAGCGGGTCACGATGTAGGCGAGTTCTTCCGGCGTGTAGAACTCCAGCCGCGAGACGATGCCGAAGCGGTCGCGCAGCGGGTTGGTCAGCATGCCCGCGCGGGTGGTCGCGCCGACCAGCGTGAAGGGCGGCAGGTCGAGCTTCACCGAGCGCGCCGCGGGCCCTTCGCCGATCATGATGTCGATCTGGAAGTCTTCCAGCGCCGGGTACAGGATCTCCTCGACGACCGGCGACAGGCGGTGGATTTCGTCGATGAAGAGCACGTCATGCGGCTCGAGGTTCGTGAGCAGCGCCGCGAGGTCACCGGCCCGTTCCAGCACCGGGCCGGAGGTCGAACGCAGATTCACGCCCATCTCGGCGGCGACGATGTGCGCCAGCGTGGTCTTGCCCAGCCCCGGCGGGCCGAACAGCAGCACGTGATCGAGCGCATCGCCGCGCTGGCGCGCCGCGGCGATGAAGATCTCGAGCTGTTCGCGGATCTTCGCCTGGCCGACGTACTCGGCCAGCCGCTTCGGGCGCAGCGCGCGCTCGACGACGTCTTCCTGGCGGTCGGTGGTCTGCGCGGAGATGATGCGCGGGGCGTGCAGCTTGTCGGTTTCGATCATGGCGGAAGTTTAGCGCAGCGCGAGCCGGCGCTTCAGGCCTTCGACAGGCTCTTGAGCGCCAGGCGGATGCCGTCGGAGACGCCGCTGTCTTCCGGGACTACCTTCATCGCGCCGAGCGCTTCCTTCTCGTTGTAACCGAGCGCGAGCAGCGCGTTGAGGATGTCGCTGCGCGCGTCCGGCGCGGCCGCGACCACGCCGGTCGAGACCGTCGCGCCGAGAGTCGGCAGCGCCTTGCCGAGCTTGTCGCGCAGTTCCAGCAGCAGGCGTTCGGCGGTCTTCTTGCCGATGCCGGGGATCTTCACGAGGCGTCCCGCCTCCTGCAGCGCGACCGCCTGTGCGAGATCGGTCACGGACAGGCCGGACAGCACCGCGAGCGCGGTGCGCGCGCCGATGCCGGACACCTTCAGCAGCTGGCGGAAGGCCGCGCGCTCGTCGGCGCCGGCGAAGCCGTAGAGGAAGTGGCCGTCCTCGCGCACCGCCAGATGGGTGAACAGCGTCACCGGCTGGCCGTTCGCGGGCAGGCCGTAGAAGGTGCTCATCGGCACGTCGATCTCGTAGCCGACGCCGTGCACGTCGACGACGATCTGGGGCGGGTTCTTTTCCAGCAGGATGCCGGTGATGCGTCCGATCATGTATTCGGGTCCGAGGGTTGGGTCAGGCGTGGCGCGCGAAGGCGAGTGTCGCGGCGAGCACGAGGCCGTGCAGGTTCGCGGCCGCGATCGTCAATTTGATCGCCGGGCGCAGTTCCGCCGGCTCGGTTGCGTGCTCGCGCAGCAGGCGCGCCGCGTGGAAGGACAGCACCAGCGTCAGCGCCGCCGCCGCGCAGGCCTGGGGAAGGTTGTAGCGTCCGACCTGCAGCACGAGCCAGCCGTAGGCCGCCAACGCGATCGCGAAGTAGCCCCATTTTGCCGTATCGGCGCCCAGCCGCACGACCAGCGTACGCTTGCCTGCGGCCTCGTCGCCGGCGCGGTCGGGGAACTGGTTGATGAAGAGCAGGTTCGCGACCAGCAGCGCGAACGAGAATCCCGCTGCGACGGGCGTCCACGCGAAGGCCCCGCGTTGCACGAAGTCCGTGCCGGCGACGACCAGCAGCCACGCTCCGGCGATCGCGAATTCGCCCAGCCCGCGGCTCGCGAGCCTGAGCGGCGGCGCCGAATAGGCCCAGCCGAAAACGAGTCCCGCGAGCCCGATCGCGATCAGACCGACACCCGAGCCGAGGGCGAGCCACAGTCCCGCGGGCACCACCAGCCCGAGCAGCGCATAGGCGAAGCGTGCGGTCTGGTCCGTCGTCAGCACGCCGTTCTGGATGAAACGGCTGCCGCCGGTGAAGGGATAGAGCCGGTCGGTGTTCGCGGCGTCGGCGCCGCTCAGCGCGTCGTGGTAGTCGTTGAGCACGTTCGCGCCGGCATGGGCGAGCAGGGCGAAGAGCACCGTCACGACCGCACGCAGCGCATCGAGCGCGACGCCGTCCGCACGCGCCGCGGCCAGCCCGATCAGGCAGCCGACCAGGGTCACGCTGAGGAAGGCGGGTCGGGTTGCCGCGAAGTAAATCCGAATGGAGGATGTCGCTGCATCCCGTCGCGGTTCAGACGCCATTGAGGAAGTTGGCGACGTTATAGCGAGCTGCTCCGATCATCAGGGCGAGGGCGAGAACGCCGAAAAACCGGAAGGTGTGCACGTAGGCGGTCTTCGACGATTTGTGCCGGAAAATGCGTTGCGCCGACAGCGCTCCCAGCCAGCCGCCGGCCAAGCCAACAAACTGCAGGTTGCTTTCCGGGATGCGCCACGCATCGCGTTCCGCTCGTCGCTTGTCGATGTTGTACATCACGAATGCGACGAGGCTCATTCCAACGATCAAGGCAATCAGCATGGTCGGAAGTTTGCCGGAGCTTACGAGCCACAGGGGAACCGCTACATGTGCGCCGGCGATGATCGCATCCGGGCTCCAGCCCCACGGTCGACCGGCTCGTGTCGGGCGCGCGGGAGTGGTCCCCGGATACCTGACCTTAACGGCACTGGATTTCTTGTCGCTCGGCGTGACGATTTCATAGGTCACGATCTTCCCGGCCGTCGGCCTTGTCGTCGAGCCCTGCAACTCCGAGATGTGAAAGAAGTACCGTTCGTTAGTCCCGTTGGTCGTGACGAAACCGAAGCCCCGGTCGTCGTTCCACTCGGTGATCTTTCCCTGATATCGCATAGGGGGGCGCATCCTAAAGCAGCACGATGTCGAACTGTTCCTGCGAGTAGCTCGCTTCCGGGTGCAGCGAGATCTTCTTGCCGATGAAGTCCGACAGCATCGCGAGCGATTGCGATTCCTCGTCGAGGAAGAGGTCGATCACGTTCGGTGCGGCGAGCACGCGGAACTCGCGCGCGTTGAACTGGCGCGCCTCGCGCAGCAGTTCGCGCAGGATCTCGTAGCACACGGTGCGCGCGGTCTTCACCTCGCCGCGCCCGCCGCAGGTCGGGCAGGGCTCGCACAGCAGGTGGGCGAGCGATTCGCGCGTGCGCTTGCGCGTCATTTCGACCAGCCCCAGCGCGGTGAAACCGTTCACCGTCATCTTGGTGTGGTCGCGCGCGAGCGCCTTGCGGAATTCGTCGAGCACCATGTCGCGGTGCTCGGGGTTTTCCATGTCGATGAAGTCGATGATGATGATGCCGCCGAGGTTGCGCAGGCGCAGTTGGCGGGCGATGGTCTGTGCCGCCTCGAGGTTGGTCTTGAAGATCGTGTCGTCGAAGTTGCGTGCGCCGACGAAGCCGCCGGTGTTCACGTCCACGGTGGTCATCGCCTCGGTCTGGTCGATGATCAGGTAGCCGCCGGACTTGAGGTTCACGCGCCGCGCGAGCGCCTTCTGGATCTCCTCCTCGACGCTGTGCAGATCGAACAACGGGCGCTCGCCGCCGTAGTGCTCGAGCAGGGGCAGGACCTTGGGGCTGTATTCCGACGCGAAACTCGTGAGCTTCTGGAAGTTCTCGCGCGAGTCGACGAGGATGCGCGTGGTGTCGTCGTTGACGAGGTCGCGCAGCACGCGCTGGCCGAGGCCCAGGTCTTCGTACAGCACGCTGGGGGGGAAGCGCCCGGTCGCGCTGTTGCGGATCTCGCCCCACAGTTTGCGCAGGTAGGCGATGTCGGCCGCGAGCTCTTCGTCCGAGGCCGATTCGGCCATCGTGCGCACGATGAAGCCGCCGGCCTCGTCCTCGGGCACGAGGCGCGTGAGCCGTTCGCGCAGCGCCTCCCGCTCGGCCTCGTCCTCGATGCGCTGCGAGATGCCGATGTGCTTTTCCTGGGGCAGGTACACCAGCAGCCTGCCGGCGATGCTGATCTGTGTCGACAGGCGCGCGCCCTTGGTGCCGATCGGGTCCTTCAACACCTGCACGGTGAGGTTCTGGCCCTCGACGAGGATGCGTTCGATCGGCTTGCCGGTGTCGCCGTTGTGGCGGTCGCTCCAGATGTCCGCGACGTGCAGGAAGGCCGTGCGTTCGAGGCCGATGTCGATGAAGGCCGACTGCATGCCCGGCAGCACGCGCACGACCTTGCCGAGGTAGATGTTGCCGACGATGCCGCGGCTGGCGGTGCGCTCGACGTGGAGTTCCTGCACGACACCCTGTTCGACGATCGCTACGCGCGTCTCCTGCGGCGTGAAGTTGATGAGGAATTCGATGCTCATGGAAAGGCTGCCAATGGGAAATGCGCAAGCGCAGACGTGAGGCACCGATTGCGCATTGCCCATCGAGGGCGCGGCCCGGCAAACCCCGGGCAGGGACCTGCCGAGCTTACAGGGGATAGCCGAAGGCGTCGAGGAGCTGTGCCGTTTCGAACAGCGGCAGGCCCATGATTCCGGTGTAGCTGCCGCGGATCTCCTCGATGAAGACCGCGGCGCGCCCCTGGATTCCATATGCGCCGGCCTTGTCCATCGGCTCCCCGCTTGCGACGTAGTGGCGGATCTCGGCGTCGGTGATGGGGCGGAAGCGCACTTCGCTGGCGTTGATGCAGCTGCGCGTGCGCGCGCCGTCGCTCATCGCCACCGCGGTCAGCACGCGATGCGTGCGTCCCGACAGGCGGCGCAGGATCGCGGCGGCATCGACCGCATCGGCCGGCTTGCCGATGATGTCGCCGTCGAGCTCGAGCGTCGTGTCCGCCGACAGCACGGGGTGCTGCGGCAGCGTGCGCCATTGCAGGCGCCGGCACCCGGCCTGGGCCTTGGTGAGCGCGACCCGCTCGACGTAGTGCTCGACGTCTTCGTCCGGCAGCGGCGTCTCATCGACGTCGGCGTCGGCGCCACGCTCCGTGCCGCGGAATACCAGCAGGTCGAAATGCACGCCGATCTGGCGCAGGAGCTCGCGCCGGCGCGGACTGCGCGACGCGAGATAGATGCGGGCTTGGAGGTTGCTCATGGCTGTCGGGGGCGGGATACCGGCGGTTATTGGGGCGGATTCTACCCTCCTTGCCGTGCCGCGACCCGTGTATGCGTGTGCGGCGTCCTCGAATGCAGGCGGGGGCGGTCCGGCTTTCGGGGCCGTCCGTCATCGTTGTGATTGCATTTAATTGCTACAATTCGCTGGTCATCAAATGCTCGCGTGCTTATGGCCCACGTCGTCGATGCACGCGAGCCGATCCGGCATCGTCAAACCCGGCCGGCGCCGCTGCGCCGCCCGATCATCCTGGAGCAAGTCGGTATGCGCATGTCCCTCCTCTCTCTCGTCGCCGCGGCAGTCCTTTCCGCTCCCCTCGCGGCAGGCGCCGCCGATCCGGTCGCCGATGCCGCCGCAATCGTGAAGGCCGCCAACTGGGACGCGATGGAAACGATCACGGTCGAACTCACCGAGCACAGCTTCACGCCGCAGGATCTCAAGCTCAAGGCCGGCCAGCCGTACCGACTGGTGATCAAGAACGTGGGCCAGAAGGACCACTATTACACCGCGACGGAGTTCTTCAAGTCGGTCGCGTGGCGCAAGGTGCAGACGCCCAAACCGAATGGCGGCGAGATCAAGGCGCCGTATTTCACCGCCGTCGAAGCCTACAAGAACGGCGGCTCGGTCGAGCTCTTCTTCGTCACCGTGAACAAGGGCGAATTCGACGTCATCTGCACGATCGAGGATCACAAGGATCAGGGCATGTACGGCAAGATCGTCGTCGAATAAGTCCGGTCCCATGAAGCTTCTTCCCTCGCTCCTCCTGCTGCTGCCGTTCGCGGCGCAGGCCCAGACGCCGCAGGTGATTCCGGTGGCGAACCTCGCCGCCGCTCCGAAAGTCGATGGAGAACTGGGCGAGTGGGGCGGCAGCGGCTGGGTCAAGGTGCCGGTGAAGCCTGCGCTGGAACGCGAGGAGCGCGCGAAGTACGGTCTCGATCCGGCCGGCGAGCGTAATGTGGCGGGCAGCCTCACGGTCGAGCTCAAGGCCGGCGTCGCGGCGGGGCGCTTCTATCTTGCCGCGCGCTATCCCGACGATGCCGCCGACACCGTGCACAAGGAATGGAGCTGGCGCGGCGACAAGTACCAGCGCGAGAACCAGCTCGAGGACATGTTCGCGGTGCGCTTCCATCTCGCCGGGGACTTCGATCGCACGATGCTGTCGACCAAGGACTACAAAGTCGACGTCTGGCTGTGGTCGGCGGCGCGGACCAATGCGGGCGGCATTGCCGAGGACATGACGCACCATGTCACGACGAAGATGCAGGAATCGGCTGCCGAGTATCAGGTGAAGGACGGTCCGGTGATCTACATCTCGAAGCGCCGCGACGAAGGCGTTGCGCCCTACGAGATGCTGCCGCGCCCGAAGGAAAACAAGGGCGACCGCCTGCCGTCGTTCGTAGCGGCGAACGCTTCGGGCAGCGTCGCGGACGTCGCTGCCCGGGGCGTGTGGAAGGCCGGGCACTGGAATCTGGAATTTGCCCGTGCCCTCGATTCGGGCCACGCGGACGACGTCGTACTCAAGGCGGGATCCCGGTTCACCGGGCAGATCGCCGTGTTCAACAAGGCCAATGCCGAGCACAAGAGCGTGTCCGAGCCGCTGGTATTCGACTTCGGTGCGGTGAAATGATGAGCATGCGGCATTCCTTGGGCGACGCCCTGCGGGCGACGCTGCTCGCTTGCCTGCTCGCGCTCGGCGCGGGGGGCGCGACGGCCGACGACGAACCGGTCGTGCGCATGCATCCGGCGCTCGCCGGCATCGACTGGTCGGAAGCGGCCGAAGTCGAGGTCGCGCTCGAGGACCACAGCTACGAGCCCGACGAGATCCGCTTCGTGGTCGGCCGGCCGTACAAGCTGGTGCTGCGCAATGTCGGTGCGGTGGCGCACGACATGGTCGGCGGCTCGCTCTTCGACGAGAAGGTGATCGCGCTGCGCATGGTGAATTCCAGCGTCGGGCGCGTGATCGCGGACGACGTGAATTCTGTCTACGTGCGGTCCCACAACAACATCGAACTCTGGTTCGTGCCGCTCAAGCCGGGCGAGTATTCCTTCTTCTGCAGCCTGCCGGGGCATCGCGAGGACGGCATGGAAGGGGTCGTCCGCGTCGTTCCGTAGGCTGCCGCTCACTCCCGGTGGTAAGGGTGGTTCTTCAGCACCGTCCAGGCGCGGTACAGCGCTTCGGCCAGCAGCGGGCGCACCAGCGCATGCGGAAGCGTGAGGCTCGACAGGCGGATACGCTCGTGCGCGCTCGATTTCAGGGCCGGCGACAGGCCGTCGGGGCCGCCGACGATCAGCGCTGCGTCGGCTCCATCGGCCTGCCAGGCTTCCAGTCGGCGCGATAGTTCGACGGTCGTGAGGTCGCTGCCGCGCTCGTCGAGGATGATGCGGCGACAGCGCGGCGGCAGGGCTGCCTCGATGCGCGTCGCCTCGGCCGCCATCATCGCTTCGACGGTCTTGCCGGTGGTGCGCGGCTCGGCCTTCACCTCGACGAGCTGCAGCGGCAGTTCGCGCGGCATGCGGCGCGCGAACTCGTCGAAGCCGGCCTCGACCCACGCGGGCATGCGCGTGCCGACGGCGACGATCAGCAGTTTCATGCTTGAGTATGCAGGAGGCGCGGTCGGCCCGGGGCCGGCCGCAGGGGGCGTGTCACTGCGCGGCGACGTCTGCCGTAGTGCGGCCGCGCCGCAGGGTCGAGGGGGCGGCCCACAGTTCCTCGAGGTTGTAGTAACTACGGATCGCCGGCTGCATGATGTGCACGACGATGTCGCCGAGGTCGACGAGCACCCATTCCCCGGTTTCCTCGCCTTCCACGCTGACGACCGGGGCGCCGGCTTCGCGGACCTTTTCCTGCACGTTGCGCGCCAGAGCCCGCGTCTGGCGGTTGGAGTCGCCGGTGGCGATGACGATGCGGTCGAACAGCGAGGTCAATCGGGTCGTGTCGATGACTTCGATGTCCTTGGCCTTGATGTCTTCGAGTGCGGCGACGACGGTCTTTTCGAGTGTGCGGGTGTCCATCAGGTTCTGCGGTAAAGGTGGTGCAGCCCAATATAGTCGAGAACCGAATCGGGCAGCAAATAGCGGGCGCTCTGCCCGCCGCGGATGAGGTCGCGGATCAGCGACGCGGAGATCGCCAGCGGCGTCATGTCGAAGGGAACCACCCGTCCGGCAGGGCTCCGGTGCAGGACGGCGGGGTCCGTGTCGATGCGACCCGCGCACGCCGCGTCGAGTTCCGGCGACAGCGTGCCGGGCCAGCGCCGGCCATGCGGGGCGAAGCCCGGGCGGTTGGCGACCGCGATGTGGGCGAGAGCGAAGAGCTCCTGCCAGCGGTGCCAGCCCGGCAATCCGTTGAAGGCGTCGGCACCGAGGATCAGCACCAGCGGGCGCTGCGCCCCGTGCAGTGCGCGCAGGCGCTCCAGCGTCAGCACCGTGAAGCTCTTGCTCGACGCGAACACTTCGCCGTCGTCGACGGCGAGGCCCGGATTGCCGGCGCTCGCCAGCTGCACCATCGCCAGGCGGTCGGCGGCAGGGGACTGTGGCACATCGCGGTGCGGCGGCTGGCCGGCCGGGATCAGCACGACCTGCGCGAGCCCGAGCGCCTCGCGGGCCTCTTCGGCGAGGCGCAGGTGGCCGAAATGGATCGGGTCGAAGGTGCCGCCCAGCACCCCCAGTGCGCCCGCGTCAGGCTTGCTCGGGGACATTGTCGGGTTCGCCGAAGATGTCGCGCGCGTTGGTGTAGAAGCTGGCGAAGATGATCGGGATCAGCAGCAGCGGCAGCGGCACCGAGAGCAGCGTCGCGAGCGTCGGCGAGACCATGCCGACGATGCCGAGCACGATGCCCGGCAGGATCGCGCCGAACAGCGTCAGCGCGATCGAGTACGCGAGAAAGGGGCGCCAGTTGCGCAGGCACGCGAAGAAGCTGAAGAACATCGCCTTGGGGGCCGACACCTTCCACCAGCCCGCGAGGAGCGGCGCGAACCAGTAGGCCATCATCACCGGCGTGGACAGCGTGATCGCGATCAGCAGCGCCATCGTGAAGCCGCCGCTGGTGGCGATGTCGGGGTCGAGCTTGCCGCCGCTGGTCATGAGCCGGAACAGGGTGCCGTCGTCTGCAATCGCGGTCAGCCCCAGTACCAGCCAGACGCCGGCGAAGTTGATGGCGCCGATTATGATCAGTGCGGGGAGATTCTGCTGGAAACCCGAGAACAGTACGTCCGGCCCGGCCTTGCGGCCGGCGTCGATGGCCCGGCAGGTGTTCAGCACGCCCAGCGACAGGACGGGCGTCAACAACGACGCGAGGATCTGCCCGATGAACGGCGCGACGCTGACAAGGATCAGCAGCAGCAGGTAGCCGAAGGACGCGAAGGTGAGCAGCGCGGGGTTGCGTCGCCACAGTTGCAGGCCTTCGCCGAGCCACGCGAAGCCGCGCTGGGCCGGAAGTTGTCGTGCTTGCATGCGCTTACTCGGCAGGGGGAGCGGTGGGGCCGGGCAGCGTGGGGGTCGGCTGCGGGGCGTGCGGTGCGAAGGTGTCCTGCCAGGCTGCGTAAAGCGCGCCGGCCAGCACCGGGACGAGCACCAGGACACCCAGCGCGAACGGCAGCATGGCGAACCAGGTCAGCAGATAGATGACGAAGCCGAGGACGATGAAGCTGCCGAGATTGGAAATGCATGCGCGCAGCGAGAGTTTCATCGCGTCGAGCGGCGAGACGTTCTGCAGCACGACCAGCGGCGGGGCGAACCACAGCGCCATCAGCAGCAGGATCAACAGGACGGGCCACAGCGCGGCCGACAGCAGGGCGACGCCACTGGCGAGGCCGATGCTGCCGAGCAGGCCGACGAGCATGCCGGTCACCGCGGCGCTGCTGCCGACGAGTACCGCGACCAGCGCGGCGGCGAGCCCGCCGAGGACATAGAAGAAGCCGACCATCAGCAGGTTGCCCGAATGCCGGCGCGCGCCTTCGAACAGATGGGCGACACGCAGCGGCTCGCCCTGGTGCTGCGCATGCACGCCGGTGACCATGCCGGCGACGAGCATCGGGAACACCAGTTGGAGGACCAGTGGGGCGAGCAGCGGCCCGAAGGTCGGAATGAAGCCCACTGCGGCGGCGAGTGCGAACAGCACGGCGATCAGCACCAGCGTCTGGACGATCCAGGTGCCGGGGTTGGCGATGAAGGTCTTCCAGCCCGCGGCGATCCACCTGAGCGTGTCCGCAGGGGTGACGTGGCCCGCTGGCGGAAGGGGATGCCGGCGGTGCGATGCGGCGTGATCGGTCGTGTGCGGATCGTTCATCGTTCAGAGCGGCAGCGGTGGGGGTGCGGCGATGCGCAGGCGCAGGATGTCGCGGTATTCGGCGGGCGGCTTCACGAGAACCATTTCGCCCGGCTTGGGCAGGTGGAAATCCTCGGCGCGCGACAGCCAGAAGCGCAGCGCCGCGGCGCGCAGCAGCGCCGGCCAGTTCGCGCGCTCGGCGTCCGTGAACGGGCGCTCGGCGTGGTAGGCGGCGAGCAGGGCGGCCGTGCGCTGCGGGTCGAGTTCGCCGTCTGCCGTCGTGCACCAGTCGTTCACCGTCACGGCGACGTCGAAGAGCAGCGCGTCGTGGCCGGCGAAGTAGAAATCGATCACGCCGCCGATGTAGTCGCCGTCCCACAGCACGTTGTCGCGGAAGAGGTCGGCATGGATCACGCCCTGCGGCAGGCTGGCGTAGTCCACCGCGGCCTGGAAGGCGAGTTCCGCATCGAGCAGGGCCTGCTCGTCCGCGGGCAGGAAGGGGCGCACGCGCGCGGCGGCGGCCGTGCGCCACGCCGTGCCGCGCGGGTTGTCCTGGCGCCGGCCGTAGGACAGCCCGGCCAGATGCAGACCTGCGAGCATCGCGCCGACGCGCTCGCAGTGCAGCGCAGTGGGGGCCATCTCGGACTTGCCCGACAGGCGCATCACCAGCGCAGCAGGGCGTTCCGACAGCGTGCCGAGGTATTCGTTGTCGCGGTCGGCGATCGGCCCCGGTACCGGCAGTCCGTGGCGCGCGAGGTGGGCCATGAGGTGCAGGAAATAGGGCAGTTCGGCGCGCGGGATCGCCTCGAACAGCGTCAGCACGTAGCGGCCGAGCGTCGTCGTGACGAAGAAGTTGCTGTTCTGCACGCCGGCCGAGATGCCCTGCAGGTCGACGAGGCGGCCAATGGCATAGCGGCCGAGCCAGCACGACAGCGTCTCGGGGGCGACAGCGGTGAAAACGGACATGGCAGGGGAAGAGGGTGAGTCAGTGGCCCGCGGGCCGGGGTTGCATTACCAGGACTTGATCACCCACATCGGCACGGCGAGCGTCGGCAGCACGTCCTGCCGCGTCATCACGCCGTTGCCTTCGTTGTCGATCAGGTAGTAGGGCACGCCGTGCGGGGGCGTGACCTTGAGCATGTAGAGCTTGCCGCGGATGCGGTATTCCTGCACGGTGTCCTCGCCGCGCTTGAGGATGCGGACTTCGGGATCCATCGCCGGATCGCTCGCCGGCATCGGCGGGGGTTCGGGAATCGGTTCGAGTTTCGGAGGCTGCTGGGCCGCAACCGGGGTTGCGAGGGCCATCAGCAGCACGATCAGGTTGCGACGCATGGTGCTCTCCTTGGATGGCGCGGATTCTAGCAGGGACCCGCGTTGTGCGTCCGTCATTACAGGTTGAGCAGCAGTTCGTGTTCCTCGGGCAGCGGCAGGAAGCCGCGGTTTTCGTAGTGCTTGAAGATCGCCTCGACGACCTCTTCGGGCGTGTCGATGACCTGGATCAGGTCGAGGTCTTCGGGATTGATCATGCGCTCGGCGACGAGGCGCTCGCGGAACCAGTCGATCATGCCCTTCCAGAACGGGCCATGCACGAGAATGATCGGGATCTTGCGGCTCTTGCCGGTCTGGATCAGCGTCAGGGCTTCCATCAGCTCGTCCAGCGTGCCGAATCCGCCCGGCATCACGACGTAGGCCGAGGCGAAGCGCACGAACATGAACTTGCGCGCGAAGAAGTGCTGGAAGGTCTGCGAGATGTCCTGGTAGGGGTTGGAGCTCTGTTCCATCGGCAGCTGGATGTTGAGCCCGATCGACGGACTCTTGCCGAAGTAGGCACCCTTGTTCGCCGCTTCCATGATGCCGGGGCCGCCGCCGGAGATCACCGCGAAGCCGGCGTCGGACAGCAGCCGGCTGATCTTCTCGGAGAGGATGTAGTACATGTGGTCGGGCGGGATGCGCGCGCTGCCGAAGATCGACACCGCGGGGCGGACCGAGTTGAGCCGTTCGGTCGCCTCGACGAACTCTGCCATAATTCCGAAGATCCGCCACGACTCGCGGGCGTTGAAGCGCTGCGTCGTGCTGCTCGGCGCGCTGGGAGGGACTTTCTCTTTCGCGGTCATGTTGTTCTCGTCTTGTCGTTCTGCCGGTCCGTGTGCCGGCTTCATCTGATTCCGGAATTCGCCCGGATCCCGCAAGGAAGTTTGTCCGATGCCCGTCCTGTTGCTCGTCGATGGTTCCAGCTATCTGTATCGCGCGTTTCACGCGCTGCCGGATCTGCGCAATTCGAAGGGCGAGCCGACAGGAGCGATTCGGGGTGTGTTGTCGATGCTACGTCGGCTCGAAAGCGACTACAAGGCCGAATTCCGCGCCTGTGTGTTCGACGCCAAGGGCAAGACCTTCCGCGACGACTGGTATCCGGAGTACAAGGCGCACCGCCCGTCCATGCCCGACGACCTGCGCGCGCAGATCGAGCCGCTGCACGAGGCCGTGCAGGCCGAAGGCTGGCCGCTGCTGGCGGTCGAGGGCGTCGAGGCCGACGACGTGATCGGCACGCTGACGCGCCAGGCGCTCGAGCGCGGCTGGGAGGTGGTGATCTCGACAGGCGACAAGGACCTGACCCAGCTCGTGCGCCCCGGCGTGAAGTGGGTGAACACGATGAGCGAGGAGGTGCTCGACGCGGCGGGGGTGGAGGCAAAATTCGGCGTGCCGCCCGAGCGCATCATCGATTACCTCGCGCTCGTCGGCGACACCGTCGACAACGTGCCGGGCGTCGAGAAGTGCGGTCCGAAGACCGCGGTGAAGTGGCTCACGGAGTACGGCACGCTCGACAGCCTCGTCGCCAATGCCGACAAGGTCGGCGGCAAGGTCGGCGAGAATCTGCGCAAACATCTCGAGTTCCTGCCGCTGGGGAAGAAGCTCGTGACCGTGGCGACCGACGTCGCGCTGCCGGTCGCGCTCGACGATCTGCCGGCGCGCGAGGACGACAAGGCCGCGCTGCGCGCGCTTTACGAGCGCTTCGAGTTCCGCGGCTGGCTGAAGGATCTGGACGGGCAGGGCGGCATGGCGACGGCTCCCGCGGGCGCCGAAGCCACCGCGGCCGCCGCGGCCGACGACCCGCCCGCCGCGCCGGGCGCACATCGCGGCGGGTACTCGGCGATCCTCGACTGGGCGGCGTTCGACGCCTGGCTCGCGCAGCTGGACGCCGCCGCGCTCGTCGCCTTCGATACCGAAACCACCAGCCTGGATCCGATGGCGGCCCGCCTCGTCGGCATGTCCTTCGCGGTCGTCGCGGGCGAGGCGGCCTACCTGCCGCTCGCGCACCGCGGGCCTGACGTTCCCGCGCAGTTGCCGCTCGACGAGGTAGTCGCACGCCTGCGGCCGTGGTTCGAGTCCGCGCAGCATGCCAAGGTCGGCCAGAACCTCAAGTACGACGCGCACGTGCTGGCGAACCACGGCATACGGCTGGCCGGTATGGCGCACGACACGCTGCTGCAGTCCTACGTGCTCGAGAGCGACAAGTCGCACGACATGGATTCGCTGGCGAAGCGCCACCTCGGCCTGACGACGATTCCGTACACCGACGTGTGCGGCAAGGGCGCGAAGCAGATCGGCTTCGACGAGGTTGCGCTCGACCGCGCGACCGAATACGCCGCCGAGGACGCCGACATCACGCTGCGCCTGCATCAGAATCTGTGGCCGCAGCTCGAAGCGACGCCGGCGCTCGCGGCGCTGTACCGCGACGTCGAGCTGCCGGCGATGCAGGTGCTGCTGGACATGGAGCGCACCGGCGTGCTGATCGACGCCTTCCTGCTTGCGCAGCAGAGCGAGGAACTGGGGCGCCGCCTGATGGAGCTGGAGCGCGAGGCGCACAACCTGGCCGGTCAGCCCTTCAATCTTTCGTCGCCGAAGCAGCTGGGCGAGATCCTCTTCGGCAAGCTCGGCCTGCCGGTGGTGAAGAAGACCGCCACCGGCCAGCCCTCGACCGACGAGGAGGTGCTGCAGCAGCTCGCCGACGACTACCCGCTGCCCAAACTGCTGCTCGAGCACCGCGGCTTCGCCAAGCTCAAGAGCACCTACGCCGACAAGCTGCCGCGCATGGTCAACCCCAAGACCGGCCGCGTGCATACGAGCTTCTCGCAGGCGGTCGCGGTCACCGGCCGGCTCGCGAGTTCGGACCCCAATCTGCAGAACATCCCGATCCGCACGGCCGAGGGGCGGCGCATCCGCGCGGCCTTCATCGCGCCGCGCGATCACGTGATTGTGTCGGCCGACTATTCGCAGATCGAGCTGCGCATCATGGCCCACCTGTCGGGTGACGCGCGCCTGCTGGAAGCCTTCGCGCAGGGCGAGGATGTGCATCGCGCGACCGCCGCGGAGGTGTTCGGCGTGACGCCGGCGGAGGTCACGAGCGAGCAGCGCCGCTACGCCAAGGTGATCAACTTCGGCCTCATCTACGGCATGAGCGCGCACGGCCTGGCGAAGAACCTCGGTATCGACCGCGCCGCGGCGCAGGGCTGGATCGACCGCTACTTCGCGCGTTACCCGGGGGTGGCCGCCTACATGGACCGGGTCAAGGCCGAGGCCAAGGAGCACGGCTACGTCGAGACGGTGTTCGGCCGGCGTCTCCATCTGCCCGAAATCCGTGCCCAGCAGGTGGGGCGCCGTCAGGCCGCCGAGCGTGCGGCGATCAACGCGCCGATGCAGGGCACGGCGGCGGACCTGATCAAGAAGGCGATGATCGCGGTGCACGGCTGGCTCGCGTCCGCGGGGCTGAAGACGCGCCTGATCCTGCAGGTGCATGACGAACTGGTGCTGGAGGTGCCGCGCGACGAGCTCGAGCGCGTGCGCGCGGAACTGCCGGCGCAGATGTGCGGCGTCGCCGACCTGGCCGTGCCGCTGCTGGTCGAGGTCGGCGTCGGCGACAACTGGGACGAGGCCCACTGAGGGCGCATCGACGGTCCCTCCGCTGGCCGCCTCGGAGGGCACATCGCCCGTGATGAAGCCGATGGCGATTAGAATGGCGGGCTTTGTCGACATTTCCTGAGCCGAGCCCCGCACATCCGGGGCGGGCATGTCCATGAGTCATCCCAATCCCCATCTCGCCTACCGCGCGGATATCGACGGCCTGCGCGCGGTCGCGGTCCTTTCGGTCGTGATCTTCCACGCCTTCCCCGCGGCCCTGCCGGGCGGCTTCGTCGGCGTCGATATCTTCTTCGTCATTTCGGGCTACCTGATCTCGTCGATCATCATCAAGGCCCTCGGGCGTGGCGAATTCAGCTTTGCCGATTTCTACGCGCGCCGCGTGCGGCGCATCTTCCCCGCCCTGCTGCTGGTCGTGTCGGTGTGTCTCGCCGCGGGGTGGGGGACGCTCTTCCCGGACGAGTACGCCCAGCTCGCCAGACATTCGGTCGCCGGCCTGGGATTCGTTGCGAACTTCATGTTCTGGAGGGAGGCGGGCTACTTCGATACCGAGGCCGAGCTCAAGCCCCTGCTGCATCTCTGGTCGCTGGGTATCGAGGAACAGTTCTACATCGTGTGGCCGGCGCTGGCGGTGCTCGCGTGGCGCATGCGCCACCGGCTCGGCGGCATTCTTCTCGCCCTGGCTGCGGCCTCGCTCGTCGCGAGCGTCGCGCTGAGCGCGCAGTTCCCGGTCGCCAGCTACTTCCTCCCCCCGACGCGGGTGTGGGAATTGCTCTTCGGCGCGGCGCTCGCGTGGCGCCTGCAGCGCTACGGCACGATCTTTCCGGCCGCCTCGGCGTGGGCGCCGAGCGTGGCCTCGGTGGCGGGCCTGTCGCTCATCGCTTGCGGCCTCGTCGTCATCGACAAGGAGCGGGCCTTTCCGGGCGCCTGGGCGCTGCTGCCGGTCGGCGGTGCCGTGCTGCTGATTGCCGCCGGTCCGCGTGCGGCCGTGAACCGGATCCTGCTGTCGGCGCGGCCCGTCGTGTGGCTCGGCCTGATCAGCTTCCCCTTGTACCTGTGGCACTGGCCGCTGCTGTCGTTCACGCGGATCGTGCATCCCGAGCGGGCAACGCCCGCGGTCCTTGTCGCGGCGCTCGCCGCCGCGCTGGTCCTGTCGTGGGCGACCTTCCGCTGGGTCGAGCAGCCGGTCCGCCGCCGCGGCGGGCGGAGAACCGTTGCCGGGCTGGTGCTGGCCAGCGTCCTGCTCGCGGTCGCGGGCTGGAATATCCACCTGCGCGACGGGCTCGAGATCCGCCTCAAGGATGCGCAGGCGCAACAGGCGTCGGCAGCCCTGCGGTGGGAGGAGCGGTGGCTGGAAAGTAGCGATTGCCGCCACCTCCTGCCCGCAAACTTTAGCGGCAACTGCCTGATCGGCGATGCGTCGCGCCCGCCCGACGCCGTGATCATCGGCGACAGCCACGCGAACCACTTCTTCTGGGGCATCAGCGAGGCCCTGGGGCGCAACGGCGGCAATCTTCTGCAGATCAACGAAGACGGCTGCCTGTTGCTGGACGGGATGGATACGCGCGAAAGGTCGGGCGAGTCGCGCGGCTGTGCGCCCGTTGCTCAGGCTGCCTTTGCGTACGCAGCCGGGGCGCCGCAGGTCGACACGATCTTCCTGGCGGGGCGCTGGGTGCTGGGGATCACCGCGCGTCAGCTCAAGGACAAGCCGGGCGTGTTCAGCCGCATGCACCGCAAGCCCGTGCTGCTCGCCGCGCCGGACGATCCGGCCGTCGGACGGGGGGAGGTCATTGCGACCGCACTCGACGACACGCTGCGCCAGCTCACGGCGACGGGCAAGCGCATCGTGTTCCTCGACTCGGTGCCCGAACTCGATTTCAATGCGCGCGAGTGCGTGCACTGGACGCCGAACCGGTTCGTCAGCCGTATTCCGCGGCCCGAGTGCGAGGTTCCCCGCGCGGTGATCGAGGCGCGCAACGAGGAATACCGCCCCTACCTGCGACGGGTGCTCGAAAAGTATCCGCAGGTAATCGTCTTCGATCCGCAGACGGCCATGTGCGACGATCGCGCCTGCCTTGGCCGCCGCGACGGCGAGCTGATGTACCGCGACGACGACCATCTGTCGATGGCGGGATCGCGCTGGCTCGGGGCGCGCATCGTGCGCGCCTTGCCGGCTGCCCCGAACGGGGATCCGCGGCCGGGCTCGTGAGCCAAGAGGCTATAATCGCAAAATTTGCTTGCCGGGACTGCGCATGCCGCGGTCCCCAACCAGAGGTTCATCCGTGGCTTTGACCATTCTCGGCCTGTCCGGCGCCCTGACGCACGACCCCTCCGCAGCCCTGTACATCGACGGCAAGCTCGTCGCGGCGGCGGAAGAAGAGCGCTTCGTGCGCGACAAGCATGCCAAGAACCGCATGCCCTACGAGGCGGCGAAGTTCTGCCTCGAGTTCGCCGGCATCAAGCCGCAGGACGTCGATGCGGTCGCGATCCCGTTCGCACCGATCAGCATCTCGGAGCCGGCGCGCTGGCACTACGCGAAGCGCTACTGGTACGCCCCGGACCGCGGCCTCGACGCAATCCTGACCGGCAATCGCCGCTACTACCGCTACAAGAAGCGCATCGAGTGGTGCCTCGCGCAACTCGGCTTCGACCTGAAGAAGACCGAGATCGTGCCAGTGGAGCACCATCTCGCGCACGCGTCGAGCGCCTACCACTGCTCGGGCTTCCAGGAGAAGACCGCGATCCTCGGCATCGACGGCAAGGGCGAATACGCGACGACCTTCTTCGGCTACGGCGAGAACGGCAGGATCCACAAGATCAAGGAGTTCTACGATCCCGATTCGCTCGGCGGCCTGTACGGCGCGATCACCGAGTACCTCGGCTTCGAGATGCTCGACGGCGAGTACAAGGTCATGGGCATGGCGCCCTACGGCGATCCGGACAAGTACGACTTCTCGCGCCTGGCGAAGTTCGAGAACGGCGAACTGGTGATCGACACCGACTACGCCAACGTGATCGGCTTCCGCCGCTACAAGGAGAACGGCAAGGGCTACTACTTCTCGCCCAAGCTGATCGACTGGCTGGGCCCCAAGCGCGCGGGCGACATCGCCGACGAGCCCTACATCCACTACGCCGCGAGCATGCAGAAGCTGTTCGAGGACCTGTCGCTCAAGATGATCGACCACTACCTCGGCGACATCCTGCGTGACACCGGGCGCCTGGCCTTCGCCGGCGGCGGCGCGTTGAACGTCAAGCTCAACCAGAAGATCATCGCGCGACCGGATCTGCGCGAACTCTTCGTACAGCCGGCTTCGGGCGATTCCGGAACTGCCGTGGGCGCGGCCTCCTACGTGTCGGTCGCGCGCGGCGTGCCGGTCGAGAAGATGGAGCACGTCTACCTTGGTCCGCGCTACGCCAACGAGGACGTGATCGCCGCGTGCGCGAAGCACCCGGCGCAGCCGACGTGGCAGCAGATTTCCGATGTTCCCGCGCGCATCGCGCAAGTACTGGCCGACGGCAATCCGGTGGCGTGGTTCCAGGGGCGCATGGAGTTCGGTCCGCGCGCGCTCGGCGGGCGCTCCATCCTCGGCTGCCCCAGCGCTGCGGGCGTCGCCGACCGCATCAACGAGCAGATCAAGTTCCGCGAGCGCTGGCGGCCGTTCTGCCCCAGCATGCTCGACACCGTCGGCCCGCAGATGTTGCAGACCGACCACCCCGCGCCCTTCATGACCTTCACCTTCGAGGTCGCCGAGGAGTGGAAGTCGCGCGTGCCGGAAGTCGTGCATGAGGACGGCACTTCGCGCGCCCAGGTGCTCAAGCGCGAGTTCAATCCGCGTTACTACGACCTGATGAAGGAACTGGAGAAACTCACCGGCAACGGCGTCGTGCTCAACACCTCGCTCAATCGCCGCGGCGAACCGATGATCTGTTCGCCGACGGACGCGCTGAACATGTTCTTCGGCTCGGACCTGCAGTACCTGATCATGGAGGACGTGCTGGTCGTGAAGGAGGGCGCGGCCCTTGGCTGAACGCCGCATCCTGCAGTTCTGCCACTGCCACTACGGCCCGTTCGCTGATGTCGCGCGCCAGTATGCGGTGCTGTTCAAGGATTCGCCGTACAAGGTCACGACCGTCTACCTGACCGATCCGCCGAGCGACGAAGTCACCGCCCTGTCGGCGTCCGACGAGGTGATCTACCTCGACTACGACGGTGCCGACGTGCGCGGACTCAAGCTCGACGCGATGCGCCGCGTGCGCGAGATCATCGCGGGGCGCGATTTCGCGCTGATCCTCGCGCACCGCTTCAAGCCCATCCACATCTCGTGCTGGGGGACGCAGCTGCCGGTGATCGGCGTGCATCACGCCTTTGGCGACTACGAGCGCCTGACGCACAAGCTTTTTGCGCGCTGGTTCGGCAAGCGCCTCGGCCTGCTGGGGGTGTCCGACGCGATCCGCGACGACATCCGCCGCGGCGTGCCGTCGTGGCCGGCCGACCGGATCGAGACGCTGCACAATCGCATCGACGTCGATGCCGTGCGCGCCGAAGTGCTCCCGCGCGACGCCGCGCGCGAACTGCTTGGGCTGCCGCACGATGCCTTCGTCGTCGGCAACGTCGGCCGGCTGTATCCGGACAAGGACCAGGCCACGCTGCTGCGCGGCTTCGCCCGCGCGCTGCCGGAACTCCCCGGCGACGCGCTGCTGGCGATCCTCGGCAAGGGGCGACTGGAAGCTTCGCTGCGGAAACTTGCCGGCGAACTGGGGATTGCCGAGCGGGTGCGTTTCCTCGGTCAGGTGCCGAACGCTCGCCGCGCGTTTTCGGCCTTCGACCTGTTCGCGCTGAGCTCCGACCACGAGCCCTTCGGCATGGTGCTGCTCGAGGCGATGGCCGCGCGCGTGCCGGTGCTCGCGACCGACTGCGGCGGCGCACCGGAAGTCGTCGGCGATGCGGGTACGCTCTTCCCGCTGGGTGATGCGGCGGCGCTCGCCCGCGGTCTCGTGGCCGGGGCGCGCATGCCCGCGGCGGAGCGCGAGGCGATCGTCGAACGCGGCATCGAGCGCCTGTACGCGCATTTCTCGGACGAGGCCGCGCAGCGCCGCTTCTTCGCGCTGCCGATGGTCAGGGCGGTGCTCGGCGAACCGGAGTGGATGAGATGAGGATGCGATGAGCGCGCAACAGCCGTCGATCTGCTTCGTGATTCCCTATTTCGGCCGCTGGCCGTTCTGGATGCCCTTTTTCGTCGCGAGCTGCCGCGCCAATCCGACCGTCGACTGGCTGCTCTTCTCGGACTGCGGACCGATTCCCGACTGCCCGCCGAACGTGCGCGTCGTGGACACCACCTACCAGGACTATTGCGCCCGCGTCGCGCGCGCGCTCGACATCCCCTTCGCGCCGAAGAATCCCTACAAGCTGTGCGACGTGAAGCCGGCCTTCGGCTACATCCACGAGGACGAGCTGCGGGATTACGATTTCTGGGCTTTCGGCGACCTCGACCTCGTGTGGGGCGACCTGCGCGCGTATTTCACGGCCGAGCGGCTAGCGCGGAAGGACCTCTTCGCGACCCACGCACGGCGCATCTCGGGGCACTGCTGCCTGGTGAGGAACACGCGGGAAATGCGCGAGGCCTTCCGGCTGATGCGGGACTGGCAGCCGCGCATGACCGACCAGCAGCACCATGCGCTCGACGAAGGGGCATTCAGCCGGATCTTCATCCGCTACAAGAATCTTCCCGATCGGGTCGCGCATCTGCCGCGCCTGCTCAACCCGTGGTATCGGCGCGCCGAATTCGTCGAGGCTTTCAGCACGCCCGACGCGAAGGTCGCGTGGGTCGACGGCGGTTTCGATTTTCCGCAGCGCTGGTTCTGGGACCGCGGCCGGCTGACCAACGATCGCGACGGCGTCCGCGTCTTCCCCTACCTGCATTTTGTCGTGTGGAAGAAGCATGCCTGGAAGGGGCTGGCGGCGCAGGATGCGGCCGCGCTCGCAGCCCTTGCCGCCTCCGGCCGGTGGGCCGTCGATGCGCGGGGATTCCATCCGCTCGGCGAGGCCGTGGCATGAAGATTCTGTTGTTGGTCCAGCAGGAGCAGCGGGTCATCCTCGACCGCCTTTACGAGGGCATCGCGGCGCATACGGACTGCGACCTGCGCTGGCTCGGCCGCGAAGACCAGGCGAACTTGCGGCGCTATTTCCGGCACAACGTCCGCGTCGACGACTACGAGCGCATCGTGTTCTTCCTGCGCTTCAAGCAGGAGATCCGCCAGGTGCCGTTCATCCGCACCGTGCCGAATCTCGTGATCCTCGAGCACGACGCCTGCCAGAACTATTTCCCCGGCAAGTACCAGGGAAAGTTCAGCCGCCACTATGCGCAACTGCCGTGGGCGCGCGTGATTTCGTCCGGCTTCACGGTTGCGCAGCGCCTGCGCGAAGAAGGCGTCGACGCGGTGTTCGTGCCCAAGGGCTACGACCAGACGATGCTGCGCAACCTTGGCCTGGAGCGCGACATCGAACTCGCCTTCGTCGGCAGCACCAAGAGTTCGGTGTATACGGAGCGTCGCCGGATGCTCGACGAGATCGGCGCGCGCGAGCAACTCCTGATCACCCGCACGGCTTCCGGCGACGAGTATCTGCGCACGCTGAACCGCATCCGCTTCTTCGTCGGTGCCGATGCCGGAATCGGCGAGTACATGATCAAGAATTTCGAGGCGATGGCCTGCGGCTGCGTGCTGTGCGCGAACGATCAGGGCGCCGGGGAAAACGCCGCGCTGGGCTTCCGCGACATGGAAAACGTCGTGCTGTATCGCGATGCGGCGGAACTGAGCGCGAAGCTCGCCCTGCTGCGCGAGGACGCGGGCCTCGCCGCGCGGATTGCCGCAGCCGGACAGGCGCTGGCCGAGCGCGAATACCGTTTCGACCGTCTCGGCGAGAAGATTGCGCTAGCACTCGAGCCGCCACTGCGCCCCAGACCGCCGCTGGGGGCGATCGAGCGCTTCCGTCTGCAATTCGGCTTCTAAGGCGTCGCGATGTGCTTATACGGCTGCAGGAAGCGATCTGTCAGGCGCGTGTTTCTGCGCGCCGGCCGGCCGAGTCAACTTGGTGAAGCGGGATGAGAAGGTATCTCTGGAAACTTGTTCCGAAACAGGCGCGTGAATCCATCCTCAACCGCCTGTCGGTCGTCGATCGTTCCGCGATCGACAAGATCCTGTCGGAAAGCGTCCGCCTGCCGGTCGATTTCGAGCGCCATTCGTGCATTTTCATCCATGTGCCGAAGTGTGCCGGGAGCAGCGTGAAGCGCGCCCTGTTTCCGGAAAGGACGCACGGGCATATGCCGCTGTGGTTCTACGAAAGAAATTTTCCGGAGTTCTTCGAGCGGGCGTTCAAGTTCTGCTTCGTCCGGAATCCGCTCGACCGCGCGTATTCGGCCTACCAGTATCTGCGCTCCAATCGGGACATCGAGCGCGATCAGGCGGCGCGCCACATGGTGATGCGCTACGACACCTTCGACGAATTCGTGCAGAAGTGGTTGTGCGAGGAGACCGCCCGAATGCAGATGCACTTCGCCCCGCAGTGGCTGTTCTTGTGCGATTCGTTGGGCCAGTTGCGCATCGACTTCATCGGACGGCAGGAGTCGATGGCGGCAGATTTCCTGCGTGTGTGCATGAAGCTCGGGGTGGACGCCAGGCTGGAGCAGACGAATGTCACTCCCCCTGCGCCTCCTGCGCAGACGTTCGAGGCGCGCACGATCGACAGGATCCGTCGCGTCTACGAGCGCGATTACGAACTATTGGGTTACTGAGGCAGACTGAGCATGGCCATCAAGTTGTACTGGTGCCGCGGCAAGGGGCGGGACGATCCGGGGCAGAGGAATTTCGGCGATTACCTCTCGCCGCTGATCGTCGAGATGGCTGCGCGCAAGCCGGTCGAATATGCGCCCATTCACAAGGCCGACATGATGGCGATCGGCTCCATCATGAACCGCGAGCAGAAGGCGAAACGCTTCCTCGTGCCGCGCTGCCTGCATGTCTGGGGAAGTGGCACGGACGCGCCGGAGCGGGAGTACTCGGCGCGGCATCACTATCACGCGGTACGCGGCCGTCTCACGCGCGAGCAGATAGAAGGGGGCGAGAGCCTTCAGAAAATGGCACTGGGGGATCCGGGGCTGCTCGCGGATCGCTGGTGGGAAGGCAGGCCGAAGCCGGCGAAGCGCTTTACCCTCGGGTTCATTCCGCATTACGTGGATCAGACCGCCCCCATCGTTGAGCAGGTCGGCGCGCTGCCCGGCGTGAAGGTCATCGACGTCTACTGGCCGGTCGAGGAGGTCCTCAAGGCGATCCAGGAGTGCCATCTGATCGTCTCGTCGAGCATGCATGGCCTGATCGTCTCGGACGCCTTCGGGGTTCCGAACCGGCGCATCGCGATCTCGCGCGGCATGATCTCCGACTACAAGTTTGCCGACTACTATTCGGCCTTCGGGATCGCGGAACCGGCCTGCCTCACTCCGGAGGACTTCCTCGCGAGCGCCACGCGCGGTTTCGAGGCGCTGGTCGGGGAATGCGAGCGCCCCGGCATCGAGGGTATCAAGGACAATCTGTTGGCGGTGTTTCCGTCGCTCTGAGGTCTTCTTGCTAAAGCTGGATTTGCGCGACGGCCGCGCAGCCTATTGGCTGGCATCGGTCATGTTGTTCGTCTTCTGCGTATCGTTCTACACGCCGATATCGTCCAAGGCGTCGAACAACATCTTCTATATCGGCCTCGGCCTGCCGGCGCTGGCGTGGTGGCTGTCCCGGCCGCGCGCGGCGCTCGGCCTGTTTCGTGTGGCGCCTGCGTTCTCTGTCGCCTACGCGCTGCTCGCGGCGTGGCTCAGCCTGGTGGATATCGCTTTCCTGAAGGACTCGTTGTACCTTATCGCGCTGTTCCTGTGCTGCGCGATGCTCGAGCGGCGGGGACATGGAGTGGTCGCGGCGTTCTGCGCGTTCGCCCTCGTCAGTGCGGGACTGTTTGCCTTCGCCGTCTTCGACTGGCTTCGCCTGGTCGGCACGCTCGATGTCTGGCCACGGGTGGTCCTGTCGGGTCAGGGGCAGAACCCCGTCTATGCGGCCTTGCTGACGATCTCCTCATTTACGTTTCTGTGGCTTTTTTTCCTCGAGCGTCGTCTGGCGTCTCGTCCGCGCTGGGTTTTCTGGGGTGCGCTGGCGCTCCTGACAGCGCTTTGCGGCATGTGCGCGGTCGTCTTTCAGGCCCGCTCCGCACTCATCGGTTTTGCGGCCTTCTTTGTCGCCTATCTGGTTCAACGTCGCCTCGTCATTGTCGGATTGATCCTCGGGACTGTCGCGGTGGCGGCTCTGTCATTCTCCGGGCTGGGCGAAGCATTGCTCGAACGCGGATTGAGCTTTCGCCTCGATATCTGGCACGACGCGCTGCGACGCCTGTCGTCCGACTGCAACGTGTGGGTCGGTTGCGGCAAGGACGACTATCGCTTCCTCGGGCAGTTTTTCCATGCCCACAGCGCCTACGTTTCGATTCTCTACGAGGGGGGAGCGATCGGTCTGGCGCTTTTCCTCGCGATGGCCCTCGCGTTCTTCGTTGCCGCATGGCGGAGCCGTTCGCGCTGGCTGCTGGTCGCACTCGTCGGTTGGGTCGGGGTGGCGACGACGACGCCGGGGGTGATCGTTTCGCCGCGCACGCTATGGGTGTTCTTCTGGATCCCGACGCTGATGGCCGTGCTCGAAAGCGGCCGTCCCGCGCTGGAAGCCTACTACCGCGTGCGGGACGAGATTAGCCGGCGCGGTTGAGGTTGGGCATGCGAGTCATGTGCTCCGGCTCGAGATGGATGCCGGAAGCCGCGTTGTAGTGCGTGAGGAAACGCAGTGCGCCGACTTCGTTGATGAGACGTGTATCGGCCTTGTAGCGGAACACGTGGCGGAAGTTGCGCACGCGCTTGTGGCGGCTGATCGGGGCGCGCTGCACGCTCATGTCGGAGACGTCGATCAGGCCGAATGCGCCGTCGGGCATGAGCAGGACGTTGCCCAGGTGCAGGGAGCGGAAGTAGATGCCCTCGTCGTGGAGCCTGGCGATGAAGCCGGCGAGCCGCAGCAGCAGGGCGGAGCGCGCGTCCGTGTCCAGGCCGGGCAGCAGGCTGCGGATGGTGTCGCCGGGCAGGGGCCAGTAGCGCACGGCGGTCTTGCGTTCGCTGTCGAGATCGTAGCTCTCGAGCACCTGCGGGCAGGGAATGCCGCGGGCGGCGAGGGCTTCGGCGTTGCGCCGGAAGCAGTCGGCGGGCGGAAAGAACAGCGCCGAGGACAGGAAGCGCTTGCGGCGGAAGAGCTTGAGGAAGGACCCGTCGGCGAGGCGCAGGACCTTTTCGCCGCGCGGGTCGGCTTCGATGACCGTCGCGCCCTTGCGCAAGGCGGAAAAGGCTTCACGGTTGAGTGGGGTCACTGGGCGCTGCCGCGAGAATCAAAGGTACAATTTTAACCCGCATGTTGCAGTGCACGCCGGTTTTTGCGGCAGTGCACGAATCCCCTTTCCGGAAGCTCCATAACTTGAAGCGCAATAAAGACACGCAGTCCGCTTCCAGCCTCAAGATCTATGTCCGCCTGCTGAGCTACGTGCGGCCCTATGTGCCGGCATTCGCGCTCAGCATCGTCGGCTTCCTGATCTTCGCGTCGTCGCAGCCGATGCTGGCGGGCATCCTGAAGTACTTCGTGGACGGGCTGTCGAATCCCGACGCGGCGCTGTTCGCCGGCGTGCCGCTGCTGGAGTCGCTGCCGTTGATGAAGGCGGTGCCGGTGCTGATCGTCGCGATCGCGGTGTGGCAGGGGCTCGGGTCCTACCTCGGCAACTACTTCCTCGCCAAGGTCTCGCTGGGCCTCGTGCAGGATCTGCGGCTGGCGCTGTTCGACAGCCTGCTGCGCCTGCCGAACCGCTATTTCGACGAGACCAACTCCGGGCACCTGATCTCGCGCATCACCTTCAACGTGACGATGGTCACCGGCGCGGCGACCGACGCGATCAAGGTGGTGATCCGCGAGGGGCTGACGATCGTGTTCCTGTTCGGCTATCTGCTGTGGATGAACTGGAAGCTGACGCTGGTGATGCTCGCGATCCTGCCGGTGATCGGGGTGATGGTGACGAGCGCGAGCCGCAAGTTCCGCAAGCAGAGCAAGAAGATCCAGGCAGCGATGGGCGACGTGACGCACGTGGCGTCGGAAACGATCCACGGCTACCGCGTCGTGCGCAGCTTCGGCGGCGAGGCCTACGAGTCGCGGCGCTTCCGCGCGGCGAGCGAGGACAACACGCGCAAGCAGTTGAAGATGGTGAAGACCGGCGCGACCTACACGCCGATGCTGCAGCTGGTGAGCTACACGGCAATGTCGGTGCTGCTGTTCCTGGTGTTGTGGCTGCGCGGCGATTCGTCGGTGGGGGATCTGGTCGCCTACATCACCGCGGCCGGTCTGCTGCCGAAGCCGATCCGCCAGCTCTCGGAGGTCAGTTCCACGATCCAGAAAGGGGTCGCCGGGGCGGAGAGCATCTTCGAGCAGCTCGACACGCCGCCCGAGGAGGATCGCGGCTCGGTCGAGCGCGAGCGCGTTGGCGGGCGGCTGGACGTGCGCCAGCTGAGCTTCCGCTATCCCGGCTCCGATCGTGTCGTGCTCGACGGCATCGATTTCTCTGTCGAGCCGGGGCAGATGGTGGCGCTGGTCGGGCGCTCGGGCAGCGGCAAGTCGACGCTCGCGAACCTGATCCCGCGCTTCTACCACCACGAGCGCGGGCAGATCCTGCTCGACGGCGTGGATGTCGAGGATTACACGCTGAAGAACCTGCGCCGCCACATCGCGCTGGTGACGCAGCAGGTGACGCTCTTCAACGACACGGTGGCGAACAACATCGCCTACGGGGATCTCGCCGGCGCGCCGCGCGCCACGGTCGAGGCTGCCGCGCAGGCGGCTTTCGCGGCGGAGTTCATCGAGCGCCTGCCGCAGGGTTACGACACCGAGATCGGCGAGAACGGCGTGATGCTGTCGGGCGGGCAGCGCCAACGCCTGGCGATCGCGCGTGCGCTGTTGAAGGATGCGCCGGTGCTGATCCTCGACGAGGCGACCTCGGCGCTCGACACCGAGTCGGAGCGCCATATCCAGGCCGCACTCGACCGCGTGATGAGCGGGCGCACGACGATCGTGATCGCGCACCGGCTATCGACGATCGAGAAGGCCGACGTGATCATGGTGATGGAGCAGGGGCGTATCGTCGAGCGCGGCACGCACGCGGAGCTCCTCGCGCGCGACGGCGCGTATGCGCGACTGCATGCGATGCAGTTCGCGGAACAGGGCGAAGGGGCTGCCGCCGGCTGAGATTGGCCCGGTTTTGTAGGGCGGGATGCGCTGCGCTACTCCCGCCCTACGATGCCGGGTATCACTGCGCCGCGCGGCGGTTGTCGTACATCATGTAGCGCGAGGTCTCGTGGAGCCCTCGGGCCAGTGCGGCCAGACGCGCGAATTCTTCCGGGTGGGCGTCGGCGACGTTGTCGGTGGGCGTCTTCGACGCGAGGTCGTGCATCGTCGCCTTGCTGCCGTCGTGGTTCATCTGCACGAGGAAGTTGCGCGTGACGGCGCCGATCAGCGGGAAGGCGCCTTCGCGCAGGATCACGTGCACGGCACGCTCGCCTTCGGGCGCGGGGAGCTGCACGTCGCGGCCGAGCGCGCCGTTGCGGTACTCGACTCCGAGCAGGCCGGCGACGGTCGGCATCAGGTCGACGAGGCTGGCGGCTTCCTCGAACACGCGCGGCTTCAGCAATTTGGGCGCGTAGATCACCGCCGGGACGTGCGTGCTTTCGAGGTTGAGCTGCTCGAAGGCGGGCGGCATGAAGGGCAGGCGGCTGATGCGGCCGTTGTGGTCGCCGAAGAGCACGAAGATGGTGTTGTCGAACCAGCCGTCGCGTTTCGCGATCTCCATCAGGCGGCCGATGTTGTGGTCGAGCAGGCGCACCGCGTTGTACTGGTCGACGTCCTGGAAGCTCGCGTCCTGTACTTCCTGCAGCGAGGGCTTGCGGATCTCGAAGCCCTCGTTGTCCGCGGGAATGGTGTAGGGGCGGTGGTTGCCGGCGGTCTGGAGGTAGGCGAAGAAGGGGCGCCTGGCGGCGTCGGCCTTCAATAGCGTGCTGCTCTCGCGGAACAGGTTGAGATCCGAGATGCCCCATACGTCGTCGTTGGGCGACTTCCACGCGCCTTCCTCGACCAGCTCGATGCCGTCGATGCTGCTCTGGATCAGTGCGTTCATGTTGGCCCAGCCGGCGCTGCCGCCGATCGCGTACACCTTGCGGTGTTCCTTCAGCGCGTTGACCACGGTGTGCTGGTTGCTGATGAAGGGGTTGCGCGTCGCGCTCTCGGCGCGGGCGGCGTCGGGGATGCCGGTGATGCTGGCCCACACGGTCTTCGCGGTGCCCGAGACGGGGACGTGGAAGTTGCGGAACAGCCAGCCTTCGCGCGCGATCCGGTCGAGGTTGGGGGTCGGGTCGAGCGGGTTGCCGAAGGTGCCTAGGCGGCTCGCGCCGAGCGATTCGAGCATCACGAAGACGACGTTGGGTGCGCGCTGGAACTGCAGACGGTGCGGCTGCGGGCCGATCTGGCGCGTCACCGTGAGCTTCTCCGGGTCGGGTTCGGTGACGCCGAGGTAGCGGACCATCGTTTCGTAGTGCTTGGCCACCTGCGCGCGGTCGAAGGTTTCCTGCGGCGTGCGGATCGTGTCGTAGATGAAGATCACCGGGTTGAGGCCCAGCGCGCCGACTGCCGAGTTGCCGGACACGAAGGCGTCGCTCCAGCGCAGCGGTACGGGGTTCGAGGGGTTGATGCTGGTGAGGCGCCCGATCAGGCCCAGCAGGGTCAGGATCGTCAGCGCGACGGCGGCGACGGCCGCACGCGAGAGCGTCGGTGTCACGCGCGCCGGCCGGTCGAGGAGGCGGCGTTCGAGGCGGATCGCGGCCCACAGCACCAGTACGGAGGCGGCGAGCCAGCCGGCGGCGATCTTCAGCACCGGGTAGCTCTGCCACAGCATGCCGGCGGAGATGTCCGTGTTGCCGAGGAAGCGCAGGATGGTCGAGTTGATGCGCAGGCCGAGGTAGTCGTAGTGGCCGAAGTCGAGCACGTAGAGGAGCAGGACGAGGAGGATCGCGAGGCCCAGGTAGAGCCGCGACAGGCCGCGCACGGCACGGCAGCGCACGAGGTTGGCGCGCGGCAGGAAGGCGAGCAGCGCCACCGGCAGCATCATCAGGATCGCCAGACGCAGGTCGAAGCGCAGGCCGATACCCACGGCCTCGACGATGCGCTCGCTGCCGATGCCGCCCATCGCGTCGAAATCCGCGAAGCCGATCAGGAAGGCGCCGCGCAGCAGTGCGAAGACGATGAAGAACAGGGCGGTGCCGCCGAGCAGGTAGCGCACGCGGCGGGAGTGGAGCCAATCGGTCAGGAGCATGGGTGTTCGGGTATCAAAGAGCGCTCAGGGGCGGCCGGGCAGCATCGCGTCGAGCCAGCGATGAAGCGGCGAATCCGCGGGCCAGTTGCGCAGGAAGCGCGCGCGATCGCGGCGCCAGGCGCGGTGGAAGCCAGCGATTGTAGCGTGCTGGCGGGCGGCATCAAGGTCGATCAGCAAGGACTTGTTGCCGTCCCATAGCAGGTTGGTGGCCTTCAAATCACCATGGCTTATGCGCTCCCGATACAGGGTGTCGAAAAGCGTCTTGAGCGATGCGGCTTCCGCGGGCGTGGGTGCCGCGTCGGGCTGGAGATGCGCGCGCATGTCGGGGCCGCCGCAATATTCGGTGACGAGCCACGCGCGCGCGCGCAACGGGCCCCAGCGCTCCTCGATCAGCGCGAGCGGCCTGGGCGTCGGGATGCCGAAGAGGGACAGGCGATGCCCCTCGCGCCACGAGTGCCAGGCACGCGTCGGGCGCCACGCGCGCGAGATCGCGTGGCCGAGGTGCTTGAGGTTGTAGCGCTTGACGACGAGCTGGCGGCCGCCGACTTCGACGCGCGCGACGGTGCAGGTGTTGCCGCGCTTGAGCGAATGGCCGGACTCTATCCAGCGGTCGGGGTCGGCGAGCAGCGGCGCGAGCGCGTCGGCCTCGCTGCGTACGACGGCTTCGAAGCGGTGCAGGCTGCGGCGCACGCGGAACAGCGTGCAGTCGCGGCCGGTCTTGGCGAGGTAGTCGCGCAGGCGCCAGGCGCGCTCGTGGTGCAGCGCGCGGGCGAGCGCGGCATCGTCGAGGGCGGGGGCGCCGCCGTCGCGGTAGGCGTCGAGGAGCGGTGCCAGCGCGCCGTCCCAGGTGCGCGGCAGTTGCGCGATCAGCATCGCGAGGTCGCGCGCGGCGGGTTTGGCGGCGAGCGGTGCGTTGGCGGTCGTGACGGCGTCGCCGTCGATGAGGTACAGGCGCCCGTCGTGCAGCAGGAAGTTGCCGAAGTGCAGGTCGTCGTGGGCGAGGCCGGCGCAATGCAGGCGTCCGAGCAGACTGAAGGCGGGGGCGAGCAGCGCAAGGGCGGCGGCGTCGCCGGGCGCGCGCTCGGCGAGCGGGCGCCAGTGCTCGAGGAGCGTCGTCGCGCCGTCGAGAAATTCGGTCGTCAGCAGGTGGCCGCCGCCGGGCAGCGCGGCCGCGGCGGCCAGGGCGGGGGTCGGGATGCCGGCCGCGGCGAGCGCAGCGATGCCTTGCCGTTCGCGCTCGGCGCGGCGGGCGCTGTCCTTGTCGACGAAGAGCTTCGCGAGCACGCGGCGGCCGTCGAGCAGGCTGTCGCCGACGATGCGCTTGCCGGGCAGCACGCGCAGCAGGTGCGTCATGGTGAGTTCGCGGCCGTCGGCGAGCGTGACGCGGAAGGGCACGTCGGGGGTGCGTCCGGCGGCGCGCAGCGCGGCCGCGTCCGCGAGCGGGAGGGTTGGCGGAAGCAGGGCGGTCATCGGCGGGCAGCCTTGCGGTGGCGGCGCTGCAGGACGCTGCGCGCGAGGTGCGCGGCGGCGTCGTCGAGGGCGTCGCGGCCGAGGTAGCGCAGCAGGAAGCGCAGGCGCTCGGTGGCGGCGGGGCCGCGGGTGTGGCGGTTCAGCGCGTCGAGGTCGCGCACGCGGTCGCGGGCACCGAGGAACAGCGGGCGGGTCTTTTCGAGGTCGATCAGGCGCGCGCTGGCGCGGCCGCTGTCGACGCGCACGAAGACGTGCTTGGGGTACAGGCAGTTGTGCAGGTGACCGGCGCCGTGCAGCGTGCGCGCGAGGCCGGCGACGGCATCGACGATCGCGCGCCGTGTCGCGCGCGGCAGCGCCGGCCAGTCGGCGAGCCAGCGGTCGAGCGGCTTGTGATCGTCGAGTGCGCGCGTCACGAGCAGCGCGCAAACCTTGCCGGCGATGCGGCGCTGGCCGAAGAACACCGCTTCGAGCGCGGGCACGTCGTCGTGCTGGTAGCGGCGGATGTTGCGGAATTCGCGCGCGAAGGTGGCTTCTCCGAGCGGGTGGCGCAGGCTGCGGCTGAGGTGGTCGATCTGGCGCTTGAGGTAGAAGGCGTGCACCGTGCCGTCGGCGTCGACGAGCTCCAGCCGGCTCACGCTGCTCCAGCCGCCGCGGCCTGTGTTGGGGGCGTCCACGCTGTCGAGTTCGAGCGCCCACAGCGCCGCGAAGCGGTCGAGGCCGTGCCGGGCGAACAGTGTGCGGGCGGAGTCGGCGATGTAGTCGTCGCTCACCTTACTCGCGTCCTTCGAAAAACGCCGTGATGCGCCGGATGCGGCGCTTGTCGGCCGCATCGAGGCGGCGTTTGCCGGCGTAGTCGAGGTAGAAGCGCAGGCGCTGCGTGCGCGTGAGGTGGTACTTCGCGACCTTGTCGAGGCAGGCGAGGTCCTTGACGATGCGGTAGGCGAGCAGGGGGCCGCGCCAGAACGTGCCGCCGGGGCAATCGATGAGGTAGAGGCGGGGGGCGTGGCCTGTGGCGTCGTCCTTGCCTTCCCCGCCTTCATCGACGAGCAGGTTGCGCCACTTCAGGTCGTTGTGCGCGAAGCGGTGGGCGTGCAGCGTGCGCGTGATGTCCGCGAGCTGCCGCGACACGCCGGCGACCCAGCGGCGGTCCTTCAGGCGCGGATCGTGAGTGAGTGCGAGCTTGGCGAGGTCGGTCGTGCGCGGCAGCTCGGCGGTGATCATCGCGCCGCGTGCGAAGGCGCCCAGGCGGCGCTCCATGCCCCAGGCGACGACGGTTGCGGTCGGGATGCCCCAGGCGGCGAAGTGGCGCAGGTTCTGCCATTCGGCCTTCACGCGCGGCCGGCCGAGCCAGCGCCGCAGGTGCTTGCCGGCGCCGTGGTAGCGTTTGACATAGTAGTGGCGGCCGGCGACCTCGACCTTCAGCACTTCGCTGAGCGGATCGCGCGCAACGCGCTGGCCCGTGAGTGCGAACACCGCGTCGAGCGAGCCGAAGGCGGTGAGCGGTGCGCCGTCGTCGCCGGTCGTGCGCAGGTAGTCCGGGTTCAGCTTCCAGCCGCTCATCGTTGCAGCGCCGGCCGGTGGGCGAACTTGCGCTCGTAGCGGCGCTTGAGGCGTGCGGCCTCGCGTTCGAGGTGCGCGAACAGACGCGCTTCGCGCTTGAGCGTGTCGCGCAGCGGGCCGGGGAAGTAGTCGCGCAGGAAGCGCAGCTTGTCGCGCCGCGTGAGGCCGATGTCGAGCGCCGAGAAGTACAGCGCCGCGAGGTCCTTGTCGCGCCAGCGCCGCGGCGTGCGCTCGCGCAGCTGCGCGCGGTGCAGGTCGATCACCGACAGGCGCAGCCGGTCGGGGGCGGGCGGTGGGTCGAGATCGAGCAGGAAGTGCACCAGGTAGAAGTCGCGGTGGTTGATGCCGGCCTCGTGCATGCCGCGTGCGATGCGGGTGACTTCCCTGAGCAGCGCGCGCTTGAGGGCGACCGGCGGCGGGTTGTCGGCCCAGTCGCGGGTGAAGGCGTCGAGGTCGGTCGTCGGCTCCAGCGCTTCGGTGATGAGGAAGGATTCGCGCCGCGCCGGGCCGCTTCCGCGGTCGCCGAAGGCCACTGCCGTCATCGTGCCAAGTCCGTGCGCGTGGAAGGCCTGGATCGCGCGCCATTCGTTCTCGGCGCCGAGCACCGGCAGGCGCCCGCGCACGAGGTTCTCGAGGATCTCGCCCCAGCCGATGCCGCGGTGCAGCTTGGCGTAGTAGCCGCGTCCGTCGATCTCGAAGCGGAAGGTGCGCCGGCCTTCGAGTTCGCGCACGACGGTGCCGGTGAGCGCGGCAGCGGCCGCGAAGGGGTCGCGGCCCGCCCATAGCGTTGCGAAGGGTTCGGCGAGGACGACGGTGCTCACTGGACTACCCTCCTGTCTGCGCGACATCCTCCCCACGGGAAGACAAGCGCCCCCTTCGGGCGGCCGGGCGGGGGCGCTCATCTGCGCTGGCCGAGGATCACGTCGGCGGCCCGCTCGGGCAGGCTGTAGAGGTCGTGGCTGTCGGCGTAGGCGAGCGCGTTGCGCTGCCACTGCGCGCGCGCGGCGTCGTCGCCGAGCATCTGCGCGAGTGCGGCATTCATCGCGCCCTGGTCGAAGGGTTCCGCGATGACGCGCCCGGCGTCGGCCTCTGCGATGTAGTGTGCATAGCCGCAGGCGCCGCTGACGAGTGCGGGCAGGCCCGCGACGAGCGCTTCGAGCAGCACCGTGCCGGTGTTCTCGTGGCGCGCGGGGTGCATGAACAGGTCGGCGCCGAGCAGGAAACGCGGCACGTCGTTGCGCCCGCCGGGCAGCGAGACGCGCCCGGCGATGCCGAGCGTGCGCGCCTGGTCCAGGAAAGGTTTGGGATCGTCGGCGCCGAGCGCGATCAGGTGCGTGCGGCGCTTGAGCGGCTCGGGCAGCGCGCCGATCGCCGCGAGCGTGCGGTCCAGGCCCTTGCGCGGGAAGTCGGAACCGATCTGCACGACCAGCAGGTCGTCGTCGGCGAGGCGGAACTCGCGCCGGAATGCGGCACGGATCCCGGCGGCGTTCGCCGGGGCGCGGCGGTCGGGGGCGATGCCCGGCGGCAGCGGGTGGAAGCGGCGCTGCGGCGTGCCGTAATACTGGGCGAACAGGGCTTGCTGCGCGGGCGAGATGGTCAGGATCTCGGTATGCACCTCGGGCGCGAACACCGCGCGCTCGTAGGCCGAGAAGTGGCGGTAGCGTGGGCTGTAGCGGTAGAGGGGTTTCCTCAGGCGGCGTGCCTTGTCCTCGTAGCACGGGTCGGCGGCGTAATACACGTCGAGGCCCGGCATCTTGTTGAAGCCGACGACGCGGTCGGCGGGGCGGCGGCGCAGGTCGGCCTGCACCCAGGCGGTGAATTTCGCGTAGCGGCGGTGGTTGGTGAAGGCCTTCACCGGGACGCGCACGAGTTCGAAGCCCGGCGGGACCTCGCCCTGCCATTCCAGCGCATACACGCGGATGTCGTGGCCGCGCGCCTGGCAGGTCAGCGCGATGCGCAGGAAGTCGCGCTGCAGGCCGCCGAAGGGGAAGTACTTGTACAGGCAGAACGCGAGCTGCATCAACGGGCCTTGCGGTCGAATACGGGCCGTAGCGCGGGGCGCAGCACGGCGCTGCCGTCGTCCGGCTCCGGGGCGGCGAACGCAGGCTCCGCGCACGGGACGCCGTCCGCGATCACGGACTGCAGTGCGCGCCATACCCGCTCCGGCGCGAGGCGCGTGAAGCACAGCGGCTGCTCGGTGGCGAGGTCGAAGCGGGATCGCTCCTCGTCGGTCGGCTCGTGCGTGCAGCGGCGCTGCAGGCAGGGTGCGCAGGCCAGGTTCGACGCGAAATGGAACTGGTTATGGCCCCAGGCGCCGGTGAAGCCGGGGTTGGTCGGCCCGAACAGCGACAGCGTCGGCACGTCGAACGCCGCCGCGAGATGGCCGAGGCCGGTATCGACGGCGACACAGGCGCGCGCGCCGGCGAGCTGCGCGGCGATGCCGGCGAGCCTGAGGCGCGGCAGCACGGTAACGTTGGGCAGGCCGGCAGCGAGGCGTTCGGCGCGTGCACGCTCCTCGTCGTTGCCCCAGGGCAGGCGCACCGCCCAGCCGCCGTCGCGGGCGAGTTCGAGGAGTCGCCGCCAATAGACTTCGGGCCAGTGCTTGGTCGTCCAGGTGGTGCCGTGCAGGAACAGCAGGTAGTCGCCGTCGTCGCGGCCCGGCGGGAGCACGCGGCGGCGGTCGAGGCCGTATTCGCCCGGCCCTTCGGGCAGCGGGTAGCCGAGTGCGCGGGCGAAGAGCTCGCGCACGCGCTCGACCGCGTGGCGGCCGACCGGAACGGCATGGGAATGAGTGTAGAAGCGCGTCGCGAACGGCTCGCGCGCCGAGTTGCGGTCCAGGCCGTGCACCGGCCGGCTGGCGTAGCGCGTCAGGAAGGCGCTCTTGATCAGCCCCTGCGCGTCGATGGTCGCGTCGTAGCGGACCTGCTTCAGGCGGCGGGTGAAGCGCCGCCATTCGCCGCTGCGTAGCGCCGCAAAGGGCGATTTGCGCCAGCGTCGCACGGCGACCGGGATCACTTCATCGACCGCCGGATGCCACGACGGGATTTCGGCGAAGGCTTCCTCGACGACCCAGTCGAAACGGATGCCGGGGATCGCGCGCGCGGCATCGGTCAGCGCCGGCAAGGTGTGGATGACGTCGCCGAGCGACGAGGTCTTGACGACCAGTACGCGCATCAGGCGGCTCCGCGGGTGTCCTGCTGCGCCGTGACGCCCAGCGTCGCCAGCGACGCCAGCACGCTCGCCGGCGTGATCTCGTGCAGGCAGCGGGTGTGGCCGAGCGGGCACACGCGCTCGAAGCACGGCGAGCATTCGATGCGCAGGTAGCGGACCGCGACGCGGTCGGACAGCGGTGGCGTATGGTCCGGGGTCGAGGAGCCGTACACCGCGACCAGCGGCCGGTCGAGCGCCGCGGCGACGTGCATCAGGCCGGAGTCGTTGGTCACCGCCGCCGCGCTCATCGCCAGCAGGTCGACGGCATCGCCGAGCTGGGTGCGGCCGCACAGGTTATGCACGCCGTTCCCCGCCTTGGCGGCGATTTCCTGGCCCGCCGGCGCGTCCTTGGCCGAGCCGAGCACCCACACCTGGTAGCCGCGCTCGACGAGCTCGGCGGCGAGTGCGGCGTAATGCGCGAGCGGCCACTGCTTGGCGGGGCCGTATTCGGCGCCGGGCATGAAGGCGATCGCGGGGCGGTCGGGATCGAGGCCCAGTTCGGCACGCAGGCGCGCCTGGTTGGCCGGGGCCGCGACCAGGCGCGGACGCGGGAAGGGCTGCGGCAGGGGTTTGCCGGCAGGGCGGCCGAGCGCGACGAAGCGCTGCACGGTCATCGGCAGCGCGGCCTTGTCGAGGCGGCGCATGTCGTTGATGAGGCCGTAGCGCATCTCGCCGCGGAAGGCGGTGCGCTGCGGGATGCGGGCGAAGAAGGGCGCCAGCGCGGATTTCAGCGAACCGGGGAGCACGATCGCCTGGTCGTAGTGCCGTCTTGCGAGTTCGCGCCCGAGCCGCCAGCGTTCCTTCAGGCCGAGCTGCCCGTGGCCGAGCGGCATCGCGATGCCGCCGCGCACCTCGGGCATGCGCTCGAGGATGGCCAGCGACCAGCCCGGCGCGAGCACGTCGATGTCGCACGGGCCTTCGGCCTTCAGGGTCATGAAGAGGCTCTGCGCCATCACCATGTCCCCGACCCACGAGGGGCCTACCACCAGGATCTGCCGCGCTGCGGTCATCCGAGGTTCTGCGCCAGCCAGTCCAGGTACTTCGGTACGCCGACCTCCACGGGCATGAATTCGCTCGCGTAGCCGGCGGCGCGCAGCGCATCCATGTCGGCCTGCGTGTAGCTCTGGTAGCGGCCCTTGAGGTGCTCGGGGAAGGCGACATAGTCGATGCCGCCGCCCTTGTGCCACTTGATCGCGGCGCGCGCGACTTCGTTGAAGCTCTGCGCGCGTCCGGTGCCGACGTTGAAGATGCCCGACACCTGCGGATTGTCGAGCAGCCACAGGTTCACGGCGACGACGTCGTCGACGTGGATGAAGTCGCGCCGCTGCTCGCCCGGGCCGTAGCCGTCCGAGCCTTCGAAGAGGCGCAGGCGGCCGCTTTCGTCGAGCTGGTTCTTGAAGTGGTAGGCGACGCTCGCCATGCTGCCCTTGTGCTGTTCGCGCGGGCCGTACACGTTGAAGTAGCGCAGGCCGGCGACCTGGCTCCTGGTGTTCGGCAGGAGCGGGCGCAGGTGGCAGTCGAAGAGGAACTTCGAGTACGCGTACATGTTCAGCGGGCGCTCGAATTCGCGCGCCTCGCGGAACGTCGGGCCCATGCCGTAGACCGAGGCCGAGGACGCGTACAGGAAGGGAATCCCGCGTTCGACGCACCAGCCGAACAGCGCCTTGGTGTATTCGTAGTTCACCGCCATCACGAAGCGGCCGTCCCATTCGGTGGTCGAGGAGCAGGCGCCCTCGTGGAACACCGCCTCGACGCGGCCGAAGTCCTCGCCGGCCTGGACGCGGCGCAGGAAGTCGTCCTTGTCCGCGTAGTCGCGAATGTGCGCGTCGGCGAGGTTCAGGCACTTGCGCCCGTCGGTGAGGTCGTCGACGACCAGGATGTCGGTGATGCCGCGGGCGTTGAGGCCGTGCACGATGTTGCTGCCGATGAAGCCGGCGCCGCCGGTGACGATGTACATGATGACTCCTTGATCAGTGCGTGGCGTCGAGCGCCTCGCGCAGTTCCGCGCAGCTGACGGTCGCGGTGCCGAGCTTGCCGACGACGACGCCGGCGGCGACGTTCGCGAGCGCGGTCGCGTCGGGCAGCGACAGGCCGCACGCGAGTCCCGCGCCGAGTACCGCGACGACCGTGTCGCCGGCACCGGTGACGTCGAACACGTCGCGCGCGCGGGTGGGTAGGTCGAGCGGGGGCTGGCCCTTCTGCAGCAGCGTCATGCCGCGTTCGGAGCGCGTGACGAGCAGCGCCTCGAGGTCGAGCGCGTCACGCAGCGCCTCGCCGCGCTGACGCAGCGTGGCGTCGTCGGCGCAATGCCCTACGACCGCTTCGAATTCGGAAAGGTTCGGCGTGATCACCGTCGCGCCGCAATAGCGGCCGAAATCCGTGCCCTTGGGATCGACGACGACCGGCACCTTGTGTTCGCGCGCGACGCGGATCAGGCTGCCGACCTGTGCGAGCGTGCCCTTGCCGTAGTCGGACAGCACCACCGCGCCACTCGCGCCGACCGCGTCCTCGAAGGCCTGCTCGATGCCGGCGCTCTCCAGCACCGCGAAGCTGTCCTCGAAGTCGAGGCGGATCAGTTGCTGGTGGCGGCTGATGATGCGCAGCTTGGTGATCGTCGGGTGCTGCGGCGCTTCGAGCAGGCGGCAGGCGACGCCGCCCGATTCGAGCCGTTCGCGCAGCAGGCGCGCGGCTTCGTCGCGGCCCACGAGGCCGACGAGCTCGGCGCCGGCGCCCAGCGAGGCAGCGTTGAGTGCGACGTTGCCGGCACCGCCGGCGCGGTACTCGTCCCCCTCGACTTTCACGACCGGTACCGGCGCCTCGGGCGAGATGCGGGTCGTCGAGCCGTGCCAGTAGCGGTCCAGCATCACGTCGCCGACGACGAGCACGCGACCGGCAGAAAAATCGGGCAGGGGGGGCAGCATGGACGGGGAGGGGGACAAAATGGGGAACGGGGCAGCGCGTTGAAAAGTCTGCAATTATCCCACGAACCGGGTAGTGCGCGATGTTTCAGCGATTGAACCACTTCAGCACGACGCCCCACTCCTCGACGTCGATGCGCGTGGCGTGGCCGCAGGCGAAGTCGAGGCTCAGCCAGCGTTCGGCAGGAAGTCCCAGCAGGTGGCCGGCGATCGCGCGCAGCGGGCCGCCGTGGGCGACCACCACCACCGGATCGGCGGGCGGGGTGGCGAGGAGGGTGTCGAGCCACTGCAGCACGCGCGCGCTCATGTCGTGCGCCGATTCGCCGCCCGGGGCGCGAAAGCCCAGCGGGTCGGTGGCCCAGGTGTCGATCGCGGGACCGAGCTCGGCGTAAGGGCGCAGCTCCCATTCGCCGAAGTGCATCTCCTTGAGGCGGTCGTCGAGAACGGGCGCGCCGAGTTCGACTGCGAGCAGGCGGGCGCGCGCCAGCGGGCTCGCGTGCAGCGCGAAGCGTTCGGGCAGGAGCGGGCGCAGGCGTGCGGCAACGGCGTCGGCCGGTTCCGCGAGCCCCACGTCCGACTGCCCGTAGCACACGCCCGGCAGCACGTCCGGGCGCGGGTGGCGGATCAGGTGAAGTTCCACGTTGCGAGGATGCCCAGGTAGATCGCCAGTTCCGTCGCCTGCTGCACGGCACCGAGGCAGTCGCCGGTGTAGCCGCCGAGGCGGCGCAATAGGTAGCGGCCGGCCCACAGGGTCACCGCGGCGACGGCGATCAGCGCCGCGGCGGCTTCGCCGGGTTGCAGCAGCGCGAGCGGCAGGATGCCGAAAGCCGATGCGATCGCGAGTTCCGTGCCGGTGAGCCGGCGCGCGAGCGGCTTCGCCTTCGCCGTTTCGTCCTCGCGCACGTATTCGAGGGTGTGGATCAGGCTCGTCGACGCGAGACGGGAGAGCGGATGCGCGACCAGCAGTGCGATGGCGACCGCCGCACTGCCCGCCGCTGCCAGTTCGACCAGCGCGGCGGCCTTGGTGAGCAGCATCAGCAGCAGCCCGACGGTGCCGTAGCTGCCGATGCGCGAGTCCTTCATGATCGTCAGCACCTGCGACTTGTCCCAGCCGCCGCCCAGGCCGTCGCAGGCGTCGGCCCAGCCGTCCTCGTGGAAGGCGCCGGTGGCGCGTATCGTCACCGCCATCGACAGCAGCACGGCGACGCTCGGCGGCAGGATCTGCGCGAGCGCGAGCCAGCTCGCCGCGCCGATCGCGCCGACCACCCAGCCCACGAGCGGGAAGTAGCGCGCGGCGTGGTTCAGGCGCTCGGGCGACCACTGCACCCACGCGGGCACCGGCAGGCGGGTGAAGAAGCCGAGCGCGGTGAAGAAGAGTTCGAGCTGGTAGCGCATCGTGCGGGCGCCGCTCAGTGGCCCCTCAGTTGCCTTTCTCGCTGACGTTGGCCGAATCGAAGCTCGCCATCTCGTTGAGGAAGTTGGCCGCCGCCTGCACCAGCGGGAAGGCGAGCGCGGCGCCGGTGCCTTCACCCAGGCGCAGGTCGAGTTCCATCAGCGGATCGACGCCGAAGTGCTTCAGCTGCGCGGTGTGGCCAGGTTCCTTGGAACGGTGGGCGAACACGCAGTAGCCGAGGATCTCGGGGGCGATCGCGTGGGCGACGAGCAGGGCGGAGGTGACGATGAAGCCGTCGATCAGCAGCGTCATGCGCTTTTCCGCTGCGCCGAGCATCGCGCCGGCCATCACGGCGATCTCGAAGCCGCCGTATTCGGCGAGCGCCGCGCGCGGATCGGTCGGGCGGCCGCCGCGGGCGAGCGCCTGGCCGAGCAGTTCGCGCTTGCGCACGAGGCCGGCGTCGTCGAGGCCGGTGCCGCGCCCGGTCACGGTGACGAGATCCGCGCCGCCCCCGTTGCTCCCCTCGCCGATCAGGCAGTGCGTCAGCAGCGAGGCCGACGCGGTGTTGCCGATGCCCATCTCGCCGAAGCCGACCACGTTGCAGCCATTGGCGGCGAGCGCATGCGCGAGCTCGCGTCCGCGCGCGAGTGCCGCATCGCATTGCTCGGCGCTCATCGCCGCCTGCTCGAGATAGTTCGCGGTGCCCGGCCCGAGTTTCGCATTGACGAGGCCCGGGCGCGGCCCGAATTCGTGATTCACGCCGCAGTCGATGACGGTGAGCCCCAGGCCCATCTGACGGCTGAAGACGTTGATCGCCGCGCCGCCGGCGAGGAAGTTCTCGACCATCTGCCAGGTGACGTCCTGCGGGAAGGCGGAGATGCCCGCGCGTGCCGCGCCGTGGTCGCCTGCGAACACCATGATGTGGGGCTGGCGGAGCTCGGGGGTGAGCGTCTGCTGGATCAGGCCCAGCTGCAGCGCCAGCGGCTCCAGGCGGCCGAGCGCACCCTGCGGCTTGGTCTTGTTGTCGATGCGGTGCTGGAGGTCGGCCGCGAGCGTGCCCCCGGGGGCGCTGATCTGGAATGTCATGATTGTGGTATGCGTGAGCCCTGAAAGGGCTGCGATGTTAGCACGCAGCCCGGGCCGCGAAGCTCACGCCCGGGCGATGCTGCGGGTGCTGCCGTGCTGACGGTTGAGGCGCTTGCCTTCCTTGGCGCGGCGCATGAGCTTGCCCGCCTGCTTGAGCAGGCTGACCGCGTTGGAGCCTTCGTTGCCGGAAATCGCGCTGCCCATCGACACGTCGAGCATGAAGGTCTGTCCTTCGATCTGGATCGCCTCGCCGGCCACCAGCGTGACTGCGTTCGCGACGCGCTGCAGGTCCTCCGTGTCGAACACTTCCTCGAGCACGATCACGAACTGGTCGTTCTCGGGGCGTGCGACCGTGTCCTGTTCGCGCACGATGCTGCGCAGCCGCTGCGCAACGCACCTGAGGATCTCGTCGCCCACATCCTGTCCGTAGCTGTCGTTGATCGAGCTGAATTCGTCGAGGTCGAGCATCACGACGCCGATGCGGGTGTTGTGGCGCTTGGCGCGGATGATGCCCTGGTCGATGCGGTCGGTGAGCAGCAGCTGGTTCGCCAGGCCGGTGAGCGGATCGTGATGCGCCATCTGCTGGAAGCGCTGCTCGCTTTCCTGCAGGCGATGGGTGAGGGATTCGATCTCCTGGCTGCGCTGCGCCATGCCCTGGGTGAGGAACTGTTCGGATGCCTGCAGGGATTCGATCGAGTGCTCGAAGCTCGCGACCTCGTCGGCGTGACGGGCGGCGCGTTCGCGCCAGCTGGAGCCGGTGCGTTCGGCGAGCGCGAGCGACATCGTCAGCACGCCGAACGCCCATGCGAGCTGGATCGCGTGGATCGGAAGCCCCGCGGGACGCAGCAGCCCGATGTGGGTGGCGAGGAACAGGAGTGCACCGACGAACATCGCGGCCCAGCCGGCAATGAGAAGCGTCGCGCCCGGCAGTTTCTGCTGGCGGCCGTGGACGGCGCATGCGGTCGCCAGCAGCGCAAAGGCCGGGCTGATGCCGGCGACGAGCCTGTTCGGGTAATCGCCCGGCAGCACGAAGGCGCCGGCCAGCGCGATGCCGAACAGTGCCGTGAAGACCTTGAGGGCAAGGTCGAAGCGCGGCGAGAGGGTCGCGGTGCGCAGGTATTCGCGGTTGAACAGTGCTGCGCACAGGCCGGCGAGCGCGAGGCCGAAGGGTTCGGCTGTCGCGATCCAGTTGCCATCGGACGCGCCGGGAGCAAAGCCGTGCAGCAGTCCGACGGCCAGCAGGCCGAGGCCCGCGCCGGATGCGAATCCCGCGTAGACGAGGTAACTGCGGTCGCGGTTGGCGAGAAACTGCATCAGGCTGTTGAGCAGCAGGGCTGCCGTGAAGCCGACGTAGAAGACGGTGGCAATCAGGTTGGCCAGGAGCTCGCCGGTTCCGGCCTGTGCCTCGCCCTGTGCGAAGGCCGTGAGCGGAAGCGTCAGCGCCGCCGGGAGCGCGAGGCGCAGGCGTGCGGCGTCGAATGCCGTATGGCCTTGATCCATCGCGTCGACCGCTTGCGCTACAACGTCCATGACAGCCCTGAAAAAATGTTGCTACGGATATGCAATTCTAGGAGGCAATCGCTGCCGGCGTACAAAAATTCCGCCCCGTCATGGGCAGCGGCGCGTCGCCGTGTTGCGGTTTGCTCTCAGGTACCGCCCTTGAGTGCCAGGGGCAGGCCCGCGGCGACGAAAGTGACGCGCTCGCAGGCGGCGGCCACCATCTGGTTGAGGCGGCCCGCCTCGTCGCGGAAGAAGCGTCCCAGCGCAGTGTCGGGGACGAGGCCCAGGCCGACCTCGTTGGCGACGAGCAGGACCTCGCCGCGCAGCGTCGGCAGGGTCTCCAGCAGCGCCGCGCGCTCCGCGTGGAGCGCCGGCGGCAGTTCGGCCATGGCAGGATCGGCCACGTTGCAGGCGTCGGCCATCAGGTTGGACAGCCACAGCGTCAGGCAGTCGACGATCACGCAGCGCCCTTCGGCGGCTTCGCGCGCGAGCGTCGCCGCGAGCGCGACCGGCGTTTCGACGGTGCGCCAGCCGGCCGGGCGGTCGTCCTGATGGCGGCGGATGCGGGCCTTCATCTCGTCGTCGAGGGCTTCGGCGGTGGCGATCACGGTGACGGGCAGGCCGCTGGCGACGGCGAGGGATTCGGCGTGGCGGCTCTTGCCGGAGCGCGCGCCGCCGAGGATGAGGTGTGCGGGCATGTCTTTGGAATTACGCGGTTTTTTTGCGCTGCGCAAAATTGCGGAACGCGTTATTATCCGCCCCGCGCCCGGTTTCGGGTGCGACGTGTTGCAGGTGCCCGACGGCGATTCCCGCCCGAGGGTTAAACGGGAAACAGGTGCGCGAACGGCTCCCGAAGCCGCCCTCCGCAATGCCTGTGCTGCCCCCGCAACGGTAAGTGGACGCAAAGCGCATCCAACCGCCACTGGACGAGAGTCCGGGAAGGCGATGCGCCCGGTACGGTCTCCGCCACGGAGCACCGTCCAGCCCACGAGCCCGGATACCGGCCTGGACACGAGAAGGCGGAAGTGCCGCGGGGAGGCGGCGACGGGCGTGCATCGCAGCGGCTCAACACGTATCTCCCCGGGCGGCGCTTCCATTGTGAAGATGACCAGTGGCGCGGGGACGCGACCGCTGGCGCAGGGAGATAACCCCAGATGAACATCCGCTTGTCCGCTACCGCCATCGCGGTGGCTGCCGCATTGCCGTTCGCTTCCGGTGCACTGGCCGCCGAAGAAAAGACCGGTGACACCGTCGTCGTGACCGCGACGCGCCAACCCCAGCGTGCTTCCGACGTGCTCGCCAGCGTGGACGTCATCGACCGCGCGGAAATCGAGCAATCCGGACAGTCTTCCCTGCTCGAACTGCTGGCGAACAGGCCCGGCATCCAGGTTTCGAGCAACGGTGGCCCCGGCAAGACCTCATCATTGTTCGTACGCGGCACGAATTCGAATCACACCGTGCTGTTCGTGGATGGCGTACGAGTGGGATCTGCGACGACGGGGCAGGCGGCGTTCCAGAACATTCCGCTGGATCAGATCGAGCGTGTCGAGGTCTTGCGCGGCCCGGCCTCCGCGCTCTACGGCGCCGATGCGATCGGTGGAGTCATACAGATTTTCACGAAGAAGGGCGAGGGGGCGTTCAAGCCCGAGCTGTTTGTCGGTGCCGGCACCTACGAGACGACCGACGTGAGTGCCGGGGTTTCGGGATCGGAAGGCGCGTGGTCTTACGCCGTCAGGGTCAGCCAGTATGAAACCGATGGCGTATCGGCCAAGAAGGGACCGTTTCCCGCGTTCAGCCCTGCAACCCTGTTTCATGATTACGACCCGGCTCTCGACGCGGACGACGACGGCTTCCGGGCTACCACCGCATCCGGGACGATCGGGTTCAAGTTCAACCCCGATCACGATCTGCAGTTGAACGTCCTGCGCTCCGAAACGCGCAACTGGTATGACGGCAGCGGTTACAACGCGCGCGGCGGTGCGGACGTCGGCAACGATGATGTCGTGGAGTCGATCGGGCTCGCGAGCCGCAACCGGCTCGCGTCGAACTGGCTGAGCACCATCCGGATCGCCCAGTCCAAGGATGAATCCCGCGGCTTCCGGGGCGTGTACCGCTTCGATACCAGACAGGACCAGCTCGCTTGGCAGAACGACGTCAAGCTCCCGCTGGGGGCGCTGCTGCTTGCGTACGAACATCTCGATCAGCGCGTCGACAGCACGACCACTTTTGCGAAGAAGGGACGCAGGATCGAGTCCTTCCTCGGCGGCTGGAGTGCTGCCGTGGGCGACCACCAGTGGCAACTCAATCTGCGTCAGGACAAGAACAGCCAGTTCGGCGACGAACTGACCTATCTGGCGTCCTATGGTTACAGGCTCACGCCGATCTGGTCCGTTTCGGCGTCGTTGGGGACCGCCTTCAAGGCGCCCACCCTCAACGATCTCTATTACGAGGACTCCTTCGGCAATCATGGCGATCCGGACCTGAAGCCCGAAAGGTCCCGCAATCGCGAGGCGGCCCTGAAGTATGATGACGGTCGCCAGAGCGCGTCGGCCACCTACTTCAACAACAAGATTTCGAACCTGATCGAGTGGAACGCTGCCCCGCCCACTTGGGCATACGTCCCGGCGCAGACGAACAAGGCGCAAATCGAAGGCTGGGAGCTGGCGTACGCGACCAAGGTGTATGGCTTCGACATGTCGGCGAGCGTTGATCTGATGGACGCGAAGAACACCGAGACCGGGAAGCGCCTGCACCGCCGGGCCCGCGAGCAGGGGCGTCTGGCCGTTTCGCGCGATGTCGGCGCTTTCCGCTTCGGGGGCGAACTCATTGGTGTCGGCAAGCGTTATGACCGTGCCGGGGAGGTAGGCGAACTCGCAGGATATTCGCTTGTGAACCTGTTCGCGCGCTATGCGGTCAATCGCGATTGGTCGGTCGAGGCAAGGGCGAACAACGTCTTCGACCGCAATTATGAACTCGCGAAAGGCTTCAATACGCTGGGCGCGAACGTCTTCGTTGGCGTGCGTTACGCACCGAAGTAAGGGACGCGCCGCCGGCCGTCCCGACCGGATGACGGGAGACTCATGCCAGGACGCACATCGTCGGGCTACGTGATTGCAGGGCTGGTGCTTGCGGGCGCGTGCGCGCTGGCGTGGGCGCTTGCCGCCGGCGACCTGCCGATCGGCCTCGGCGAGGTCTTCGATGCGCTCTTCCGCGGTGCCGAAGGCATGGCCGCCGACGTCGTGCGCGAGCTGCGCCTGCCGCGTGCGGTCGCGGTGTTCGTGTGCGGCGGGCTGCTGGCGCTGGCCGGCGCGCTGATGCAGGTGCTGCTGCGCAATCCGCTCGCCGATCCCTACGTGCTGGGCGTGTCGGGCGGGGCGGCGGTCGGGGCGCTGGCGGCGATGCTCGCCGGCGCGTCGTCCTGGGCCGTCGATGGCGCGGCCTTCGGCGGCGCGCTCGCGGCGATGCTGGTGGTGTTCGGACTGGCGCACGGCGACGGCTCGTGGACGCAGACCCGCCTGCTGCTCACCGGCGTCATCGTCGCGGCCGGCTGCGGCGCGGCGGTGACGCTGATGCTGTCGCTGGCGACGGACACGCGCCTGCAGTCGATGCTGTTCTGGCTGATGGGCGATGCGAGCGGCGCGAGCCGGCCGTGGCCGGCGCTTGCGGTGCTCGGCGCGGGGCTCGTCGTGGTGTTGCCGTTCGCTCGCGACCTCAACGTGCTCGCGCGCGGCGAGGCGACGGCGACCGCCCTGGGCGTGCGCGTGCAGCGGCTGCGCTATCTGCTGTACGTGCTCGCCTCGCTGCTGACCGCGGCGGCGGTGACGCTGGTCGGCTCCGTCGGCTTCGTCGGCCTGATCGTGCCGCACGTCGTGCGCTTCGCGATCGGCAACGACCAGCGCCTGCTGCTGCCGGCCGCGCTGCTCGCCGGCGGCACGCTGCTGACCTTCGCCGACACCGCTGCGCGCACCGTGATGGCGCCCGTGCAGCTGCCGGTCGGCGTGCTGACCGCGCTGATCGGCGTGCCGGTGTTCCTCTTCCTGCTGTCGCGGAATCCGCGCTGAGATGGTGCGCGCCGTGCTCGCAACCGACCTTGCTCCGCAGCCCCGCAAGGGGGCGCACGCCCTCTTGGGGACGGCCCGGCGGAGGGCGTGATGGCTTCGACCGATTCTTCCCTCGTCCTGCTGGAAGCCGACCGCCTCGCGCTGCAGGTCGGCGAACGCTGGCTGTGCTGCGAATTCAGCCTGCGCCTGGCGGCGGGCGAATGCCTCGTGCTGCTCGGGCCCAACGGCGCCGGCAAGACCACGCTGCTGCACACGCTGGCCGGCCTGCGTGCGCCGACGGTGGGCAGCGTGCGCCTCGGCGGCCGCCCCTACGCCGACTGGGACAGCCTCGCGGCGGCGCGCTTTCGCGGGCTCCTCGCGCAGCAGCAGCCGGACCATTTTTCCGCCTCGGTGCTGCAGACCACGCTGATCGGCCGCCACCCGCATCTCGGTCGGTGGGGCTGGGAGAGTGCCGAAGACGTTGCCGTCGCGCAGGCGGCACTGACCGAGGTGGGCCTCGCGGAGCTCGCTGGACGCGACGTCCTCAGCCTGTCCGGCGGGGAGCGCCAGCGCGTGTCGATCGCGACGCTGCTGACGCAGGCCCCGCGGCTCTTCCTGCTCGACGAGCCGACGAATCACCTCGATCTGCACTACCAGATCGCGGTGCTGGAGCTGTTCGCACGCCTCCGGCGCCAGGGGCACGGCATCGTGATGGTATTGCACGACATCAACCTGGCGACCCGTTTCGCCGACCACGTGATCCTGCTCGACGGCAAGGGCGGCGTGCTGGCCGGCACGCGCGACGACGTCCTGCAGCCGGACCACCTCAGCCGTGCCTTCGAGCACCCGATCCGCCGCCTCGACGTCGACGGGCGCACCCTTTTCATCCCCGACTAGAACAAAGACATGAATACCCCCGACACGGACAGGAACGCCCGTCACGCCGAGCGCATGCAGCGCAAGAAAGCGGTCGTCGACGAAAAGATCGCCGCGGCGCAGAACGAGCGCGGCGTGCTGCTGGTCAATACCGGCAACGGCAAGGGCAAGTCGAGCGCCGCCTTCGGCGTCGTCGCGCGTGCGCTCGGCCACGGCATGAAGGTGGGCGTCGTGCAGTTCATCAAGGGCCGCTCGGACACCGGCGAGGAGGCGTTCTTCCGCCGCCAGCCCGACGTCGTGTGGCACGTGATGGGCGAAGGCTTCACGTGGGACACGCAGGACCGCGCGCGCGACGTGGCGAGCGCGCAGGCCGCGTGGGAACAGGCGCGGGCGCTGCTGCGCGATCCCGCGATCGGGCTGGTGGTGCTCGACGAGTTGAACATCGCGCTGAAGTACCGCTACCTTGACGTGGAGACGGTGCTCGCGGATCTCCGCGCGCGGCCCGCGGCGCAGCACGTGATCGTGACCGGCCGCGCGGCCCCGCCCGAACTCGTCGAAGCGGCCGACACGGTGACCGACATGGGCCTCGTCAAGCACGCCTTCGCCGCCGGCGTGAAGGCGATGCCGGGCCTGGAGTTCTGAGCCGCGGATACGAACGATCCCGGCGCCGGTACGACAATTAACCTGGCAAGGAAATATGAAGTCTGCACGGGGACCGTGTCCCTCCCCCTTCAAGGGGGAGGTTAGGAGGGGGATGGGTTTCGGCGACGTCTGCATAACCCATCCCCACCCCAGCCCGGGAGTCTTCGCTTCGCTCCGCCGCTGCGGCGGCGCAGAGCGGTGCTCTGCGAAACCCCGCCTCCGCCCCCTTGAAGGGGAGGGAGCGACCGTGCCGCACTCAACCTGCACCCCTGATTGTTTGCCGGGCCGATAACGACGAGAAATCCCCATGTCCCTTCCCGACCTCCCGAATCCCCGCCCCGGCCCCGCGCCGGGCCACGTCTACCTCGTCGGCGCCGGTCCCGGCGACCCCGAGCTGCTGACCCTGCGCGGCGCGCGCCTCGTTGCGGGCGCGGACGCGGTCGTCTACGACAACCTCGTCAGCCCGGCGATCGTGGATCTCGCGCCGGCGTCGGCCGAACGCCATTACGTCGGCAAGAAGGCCGCCGACCACACGCTGCCGCAGGACGACATCAACCTGCTGCTGGTGCGCCTCGCGCAGGCGGGCAAGCGCGTCGTGCGCCTGAAGGGGGGAGACCCCTTCATCTTCGGGCGCGGCGGGGAGGAAATGGAAGTGCTCGTCGCGGCCGGCATCACCGTCGAGGTCGTGCCCGGCGTCACCGCCGCGGCGGGCATCGCCGCCTACGCCGGCATCCCGCTCACGCACCGCGACCATGCCCGTTCGGTGGTGTTCACGACCGGCTTCCTCAAGGACGGCGCGCTCGATCTCGACTGGCCCATGCTCGCGCGGCGCGGCCAGACGCTGGTGATCTACATGGGCATCTCGCGCCTGCCCGACATCTGCCGCGAACTCGTCGCCCATGGCCTGCCCGCGGAAACCCCGGCCGGCGTCGTCGAACGCGGTACGACGCAGGCCCAGCGCGTCGCCGTCGGCACGCTCGCGAACCTGCCGCAGGTGGTCGCGGACGAGGGCATCCGCCCGCCGGCGCTGACCATCGTCGGCGACGTCGTCGGTCTGTATCCGCGTCTCGCGTGGTTCGCGCCGGACAGCGTGCCGGTCGCGCATCCTCCCCACGCCGGCTGCACCGTCGTGCATCGCGGGGATGACCAGGAATGAGGGATGGCGGAATGAACGATATGGCACGCTGCCCGGCGCTTTTCATCGCCGCACCCGCTTCGGGCCAAGGCAAGACCACCGTCACCGCAGCGCTCGCGCGTCTGCACGCGCGACAGGGGCGGCGCGTGCGCGTGTTCAAATGCGGCCCCGACTTCCTCGATCCGCAGATCCATGCGGTTGCGAGCGGCGCGCCGGTGTACAACCTCGACCTCGGCATGTGCGGCGACGCTGACGCGGCGTGGCGCCTGTACGCGGCCGCGCGCGAGGCCGACCTGATCCTCGTGGAGGGCGTGATGGGCCTCTACGACGGCACCCCTTCCGGCGCCGACATCGCGCGCCGCTTCGGCCTGCCGGTGATGGCGGTGATCGATGCGCGCGCGATGGCGCAGACCTTCGGCGCGGTGGCCTACGGGCTCGCGCATTACCAGCCGGGCCTGCCGTTTTCCGGCGTGCTCGCGAACCACGTCGGCAGCGCGCGCCATGCGGAGATGCTGCAGGCGACCTTGCCCGCGGGCATGCGCTGGTATGGCGCCTTGTCGCGCGACGTGCAGGCCGGGCTGCCGGAGCGCCACCTGGGCCTGTTGCAGGCGGCGGAGATCGCCGACCTGGAAGCGCGGCTGGACCGCTTCGCCGACGGCATCGCGGAGACCGGCGCGGCCGATCTGCCGGAGCCGGTGGAGTTTCCAGCAGCGCTGCCGCCGCAACTGCCCCCGCTGCTGGCCGGGCGCACGATCGCGATTGCGCGCGATGCGGCCTACGGCTTCATCTACCCGGCCAACCTCGACACCTTGAGCGGGCTCGGTGCACGGCTCGAATTCTTTTCACCGCTCGCCGGCGACGCACTGCCCGAGTGCGACGCCGCGTGGCTGCCGGGCGGCTATCCCGAGCTGCACGGCGAGGCGCTCGCGGCGAACCCGCATTTCTTCGCCGGACTGCGGGCGCACGCGGCGGCGGGCAAGCCGCTGCTCGCCGAGTGCGGCGGGATGATGAGCCTCTTCGAGACGGTCGTCGACAAGGCCGGCCAGGCGCATGCCTTTGCCGGCCTGCTGCCGGGGCGGGCGGTGATGCAGCAGCGGCTCGCGGCGCTCGGGATGCAGCTGGCCGAACTTCCGGAAGGGCAACTCACCGGCCACACCTTCCATTATTCGAAGAGCGACACCCCGCTCGCGCCCCTCGTGCGCGCGCAGACGCCGGACGGGCGCGAGGGCGAGGCGATCTACCGCCAGGGGCGGCTCACCGCGTCTTACGTGCATTTCTACTTTCCGTCGAACCCGGCAGCCGTGGCGGGTCTCTTCGTCTGACCACGGGCGGCAGCGCCCGCGCTCCCGTAGGGCGGGAGGAGCGCAGCGCATCCCGCCACGCGGCGTATCCCGCCAGCACCGAGCCTGGGCCGGCGGGATACGCCATCGGCGGCTCCCGCACTACGGGTCCGGAGGGGACCTGAGGGGAAAACCGTCGGCGTCAGGGGGCAGGGTGCGGAATTCCCGGCGTTCGTGGCGAGAGGAGCGAACGGGTTAAACTTTGCCGATCATCGGGGCGCGCGAAGCGCGCCCACCGGAGGAGCCGCATGACCGAGCGCTGCGCCTGGGCGGGCAATGATCCGCTGTACGTCCATTACCACGACACCGAATGGGGCGTGCCGACCGACGACGCGCGCACGCTGTTCGAATTCCTCGTCCTCGAAGGCGCGCAGGCGGGGCTGTCGTGGATCACCGTGCTGAGGAAGCGCGAGCGTTACCGTGCGGTGTTCGACGGCTTCGACCCCGAGCGCATCGTGCGCTACGACGACGCCAAGAAGGCGGAGCTGCTCGCCGACGCCGGCATCATCCGCAACCGCGCGAAGATCGATGCGGCGATCCTCAACGCGCGTGCCTGGCTCGACCTGCGCGATGCGGGGACCGATCCCGTCGCCTGGCTGTGGAGCTTCGTCGACGGCGAGCCGGTGCAGAACGCCTTCTCCGCGCTCGGCGAGATCCCCGCGACCACGCCGCAGTCCGACGCGATGAGCAAGGCGCTGAAGGCGCGCGGCTTCAAGTTCGTCGGCAGCACGATCTGCTACGCGCTGATGCAGGCGGCGGGCATGACCAACGACCATGTCGTCGCCTGCCCGCGCCACCGCGAAGTCAGGGAGATCGCCCGCTTGCGGAGCCGGGCGTGAGCGCGCCGCTGCGCCACGTGCCGCCGATGCACGCACTGGCGGCCTTCGAGGCGGCCGCGCGCCTGGGCGGCTTCGCGCAGGCGGCCGAAGAGCTATGCGTGACGCCGAGCGCGGTGAGCCATCGCATCCGCCAGCTCGAAACCCAGCTCGGTACGGTCTTGTTCGAGCGTGCGTCGGGCGGGGTGCGGCCGACGACTGCCGGGCGGCTGTATCTCGACAGCGTGCGCGAGGCTTTCGACAAGCTCGCGCAGGCCGGCGCGGTGCTGCGGCCCGAACGCGAGCGCCTGCGCGTATCGCTGCCGCCGACCTTTGCGCGCCAGTTGTTGATGGCGCGCCTGCCCGAATACCTGCGCGCGCATCCGGAGGTTGAACTGGAAGCGCACCTGTCGATCCCGCTGCAGGATGTCACCGCCGAGGCCGCGGACGTCGAGGTGCGCTGGGGGCGTGGCGATTACCCGGAGCGCGTCGTGCGCAAGCTCTTCGACGACACGATGGTGCCGCTCGCCGCGCCGTCGTGGGTCGCCGCGCATGCGCCGGCCGGCATGGCGGAGCTCGCCGGACTGGAATTGCTGCGCTCGCCGCTGCTGCCGTGGCGTCCGTGTTTCCTCGCGGCCGGCCTCGACTGGGGCGAGCCCGAGCGCGGCGCGGTGTTCAACGACCTGGGCATGCTGATGGAGATCGCCGCGGCCGGCCTGGGCGCGGCGGTGGGCACGCGGCGCCTGTCCGCGGCGTGGGTCGAGACGGGGCGGCTGGTGCCGCTCTTCGGCGTGTCCGCGCCCGCGCCCTTCACGTACTACGCGGTGACGACGCCGGCGCAGAGCAAGCGCGCCGTGGTGCAGGAATTCATCGACTGGCTCGCGGCCGCGTTCCCCTAGGCAGGCCGGACATGAACTTCCTCGCGCACGCCTGGCTCGCCGGCGATTCCCCTGCGGACCGTCTTGGCGGCCTGATGGGCGACTTCGTGAAAGGGGCGCTGCCCGCCGGCTTGCCGCCGGATATTGCCGAGGGCGTACGCCTGCACCGCCAGATCGACGTCTTTGCCGAAACCCACCCTGCTTTCCGGCGCAGCCGCGCGCGGGTGTCGCCCGAGCGACGGCGCGTCGCCGGGGTGATGGTCGATATGTTCTACGACCATTTCCTCGCGCTGCACTGGGACCGTTTCGACGACGAGCCGCTCGGGCGCTTCAGCACGACGATGTACGCGCTGATGGATGCGAACGGCACGCTGCTGCCGCCGCGCCTGGCGGCAATCCTGCCGCGCATGCGCGAATCGGACTGGCTGGGGAGTTACCGCTCGGCGGACGTCATCGCGATGGCGCTGGACCGCATGGCACTGCGCTTGCGCCGTGCCAATCCGCTGACCGGCAGCGGCGCCGAGCTGCTCGCCGACTACGCAGGTTTCGAGGCGGATTTCTTCGAGTTCATCGCGGCCGCCGAGGCGTTCGCGGCGAACTGCCGGGCCCTGCGCGGACCCCGCTATTGAGGCGGCAATCAGATTCGTCCGTTCGCCCTGAGCCTGTCGAAGGGCTTGGGCTTCGACAGGCTCAGGCGAACGGTTTTTCGCTGCTGGTCAGAAAGTGTGTTGCGTCAACGCAACGGAATGACCAGCGGCGGGATATCGACGCCGATCGTGATCGCGGGATCGCGCGGATAGTAGCGCGGCGCGTACACCGGAGCATAGACCGGCGCCGGCGCGTAATAGCCGATCGGGCGCTCGTAGTAGCGGTATTCGCGCACCACCGGCCGGCGCTCGACGATCCGTTCGCGGATCACGATGCGCTCGCGGTCGCGGTATTTCTTGTAGTGGCCGTGGCGGTGATCATCGCCGCGCCACTCGCGATAGCCGTCGTCGCGCCAGTGGTCGCGGTCGGCATGGGCGGGCGTGGCAGCGATCAGGGTACCCCCGGCGATCATCGCGGCAAGCAGTTTGAGGGCTTTCGATTTCATGGTTCTTCTCCTGACTGACCGGACATCGTCACGCAGCGCGTACCGTTGTCCCCATGCGCATTAAACGCGAGATCGACCGGAGAAGTTGTCGCCGAGTTGTAAGCGAATATGCATCTTGCGGCTTGGTCCGGGGGCATGCGGCCGCCCCCAGGACCAAGCCGCCGGCCTCAGCCGACGATGATCACATGCACGCGGCGCGGGCCGTGCGCGCCGAGCTGGATGGTCTGTTCGACGTCGGCGGTGCGCGACGGGCCGGAGATGATGTTGGTCGCACGCGGCATGCCTTCGGGGCGGGCGCGCAGGACTTCCCACGCCTCCTCGAAGTGGCCGACGATTGCGCCCGCGTCGAGCACGACGACGTGGTCGTCGGGCACGAAGTTGTGCGTGATCGGGCTCGCCGGGCCGGAGGCCATCATCAGGCTGCCCGGCTCGGCGATGCCGGCGAGCGCCTGCGACACTGCCATCGTCTCGCTGATGCCGGCCGGCTCGTGATGGATCTCGAGGCCCGGAAACGCGAGATCCTTCAGTGCGGCGCCGACTGCGGCGCGCGCGGGCAAGCCCTTCTCGACGCGATAGGCCTCGACCGCGGCGGGCACGTCGGCGCGGCTCGCGACGCGCGCGGTCGTGCCGGCGCGGCTCTCGAACTTGCGGATGAAGCGCGCGACGAGTTCCTCGTCCTGCGCGGGGCGGGTGTGGCGCGGGCGGCGCGCGTCGAGTTCGGCGCGCCGCGTGTCGTCGAGCGGTCCGCGCCGCAGCGCGGAGCGGACGGAGTTGAGGATCGCCTCGCGGGCGTTCGCTGCTGCAGTCATTTCTGGCCTCGCTTGCCTTGCCACAATTCAAGGAAGGTGCGTCCCGCCGGGGCCGGCAGGTCGCGCACGTCGGTCCAGCCGCTCGCGAGCGGCAGGCGGCGGATGCTGCCGTTCCTGGCGATCGCCGACAGGAAGCGCGCACCGACCTGTTCGAGCGCGTGATACAGCTTCGGCCGCGTCGCGACGTAGCGCCACACCTTCAGCGCGCGCCGCTGCATCACCGGCGTGATGTCCTGCTGGTGCTGCATGTGGCGCAGCTCGCGCAGCAGGTCCGGCAGCGGGATCTTCACCGGGCACACGGAGGCGCAGCGGCCGTTGAGCGTGCACGCGTTGGGTAGGTCGTAGGCGTTGTCCAGCCCCTTGATCAGCGGCGTCAGCACCGAGCCCATCGGCCCGGGATACACCCAGCCGTAGGCGTGGCCGCCGACCGCGCCATACACCGGGCAGTGGTTCATGCACGCGCCGCAGCGGATGCAGCGCAGCATGTCCTTGAAGCGCCCGCCGAGCATCTTCGAGCGGCCGTTGTCGACCAGCACGACGTGGTACTCCTCGGGGCCGTCGAGGTCGTCGGCGCGGCGCGGGCCGGTCGAGATCGTCGTGTAGGTCTCGGTCTCCTGGCCGGTGGCGCTGCGCGCCAAGAGGCGCAGGAACAGCGTCGCGTCGTCGAGCGTCGGCACGACGCGCTCGATGCCGGAGGTGACGATATGCACCTTCGCCAGCGTCTGCGTCAGGTCGCCATTGCCTTCGTTCGTGACGATGATCGACGAGCCGGTTTCGGCGACGAGGAAGTTGCCGCCGGTGATGCCGACGTCGGCGCGGAAATACTTGTCGCGCAACACCATGCGCGCCTCGTTGACGAGGTCGGGCACTTCCGTTTTTCTCGGTCCGCCATGCGCGGCCTCGAAAAGGTCCGAAACCTGGTCCTTGGTCTTGTGCACGGCGGGCGCGATGATGTGCGAGGGCGGCTCGTGCGCGAGCTGGATGATGTATTCGCCGAGATCGGTCTCGACGACCTCCATGCCATGCTCGATCAGTGCCTCGTTGAGGCCGATCTCCTCCGACACCATCGACTTGCCCTTGGTGACGGTCTTGGCGTCGACGCGCTTGCAGATGTCGAGGATGATCTTGCGCGCTTCCTCCGCGTCACGCGCCCAATGCACGTGGCCGCCGGCGGCCGTCACCGCCGCCTCGTAGCGTTCGAGGTAGTGATCGAGGTTGTCGAGGATGTGATTCTTGGTGTTCTTCGCTTCCTCGCGCAGCTGCTCGAATTCCGGCAACTCCGCCGCCTGCTGCGCGCGCTTGCCTACGAAGCCGCCGCGCGCCTTGCCCAGCGCCTGCTGCAGGCTCGCGTCGTGGATCGCGAAGACCGCGCGCTGCTTGAATTCGTTAGAACGGATTTCCATCAGTCGGACTCCTTCGCGGCGCCGGCGAGGCCCGGTCCGTCGGCGAGGCCGGCCAGGACTTCGGCGGTGTGGAAGACCTTCACCGGCGCGTTGATGCGCTTCAGCCGCCCGGCGATGTTCATCAGGCAGCCGAGGTCGCCGCCGACCACGGTGTCGGCGCCGGTCGCGAGGATGTTCTTCACCTTGTCCTCGACCATCTTCTCGGAGATCTCCGGGTACTTCACGCAGAAGGTGCCGCCGAAGCCGCAGCACACCTCGCTGTCTTCCATCTCCTTGAGCCTGAGGCCGTCGACCTCGCCCAGCAGCGTGCGCGGCTGGCCCTTGATGCCCAGGCCGCGCAGGCCGGAACAGGAGTCGTGGTAGGTCACGGTGCCGTCGTAGTGCGAATCGGATGCGGTGGCCCCGAGCACGTCGGTGAGGAAGGACAGCAGCTCCCAAGCCTTCTCCGATAGCGCCTGTGCGCGCGGCAGCCACACCGGGTCGTCCTGGAACAGCACCGGATAGTCGTGGCGGATCGTCGCCATGCACGAGCCGGACGGCCCGACGATGTAGTCGTAGTGCTCGAAGGTTTCGATCACCTGGCGGGCGAGTGCGCGCGCGGCGTCGTAGTCGCCGCTGTTGTAGCCGGGCTGGCCGCAGCAGGTCTGGTTCGCGGGCACCTCGACGGTACAGCCGGCGTCTTCGAGGAGCTTCACCGCCGAGAAGCCGACGTTCGGACGGAACACGTTCATCAGACAGGTGGCGAACAGTCCGACGCGCGGCCCGCGGGTGGGCGATTCGGTCATGAGGGAGGTCTCCGGTTCTTGTTCGGAATGGTGGTGAAACGAGGTGGAGCGATGTTAACAAGCTCCGCGGCGGCCCGCGGCGAGGGATTTTCAGCCCGGCGATGAGCCTGCTTCATGTCTTGGGCAGCATAGCAGCTGCCAACGCCGATTCGCGCGCGCTCAGGGTTTCCCCGCACCCCCGTCAGGGCGTTGCATGGCACACTGCGCGCCTTCGATCCGGGGAAGGAATCCATGCTGGCTGGTTTGCTCGCAGCGCTCGGCGCGGGGCTGTTGTGGGGGCTCGTGTTCGTCGTGCCTCTGATGCTCGGGGACTACCCTGGCATCGTGCTCGCGTTCGGGCGCTACATCGCCTTCGGCGTCCTCGCCCTCGGCCTTGTCTGGATGGACCGCGCGGCACTGGCAAGGCTCACGCGAGCCGACTGGGTCGAGGCCGGCAAGCTCGCGCTGGTCGGCAACCTCGTCTATTACACGACGCTCGCGAGCGCGATCCAGCTCGCCGGCGCGCCGGTGCCGACGCTGATGATCGGCACACTGCCGGTCGTCATCGCGATCTGCGCGAACATTGCCGAGCGCCGTGCCGGCAATGCCGCCGATGTCGTCGCGTGGCGGCGCCTCGCACTACCGCTCGTGGTCATCCTTGCAGGCCTCGCGGTCGTGCAGCTCGATCCCTCCGCGCATGCCGCAGACGCGGCCGGGCAGGGAGGCGAGAGCGCCCACGGCGGACTGCGCTACGCGCTGGGCCTGTTGCTGGCCGCCGTCGCGGTCGCGTCGTGGACCTGGTATCCGATCCGCAACGGGCGCTGGCTGCGCGCACGCGGGCCGGGGCTGGCGCGGCCCTGGGCGACTGCGCAGGGGCTCGTGACGCTGCCGCTCGCGCTTGCCGCGGCGGTCGGCTTCGCCTTGTGGCAGGGCATCGCCGCGCCGGCGGAGGCGTTCGACTGGCCCTTCGGGCCGCGGCCGCTGGCCTTCGTCGGCCTGATGCTGCTCGTGGGCCTGGCCGCATCGTGGCTGGGCACGCTGTTGTGGAACCGCGCGAGCCACCTGCTACCCCCTGCGCTTGCGGGCCAGCTCATCGTGTTCGAAACCCTGGCGGCGCTGCTCTATGCTTTCCTGTGGTACGGGCGCTGGCCGGGCCTCGGCGAGGCGGCAGGCATCGTGCTGCTGGTCGCAGGCGTGCTGCTGGGCGTGCGCGTGTTCCGGCCCGCCGCAAGCGGATCTTGAGGAGAAAACAGTGTTTGCGTTGATGGCGGCCGATCTCGTCGTGCTGGTGCACGCCCTCTTCATCGCCTTCGTCGTGCTCGGCGGGCTGTTGACACTGCGTTGGTCGCGCGCAAAGTGGGTGCACCTGCCGGTCGCGGCGTACGGGGCGGGTATCGAACTGATCGGCTGGACCTGTCCGCTGACCCCGCTCGAGAACGCGCTGCGGCGGGCGGCGGGGGGCGTGGACTACCGCGGGGGGTTCGTCGAACACTACCTGATCCCGCTGATCTACCCGGCGGGGCTCACGCCGCAAGTCCAGCTCGTGCTCGGACTGCTGGTGCTGGCGATCAACGTGCTCGTGTACGGCATCGTCGCCCTGCGTCGGCGACGGCGCAGGGCGGGCGATTGACCGGCGCCCTCATGGGGCGCGTTGGCTCAGCGGGGTTGGGAGTAGCTTGGGCCGAGCAGATGGTCGACCACGGCGCGTGCGATACGGGCAACGAGGCGTTTTGCGCCGTGCCAGCCGTCGGCCAGGATCTGGCCCAGGGCTTCGTTGCGCAGACGCTGCGCTTCGCGGATTCGGCCTTGATAGAAGAGATAGTCGTTGTCCATTGTGCGGCTCCTTGACAGTGCAGCCCGTCGTGAGGGCATGGCCGCGACTGTACGGGGGTTGTTGCATTGCAACAAACGATCGTTCATCATGCGATGACTTAGAAAATCTCATCCGTATGCCCGTCCGTCTTCCGCCGCTCAACGCGCTGCGTGCCTTCGAGGTCGCCGCGCGTCACCTGAGCTTCAAGCTTGCCGCCGAGGAACTCTCGGTCACGCCGACCGCGATCAGCCACCAGATCCGCGGCCTCGAGCAGGACCTCGGTGTGCCCCTGTTCCGGCGCCTGACGCGTGCGCTCGAACTCACGCCGGAAGGCGAGGCGATGCTGCCCAAGCTGCGCGAAGCGATGAGCGCGATCGCCGAGTCGGTCGAGGCGGTCCGCGCGATGCGGCCGCTGAGCCGCCTGTCGGTCGTCGCGCCGCCGTCGTTCGCGTCGCGCTGGCTCGTCCCCCGCCTGCAGCGCTTCGCCGAACTGCATCCGCAGATCGAGCTGCATCTGGCGAGCGCCACCAAGGCGATCGACGGCCGCGACGCCGCGGGGCTGGGCATCGAGCCGCTCACCCAGCGCGCCGAGGGCGGCCAGCTGTGGATCCGCTTCGGCACGGGCGCCTATCCGGGGTATCGCAGCGAAATGCTGCTCGAACCCGAATACACCGCGGTGTGCAGCCCGGCGCTGCTGCGCGCGAAGATCCCGCTGCGCCAGCCGGCAGACCTGCGCCGCCACAACCTGATCCACGACGACACGGTGCCCGACACGCGCGAGCGGCCGACCTGGGCTGAATGGCTGCAGGCCGCGGGCGTCACCTCGGTGCGCGCGGACGCCGGCCTGCACTTCAGCGACTCGGGCCTTGCGATCGCCGCCGCGCTCGACGGGCTGGGCGTCGCGCTGGTGTCCAAGCCGCTGGTCGCCGCGGAGGTCGCCGCCGGCCGCCTCGTCATGCCCTTCGGCATTAGCCTGCGGCGCCGCTTCGCCTACTACATCGTGACGCCGCAGGCGCTCGTCCCGCGGGTCACGGTCACTGCCTTCCGCGAATGGCTGCTGGACGAGGCGCGCCGCGACGCGATCCGCCTGGCGGACGCGCAGCCCGCGCTCGCCGATTGAACCGAACGGGACGCCCGGGCGTCCGAGTACAATGCACGCGACAATGAATCCGGATTCTCCCCCCAGCATCGCCGCGGGCGCCCGCCCGCCGGCCCGCCCCGCGCCCTTCCTGCCGATGTCCCGCACCGAGATGAAAGCACTCGGCTGGGACGCGTGCGACGTGATCCTCGTCACCGGGGATGCCTATATCGACCACCCCAGCTTCGGCATGGCCCTGATCGGGCGGATGCTCGAGGCGCAGGGCTTTCGCGTCGGCATCATCAGCCAGCCGGACTGGAAGAGCGCGGAACCCTTCCGCGCGCTCGGCCGGCCGCGCCTGTTCTTCGGCATCACCGCGGGGAACATGGACTCGATGGTCAACCGCTACACCTCGGACCGCAAGATCCGCTCCGACGACGCCTACACGCCCGGCGCCGAAGCCGGCAGGCGGCCCGATCGTGCGGTGACGGTCTACGCGCAGCGCGCGCGCGAGGCCTTTCCCGACGCCAACGTCGTCATCGGCAGCATCGAGGCCTCGCTGCGCCGCATCGCGCATTACGACTACTGGTCCGACAAGGTGCGCCGTTCGGTGCTGCCCGACTCCAAGGCAGACCTCCTGATCTTCGGCAATGCCGAGCGCGCGCTCGTCGCGCTGGCGCGCCGTCTCGATGCCGGCGAGCCGATCGAAGCGATCCGCGACCTGCGCGGCACCGCCTTCATGGTCAAGCCGGGCTGGCTGCCGGGCGAGGAGTGGGGCGAGATCGACTCGCTGACCCTCGACCGTCCTGGCCGCGTCGAGCCCCATCCCGACCCGTATGCGATGGAGCCGCAGCAGGCATCCATGCCGGCCACCGCGGACGGCGCCCAGGCGGTGCGTATCGTCCCGGCTGCGGAACGCGTCGCCGCGCGCCGCGCCGCCCGCGGCAAGATGGTGGTCCGCCTGCCGGCCTACGAGACCGTCAGCGCCGACCCGGTGATGTACGCCCACGCCTCGCGCATCTTCCATCTCGAATCGAATCCCGGCAACGCCCGCGCGCTGGTGCAGGCGCATGGCGAAGGGCCCGGCCGGCGCGACGTGTGGCTCAACCCGCCGCCGATCCCGCTGACGACGCCCGAGATGGACTTCGTCTTTGGCCTGCCCTACGCCCGCCGGCCGCATCCCGCCTACGGCGACGCGCGCATCCCGGCCTGGGACATGATCAAGTTCTCGATCAACATCATGCGCGGCTGTTTCGGCGGCTGCACCTTCTGCTCGATCACCGAGCACGAGGGGCGCATCATCCAGAGCCGTTCGGAAGCATCGATCCTGCACGAGATCGAGGAGATCCGCGACAGGACGCCGGACTTCAAGGGCCACATCACCGACCTCGGCGGCCCCACCGCGAACATGTACCGGCTCGCGTGCAAGGACAAGAAGATCGAGACCTCGTGCCGGCGCCTGTCGTGCGTCTATCCCGGCATCTGCGAGAACCTCAACACCGACCACGCGCCGCTCGTGTCGCTGTACCGCAAGGCGCGCGCGATTCCGGGCGTCAAGCGCGTGACGATCGGCTCCGGCCTGCGCTACGACCTCGCGGTGCGCTCGCCCGAGTACGTCAAGGAGCTCGTCACGCATCACGTCAGCGGGCTCCTCAAGATCGCCCCCGAGCATACCGAGGAAGGGCCGCTGTCCAAGATGATGAAGCCCGGCATCGGCACCTACGAGAAGTTCGCCGCGATGTTCGAGAAGTACTCGCAGGAGGCGGGCAAGAAGCAGCACCTCGTCCCCTACTTCATCGCCGCGCACCCCGGGACGACAGACGAGGACATGGTGAACCTCGCGCTGTGGCTGAAGAAGCAGGGTTTCAGGCCCGACCAGGTGCAGACTTTCCTGCCCACGCCGATGGCGATGGCGACGACGATGTACCACAGCCGCCGCAACCCGCTGCGCAAGGTGTCGGCGGATTCCGAGATCGTCGAGACCGCCCGCGCGGGCAAGGTCCGCAAGCTGCACAAGGCGCTGCTGCGCTGGCACGACCCGGAGAACTGGCCGCTGATCCGCGAGGCGCTGCAGCAGATGGGGCGCGCGGACCTCATCGGCAATGGACCGAACTGTCTCGTGCCGCGTCACCAGCCGGGCGTGCCGTTGCCCGCGACCGGGCACACGGCGACATCCCCCGCGCGCGGAGCGGCCAAGGGCGCTGCAGGCGCCCGCCAGCCCGGCGGCAGGCCGGCGCCGGCGGGCAGCCGCAGCCCGCAGGCAGGGCGAGCGCCGGTGCGTTCCGGTCCGGCATCGACCGCCAAGCCCGCCCGCACGGGCAAGCGCCATGCGTAAGCCGACGACGGAGCTTGCGCGCCGCGAGCCCGCCGACGCCCTTGGGCGCCTTGGTGCCGGCTGGCTGGAGGGCGCACAGCGCTGTCCCTCGCCGAACTTCGACGCGCGTCCCGCGGACACCGAGGTGAAGCTGATCGTCGTGCACGCGATCAGCCTGCCCCCCGACGAGTTCGGCGGTCCGGGCGTCGCGCAACTGTTCACGAACGCCCTCGACCCTGCCGCGCACCCGTCCTACGCGGCGATCGCCCACCTGCGCGTGTCCGCGCATTTCTTCATCCGTCGCGACGGCAGCCTGATGCAGTTCGTGCCCACGGACGCGCGCGCGTGGCACGCCGGCATCTCGTGCTGGCGCGGACGCGAGCGCTGCAACGACTTCTCGATCGGCATCGAGCTGGAAGGGTGCGACACGCAGCCCTTCGAGCCGGCGCAGTACTCGCGCCTCGCCGCGCTGCTGCGCGTGCTGTGTGCGAATTACCCGATCGAGGCGATTGCGGGCCACTCGGACATCGCGCCCGGGCGCAAGACCGACCCCGGTCCGTGCTTCGACTGGATGCGTCTGCGGTTGGCGCTAGGCCGGCCGGAACTCGCCTGCGGACCGCTGTCCGAGCCGGTCTGAGCACTCCGGGAAGCGACTGTTACATCTTTTGTGACAATTTTTTCGCACCGCGCGAAGGCCCGGCTGTGCAAGACTTCGCGTCCGGGAGGAGGGCGGAGGGACCTTCTCAGGCCGCGTGCCTGGTTGACCAAGCCCAATCAAATCAATAAAGTAGGGTTGTTGCTGCAGTGCAGCAATGTAGTTTTCAATCGTAGTTTTCATTAGTTGGCAGTGGGGCAGCGCGCGATTCCCAGCGGATTCGGGCGCCTCGGGGCAGCGCCGCAGAGCGCATCCCGTCCCCGCCGGGCGTGAGGTCTGGTTGCGACCGCACGCTCGAACAACCACTGAAGACGTGATCTTCCGACCGACAGGCGAAGTTTGCCTGGGCGTGCTGCAGGCGCCTCGGTCGGGGGAGCATGGTCACAGCAGGGAGGTACCGATGACTCACGCAACTCGTCCTGGCCGCACGCCTCACGACGCGGCCGCGTTCTTCGTGCATTTCGTTCATGGCAGTCTGATGCTCACCGCCTTCGCGCTCGTCGCGTTCGTCGGAGCGGGCTATCTTCTGAAGGACCCCGTCAGCTATGCCGACCTCGGCGTCGGGGCCCCGGCGGCCGTTGCAGTCAGCGACACGGCGCAGGCCCCGGCCGCGCAAGCGCCCGTCGCAACGCCGCGTCCAAAGGCCGTCGCATCCGCGGCGGGGCTGTCGACCGAGATGCGCGGCGTGCGCGACTTCGTCGCGCAGCGCTACAAGATTTCCACGCGCACGCTCGAACCGCTGCTTACGGCCGCCGAACTCAGCGGCCGCAAGCTCGGCATCGACCCGCTGCTGATCGTTGCGGTGATGGCGATCGAGTCGAGCTTCAACCCCTTCGCCGAGAGCAACATGGGCGCGCAGGGATTGATGCAGGTGATTCCGCGCTTCCATCTCGACAAGATCGGCCGCAACGCCGGCGAGGATGCCCTGTTCGATCCCACGCTCAACATCCGCGTCGGCACGATGGTGCTGGTCGAGGGCATGCAGCGCTTCGGTACCCTGCAAAGCGCGCTGCAATACTACGGCGGCGCGCTCAGCGATCCGAACGCGAGCTACGCGAACAAGGTGCTTGCGATGAAGAAGCGCCTCCTCGCGGCAGCCACCCGCGCCAAGACCGAAACCGGCGTCTGATCCTGATCGCCCACGGCGGGGCGAACTCCCCGCCGCGTCGTGCGGTTCCTCAGCCGCGCATGCGCGCGATGCGCTCCGCCGCTTCCAGCAGGCGTTCGCAACGGTTCGTGTAGGCGATGCGCAGATGACGGCGGGGCTGGTTGTCGCCGAAGTCCAGCCCCGGCGTCGCCGCCACGCCGGCTTCCTCGATCAGCCGGTGCGCGAGCGCTTCGCTGTCGTCGGCGAGGCGCGCGATGTCGGCGTAGATGTAGAACGCCCCCTGCGGCTCCGCTGCGACGACGAAGCCGAGTTCGCGCAGTGCCGGCAGCAGGGTGTCGCGACGCAGCGCGAACTCGTTGCGGCGCGCCTCCAGGATCTCGATCGTCGCAGGCGCGAAGGCGGCCAGCGCGGCGTGCTGCGCCGGTGTCGACGGCGAGATGAAGAAATGCTGCGCGAGCTTCTCGATCTCGCGCACGTAGGCCTGCGGCGCGACCAGCCAGCCGAGGCGCCAGCCGGTCATGCCGAAATATTTGGAAAAACTGTTCACGACGAACACGTCGTCCATCGACTTCAGCACCGTGCTCGCTTCGACGCCGTAGGTCAGGCCCTGGTAGATCTCGTCGACGATCAGCGTGCCCTGGCGTGCGATCACCGTCGCGCGCAGCGCCGCGAGCTCCGCCTGATCGAGCAGGGTGCCGGTGGGGTTCGACGGGCTCGCGACGATCAGGCCGCGCGTGCGCGCCGTCCACGCGTCCGCGACCTGATCGGGCGTCGGCTGGTAGCGCGTCGCGGCGCCCACCGGCAGTGCCCGCGGCACGCCCTCGAAGCTGCGCACGAGGTGGCGGTTTGACGGATAGCCGGGGTCGGGCAGGAGCCACTCGTCGCCCGGGTCGGTCGTCGCGGCAAGCGCCAGCATCAGCGCGCCCGAGGCGCCCGGCGTGACGATGATGCGCTCGGGGGCGACGTCCGCACCGAAACGCTCGTGGTAGAAGCGCGCGATGGCCTCGCGCAGCTGCGGCAGACCGAGGGCTGCGGTGTAATGCACGTCGCCGCCGGCGAGGAAGCGCGTCGCCGCGTCGATCATCGGCTGCGGCGTCGCGAAGTCCGGCTCGCCGACTTCCATGTGGATGATGTCACGCCCCTGCGCCTCGAGTTCGCGCGCGCGTCGCAGCAGCTCCATCACGTGGAAGGGCTGGATGTCGGCGGTGCGGCGGGCGAGATGCGGGGTCATGCGTGGTCCTTGGGGCGATCGATGTGGAATTGTAGGCGACCGAAAAAACAAAAGCGCCGACGCGCGGCGCTTTTGCGGGCTCAGCCGGCCATGGCCGGCCGGGAAGGTCAGACCGACAGGGTCAGTTCGAACATCTCGCGCTTGAGCGTCAGCGCGCGCGGCAGGCGATCCTGCAGCTTGTCGAACCATTCCTTGTGCAGTTCGAGTTCCTTCTTCCATGCGTCGGCGTCGACCTTGGTCAGCGCCTCGAACTCTTCCTTGGTCACGTCGGAACCGGTCCAGTCGATGTCCTCGAATTTGGGCATCCAGCCGAGCGAGGTTTCCTGCGCGCCGATGCGGCCGCGCACGCGGTCGACGATCCACTTCAGCACGCGCATGTTCTCGCCGAAGCCCGGCCACATGAACTCGCCCTTCTCGTTCATGCGGAACCAGTTCACGCAGAAGATCTTCGGCGTCTGTTCGACCACGTGGCCCATCTTCAACCAGTGGTTGAAGTAGTCGCCCATGTGGTAGCCGCAGAAGGGCAGCATCGCGAACGGGTCGCGACGCACCACGCCCTGCGCGCCGAAGGCGGCGGCGGTGGTTTCCGAGCCGAGGGTCGCCGCCATGTAGACGCCGAAGTTCCAGTTGAAGGCCTGGTAGGCCAGCGGCACGGTGGTCGCGCGGCGGCCGCCGAAGATGAAGGCCGAGATCGGCACGCCGGCCGGATCCTGCCAGTTCGGGTCGATCGACGGACACTGCTCGGCCGGCGCGGTGAAGCGCGAGTTCGGGTGTGCCGCCTTGCGGCCCGTTTCCTTGGCCAGTTCGGGCGTCCAGTCCTTGCCCTGCCAGTCGATCAGGTGCGCGGGAGCTTCCTTGCTCATGCCTTCCCACCACACGTCGCCGTCGTCGGTCAGCGCGACGTTGGTGAAGATGATGTTTTCCTTCAGCGTCGCCATCGCGTTGTAGTTGGTCTTTTCCGACGTGCCCGGGGCGACGCCGAAGAAGCCCGCTTCGGGGTTGATGGCGTAGAACTTGCCGTCCTTGCCCGGCTTGATCCACGCGATGTCGTCACCGACGGTGTAGATCTTCCAGCCGTTGAAGGACTTCGGCGGGATCAGCATGGCGAAGTTGGTCTTGCCGCAGGCCGACGGGAAGGCCGCCGCGACGTAGGTCTTCTCGCCTTCGGGCGACTCGACGCCGAGGATCAGCATGTGCTCGGCGAGCCAGCCTTCGTCGCGCGCCATCGTCGAGGCGATGCGCAGCGCGAAGCACTTCTTGCCCAGCAGCGCGTTGCCGCCGTAGCCCGAGCCGTAGGACCAGATCTCGCGCGTCTCGGGGTAGTGGACGATGTACTTGGTGTCCGGGTTGCACGGCCAGCGCGAATCCTTCTCGCCCGGCCCGAGCGGGGCGCCGACGGAGTGCACGCAGGGCACGAATTCGCCGTCGGTGCCGAGCACGTCATACACGGCGCGGCCCATGCGCGTCATCGTGCGCATGTTGGTGACCACATAGGGGCTGTCGGAGATCTCGACGCCGATGTGGGCGATCGGCGAGCCGAGCGGGCCCATCGAGAACGGCACCACGTACAGCGTGCGGCCCCGCATGCAGCCCTTGAACAGGCCGTTGAGGGTCTCGCGCATCGTGGCCGGGTCTTCCCAGTTGTTCGTGGGGCCGGCGTCGTCCTTGTTCTTGGAGCAGATGTAGGTGCGGTCTTCGACGCGTGCGACGTCCGAGGGGTCGGACCACGCGAGGTACGAGTTCTTGCGCTTTTCCGGATTGAGCTTGATCAGCATGCCCGCCTCGACCATTTCGGCGCACAGGCGGTCGTATTCCTCGGCCGATCCGTCGCACCAGTAAACCCGGTCGGGTTCGGTCAGTGCGGCGATTTCCGCGACCCACTTCTTCAGGCCGGCGTGGCGGATGTAAGCGGGCGCGCCGGCCAGGATGGCCTCGGCGGACAAGCGTTGAGTCATGGTGAAAAGCTCTCCAGATTGCAGAAGCAAAAGCGGTAACCCACCTGGAGCTCGCTGCCACACGTCCTGGCGGGGTCTTGAACGGGCCTTTGGACCTTCTTGTTGTGCCGGGGTTGCGGAAACTACTAGGGTAAACCGCAGTCGGCGAGAGCCTAATATTATGCCACGGCAGCGGGCTCGACGGAAAACAGCTTCTTCGTCCCCTGGCGCCCGGTCGTACCGCCATACCCCGGCGGGACTGTCTCCCCGCGGCAATCCGCGGCATCATTGCAGCCTCGGGAGACGGTCGGCGACGGCCGCGAGAGATTGACTACAACAATTACGGGACATCACATGGACGAATTGATCCGCGCTGCGGCGCTCGACTATCACCGCTATCCGCGGCCGGGCAAGATCTCGGTCACCCCCACCAAAGTGCTTTCCAACCAGCGCGACCTGTCGCTGGCCTATTCGCCGGGCGTCGCCGCCGCGTGCGACGCGATCGTCGAGGAGCCTGGCGAGGCGGCGAACCTGACCGCGCGCAGCAACCTGATCGGTGTCGTCACCAACGGCACCGCGGTGCTGGGCCTGGGCAACATCGGCCCGCTCGCCGCCAAGCCGGTCATGGAAGGCAAGGGCGTGCTGTTCAAGAAGTTCGCCGGCATCGACGTGTTCGACCTCGAGATCGCCGAAAACGACCCGGACAAGCTGATCGACATGATCGCGGCGCTGGAGCCCACTTTCGGCGGCATCAACCTCGAGGACATCAAGGCGCCGGAATGCTTCTACATCGAGGCTCGCCTGCGCGAACGGATGAAGATCCCGGTCTTCCATGACGACCAGCACGGCACCGCGATCGTCGTCGGCGCAGCGGTCCTCAACGGCCTGCATCTGCTCGGCAAGGACCTGAAGAAGGTCAAGCTCGTGACCTCCGGCGCAGGCGCGGCGGCGCTTGCCTGCCTCGGCCTGCTCGAGAAGCTCGGCATTCCGGTCGAGAACATCTGGGTCACCGACCTCGAAGGCGTCGTGTATGAAGGCCGTACGGTGCTGATGGACCCGATCAAGGCGCGTTACGCCAAGGCCACCAGCGCACGCAAGCTCGCCGAGGTCATCGAGGGGGCGGACGTGTTCCTCGGGTTGTCGGCGGGCGGCGTGCTCAAGCCCGAGATGGTCGCGAAGATGGCGGCGAAGCCGATGATCCTTGCGCTCGCGAACCCGATGCCGGAGATCCTGCCCGAGCTGGTGAAGTCGGTGCGCGACGACGCGATCATCGCGACGGGCCGTTCGGACTATCCGAACCAGGTCAACAACGTGCTGTGCTTCCCCTTCATCTTCCGCGGCGCGCTCGACGTCGGCGCGACCACGATCACCGACGAGATGCAGCTCGCCGCCGTCAAGGCGATCGCCGAACTCGCGCGCGCCGAGCAGAGCGACATCGTTGCCGCCGCCTACGGCGAGAAGGTGTCGGGCTTCGGTCCCGAGTACATCATTCCGCGCCCCTTCGACCCGCGCCTGATCGTCAAGATCGCCCCGGCGGTCGCGGCGGCCGGCATGGCCTCCGGCGTCGCGACGCGTCCGATCACCGACTGGGACGCCTACCGCACCCAGCTCAACAACTTCGTGTGGCATTCGGGCCTCATCATGAAGCCGGTGTTCGCGGCAGCGCGTGGCACGGGCCAGCGCATCATCTTCGCCGAGGGCGAGTCGGAGCGCGTGCTGCGCGCGGTGCAGACGGTGGTCGACGAAGGCCTGGCGCGCCCGATCCTGATCGGCCGGCCCGAGGTCGTCACCGCCAATATCGAGCGCTTCGGCCTGCGCATCCGCCCGGAGCAGGATTTCGAGCTCGTGAACCAGGACTCGGATCCGCGCTTCAAGGAGCTGTGGACCTACTACCACGGCCTGATGGAGCGCCAGGGCGTGTCGGTCGAGTACGCGAAGAAGGAAGTGCGCCGCCGCACGACGCTCATCGGCGCGCTGCTGCTCAAGCAGGGCTATGGCGACGGCCTGATCTGCGGCACCTACGGCATGCACCGGCTGCACCTCGACTTCATCGAGAAGGTCATCGGCCGGCGCGAGGGCGTGAAGCACTGCTACGCGCTCAACGTCGTGAACCTGCCCGAACGCACGCTGTTCCTCGCCGACACCTACATCAACTATGACCCGTCGCCGGAACAGCTCGTCGAGATGACGCTGCTGGCGGCCGAGGAGATGTCGCGCTTCGGCATGACGCCGAAGGTTGCGCTGCTGTCGCATTCGTCCTTCGGCAGTGCCGATTCGCCGACCGCCGAGAAGATGCGCGCCGCATTGCGCCTGCTGCACGAACGTCATCCGGGGCTCGAGGTCGAGGGCGAGATGCACGGCGATGCAGCGCTCGACGCCGAGCTGCGCCTGCGCATCTTCCCCAACGCGCGCATGCGCGATGCCGCCAACCTGTTGATCTTCCCGACGCTGGATGCCGCCAACATTGCCTTCAATCTGCTCAAGACCGCAGCGGGCGAAGGAATGACGGTCGGTCCGATCCTGCTCGGCGCGGCGCGTCCGGTGCATATCCTGACGCCCTCGGCGACGGTGCGCCGCATCGTCAACATGACCGCCCTCACGGCGGTTGAAGCGGCGCAGCGCAAGTTCTGACGCGGCTTGCAGTGAAAACGCGGGCGCCGGTCTTCCCCGGCCGGGTGCCCGCGTGGCATGATTTCCCGGAAGTGTCCGCAAGCGACCGGAGGCTGCATGGCTGAAGGCAAGGCTGCGCTGGTACTGACGGGAGGCGGCGCACGCGCCGCCTACCAGGTCGGTGTGCTGTCGGCGATCCGCGAGATCCGCGGACGCCGCGCGGGCAATCCGTTTCCCATCCTGTGCGGCACCTCGGCGGGCGGCATCAATGCGGTCGCGCTGGCGGTGTTTGCCGGCGACTTCAACCGTGGCGTGCGCATGCTCGCGCGCATCTGGCGGCAGTTCCACGTCGACCAGGTGTACCGCGCCGACGCCGCGGCGCTGCTCGCGACCGGCTTGCGCTGGGCTTCCGCGCTGACGCTGGGCTGGGCGGTGCGCCAGACGCCGGGCTCGCTGCTCGACAATTCTCCACTGCGCCGCCTGCTCACCGAAGTGCTGGATTTTTCCGCCATCGGCCGCAGCATCGAGCAGGGACACCTGCACGCGGTGAGCGTGGCGGCGTCGGGCTATTCGTCCGGCGAGAGCCTGGCCTTCTTCGAGGCCGTGCCGGAAGTGCAGGCCTGGCGGCGCATGCAGCGGCTGGGCGTGCGCACTTCGATCGGCGTCGATCATCTGCTGGCGACGAGCGCGATTCCCTTCGTGTTTCCCCCGGTGCGCATCAACCGCGAATGGTTCGGTGACGGCTCCATGCGCCAGCTCGCCCCGATCAGTCCCGCAATCCACCTTGGCGCGGACCGCATCCTCGTGATCGGTTCGGGGCGTCTGGTCGAAGAGGGGCGTCAGCGCACGGAAGGCTACCCCTCTCTCGCGCAGATCGCCGGCCACGCCTTGTCGAGCATCTTCCTCGACGGCCTGTCGGTGGACCTCGAGCGGCTCCAGCGCATCAACATCACGGCGGGCGCGATGAGTCCCGAGCAGCGCGCGGCGGCGGGCATCTACCTGCGGCCCATCGAAACGCTGGTGATCTCGCCGTCGCAGCGTCTCGACGCGATCGCAGGACGGAATCGCGACAGCCTTCCGCTCGCGCTGCGTACCGTGTTGCGCGGCGTCGGCGCGATGCGGCGCGACGGTTCGACGCTGCTGTCCTACCTGCTGTTCGAGCCGCCGTTCACGCAGGCGCTGCTGGAGCTCGGTTACAAGGACACGATGGACCGGCGCAGCGAAGTCGAGGCATTTCTCCGTGTGTAACGGTCTCCATCCCTGACGCAGGGTCATCTAAACTATTGACTTGGATGAACGTGTGACGCGATGTAAGAAATTTTTCGTGGAATACTTCAAAAAGACTTGATATCTGCTTAATCTGTATAAGAATAGTAATGGGTCCAGCGTTTTCCCCCTTATTGTTTCTTTTGTTTCAGGCCACAAGATGAAATTCCGTAATCTGGCGATCGCGATGATCAGTCTCGCGATGATGCAGGCGGGCTGGAGTCTCCCCGCTTCGGCCGCCACGAGGGCGGCCGCGTCTGGTTCCGAAGGAACCGCGACGAAGACCGTCAAGAAGTCCACCAGACGCTCCGTCAGTGTTCCCGCGAAAAAAACGGTGACAAAGCGCGTCACCCGCAAGGCGGTTGCGCGACAGGAAGCGCGCCGCATCAAGGTTTCGCTGCGCCGCGAGCCCGTGATCCCCGAAGCATCGATCGACAACACGCCGCTGCAGCTCGACGCCGCGGGTCTGCCGCACCTGCGCTCGTCGGCCTTCCTCGTCATGAACCAGAACACCGGTCACGTGATCCTCGAGAGGAAGAGTGACTCCGTGTTGCCCATTGCCTCGATCACCAAGCTGATGACGGCGATGGTCGTGCTCGATGCCGGTCAGAGCCTCGCCGAGGAAATCGCGATCTCCGAAGGCGACATCGACATGCTCAAGGGCACCGGTTCGCGCCTGTCGCTGGGTACGCGCCTGACGCGCGAGGAGATGCTGCATCTCGCGCTGATGTCGTCGGAAAACCGTGCCGCCTCCGCGCTCGCGCGTCACTATCCGGGCGGCGAGGCCGCTTTCGTCGCGGCGATGAACGTCAAGGCGCGCATGATCGGCCTGACGGAAACCCATTTCAGCGATCCGACCGGGCTGACGCCGGAAAACGTGTCGAGTCCACACGATCTCGCGCGCATGGTCTCCGCGGCGGCAACCTACCCGCTGATCCGCGAGTTCACGACGACCTCCGAGCGTTACGTGCAGATCGGCTCGCGCATGCACCGCTTCGGCAACACCAACTCGCTGGTGCGCAGCCCGGACTGGGAGATCGGCGTATCGAAGACCGGCTACATCCGTGAGGCGGGCCGCTGCCTCGTGATGCAGGCGTGGCTGTTGAAGCAGCCGGTGATCATCGTGCTGATGGATTCGGACGGGCGCTACTCGCGCACCGCGGACGCCGTGCGCATCAAGAAATGGCTCGAAGCCGCCGGCCCGCAGCGTGTGGCGACGGCTGCCGGGAAGGAAAACATCTGAGGGATCGTGAACGTGCGCGCCCCGGCAGCGCCGGGGCGGTATTCAGCGTGCGGTGCGCCTGACGTAGCCCAGCGCGCGTGAAATCTCGTCCGCCGCCTCGCGCACGAGGGGCGCGCGGTCGGGGTTGAAGCGCTCCGACGGGGTGGACACCGACAGGCCGGCGATCAGTTCGCCGCTGTCGTCGCGCACCCCAGCGGCGATGCAGCGCACGCCGATCTCCACCTCTTCCAGGTCGAAAGCCACGCCGTGGCGGCGGACTTTGTCGAGCTCCTTCTCGAGGGCGCCGATCTCGGTGATCGAGGCCGGCGTCGATCCGGGCAGGCCGGTGCGCCGGCCGTACTCGCGCACGCGGTCCATGCCGTCCTCGACGAGGAAGAGCTTGCCGGTCGCGGTCGTGTGGAGCGGGGCGCGCGCGCCGACGATGTGCACGACGCGCACCGCGGAGCGGCCGCTGGAGGTCCGCTCGACATAGACGATCTCGTCGCCGTCGCGGATGCCGAGGTTCACGCTCTCCCCGGTGGCCGCATGCAGCTTGAGCATCGCCGGCATCGCGGTTTCGCGCAGCGAGATGCGCGACTTGACCAGGCTGCCGAGTTCCAGGAGCCGGATCCCCAGGCGATAGGTGCCCCCCTCTCCGCGTTCGACGAAACCGCTCTGTGCCATCGCGCTCAGGATGCGGTGCGCCGTCGACGGGTGCAGTCCCGTTTCCTGGGCGATCTGCTTGAGCGCAGCCGGGTCCGGGTGGCGCGCCAGCACGTCGAGCAACTTCATCATGCGCTCGACGACCTGGATCGGATTCTTGGTTTCGGTGGGGGTGTTGGTGCTCACGCGGTCGGTCAGGGATTTGCAGTTGCGCGCATTCTAGCCGGCGCGGGGTGATTTCGCCTAGTGAAATGCCGCGGCGTGTGCCGCAATGCCAGCCGTCGCGTCGCTGGAAGCTGCGGCGGGCAGCCGATATACTGGAACGCGTTGCGCCCGGCGATGCCGGGCATTGTTTTTTGAACGGTTCGTCCGCGCTGCGCGCGGGCGCGCCTGCGAACCGGATTGCCACCATGAAGCGCTCGAAGGAAGCCGGCACGCCCGGCGATGTCCCCGCACAGGAAGATGCTGCCGACGCGCCGCGCCGCACGCTGGGCGTGAAACGCCAGGGCGAGGCACCCGTCGTCGAGGGGGCGCGTCGGGCCGGCGTGCGTGCGCGCTTCCAGCCCGGTTATGCGAAGACGGTCGCGGCGACGCGGGCGCTTGAGGGCGAGGCGCAGGGAAAGGCGCGCGGCGGCAAGGCCGGCCGGCCACCGGAAGCGGCGCGCGCGGAAGAGACCGGGCGCGGGCGCAGGCCGGAGCGTCCGAAGGCGGCCGGTGTGGCGGGTGCCGAACGCCGTCCGCGCAAGGATGGCGATCAGCCGCGCACGACGCCCGGAGGAGAGCGCCCGGTGCGCAAACCGGAGCGTCCGAACGCGGCCGGTGTGGCGGGCGCCGAACGCCGTCCGCGCAAGGATGGCGATCAGCCGCGCACGACGCCCGGAGGAGAGCGCCCGGTGCGCAAACCGGAGCGTCCGAACGCGGCCGGTGTGGCGGGCGCCGAACGCCGTCCGCGCAAGGATGGCGATCAGCCGCGCACGACGCCGGGAGGAGAGCGCCCGGTGCGCAAGCCGGCAGCTAAGCCGGCTGCTCCGGCCCCTCGTGCTCCCGTCGCTCGCCGCGACGATCGCCCCGTCGCCGCACGACCGGCAGCCCGTGCCGAGGCGGCGCCGACGGCCGCGGCCGAAGGCGTGCGCCTGTCGAAGGTGATGTCCGAGCGCGGCCTGTGCTCGCGCCGCGAGGCCGACGGCTTCATCGAGCGTGGCTGGGTGCTCGTGGATGGCCAGCGGGTGTCGGAGCTCGGCACGCGCATCGACCCGAACGCGGAGATCACGCTCGCGCCGCAGGCGCGCCGGCGCCAGTCGGAGCGCGTGACGATCCTGTTGCACAAGCCGGTCGGCTACGTGTCGGGGCAACCCGAGCCCGGCTACGAGCCGGCCGTGTCGCTGATCGGTGCCGGCAACCAGTTCGACCGCGACACCGCCCAGACCTTCGACTTTTCGCACCTCAAGGGCCTCGCGCCGGCCGGACGCCTCGATATCGACTCGACCGGCCTGCTCGTGCTGACGCAGGACGGCCGCATCGCGCGCCAGCTGATCGGCGACGACTCGGAGGTGGACAAGGAATACCTCGTGCGCGTCGAGGGTTCGCTCGACGAGCACGGACTCGCGCTGCTGAACCACGGCCTCGAGCTCGACGGCCGCAAGCTGCGGCGCGCCAAGGTCGAGTGGATCAACGAGGATCAGCTGCGCTTCGTGCTGCGCGAAGGCCGCAAGCGTCAGATCCGGCGCATGTGCGAGCTGGTCGGCCTGAAGGTGGTCGGCCTCAAGCGCATCCGGATCGGGCGGATCCGGCTAGGCGACCTTCCGCTCGGGCAATGGCGCTTTCTGCGCGAAGACGAGGGGTTTTGACTCCTTCGCCCGCATCTTCACGGGGGCGGCTTTCACCGTCGCGGGGCTGCGGCGGCGTTTGGCAGCGCGTCTGACCGGCAGACTGGCCGGATCGCTGACTCCGGACTGTTCGGTAAACCAGCCTTTCAGCGGGCAGTCGCGCCCCTCAGGACAGCCGTGCTCGCGGGCGCACTCCTTCTGCGTTTCATCCAGCAGCACCATTTCCCGGACCGCCTCGCAGCGGCCGATGGGAGAGTCGAGGAATGTCATGACGAACTCCTTGAAGCGGTTATGCGGAAAGAGGGGATTCTTGTACTTTCAATCTAGCCAGCATTGGTTAGGGGTGCCGGCCCGAATTGCGCGGAATTGATCTGGCTCAAGAAATCCCGCGTTGCACAAATGGTTATTCCGCGCGTAGCGCTTCGACCGCATCGAGGCGCGCCGCGCGGATCGCGGGAAGCACGCCGGCGACAAGTCCGATCGTCACTGCGAGCGCTTCCGCGATAACGACGAAATGCCATGGCGTATGGACCGGCAGGGCCGGCACGAGCAGGCCGACGAGTTGGGCTGCGCCCGCGCCGACGACCAGTCCGAGCACGCCGCCGATGGCGGCGAGGGTGACGGCCTCGGCGAGGAAGAGACGCAGGATCGTGGCCCGCCGTGCGCCGATGGCGACGAGCAGCCCGATCTCGTTGGTGCGCTCGGTGACCGCGATCGTCATGATCGTGACGATGCCGACGGCGCCGACCAGCAGCGAGATGCCGCCGAGCGCGCCGACCGCGGCGGTGAGGATGTCGAGGATGTTCGACAGGCGCGCGAGCATGTCTTCCTGCGTCGTCAGCGTGACGTCGTCCTGGCCGTGGCGGGCGACGAGCACCTTGCGGATGTCCGCCGCGACCAGCGACGCCGGCACCGCTTCCTCGTAGGTGACGTTGATCTCCATCAGGCCTTCGCGGTTGTAGAGCGACAGCGCGCGCGAGGTCGGGATGTAGGCGGTGTCGTCGAGGTCGACGCCGAGGAACTGGCCCTTTTCCTCCATCACGCCGATCACGCGGTAGCGTTCGCCGCCGATGCGCAGGCGTTCGCCCAGCGCGTTGGCGCTGCCGAAGAGTTCGTTCTTGAGCTTGGCGCCGAGCACGACGAAGGCGCGTGCGCCGGTCGGATCGTCGGGCGGCAGGAAGCGGCCGATGCGCACCTGCATCGCGAAGATGCGCTGCATCTCGGGGCCGACGCCATACACGCTGGTACGGCGCACACGGCCGCCGCCCTCGACGTCGGAGTTGCCCCACACGATGGGCGTTACGCCGGTGATGTGGGGCAGGCGTTCGAGCGCCAGCGCGTCGTCGAGGGTGAGCTGGCGCGCGGTGCTCGGAAGCCCCGGCGGGCCGCCGCGCGTGCCTTGGCGGCCCGGCGTGATCTCGATGATGTTGGTGCCGAACTGCGTGAACTCGTTGAGCACGAAGCGGTGCAGGCCCTCGCCAATGGACGTCAGCAGGATCACCGCGGCAATGCCGACGCCAATGCCCAGCAACGTAAGGAAGCTGCGCAGGCGGTGGGCGAGCAGCGAGCGCAGCGCGAGCTGGATGAAGTCGCGCAGGTTCATCGCCGGGACAAGGCCTGCACGGGGTCGAGGCGGGCGGCGCGCCGGGCGGGCATCACGCCGAACAGGATGCCGGTGGTGAGCGCCGTGCCGATGCCGGCGAACACGGCCCAGTCGGGCGGCCAGGCGGGCAGCACCGGGAAGGCGAGGCGCAGGCCCCATGCGCCGAGGTGGCCGAGCGCGTAGCCGGTGATCGCGCCGGCGAGCGACAGCAGAGCGGCCTCGGTGAGGAAGGCGAGGCGGATGTTGCGGCCGGTGGCCCCGAGCGCCTTGAGCAGTCCGATCTCGGCGGTGCGCTGCGTGACCGCGACGAGCATCACGTTCATCACCAGGATGCCGGCGACGGCGAGGCTGATCGCGGCGATCCCCGCGACGGCCATCGTCAGTGCGCCGAGGATGCGGTCGAAGGTGCCGAGCACCGCGTCCTGCGTGATCAGCGTGACGTCGAGCTCGCCTTCGCGGCGCAGGCGCATGATGTCCTCGAGTTGCTGCTTCGCCGGGCCGATCGCTTCGCGGCTGCGCGCCTCGACGATGATGCGGAAGAGGTTGTTGGTGTTGAACATCGCCTGCGCGGTGGCGACCGGCATGAACACCAGCTCGTCGGTGTTCATGCCCAGCCCCTGGCCGGTCTTGCCGAGCACGCCGATCACGCGCAGGCGCCGGTCGCCGACGCGAACCATGCGACCGACGGCCGGTTCGCTGCCGAAGAGCTCTTCGCGCAGCTTCGTGCCGAGCACCGCGACCGCCGAGGCGCGGCCGAGGTCCTCGCGGGGCAGGAAGCTGCCTTCGGCCATGCGGAAGGCGCGGATGTCGACGTAGTCGCCGTTGGTGCCCACGACCATCGCCTCGCGCAGCCGTCCGCCGTAGGCGATCTCGGAATTGCCGACCGACAGCGGCGCCATGCGGGTGACCAGAGGGGCGCGCAGCAGCGCTTCGGCGTCGCGCACGGTGAGATCGCGCGGCGTGCTGGTGATGAGGTTGCCGAGCCCGAAGCCGCCCGTGGCGGTGCGTCCGGGGAGCACGATCACGAGATTGCTGCCGAGGGCGGAGAATTCATTCACGACGTAGCGCCGCGCGCCGTCGCCGAGCGCGGTCAGGATAACCACCGCAGCCACACCGATCGACATCGCCAGCACCATCAGCGCGGTGCGCAGCGGGTAACCGGTGGCGGCGCGGGTCGCGAAGCGGAGCGTGTCGGCGGGCGTCATGTCATGCCGGTGCGGGCTCGCGGACGTCCTGCAGCAGGCGGCCGTCTTCCATCATCAGCCGCCGGCGGGCGCGTCCGCCCATGACCGGGTCGTGGGTGACGACGATCAGCGTGACGCCCGAAGCGTTGAGCTCTTCGAGCAGGTGCGTGACGTCCTGTCCGGTCGTGCGGTCGAGGTTGCCGGTCGGTTCGTCGGCGAGGATCACCGCCGGGCGCATGATCGTCGCTCGCGCGATCGCGACGCGCTGGCGCTGGCCGCCCGACAGTTCCTCCGGGCGGTGGCTTGCGCGCGGCTCCAGGCCGAAGTCCTTTAGCGCCTGCGCCACCCGCGTATGGCGTTCGGCCGGCGGGATGCCGGCGAGCATCAGCGGCAGCGCGATGTTCTCGGCGGCCGTCAGGCGCGGCACCAGATGGAAGCTCTGGAACACGAAGCCGATGCGGGTACGGCGCACCTCGGCCTGTTCGTCCGGCGAGAGCGTCGTGACGTCGCGCCCCTCGAGACGGTAGGTGCCGGCGTTGGGGCGGTCGAGCAGACCCAGCAGGTTCAGCAGGGTCGACTTGCCCGAGCCCGACGGGCCCATCACGGCGACGTACTCGCCGCACTCGATCGACACGCTCAGTTCGTGCAGCGCATGGACCTCGCTGTCGCCGAGCTTGAAGATGCGCTCGATGCCCGAGAGTTCGATCTGCGCCATCGCCGCCCTCAGCGCGAGGCCCCGGTTCCGTCTTCCGGCCGCACGCGGGCGCCGGCCTTCACCCCTTCGCGTTCGAGCGAGGCGGCGATGCGGTCGCCTTCGGCGAGGCCTTCGAGCACCTCGGTGAATTCCCAGTTCGCGACGCCGGCCTTGATCACGCGCTCCTCCAGCCTGCCGTCATCGGCGCGGTAGAGCAGCACGCGATTGCCTTCGCGCAAAGTCGAAGTCGGCACGCGCAGCGTGTTCTCGCGCACCGCCAGCACGATCTCGGCGTCGGCGCTGTAGCCGACGAGCAGGCCCTTGGCTTCCTCGGGATTGACGAAGTCGATATCGACCTCGACCGTGCGCGCCTGCTTCTCGACTGCCGTGATGTAAGGCGCGATGCGCTTCACGCGTGCCTCGAAGACCTTGCCGGGCAGGGCGTCGAGCGTCACGCGCGTCCGCTGGTCGGGATGGATCTTGGGGGCGTCGATCTCGTCCATCGGCGCCTTCACGTACAGACAGCTATCGTCGATGAGGTCGATCGCGGGCGGTGTCGGCACGCCCGGCGGCGACGGCGTGGAGTATTCGCCGAGTTCGCCGGTGATCTTCGCGACGGTGCCGGCGAAGGGCGCGATCAGCACCGTGCGCTGGCGGTCGGTCGAGGTCGCGGTGATCTGCGCCTCGGCCGTGCGCGTGTCGGCGCGCGTGGTGTCACACGCGGCGCGCCTTGCGCGCGCCTCGGTGCGTGCCTGCTCGACGCGCGAGGCGGAGACGAACTTGCGCTGGAACAGCTCGTCCTGGCGAGCCGCCTCCCGCTCGGCGTTGTCGGCCTGCGCACAGGCTTCCTGCACGCGCTTGCGCGCCGTCTCGAGCTGCGCGCGATTCACCGTCAGGCGCGCTTCCTGATCCTCGCTCCACAGCCGCAACAGCACCTGGCCCGCCTGCACGTGGTCGCCTTCCTTGACGCCGAGGTAGTCGATGCGCCCGCCGATGATCGTCGACAGCTTCGTGCGCTGGCAGGCCTCGATCTCCCCTGCACGCGTGTTCGACAGCGTCGCCTCGACCGTGCCGCGTGCGACCTCGACGAGGCGCACCGGGATGGGCTTCGGGCGGGTGAACCACCAGATCCCTGCGGCAATCAGGGCGAGGACGACGAAGGCGATCAGGCTGCGTCGGACGAAGGGTTTCATGAGGCTCCTGCGCGGTTTCCAAACGGCATGTCGGGACCGATGATCCGCCCTTCGTCCGGTGCGCGCAACCGCGCGAGGAGCCTCGGTTACTCAGCCCTTGGCCTTGGCCCACGAGTCCTTCAGCGTCACGGTGCGGTTGAATACCGGCGCGCCGGCTTGCGAATCGACGCGGTCGGCGACGAAGTAGCCGTGGCGTTCGAACTGGAAGCGCTCCTCGGGCGCCGCGTTGCGCAGGGCCGGTTCCAGCACCGCGCGAAGGGTGCGCTTGGAGTCGTAGTTGAGGTCGTCGAGGAAGCTGCGTTCGAAATCCTCGGGGTCGCCCTCGCGGCGGTTGCCGGGGTAGGGATGGGCGAAAAGGCGGTCGTAGAGGCGCACTTCGGCCTCGTAACCATGTGCGACCGACACCCAGTGCAGGTTGCCCTTCACCTTGACGCTGTCGGCGCCGGGTGTGCCCGACTTGGTGTCCGGCAGGTACTCGCACAGCACCGCGGTGACCTTGCCGTCGGCGTCCTTCTCGCAACCCGTGCATTTCACGACGTAGCCATAGCGCAGGCGCGCCATGTTGCCCGGATAGAGGCGGTGGAAGCCCTTCACCGGGGTTTCCATGAAGTCCTCGCGCTCGATCCACAGTTCCTGCGCGAACGGCATCTCGCGCTTGCCCAGTTCGGGCTTGAGCGGATGGTTCGGCGCCTCGCACAGCTCGCTCTGATCTTGCGGGTAGTTCGTGATCACGAGTTTCAGCGGGTCGAGCACCGCGACGCGGCGTTCGGCGGCCTCGTTGAGGTCCTCGCGCATGCATTCCTCGAGCACGCTGAAGTCGATCCAGGTGTCCGACTTGGTGACGCCGATGCGTTCGGCGAAGAGGCGGAAGCCCCCCGCGGTGAAGCCGCGGCGGCGCGCGCCCACCAGGGTCGGCAGGCGCGGATCGTCCCAGCCCGACACATGATCTTCTTCGACGAGCTGGATCAGCTTGCGCTTCGATAGCACCACGTACGTTAGGTTGAGGCGCGCGAACTCGATCTGTTGCGGCAGCGGGCGCGGGAAGAAGCCGCCCGTTGCGAGCGCATCCAGCAGCCAGTCGTAGAAGGGCCGCTGGTCCTCGAATTCCAGCGTGCAGATCGAATGCGTGATGCCCTCGATGGCGTCCTCGATCGGATGCGCGAAGGTGTACATCGGGTAGATGCACCAGTTGTCGCCCGCGCGGTGGTGGTGCGCCTTGCGGATGCGGTAGATCGCCGGGTCGCGCAGGTTGATGTTGGGCGAAGCCATGTCGATCTTCGCGCGCAGCACGTGCTCGCCGTCGGCGAATTCACCGGCGCGCATGCGGCGGAAGAGTTCGAGGTTTTCCTCGACGCTGCGGCTGCGGTACGGGCTCTCGCGCCCGGCTTCGGTCAGGGTGCCGCGGTAGGCGCGCATCTCCTCGGCGGACAGCGACTCCACGTAGGCCTTGCCCGCGACGATCAGGTACTCGGCGCACGCGTACATCCTGTCGAAGTAGTCGGACGCGAAGTACAGGTGCTTGCCCCAGTCGAAACCAAGCCAGCTCACCGCCTCGACGATCGAGTCGACGTATTCCTGCTCCTCCTTCTCCGGGTTCGTGTCGTCGAAGCGCAGGTGGCACACCCCGGCGTAGCTCTGCGCCAGGCCGAAGTTCAGGCAGATCGACTTGGCGTGACCATAGTGCAGGTAGCCGTTCGGTTCGGGCGGGAAGCGGGTCTCGACCCGTCCGCCCCATTTGCCGCTCCGGATGTCCTCGTCGATGATGTTGCGGATGAAATTGCTCGCGGGCGCGGCGGCGGCACCGGATTTCGGAGTGTCGGACACGGGGAAAAGCCTCGATTCAAAGGGCGAAAATTGCGTAAGTCGGCGATTTTAGCGCGTCGGCGCCCGGAATGAGTCTCCGGCACCGGCTGGGGCATCGGGTGCGGGCCTTGCTGGGCTAGAATTCCATCCGATTGCCATTCACTGGACGACCCATGCATTTCAGCCGAATCGGCCGGCGCCGCGAGCGCCCGATGCCCGGAAGCGCCCTCGATTGCACGGGGGGCGGGCGATGAGCGCACCGCTGGCGACCCTGCCCGCATTCGTGGCGATCGGTATCGGCGCCGCTCTCGGCGCGTGGCTGCGCTGGGGATTGGGGCTGCTGCTCAATCCGTTCTTCCTCGTGATCCCGCTCGGCACGCTCTCCGCGAACCTGCTCGGCGGCCTGCTGATGGGCGCTGCGCTGGCGTGGATCCATGCGGTGCCGGAGATGTCGCCGACCCTGCGCCTGCTGCTGACGACCGGCTTTCTCGGCGGCCTCACGACCTTCTCGACCTTCTCCGCGGAAGGTTTGCACCTTGTGCAGCGCGGCGAATGGGCGTGGCTCGCCCTGCATACGCTGCTGCATGTCGCCGGTTCCCTGCTGATGGCCTGGGCGGGCTACGCGGCGTTCAACGCCTGGCGCGGCTGATCGCGCTCCGCTGTGTTCATTCCCGGCCGGCCAGCCAGTCGGCCGCGCCCAGCCCGGCTGCGCGGCCGGTCGCGAAGCATGCCGTGAGCAGGTAGCCGCCTGTCGGCGCCTCCCAGTCGAGCATCTCGCCGCAGCAGAACACGCCGGGAAGCGCGGGCAGCATCAGCCTGTCGTCGAGCGCCTCGAACAGCACTCCGCCCGCGCTGCTGATCGCCTCGCCGAGCGGGCGTGGTGCGGCAATGCTGATCGGCAAGGCCTTGATCGCGGCGGCGAGGCGTTCCGGTACCGCGAAGTCTTGCTTCGCGAGGCATTCGCGCAGCAGGCCCGCCTTCACGCCCTCGATGCCCGCCTTGCTCTGCAGGTGGCTTGCCATCGAACGCGATCCGCGCGGGCGCGCGAGTTCCTCCGCAAGGCGCTCGAGACTGCGCCCGGGCGCGAGATCGAGGTACAGCGTCGCCGAACCCGCGGCCTCGATCGTGTCGCGCAGCGGCGCCGACAGCGCGTAGATCAGCCCGCCCTCGATGCCGGTCGCGGAGATCATGCACTCGCCCGCACGTTCGTGCGTCTGCCCGCGCGCATCGGTGACGCGCGCCGCAAGCGATTTCACCGGCGCGCCGACGAAGCGGTCGAGGAAATGCCCGCTCCAGCCGGGCGCCGCGTTGCCGGCCTGCTGGCCGACGTCGAAGCCGCAGTTCGCCGGGCGCAGCGGGGCGAGCTCCACGCCGCGCTGCGCCAGCCAAGGCATCCAGGCGCCGTCCGAGCCGAGCTTGGCCCAGCTGCCGCCGCCCAGCGCGAGGATCACCGCGTCGGCTGCGATGCGGCACTCGCCTTCGGGCGTCGCGAAGCGCAGGCCGCGTGTCGGGTCCTCGGTTCCGCCTTCCCAGCCCAGCCAGCGATGGCGCACGTGCAGGCGGACCCCGGCCTGCCGCAGGCGGTGCAGCCACGCCCGCAGCAGCGGCGCCGCCTTCATCGCGGTCGGGAACACGCGCCCCGAGCTGCCGACGAAGGTGTCGATGCCGAGTTTTCGCGCCCATGCGCGCAACTCGCCCGCACCGAAGCGCTCGAGCAGCGGCGCGAGCTCCGACTGCCGCTCGCGGTAGCGCGTGACGAAGGTCTCGGGCGGCTCCGAATGGGTGAGGTTCAGTCCGCCGATGCCCGCGAGCAGGAACTTGCGCCCCGGCGACGGCATCGCGTCATACACGTCTGCGGCGAAGCCGCGCTCCGCAAGCATCTCCGCCGCCATCAGCCCGGCCGGTCCGGCACCGATCACCGCGACCCGCCGTTCGTTCGCGCCTGTCATCGTGCGATCTCCTGCCACGCGGCAAGCTTCTTCTCGTACGACCAGGACGCGTTCGCCGGGCTCGTCGACGGCAGCCGCAGCCACGCGATGCGCTCGTCGAGTCCCGGCACGACGTGCCGCCGGAACAGCGTCGCCGCCGCCGTGCCGTTGAGGAACACCCGTGCGATCCCCGGGTGTGCCGCGAAGAAGGTGGCGAAATCATTCACTTCCATCGACTCCGGTTCGATGTCCGCGTCCAGGCTACCCTTGCGCCGGCATGCGCCGAGCACGTCCCACAGCGCATAGCCGCGTTCGGTGAAGAGCCGCGCACGTTCCGCGTAAGGCAGTGCCCCGTCGAGGCCCAGCACGGCGCACACGATGGGCCAGAAGCCGTTGCGCGGATGCGCGTAGTACTGCCCCGCCGCGAGCGAGGCCGCGCCCGGCATGCTGCCCAGGATCAGGGTGTGAGCATGCGGAAGCGCGATCGGGGAGAAACCTTCGAGTCGGGACATCGGATGGCGGTTTGTACGCGGCGGGAAACGGGACGCACGGTACCCAGCTGCGCCTGGTACCGCAAGACGCGCATGTCGATGGATAGATTGCCGATGCGGCCGGTCGAATGATTGTCTCATTCGAGGAGATAAGGAGGTTCGCAATGAACACCCACAACTTGCCCAAGATGTTGTACTCGTATTCGGAGGGCTGGCAGGACCTGATCCAGGTGCATCCGACCGTCGCGAAGATATTCACGCTGTACGTGATGCCGATGTCGCTGATTCCGCCGGCGATGTTCCTGTACTCGATGTTCGCCACACCGGGCGCGGTATTTCCGGAACTGGTGCCGCAGATCACCGTCGGCGAGGCGCTTGGCGCCGCGGTTGCCTTCTATGTCGCGGAACTGGCGATGGTCGCGCTGATGGCTTCCATCATCCAGCAGATGGGCGATGTCGTCGATGCCACGCCGCCGTACTCCGAGTCCTTCATCCTCGCCGCGGTCGCGCCGACGCCGTTGTGGCTCTCCGCGCTGGCGCTCTTCATCCCTTCCGCGTGGGCGGCAGGGATCGTCGTCGCCCTCGCGTGGGTCGCCTCGGCGGCGCTGATCTATCACGGCGTCTACCCGCTCTTCAAGCTCGACGACCGGAGCAAGTCGCGCCTGATGGGCTCCTTCGTCCTCACGGCGGGCGTCATCGCCTGGGGCGCCCTGCTGGTCGTGCTCGCGCTCGCGATGAGCATGATCGTCGGCCTGCGCTGAGCGCCTGACCCGCGCCCGGTGCGACTCCGGCGCCGGGCGCCCGCGCTGCGGCCGGTGCCCGACGTTCTGGCATAATCGCCGCACTTTTCCCACGGCGCCGCCGGTGCCGGGGAATTCTTCGTTAACCGTTCGCCCGCGTCGCCGGATGCAGGCGCCTTCCGACGACTCGAGATTGACCTCTACCGACCCCCGCCATGCCAGCGCGCGCGGGCGCGATGATTTTTCCGACTGCCTCACCGCCGATCGCCCGCGCCTGCGCCGCCTGGCGCGCGATATCGGTCGCAACCAGGGGGCGAAGCGCGAGCGCCTGCAGGCCGACCTCGACGCGCTGCGCGCCCGTTCCGGCGCGACGCTCGCCGAACGCCAGGCCCGCCTGCCGAAACCCGATTTCCCCGCCGAACTCCCCGTCACGCAGAGGCGCGACGAGATTGCCGCGGCGATCGTCGCCCACCAGGTCGTCATCGTCTGCGGCGAAACCGGCTCGGGCAAGACCACCCAGCTGCCCAAGATCTGCCTCGCGCTCGGTCGCGGCGCCGCCGGCCTCATCGGCCACACCCAGCCGCGCCGCCTCGCCGCGCGCGCGACCGCGACTCGCATCGCGCAGGAACTGAAGAGCGAACTCGGCCAGGCCGTCGGCTACAAAATCCGCTTCACTGACCGCCTCAGCGAAGCGAGCTGCGTCAAGCTGATGACCGACGGCATCCTGCTCGCGGAGACGCAGGGTGACCCCACGCTCGCCGCCTACGACACGCTGATCATCGACGAGGCCCACGAGCGCAGCCTCAACATCGACTTCCTGCTCGGCTACCTCAGGACCCTGCTGCCGCGCCGCCCCGACCTGAAAGTCATCGTCACCTCCGCGACGCTCGACGCCGACCGCTTCGCCCGCCACTTCGCCGCTTCCGACGGCAAGCCCGCGCCGGTCATCGAAGTCTCCGGCCGCCTCTATCCGATCGAGCTGCGCTATCGTCCCGTCGAATCCGACGACGAGCCGGCGCAGGAGTCCCGCCGCCCCGGCGCCGACCGCCGCAAGGATCGCGACCTTTACGACGCGATCGTCGACGCCGTCGACGAGGCGCACCGCAGCGGTCCCGGCGACACCCTGGTGTTCCTGCCCGGCGAGCGCGAGATCCGCGAAGCGACCGAAGCCCTGCGCAAGGCCCATCACGCCGCCGGCACCGAAATCCTGCCCCTTTATGCGCGCCAGTCCGCGCAGGATCAGGCGCGCGTCTTCGCGCCGGGCAAGGGGCGCCGCGTTGTGCTCGCGACCAACGTTGCCGAGACCTCGCTCACCGTGCCCGGCATCCGCTACGTTGTCGATACCGGCCTCGCTCGCGTCAAGCGCTACTCGCACCGCAACAAGGTCGAGCAGCTGCAGGTCGAGAAGATCGCGCAATCGGCCGCCAAGCAGCGGGCGGGGCGCTGCGGCCGCGTCATGGACGGCATCTGCTTCCGCCTCTACGACGAGGACGACCTCGGCAAGCGTCCCGCGCACACCGACCCCGAGATCCTGCGCTCCTCGCTCGCCGGCGTGATCCTGCGCATGAAGTCGTTGCGTCTCGGTGCGGTCGAGGACTTCCCCTTCATCGACGCGCCGCTCCCGCGCATGATCGCCGACGGCTACCAGCTCCTCACCGAGCTCGGTGCGGTCACGGACGACGACGCGCGCGAACTCACGCCGGCCGGCGTCGAACTCGCCAAGCTCCCGCTCGATCCCAAGATCGGCCGCATGATCATCGCCGCGCGCGACCGCGGCTGCCTCGCCGAAGTCCTCGTCATCGCCGCCGCCTTGTCGACCCAGGACCCGCGCGAGCGCAACCCCGAAAGCCCCGGCGCAGCCGACCAGGCGCACGCGAAGTTCCGCGGCGGCGAACAGGACCAGCGCTCCGAATTCCTCTGGTACTGGAATCTCTGGAAAGCCTGGGCCGAGGTGCTGCGCCACGAGACCGGCAGCAAGCAGAAGGCATGGGCGAAGCAGCATCACCTGTCCTATATGCGATTGCGCGAATGGCGCGACGTCCATACGCAGCTGCATACGCTGTGTACCGAGCACGGCTGGAAGGAAAACGACAAGCCCGCGCACTACGAAGCCCTCCACAAGGCACTCCTCGCGGGCCTGCTCGGCCACGTCGGCTGCAAGATCGAGGACGCCAGCGGCCCGCAGGCGGGCAGCTATCTCGGCGCGCGCGGCATCAAGTTCTGGCCCCATCCCGGCTCTGCGCTCGCGAAGAAGGCCGGCAAGTGGATCGTCTGTGCCGAGCTTGTCGACACCTCGCGCCTCTTCGGCCGCTGCCTCGCCAGGATCGAACCGGAATGGCTCGAGGAAGTCGGAGCCCACCTCATCAAACGCCAGATCTTCGAACCGCACTGGTCCAAGGCCGCCGGCGCCGTGCGCGCCTGGGAACGCGGCACGCTCCACGGCCTCGTCCTCTATGCCCGTCGCGGCGTCGGTTATCGCGACACCGATCCGCAGCTGTGCCGCGAGCTCTTCATCCGCGAAGGTCTCGTGCAGGGCGAGATCGCCGAAGGCGCGGCGCGCGGCATGCCCTTCCTGCAGCACAACCGCCGCCTCGTTGCCGAGATCGAGCGCCTCGAGCACAAGTCCCGCCGCCCCGACGTCCTCGTCGACGAAGAGCTGATCCACGCCTTCTACGAGGCCAAGCTGCCGGAAGATATTCTCGATCTCCCGAGTTTCGAGGCCTGGCGCAAGACGGCGGAGAAGGCCGAGCCGAAGCTCCTGCACCTCTCGCGCGACCAGCTCATGCGCCACGAGGCCGAAGGCATCACCACCGACCGTTTTCCGGCCAACTTCGAAGTCCTCGGCCAGAAGCTCAAGCTCACCTATCTGCACCAGCCCGGCGAAGCCGACGACGGCGTCACGCTCACCGTCCCGCTCGCGATGCTCAACCAGATCCCGGCGAACCGCTGCGAGTGGCTCGTGCCCGGCCTGCTGGAAGAGAAGGTCGCCGCACTGCTGCGCACCGTGCCACAGAAGCACCGCCACCGCCTGCAGCCCATCTCCGAAAGCGCCGCGGCCTTCATGGAACACTTCGACGCCGGCGAATGGGACACCGACGAAGCGCTCCTGCGCGCCCTGCAACGCTTCGTCGAGGAGCGCGTGTCGCTCAAGCTGCCGATGGAATCCTTCCGTGCGGAAAACCTCAATCCGCACTGTTTCATGAACTTCCGCGTCATCGACGAGCATGGCCGCGTGCTCGGCCAGTCGCGCAATCTTGCCGAACTGCGTACGCGGCTGCGCGATCAGGTGGCCGAGCGTTTCCGCGGGGCCCGTATCGCGATGCCGGAGGTTCTGGCGCCAAAAGCGGCGGCGTCTTCGACCGCGCCGGCGAGAGGGCATGTGGGGCAGGGCGCTCCGGCCACGCCTGCCGCCGAATCGTCCGTCGCCCAGCTCTCCGGCATCACCGCCTGGACCTTCGGCGAGCTGCCCGAACTCCTCGAAGTCAAGGTCGCCGGCCGCGAAGTCATCGGCTTCCCCGCCCTGTACGACGACGGCGACAGCGTCTCGCTACGCCCCTTCGACACCCCCGAGGAAGCGGCCAAGATCCATCGCAAGGGCCTCGCCCGTCTCTTCGCGCTCACGCTCAAGGATCAGGTCCGCGCGATCGAAAAGCTCCCCGGCCTGCGCGAGCTCGCACTCGCCTTCATCCCCTTCGGCACCGAAGCCGAGCTCAAGGCGCAGCTCGTCGCCGCGACCCTCGCGCGCACCTGCTTGCTCGACCCTCTCCCCGCCGATGCCGCAAGTTTCGAGCGGCGCTGCATCGAAGCCAAGCCGCGCATCACCCTGATCGCGCAGGAGTTCATGCGCCTCGCGGTCGGCCTCATCGCCGAGCATGCCACGCTGCAGAAACGCCTTACCGGCCTCAAGGGCTTCCCCGAAGTCGCCGCCGACACCCAGGCCCAGGTGCGCGAGCTGATGCCCAAGGACTTCCTCGTCGCCTTCCCGTGGGAGCGTCTCGCGCACTTCACGCGCTACCTCAAGGCTGCCGGCGTGCGCCTCGACAAGCTGCGCAACAATCCCGCGCGCGACGCCCAACTCCTCGCCGACTGGCGCGGCCTCGCCCAGCCCTTCGAGCGCGAGCGGCTCGCCAAGCGCAAGGCGGGCGTCGACGACCCCGGCCTCGACGAATTCCGCTGGCTCCTCGAAGAGCTGCGCGTCGGCCTCTTCGCGCAGGAATTGAAGACCCCTATGCCGATGTCGGTGAAGCGCCTGCAGAAGATCTGGGACGCCCGTCCGCGCTGACGCGGCTCTTTGATTTGGTGAGATTTTCCTGTTAATCTAATCGGCTTCCCTTGCTCTACCGGTTCGCATGCCGGGGAGCTGTCATCAACCGCAAGGAGTTTCCATGCGACATTACGAAGTTGTATTCATCGTCCACCCGGACCAGTCGGAACAGGTCCCGGCGATGATCGAGCGCTACAAGTCGCTCGTCACCGCCCGCAACGGCCAGATCCACCGCCTCGAAGACTGGGGCCGCCGCCAGATGGCCTATCCGATCCAGAAGGTGCACAAGGCTCACTACGTCCTCATGAACATCGAGTGCGACGGCGAAGCTCTTGGCGAGCTCGAGCACGCCTTCAAGTTCAACGACGCCGTCCTGCGCCACCTCGTCGTCAAGATGAAGGGGCCTGTGGTCACCCCGTCGCCGATGATGAAGGAAGAAAAGTCCCGCTCGCTGACCGCCGCGCCTGCCGCGGAAGAGGCGAAGCCCGAGGCCGAATCCGTCTGAGGTGACTGACGAGGGGATCAACCAGCTGCACCTCGACGCCCGGATCGCTGAACTCCAGCCCCTGCGTCGAACCCCGGCAGGAGTGCCGATCGCCGCTTGCGGCCTCGCGCACGAATCGAAACAAATGGAAGCGGGCCTGGTCCGCGACGTTTCGGTGGAACTGCAGGCGGTTGCGGTTGGTGATCTGGCCGGCGTACTGGCCAGCGCATCCCCCGGCATGAGGATAAGGGTCGCCGGATTTCTCGCCGCGAAGAGTCTTCGCAGCCGGAGCCCGGTACTGCACCTGAGCAAGATCGAATTTCTGGAAGGAAACGAAAATGGCGTTCAACAAGAAGTTTGCAAAGAAAAAGGATGACCGCGGCAACCGCGGCCTGTTCAAGCGGCGCAAGTTCTGCCGCTTCACTGCGGAGAAGATCGAGGAAGTCGACTACAAGGATGTCGACATCCTGAAGGACTTCGTCACCGAAAACAGCAAGATCATGCCGGCCCGCATCACCGGTACCAAGGCTCACTACCAGCGTCAGCTGTCGACGGCGATCAAGCGCGCGCGCTTCCTCGCCCTGCTGCCTTACACCGATCTGCACAAGTAATCAGGAGAGATCGGACATGCAAATCATTCTGCTCGAAAAAGTTGCCAACCTCGGCACCCTCGGCGACGTCGTCAAGGTCAAGGACGGCTACGCCCGCAACTACCTGATCCCGCAAGGCAAGGCCAAGCGCGCGACCCAGTCCAACATGGCCGAGTTCGAAGCCAAGCGCGCCGAACTCGAGAAGGCCCAGTCCGAGAAGCTCGCCGAAGCCCAGGCTGTCGCCACCAAGCTCGAAGGCCTGATGGTGCAGATCGCCCGCAAGGCCGGCATGGACGGCCGCCTGTTCGGCTCCGTCACCAACATCGACATCGCCGAGGCGCTGGACGCCCAGGGCTTCAAGGTGGAGCGCAGTGCGATCCGCATGCCGGAAGGCCCGATCAAGGCCATCGGCGACGTGCAGATCGACATCGCCCTGCACCACGACGTCGTTGTTCCGGTCACCGTTTCCGTGCTCGGCGAACAGTAATCCGCCCGCGCTGACGTGATTGCAAAAGGGGCTGCCGCGGCAGCCCCTTTACTTTTTCGGTAGCTGCCCTTTTTCGGCAACTGCCGCCGCTTCGGTAGAATTCCGCACTTGCTCCCCAGGAAGACCGTCTCCGATGGCCACACAAAAGCGCCGCTTCTCCGCGAACTCAGGCGATCCCGCGATCTCGGCAATCAAGCTCCCGCCGCACTCGCTTGAAGCCGAGCAATCCCTGATCGGCGGCATCCTGCTCGACAATCAGGCCTGGGAGCGCGTTGCCGACCTTGCCAGCGAAGCCGACTTCTATCGCGACGACCACCGGCGCATCTTCCGCCACATCAGCAAGCTGCTCGATCTGGGCAAGCCGGCCGACGTCGTCACGGTATTCGAGTCGCTCGAGAAGAGCGGCGAATCCGAGCAGGCGGGCGGACTCGCCTATCTCGCGGAAATCGCCAACAGCACGCCGTCGGCGGCCAATATCCGCCGTTACGCCGAAATCGTCCGCGAGCGTGCGATCCTGCGCAAGCTCGTCACCGTCGGCGACGAGATCGCCGCCTCCGCGCTGAGCGCGACCGGTCGTGACGCCAAGACCCTGTTGGACGAAGCCGAAGCCAAGGTCTTCGAGATCGCCGAATCGTCCGCACGTACGACCACCGGTTTCGTGTCGATCCAGCCTATCCTCAAGCAGGTCGTCGACCGCGTTCAGGAGCTCTACGATCGCGACAGTCCGACCGAAGTGACCGGCGTTCCGACCGGCCTCGCCGACCTCGACGACAAGACTTCGGGTCTCCAGCCCTCCGACATGATCATCGTTGCGGGTCGTCCCGCGATGGGCAAGACCACCTTCGCGCTCAATATTGCCGAGCACGTCGCGATCGACTGCAAGCTGCCCGTGGCGATCTTCTCGATGGAAATGCCGGGTACCCAGCTCGCCACCCGTTTCATCTCCTCCGTCGGCCGCATCGACCAAGGCAAGATCCGTACGGGCCGTCTCGGCGACGAGGATTGGCAGCGCCTCACGATGGCGATGGGCAAGCTCTACGACGCGCCCCTCTTCATCGACGAGACGCCCGGGCTCAATCCGATCGATCTGCGCGCCCGCGCACGCCGCCTTTCGCGTCAGTGCGGGAAGCTCGGCCTCATCGTCATCGACTATTTGCAGCTCATGGTCGGCACCAAGGAAAGCGACAACCGTGCCGCCGAGCTGTCAGAGATCTCGCGCTCGATCAAGTCGCTCGCGAAAGAGCTGCATGTGCCGATCGTTGCCCTGTCCCAGCTCAACCGAAGCCTCGAGCAGCGCCCGAACAAACGCCCCGTGATGTCCGATCTGCGCGAATCCGGCGCCATCGAGCAGGACGCGGACATCATCATGTTCATTTACCGTGACGAGGTCTATAACCCCGACTCGCCGGATAAGGGGACGGCCGAGCTGATTATCGGCAAGCACCGTAATGGCCCGACCGGCACCGTGCGAATGACCTTTATCGGTGAATGCACGCGATTCGAGAATTACGCCGGCGGCGCCGGTTTTTATCAGAGCGAATAAGTATTTTAATTTTTCTTTGTCGAAACGCTTGACGGTTTAATTGAGGTCTATATAATTCGCGCCTCTTCAGCGCTGCGGCGGACTTGGCGGCGGCGGTGGGGGCAGGAAAGAGAGGGCGGTGCGGCGGCGAATTAAAAAAGTTTGCTGCGGTGCTTGACGAAAGAAGTTAAGTTTGTCAGAATCTCTTTCTCGCTGCTTCGGCGGCGGTTCTTTAAAAAATTGGACAACCGATAAGTGTGGGTGCTTGGTTGGCGCGACCGAACTGCTTCGGCGGTTTTAATGTTGCAAAGATTGAGTGCTCACAGATGTCAGTAATGATTCTTTGAGTACTTTGTTGGATTGAACTTAAGAGTTTGATCCTGGCTCAGATTGAACGCTGGCGGCATGCTTTACACATGCAAGTCGAACG
>NZ_FTMD01000014.1 GCF_900156155.1 Aromatoleum tolulyticum
CGAATCAGCCAACGCAAGCGCAAACGGGTCGAGGAAATCTTCGGCTGGCTTAAAACGGTCGGTGGAATGCGCAAGAGTCGATTCATCGGGCAGGCGAAGACCCAGATGGCGGCCTTCATCTCTGGCGCGGCGTACAACCTGCTTAGAATCGCGAAATTGAGTGATTCGGGGGTGAAGGCGTGAACTGCGGAGCAAAAAGGGCCTCCACGGCACACGCCGGTGGCCGCTTGGGCAATTCGAGCCGAATTGAAAATCCAATTCCGGCGAGGAAGTCGTCATGAAAATCAATCCGTGCCCCCCCGGTTGACACCGTGTCGCGCGTTTTTGCATCACCCTGCTAACCGGCCCGAGCCGGCTTGCCGGCGAAGGGTCCAGCGACCGAAGCGAGGTTGAGCGCCATGTTAGGACTTTGCATACGTGGGGGCATGAACCTGAATTTGTTCTTGCAAGTAGTCTCTGGCTGCGAGGTGATTATTTCGAGCCTGAATGTATTCAGGTTTGTCGAAAACCTGCGTGCCGAGATGTCGCTTATCTTGGGGGTTGTGCAGTGATGTCGCGGTCAATAAAAGTGCGGAGTACGAATCGATGTACTGTCCGGTTGCTTGTCGAAGTAACGGAAAGTAGAGCAGCGCAAGAAGATGCGCGTTATTACCAGATGCCTGATGAGTTAAAACGAGAATGTCTTCTGTACTTGTGCAAGTCATTAAAGCGTGGGGAAGTTTCATTGAGTCAAGGAAATGAGCCCCAAGCTCCTCGTACTTGGTACGCAAAAGTATCTCGCGTTTGTTCTGGCGTTCTAGCCGCGCTTGCAACATGGCTACGAGTTGTGAAACTAAGACGCCAAGCAGAGCCAGCAGTGCGCCAACGACCAAATCTGGGAGCGGTTGCATTGCTAAGTCCTAACGTCGAAGATCAGCCGACGGGCAAAAGCGCAGCTTTTGACCGGTCGGCTGCAGCGTAGTGTTGGGCGCGCGCTGCACGATTACTGGCCTAGTCGGACACCATTTCCAGTGTTGTCTACGAGATTGTACTTTTCGACCCTATCTTGTTGGTCAAAGAGCACTGCCAAGTTCTGCTGCTTCATGCCGGTGCCGAATGGTCCTACGTAAACGTAATGCCAGAGCATTGTGAGCTTCCCTTCTGTGCCGTAGGACTGCGAGAGCGGTGAGCCGAACATTTCGAGCATTTGTTGCTTGGTTGTTGCCCCGGGCCTAATTTTTTGAATGTTCGCCTGGTCGATCTTCGTCCCGCTACTTGCACAGCCTGCAATCGACAAAAATGAGAGTGCTGCAAGGATGCAAATTATGTAGCTACGCATAAGTCCTCCGGACAAGGATAACGGTTGGTCTGAATGTCGGACTACCGAAAGGGCGCCCAACGTCTTAGCTCAGGGGCGCGCCGCTTTGTGGCGCGTCCCCTGGAGCGCATTGTTGGGCGCCTTGCCTTCATCGTAGGCTCTGTACCCGTGCCAAGTACGTGACCGCAGGTGATCGGGACGCTTCGAGTTTCGTTCTTTCTAGTCTTAAATCGAGAGTTCCCTTCAATAGCGCCAATGATCCTGCGAGAATTGAGGCCGCCAGCGCGTACCCAGGGCCGCCAATGAAGTTCATCGCTACAGCTGCAACGCTTCCTGCGGCAATGTTTGAATTCATGGAGCCAACCAACGTGGGCCACAGCTTATCTCTGGTCGCCGCAAGTTCCGCACGATATCCACGTAGATCTGTACGAATTTGTTGCTGGACTTCGTAGCTAGCAACCAGAAAATCATCCGTACTGGGCACTTTACTCAAAATGCGGAGCCGATTGCCCATCTCGCCCATAGCCTGTTTTCTCAGCGGACTTGTCTGCTCACGAAATCGAAGTATCTGCTCCATATCCATTGTCTCGAGCAACTCCCGCGGTACAAGCTCGTCGATGAGCGCGGCAACGGTTGAGTGAGTCAGTTGCATGACAATTTTTTCATCAATTGGTCGAGACCGTTCGTTGGGGTATTCTCGATTCCGAATGAGTTTCCGAATCAAAAGTTCATGGTGCATTGCACTGTCTGTGACTGGCGACAAGCCTAGTTCTTCAGCGGCTGATAGATGGACACTAATCGACACCGCCGATCCTGCTTCATATGACAAAGTCCAAGACGAGAGTTCGTCGCCTTGTTGAACTAGGTGTCCTCTAAGCAGAGAGTCGTCTGAACACAAAGACTCGACGAATCGCCCGGGCATCTTAGGGAGAAAAATTTGCCACGTGGCACTTCCGTCGCCGCGGAGGCAACGATGCGGCATGCCAAAGCGTCCAGGATTCGAGGCAACTCTTGTCCAGCTGTCATCGAGCAAGTCGCTTAGAGCTGATGCTGTGGTCACCGGATTCTCTATGGCAGCTACGTTCACTGGATCGATACGGCGCGCTGCGCCTTCCTGAAAGAGAAGGCGGAGGTTGTCGTGCACCTTCTGATATGCGGCAAACCGCTTATCCTCTTGCCGCTCTAACCCTTCGAAAAGCTTTGCTCTCCAAGAGTCGTCATCGACAGGATCAAGAAATGCCACGCTATCGAAAACGAGCAACATTTGCTTCAAAGAAGCAAGGTCGATAGGACGGGAAAACGGGTAGTAAAGCCCGGAGAGTTCGTTGGCTGTCGTCATTGTTGAGCCCAACGTTTGACATAAGGGGCGCGCTTTAGCGCGTCCCGCTTGATGGACTACAAAGGGACTTCCCACTTCCGCCCGCGGCCTTTGCCGCACGGCATCGAAGTGCCAAGATTGAATTGCTGAAGTTCAATCTGAAGACGCGAAAGGGGAAGTCCAAATGAATGCTACGACGGTCGGGGTGGATCTGGCAAAGAACGTGTTCGTCGCCTGCGTGGCCGATGGCGTAGGGCGTGTGGTCGAGACGCGCGAATTCAACCGCGCGGGATTCCTGGCGTGGCTGCCGACATTGCCGCATGGCACGATCGTCGCGATGGAAGCGTGCGGTGGCGCGCATTGCTGGGGCCGGACGATGCAGGCGCTGGGGCTGGAGCCGCGGCTGATGGCAGCGGAGTTCGTGCGTCCCTACCGCAAGCGCCAGGCGGTGAAGAACGACCGGGCGGATGCGGCCGCGATTGTCGCGGCACTGCTCGCGCCGGGGATGCGCTTCATTCCAGTCAAGACCGAGGCCCAGCAACAGCGGCTCGCGTGGCACAGCCTGCGGCTGGGCTGGATCGAGGAGCGCACGGCTCTCCTGAATCGCATCCGCGGCCTGCTCGCCGAGTTCGGCATGGTGGTCGACACCGGTGCGCTGCGGCTGCGACGCAAGCTCGCCGAGCACGAATTCGACACCGCGCAGCCGGCGCCGATCCGCCACCTGATTCAAGGCGTGCGCGACCAGTTCGACGCCCTCGATCTGCGCATCGCCGAGTGCGACCGCCAGATCGCCGCCCAGCAAGCCGATGACGCCGCCGCCCGCCGCGCGCGTGAGTTGCCCGGCGTCGGCATGCTCACCGCCGATGCCGTGGTCGCCAGCGTCGGCGACGCCACGATGTTCCACAACGGTCGCCAGTTCGCCGCCTGGCTCGGACTCACCCCGAGCCAGTACTCCAGCGGGGGCAAACCCAAACTCGGCCGCATCACCCGGCGGGGCGATGACTACCTGCGAACGCTGCTCGTGCAGGGCGCCCGCAGCGTGCTTGCAGCCGCCTTGCGCAAGGCGCGCAACACGCCCGAGGCGCTCACGCGACTGCAGCAGTGGATCGTGACGCTCAACGGACGCATCGGTTACCACAAGACTTTGGTGGCCATTGCCAACAAGCATGCCCGCCAGCTGTGGGCGGTGCTCGCCAAGGGCGAAGGCTACAACCCCGAGGCGTGGCACCAATGGCACGACTCGGTCGAGCAACCGGCATCCTGAAGCATCGGGGTTCTTTGAAGGTGTTCCCATGACTGCGCGCACGCGATAGACAAACAGGTCAGACCGACCGGCTGAGAGCCTGGCTAACCCAATGGCCGACCAAATAGGGTGTCGCGGTTGATCCCCGCGCCCCGGTCGCGCCGAGGAACGATAGAGGCCAGCCGGTGCGGTTAATCGCAGGGCCCCGGCGCCAGCGCGCCGAACAAGGCCGATTAGGGAAAGGCAGTCTGCTCTGTCTTTGTCCATGCGATGTCGGCAGTCGAAAACCGGTCACGCGTGTGCGTGATCGCGGAAGTCTGAAAATGAGTACGTGATCGACGTCAGGATCGGCCTGCGGCCGGTCTGCAAGAGGATGGGGTTGACGGGAAGTCCCTTAGGGAGGGGTTAGGCATTGCGTCAAGCCGCGCCAAATAGGCGGCGCTCCAGAAGTTCCTTGGTAGGAACGGCTGCTTCATGAATCATGCGCAGCAAAACCCGACGGACAAGCTCGAATGACTTTAGCAAGTGCTCAGGCTCATGGCGTGGCTTCCCGTGAGCCGCAGCAGAGCGCATGTCGTAGAGCGACGCGACCTGCTTTTGAAGCTCAAGGCGTTTGGCGCCCGGCGGCTCAAGGTAGGCGGCAATCAGAGCGGACACGCGGAACTTTAGCTCGCTTGTTGACGGCGAAAAGATTGCTTCGAGAGAAGCCCATAGCGAAACAAGAGTGAGCGCATGGTTTGGCACGAACTGCCCTGCGTCTAGACTGTCCGCAGCGAGACGGAACTCGGTGCTCGATGAATACAACTTGTGCGCAGCCCTCCAGTTCTCTTGAACCCATTTAAGGCTTGCGAGAACGCTCGTTGGATCAATTGTCCCCAAGGGAAAGTGCCGAGGCCTTGTCTCAATAGGAACCATGAAGGGGCGGTCATTGCCTGGAAGCTCGCAAAGTTCTTCAAATCTGTGACTCGAAACCACATGCAGGCCGATGCCTGGATCGCTCCACAGGCGCAAGACCAGAACAGCGAATCGAGCGAGTTCAAATCTCTCATCGAAAGACTTGGCGACATGCCGAGGAATGATCAGCTGTGCCGTGATGTTCTTTTCGCTCGCTCCCATCTGCCAAAACGCGGGCTTCGGTTTGAGTGGATCAGTCGAGGGAGGAGATGTATTGACGAGTGTCAGTGGCGTCAGAAACTTGGCATGCGTAGGGGCGAGAAGAACACCATCCCCGAGGTCGACTGAGTCAGTCGCAAGCTCAAGGCCTGTCAAACCTGCGTGCAGATCGGCGTCGTCGAGTGGATGCATTGCAATGCCTAACGTGATCGAGTTGAGGGACACCCCGCCAGGGGCGAAGCCGCGAACGTAGTGAGCGGTGTTCCCTCTAACGAGTCGTTCTCCGACAGCGAGCGCGGCGGGCACGAACGACCTAAGTATCTATAAGAAAAGAAAAAATACGGCTCAGATAGCGTGCTCTTTCTCCGGAGCGCGGCTTGCGTGTCCGCATGAACACCTGCGGTGTTATGCGTGCGCGCAAATTGCGCTCCGCAAATTAGCAGATTTTCGGCGCTGTATATACGCATGTCGTATGCGATATGCTAGTAAGTTTTGTCGGCGTAGCGTTCGATGTTGGGGAACGTATGGTCGACACCAAGTGTCGGCGTAAAAGTGTTATTGGACATGGCGGATAAACCGGCAACGGCTGGCAAGTCATTGGTCTAGCAGGTATGATGTGTATATCCATACAGCATACTGTCCGATAACATGGATCAAGATTTTCCTTCTGCCGGTTCGACTGCGCCGCGCTTGCTCGATCTTGTTCGGGATCGGCTGCGCCTCATGCACTACAGCCTGCGCACGGAGCAGGCGTATGTTGGTTGGATCAAAAGATACATTATTCATCATGGTCGGCGCCATCCGAAGGACATGGGAAAGCGGGAGGTCGAGGCTTTTTTGACCTCTCTCGCCGTCGAGCGCGACGTGAGTGCGGCGACGCAGGGGCAGGCGTTGTCGGCGATCCTGTTCCTTTACCGGGAGGTGCTGGAGGAGCCCTTGCCGTGGCTGGATGAGGTGACGCGGGCGAAGCGGCCGGCGCGCTTGCCTTCGGTGATGTCGCGCGAGGAAGTGCAGCGATTGATTGCGGCGGTGGATGACCCTTTGCTGGGGTTGATCGTCTCGCTGTTGTACGGGACGGGCATGCGTTTGCTCGAAGGGCTGCGCTTGCGGGTGAAGGACGTCGACTTTGGGCGCGGCGAGATCGTGGTGCGGGAGGGGAAGGGCGACAAGGATCGCGTGACAATGTTGCCGGGGAGCCTGATCGAGCGCTTGCGCGCGCAGGTTTCTGTGGTGCGTGCGCTTCACGCGGCGGAGTTGAAGGCGGGCCGGGGGGATGTGTGGTTGCCGCAAGCCTTGGCGACGAAATATCCCGCGGCTGCGACTTCGTTGGGCTGGCAATACGTGTTTCCGGCGGCGGGGCTGTCGGTGGATCCGCGTTCGGGGGCGGTGCGGCGTCATCACGTCGATGAGAAGCGGGTGCAACGGGCGGTGAAGGCGGCCGCCGCGCGCGCCGGGATCGTGAAGCCGGTGAGTCCGCACACGCTGCGGCACTCCTTTGCCACTCACGTGCTCGAGGCCGGCTACGACATCCGCACGGTGCAGGAGTTGCTCGGACATGCGGAGGTGTCGACGACGATGATTTACACCCACGTCCTGAACCGGGGAGGGCGCGGTGTGCGGAGTCCGCTCGACTTGACGGGGTGAGCGCTGCGAGTGTCGCAAATTCAGACAGTGTCTGAATTTGCGAATCGCACGGTACTGTCGCGTCGCGCATGGTGGGGCGAGGCGCGCGGGGCTGTTTGCGGTGGGGCGCTGTCTGTATTTCAGACACCGCCCCGTTTCATTTTAGGCGGGCGTTTTCCTCCATTGCGTGCTGCAAGTGCCTGTAAATAAGTAAGAAAAGCGCGTAACGCGAAAGCAGGCATCGCTCTTGCTGTGCTCTGGTCGGAGATGTTTGAAGTCAAACAATCAGAAGGGGCGCAAAAGATGCGAACGAGAGCGTGGGCCGGGTGCCTGGGGGTGTTGGCGTTGGTGACCGCGGCGGGAAGTGCGGGCGCGGGACAGTGGCGTGACGGGGCGGAGCTGTACCAGAAGGTGTGTGGCCACTGTCACGAGGCGAACGTCGGGCCGGTGCTGAAGGGGCGCAGCCTGCCGCCCGAGTACATCCAGCGTGTCGTGCGTATGGGCAACCGGGCGATGCCGGCATTCCGCCCGACCGAGATCGACGATGCGACGCTGGCGGATGTCGCGCGCCGGATCAGCACTGGCGCTGTGCTGGCGCGGGAGTGACCGGATCATGGACAGGCGGAACTTCCTGAAAGGCATGGCGGGGGGCGGAGCGCTGGGTCTGGCGCCGGTGGCGGCCCTGGCGGAGGTGTCGGCGCTTCCGACGGAAGCGCGGCAGGGCGTGATGCTGCTCGCGCAGGGCGACCTGCCGCAGGCGATGGCGATTGCGCGCGGGATTGCCGCGGGCGTGGGGGCCAGCCCCGTTGCGGTGGATGCCCGGCAGCTCGGTACCTATGCAGGCATCACGGAGATCCTCGACAGGGCCGCGGGGGCGCGCGTGATCGGGGTGATGGATGACGCATCGGCGCTGATCTTCCAGCAGATCGCCGCGGCGCGTGGCGCGGGGCTCGTGATGGATACCCACCGCCGTGTGGGCAGGGCGAGCCTGGTCTCGTTCGCGATCAACACCTGACGCCCTGCGCGGCAGATACAAATACAACGGAGACAATCGAATGGTTTCGAAGAGCAAGGCGCTGCCGAAAGGCGTGAGTGCGGCCGATTTCGACAAGGTGGTGCGCGAGATCAGGGCCATCGTGGGTGACGAGCACGTGCTGGTCGACGAGGACAAGCTCGCACCGTATCGCAAGATCATGATGCCGGTGCCGGACGAGCAGCACGAGCTGTCGGCGTCGGTGATGCCGGATGGCGTCGAGCAGATCCAGCGCATCATGAAGGTGGCGAACAAGTACCGCGTCCCGGTCTATCCCATCTCGACCGGCAAGAACCTCGGCTACGGTTCCGCGGCGCCGGTGCAGCGCGGGCAGATCGTGATGGACCTGCGGCGCATGAACCGGATCATCGAGGTGGACCCGGAGCTGTGCACGGCGCTGGTGGAGCCCGGCGTGACCTATCAGCAGCTCTACGACTACCTGCAGGAGCACAAGCTGCCGCTGTGGTTCTCGTGTCCGGCCCCGTCGGCGATCGCGGGGCCGGTGGGCAACATGGTGGACCGCGGCGTCGGCTACACGCCGTATGGCGAGCACTTCATGTTCTCGTGCGGCATGGAGGTGGTGCTGGCGGACGGGCAGGTGCTGCGCACCGGCATGGGGGCGATGGAGAACTCCAACACCTGGCAGGTGTTCAAGTGGGGCTACGGGCCGACGCTCGACGGCATGTTCACGCAGTCGAACTACGGCGTCGTGACCAAGATGGGCATGTGGCTGATGCCCGCGCCGCCGGATTTCCGCCCGTTCTGCATCCAGTATCCGAACGAGGCCGACATCACCAAGATCGTCGAGGCGCTGCGTCCGCTGCGCATCGCGATGGTGATCCCGAACGCGGTGGTGATCGCGCACACGCTGTGGGAGGCGCCGTGCACGCCGGTGAAGCGCGCGGACTATTACACCGGGCCGGGTGCGATCCCCGATGAAGCCGTGAAAAAGATCCAGGCCGACCACAGCATCGGCGCGTGGAACGTATATGCGGGCCTGTACGGCACGAAGGAAACCAACGACGCCAACTGGAAGATCATCGAGGCGGTGGCGGCGGGTACCGGCGGCAAGATCATCACGCAGGAAGCTTCGAAGGGCAGCCAGGCGCTGCAGTACCGCTTCGACCTGATGAAGGGCAAGCCCAACCTCGGTGAGTTCGGCCTCTACAACTGGCGCGGCGGCGGCGGCTCGATCTGGTTCGCGCCGGTGTCGCAGGCGAAGGGTGCCGAGACGCTCAAGCAGATGCAGATGGCGAAGACCATCCTCGCCAAGTACGGCTTCGACTACGTGGGCGAATTCATCGTCGGCTGGCGCGACATGCACCACGTCATCGACCTGCTCTACGACCGCTCGAAGCCGGAGGAGATGGAGAAGGCGTATGCGTGCTACGACGAGCTGCTGCATACCTTCGCCAAGGAAGGCTACGGCATGTACCGCGCGAACACCGCCTTCGCGGAGAAGGTTGCCGCGACCTACGGGCCGGTGAAGCGCGACGTCGAGAAGCGCCTGAAGAAGGCGCTCGACCCCAACAACATCATCGCGCCGGGACGGTGCGGCATCAGCCTTTAAGGGGGAGACATGAAGGAATACAAGCTGTTCATCGACGGGGAATGGGTGGCGTCGTCGACCGAGACGATCCTGGACGACATCAACCCGGCGACCGGTGAAGTGTGGGGGAGGGTGCATCAGGCGTCCGCCGCGGACCTTGAGCGGGCGATCGCCGCCGCCTACCGCGCGCGCGAAAGCTGGGGCAACACGCTCGCCAACGAGCGCGAGGCGATCCTGCTGCGCGCGGCCGACGAGTTGCAGAAGCGCATCCCGGAGGTCGCCGACGTGCTGATGGACGAGGCCGGCTCGACCTTCGGCAAGGCGATGTTCGAGGCGTCCTTCGTCGTCAATCTGCTGCGCAGCGCCGCGGGCGAGTGCCGCCGCATCACCGGCGAGACGATGCCGTCCGACAGCCCCGGCGTGTTCTCGATGAGCGTGCGCCGCCCGCTGGGGGTCATCGCCGGCATCGCGCCGTTCAACTTCCCCTTCCTGCTCGCGACGAAGAAGGTCGCGCTGGCGCTTGCGGCGGGCAACACTTTCGTGTTGAAACCCGCGACCTATACGCCGGTCACGAGCCTGAAGATCGCCGAGATCTTCGAGGCGGCGGGGCTGCCGAAAGGCGTGCTCAACGTCGTGCCGGTGCAGGGCTCGGTGCTGGGCAACAAGTTCGTCGCCGATCCGCGCGTGCGCATGATCACCTTCACCGGCTCGACCGAGGTCGGCCGCGAGCTGTCGGCGGAAGCCGGTCGGCACTTCAAGCGCATCACGCTGGAGCTCGGCGGCAAGAGCCCGCTGATCGTGCTGAAGGACGCGGACATCGATTACGCGGTGAATGCGGCGGCTTTCGGCATCTTCCTGCACCAGGGGCAGGTGTGCATGGCGAACTCGCGCCTGATCGTCGAGGCGCCGATCTTCGATGCCTTCTGCGACAAGCTCGCAACCAAGATCAGCGGCTTCAAGGTCGGTGATCCGCGTGATCCGCAGACAGTGATCGGGCCGCTGATCGACCGCAAGCAGTGCGCGGTGCTCGACCGCCACGTCGCCGACGCGGTCGCGAAGGGCGCGAAGCTGCTGTCGGGCGGCAGGAGCGAGGGGGCGTTCTACCAGCCGACGATCCTCGCCGGCGTGACGCCCGACATGGTCGTGTTCCGCGAGGAGAGCTTCGGCCCGGCGGTGTCGGTGATTCGCGCCGCGGACAGCGAGGAGGCGCTGCGGCTCGCCAACGATTCGTGCTACGGATTGTCGTCGGGGCTCATCACCAACGACCTGCAGAAGGCGTTCGACCTGTCGCTGCGGCTGGAGGCGGGGATGGTGCACATCAACGACGCCTCGATCATGGACGAGCCGCACGTGCCTTTCGGCGGCGTCAAGGACAGTGGCATGGGGCGCGAGGGCGGTCATCACTCGATGGACGAGATGACCGAACTCAAGTGGATCACCGTGCAGATGGGCAAGCGGGCTTTCCCGTTCTAGGAGGCTGCTGAACCCATCCCCACCCCAACCCTCCCCTTGAAGGGGAGGGGGCGACCGTGGGGTCGAGCAGAGTTCATATGTTTCATTGCCGCGCAAATAATCAGGGAGGAGACAAGATGAAAATGAGACAGATCAGCGCAGCAGTCGCACTCGCAGTGCTCGCCACCGGCAGTGCCGTCGCGAAGGAGGGCGGCGACCAGTACCCGAACGGCGCCGAAGGCTGGCTCGCGGGCGCGGTGCCGCCGCCGGGCAACTATTTCCTGAACTACTTCGGCCACTACAGTGGCAAGTTGCGCGATGGCGACGGCGACAAGGTGCCGGGTGCCGAGGTCGACGCGTGGTTCGAGGCGATGCGTTTCATCAAGATGACCGACACGAAGATCCTCGGGGGCGACTGGGGCATGCACCTCGTCGTGCCGGTGGTGCAGCAGCGAGTGAAGCTCGGCGGTGACGGCAAGACCGTGACGGGGCTGGGCGACATCACCTTCAACCCGATCATCATCGCGTGGCATACCAAGAACCTGCACTGGACGGTCGCGATGGACATCAACATGCCGACGGGGAAGTACAAGTCCGGTGACCCGAGGAAGAGTATCGGCACGAACTACTGGAGCCTCGAGCCGATCTTCGCGGCGACCTGGCTGTCCGACGACGGCTGGGAGGTGTCCGGCAAGTTCATGTACAACATCAAGCGCAAGAACAAGGACTTCCGCCTTGCGCCGGGCATGCCGAAGATGGACTACGAGTCGGGCGACGACTTCCACATGGACTACGTCGTCGGCAAGCACTTCGGACCGTGGGCGGTGGGCCTGTCCGGCTACTACCTGAAGCAGACCGAGAACGACAAGCTGGAAGGCGAGACGCTGCCGGAAGTGCCGGGCGTATGGTCGCGCGGCCGCAAGGGCGAGGTGTTCGCGATCGGCCCGAGCGTGAGCTACACGAACAAGAGCGGCACGATGTTTATCGCGCAGTGGCAGCACGAGACCGAGGCCGAGAACCGCTTCCGCGGCGACAAGGCGTTGTTCAAGCTGGTGTTGCCGTTCTGAGTGGCTATCGAGGCGGCAATCAGGTGCTCCGTTCGCCCTGAGCCTGTCGAAGGGCAATTGCAGGGCTTCGACAGGCTCAGCCCGAACGGGGGTTATTGATTGGTGCGATAGACGGTGAGGTGGTCGGTGCCGGACTCCGGCGCCCACACCTCACCCTTCCGGCCGAGGATCTGGCGGACCGCGGCGTTCGATTCGGGCGAGGGGAAGGACTCGAAGCGCTCGTTTGCCGGGTCGAAGCGGTGCATCGCGTTCGCGCCGAAGTCGCTGATCCACACGTGGTCGCGCTCGTCGACATACACGGCGTAGGGTTTGGAGCCCTCGCCCGGAACCCGCCATGCGCGCCATTCATTGGTCTTCGGGTCGAAGCGTGAGAGCTGCCCCGACTGCCACTCGCTGACCCAGACCCGGCCCTTGGAATCGGACCACACCCGGCGGGCGCCCTGGTTGGGCGTCGGCGGCTCGATGACTTCGGCCTTGCCGCTCGCGCTGTCGATGCGCGCGATATGGCTGCCGGCGAGCGAGGCGTAGTAGATCTCGCCGCCGGGCGTGCTGGCGATGCCGTAGGGGCCGCGCCCGCGCGGGGCGTCGAACACCTGCACCGCGCCGGTCTTCGGGTCGAGCCTGCCGTAGATGCCCGACTGGCCGGTGAACCACAAGATGCCCCTGCCGTCGAAGGCGGCGGTGTTGAGGTTCGCGTAGGCGCCCTCGGGCAGCGGATAGCGCGTGACTTCGAAGGTTCTGGGATCGACGCGGACGATCGCGTTGAGTCCGCTGTCGGTGATCCACGGCGCGCCGTCCGGGCCGACGATCACGCCATGCGGTGCGGAGCCGCGGCCGAGCGGGATGTGGCGCGTCTTGCCGGTGGCGGGATCGAGGACGCCGAGCGCGCCCTGACGCTGGGCGGTGTACCACACCGGTCCGCCCGGTTCGGGAGCGGGCGCAACGTCGTGCGGGTGCGCGCCCGCCGGGACTGCAAAGCGCTCGACCCGAACGTCACTTGCGCTCGCGACGGTCGCCGCGACGAAGAGCAGGGCCCCGATCGAGTTCATCCAGCGCATCGCCCGTCCTCCTTCGGTTGCTCATCGTTCTTGCGCCAGCCGGATCCACTCGTCCGGCCCCACGTGCGCGACGACCTCGAATCCGCCGCGGCCGTCCGGGCGCAGCACCGCCGCGCCGGCCTCCACCGGCCGCCGGTCGGAGACCAGCATGAACACGTTTCCATGCGCGACCAGTACGGTGTTGGTTCCTTTCGGCGGCGGGGTGGCCATCAGCCGCTTCGCGGCGTCGCGCAGCGCGGCGGTTCCGCCGGCATGCTCGGCGTGGGTCTCGTTGATCAACGCGCGCGTGACGGCGACCTCGCCCAGTCCGAGCAATCGGGCGGTTTCCTGCGTGCGGCAGAACTCGCTCGCGAGGACCTGCCCGACCGGAATCTTCAGTCGCCGCAGCGCGTCCCCGACCTGGCGGGCCGTTTCGCGACCGGCCTCCGAAAGCTGCCGCATGCGTGCCGGCGCACAGCTTGCCCAGCCCGCATCCTTCGATCGGTCCGATTGCGTCCGGTCCGTCTGGGCATGGCGGAAGTAGAGCACGTAGCCGCCCGTGCGCAGCGCTTCGACCAGTGCAGCGTCGGCCGCGTGAACGGTCGATGGCAGGATCTGCGACAAGAGGGCAAGGGCCGCGGCAAGACAGCGCAGCAGTGACATCTTCGGCTCCCGGCTGGTCGATGTTCCGCTATAGCACAGATCGCGCGCCTTGCCCGGCGCATGCCGCGCGTACCGGATTCCTGCGCGGGCATTACGGCAATTGACGCGGCAAACACCTACATGAGCTCTGCTCGGGCCGCCTGTTCCTCCCCTTTGAATGGGGGAGGGAGCGACCGGGCCATGATCAGCCGAGGTCCAGCTCGACCTTGGCGGTGAGCGAGTTGGCAATGAAGCAGCGTTTGTGGGCGCTGGCGTGGATCGCGGCGAGCGTGTCGGCATCGGGCTGCTTGTCGACGAAATCGACGCGCGGCGACAACACGATGCGCGTGATCGCGAGGCCCTTTTCGGTCTTCTCGAGGTGGCCGACCGGATTGTCGCTGTAATGCGCTACCGGGAAACCCTTCACGTCCGCGAGCGCGAGGAAGAACAGCATGTGGCAGCTTGCAAGGGCGCTGACGACCATCTGCTCGGGGTCGGCGCGCAGCGGGTCGCCGAGGAAGTCCGGCGACGACGACATTTTCACCTCTTGCCCGCCGGCAAGGGTGGCGAGGTGGTTGCGCGAATAGGTCTTGGGGTCGCCCGGATCGGGGGCGCGCGACCATTCGATCGCGGCGGAATGCTGCGACATCGTGTGCTTCTCCTCAGCGATATTTCTGGTAAACGGCGCGCGCGTCGGCGTGGGCGCGGTCGAGAGTGCAGATCGACGGATCGTCGTCGTGAAGCGTGAAGAAATCGTCCGCCTGGGCGCGCATCACCATGTCGATGGCGGCCTGGTCCTCGACGTTGTATTTCTCGGTGATCAGCGTCGTGACTTCATCGAGATGTTCTTCGTAGGTCATTTCGTATTCCTTGCCTGCGTGCGCAGCATGTACAGGTACAGCGACTCCACCTTCTCGCGCGCCCACGGCGTGCGCCGCAGGAACTTGAGGCTGGAAGGAATGCTGGGCTCATGCGTGAAGCAGCGGATGGCAATGTGTTCGCCCAGCGAGTCCCAGCCATAGTGCTCCACCAGGCGGGTCAGCATGGCTTCCAGCGTGACGCCGTGAAGCGGGTTTCCGGGTTGTGCGTCGCTCACCGGTGTTCCGGAAAGATCTTCTGCAGCAGGCTCACGAGGGTGGAGCGTTCGTCTTCGCTGAGATGTTCGACGAGCCGCTTTTCATGTTCCTGCACGCGCCGCTTGAGCTTCTTCAGCAGCGCCACGCCGTCGGTCGTGAGTACGAGGGAGTTCGAGCGGCGGTCGTTCTCGGCCGGCCGGCGCTCGACCAGACCGCGGCGTTCGAGGTTGTCGATGACGGAGACGACCGTCGAGCGGTCGAGGTGGGCGGCGCGGGCGAGCTCGGTCTGCTTGAGTCCGGAGTTGGCCTCGATGATCACGAGGATGCCGAACAGGCCGGGGGTGACGTCGAATTCGCCAAGTCCTTCGGAAAAGTCACGGAAGATCGCGATCTGCGCGAGACGCAGCTGGTAGCCGGCCAGGCCGGGCAGCATGCCGAAGTCGAGACCTTTCTTTTCCGTTGGTTTTTTTTGTGTCATGGAATGAATAGGGGAAAAACAAAACGTTGGGTCTCCCAAGTATGCCGTCCAAACGTTGATAAAAATAGTGGAAGACAAACAATTTGACAGGAAGCAATGCGATCGGTAGAGTTTGCTCATCGGGGTGCGTGGTCTACGTGCCAGTTCCAGTCGTCGCAGACGGAGGGTCGGATGGGCGGACAGACAGTTTCACTGGTGATGGCAGGCAGCGGCGGGGCGGGGGTGGTGACCGCGGGCAGCCTGCTGCTGGAGGCGGCGGCGCGCGCCGGCTGGTACGCGTACATGACGCGCTCGTCGGGCCCGCAGATTCGCGGCGGCGAAGCGGCGGTGATGATCCGGCTGGGCACCGAGCCGCTCGCCTCGCATGACGACCGCTTCCACCTGCTGGTCGGCGTCGACTGGCAGAACGTCGGCCGCTTCGCCGCCGAGATCCCGCTCGGGCCGGAGAGCCTGATCATCGGCGATCCCGGCGAAGGCGAGACCCCCGAAGTATTTACCCGCAGCGGCGCACAGCAGATCGCGCTGCCGATGAAGGCGCTCGCGAAGACAGTTCCCGACGGGCGCCCCAACATGGTCGCCTTCGGCGCCATCGCCGGCATGATCGGCCTCACCGAAGACGTTGTCGTCGGTGTGCTGCGCGACACCTTGAAGCGCAAGGGCGAAGCGGCGATCGCCGCGAGCCTCGCTGCCTTCCGCGCCGGCGTCGAAGCGGCCGCGGACTTCCCCGCAGTGCCCAGACTCCCCGCCACCCAGGCCGACACCAGCGAGCGCTGGAGCATCACCGGCAACGAAGCCACCGGCATGGGCGCGCTGCGCGGCGGCGTGCGCTTCGTCGCCGCCTACCCGATCACGCCGGCCACCGAAGTGCTCGAATGGCTCGCCCCGGCGCTGCCCAAGGTGGGTGGCGTGCTCGTGCAGGCCGAGGACGAGCTGGCGTCGATCAATCAGATCATCGGCGGGTCCTACGGCGGCGTCCCGTCCCTGACGGCCACCTCCGGCCCGGGTCTCGCGCTGATGACCGAATCGCTCGGTCTTGCGGTGGCCGCCGAAGTGCCCATCGTCGTCATCGACGTCATGCGCGTCGGCCCCTCGACCGGCATCGCGACGAAATCCGAACAGGCCGACCTCAACATCGCCGTGTATGGCCTGCATGGCGACGCCCCGCACCTCGTGCTCGCGCCGACCTCGGTCGCCGACTGCCTGTTCACGACCCAGTGGGCGGTGCATCTCGCCGAAAGCCTGCAGACTGCCGCGATCGTGCTCACCGACCAGGCGATGGGCCAGGCGCGCGCGGTGATGCCGCGCTCGGCCGCGGTCAGCTTCATCGGCCAGCGCGAGAAGCCCGCCGCCCTTGCCGAAGGCGTGCAGTACAAGCGCTACGCCAACACCGCCTCGGGTGTGTCGCCGATGGCCATCCCCGGCATGGCCGGCTACACCTACACAGCCGACGGCCTCGAACACAACGAGACCGGCACCCCCTCGTCGCAAGCCTCCGACCACCAGGCCCAGCTCGACAAACGCCTGAGGAAGCTCACCGGCTACAACTACGGCGACCACTGGGCCGACATCACCGGCGACGAAGACGCCGACACCGCCATCCTCACCTGGGGCTCGAGTGCCGGCCCGGCGCGCGAAGCGCTCGAGCGCCTGCGCGCCGCCGGCCACGCGGTGAAACTCGTCGCCGTGCGCCTGATCTCCCCGGTGCAGCCGGAGAAGTTCGCCGAGGCGCTCAAAGGCGTCGAACGTGTGCTCGTCGTCGAGCAATCGCACAGCGGGCAGTTCCACCGCTACCTGCGCGCGCAGTACGACCTGCCGCGCCAGGTCAAGGCGCTGCACCATCCCGGCCCGCTGGCGGTTCGCCCCGGCGCCATCGTCGAACACATCACCCAGTGGAGCTGAGCATGGATGCCTGTGTAAAGCAGCGGGACTACACCGCCAAGGACTACAAGTCGGAGGTCAAGCCGATCTGGTGCCCCGGCTGCGGCGACTACTCGGTGCTCGCCGCGATCACGCGCGCGCTCGCCTCACTGCAGCTCGCGCCGGAGAACGTCGCCGTCGTGTCGGGCATCGGCTGCTCCTCGCGCATCCCGGCCTACACCAGCGTGTACGGCTTCCACGGCGTGCATGGACGGGCGCTGCCGGTCGCCACGGGCCTGAAGATCGCTCGCCCCGACCTCACCGTGCTGGTGACGGGCGGCGACGGCGACGGCTTCTCGATCGGCGGCAACCACTTCCTGCACGCCTGCCGCAGGAACGTCGACCTCACCTACATCGTCATGGACAACCAGGTCTACGGCATGACCAAGGGCCAGGCCTCGCCCACCACCGACCCGGACTGGGAAGGCAGCAAGCTCACCCCCGACGGCGCGGGCATCGAATCCTTCCACCCGCTCGTGGTCGCGCTCGCCGCCGGGGCGAACTTCATCGCGCGCTGCTCGAGCAGCGACCCCAATAACGTCGCCGACATCATCACGCAGGCGATCCGGCACCCGGGCTTCTCGATGGTGCAGGTGCTGAGCCCGTGCGTGACCTTCCGCCCCGAGCAGCTCGAGTGGAAGCACATGGTGCGCACCGCGGCGGTGGATGTCACCGACGACGCCGCCCGCGCCGCGCGCCGGCTGATGACCGACGACGGCTTCAACGTCGGCAAGGTGCTGTACAAGGGCGACCGCCCCGCCTACCAGCCCGAGGCGAAGGGCGCGGCGGCGGTGGCCGATCTGGAAGCCGATTTCGCGCTGTGACGGCGATCAGCGCGGGGTGCGATCCCATCGGGCGCACCCCCAACCCCATCAGAGACAATCATTTCTAAAACAAAGCGGAGATCAACAAATGGCGCTGCAAATCATCGACGACTGCATCACCTGTGACGTGTGCGTGCCGGAATGCCCGAACGAGGCGATTGCGGCAGGGGGCGACATCTTCGTCATCGACGCCGCCAAATGCACCGAATGCGAAGGCCACTACGACACGCCGCAGTGCAAGGAGGTCTGTCCGGTCGATGCGATCGTGGCGCGGGCGGCGTGAAGCCCCGCGCGTAGAGCGTATCGCGGAAAATCGAAGGCGCCCTCGGCCGCGCGGAGGCCGAGGGCTCTGCCACGTCAGCTCCGCAACGGTGTCTTTTCCGAAGGATATTCTTCCTGTCTGCCCGATTGACCGATGCGCCGTTCGGTCATATAGTTGCTCTGGTTAACTGTTAATCAAGGCAATCATACGGCGCGATGCAAGGATTCTTCAGGTCTTACCTGTCTGTCTATCGGCCCCTGATCCAGGCGCTGAACCAACTCCTCCAGCCTCACGAACTCTCGTACTCCCTGTGGCAAGTGATGCTCTACGCCCAGGAGCATGCGCACGCCTCGCTCGTCGAGATTTCCCAGTACTACGGCATCGAGAAACCTGGCGTTACCCGCAGGGTGCAGCGTCTGGAGGAATTGGGGTATCTGAGCTGTGTTCCGGGCAACGACCGGCGCGAGAAGTCGGTCGCGCTGACGGAGCAGGGGCAGCGCGTCTATTCCGAGTGCCGCGTGAAGATCACTGCGCTGGAGCAAGGCGTCACCGCCGGAATCGACGTCCGTGCGCTGGAGCAGACGGCCGCCGTCTTCAGGCAGCTGCTCGGCAATCTCAAATAACAATCCCAAAAAAACAATCCCGATCCTCCCCAACATGCAATCGTCACCGCTGTGGACCCGCGACTTCCTGATCGTCGCGGGTGTGAACTTCTTTCTCGCCCTGGTCTTTTACATGCTGATCGTCGTGGTCGGCGCGTATGCCATCGAGGCATACGGCTCCTCGCTGAGCGAGGCCGGCCTGGTCGCCGGCATCTTCGTCATCGGCACCCTGTCGGGGCGGCTGGTCATCGGCCAGCTCATCGACGTCATCGGCAGGAAGAAGACCCTTATCGTCGGTACGGCGGCTTTTGCGCTCACCACCTGCCTGTATTTCCTGAGCGATTCCGTGTCGACGCTGATCCTGGTGCGCTTCCTGCACGGGGTGGCGTTGGGCGTGGGCAGCACGGCCGCCGGTACTGCGGTGGCGCATATCATCCCGCCGGACCGCAAGGCCGAAGGCATCGGCCACTTCAGTCTCAGCACGACGCTGTCGTCGGCGATCGGACCCTTCCTCGGCCTATGGCTGCTGCAGCATGCGAGCTTCGAGTGGATATTCGCGACCTGCGTCGCCGTGGCGGTCCTCGGCCTGCTGGCGGCCACCTTTCTGCGGGTGCCCGAGCTCGACGCTGCGCACAGGGAAATCCGTGGATTCGAGTTCTCGTTCGGCCGCCTGCTCGAGCGCCGCGCGATTCCGGTTGCCGTGGTGACGTTCCTCGCAGGGCTGTGCTACGCGAGCGTGCTGGCCTTCATCAACGTTTACGCGGTCGAACTCGACCTCGTGACGGCGGCGAGTTTCTTCTTCATCGTGTATTCGGCGGTGGTGTTGTGCTCTCGCCCGCTCACCGGGCGCCTGCTGGACCGGAAGGGTTCGAACGTCGTTGTCCTGCCGTGCTGCGTGCTCCTCGCGCTCGGGCTCGCCCTGCTGGCCAACGCGCACAGCGCGGCAATGCTGTTGGTGGCGGCGGCCTTGATCGGCCTGGGATTCGGCAATCTCCAGTCTGCGTTCTACGCGGTCGCCGTCAAGGTGGTGGCGCCCCAGCGCATGGGTCTGGCGACATCGACCTTCTTCATCTTTCTGGATGCCAGTCTCGGTTTTGGCCCCTATCTCCTGGGCTTCGTGATTTCGCAGATCGGCTACCGCAACCTGTATTGGGCGATGGCGGCGCTCGCCGTCCTGTGCATGGGCGCGTTCTACCTCCTCCATGGCCGGCATGTAGCACGTTTGCGCGCCTCTGCACCCGGCCATTGAGGCGGATCGCCGAGGCGGCTACGGTAGACGAGGACCGGGATGCCGCAGTGGGTGAGCAGGGCCGCTCCTGTCGCGCTCAGTTCTCGGCCAGTTCCTGCTCGGGAGATTCCGCTTCGAGGCCGCCGAAGCGTTCGTAGTAGTAGGGCGCAGCGTTCGGCAACGGCCCGCTGGGTGTTTCGCATACCGCCATCAGGTGCTGCTGCGCGTGACGCCAGGTGATGCGGTAGATGGCGCGCGACAGCGCACGCGCCGCGGTGCCGCTCCAGTCGCGCGGCATCAGTTGCGCCGGCAGCTGCGGGTCGTGCAGCAGCGCACGGCGGAATTCGTGCATCGTCAGCGTCTGGATCAGGAAGCACTGTTCCGGGTCGAGGTTGCGGGTGCTGCGCAGCGAGCGCAACACCGGGCGCATGCGCTCCGAGAACTCCCGGTACGTCGCCTCGATCTCGTCGAGGTTCCAGCACTCGCGCGCCAGATCCTGCAAGGGCCGCGTCGATAGCGCACCCAGCGTCGCCGCCTGCAGCGGCACGACCTTGTCCTGGGTGCCGGTGTCCTGGAGGATTTCCATCAGTGTCGCGGTGTCGGTCGACGGGTGTCCCATCACGCCCGGTGCGACGTTGCCGTAGCCCGCCCACGACAGCTCCTTGCGCAGCGTGTCGCGCTCCGGCGAGCCCAGCGTGGAGGGGAGCACGACCAGCTGCCATTCCCCGTTCCAGCTTTCCTGCGGCGTGTCATAGATGCGGCGATAGGCGTGCTCGAAGCGCCGGCGGCCGGACGCCGTGAGGCTGTAGTAGCTCTTGCGCCCGATCTGCTCGGATTCCAGCCAGTTGTCCTGCGACAGGCGATACACGCTGGTGCGCACCATGCGCTCGTTCAGGCCCAGCGGCTCGACCAGCCGGATGAAGCTGCCGAGCCAGACGGTGCCGCCGTGCGGCGCGATGAAATCGCCGTACACGGTAATGATCAGCGAGTTCGCGCGCACCCGGCGCTCGGCCAGATAGTCGCTGATCCACTGTTCGAGGAAACGGCTTTTCATTGTTTTTGCACCGCTATTTTGTATGTCCGCAGGACGCGTTCGTGTTGGGGTCGGTCGATTCTAACGCCATGTCGGAAGCGCGGGAAATGAACGCGCGGCGGAGGGCGTCGCAAGAGCCGGCGGGGGTATTTTGAGTTATTGATGAAAATCAAACAATGAGGAAAAAAGCGATACAAAAATCTTGACCATATAGCGATCAGTTTGTATCGTGAACGCAAGACGTCGGAAGGCGGGGACGTCGGTATCGGCAGGCGACACAAATCCGGTTTGCGAGGTGGACGATGCGGCACGATGCGGTTTCGATGGCGGATGCTCACGGAATGTACGACGTGGACCGGTGGACCGACGGTGCTGCGGTCCGCGCCGCGGATTCCGTTGCCGAGGAAGTGCCGGTCGCGCTGGTGTACAACGGTTTTTCGCATGCCGTGATGATGGCCACGCCGCAGGACCTGGAGGACTTCGCGCTCGGGTTCAGCCTGAGCGAGGGCATCGCCGGCAACGCCCGCGAGATCCTCGACATCGAGGTCGTCGAACACGCTCACGGCACCGAGGTGCAGATGCAGTTGGCGGGCGAGCGCTTCGCCCAGCTGCGGGCGCGCCGTCGTGCCATGACGGGGCGCACGGGGTGCGGCATCTGCGGCGTCGAAAGCCTCGATCAGCTCGCCTGTCGTCCGATCGCAAAAGTCGGCGCGACGGGAATGCTCGATGCGGGCGCCCTGCAGCGCGCCCAGGCAGAACTCCAGTCGCGCCAGCATCTGTTCGACCTCACCGGCGCCGTGCATGCCGCCGCCTGGTGCGGGTTCGACGGCCGCGTGGAGCTCGTGCGCGAGGATGTCGGCCGGCACAACGCGCTCGACAAGCTCATCGGCGCCATCGCGGCGCAGCATCGTTCCTTCAACGACGGTTTCCTGTTCATGACCAGCCGCGCGAGCTACGAGATCGTGCAGAAGTCGGCGGCGGTCGGCATCGCGGTGGTGGCGGCGGTTTCGGCGCCGACCGGCATGGCGGTGCGCGTCGCGCAGGCCGCCGGCCTGACCCTGATCGGCTTTGCGCGTGGCGAGCGCCACAGCGTCTATTCCCACCCCGAGCGGGTTCACTAAAAAAGCAAAACGGGGGAGACATGTCCTCAACTACCAATCCGCAATCGGTGCGGAAGGTCCCGACCTATTGCTACAACTGCGTGGCCGGGCCGGATTTCATGAACGTAAAGGTCGTCGACGGTGTCGCGACCGAGATCGAGCCGAACTTCGCCGCCGAAGACATCCACCCAGCGCGCGGCCGCGTGTGCGTGAAGGCCTACGGCCTGGTGCAGAAGACCTACAACCCGCACCGCGTGCTGCAGCCGATGAAGCGCACCAACCCGAAGAAGGGGCGCAATGAGGATCCGGGCTTCGTGCCGATCTCGTGGGACGAGGCGCTGGACCTGGTCAGCGCGAAGCTGACCTCGGTGCGCGCGAAGGGGCTGGTCGATGACTCCGGCCTGCCGCGTGTTGCTGCGACCTTCGGTCATGGCGGCACGCCCGGCATGTACATGGGCTCGCTGCCGGCCTTCCTCGCCGCGTGGGGCCCGATCGACTACAGCTTCGGCTCCGGCCAGGGCGTGAAGTGCGTGCATTCCGAGCACCTCTACGGCGAGTTCTGGCATCGTGGCTTCACGGTCGCGGCCGACACGCCGCTCGCGCGCTACGTGATCTCGATCGGCTCGAACGTCGAAGCCTCGGGCGGCCCCTGTGCGGTGACGCGCCACGCCGACGCCCGCGTGCGTGGCTACAAGCGCGTGCAGGTCGAGCCGCACCTGTCGGTGACGGGCGCCTGTTCGGCCGAATGGGTGCCGATCCGCCCGAAGACCGACCCGGCCTTCATGTTCGCGCTGATCCACGTGCTGGTGTGCGAGCAGGGGCTGGACAAGCTCGATGTGGCTTTCCTGCGCGATCGCAGCTCGTCGCCGTACCTGGTCGGACCCGACGGCCTGTACCTGCGTGACGCGGAATCGGGCAAGCCGCTGTTGTGGGATGAATGTAGTGGCCGCGCGGTGCCCTTCGACACGGCAGGCGCGGTGCCGGCGGTCGCGGGTCGCTTCCGCGTGGAAGGTGCGATCAGCATCGACGCGGACGATGCGCGGCAGCAGTTCGACGTCGCCGAGGGCGTCACCGCCTACACGAAGCTCGTCGAGCACATGGCGAAATACACGCCCGAATGGGCCGAGTCGATCTGCGACGTGCCCGCCGCGACGATCCGCCGCATCGCCAACGAATACCTGGAAAACGCCTCGATCGGCGAGACCATCGAGATCGACGGCCAGACCCTGCCGCTGCGTCCCGTCGCGGTCACGCTGGGCAAGTCGGTGAACAACGGCTGGGGTGCGTTCGAATGCTGCTGGGCGCGCACGTTGCTCGCGACGCTGGTCGGTGCCCTGGAAAACCCCGGCGGCACGCTGGGTACGACGGTGCGCCTGAACCGCCCGCACGACAACCGCCTGCTGAGCGTGAAGGCCGGTGAAGACGGCTTCATGGCGCAGTACTTCAACCCGACCGACAAGGAACACTGGGTCGCGAAGCCCACCGGGCGCAACATCCACCGCACGCTGGTGCCCATCGTCGGCAACACCGCGTGGAGCCAGGCGCTGGGGCCGACGCAACTTGCGTGGATGTTCCAGCGCGAAGTGCCGTCGGACTGGAACATGCCCCCGCCGACGCTGCCCGACGTGTGGTTCATCTACCGCACCAATCCGGCGATCTCGTTCTGGGACACGCGCACGCTGGTCGAGGAGATCGCGAAGTTCCCCTTCACGGTGTCCTTCGCCTACACGCTGGACGAGACGAACTGGATGGCCGACCTGCTGCTGCCCGAGGCGACCGACCTCGAATCGCTGCAGATGATCAAGGTTGGCGGCACCAAGTTCGTAGAGCAGTTCTGGGAGCACCGCGGCGTCGTGCTGCGCCAGCCGGCGGTCGAACCGCAGGGCGATACGCGCGACTTCACCTGGATCAGCACCCAGCTCGCCAAGCGCACGGGGCTGCTGGAGGCCTACAACAACGCGCTGAATCGCGGCGCGGGCGGCGGCGCGCCGCTGAAGGCGGACGGCTACGACTACAGCCTCGACGCGAGCAAGGAGCACGGCGTCGAGGAGATCTGGGACGCCGTGTGCCGTGCGTCGAGTGCGAGCCTGAGCGAAGGGCGCGAGGTGCATGATCTGGAGTGGTTCAAGGAGCATGGCTTCTACACCGTGCCGATGTCCAAGACCGAGTGGTACCTGAGCCCCACGCTGGAAAAGCAGGGCCTGCGCTACGAGATGCCCTACCAGGAGCGCCTGCTGCGCATCGGCCGCGAGCTCGGCAACCGCCTGCATGAGCACAAGATGCACTGGTGGGACGAGCAGCTTTCCGAATACGCGGCGCTGCCCGAGTGGCACGACGTGCCGGGCCGCTGGACGCAGCAGATCGCCAACGCCGGCGGCAAGCCCGAGGATTTCCCGCTGTGGCTGCTGGCGACCAAGAGCATGCAGTACCACACCGGCGGCAACGCCAGCATCGCGCTGATGCGCGAGGTCTCGCAGAACGTGCGCGGCCATACCGGCGTGATCATCAACGCCAAGACCGCGAAGAGCCTCGGCATTGCCGACGGCGACCGCATCGAGGTGCGCTCGCACATCGGCGCGACCTACGGCGACGCGGTGCTCGCCCAGGGCGTGCGTCCCGACACCTTGGTGATCCTCGGCCAGTTCGACCACTGGGCGACCCCGCTCGCCAAGGACTTCGGCATGCCGAGCCTGAACACCATCGCGCCGATGTCGATGGAGCTGACGGATGCGACCGGTTCCGGCTCGGACATCGTGCGGGTCGCGGTGCGCAAGGTCGAACGCAAGGAGGTTGTATGACCCGCTACGTGATGGCCATCGACCTGCGCCGCTGCGTGGGCTGCCAGACCTGTACCGCCGCGTGCAAGAACGCCAACGCGACCCCGCCGGGGGTGCAGTGGCGCCGCGTGCTGGACCTCGAGACAGGGGAATTCCCGGACGTCCGCCGCAGCTTCGTGCCGGTCGCCTGCATGCACTGCGACGAGCCGCCGTGCGAGGAGGTCTGCCCGACCAAGGCCACGACCAAGCGCCCCGACGGCCTCGTCGCCATCGACTACGACACCTGCATCGGCTGTGCGAACTGCGTGATGGCCTGTCCGTACGAGGCGCGCTCGATCGTGCATGAAGTGAAGTTCGCCTACGGCGACAAGCCGATCAAGTCGGAGGAAGTGCGCTTCGACCCGGCGCGCATCTCGGTGTCGATGAAATGCACCTTCTGCATCGACCGCATCGACCTTGCCGCGAAGACGGGGCAGGTGCCGGGGCGCGACCCGGACGTGACGCCGGCCTGCGTGAATTCCTGCATCTCGGGGGCGATGGCCTTCGGTGACATCGACGACCCGAACAGCAAGGTCAGCCGCCTGCTCGCCGAGAACAAGACTTTCCGCATGCACGAGGAACTCGGCACCGGGCCGGGCGTGTATTACATCTGGGATAAAGCGTGAGGAGCGGGCCTGACATGAGCACGAAATCGGGAAAGCCCCGCCCCGGCGACCGCGTGGGGCCGCGGCAACAGCACAACTGGGACTGGCGCGCGGCGTCGAACTTCATCGCCGGCGGCACGGGCGGCGGCTTGCTCGCCTTTGCGGCCTTCGCCAGCCTGTGGGGCACGGACGTGCGCGCTCTGCTCGTGGCCGGCATGGCGCTGATCGGCATCGGGCTCACCTGCGTGTGGTTCGAGATCGGCAAGCCGTGGCGTGCGCTCAACGTATATCGGCACCTGGCGACCTCGTGGATGACGCGCGAGGCCGCCGTGGCGCCCTTCGTGTTCGGCTCCGGCGTGCTGGCGCTGGCGACGGGACAGAGCCTGTTCGTGCTGCTCACCGGGATTTTCGGTGCGTGCTTTGTCTATGCGCAGGCGCGCATCCTCGCGGCCGACAAGGGCATCCCCGCCTGGCGGCATCCGCGCTGCATGCCCGTCGTGGCGGCGACCGGATTCGCCGAAGGCGCGAGCCTGCTCGCGGTCGCGGCGCCCTTCGTGATCCCGCAGGTCGCCGGGCAGATCGCGGTGGCGGCCGGAGTGTTGGCGCTGCTGCTGGTCCGCGTGCTGCTGTGGCGCAATTACCTGCGCGGCCTGCGCGGCGACGGTGCGCCGGAAGGCAGCCTGCGCGCGCTGTCCGCAATCGACGGGCAGTTCCTGAAGTACGGCAACCTGTTGCCGGCGATCCTGCTGCTGGTCGGCGTGCTCGGTGCGCCGCTGGCGAGTCCGGCCTTGATCCTTGCCGGGCTGGTCGCCGTCGCGGGTGGCTGGTGGTTCAAATACACGCTGGTGCGCCGCGCGGCCTACACGCAGGGTTTCGCGATTCCGCACCTGCCGGTGCGTGGTCGCGGCACGGCCGGTCCGGCGGTGAAACCCGGTTGGGGCGGGGCGTAGGGCGGATGAGCGAAGCGTTATCCGCGGCATGCAAGGTTCATTAGAAGCACAAACGGCGGAAGGGCGCTTCGCTTTTCCGCCCTGCGAAGTCAGCATCTGAACAACAACGCGGGGCCAGCGAGTCCCGCCCCTGCAACGCAGGAGGAGACGAGATGTACGAAGTGCGATTCCATGGCCGTGGCGGCCAGGGTTCGGTGATGGCGTCGGGCATCCTGGCCGCGGCGATGGTCGAGGAAGGCAAGTACGCGGTATCGATCCCGTCCTTCGGGTTCGAGCGCCGCGGCGCGCCGGTGGTGTCCTTCCTGCGCATGAGCGAACGCGAGATCCGCCAGCTCACCAACATCTACCAGCCCGACTGCATCGTGTGCGTCGATCCGACGCTGATGAAATCCGTCGATATCTTCGCCGGCATGAAGGCGGGTGGCACTTTGGTGCAGGCGACGCACCAGCCGCTGTCCGAGCTCACGCTGCCCGACTGTGTCACGACCGTGGGCCTGCTCGACGCGGTGAAGATCGCGCTGGAGATCTTCAAACGCCCGATCACCAACACGCTGATGCTGGGCGCCTTCGCGAGGACGACCGGGGTCGTGTCGCTCGATTCGCTCAAGCGGGCGCTCGAGGACTCGGATTTCCGCGACGCCGGCCTCGCGCAGAACATGACGGCGCTCGAACGCGGCTACGCCGAGGTCGTCGTGCACCAGATCGAAAGGAGGGCCGCGGCATGAGCCGGCACCACAGTTATCCGCTCTTCAACCTCGAGCAGGCAGGCGTGCCCGACGACCTCTGCCCGGTCGCGACCGTCGTCAGCCCGATGCTGCCGGGCGACTGGCGCAGCATGCGGCCGGTCGTGAACCGCGACAAATGCGTGAAGTGCGCGGTGTGCTGGCTGTACTGCCCGGTGCAGTGCGTCGAGGAACACGCCGCGTGGTTCGACTTCAATCTCAAGACCTGCAAGGGCTGTGGCATCTGTGCCAACGAGTGCCCGCAGCGGGCGATCACGATGGTGGGGGAAACCCAATGACGACAGCCACGCTGGAAAAGACGGCGGCCGCCGAGGCGCCGCGCAAGCAGAAGGTGATCCTCGCCGAAGGCAATGAAGCGGCCGCGCTGGGCGTGGCGCTTGCCCGCCCCGACATGGTGTCGGTGTACCCGATCACGCCGCAATCCTCGCTCGTCGAGCACCTGGCGAAGCTGATCGCGGACGGCCGGATGGACGCCGACATCGTCGATGCCGAAGGCGAACACTCGGTGCTGTCGGTGCTGCAGGGCGGCGCGCTCGCCGGTGCGCGCACCTACACCGCGACCTGCGGCCCGGGCCTCGCCTTCATGTTCGAACCCTACTTCCGCACCTCCGGCATGCGCCTGCCGATCGTGCTCACCATCGTCACGCGCGACGGCATTACGCCGCAGTCGGTGTGGGGCGGCCACCAGGACGCGATGACGGTGCGCGAGGCGGGCTGGATCCAGGTGTATTGCGAGAGCGTGCAGGAAGTGCTCGACACCACCGTGATGGCCTTCAAGATCGCCGAGCACCACGACGTCATGCTGCCGGTGAACGTGTGTCTCGACGGCAACTACCTCTCCTACGGTGCCTCGCGCGTCGAGCTGCCCGACCAGGCCGACGTCGACGCCTTCATGGGCGAGAAGAACGTGAACTGGCACGTCGCGCTCGACCCGCTGCGCCCGATGGCGGTCGATCCGCTCACCGGCGGTACCACCGGCAAGGGGCCGCAGACCTTCGTGCGCTACCGCAAGGGCCAGTGCCGCGGCATGCAGAACGCGCTGTCCGTGATCGAGGAAGTGCATGCGGACTGGGCGAAGCGCATCGGCCGCAGCTTCGCGCCGCTGGTCGAGGAATACCGGCTCGACGACGCCGAGTTCGCGATCATGACGCTGGGCAGCATGACCGGCGCCGCCAAGGACGCCGTGGACGAAGCGCGCGACGCCGGCAAGAAGGTCGGCCTCATCAAGATCAAGACCTTCAGCCCCTTCCCGGTGGACGCGCTGATGAAGGCGCTGGGCAAGGTCAAGGCCCTGGGCGTGATCGACCGCTCGGTGGGCTTCCGCTGGAACTGCGGGCCGATGTACCAGGAGACGCTGGGCGTGCTCTACCGCCTCGGCCGCCATATCCCGTCGATGAGCTTCATCGGCGGGTTGGCCGGCGCGGACATTACGATCCCGCACGTGCATCGCGTGATCGCCGACACCGAAGCGCTGCTCAACGGCGCGCCCGCGCCCACCGAGCCGGTGTGGCTCAACGAACAGGATTGAGGCCAGCATGGACCGAGCCATCGAACACACCAAATACCTCATCGCTGGCAGCAGCCATGCCGCGCTCGAGGCGATCAACGCAATCCGCATGCACGACCCGGAGGGCAGCCTCACCGTCGTCACGCGCGATTCGCACCTGCCGTACTCGCCGACCGTGCTGCCCTACGTCGTGTCCGGCAAGTCCGCACCCGCGCGCATCTTCCTGCGCGACGAAGACTTCTTCGCGCGCAACAAGGTGAGCTACCGGCCGGAGTCGGCGCTGAAGGTACTGCACGCCGACGAGAACACTGCCGAGCTCGCGGACGGTTCCAGCATCGTTTACGAAAAACTCCTGCTCGCGACCGGCGCCTCGCCCGCGATCCCGCCGATTCCCGGCATCGACACCGTCTCCTTCCACGTGCTGCGCACCCTCGACGACGCGCTGAAGCTGCGCGGCGCGATCGGCGCGTCGAAACAGGCCGTCGTGCTCGGCGCGGGCCTCGTCGGCATGCACGCCGCCGAGAACCTCGTGAAGGCGGGGGCGAGCGTCACCATCGTCGAGATGAGCGACCAGCTCACCTCGGGCTACTTCGACAAAGTCGCCGCCGACATGATCGAGCAGGCCTTCCGCGATGCGGGCGCGAAGATCATGACCGGCAGCCGCGTCGTGCGCCTCGAACCCACCGCGGCCGGCGCGAAGCTGACGCTGGAAAACGGCACGACGCTGGAAGCGGATCTGCTGCTGGTCGCGACCGGTGTGAAGCCTGAGATGGCCTACCTCAACGGCTCCGGTGTCGAGCACCAGCAGGGCATCGTCGTCGACGACCGCATGCAGACCACCGTCGCCAACGTGTGGGCGGCGGGCGACTGCGCGCAGGCGCGCGGCTTCTTCACCGGCACCCCGATGATGAACGCGATCCTGCCCGACGCGACGATCCAGGGGCGGGTGGCCGGCATGGCGATGGCGGGCGACCCCGGCATCCAGGACTACGCCGGCGGCGTGCCGCTCAACACCTATCACTTCTTCGGCCGCCATGCGATCTCGGTGGGCTCGAGCAAGGTGCCCGAAGGCGGCGAGGTCGTCACGCGCTTCGACGAGCAGACCGGTCGCTACCTCAAGGCGATCTTCGGCGCCGACGGTTGCCTCAGCGGCATCTTCGGCGTGAATGAATTCTTCGACGGCGGGGTGATGGCCCAGCTGATCCTGCGCCGCATCGACCTCACGGCGCTGCGCGAGCGCTTCGTCGCGAACCCGCTCGCCGTGGGCCGCGAAATCATGTCGCAGACCTGGCGCTAAGGAGCAATCAATGGGACGAGCTTACAGCACGATCGCCTTCGACCCCGCCAAGTGCGACGGTTGCGGCGATTGCATGAAGGCCTGCGCGCAGGCCAAGACCGGCACGGACGATGTCGCGCGTTCGCGCATCCAGATCTACGGCCGGGAGAAAGACTTCGAACTGGCGCTGTGCCGCCAGTGTGCCGACCCGAAGTGCGTCACGGTGTGCCCGGCGGGCGCCTTGAACAAGGACGGCACCACCGGTGTGATCGGCTGGGACGCATCCAAGTGCGTCGATTGCCTGTTGTGCACGGTCGGCTGTTCGTATGCCGGCATCGCGCTGGATGAAACCGCGGGGCACGTGTCCAAGTGCGACACCTGCGACGGCAACCCCGCCTGCGTACCCGCCTGTCCGCACGGCGCGCTGAAGTACATCACCACCGCCAACATCTACAACGAGGTTGGCGACTGGGAAGACCTCTTCGCCCCCGGCCTCGCCGGCTGCCAGGGCTGCAACACCGAACTGCTGATGCGCCACACGCTGCGCCGCGTCGGCCCCGACACCGTGCTCGCGACGCCGCCGGGCTGCGTGCCGGGCATGGGCTCGGTGGGCTTCAACGGCACGACCGGCACCAAGATCCCGGTCTTCCATCCGCTGCTCACCAACACCGCAGCGATGCTTGCCGGCATCAAGCGCCAGTACAAGCGCGTCGGGCGCGAGGTGCAGGCGCTCGCGATCGCCGGCGATGGCGGCGCATCCGACGTCGGCTTCCAGTCGCTGTCCGGTGCGGCCGAGCGCGGCGAGCAGATGCTCTTCATGGTGGTGGACAACGAGGGCTACATGAACACCGGCATGCAGCGTTCGAGCTGCACGCCATACGGCGCCTGGACCTCGACGACGCCGGTCGGGGAGACCTCGCGCGGCAAGACGCAGGATGCGAAGAACCTCCCGCTGATCATGGTGAACCACCGCTGCGCCTACGTCGCGACGGCGTCCACCGCGTACATGGAGGACCTGTACGAGAAGCTCGACAAGGCGATCCTGGCGTCGAAGACCGGCTTCGCGTACCTGCATGTGTATTCGCCCTGCACGACCGGCTGGCGCTTCCCGTCGAACCTGAACATGGAAGTCGCGCGCAAGGCGGTCGAGACCAACTTCGTGATGCTGTGGGAGTACACGCCGCAGGACGGGCTGCACTTCACCAAGTCGGTGGACAACCCGCTGCCGGTCACCGAGTACCTCAAGGCGATGGGCCGCTTCCGCCACCTGGCGCCGGAGCAGGTCGAGCACATTCAGAAGAAGGTCGTGGAAAACCAGAAATTCGTGGAACGTATGACGGAGCATGCACATGTCGGCTAGGGATGGTTTCGCAGCACCGAAGGGGGCAACGGGGAAGGGCGCGGCACCGGAGACGCTCGATCCGATCGAGAAGGCCAGCCGCGACGAACTCGCTGCGCTGCAGCTCGAACGGCTCAAGTGGAGCCTGCAACATGCCTACGACAACGTCGCGCATTACAAGCAGGCCTTCGACGCGGCGGGTGTGCATCCGTCGGACCTGAAGCAGCTCTCTGACCTCTCGCGCTTCCCCTTCACGACCAAGAAGGAGCTGCGTGAGAACTATCCTTACGGACTGTTCGCGGTGCCGATGCGCGACATCGTGCGCGTGCATGCCTCGTCCGGTACCACCGGTTTGCCGACCGTCGTCGGCTACACCCGGAACGACATCGCGATGTGGGGCTCGGTGGTGGCGCGTTCGCTGCGCGCGGCGGGCGGCACGCCCGACGACATCATCCTCAACTCCTACGGCTATGGCCTCTTCACCGGCGGCCTCGGCGCCCACTACGGCGGTGAGGCGCTCGGTGCGACCGTGATACCGATGGGCGGCGGCAACACCGAGAAGCAGATCCAGCTGATCCGCGAGTTCAAGCCGACCATGATGATGGCGACCCCGTCCTACATGCTGACGGTGGCGGACGGGCTGCAGGAGCAGGGCATCGACCCCGCCTCGACGACGCTGCGCATCGGCGTGTTCGGTGCCGAACCGTGGACCAACGAAATGCGCCGCGAGATCGAGACGCGGCTGGGCATCGACGCGATAGACATCTACGGCCTCTCGGAAGTGATCGGGCCGGGTGTGGCCTGCGAGTGCATCGAGACCAAGGACGGCCCGCACATCTGGGAAGACCACTTCTACCCGGAAATCATCGACCCCGTTACCGGCGAAGTGCTGCCCGACGGCACGCCGGGCGAACTCGTGTTCACCTCGCTGTCGAAGGAAGCTCTGCCCATCATCCGCTATCGCACGCGCGACCTCACGATGCTGCTGCCGGGCACCGCGCGCACGATGCGCCGCATGGGCAAAATCACCGGTCGCAGCGACGACATGCTGATCATCCGTGGCGTGAACGTCTTCCCGACGCAGATCGAGGAAATCATCCTGCGTCACGACAGCCTGTGCGGCCACTACCAGCTGCAGATCACGCGCCCGGGCCACATGGACGAACTGACCGTGCTCGCCGAAGTGCGCCACGACCTGTCCGACGGGCTCAACGATGCGCAGCGCTCGAAGATCGCGGCCGAAGTCCGGCACGAGATCAAGAGCCGCGTAGGGGTGAGCGCGGACGTCCATATCGTCGAGACGGGCCGCATCGAGCGCACCCAGGTCGGCAAGGCCAAGCGTGTGATCGACAAGCGGCCGAAAGGCTGACGCGGCGAAAAGTGGCGGGCCAAGGGGAAGAAAACAACTAACCGGCCACCGGAAACGAGTGGTAAGCACGGAGACACGATAGTGAACGATCGGACAACCATCAGTCCCGGTGAGGCGCTGAACGCCGCGACCGGCAAGCTGTTCAGGCAGGCGACAGGGCTGGGGCGGGACGCCTTCGACGCCGCGGAGTGCGAACGCTTCGTCGCGAGCTTCGGCGCGGTACTCGCCGAAGGCGTGCCCGGCGGCGTCGACCTGCGCATCGCGCTGGAAAATACGCGCGAATTCGGCATGGTGCTCACGGCGGGGCAGGGCGGTCTCGACGGCGCGCTCGATCGCGCGAACTTCCGCAAGGACCGCGCCGCCGTGTCGGCGTCGGTCGAACTCACCGACGCCCCAGATTTCCTGCGTCTATTCCGCCGCACCGTCGCCTACCAGAAGATGGCCGCGCTCGCCCAGCGCGATGGCCGTCGTGCGCCCGATCCGGTCCTCGAATTCTGCTTCGGCCTGATGCTGGGTCTCGGCCGCGAATATTCCGCGCAGAACCCGCAGGCCGAATTCGTGATCCGCCAGCTCGAGCTCGATCAGGTGCAGTTCGCGAAGAAGCCCACGGTCGGCGTCGCACGCGTCGAATTCGGCCAGCCTGTCGCAGGCCGCCTGCCGCGTCCCGCGCACAAGATCGACAAGCTCATCCACCCCCAGTCGATCGGCATCATCGGCGTGTCCGCGACGAGCATGAACTTCGGCCGCATCATCCTGAAGAACCTGATGGGCAGTGGCTATCCGAAGGACCAGCTGACCATCATCCGTCCCGGCGAGGCCGAGATCGACGGCGTGCGCTGCGTCGAGAGCCTGCGCGCGCTGCCCGCGAAGCTCGATCTCCTGATCGTCGCGGTGCCTAACGACGCGGTGTATGAACTTGTCGATGAGATCATCGCAACCGACGCCGTCGAATCCGTGATGCTGATCCCCGGCGGCCTAGGCGAGACCGCCAAGAGCCGCGAACCCGCCGCCGCGCTCGCCGCGAAGATCAACGCCGCCCACGGCAATCCAGGCGGCGGCCCAGTCTTCCTCGGTGCGAACTGCCTCGGCGTCGTCTCGCATCCGGGCGGCTACGATTCCTGGTTCATCCCGCTCGAGCGCCTGCCCAAGCCGCAGAAGAAGGCGCAACGCAACTCGGTGATGCTGAGCCAGTCCGGCGCCTTCATGATCACGCGCATCTCGCAGAACCCGTGGCTCGACCCGGCCTACATGCTCGCGCTCGGCAACCAGACCGACCTCACGCACGGCGACATGCTCGGCTTCTTCGCCGATCGCCCGGAGATCGACACCCTCGGCATCTACATCGAAGGCTTCAAGGATGGCGACGGCCTCGACTTTGCGCGCGCCGTGCGCAAGGCGGTGCTCAACGGCAAGCAGGTCGTCGTGTACAAGTCCGGCCGCAGCGAAGCGGGCGCGGGCGGCGTGATGGGCCATACCGCGTCGATTGCCGGCGACCCGGTTCTCTTCGAGGCCGTGCTGCGCCAGGCCGGCGCGATCGTCGCCGAGGACTTCAACGCCTTCGACGACCTCTTCTACATCGCCGGCGCGTTGCACGGCAAGAAGGTCGGCAAGCGCCTCGGGGCGATCAGCGGTGCCGGCTTCGAGGCCGTCGGCATGGCCGACTCGATCGCGACCGAGACGTCCTCGCTCGAGATGGGTGCGCTCGAAGCCGCGACGGTCGAACGCGTGCAGGCCATCCTCGCCGCCAAGCGCCTCGACGCGCTGGTCGAGGTGCGCAATCCCATCGACATCAACCCCGGCGCCGACGACGGGGCCCACCTGCAGATCACCGAAGCCTTCCTCGACGACCCCAACATCGACGCCGTCGTCGTCGGCCTCGACCCCACCGCGCCGTCGATCCGCGGCCTGGAGACGAGCAGGCTGCGCCCCGGCTACGACCTGTCGGACCCGAAAGGGACCGTGCACATCTACCCGCCGCTCGCCGCGAAGTCCGACAAGCCCGTCATCGGCATCGTCGATGGCGGCTCGCTCTACGACGCGATGGCCGCGAAGCTGATGGACCAGGGCGTGTGCGTGTTCCGCAACTGTGGCCGCGGCACGCGGGCGCTCGCGCGCTACGTCGAGGCCCGCCTCGACGCCGACGCGATCCGCGAACGCAACCAGTAACCCGATCCGCAATGAACCCGGCGCCGGCCTGGACCGGCGCCTCACACGAAGGAGACTGAAAGATGAGCGAACTGAAAGCCGGCCTGAGCTCCACCCGCCGTTACGACATCGACCAGGGCCGCACCATCGGCTTCATGGGCGACGACTGCCGCGTCTACTCGACCCCGGCGCTGCTCTACGACATCGAAGTCGTATGCCGCGACCTGCTGCTGGAAAACATCGACGCCGGGAAAGATTCGGTCGGCACCCGCGTCGAACTCGACCACGTCGGCGCGACCCTGCTGGGCATGTGGGTGGAGATCACCGTGAAGCTCGTCGAAGTGAACGGCCCGGCCGTGACCTTCGAGTTCACCGCCCGCGACGCCCTCGAGGAAGTCGCGCGCGGCAAGCACAGCCGCTTCATCGTCGGCGCCGAGAAGACCGCCCAGCGCCTCAAGGCCAAGCTCGAAAAGGCGATGGCCGCGGCCTGATCTGCCTGGAGCGGGGCGGGCCGCTGCCCGCCGTCGCCGCGCTTCATGGCGCAATGCCGGAAGCGAAACGGGCGTCCTTTCGGACGCCCGTCGTCGTTTGGCGCGCAGGGGGCGGCGTTCGTTCAGGCCGGCTTCTGCCGGCGACGTCCGAATCCCAGCCCGACAAGCCCTGCGCCGATGAGCAGCAGGGAGGAAGGCTCAGGAACCGCCTGCGCGACGATACCGTCCGTCGCCTCTGCCTCGAGCGGGGCCTTCGTCAGCGTGAATTTTGCATAGATATCGTTCGGACTCGGCTTGCTCCATGTGCACTGGCCGCTGTTTCCTTCACATAGCCAGACCGCGGGCGAGAAACTGATCTCGATCTCGCCACCGTTGTCGAGCGTGAGCAGGAAAGGCAGGAAAGTCGCAGCGAGGTCGGTATTCGCCGGGCCGGCCCCCTTGTCCCAGAAGGGGCCCACCGTGGCCTGCACGGTGGCTTCCAGATCCGCGGGGCCGCCGGCCGGCGCGTCGAATTCGATCACGGCTGCGAGGGCGAGGTGATCGACCTCGGATGCGCTGCCGTTGGTGCTGATCGCGGCATCCTCCTCGGCGAGGGTGCCCTTGCCGAAAAGAACCGTCTCGAAGTCGCCGAGCTCCGTGAGCATGAAGCTCGTTCCCGCAAGGTCCGGGTCGATGGTCCAGTTGGCGTTAAGGAAGCTGTGCCCCTCGTCGCAGCCTGCGCTCGTGCATGCAGTGCTCCAACCAGAGCCCTGACTCCAGCTCCCGCCGGAGATCTCCACGGCAACAGGTGCCGCGCTGGCGAATGCCGGCATCGAAAGCGCCGCCAACAGCGTGGTAAGCGCAAGCAGTCGATTGGTGTCCATTGTTCTTCTCCTTTGCCCTGATCGGCCCGGCGGTGGGCGGTACGTGCCCCACGGCGCCGGCGTTCTCCCTGAAGCAGTGCTGCTCGGTCAGGGGCCCCTCCCGTTGTTTGCAACACTTTATGTGGGAACGGCAGGGGGGGCCGTGACATCGGCCACGATTCAAGCAAATTGTTGATCCGCCATCCATTTGCTGCCCGCGCTGCGCGAATCTGGCTCATTCGGGCCGCGCTCCAGTAAACTTCGCCGGATGGAGAGCAAGGGATGAATGACGAAGACTACATGCGTGCCGCCCTGGAGCAGGCGCGCGAGGCGGGGAGTTGCGATGAAGTGCCGGTCGGTGCCGTCGTCGTGCTCGACGGCGAGATCGTGGGGCGCGGCTTCAACCAGCCGATCGGGCGGCACGACCCCACCGCCCATGCGGAAGTGATGGCCCTGCGCGACGCCGCGGCCCGGCTCGGAAACTACCGGCTGCCCGGTTGCGAGCTGTACGTCACGCTCGAACCCTGTGCGATGTGCTGCGGCGCGATCATGCATTCGCGCATTGCGCGCGTCGTGTTCGGCGCGCGCGACCCCAAGACCGGCGTCGCCGGCAGCGTGATCGACCTCTTCGCCGAACCGCGCCTGAACCATCACGCGACGATCGCGGGCGGCGTGCTCGCCGAGGAGTGCGGCGGCCTGTTGTCGAGCTTCTTCGCGGCCCGACGCGGCCGCACGCTCGTCGCGTGACCGCCGTGCGCATCCTGATCGACCTCGCGGCCCAGCGCCTCAGCCTCTTCGGGGCAGATGGCGCGTGCATCCGCCGCTACGCCGTTTCGACTGCCCTGAACGGTCCGGGCGAAATCCGGGACAGTGGCTGCACGCCGCGCGGCCGTCACCGCATCCGCGCGAAGATCGGCGCAGGTGCCGCGAAGGCCGCGGTCTTCCGCGGGCGGCGCCCGACGGGGGAAATCTGGACGCCGGAACTCGCCGCGGCCCATCCCGGACGCGACTGGATCCTGTCGCGCATCCTGTGGCTCAGCGGCTGCGAGCCGGGGCGCAACCGTCTCGGCAAGCTCGACTCGATGCGCCGCTACATCTATATCCACGGCACGCCGGACGATCAGCCGATGGGCGAGCCGCGCTCGCACGGCTGCATCCGCATGCGCAACGACGACGTGATCGAGCTGTTCGACCTGGTGCAGGCCGGGACGGCAGTGGACATCGCTGAGACGACGAACCTGGACGCTGTGCCGACGATCCGGATTCTCGACTGGGACGCGGCCGCGGCGCTCGCGATGCCGCTGCGCGAACAGGTGTTCGTGATGGAGCAGGGCGTGCCCGCCGAACTCGAACGCGACGCCAGGGATCCGCACTGTCGCCACGCCGTCGCCACGACTGCGGCCGGCGAGGTCGTCGGCACCGGCCGGCTGCTGCCCGACGGCCACATCGGTCGCATGGCCGTCGCCGCTCCGTGGCGCAACCGGGGAATCGGCGGGCTGATGCTCGAAGCCCTCGTCACCGAAGCCGCGCGCCTCGGCTTCCGCGAGGTCGTCCTGAACGCCCAGATCGACGCCGTCGACTTCTATCTACGGCACGGCTTCGAGCAGCAGGGGGAAATCTTCATCGAGGCGGGCATCCGCCATCAGACGATGCGCCGCGCGCTGGCGCCGACGCGCGCCTGAAGGCGTCAGCCGCCGGCCGCGACCGTGAAGCGGTGCGTGACTTCGCTCGCGAATTCGCCCCGCTCGTTCCAGGACCATTCGCGAAAGGTCACCTTGCCGCCGTGATCCACCAGGATCAGCGTCGAGCAGCGCGTACCGTAGCCCGGCGCACGGATGAACGCCGACGACAGCCACCGTTCCCAGTCCGCGCTGACACCGGTTTCCGGCAGATGTTGATCGGGCGCCGGTTCGTCGTCGCGCAGCAGTTCGAGGAACGCGTCCGTGTCCGGCAGACGGCCGAGCGCCGCGGCGAAACGCTCGCGCGCCAGCTTCACCTTGGGCCAGGGCGTGTCGAGTACATGGTTCGACAACCCGTAGACGCCGGGGTCGAGCATCCGCACCGCACCCGTCGTGCTCTCATGGATTCCCAGCTGCCGGCCGTCACTCACCAGCAGGTTGAAGGCCGCATATTGCGCACTGACCTCGGCCACTTTCCGCAGCTGCCGGTCTGCGTCGTCGTTGCCGGTCAGGCAGTCGCGCACCAGCGTGCCGCGCGACGGCGCGCCCGGACGGTGGAGGGTCGGGTCACGGTAGTTGGTCAGCGCGGCGAACCGGCCGCCGCGGCTGAGGCCCATCCACGTCCCGCCCGCTTCGAGATCGCGACCCGCGAGCAGGTCGGGGGCGTCGGTCCACCAGTGCGCCGGAACTGCCGGACGGGCGAGAAACTCGTCACGATTGGCGGCGACGACCAGCGGGTAGGCCGGATGGGCGTGCCAGCCGACGACGATCAGGCACATTCGACGAAGCGTTCCATGTGGCGCGCGGAACCGGGTTCGACGAAGCTCGCGACCCGGTGCGCGTCTGCCTCGATCCGCAGGGCCGCCTCGAAGGCGTCCGGATCGGCCACGCCCTCATAGACTTCCATCCACGTCACCGCGTCGCCGCGCCGCTCCATCAGCCGCCCCGCGACGCCGGTGCGTCGTTCCAGCGCCGCCTGCATGGCGCGCACGGTCGCCTCCGCGTCCTCGTGCTCGGCATCGGCACGGACGCGGTAATAGACGAAGTAATGCACGCAGGCCGATGCGTCGCCGCTCATTTTTCGGGCAGTGCGTAAGGCAGGTCGAGGAACTGCAGCTGCGGCCCCTGCGGGCTGCCCAGATGCACCTCGCCGGCTTCGGCGCAACTGATCTGCATTACCGCCAGCGCTTCGAAGCCGCCCTTGGGTGCGGCCACGACGTTCACGAGCTTGCCGGCCGACTGGTCGCCGAATTCCGGCGTGAACAGGTCGGCACCGACAGCGGGAGGCGCGTCACCGGGCACATGCACGCGGTACATGCGCTTCTTGAGCTTGCCGAGGTACTGCGTGCGGGCGACGATCTCCTGGCCCGGGTAGCAGCCCTTGTTGAAACTGACGCCGCCGATGACCTCGAAATTGAGCATCTGCGCGACGAACTCTTCCTGCGTCGCCGCGGTGATCAGCGGCAGGCCGGCGCGGATCATCGCGAGTTGCCACGCCGCCGTTCCGGCCTTCGTCGCGCCGCCTGCGGCTAGTTTCGTGAAGACCTCGGGGGCAGCCGCCGCCGGCACTGCGACGACGAGATTGCGCTGATCGAGCCGGATGCAGCGCACTTCGCCGGCGACCGACTGCGTCATCGGGGCAGTCGGCGCGGCGATGCCGGCATTCGCCAGCGCAGCGTCCGCGGCGGCTCCGCTCACGCCGATCAGCACGGTGTCCGGCGTGGCGTCGGCAAGCTTCACCTTGCTGCGCAGCACGTACATCGACAGCTTCTTCTGCAGCATCGGCTGAACGTCGGCCGAGGCGGCGATCATCCGGCCGGTGTCGTCGTTCCACAGCAGCAGGCTGGCGAGCATGCGGCCCTTGGGCGTATTGAAGCTGGACCACTGCGCCGACTGCGGCCCGAGCTTCTTGACGTCGTTCGACAACAGGTTGTGCAGGAAGGTGACCGAGTCGTCGCCGGCGCAGCGGATCAGGCCGAGGTGCACCAGCGGCACGACCACGGTGCCGGCCTCCACGGCGCCGACCTCCGCTTCCGGAGCATCGAAACGGATGCCGGAGTCTTCCAGCGTGGCGCCTTCGCGTACGAGAAATTCTATCCAGGGCGTGTTCATGTGCGTTTGTCGGGGCGGGGGAGGGATGTGGAATTGGGATGAAGTATTATAGGGCCCCGCAGACGCAATGGTTGCGGGCCAAACATTTCCGCCAGCCTCCTCGCCGCGCGTCGCGCCACGATAACCGTCCCGATGAAGCCCCTCGTTCTCCGCCTGCTGATCGCACTCGCGCTCGCCGTCGCAGCCGTGTCCGCCGCCGCGTGGTGGTATGCGCAGCGTCCGCTCAATCTGGCGCAGCCGGTCGTCGACTTCACGGTCCAGCGCGGGCACACGATGCGCCAGGCGGCGGCGGCGATCGCTGCGGCGGGCGTCGACGTCAGTCCGCGGGCGCTGTACTGGATCGCGCGGATCACCGGCAAGGCCGGCCGCATCATGGCGGGCAGCTACGAGGTGCACCAGGGCATCACGCCGTGGATGCTCATTTTGAAGCTGTCCAGCGGCGACGTCTCGCAGGCGGAAGTCCGCTTCGTCGAAGGCTGGAACTTCCGCCAGGTGCGCGCGGCGCTGGAATCCAATCCGCACCTGTTGCAGGACACCGCCGGCCTTGCCGACGCCGACATCCTGCGTGCGATCGGGGCGACGGAAACGCATCCGGAAGGGCTGTTCTTCCCAGACACCTACCTCTTCGACAAGCAGTCGAGCGCAACCGCGGTGTTGCTCCGCGCCTATTCGGCGATGAAGCAGCGCCTCGCGCAGGCGTGGCAAACGCGTGATCCGCGGGTTCCTCTTTCGTCGCCCTACGAAGCGCTGATCCTCGCATCCATCGTCGAGAAGGAAACCGGACGGCCCGAGGATCGCGGACTGGTCGCCTCGGTCTTCGCCAACCGGCTGCGCATCGGCATGCGTCTGCAGACCGACCCCACGGTGATCTACGGCTACGGCGAAACTTTCGATGGCCGCCTGAAGAAATGGCACCTCGAAACCGACCACCTGTACAACACGTACACGCGTGCCGGCCTGCCGCCGACGCCCATCGCGATGCCGGGCGAGGAATCGCTCAACGCCGCGGTCCGCCCGGCACAGACGGAATACCTGTATTTCGTCTCGCGCGGCGACGGGACCAGCGAGTTTTCCTCCAACCTCAACGACCACAACAAGGCCGTCAATCGTTATCAGCGGGGATCGGGAAGTTGAACCAGACGCGCGCCCGCGGGCGCTTCATCACCTTCGAAGGCATCGACGGGGCGGGCAAGAGCAGCCAGATCGCGGCGGTCGTCGCGCTCCTGCAGGCGCGCGGGCTGACCGTGGACCAGACGCGCGAACCGGGCGGCACGGCCCTCGGCGAAAAACTCCGCGAGCTTCTGCTGCACGAACCCATGCACCTCGAGACCGAGGCGATGCTGATGTTCGCCGCGCGCCGCGAACATCTCGCCGCCCGCATCCATCCGGCGCTCGAGGCCGGCAGCTGGGTGGTGTCCGACCGCTTCACCGATGCCACCTACGCCTACCAGGTGGGTGGACGCGGGCTCGACGCGGCGAAGTTCTCCGCCCTCGAGGACTGGGTGCACCCCGGCTTCCAGCCCGACCTGACCCTCGTCTTCGACCTGCCGCCGGAAGTCGCCGCCGCACGCGTCGCCAACACCGGCAACGCACCGGACCGCTTCGAGCGCGAGCAGCGCGACTTTTTCGAGCGCGTGCGTGCGGCCTACCTCGAACGCGCGCACATGGCCCCGCAGCGTATCTGCGTCATCGCGGCCGACCGTGCGCCCGAACAGATCCGTGCCGAGATCGAGGCGATCGTCGCGGAGCGTTTCTTCCGATGATCCATCCCTGGCTGGCGGACACCTGGCAGCGGCTGGTCGGCCTCGGCGGGCGGCTGCCGCATGCGCTGCTCTTCGTCGGGCCGGAAGGCCTCGGCAAGCGCGACCTCGCCGATACGCTCGCGGCTCGCCTGCTGTGCTCGGCCCCTGCAGTGGACGGGCACGCCTGCGGTCACTGCGTGCCCTGCCAGCTGCGCCTTTCCGGCAATCACCCCGACCTGCTGCCCATCGTTCCTGAAGCCGATGCGGCGCCGGAGAGCGAGGGCGGGGAAGGCGGCGAGGGCGGCGAGGGGGGCAGCGGCAAGAAAAAGTCCTCGCAGATCCGGATCGAACAGATCCGCGACCTGCAGGAAACGCTCTCGGTGACCGGACACCAGAGCAGCCGGCGCGTGATCGTCGTCGATCCGGCCGAGGCGATGAATGCCTTCACCGCCAACGCCCTGCTGAAACTGCTCGAAGAGCCGCCGGAAGGCTGCATCTTCCTGCTCGTGTCGTCGGCGCCGCGCCGCCTGCTGCCGACGATCCGCAGCCGCTGCCAGCAGTGGAGTTTCTCGCGTCCGGCCGATGACGTCGTCGCGCAATGGCTCTTGGGCCCGGACGCGCCGCCCGCGGATCTGCTCGCGCTCACCGGCGGCATGCCGCTCGCTGCCCAGCGCCTCGCGAAGAGCGGCTCGGACGCCCTTCTGCGGCGCTTCGTGAAGGACATCGCGGCGCTGCCGGCCGGCGATCCGCTGAAACTCGCCGGCCAATGGGAAAGCTGGCTCAAGTCGAAGGAAGCGCTCGCCGCCGGCTTCGGCATGCCGCAGCTCGTCGAGTGGATCCAGCGCTGGGTCACCGACCTCGCATCGTTGCGCCTCGGCGGGCGCGTGCGCTTCTTTCCCGGCGAGGATGGTGTCATCGCCGCGCTCGCCCAACGCACGAGCGTGGCCGCGGTGACGAACTGCTACAATGAACTCGCCCGGATTCGCCGGGTCGTACAGCATCCGCTGAATGCAAGGCTGATGCTCGAAGACATGCTCCTGCGCTATGCGCGCGCCGTGACCGGAACCCGCCGATGAGCGAAGCTCCCAAACCGAGCGTCGCACGCCCCAGCGTGCTGTCGCTGAACATCAACTCGAAGTCCGCGCTGTACGCCGCCTACATGCCCTTTCTGGCCAATGGCGGCATCTTCGTGCCGACGCCGCGTGTGCATGCGCTCGGGGACGAGGTCTTCATGCTGCTGCAGCTCATGGACGACCCGACCAAGCATCCGGTCGCGGCGACCGTCGTGTGGGTCACGCCCCACGGCGCGCAGGGCGGCAAGACCCAGGGTATCGGCGTGCATTTCAGTTCGGACGAATCCGGCAAGGCGCTGCGTGCGCGCATCGAGCAGATCCTCGCCGGGCACCTCGGCTCGAACCGCCCCACCCATACTCTGTGAAGCTTCATCGATGTTCGTAGATTCACACTGTCACCTGGATTTCCCCGACCTGGCGGAGCGCGAAGAGGCCATCCTCGCAGCGATGGCGGAAAACCGCGTCGGCCACGCGCTGTGCGTCAGCGTCAAGATGGAAGATTTCCCCCGCGTCCTCGCCCTCGCGGAGCGCCACGCCAATCTGTTCGCCTCGGTGGGCGTGCATCCGGACAACGACGGCGTGGAAGAGCCGGACGAAGCGCGCCTGCTGGCGCTGGCCGACCACCCCAAGATCGTCGCGATCGGCGAGACCGGGCTCGACTACTACTGGCAGAAGGACGCGCCCGAGTGGCAGCGCGAACGCTTCCGCACCCACATCCGCGCGGCCCGCAAGTGCGGCAAGCCGCTGATCGTGCATACGCGTTCCGCCGCCGATGACACCCTGCGCCTGATGCGCGAGGAGCGGGCCGGCGAGGCCGGCGGCGTGATGCACTGCTTCACCGAATCGCGCGAAGTCGCCGAGGCCGCCCTCGATCTCGGCTTCTACATCTCGTTCTCCGGCATCGTCACGTTCAAGAGCGCCAAGGACCTGAAGGCCGTCGCGCAATATGTGCCGCTCGACCGCCTGCTGATCGAAACCGATGCGCCGTATCTCGCGCCGGTGCCGCATCGCGGCAAGACCAACGAGCCCGCCTGGGTCGTCCATGTCGCCGAAGAGATCGCCCGCCTGCGCAACGAGCCGCTCGAACGCATCGAATCCGCCACCACCGAAAACTTCTTCCGACTGTTCCGCCATGCCCAAGCCCACTGAATCGATCAAGCGCCTCGTCATCTCCGCGATCCTCGCAAGCGCGCTCCTCGGCGCCGCGGCGCACGCCGACAGTTACGAAGATGCGCTCAGCTCGGCGCGCCGCGGCGATACGCCGCAGCTCATGCAGCTGATCTCGCGCGGCCTGGATCCGAACACCGTGGACGCCCAGGGCAGTTCCCTGCTGATCCTCGCCGCGCGCGAAGGCAACCTCGATACCGTGAAGGAGCTGCTCAAGCATCGTCCCAAGGTGTCGTTGCGCAACGCGGCGGGCGATTCCGCGCTGATGATGGCGGTGCTCAAGGGTGAGACCGCCGTCGTCGACGTGCTGCTCGAGGCGGGTGCGGAGGTGAACCACGATGGCTGGACGCCGTTGATGTACGCCGCCTTCGAGGGGCGTACCGAAATCGTCGATCGCCTGCTCGCGCGCGGGGCGGACGTCGCTGCGCTGGCGCCGAACGGTTCCAGTCCGTTGATGCTGGCGGCGCGCAATGGCCATATCGACGTTGTCCGTCGCCTGCTCAAGACCAGCGTCGATCTCGACCAGAAGAACGATGCCGGCTTCACGGCCGAAACCTGGGCGCTGGAAAACGGCAATACCGACATTGCCGGGCTGTTGCGGGCTGAACGCAGCCGCCGCCAGGCGCGCTGATCTTCTTCTCAGCGCCCGGACGGCAGGGGCGCGGGGGGTGATTCCTCGTGCCGCCCTCGCGCCGCCGAACCGAGGACCGGGGCGAAGCGCGCCGCCGTCGTGACCGTGGTCGCGTGGATCGCGACCGTGTCATCGATCTCGCGCGCGTAACCGCCCGCCATCGCGACCGCCACCGGCGTGCCATGCGCGACGCAGCGCTGCAGCACCAGCTCGTCGCGCGCCGCGAGCCCCTCGAAACTCAGCCCCAGACGGCCCAGGCGGTCGTCGCGATAGGGGTCGGCCCCCGCTAGATAGATGGCGAGATCCGGTTGCATCGTCGCGAACACCTGCTCCAGGCCATGGCGCAGCGCAGCGAGGTAATCCGCGTCGCCGGTGCCGTCGGGAAGCTCGATGTCGAGGCTGGAGCTCGCCTTGCGGAAGGGGAAATTCTTCTCGCCGTGGAGGCTCAGCGTGAAGACGTCCGGGACGCCGCCGAGTATCGTTGCCGTCCCGTCGCCCTGGTGGACGTCGCAGTCGATGATCGCCACCGTGCGCGCACGGCCCTCCGCACGCATCGCCAGCGCGGCGATGGCCGCGTCGTTGAATACGCAGAAGCCCGACCCGAAATCGCGATGCGCGTGGTGCGTGCCGCCGGCCAGGTTCGCCGCGCAGCCCTCGACGAGCGCGTGCCGGCACGCCGCGAGCGTCGCCCCCGCCGAGCGCCGCGAGCGCTCCACCATCTGCGCCGACCACGGAAAGCCGATGCGCCGTTGTTCGGCGGCGTCCAGCGTTCCGCTCGCAACGCGATCAAGGTACGCCGCGTCGTGCGCCCGCAGGATCTCGGCATCGGTGGCCGCCTCGGGAATGATGAAATCGTCGTGCGAGAACAGGCCGCCGTTCCATAGCCGCTCGCGCAGGCGCGAATACTTCTCCATCGGGAAACGGTGCCCGGCGGGCAGCGGCAGGACGAAGTGGTCGGCGTAGAACAGTTTCACCCGGTTACTCCGCAGCGGGTTCCGGCATGAACCCTGTCTGCCATGGCCTTGGCGATTCGTTCCTGCGTGGTCATGCGCATCCCCGAATCCGGACATGGCTTCCGGCGGCCCCGAGGCTCACCTCGATGCCCGTGTCGATCTGCCGTTTCAGTTCATCGACATGGGAAATGATGCCGACCATGCGGCCCTTCTGCTGCAGGTCGATCAGCGCCTTCATGGCCATGTCGAGCGATTCCGGATCGAGGCTGCCGAAGCCCTCGTCGATGAAGAGGGTGTCGAGCTGGATACCGCCGGCGTAGGACTGGACGACGTCCGACAGGCCGAGTGCGAGCGACAGCGATGCCATGAAGCCTTCGCCGCCCGAGAGCGTGCTGGCCGGGCGGGCGCGCCCGGTGTAGTCGTCGAAGACTTCCAGGTCCAGTCCCGAGGCCTTGCGGGCGTCGGCGACGTCGGTCCGGCGCTGCAGCGTGTAGCGGCCGCAGCTCATGGCCTTCAGGCGCAGCGATGCCTGGCGCAGCACGTCGTCGAGGAGCGCGGCGAGGACGAAGCGCTGGAAGGTGAGCTTGCGGCTGTTGTCGCCGTTGGCGATGGCTGCGAGGTGGCCCATTACGCGGTAGCGGTCTTCGATGCCGCCCAGTTCCCGGCGGATGCCCGCGAGCGCGTCCAGCGTCCTGCGCTCGTGGGCGATCTTCTCCTTGAGGGTGTTCTGCTGCGCGACAAGCGCTTCGACGCGCTCCCGCGTTGCGCTCTGGACATTCTTCAGTGCGGGTAGGTCGGGCGGCGTTTTCTCCGCGACGCAGCCTTCGGCGCGTGCCACGCGTTCCTTGGCGGCGGCGAGCGCTTCGTCGTGCGCCTGCAGGCTGGTGCGCAAGGCGGCGATCGCATCGGGGGAGCGACGGGCCTGCAGGAAGCCGTCCTCGCCGGCGAAACCGTGTTCGTTCAAACTGCGGATGAGGGTTTCGCGCGCCTCGGTGCTGCGGCGTTCGGCCGCGGCGAGCGATTCGCTCAGGGTCGCGAGGGTGGCCCGGGCGGCGGCGTCGGCGGCGTGGGCTTGTCGATGTGCGTCCTGTGCCGTCTTCAGTTGTTCGAGGAGCTGGTCGCTGCGCACCTGCGCCGCACGGATCGTGCGCTCGAGCGCGTCGTCTTCACGCAGGTCGGCGGGGACTTGGGCGGACCGCTCGGCGACCCGCGACGCCGCCGTGGCGGCCGCGAGTCCCGCTTCCTCGCTCTTGCCGCGCGCAAGCTCCACGGCCTGCGTCGTGGCGGCGAGGTCCCGATCGCAGGTCTCGATCCCGGCTCTTGCCAGGTTCAAGGCCGTCGCGGCCTGCCTGGCGGCGGCGAGTTCCCGTTCGAGCGTCTGCAGGGCCTGTCGTGCCGCCGCCGCATCGGGCACCTCAGCGGGCAGGCCGGACAGCAGGGTCGTGACGGTCGATTCGTCGGCGGCGACCCGGTTGGCGGCTTCGTGATGGGCGGATCGGGCCTGATCCAGCGCGCCTTCGGCTTTCTGCAGCGCGGCGGTGGCGGCGCGCAGCTCCGTTTCGCTCGGGACGGCCTCGCCGCTCGCGGCGGGGTGGGGATGCTCGAGGCCGCCGCAGACGGGGCAGGGCTCTCCGTCCGCGAGGTGGTGCGCGAGCACGGCGGCCTGTCCGTCGCGCCAGCGTGCTTCGAGGGCTTCCTTGTGTTCGAGCGCGCGCTGGCGAGCGGTTTGCGCCGCTTCGAAGGCGCGTTTGCGGTTGCCGGCTTCGGTCTGGTTCGTGGCGAGCGTGGCCTTTGCGGCAGCAAGCCGGGTGAGCGCAGCGACGCGCTGGGTTTGCTGCTCGATCTGGACCTGCAGGGCGTCGCAGCGGTTCGCCTGCGGGCCGTGGAGTTCGATGGCCTGCTGCAGCGCGCTGCGTTGGGTGGTCAGGTTGTCGTGCTGCGTCTGCAGTCCGGCGAGCGATTGCAGGGCCGAGCGTGCGGAGGTGTCGGCCGCGGCCAGCTCGCGCTGTGCGACTTTCAGTCCCAGCACGGTCTCGCGCAGGCCTTCGAGGCGCGCATGTTCGCGTGCAGCGGCATCGCGCTCGGCTGCGCGAGCGGTTTCCGCAGTCACCACGGTTTCGGCCACCGACAGTGCCGCCGTCGCGCTTTCCGCGCTGCCTTTGGCCGTCCCGGTCTGCTCGGCAAGCTGCTGCTGGTGCCGGCGTGCCTCGGTAAAGCCTGCGTGCGCGGGGATGACGTTCTGCGCGCGCGTGGCGTCTTCCAGCTCGCGCCGTTGCGCATCCGCGAGCGCCGCCCCGGCCGTCAGTTTCTCCAGGGCCTGCTGCGCCAGGTCGACTTCCTTGAACTGGGCGGTCAGCGCTTCGCCTGCGGCGAGCGCCGCAGAGGCCGCGGCGTCGTCGCTGCGGCTCTGCTTCTCCTGGATGGCGAGCTCGGCAAGGCGGGTTTCGGATTCGCTCACGCGCGCGGCCAGTTCGTCGCCGGATTGCGCGCCGGCCTGCTCCAGCAGCGTCGTGCGCCGCGTCCTGGCCGCCTCCGCCTGTTGTTCGAGCTGGCGCGCGGAGCCGCTGAGGCGTTCCTGCAGGCGCTTGTAGGTCTCGGTCGAGAACAGCGCTTCGAGGATCTTCTCGCGATCCCTGGAGTCGGCGGTCAGGAGTTTTCGGAACTGCCCCTGGGGCAGCATGATCACTTGGCGGAACTGGTCGGCCTCGAAGCCCAGGAGCGCGACGATGCGCTCGGTGACCTCGGTGGTCTTGCTCACCAGCGGCGTCCAGTCGCCTGTGGCGGCGGCGTCGTGGACGTGAAGCTCGGCCTTTGCCGGCGTTTTGACCAGTTCCTTCTTGCCGCGCAGGGCGGTGCGTTCCTGCTCGGGCGAGCGGCGGATGCGGTAGCGCGTGCCGGCGAGTTCGAACTCGAACTCGACTTCCGTCAGGACGCTGTCCGGGGCGTGGTGGCTGCGCATTTCCCTGGCGGAGCGCTCGCTGCCGGAGGTTTCGCCGTAGAGCGCATAGCAGATGCCGTCGAGGAGCGAGGTCTTGCCCGCGCCGGTCGGGCCGTGGATGAGGAAGAGGGCGTCGGAGGGCAGTGCGCCGAAGTCGATTTCCTCGCGGCCGGCGAAGGGGCCGAAGGCTTGCAGGGCGAGGCGGCAGGGCTTCATTGCGCGGCCTCCCGATCGGCCCGGGCGAGGGCGGCGATCTCGGCATGCAGGAGCTGCGCGGCGGGTTCGTCCAGGTCGGCGCCGGTCATCTCGCGATAGAAGCTGGCGAACAGGTCCTGCGTCTCGACCTTGCGGTGATCCGTGCCGGCGTCGAGACCGGCGCCGCTGCCGGACAGCTGCGGGCGTTCGATGGAAAGCGCGTTGGGGTAGGCCGTGCGCAGCTTGCTCATCGCGTCGAGGATTGCGCCGGTGTCGGAGATGCGTGCCAGCACGTAGTCGTCGCGGCGCGGGTCGTCGGCCGCCTGGCGGACGATGTCCTCGAGCGGACCTTCGAGGACGCGCAGGTCGCGGCGCGGGGTGAGCGGCACGCGGCGGATTGCGGTGCGGCCGCGGCCGTCGATGTCGACCAGCGAGACGCTCTTGGCGTGCCCGGTTTCGGCGAAGGAATACTTCATCAGCGAGCCGGCGTAGTCGAGGCGACCGCTTTCCAGTGTTTGCGGGCGGTGCAGGTGGCCCAGCGCGACGAAATCGATGCCGTCGAAGACGTCGCTGCCCACCGCCTCGGTGCCGCCGACCGAGAGGGGACGTTCCGACTCCGAGGCCGTGCCGCCGATCACGAAGGCGTGGGCGAGGACGACCGAGCGCCGCGAGCGGTCATGGCGTTCGCGCACCCGGTTCAGCTGTGCCTTGAGGCCGGCGTGATGGTCCGCGATGGAGTCCTCGGCCAGGCAGTGCCGCAGCATCGAGGGTTCGGCGTAGGGCAGGGGGTAGAACGCGACCTCGCCGTCGGCATCGCGCAGGATCACCGGCGCGATGTCCGCCGTGACGGTGCCGCGCACGGTCAGGCCGGCCTCGGACAGCAGGCGGGCGCCGAAACCGAGGCGGTCGGGGCTGTCGTGGTTGCCGGCGATCAGGATGACCGGCACGCGCTCGCCGATCACGATGCGGGTGAGGGTGTCGTCGAGCAGGCGCACGGCCTCGGCCGGCGGGACGGAGCGGTCGTAGATATCCCCGGCCACGAGCACGGCGTCGGGCTTTTCGGCGTGGATCAGCGCGACGAGGTCGTCGAGGACCTGAGCCTGGTCTTCGAGCAGCGACACGCCGTGATAGACGCGGCCGAGGTGCCAGTCGGCGGTATGCAGGATTCTCAATTCGTGAGTCTCGACAGGAAGTGGGTTGCCATTCGGCCACCGCGGCGTGGCAGGGGCTGAAATATCGCTCATCGCGGCCCGTCTGGCCACTCATCTGCGTGCAGGCGGAGTACGTTGGGCATTGTGCGGGCCGCTTCACCGTGCGGCACCCCACCCTCCGGTTACGGCCGCGAGTCGAGCAGGAAGTTCGTCGCCGGCGTAGCGAGGCGTTCATCGGGCGCTTGCGTGTCGTCCTTGAGGGATACCCCGGACAGCTGCCTGCTGCGTGCCTCGTTCATCAGCCAGAGCAGCTTGTCGGCCGCGAGGTGGATATCGAGTCCTTCGCGGCGGATGTTGGAGATGCAGTTGCGCTGGGCGTCCGTCGTGCCGATGCGGGGCTGCCAGGTGAGGTAGATGCCCAGGCTGTCGGGGGAGCTGAGGCCGGGGCGTTCGCCGATGAGGATGGCGACCATGCGCGCGTGCAAGGTGACGGCGATGTCGTCGCCGAGGGCGACGCGGGATTGTGCGGCGATCACGAGCGGGGCCAGCTTCCACGCCGGGGCCGGCAGGCGGGGCAGCATGGCGTCGAGGAAGGGCAGGGCGTTCTGCTCGATGGCGAAGGCGGAGAGCCCGTCGGCGAGTATGAAGGCGACGTCGAAGGGCGCGTCGTCGGCCGCACTGAGTGCGGCGAGTGCTGCCCGCGAGGCTTCGTCCAGGCGCCGCCCGAGGTCGGGGCGCTGCAGGTAGGTCCGGCGATCGGGGGCGGCGCTGCGGACCGTGGCGACGGTGTGGCCGCGTTGCGCGAGCGCCGTGCGCAGGACGCCGGTCGCAAGGGGGTGATGGACGGCGTCGCGCGCGCGGGCGTGGGCGAACTGGAAGTCGAGCTGGGCTTGGGTCGGGAGGCTGGTGCCGGCGCGTCCGAGCGCGATGCGGGCAGGGGTGAAGCGGCGGAGTTTTCCCCAGGTGTCGGGGATGACGGGCGTGTCGGCGGGGTCGTCCATCACTGCATCCTCAGTCGAGCTTCGCGAGCGCGTGGCGGAAGGGGGCGGGCAGGTCCTGCGCGAGCGCCAGCGCCTCGCCCGGCGCGAAGATGCCGATGTCGCGCAGCCAGGCTTCGAACTCCGGCGCGGGGCGCAGGCCGAGGACCTGGCGGATGTACAGGGTGTCGTGGAAGGACGTGGACTGGTAGTTGAGCATGACGTCGTCCGAGCCGGGCACGCCCATCACGTAATTGACGCCGGCGGCGGCGAGGAGCGTCAGGAGCGCGTCCATGTCGTCCTGATCGGCTTCGGCGTGGTTGGTGTAGCAGACGTCGCAGCCCATCGGCACGCCCAGCAGCTTTCCGCAGAAGTGGTCTTCGAGGCCGGCGCGGGTGATCTGCTTGCCGTCGTACAGGTATTCCGGGCCGATGAAGCCGACGACGGTGTTCACCAGCAGGGGCTTGAACTTGCGCGCGACGGCGTAGGCCCGCGCCTCGCAGGTCTGCTGGTCGACGCCGTGATGGGCGTTGGCCGACAGGGCGCTGCCCTGGCCGGTCTCGAAGTACATGACGTGGTCGCCGACGGTGCCGCGCCGCAGCGACAGGGCCGCGTCGCGTCCTTCGGCGAGCACGGCGAGGTTGATGCCGAAGCCGGCGTTCGCGGATTCGGTGCCGGCAATCGACTGGAATACCAGGTCGACCGGGGCGCCGCGGCCGATGGCCTCGATCGTGGTCGTGACGTGGGTGAGGACGCAGGCCTGGGTCGGGATGCGGTACTTGGCGATGACGGCATCGAGCATGCGCAGCAGCGTCGTGACGGTGTGCACGTTGTCGCTGGCGGGATTGACGCCGATGACCGCATCACCGCAGCCGTACATCAGGCCGTCGACGATGCTGGCGGCGACCCCGGCGGGATCGTCCGTCGGGTGGTTGGGCTGCAGGCGGGTGGCCATGCGGCCGGCGAGGCCGATGGTGTTGCGGAAGGCGGTCACGACGCGGCATTTCTTGGCGACGAGGATCAGGTCCTGCACGCGCATGATCTTGCTGACGGCTGCCGCCATTTCGGGCGTGAGGCCGGGCGCGAGGGCGGCGAGCGCGGCTGCGTCGGCGGCTTCGGACAGCAGCCAGTTGCGGAAGTCCCCGACGGTGAGGTGGCTGACCGGTGCGAAGGCGGTCTTGTCGTGCTCGTCGATGATGAGGCGGGTGACTTCGTCCTCTTCGTAGGGGATCGGCACCTCGTCGAGGAAGGTCGCCAGCGGCAGTGCGGCGAGCGCCATCCGGGCTGCGACGCGCTCTTCGTCGCTGCCTGCGGCGATGCCGGCGAGTTGGTCGCCCGAACGCGCCGGCGTGGCCTTGGCGAGCAGGCTCTTCAGATCGGCGAACCGGTAGCGCTTTCCATCCACGGTGTGTGCGTAGCGGGGCATGGTGTCCGGTTCCGGTGGCGGCATGTATGGATTGTAGTCAACGCCCGGTTTCAGACCGGTTGCGGTGCGGCTTTACCGGTCGGGCGCTGCCGGCACCGCCGGTTTTTCTGTCCTATCATGCATTTGGGGCGTTTGCCCCATGGCGATTGACTAGCCGCCGGTGCCGGCGGCCGAACGGTCCCGTCAATGGCATCGACGAACGCATCCGTGTGCGGAGGGCGTCATGCGCAAGTTCCTTGCAGTTGCACTGCTGGCCGTTTTCGCGGCGGGGCCGGTCTGGGCGCCGCAGCGCCCAGGGCTGGCCACCGGGACGCCGTCAGGAAGCGAGTCGCCACCAACCGTGCCGGCCCCCGTCCCTCCGGAGCAGGCAACGGGATCGCCCCCCGGAGCTGACCGCGATCGGCAGGTGCCGGGAATGAGCCGCAGCGGTGAGTCGTCCGGGGACGTCACGTCGCTGCGCCGCGAGAATGCGGTGCTGCAGCGCAAGGTGGACCTCCTCGAGAAGCAGGTCGAGCTGCTGAGGCAGCGCGTGAGATCGCTGGAGGGCGGGCAATGACGAAGGCGGAATTCGACAAGCAGATGGCCGACCTCGACCGGGAACTGTCGCAGGTGCCCGCGGCGCCGGGGAAGGCCGTCGTGACGCCGCCCGCCGCCGGGCCGGAGTGGTGGTCGAACCAGAACGCGATGACGATGAGCGCGGTGGTGCTGATCTTCGGCATCGTCGTGCTCGTGCTGTGCGCCGGGCTGATGCGCAGTTCGCGTCCGTCGCCGGAGGCAATCCTGCGCGTCTTCGGCACGGTGCTGATCATCACCGGCGCGCTGTTCCTGGTGGTGGCCGGATACACGGACCAGCAGGTCGCGCCGGTGATGGGTCTGTTGGGGACGCTCGCGGGTTACCTGCTCGGAAAGGGTTCTCCGTCCGAGCCGGGGCCGCCGCGCACCGAGAAGTGAAGGGCTGCAGGGGATGGCGTGCCGGGCAAGGGAGCCATGAAGCAGCGTTGGGCGCATAATTCACGCCCGTTCCCGACCATGGAGATAGGCATGGAGCACGTGTTGGGCGTGGTTGTCCTCTTCGGCATCATCGCCTGGGCCTGTGTCCGGGCGATGCGCGGGCCGCGCGCCTAGCCGCGGCCACGCGATGGTGCTGGCCGCTCGAGGCTGGTCGCAGAAGGTTACCGAAAGCAGCCGGGCGCTGGATCTCGAGCCGGGGGTCTTTTCGCTCGAGGATCCGCGGGAAGTCGCGCTTTCGTTGCAGCGATCTGCCGAGGCCAGCGTGAAGCGGAAGACCGAGCCGTTCCGCTCGGCGATGTCGATGCTGAACTTCTACATCAACCGGGCAGGCAGGAACCTCTCCGTCGAGCGGCGCGCATGCCTGGAGGCGGCGAAGGACGAACTGCGTCGCCTCTACGGCAGGACGGGCCCGCACGACGCAGGCTGAAGCGGCGGCTTAGCGCGTATCGGCGTCGCCGCCCGGCCGACCATCGACCGACTCCGCGACATAGCGGCGCATCAGCGGTGCGTCGGGGCCGATATGAAAGGCAAGCCGCCGCTCGCGCAGGCCCAGGTCCGCGGCAGTGAAGCGTTCCAGGCGCCGCTGGTGCTCGATCCAGTTCTCGTCGAGGAAATATTCGATGTAGCGCTCCGGCCGCGCCGTGTCGCGGAACAGGCCCCAGGACAGCGCACCCTGACGCAGGCGGGCGCGGCGGGTGTCCTGCATCACGGCGTTGAAACCGGCAGCGCGCGCGGGGTCGATCAGGTATTCGATCGTCACCATCACCGGTCCCTCGTCGGGTTCGATGTCGATGGCCGGCGGGGGCAGCATCGCGACGACGGCCGCGGGACTGTGGTCGACGTCGTGCGCGCCGATCGGCGCATGGCGGCGGGTGAGCAGCAGCACCACCGGGCCCACGACGGAAGCGACGAGGATGCTGGTGGTGACCGACGTCAGGTTCGCCACGTAGCCCCACACCGCGGCGCCGGCGGCGCTGCCGCCCATCAGGGCCATCTGGTAGATCGACATGCCGCGGGCGCGAACCCAGTTCGGCAGCCCCATCTGCGCCGCCACCGTGAGCGCGTTCGCGGTGGCGATCCACGCCATGCCGGCGGCGAACATCGCGGGAATCGCGACCCACAGTGTCGGTACGAGGACGACGACGGCGGCGCTTGCGGCATGGACGAGGGTGCCCCAGTGCACGAAGTCCTCGCGTTCCAGCCGGTGGCGCAGGCGCTCGAGGTTCAGTGCCGCCAGGATCGCACCGCCGCCCATCGCCGCGAGCAGGCTCGTATAGGCCGTCGCGCCGCCCGCGTGGAGGTCGCGTACGACGAGGGGGAGCAGTGCGGTCAGCGAGGTCGATTGCAGGAAGAACAGGAAGATCCGCGCGAGGACCGCGCGCATCGGCGGCGACTGCATCACGTGCTGCAGGCCCACGCGCATCGCCGCGAGGAAGCGTTCGCCGGGCAGCGCGCTGACCTTCGGTTCGGACTTCCAGCGCAGGATCATCACGAAGGCGAAGATCGACAGCAGCGCGTTGAGCAGGAACACGTAGGCGCTGCCGGCGCCTGCGAGCAGCGCGCCCGCGACGACCGGGCCGATGATGCGCGACATGTTCATCGCGACGCCGTTGAGGGCGAGCGCGGCGGGCAGGTCGCGGCGCGCCACGAGGTCCGGGATGATCGCGGCGAACACCGGCCAGCGCATCGCGAGGCCGATGCCGTTGGCGAAGGTGAGCGCGAGCAGCAGTTCCGCGGTCAGCGCGTCGGCCAGGGCGAGTCCGCACAGCAGGATCGCCGCCACCGCGATCCACAGCTGGGTTGCGGCGAAGTACTTGCGCCGATCGATGATGTCGGCCAGCGCGCCGCTCGGCAGGCCGAGCACGAACACGGGCAGCGTCGAGGCGGCCTGCACCATCGCGACCATGAAGGCGCTGGTCGTCAGCGACGTCATCAGCCAGGCCGCGGCGACGTCGTTCATCCACATCGTGATGTTCGCGGCGAGCCATGCGATCCACAGCATGCGGAACATCGGCTGGCGCAGCGGCGCGAGGGCGGATGGGCTGACGTCGGTATCGTTGGGCAAGGCGATTTCCCCGGTGGCGTGTGTCCGCGACGGCCGGGGGGCGGTGTTGTCGCGATGTCCCCGGTCGGTGCGAGTATAGCGAGCCCGGCGGCTGCGGCGCCTGCGCCGATCGCCTATGCAGGTGGGTCCGCGCTAAGCGCCCGTGATAATCTCGCTGGTTCTCGGCCATTGCCACAGAAATCCCGATCAGGAGCGTCCATGCTGAAGCTGAAGAACGTCGCAGTCTCCCTCGCACTGTGCGGTGCAGTTGCCGCCCATGCCGAACCGGTGAAGGTCGGGGTCGCGCTCGACATCTCCGGTCCGTTCGCGACGATCGGCGCCGAGACGCGCGACGGCCTGAACCTCGCGGTGGAGCGCCTCGGCAGCAAGCTCGGCGGTCAGCCGGCGGAGTTCATCCAGCAGGACTTCGCGGGCAACCCGGAGCAGGCGAACCAGCTCGTGAACCGTTTCCTGCAGCGCGACAAGATCGACTTCTTCACCGGCCCGGTGGCCTCTAACTCGGCGCTGGCGGTCGGGCCGGCGCTGTTCGCGGCGAAGGTGCCCTTCCTGTCCAGCAACCCCGGCCCCAGCCTGTTCGCGGGCAAGCAGTGCAGCCCGTACTTCTTCGGCGTCTCCTACCAGAACGACACCTACGACGAGGCCGCCGGCAAGGTCGCCAACGAGAAGGGCTTCAAGAACATGGTCCTGATCGCGCCGAACTACCCGGCGGGCAAGGACCACATCGGCGGCTTCAAGCGCCTTTACAAGGGCACGGTGAAGGATGAGATCTACACCAAGGTCGGCCAGATCGACTACGCCGCCGAGATCGCGCAGATCCGTGCGGCGAAGCCCGACGCCGTTTTCGCCTTCCTGCCCGCGGCGATGGGGATCAACTTCATCAAGCAGTACGTCGGCGGCGGCCTGAAGGACATCCCGCTGATCGCGCCGGGCTTCACGGCCGACCAGGACGTCATCGAGGCGGTCGGCGAGCCGACGCTGGGCATGTTGAACACGGCGCATTGGGCGCACGACCTCAAGGTGCCGGCCAACGTCGAGTTCGTCGAGGCCTTCCGCAAGAAGTACAACGGCCGCTACCCGACCGTGTATGCCGCGCAGGCCTACGACGTCGTGATGGCGATGGACGCGGCGGTGCGCGAGGTCGGTGGCAAGGTCGCCGATCGCGAGGCGGTGATCGCGGCGCTGAAGAAGGCGAACTTCAAGTCGGTGCGCGGCGAGTTCAAGTACGGCGCGAACAACTTCCCGGTGCAGAACTACTACCTGCGCGTTGTCGACAAGGACGCGAGCGGCAAGCTCACGAACAAGCTCGTCGGCACCGTGATGGAGAAGCACCAGGACGCCTACGTCGGCGACTGCAAGCAGTAAGCGCATCATCTTCAGGCGCGGCGGCGGGGCTGCCCGTCCGCCGCGCTTTCGCGTTGTCCGGCTTTATCCCGATTTCCCCCGATGGATCCGATCTTCGTTTTCGAGCAGCTCCTCAACGGCCTCGGCTTCGGCCTGATGCTGTTCCTGCTCGCGGCCGGCCTCACGCTCGTGTTCGGCATCATGGACACGATGAACCTCGCGCACGGTTCCCTCTACATGGCCGGCGCCTACGTCGCCGCGCGCGTGCATGAGGCGAGCGGCAGCTTCGTCGGCGCGGTGCTGGTCGCGGTCGCGGCGACGGTGCTGGTGGCTTTCGTCCTCGAGCTGCTGATCGTGAAGCGGCTCTACGCGCGCGACCACCTCGCGCAGGTGATCGCGACCTTCGGCGTGATCCTGATCGCCGACGACGCGGTGAAGGCGATCTGGGGGCCGTCGCCGGTGATGGCAACGACACCGGCGGCGCTCGCGGGGCCGGTGCAGCTGCTGCCGGAGCTGCCGTATCCGGCCTACCGGTTGGTGCTGCTGGCGGTGGGGCTGCTGGTCGCGGTCGGCCTGTACGTGCTGGTGAATCACACTCGCGTCGGCATGCTGGTGCGTGCGGGCGCGTCGAACCGCAAGATGGCGGAATTCATGGGCGTGCGCGTCGGGCGCGTGTTCTCCTTCGTGTTCGCGCTCGGCGCGGCCCTCGCGGCGCTCGCCGGGGCACTGATGGGGCCGATCAGCGCGGTGCAGATCGGCATGGGCGAGGCGATCCTGATCCCGGCGCTGGTCGTGATCGTCATCGGCGGCATCGGTTCGGTGCGCGGCGCCTTCGTCGCGGCGCTGCTGGTGGGGCTGGTCGACACCGCCGGCCGCGCCTTCCTGCCGCCGCTGCTGCGCTCGGTGCTGCCGCCCGCGCTGGCGGCGGACCTCGGCCCCGCGTTCGCGGGGATCGCGATGTACGTGCTGATGGCGGCGGTGCTGATCCTGAAGCCGGCGGGCCTGTTCCCGGCGCGGGCGTGAGGGGCGGCGATGAGTGACGAGCTTCATTCCGCCGCGATCCCGTCGTCGGGCGGCGTTGCGCGCTGGCTGCCGTGGGCGTTGCTCGTCGCGCTGGCGCTCCTGCCGGTCGTCGGCGCGCAGCTCGGACTCGACTACTACGTCGGCTTCGTGCGCCGCATGCTGATCGTGATGATCGCGGCGACCAGCCTCAACTTCATCCTCGGCTACGGCGGAATGGCGGCGCTGGGCCACGCGGGCTTCATCGGCGTGGGGGCCTACACGGTCGTCGCGCTCGTCGATGCCGGAGTGAGTTCCGCATGGACTGCATGGGGTGCCGCGGTGCTGGTCTCGGGCGCATTCGCCGCGCTGATCGGTGCGGTGTCGCTGCGCACGCGCGGCGTGTATTTCCTGATGATCACGCTGGCCTTCGCGCAGATGCTGTACTACCTCGCCGTGTCGCTGTCGGCCTACGGCGGCGACGACGGTTACGGGCTGTATTCGCCGCTGGAACTGGGGGCGGGCAGGACGACGGGCGATGCAGCGCTGTTCTTCTGGGTCGTGCTCGCGATCGCCGCGCTGGTGTTCTCATTCGCGAGCCGCGCCGCGGTGTCGCGCTTCGGCCACGCGCTCACCGGCATCCGCGACAACGAGACGCGCATGGAGGCGCTCGGTTATCCGGTGTATCGCCTGAAGCTTGCCGCCTTCACCGGCGCGGGCGCACTCGCGGGGCTCGCCGGCGCCTTGCTCGCGAGCCACAACAACTTCGTCAGCCCGTCGACGATGCACTGGACCGAGTCCGCGACCCTCCTCGTGATGGTGGTCCTCGGCGGATTGGGTCGGCGCTGGGGCGCGGTGCTGGGCGTCGCGGTGTGGCTCGTGCTGTCGGAAGTGCTCAAGCTGTACACCGAATATTGGCACTGGCCGCTGGGACTCATGCTGATCGCGGTCGTGTTCGCCGCGCCGCGCGGGCTCGCGGGGTTGTTCGACGACAGGAGCTCCGCATGAGCCTCTTCGTCGCGCAGGACCTCGTGAAGCGCTTCGGCGGGCTGGTCGCGACCGACCGCGTCAGCCTCTCGGTCGAGCCGGGCGAAGTGCATGCGCTGATCGGCCCGAACGGCGCCGGCAAATCGACGCTCGTGAACCTGATTTCCGGGCTGCTGCCGGCCGACGGGGGTTCCATCGTGCTCGACGGCGTCGAGCTCACCGCGATGAGCGCCCACGATCGCGTGCGGCACGGCCTGTCGCGCTGCTTCCAGATCACCAGCGTGTTCCGCGGCGATTCGGTGCGCGACAACCTGCTGTTGGCGGTGCAGGCGCATTCCGGGTCGAGCTTTCGCTGTTTCAGACGGCGTTCCACCGAGGCGGGCTTGCGCGAGCGGGCGCTGGAACTCGCGCACAAGGTCGGCCTGGAGGACATGCTGGATCGGGTCGCCGGCACGCTGCCGCACGGCGTGCAGCGCAAGCTCGACGTCGCGCTCGCGCTCGCCGCACGGCCGAAGCTGTTGCTGCTGGACGAGCCGATGGCGGGCATGGGGCCGGAGGATTCGCAGCAGATGGTCGAGCTGATCGCGCGCCTGCGTGCGGAAGCGGCGATCCTGCTGATCGAGCACGACATGGACGCGGTGTTCCAACTCGCCGACCGTATCTCGGTGCTGGACTACGGCAAGGTGCTCGCGTCCGGCGACACCGCCTACATCCGCGAGCATCCCGAGGTGCAGGCGGTGTATCTGGGCACGGAGGAGCTGCGATGAGCCGCGAGGTGCTGCTGAGCTGCCTCGGCCTCGAGGCCGGCTATGGGGCGAGCCAGGTGCTGTTCGGGCTCGATTTCGACATCCGCGCGGGCGAGGTTGTGACCCTGCTCGGGCGCAACGGCATGGGCAAGAGCACCACGATCAAGACGGTGATCGGCGGCCTGCGCGCGCGGCGCGGCGAGATCCGCTTCGACGGGCAGGCGATCCACGGTCTGTCCGCGGATGCGATCGCGCGCCTGGGCGTTGCGATCGTGCCGGAAGGGCGCCAGTGCTTCCCGAATCTGAGCGTGCGCGAGCACCTGGTTGCGTTCGCAGACAACCGCAGCGGCACGCGCGAGCCGTGGACGCTGGAGCGCCTGTACGCGCTCTTCCCGCGCCTGAAGGAGCGCGCCGGTAACCTCGGCAACCAGCTCTCCGGCGGCGAGCAGCAGATGCTCGCGATCGCGCGGGCGCTGTCGACGAACCCGCGCCTGCTGATCCTCGACGAGGCGACCGAAGGGCTTGCGCCGGTGGTCCGCGAGGAGATCTGGCGCTGCCTCGCGCGGCTCAAGGAGGCCGGCCAGACGACGCTGGTCGTCGACAAGTACGTCGAACGCCTCGTGAAGCTCGCCGACCGCCACATCATCCTCGAACGCGGGCGGGTCGCGTGGGCGGGGAGTTCGGCGGAGCTGGATGCCGAGCGTACCTTGTGGCACCGCTATCTGGGGGTCTGAGGGTCCGTAGGGCGGAATGTAATCCCCCCCATCGTCCGCCGCGCGCCGGCATTCGCTGCGCGCTTCCTGCCCGACGGTTTATGTCCTTGGCCGACTTCGAGGCACCTCTATCGCAATCGGCTTTCTGGCGCGTTCACTGAGTCCTGCACCGGCCTGCTCGGCGCGCCCCGGTAGGCCGCTGCCTCGGCCAGCAGCCAGTCGGTAAAACGCCGCAGGGCCGGGTTTGTGCTCGGCGGATCGGGATAGACGAGGTGGTAGGCCATCTCGGAGCGCAGCGGCAGGTCGAAGGGGATGATCAGTTGCCCCGATTCCAGCTCGCTCAGTGCCAGGAAACGCGGAACGAGGGCCACGCCCAGTCCCGCGCAGGCGGCCTCCACGAGCATCGAGAACAGGTCGAAGCGCGGGCCGCTCATCGCATCCGCGTCCTTCACGCCCGCGGCCTCGAACCAGCGTTGCCATGCGGCGTGGCGATTCACCTGATGCAGCAGCGGCAGCCGTGCGAGCTCGCGCGGTTCGCTGCAGGGGTGTTCGCGCAGCAGCGCGGGGCTGCACACCGGCACCATCTCCTCGCCGAACAACGGGTGCGAGATGGCGCCCGGCCACGTCGACGAGCCGAAATGGATGGCGGCGTCGAACGGCGTCTCGGTGAATACGAAGGGATCCGAGCGCGTCGTCAGATTCACGGTGATCCCCGGATTGGCCGCATGGAACTGGGCGAGCCGCGGAATCAGCCAGCGCGAACCGAAAGTCGGAATCACCGCCAGTTCCAGCACGTTGCGCTCGCCGCGGTGCGACATCAGCGAAACCGTATGGCGCTCCAGCCGGTCGAGATCCTCGGCAACACGCTTGGCGTAGATCGACCCGGCCTCGGTCAGCGAAATGCGCTTCCTGATGCGGTTGAACAGCGGCACGCCGAGATAGTCCTCGAGCGAGGCGATCTGCTTGCATACCGCGCTCTGCGTGAGCGACAGCGCGTCGGCTGCGCGCGTGAAACTCAGGTGGCGCGCGGCGGCCTCGAATGCAACGAGCGCCTCGATGCTGGGAATGCGCCGGCGCATGGATACTTCCTCCGAGTCACGATCTTCGTAGTTTATTTCGTTTGAGCATGTCCGGCGCTTGCACAAGAATTCGCGTCAGCCAGTCGGCACCCCAATAACGATAAACGACGCCAAGGTGCGCACAGGGAAGGCGGAGCATCGCTCCGGGAAAAGCCGATTGTTTTCCTTCTTTTCACGACGCTCGAATCGGAGACAGAAAATATGATTCCCCAACAACAGGCAGTTACCAAGGAATTCGGATTCATCGCCGGCAAGGCCGGTGCGAAGATCGGCAGCGAACTCGCGAGCCGGTTGAAGCGCCGCGTCGATCCGCGCTGCGAGGATTACGACACCCAGGTCGAGGCGGAGCGCCGCGACCTCGCTGCGGTGGTCGTGCTCGGCTACAACTGACCGGTCGGCGGGCGCGCTCCGCGCGGGATCGCGCGCAGCGCGCCCGCCGCGGCATCCCGCGATGAATCTTCCCCGCAGTCTGAATCACCCGCAGCGGCTCGCGCTTGCGAGCGAGATCCACTCCCGGCCCTTCATGGTCATCGGCGCGCCGGCACGCGTCTCGCACCTCGCGATCCATTGCGATGAAGGTGGCGGGGGCGGCCGGGGTGGCGATTGGCACGAGCGTACGCTGCAGGCTCTGTGCGCACGCTTCGGCGTATCCGGCCCCAAGGACGGAGCGCAGCACTTCTTCCACGACTTCGGCCATTTCCGCATCAAGTGGGAGCGGCATACCGAATTCGCCACCTTCACCTTCGTTGAGCCCGGGTGCGGCGGCGCGGACTTCGCGCACACGGCGATGCGTCACGTGCCGATGGACTGGCTCGAATCGCTCGGTGCATCGGTCGTCGTCGCCTCGCACATCCACGCGGAGGTGGGCGAACCGCTCGACCTCGCCGACGAACGCCTGCACGGGCTGTTCCCGATGCCGCCGCTGGTCGGCAGCCGCGTGCTCTCCGGGGGCGAGATCTGGACCGACTTCCAGGTCGGCCCGGACGGCTTCTCGCGTTACCTGGTGCGCGATACCGGGCTACGCGAGGCGCAGATGGGGCGGCTCGTGCAGCGCATCTGCGAGATCGAGACCTACCTGATGATGGCGCTGCTCGCGCTGCCGCTCGCGCGCGAGGGCATAGGGCGCCTCGACGGCATCGAGGAGGATCTGAGCGGTTTCGGCGCGCGCATGTGCGAACTCGAGATCGACGGCGACGCGGAGCAGCTGCTGCACGAGATCTCGCGGCTGGACGCGCGCATGCGCGCGATGTCGCACGCGACCGGCTACCGCTTCAGCGCCGCACAGGCTTACTACCGCATCGTGCAGGCGCGCATCGGCGAACTGCGCGAGCAGCGCATCGAGGGCGTGCCGACGATCGGCGAGTTCATGGAACGGCGACTCGCGCCAGCGATGGATAGCTGCGTGTCGGTGGCCGCGCGGCAGGATGCGCTCGCCCACAAGGTGAGTCGCGCCAACGACATGTTGCGCACGCGCGTCAATCTGGCGCAGGAGCGGCAGAACCAGGGCGTGCTCGAGAGCCTGAGCCGCAGCGCGCGCCTGCAGCTGAGGCTGCAGCAGGCGGTCGAGGGGCTGTCGGTGGTCGCGATCTCGTACTACGGCATCGGCCTCGCCGCCTATGCGCTGAAGGCGCTGAAGGGCTGGGGTGTGGACGTGCCTGTGGACCAGGCGATCGGGCTGGCGCTGCCGCTGGTTGCCGGCGCGACCTGGTTCGGCCTGCGCCGCATGCACGCGCGCCTGCACCGGGGCGGTGAGCGCTCGGCCCTGTCGGGCAGCGGGGTCGCTGCCGCCGCGCACGACTGACCGGCGCGGGCCATCGCCGCGCACTCGGGGCGCGGCTCGCCTTTTCTCGATGAGAGTGTAGTGCCCGCGCGCACGGCGAAGCGGCGGCCGCGGAGCCGCAGCCGCGGCCAATGCGTGGAGCGCGACTTTTCCGGCGTTACCGACGCTCCCCCGTTGTCGTCAATAGTCCAAAAGACGTAAGGGCGCGAGCCTGGGGGGGCTGCGGTAGCCATTTCTGGCTATGTCGGCTCGGCCGAAGGGAGTATGGATCCTTCCCGGCAGAGCTTTCATAGTGTGCGCTCGATCGCCTGCGTGAATGCCGCTCGGTTGATTCGGTCCTCCGGGTCGCCTGTTCATGGCGTTTCGGGACGAGCGCAGCTGACACGACGTCTATCCGGACGGAATCAGACGTGTTGTCGCCGAGCGAGGGGCGGTCGAAAAAATGAAAAGAAAACCGGAGACATCCCGTCTTGCAGACTCGGGAGATATGCTTTTTGCATGATGCGGGAGTGCAAGGCGGCACCTATCACAAGACGGCGGATTTTCGTTCCGGCCGGGGCCTCGCCGTGTCGGCAGCCCCGTGCGAGACGTGTCGCATCGGTAAGCGGTAAGCAGGTCTTTCTGCAGGCGCGCCGATCGGCCCCGCGCTGCGGCAGACGTCGTACGTGGGCGCGACACAGCGGTATCGCGGCAAGGTGGCCTCCATAGCGAGACGGAAGAGACCGCAAACATGCGTGACATGATGAGCCCTGCAGAATTCCATCGCCCCGGGCTGGGACTCAAGTTCGCGTTGGCGTCCGTGCTGTTCCTGTCCCTGGTCGTGGGCAATGCGATGGTCATCGACAGTCTGCTGCAACGACTCCATCACGTCGCCGACACGATCAATGTGGCCGGGCGCATGCGCATGCTGAGCCAGCGCATCGCCTTCCAGGGGGGGCTGGCGCATCGGGGGTTCGCGAGTGGCGCGCAGGCCGAACTGGCCGTGCGCGAGTTCGAGGCGGGTCTCACGGCGCTCGAGCAGGGGGGCAACGCCTTCGGTTACGCCGTCCGGGTATCGCCCCCGGCGATCATCGGTGCGATGCGCATCGTCCGCGAAATGTGGGCGGACTACAGTGCCGACATCGCACTGTTGCTGCGTCCGGACAGCGAGCGGAACCTTTCGCAGATCGATCTCGAACATCTGGTCAACGACGCCGCGATCCTGCTGAGCAACCTCGAAGCGGTGGTCGCAGGGCTGACGCACCATGCCAACGAGGAAGAGCGGGAAGCAAGGTTCTACCTGCATGGGCTGGTGGTGCTCGATGCCCTGTTGCTGGGACTCGCGTTGCTCGCCGTGCGGCGTCACATCGTCGTGCCGCTGCGCAAGTTGTCCGTGGCGAGTCGCCGGTTCGCCTGTGGCGATTTCTCCCCGCGAGTGGCGATCATCGCCGGTCACGGCGAGATCGGCCAGCTCGCCGCGGACCTGAACCTGCTCGCGGAGCAGACTGCACGCTGCATGCAGCGCATCGACCATGATCGGCGGCAACTGGAGAATCGCGAAAGCCTGCTGCAGGCCGTCGTCGATACGGTGCCGGACTGCGTGGCGATGATCGACGAGCACGGACGGGTGCTGAGCATCAACCGCTCGGGGCTTGAGATGATCGAGGCCGAGGAGTCGAACGACGTAGTCGGGCGCAGGGTGCAGGAGGTGGTGCCGAGAAAGCATTTTCGCGCGTTGCGTCGATTGTCCGGGCAGATTTCCGATAGCAATCCGGTCGCGCTCGAGTTCGAGATCGTCGGATTCGGCGGTACGCGCCGCTGGGTGGACATGCAGGCCGTACTGTTGTCCGACATGGCCGACCGGGGCCGGATCATCGTCAGCGTGATTCGTGACGTCACCGAGCGGCGCCGTGCGGTCGAGCATCTGCGGGTGCTGTCGCGTGCGGTCGAGCAGAGTCCGTCGCTGGTGGTGATCACCGACTGCAACGGCCGCATCGAATACGTGAATCCGAGCGTGACCCGCGTGACCGGCTACGAGGCGCACGAGGTGCTGGGGAAATCGCCGCGGATCTTCAGTTCCGGCACTACGCCCACCCGCGTCTACAAGGACCTGTGGGGCTCGTTGTGCAACGGCGAGGTGTGGCGTGGCGAGCTCCTGAATCGGCAAAAGAACGGCGAGCTGTACTGGGAACACATGGTGGCGTCCCCGATCCGTGATGCGCACGACCAGATCACCCATCTGGTCGCCGTGAAGGAGAACCTGACCGAGCGGAAGCAGACCGAGCGCACGGTGCACAAACTCAATCGCACGCTCAGGCTGCTGACGCATTGCCACGAGGCGCTGGTCCGCATCGGTGAGGAAGGCGAACTGCTGCGTCAGATCTGCGACACCATCACGCGAACCGGCGGCTACCGGCTGGCGTGGGCGGGCTACGCCGAACACGACGAACGCAAGAGCGTCCGTCCGGTGGTTCATGCCGGGTACGAACAGGGCTACCTCGACACGCTGGAGATCACGTGGGACAGCGCCGTGCGCGAGAACGGGCCGATCGGCCGGGCCGTGCGCACGGGCCGGCCGGTGGTCGTGAACAGCATCCGCGACGATGACAGTTTCGTGCGCGGCCACGAGGCGCTGGGCCGCGACTATCAGGCCTGCGTCGGCTTGCCGCTGTGCAAGGACGGGCAGGTCATCGGAGTGCTGGCGATCTATGCCGGAGAGACCGGTGCCTTCGACGACGAGGAGGTCGAACTGCTGGGCAAGCTTGCCGAGAATCTGGCGTACGGGATCGTGTCCCTGCGAACCACGGCGGACCGCAAGCGTTATCAGGAACAGCTCGAATACCAGGCCGGTCACGACAGCCTGACGGGGTTGCCGAACCGGACGCTGCTGACGGACCGCCTGCAGCAGGCGATCGCGCGCGCGCAGCGCTACCGGCGCAATGCCGCGATCCTGTTCATCGACCTCGACCACTTCAAGTACGTCAACGACAGCCTCGGCCACAATGCGGGCGACCGCCTGCTGAAGGCGGTGGCCGAGCGCCTGTCCTCGTGCGTGCGGGAAGAGGATACGGTCGCTCGCCTGGGCGGCGACGAGTTCGTCGTTGCGCTGCAGGAGGTCGAAAGCGAGGAGCAGGTTGCGGCGGCCATCCACCGCATCCAGGAAGCGATGACCGGGGTGTACCAACTGGATGACAACGAGCTGTACGTGTCGTGCAGCATCGGTGCGAGCCTGTGTCCGCGGGATGGCAACTCCGTGCAGACGCTGCTGATGAACGCGGATACCGCGCTTTATCGGGCGAAGGCGCAGGGGCGCAACAATTTCCAGTTCTACGCCGTGGAGATGAACGCCCATGCCGGCGAACGCATTGCGCTGACGGGAAAGCTGCGCCGTGCGCTGAAGAATGACGAGTTCGTGCTTCAGTTCCAGCCGCAGGTGGATATCGGCTCGATGCAGGTGGTGGGCGCCGAGGCCCTGATCCGTTGGCACCATCCGCAGATGGGCCTCGTGCCGCCGGCAAAGTTCATTCCGTTGGCGGAAGAGACCGGCATCATCGTGCCAATCGGCGAGTGGGTATTGCGAACCGCCTGTTTGCAGGCCCGCGCGTGGCTCGAGCGTGGTCTGCCGCCGGTACGCATGTCGGTCAACCTGTCTGCGTGCCAGTTCAGGAAGGAGGGTTTGGCGGGGCTGGTCGCGCGCACCGTGGAAGCGTGCGGACTGGATCCTGCCTTTCTCGAACTGGAGCTGACCGAGAGCATGCTCATGGACGATCCGAATTCGGCGATCGCGACCATGCGGGAACTGAAGGCGGTCGGGGTCCGCCTGTCGCTCGACGACTTCGGTACCGGCTACTCCAGCCTGAACCGCCTCAAGGGTTTCCCGATCGACGCGTTGAAGATCGACCGCTCGTTTGTCAGGGATATCACCACCGACCGCACCGATGCCGCGATCACGGCTGCCGTGGTGTCGCTCGCCCACAGCCTGGGTCTGACGGTCATCGCCGAGGGCGTCGAGGACGCGGGCCAGTTGGAGTGCCTGCGCCAACACGGATGCGACGAAATGCAGGGTTACTTCTTCAGCCGGCCTCTTTCCGCCGAACCGTTTGCAGCCCTGCTGCGTGCCGGCGCCGTGTGCACCTAGGCAGTGCCTTCTACAGGGTGGCAAAAACGATGTTTCGGAGTCTGACGACGCGGCGCCTGGCCGAGCGGGCGGGTCTGCTGCAGCGCTCTGTCGGGCATTTCAGCGTGTAGCGGGCGTCACGGCTGCGCGGTGCCGATCAGCTTTCCGCGTGCGCGCCGCGAACCTTGATCTGTCTTTCCCGGAAGGCTCCGGGCGACTCGCCGGTCCATTGCCGGAACGCGCGCGAAAAGCTCTTCTCGTTGCGGAATCCGACGGCCTGCGCGATCTGTTTGACCGGGCGGCTGGTGCGATTCAGCAGTTCGATCGCACGCTCGCGCCGCGCCTCGTCCTTCAATTGCTGCAACGATGCACCTTCCTCATCGAGCTGGCGGTGCAGCGTGCGCGGCGACAGGTGCAGGCGTTCGGCCAGCGTCTCGGCGGTCGCGCCTTCGTCGAGGCGTTCGCGCAGCAGGTGGCGCACGCGCTGCACCAGCAGGCGGTCGCGGCGGTATTGCAGCACCGTGAGCGGCAGCGCGCGGCGCAGCATCTGCTGCAGCGCGGCCTCGTCGCGCCGCAGCGGCAGGCGCAGGTATTGCGCGTCGAAGCGGATCTCGGCGCGTTCGGCGTCGAAGTGCACCGGACCCTGGAACAGCAGCGGATACACGCCGCGGTGCGGCGGCGCGGGGAAGGGGAAGGAGGCTGCGAGCAGCGGGATGCGCGAATCGATCGCCCAGCAGGCGTAGCCCAGTACGTAGCGCAGCAGCGTCACGAGGCAGAACTCGTGCATCTCGCCGAGATAGCGACGCACCTCGATACGTAGCGTCGCGACCGCGCCGTCGTCGTCGAGGTGCAGCAGGATGTCGTCCGTGAGCAGGCGGTGGTGCCGGCACCACCGCTTGAGCGCGACGCCGAGGTCGGGTGCGGTGATCGACGCGCGGCACAGCATGCCGTAGCTGCCCCACGGCAGGCGGCGCGAGAACCAGCCCAGCGCCTCGTCGTCGAGCTCCTGCATCGCGACCGCGGACATGATCTCCATCTGTGCTGCGGTCACGCGCGCGGCGGGGTCGTCGAGTGCCGTCGGCAGAATCTGCGCCTCGCGCAAGGCGTTGGCAGGATTGATCCCGTAGCGGCGGTAGGCGCCGACGATCGCACGGATGAAGGCGACCGGCGTCGCAGCGGGGCCGCGCGTGGGATCGCCGACGGAAGGGATCACGGTTGCCATCGCCGAATCATAAGTCGCTTGGCAGGATTTGCAACCACCTTGGCGCCCGCTGCGTCGCGTGCGGGCCTACTCTTACGCGGTCAAACAGTCTTGCCCGCGGGCGTCTAAGCTGCATCTGGCGACGTCCCGAAAACGAACAGCCACCAAGGAACGAGGAGACCCCCGATGAACATCCCCTGCCTGAACTTCCACCACGGTGAAACCATCGATGCGCTGCGCGACGCGGTGCGCCAGTTCGCCGAGGCCGAGATCGCCCCGCGCGCTGCCGCGATCGACCGCGAGAACGAATTTCCCGCCGACCTGTGGAAGAAGTTCGGCGACATGGGTCTGCTCGGGATGACCGTCGAGGAGGAATACGGCGGCACCGGCATGGGCTACCTCGCGCACATCATCGCGATGGAAGAGATCTCGCGCGCGTCCGCCTCGGTAGGTCTGTCCTACGGCGCGCACTCGAACCTGTGCGTGAACCAGATCCGCCGCAACGGCAACGCCGCGCAGAAGGACAAGTACCTGCCCAAGCTGATCTCGGGTGACCACGTCGGCGCGCTGGCGATGAGCGAGCCGAACGCGGGTTCCGACGTCGTGTCGATGAAGCTGCGCGCCGACAAGAAGGGCGACCGCTACGTGCTCAACGGCGCCAAGATGTGGATCACCAACGGCGGCGACGCCGACACGCTGGTCGTGTATGCGAAGACCGACATCAACGCCGGCCCGAAGGGCATGACCGCCTTCATCATCGAGAAGGGCATGAAGGGCTTCAGCCACGGCACCCACCTCGACAAGCTCGGCATGCGCGGCTCGAACACCTTCCCGCTGTTCTTCGACGATGTCGAAGTGCCGGAAGAGAACGTGCTCGGCGGCGTCGGCAACGGCGTGAAGGTGCTGATGAGCGGCCTCGACTACGAGCGCACGGTGCTGTGCGGCGGCCCGCTGGGCATCATGGCGGCGTGCATGGACGTGGTCGTGCCCTACCTGCACGAGCGCAAGCAGTTCGGCCAGGCGATCGGCGAGTTCCAGCTGATGCAGGGCAAAGTCGCCGATATGTACTCGGTGTGGAATGCGACGCGCGCCTATGTGTATGCGGTCGGGCAGGCGTGCGACCGCGCGGATCACGCGCGCACGCTGCGCAAGGATGCCGCCGGCGCGATCCTGTACTCGGCCGAGAAGGCGACGTGGATGGCGGGCGAATCGATCCAGACCCTGGGTGGCGTCGGCTACACCAACGAATACGCGACCGGCCGCCTGTGGCGCGACGCGAAACTGTATGAGATCGGCGCCGGCACGAGCGAGATCCGCCGCATGCTGATCGGTCGCGAACTGTTCGCGGAGACGATGTGAGTCGGTAAGGGACAGCGCAGTTAGCAGGTTCCTCCCCCTTCAAGGGGGAGGACAGGTGGGGGATGGGTGGAAGGAAGCGCCGCCAATTGGCATTTGCACCGTCAACCCATCCCCACCCCAGCCCTCCCCTTGAAGGGGAGGGGGCCGAAACCTTTCTCCCTCACAAGAAAAGGATGGAGACATGAGCGTCATCAAATCTTCGATCAACACGCGCAGCCCGGACTTCGCGGGCAACGCCGAGGCGATGCGCAAGCTCGTCGGCGACCTGCGCGACAAGGCAGCGGAAGTGGCCCTCGGCGGCGGCGAGTCGGCGCGGGCGAAGCACACCGCGCGCGGCAAACTGCTTCCGCGTGATCGCGTCAATCACCTGCTCGATCCCGGCACACCCTTCCTCGAAGTCGGCCAGATGGCGGCCTACGGCATGTACGACGGCGACGCACCCTCGGCCGGAGTGATCGCCGGCATCGGCCGCGTGAAGGGCGTCGAGTGCATGATCGTCGCCAACGATGCGACCGTGAAGGGCGGCAGCTACTTCCCCATGACGGTGAAGAAGCACCTGCGCGCGCAGGAAATCGCGCAGATGAACAACCTGCCCTGCGTGTACCTGGTCGACTCCGGTGGCGCGAACCTGCCGACGCAAGATGAAGTCTTCCCCGACCGCGATCACTTCGGCCGCATCTTCTTCAACCAGGCCAACATGAGCGCGCAGGGCATCCCGCAGATCGCGGTGGTGATGGGCTCCTGCACCGCTGGCGGCGCGTACGTGCCGGCGATGAGCGACGAGGCGGTGATCGTCAAGAACCAGGGCACGATCTTCCTCGGTGGGCCGCCGCTGGTGAAGGCCGCGACGGGTGAAGTCGTCAGCGCCGAAGACCTCGGCGGCGGCGACGTGCATACGCGCATTTCCGGTGTTGCCGACCACCTCGCCGAGAACGACGCGCACGCGCTCTACATCGCGCGCCGCATCGTGGCTAACCTCAATCGCCAGAAGCCCGTGTCGCTCAAGGTCGGCGCCGGCGAAGAGCCGCTCTACGACCCCGAAGAGCTCTACGGCATCATCCCCGCCGATCCGCGCAAGCCCTACGACGTGCGCGAAGTCATCGCCCGCGTCGTCGACGGATCGCGCTTCGACGAATTCAAGCCGCGCTACGGCACGACGCTCGTCACCGGTTTCGCCCAGCTCTACGGCTACCCGGTCGGTATCGTCGCCAACAACGGCATCCTGTTCGGCGAATCGGCGCAGAAGGGCGCGCACTTCGTCGAGCTGTGCGCGCAGCGCGGCATCCCGCTGCTCTTCCTGCAGAACATCACCGGCTTCATGGTCGGGCGCAAGTACGAGAACGGCGGCATCGCCAAGGACGGCGCGAAGATGGTGACGGCGGTCGCGACCGCCCAGGTGCCCAAGCTCACGATGATCATGGGCGGCTCCTTCGGTGCTGGCAACTACGGCATGTGCGGCCGTGCCTACAGCCCGCGCTTCCTGTGGATGTGGCCCAACGCTCGTGTCTCCGTGATGGGCGGCGAGCAGGCCGCGAGCGTGCTCTCCACCGTGCGCCGCGACGGCATCGAAGCCAAGGGCGGCACCTGGAGCAAGGAAGACGAGGAGGCGTTCAAGGCGCCGATCCGCGAACAATACGAAGTGCAGGGCCACCCCTACTACGCCACCGCGCGCCTGTGGGACGACGGCGTGATCGACCCGGCGCAGAGCCGCCGCGTGCTGGGGCTGTCGCTGTCGGCGACGCTCAACGCGCCGATCCCGCAGACGAAGTTCGGCTTGTTCCGGATGTAAGGGAAGGGGAGACAAACATGTTCGAAAAGATCCTGATTGCGAACCGCGGCGAGATCGCTTGTAGAGTGATCAAGACCGCGCGCCGCATGGGCATCAAGACCGTCGCCGTGTATTCCGAAGCCGACGCCAACGCCCGCCACGTGCGCCTCGCCGACGAGGCCGTGCTGATCGGCCCCGCGGCCGTCAAGGAAAGCTACCTCGTCATCGACCGCATCATCGCCGCTGCGAAGCAGACTGGTGCGCAGGCGATCCACCCCGGCTACGGTTTCCTCTCCGAGAACGAGGACTTCTGTGACGCCTGCGAGCGCGAAGGCATTGTCTTCATCGGACCGCCGGTCTCCGCGATCCGCGCGATGGGCTCGAAGTCCGAAGCGAAGAAGCTGATGGAAGCGGCCCGCGTGCCGCTGACTCCCGGCTACCACGGTGACAACCAGGACCCGGATTACCTGCACGAGCAGGCCGACCAGATCGGCTACCCGGTGCTGATCAAGGCCGCAGCCGGCGGCGGCGGCAAGGGCATGCGTCTGGTCGAGAAGTCGGAAGACTTCATCGCCGCGCTGGCTTCGTGCAAGCGTGAAGCCGCGTCCTCCTTCGGCGACGAGCACGTGCTGGTCGAGAAGTACATCATTCGCCCACGCCACATCGAGATCCAGGTCTTCGGCGACACCCACGGCAACTGCGTGTACCTCTTCGAGCGTGACTGTTCGGTGCAGCGCCGCCACCAGAAGGTGCTCGAGGAAGCGCCCGCGCCGGGCATGACGCCCGAGCGCCGTGCCGCGATGGGCAAGGCCGCGGTCGAGGCGGCGAAGGCGGTCGGCTATGTCGGCGCCGGCACGGTCGAGTTCATCGCCAACCAGGACGGCTCGTTCTACTTCATGGAGATGAACACGCGGCTGCAGGTCGAGCATCCGGTCACCGAGATGATCACCGGCCTCGACCTCGTCGAGTGGCAACTGCGTGTCGCCTCGGGCGAACCGCTGCCGCTCGCGCAGGAGCAACTGCAGATTCGCGGCCACGCGCTCGAAGCGCGCATCTACGCGGAAGACCCGGCGAAGGGCTTCCTGCCCTCGACCGGCAAGCTCGTGCACCTCGCGCCGCCGGCCGAAGGCCTGCATGTGCGCGTCGACACCGGCGTCGAGGAGGGCGACGAGATCAGCCCGTTCTACGACCCGATGATCGCGAAGCTCATCGTGTGGGACGAAACCCGCGACCAGGCGCTCGCGCGCATGCTGCAGGCGCTCGCGGACTACCGTGTCGTCGGCGTCGCCAACAACATCGAGTTCCTGTCGCGCCTGACGAACTGCCCGGCCTTCGCCAATGCCGATCTCGACACGGGCCTGATCGAACGCGAGAAGGCCTACCTCTTCCCGGAAGGCGAAGTTCCGCCGGCCGAGGTCTATCTCGTCGTCGCACTCGGTGAACTACTGCGCGAGGCGGCGTGGGCCGAGGACGAAGCCGAGCGCGGCAACGACCCCGGTTCGCCGTGGCATGCGCGCGATGGCTGGCGGCTCAATGCCACGGCCAGCCGCGAACTGCTGTTCCGCTTCGGCGAGACGCAGAAGGCCGTCACCGTCGCCTACCGCGGACGTGACCGTTACACCCTCACGGTCGATGGTCGCAGCACCGAGGCGCGCGGCAAGCTCGACGACCGTGGTGGCCTGCGCGTCGAATTCGACGGCCGGCGCATGGGTGCCACCGTGATCGTCGCGGGTGAGAAACGCCACGTCTTCCTCGACGGTCGCACCTGGCAGCTCGCCAATGTCGACCCGCTGCATCATGCGGGCGAGGGCGGCGGCGCCGAAGGCGGGTTGCTCGCGCCGATGCCCGGCAAGGTCATCGCGCTGCTCGCCGAAGCCGGCAGCAAGGTCGAGAAGGGCGCGCCGCTGCTGATCCTCGAGGCGATGAAGATGGAGCACACCATCACGGCGCCCGCCGCCGGCACCCTCAAGGCCTTCCGCTTCGCGGTCGGCGACCAGGTCGGCGACGGCGCGGAACTCGTCGAGTTCGAGCCGGCGAAGGGCTGATCCGCATCTGCTGCCACCACACCGGCCGGCGCCTCGCGCCCCGGCCGGTGTGTGCTTTCCCATGTCCCGCGTTACTGGCGCTTGGCCCGCAAAACGCAAAAGAAGACATCGAATCGATAAAGTGGAGAGAGACACCATGACCCAGTTGAGCTACGTCCACGGCGCCTCCGAAAAGCGCCTCATCGGCCAGACCATCGGCCGCTTCTTCGACGAAGCCTGCGCCCGCCACGCCGCACGCGAGGCCCTCGTCGTGCGCCACCAGAACGTGCGCCTCACCTACGCGGCGCTCAAGCAGCGCGTCGACGCCCTCGCCTGCAGCCTGATGCGCCTGGGTCTCAAGCGCGGCGAGCGCATCGGCATCTGGTCCCAGAACAACGTGGAATGGGCGCTGACCCAGTTCGCGACCGCGAAGGCCGGCCTCGTGCTGGTGAACATCAACCCCGCCTACCGCCGCGCCGAACTCGAATACGCGCTCAACAAGGTCGGCTGCCGCGCGCTGATCATGTCGCCGGCGTTCAAGAGCAGCAACTACCTTGAAATGATCGGCGACCTCGCCCCCGAGCTCGCGCAGTCCGAAGCCGGCAAGCTGCAGGCCGCGAAGCTGCCGACGCTTGAAATCGTCGTCCGCATGGGGGCCGAGCGAACCCACGGCATGCTGAGCTTCGACGACCTGCTGCACGCGCCCACCGGCGACGAACTCGACGCACTCGAAGCCTTGGGCGAGGAGCTGCAGTTCGACGACCCGATCAACATCCAGTTCACCTCCGGCACCACCGGCCAGCCCAAGGGCGCGACGCTGTCGCACCACAACATCCTCAACAACGGCTTCTTCGCCGGCGAAGCGATCCGCCTCGTCGAAGGCGACCGCCTGTGCATCCCGGTGCCGCTCTACCACTGCTTCGGCATGGTGATGGGCAACCTCGGCTGCCTCACGCACGGCGCGACGATGGTCTACCCGGCCGAAGCCTTCGACCCGCTGGCGACGCTCGAAACCCTCGCCGAGGAGCGCTGCACCGCGAGCTACGGCGTGCCGACGATGTTCATCGCGATGCTCGATCACCCGCGCTTCAACGACTTCGACCTGTCGCGCCTGCGGACCGGCATCATGGCCGGCAGCCCGTGCCCGATCGAGGTCATGAAGCGCGTCATCGACAAGATGAACATGCGCGAAGTGACGATCGCCTACGGCATGACCGAGACCTCCCCGGTGAGCTTCCAGAGCGGCACCGACGACCCGCTCGACCGCCGCGTGTCCACCGTCGGCCGCGTCCAGCCGCATCTCGAAGTGAAGATCGTCGACAACGAAGGCCGCATCGTCCCGCGCGGCACGCCGGGTGAGCTGTGCACGCGCGGCTACTCGGTGATGCTCGGCTACTGGGAAGACGAGGCCAAGACGCGCGAAGCGATCGATGCCGGCGGCTGGATGCACACCGGCGACCTCGCGACGATCGACGAGGAGGGGTTCTGCAACATCGTCGGCCGCATCAAGGACATGGTGATCCGCGGCGGCGAGAACCTCTATCCGCGCGAGATCGAGGAATTCCTCTACCGCCACCCGAAGATCCTCGACGTGCAGGTCGTCGGCGTGCCGGACCAGAAATACGGCGAGGAGCTGTGCGCGTGGGTGATCGTGCGCGAAGGCCAGACCCTCACCGAAACCGAGGTGCGCGACTTCTGCCAGGGCCAGATCGCGCACTACAAGGTGCCGCGCTACATCCGCTTCGTCGAGACATTCCCGATGACGGTCACCGGCAAGATCCAGAAATTCCAGATCCGCGAGCAGATGAAGCGCGAACTGGGCCTGGCCGAAGCCAGGACCGCCTGAGCGGGGGGAGGGAGTCATGATCACGCTGTACCACTGCGTCAGCGCCCGCTCGTTCCGGCCGCTGTGGATGCTCGAGGAGCTCGGCCTGCCGTACGAGCTGAAAGTGCTTCCGTTTCCGCCGCGGCTCGAGGCGCAGCCCTACCTCGAGGTCAATGCGCTCGGCACGATCCCGGCCTTCTTCGACGGCGCGACGCGCATGACCGAGTCGGCGGCGATCTGCCACTACCTCGCCGCGCGGCACTCGCCGGGCGCCCTCAACGTCGAAACCGGCGAGCCCGAGTTCGGCGCCTACCTCAACTTCCTGCACTTCGGCGAGGCGACGCTGACCTTCCCGCAGACCCTGGTCCTGCGCTACGCCCGCTTCGAGCCCGCCGAGCGGCGCCAGCCGCAGGTCGCCGAGGACTACGCGCGCTGGTTCCTGTCGCGCCTGCGCACGCTCGAACCGCTGCTCGCGCAGCAGGAGTTCCTGTGCGCCGGGCGCTTCACGGCCGCCGACGTGTCGGTCGGCTACGCGCTGATGCTCGCCGCCGACATCGGGCTCAAGGAGCGCTTCAAGCCCGCGGTGCTCGCCTATTGGCAGCGCCTGCAGGCACGCGAAGGCTATCAGCGGGCGCTCGCCGCGCAACAGCGTGCAGCAGCGGAACAGGGCGTGCCGCCGCACTCGGTCGCCTTTGCGACCGGCCCGTTCTGAACGAGGAGACACACAAGACATGACGAACAAGGAATTCGACGATCGCCCCCTGTGGACCCCGCGTCCCGAACAGATCGCCGCGACCGGCATGGCCGCCTTCACCGGACGCATCCGCCGCGCCTCGGGCCTGCAGCTCGTCGACTACGACGCGCTGCACGACTGGTCGGTGCGCCATTCGACCGATTTCTGGCGCGAAGTGTGGGACTTCGGCGGCGTGATCGGCGAGCGTGGCGCGCGCGAGCTCATCGACGGCGACCGCATGCCCGGTGCCGCTTGGTTCCCGGATGCGCGCCTGAACTTCGCCGAGAACCTGCTGCGCGATTGCGGCAACCAGCAGGCGCTCGTTTTCTGGGGCGAGGACAAGGTCAAGCGCGCGATGTCGCGCGCGGAACTCCGCGCCGAAGTCGCCCGCTTCGCCGCCGCGCTACGTGCCGCCGGCGTCCGCCAGCACGACCGCGTCGCCGCCTACATGCCCAACCTGCCCGAGACCCTCGTCGCGATGCTGGCCACCGCGAGCCTCGGTGCGACCTTCACCTCCGCCTCGCCGGACTTCGGCGTGCAGGGCGTGCTCGACCGCTTCGGCCAGACCGAGCCCAAGGTGCTGATCGCCTGCGACGGCTACTGGTACAACGGCAAGCCGATCGACGTGCTCGGCAAGCTCGGTGACATCGTGCGTCAGCTGCCCTCGCTCGCGCGGGTCGTCGTCGTGCCGTATCTCGCCGGCGGCGAGGCGCCCGACCTGTCGGGCGTGCCCGGGGCGACCGCCTACGCCGATTTCCTCGCGCCGCACGTGAGCGAGTCGGAACCGCAGTACGTCCGCCTGCCGTTCAGCCACCCGCTGTACGTGATGTACTCGTCCGGCACCACCGGCGTGCCCAAGTGCATCGTGCATGGCGCCGGCGGCACGCTGCTGCAGCACCTCAAGGAACACATGCTGCACGCCGACGTGCGTGAAGGCGACCGCCTGTTCTACTTCACCACCTGCGGCTGGATGATGTGGAACTGGCTCGTCTCCGGCCTCGCCGCGGGCGCGACGCTGATGCTCTACGACGGCAACCCCTTCGTGGACGACGGCAAGGTGCTGTGGGACTACGCCGAACAGGAGCGCATCACCCACTTCGGCACTTCCGCGAAGTACATCGAGACGCTCGAAAAGAACACGCTGCGCCCGGCCCGTTCCTACGACCTCTCCGCGCTGCGCGCCGTGCTCTCGACCGGCAGCCCGCTCGCGCCGCAGGGCTTCGACTTCGTCTACGAGTCGATCAAGGCGGATGTGCAGCTCGCGTCGATCTCCGGCGGCACCGACATCATCTCCTGCTTCGTCCTCGGCAGTCCGACCCTGCCGGTGTGGCGCGGCGAGATCCAGTGCCGCGGCCTCGGCATGGCCGTCGAGGTGTGGGACGACGAAGGTCGTCCGGTCGCCGGCGAGAAGGGCGAACTCGTGTGCACAAAACCCTTCCCGTCGATGCCGATCGGCTTCTGGAACGACCCGGACGGCGCGAAGTACCACGCGGCCTACTTCGAGCGCTTCCCGAACGTGTGGTGCCACGGCGACTTCTGCGAGATCACCGCGCACGGCGGCCTCGTCATCCACGGCCGCTCGGACGCGACGCTCAACCCCGGCGGCGTGCGCATCGGCACCGCCGAGATCTACCGCCAGGTCGAGAAGCTGCCCGAGATCCTGGAGTCCATCGTGATCGGCCAGGACTGGCCGCCGCAGGACCCGACCGACGTGCGCGTCGTGCTCTTCGTGCGCCTGCGCGAAGGCCTCGTGCTCGACGACGCGCTCGCCACCCGCATCAAGCAGGCGATCCGCGACAACGCGACGCCGCGCCACGTGCCGGCGAAGATCGTGCAGGTCACCGACGTCCCGCGCACCAAGAGCGGCAAGCTGGTGGAGCTCGCGGTGCGCAACGTCGTCCATCACCGGCCGGTGAAGAACATCGAGGCGCTTGCGAACCCCGAGGCGCTCGCGCTGTTCGACAGCCGTCCGGAATTAGCGGTCTAGCGTCAATCGCAGGGCGGATGAGCCGAAGGCCGGGCGTGGCAAACGAGCCACCGCATGCGAACCTTCCGAGCGGGCCGTCCGGCGGATAACGCCGCCGTGCGGCTCATCCGCCCTACGAAATGCTCACGGCCGGCGCCAGGCCGGCTCGCCCATCACCCACGTCTCGGCGACGGCCCGGTCGTCGCCCAGCATCATCAGCACGAACAACCGTTCCGCAAGCGTCCCGCACGCCGCGCTGCGCCGTGCGAGCAGTGGCGTTGCGGCCGTATCGAGCACGACGAAATCCGCCTCGCGCCCCGGCAGGAAGGTGCCGATCCGGTCGTCCAGATACAGGCTGCGCGCCCCGCCCAGCGTCGCCAGGTAGAAGGCCCGCTCGGCCGACAGCGACTGTCCGTTCAACTGCAGCACCTTGTACGCCTCGCCGAGCGTCTGCAGCATCGAGAAGCTCGTGCCCGCACCGACGTCGGTCCCGATCCCGACGCGCACCCCCGCGGCGTCGGCCTGAGCAAGGTCGAACAGCCCCGAGCCCAGGAACAGGTTCGAGGTCGGGCAGAAACTCATCGCCGCGCCGGTCGCCGCCATGCGCCCGCGGTCGGTGTCGTCCAGCCACACGCAGTGCGCAAACACGCTGCGCGGACCGAGCTGCCCGAAGCGCTCATACACGTCCAGATAACTGCGCGCCTCCGGATACAGCTCGCGGATCCATGCGACCTCGGCGCGGTTCTCGGCAAGATGGGATTGCAGATGGATGCCCGGGTGCTCGGCGAGCAGCCTGCCCGCGAGCCGCATCTGCTGCGGCGTCGACGTCGCCGCGAAGCGCGGCGTCACCGCATACTGCAGGCGATCCCGGCCATGCCATCGCGCGATCAGTGCCCGTGATCCGGCGTCGCCGTCCTCGGCCGACTCGCGCAGGAAATCTGGGCAGTTGCGGTCCATCAGCACCTTGCCGGCGATCACGCGCATGCGCCGCTGCAGCGCCGCCCCGAACAGCGCCTCGACCGAGACGCGATGGACGGTGGGGAACACCGCCGCGGTCGTCGTCCCGTTCCGCAGCAGTTCGTCACAGAAGAAACCGGCGACAGCGGCCGCGTGGTCCGGGTCGGCAAAGCGCCGTTCGGCCGGCCAGGTGTAGCGTGCGAGCCATTCGAGCAGCTGCCCGCCCGGGCTCGCGATGATGTCCGTCTGCGCGAAGTGGATATGCGTGTCGACGAATCCCGGCACGATCAGCCGTCCGCGCCGGTCCTCGATGCGCGCATCTGCGGGCAGCTTGGCGAGCAGGGCCTCAGCCGGGCCGGCTTCCGCGACCCGCCCGTCGCGCACGATCAGCAATCCGTCCGCGAAATGCCGCAGCGCGTCCGCACTCCCGCCGGCCGGATCGCCGGTGAAGTACAGGATTTCGCCGCGGATCGCGCGCATCGCTGTTCCTCAGGGAATCGTCGCCATCGGCGGCAGCGCGATGCTCGCATTGTGCGTGCCGAAGCTGCCGCGGCGCCGATCCTCGAAATAGTGCCGCAAGGTCAGCGCGATCGTGCGGAAGGCGATGTCGTCCCAGGGGATGTCCTTCTCCTCGAATAGCGCCACCTCCAGCGACTCTTCGCCCGGCCCGAACTCCAGGTCCAGCAGGCGCGCGCGATACACGATATGCACCTGGTTGATGTGCGGCACGCTGATCAGCGTGAACAGATCGCCCACCTCGATGCGCGCGCAAGCCTCCTCCAGCGTCTCTCGTGCCGCCGCCTCGGCCGTGCTTTCGGCGTTCTCCATGAAGCCCGCCGGCAGTGTCCAGAAGCCGTGGCGCGGTTCGATGGCGCGGCGGCACAGCAGGATGCGCTCACCCCATTCCGGGATCGCGCCGACGACGACCTTCGGATTCTGGTAATGGATCGTCCCGCAACTCGGGCACACATGGCGCGGCAAGGTGTCGCCGGGCGGAATGCGCAGCGTGACGCTTGCGCCGCAGTCAGAGCAGTATTTCATCGTGTTCGCAGACCTGTTCGTTCGGACAAATTCTAGCCCGTAACACCTGCCCCGCGACGCTTCGCCTGTCGTCCTTCGTGACAGCGGGCTGTCCGGCACGGTACAGTTCGCCCGACCCGAATGCCGTCCGCAGCAAGCCTGCACCGCGGCGACCATCCAGTCTTCCTCCTGCTGCCGCCGATGTCTCCCCCGTTGGATTCGACCCGTTTCGAACAGATCCGTGCTTCCGGCGATCTCCCGTCGCCGAAGGGAATCGCTCTCGCGGTGATCCGCCTGACGCGCCAGCAGGACGTGTCGACGGCCGAACTCGCGCGGGTGATCGGCGCCGACCCGGCCTTCGTCGGCCGGCTGATCAAGGCGGCCAATGGTCTCGTGGCCTTCAGCCGCCGCCCGGTCGCCTCGGTGCACGAGGCGCTCATGGTCCTCGGCTTGCCCGCCGTGCGGACCATGGTGCTGGGTTTCTCGCTGCTGTCGCACTACCGGCGCGGAGCGTGCCAGGCGTTCGACTACAACCGCTTCTGGAGTGCTTCGCTCGCCCGCGCGCTCGCGGCCCAGGTCTTTGCCGAGCGCACCCGCGCCGCGCCGGCGGACGAACTCTTTTCCGTCGGCCTGCTCGGCAGCGTCGGCGAGCTCGCTCTCGCGACCCTCTATCCCGCCGATTATGCGTCGGTGCTCGACGCGGCAAGCCAGCCCCGCGCCGCGCCGCTGCTCGAACTGGAGCAGGCGCAGTTCGCAATGGACCACCGCGAGCTGACCGGCGCGATGCTCGAAGACTGGGGGCTGCCGAGGATCTTCATCGATGCCGTGGCGCAGGCCCACGATCCGGAAGCGACGCATCTGGCCGAGGGATCGCGGGCGCGCCGGATGCTCCAGGTTCTCGTCGCGGCGCGCTGTGTTGCCGAAATCTGTGTTTCCGGCGACGACACCGCACGGAACGCGCTTGCCGCCGCGCTGTTCACGGAGGGCGCGCGCCTGGGCATCGAACGCGAGTGCATCGCCGCGGATTGCGAGCGCATTGCCGCCCTGTGGACGGAGTGGGGCAGCATGCTCCAGCTCGAACAGCCCGGCGCCCCGAGCTTCGCCGACCTGGCCGCGGCCGGCCCCGTAGCCGCGATCGCAGCGAAGGCTCCTGCCGCGTCGCAGGCCCGCAAGCGGAACCCGGTCCAGCTGCCTGCAACGCCCCTGCCCGCCGACGGGGCTGCGGGCGAGCCGGCCGCCCGCGCGCAGCGTGCCCTGATCGTCGACGACGAACCGCGCACGCGCGCCGGCCTGCGCGCCGTCCTGGAGCAGGCGCATTACGAAGTGCATGAGGCGGGCGACGGCCGCGTGGGCATGGAGCTCGCCCTCGAACTGCAGCCGCAGATCATGATCCTCGACTGGAACCTGCCCGAACTCGACGGCCCGGACCTCGTCCGCTCGCTGCGCCAGACGCGCATCGGCCAGGCGATCTACATGATCCTGCTCACGCACAGCGACGACGACGAACACCTCGTCGCGGCCTTCGAGGCCGGCGCCGACGACTTCATCGCCAAGCCCTTGCGCCCGCGCGTGCTCGCCGCGCGCCTCAGGGCCGGCCAGCGTGTCGTGCGCCTGCAGCAGGAAGTCGAGCGCGAGCACGAGGAAATCCGCCATTTCGCGTCGCAGCTGGCGGTCACGAACCGGCGCCTGCACGAGGCGGCCCTCACCGACGCACTGACCGGCTTCCCCAACCGCCGCTACGCCATCGACCGCATCCAGCAGGAATGGTCCGCCGCGCAGCGCTGGGGGCGCCCCATGTCGTGCATGATCATCGACCTCGACAACTTCAAGCAGATCAACGACACCTACGGCCACGACGTGGGCGACGAAGTCCTGCGTAGCGCGGCCGACGCCCTGAGGGGCGCGCTGCGCGGCCAGGACGTCGTTTGCCGGACGGGCGGCGACGAGTTCCTCGCGATCTGCCCGGAAACGGATCTGGTCCACGCCCTGCGCTGCGCCGAGCGGCTGCGCTGCGCGCTCGACAGTCTTTCGCTGCAGGCCGGCGACGCGCGCGTCGCGATCAGCGCCAGCATCGGCGTCGCGATGCGCGAACACTGGATGCCCGACGTCGATGCGCTGATGAAACAGGCCGACCTGGGTGCGTATCTCGCCAAGCAGAAGGGACGCAACCGTGTCGCGACGGTGCAGAAAACCGGCGAATCGGCCGGTGGCGTTGCTGCCGCCGACTGAGGTCCGGCTCTGTCGGAAAGCCACGGGCTTTCGGTATTTTCCTTTCGATACAGCGTCTTGGCTGCGCTGTGGTTATTACCTGTGGCTTATCCGCAACATGCCATTCGGGGTATTTTCTTGCAATTGCTCACAATTCACTTTAACTTTATGGCGCTTGTCCCTGAAAGGGAGCGGAAATGAAACGTCCTGATTTTCAGGCGGAAATCAAGGAACTGAACCTCGCGTACCTGATGCTGGCCCAGCAGATGCTGCGCAGCGACCGGGAGACCGCGATGTTCCGCTTGGGGATCGACAAGGACGTCGCGGATCTGGTCGAGGGGCTGTCGAGCGCCAAGCTGGTCAAGATGGCCAGCAGCCAGATGCTGCTGTTCCGCTTCGATGATGCGCTGCTTGCCGGACTGCTCGCGGGCAAGGGGCGCGACGAGACGAGTTCCAGCCTGCATGCGGCGATCCTCGCCGCGGGCAAGCCGGTGAAGCGGTTGGCGGGATGAGCGCCGACACGGCGCTGCGGGAAGTGCAGGGTGCGAGGGCGGCAGGGGATGCCGACGGCCACTGCAGGATCGCGGCGGAGCGCCCCCGGGTGGGGCGGCAAGGAGAATACGATGAAGAACAAGAGCATCATCGAAGAGGCTGAGGACATCCAGCGCGCAGCCGAAATGGTTCGCCTCGGTGCCCGCATGCAGATGCTGGAAGCCGAAACCAGGCTCAGCCGCGAGCGTCTCCTCAAGATCTACAAGGAAATCCGTGGCATGTCGCCTCCGAAGGGCATGCTGCCGTTTTCCACCGACTGGTTCATGACCTGGCAGCCGAACGTGCATGCCTCGCTGTTCATGAATTTTTTCGATTTCTTCAAGCAACACACCGGCCTCAAGGGGCTGGACGCGATCCTGAAGGCCTATCACCTGTACCTCGACCACATCGAGGCCGAAGTGATCGAGCCGGCGCTGAGCCTTACCCGCGCCTGGACGCTGGTGCGCTTCTTCGATGCCGACCTGCTGCAGATGGCCTCGTGCACGACCTGTGGCGGCCATTTCGTCGCGCACGCCTACGACCCGACGCACGAGTTCGTGTGCGGCCTGTGCAACATGCCTTCGCGCGCCGGCAAGACCAAGCGCGCCGCCGAGGCCGCGCGGGCGACGGGCGCCAAGCGCCCCGCCGCCACCCGGCGCGTGGCCAAGACCAAGGCGCTTGCTGCCGCTGACTGATCCGCGGCGTTCGTCCGCGCCAGTGGTCTGCTTCGTAGATGGCGTGAGCATGAGAAGGCGCCGGATCTGTGTTCGTGGCTAGGCGCGAACCGCAGCGATAGCCGTAGCTATCGCGAGGATGAGCAACAACGCCACGGACGCAAAGACGAGCCTTCTGGTCGTGTTATCTGCGAAGCAGACCACAAGGGGCCGCCGCACATGCCGGCGGCCTTTTCATTTCCGGGTTCAAGTTTGCACGCCGAGTGACGTTAAAATCGCTATAAATCTTCCGGCGTGCGGTGGCGTTGCCGCGCGTGTCGAATCGACGGGGGCTTCCCGGTGTTCCTCATCATTGGTTATCTGATCATCCTCGCTGCATCCGTCGGCACATACTCCGTCCATGGCAGTCTCATGGCGCTATGGATGCCGATGGAGTATCTCGCCATCGTCGGCCTGATGATCGGCGGCTTCGTCGGCAGCAACGGCCCCAAGGCCTTCAGGGCGACGCTGAAGGCCATTCCGGGCCTGTTCAAGGGGTCGCCCTACACCAAGGCCATGTACCTCGACCTGCTCGGCCTGCTGTACGAGGTGCTTGCGAAGGTGCGCAAGGAAGGCCTGATGTCGATCGAGAACGACGTCGACAATCCCGAGTCGAGCCCGATCTTCACCAAGTACCCCACCATCATGGCGCACCATCATGCGGTCGAGTTCCTTACCGACTACCTGCGCATGATGGTCGGCGGCAACCTCAATGCCTTCGAGATCGAAGGTCTGATGGACAAGGAAATCGAGACACACCACCAGGAAACCCATATCGCACCGCATATCATGGCCAAGCTCGGCGACGCGCTGCCGGCCTTCGGTATCGTCGTCGCGGTGATGGGCGTGGTGAACGTGATGGGCTCGGTCGGCCAGCCGCCGGCCGTGCTGGGCAAGATGATCGGCGGTGCGCTGGTCGGTACCTTCCTCGGCATCCTGATCTCGTACGGCTTCGTGCAGCCGATCGCGAGCCAGCTCGAGCAGCAGGTGGAGGAAGGCGGCAAGATGTTCGAATGCATCAAGCTGGTGCTGCTTGCCAGCATGAACGGCTACGCTCCGCAGGTCGCCGTGGAGTTCGGACGCAAGGCGCTGTACTCGAGCGAGCGTCCGACCTTCGCCGAGCTCGAGCAGGACATCAAGGCCCGCAAGGGGTGAGGCCGCGATGACCGCCGTCGCCATGCGAATGCTCGACGCTGACCGCCGCCGCGGCATGAGGCGTTCATGAGCGACGATAGCCAGCAGCCCATCGTCGTCAAGCGCATCAACAAGGTCGCCGCCGCGGCACACGGCGGCGCGTGGAAGATCGCCTACGCCGACTTCGTCACGGCGATGATGGCCTTCTTCCTGCTGATGTGGCTGCTCGGGTCCACGGCCCAGGGCGACCTCGAAGGCATCGCCGACCACTTCATGAATCCGCTCAAGGTCTCGATGCAGGGGGGCAGCGGGGCGGGCGACAGCTCCAGCGTCATCCAGGGCGGCGGCGAGGATCTCACCCGTTCCCTCGGTCAGCGCAAGCGCGGCGAAGTCGAAGGGCGTCGTTCGATCAACCTCGATGCGGCCAAGGGACGCGAGGTGTATCGCGTCGAAGGCGACGACGAAGGCGTGGAAGCGACGCGCGAACGCGCCCGCCTCGAAGACCTGAAGGGGCGCATCGAGGCGCTCGTCGAGGCTGATCCCAAACTGCGTCCCTTCCGTAGCCAGATCCTGCTCGACATCACGTCGGAAGGCTTGCGCATCCAGATCGTCGATGCGCAGAACCGCCCGATGTTCAACACCGCGAGCGATGAGCTGCTGCCGTACACGCGCGAGCTGTTGCGGGCGATCGGGCGTGCGCTCAACGACGTTTCCAACCGGCTGAGCCTCTCGGGGCACACCGATGCGGCGCGATACGCCGGCGGCGAGCGCGGCTTCTCGAACTGGGAGCTGTCGAGCAACCGCGCCAATGCCTCGCGCCGCGAACTGGTCGCCGGAGGTCTGGAGGCCGGCAAGGTGATCCGCGTCGTGGGTCTCGCGGACATGGTGCCGCTGCGCAAGGACGACCTGTTTCATCCGATGAACCGCCGCATCAGCATCATCGTGATGAACAAGAAGACCGAGGAGGCCGTGCGCAACCAGGCTGGCGCGCTGGATATCGGTTCGGCTGCGCCGCTCGACGGCACGGAATTGCGCGAAAACATCGAGAGCAGGAACCAGGCGCCCGCAGCGCCGGTGCGGGGGCGCAGCCCCTTGCCACTTCCCCTGCCGCCCGTGAAGTCGCCCTGATGCGATGCCGTGTGATGAGCTGCCGTCCGGACACGGCCTGTGAGGTGGTCTGAAGATGCCCGCTGGTGACTCCCCCTTCGGCCGCAAGCCCGCAATGCCGGGATCTGCTGCGCGAACGGCGGCGGACGCTCCCGGACGCCCCCATGCCGCGGCGAATTCCGCGCCGGGTCTGGCCGCGATGGCCGCCGCAGCGGCCGCGTCGGCACTGTCGGCGTCCGGCGAACGCGAGTTCGAGCTGACGCAGGCCGATTTCGAGCGCATCCGCAAGCTCATCTACGACCACGCCGGCATCGTCCTGTCGCAGGCGAAGCAGGACATGGTCTATAGCAGGCTGGCGCGGCGGCTGCGCGCATGCGGGGACCGCAGTTTTGCACAGTACATCGTCCGCCTCGAGCGGGATCGCAGCGAGTGGGAGACCTTCGTCAATTCGCTGACGACCAATCTCACCTCGTTCTTCCGCGAGGCGCACCATTTCGACATCCTGGCCGAGCGCATGCGGCGCGTCGCAGAACGGCGCACGATACGCATCTGGTGCAATGCGGCCTCCACCGGCGAGGAGCCTTACTCGCTCGCGATCACGGCGTGCGAGGCGTTCAATACGCTCAGCCCGCCTGTCCAGATCATCGCCAGCGATATCGATACCAGCGTCCTCGCGCATGCCGAGCGTGGCGTGTATCGCGACGACCGCGTGGCGCGCATGTCGCCGGAGATGCTGCGGCGCTATTTCGAGCAGGGGGCCGGGCTGGCCGCCGCGGAGCATCGCGTGCGGCCGGAACTGAAGCGCCTGCTGAGCTTCAGGCGCATCAACCTGCTCGATCCGGTGTGGCCGGTGCAGGGGCCGCTGGACGCGATCTTCTGCCGCAACGTCATGATCTACTTCGACAAGACGACCCAGTACGGCATCCTCAAGCGTTTCGTGCCCCTGCTGCGCAAGGACGGCGCGCTGTTCGCCGGCCATTCCGAAAGTTTCATGCATGCAGGCGACCTGTTCCGTTCGACGGGGCGCACCGTCTATCAGCGCACCGATGCAGACGGCAACTAGAACTCCGTCCTCCGGCCACGTGCCGGGCGGCCGCATCATCTTCATCGGCGCCTCGACGGGCGGAACCGAGGCGATCAAGCACGTCCTGCTCGGCATGCCGAAGAATTCGCCGCCGATCCTGATCGTGCAGCACATGCCGGAAATGTTCACCGGCGCGTTCGCGCGCCGCCTCGACGGGCTGTGCGCGCTGCGGGTGAAGGAGGCCGAGAACGGCGAGGCGGTGGTGCCGGGCACGGCCTACATCGCGCCGGGGCATTCGCACCTCCTGATCCGGCGCGTGCCGGCGGGCGGTCTCCAGTGCGAGCTGTCGCGTGCGGATCCCGTCAATCGGCACCGGCCTTCCGTCGACGTGCTGTTCTCGGCAGCCGCGGAGGTGGCGGGGGCCGCGGCGTTGGGTGTCCTGCTCACGGGCATGGGCAAGGACGGCGCACGGGGCCTGCTCGAGATGCGGCGCGCGGGCGCGTGGACCATTGCCCAGGATGCCGGCTCGTGCGTCGTGTATGGCATGCCGCGCGAGGCGGCGATCATCGGCGCGGCGTGCGAGATCGTCCCGCTCGACGACGTCGCGCAGCATGTGCTGCGCCAGGCGATGCCCGGCGGTGCGCGCGATGCGTAGCCGGGAACCGGGAGGGCGGTTCACCCGGACCGCGGCGGTAATGAGAAAATGCCCGGCCAACGGGAAACCGGCGCAAATTCCGTGATGCGGCGCCTCAAGTATTTCAGGTCACTGACGTTATCTTGATTGTAATCACGGCGCAGGGATGCCGCCCCGATCATATTGCCGCGTATCGCGGAGAGTGAAATGTCCGAACTGTTCAAGAATATCGAGGCCCGCACGCGTCTGGCCGGCACGAACAAGCTGGAGATACTGCTGTTCACGCTCGGCGTGGACCAGCGCACCGGACGACGTGAAACCTTCGGCATCAACGTGTTCAAGGTGCGCGAGGTGATGCGCACCCCGGCCATCACCGCGGCACCGGAGATGCCGTCCTCGGTGGAAGGCATGGTCAGCCTGCGCGGCGTTCTGGTGCCGGTGGTCGATCTCGGCCGTTATGTCGGTGTCGGAGCCGACGCCAAGCGCGAGATCATGATCGTCACCGAGTACAACGGCCACACGCAGGGTTTCCTCGTCGAGGCGGTCGATACGATCCTGCGCCTCGACTGGGCGCAGATGCGCGTGCCCCCGGACATGCTCACGGCGAACATGGGGGGGCTGGTCACCGCGGTCACCGAGCTCAAGGACAACAAGCTGGTCATGATGCTGGACGTCGAGAAGGTGCTGGCCGAAACGACGACCCAGGACGACCAGTACCTCTTCAAGGGGATCGAGCCGATCGAGGGAAGCGCGCACATGGTGTATTTCGCCGACGACTCCTCGGTCGCGCGCCGCCAGATCGAACGCACGCTCGAGGTGCTGGGCGTGCCCTATGTCGGGTCGATCAACGGTCGCATGGCGTGGGAAGAGCTGCAGAAGGTGGCACGCTTCGCCGAATCCACCGGGCGCAAGGTCAGCGACGTGGTGAGCCTGGTGCTCACCGACGTCGAGATGCCGGAGATGGACGGCTACATCCTCACCAAGTCGATCAAGTCCGATCCGCGTTTCGCGGGCATTCCCGTGATCATGCACTCCTCGCTGTCCGGCATGTCGAACCAGCAGCTCGGCAAGTCGGTCGGCGTCGATGAATACGTACCCAAGTTCGAACCTCAGCGTCTCGCCGAGACGCTGCGCCGCCTGCTCAATCGGGATGAGCAGCAAACCCGCGCGTCCTGAGGAATTCCTGTCATGTCCAGCTACCAGACCGAAGAAAACGGCTTGCTCAACGTCGTCGATGGCCGTACCAGCCTCGCCGGTTCGAACCGCATGGAGATCCTGCTGTTCTCGCTCGGGACCACGGAGACCTTCGGCATCAACGTGTTCAAGGTCCGCGAAGTGTCGGCCGCGCCCTTCATCACGCGTGCGCCCAACATGCCGGCGGGCGTGGAGGGCCTGATCTCGCTGCGCGGCAACGTCATCCCGGTGCTGGCGCTGGCGAAGATCCTCGGCCTTGCGCGGCCCGGCGATGCGCTCGGCGCGTCGATGATGGTCACCGAATACAGCAAGCGCACGCTCGGATTCCTGGTGTCCGGGGTCGATCGCATCATTCGCGTCGATTGGGACAAGGTGCGCGCGCCGGACAACATTTCGAGCAGCGTGAATAACTACATCACCGCGATCACCGAGCTGCCCGACGGCAAGCTGGTGTCCATCGTCGATGTCGAGACCGTGCTGGCGACGACCTTCGGCGATGCGGTGGTCGGCAACATCTCGCCGATTCCCGACGGTGAGGACTACGAGGTCTTCTACGTCGACGACTCGGGCGTTGCCCGGCGCAAGATCTCGGAAGTGCTGGACAAGTTGGGGGTCAGGCACAAGCACGCGGTCAATGGTCTGGAGGCCTGGACGCGCCTGCAGGGCATGGCCAGCCACGCGCAGCAGATCGGCCACCGGGTGAGCGACGAGCTCGACCTGATCCTCGTCGATGCCGAAATGCCCGAAATGGACGGATATGTGTTGACGCGCAACATCAAGGCCGACACCCGCTTCGACGGCATCCCGGTCGTGATGCATTCCTCGCTGTCGTCGGAAGCGAACCGGGCGATGGGAAAGCGGGTCGGTGTGGATGCCTACGTGGCAAAATTCGACGCCGATGCGCTCGCAGACACCCTGCGTCCGCTGCTGACCCGGGGTCATCAAGGCTGACCCGGGTCGTGCGCAAGATTACGGAGATACAAGAATGTCCGACCCCAAGATGAAATTCCTCGTCGTCGACGATTTCTCGACCATGCGCCGCATCGTGCGCAACCTGCTCAAGGAGCTGGGCTTCACCAACGTCGACGAGGCCGAGGATGGCGCCGTCGCCCTGCAGAAGCTCAACAGCGCGCCGTTCGACTTTGTCGTGACGGACTGGAACATGCCCAACATGGACGGGCTGACGCTGCTGCAGACGATCCGCCAGACCCCCCATCTGCGCCACCTGCCAGTGCTGATGGTGACCGCCGAGGCGAAGAAGGAAAACATCATCGCTGCGGCACAGGCCGGCGCCAGCGGCTACATCGTCAAGCCCTTCACGGCGGCGACGATGTCCGAAAAGCTGGAAAAGATCTTCGAAAAAATGGGCAAGAAGGCCACCGCCTGACAGGCGGGAAAAGAAACGACCAGGGAGGCCGATAATGGCGAAGAAGCTGAAACAGGACGAGGTCGGGGATTCGGACGAACTCCAGGCCCTGTTCGACAGCATCGCAAGCAATCAGTCGCAGCCGGCGCCGGCTCCGGTGGCGGCGCGGGCTGCGCCCGCACCGGCGGGAGATTCCGGCGGCGACGACGCCGAACTGCAAGCTCTGTTCGATTCCGTTGCCGCGGACTTCGATGCCGGCGCCGTGGCCGAGAAGACTGCCGCACCCGCCGCACCCGCCGCATCCGCTGCCACGGCCGCGCAATCCGAGCACAGCTGCGATGCGGTGTTCACGCGAATCGGACAGATGACACGACAAGTGCACAACACCTTGCGCGAGCTGGGTACCGATGATGGCCTGCAGGACGCCGTCCAGGCGATCCCCGACGCACGCCAGCGCCTGACCTACATCGCGCAGATGACCGAGCAGGCGGCAAGCCGCGTGCTCAACGCAACCGACATCGCCCAGCCGATCCAGGGCCGTATCCAGTCCGGTGCCGCCGAGCTGCAGGCGCGCTGGGACAAGCTCTTCGCGAACCAGCTGTCGGTCCAGGAGTTCAAGGCGCTGTCCGGGGAAACGCGCAGCTTCCTCGGCGAAGTGGTCGAGGGAAGCCGCGCGACCAACGCGCAGCTGATGGAAATCATGATGGCGCAGGATTTCCAGGATCTGACCGGCCAGGTGATCAAGAAGGTCGTCGACCTTGCGCAGAAGCTGGAAACGGAACTGCTGCAGGTGCTGCTCGAGGTGACGCCGGCGGAAAAGCGGGGCGACAAGCACAGCGGGCTGATGAATGGCCCCGTCGTCAGCACCGAGGGCCGCGACGACGTGGTCACGACGCAGGAGCAGGTCGACGACCTGCTGGACAGCCTGGGCTTCTGAATGGCCGATGCCCGGTCCTGCCGGGCCGGGCACCCGGATGAATGGGCCGGCGAATGAACAGGGGGCGCCGGCCCGCAACAAGTATGCGAGAACGTGATGAGTGACTTCGCCGGAATGGAAGACCTTCTTCAGGATTTCCTGATCGAGGCGGGAGACCTGCTCTCCGGGGTCGACAACAAGCTCGTGGATCTGGAGCGCTCGCCGGACGACCGCGGCCTGCTCAACGAGATCTTTCGCGGGTTCCACACGATCAAGGGGGGCGCCGGCTTCCTCAGCGCGACCGAGCTGGTCACCTTGTGCCACCTGACGGAAAACCTGTTCGACAACCTGCGCAATGGCGAACTCGCCGTGACGCCGGAAATCATGGACGTGATCCTGGCCGCGACGGCGACCGTGCGCGAGATGTTCGCGAGCCTCGAGCAGGGCATGCAGCCGGCTGCGGCCGATCCGGACCTGATCGCACGCCTCAGGCAGGCGATCGCGGGGGAACTGGTCGGCGGCGATGCGGTCCAGACCCCCGACCTTGCGGAGCCGGCGCCGGCCGTAGCGGCCAGCCAGGTTCCGGGCGGCGGCGCCCCGGACTGGGAACTGTTGCACGGCGTCGTGACCGGTGTGGCGCGCGTGGTGCAGCCGGCGCGTGAAGCTGCGCCGATGGCGGCTGTCGTCCCCGCTGCCGAGAGGCGTCCGCCCGAGGAAATCATCAAGGCGGCGGTGGGCCGCCGCGTGAGCGACAAGCCCGGTTCGCCGGTCAGCACGGGGCGCCGCGAGGGCGAGAAGCAGCGCGACAACTCGATCCGCGTCGATACGACGCGCCTGGACCAGGTGCTCAACCTGTCGGGCGAGATCGGCCTGACGAAGAACCGGCTCAACGCGCTGCGCAGCGACATCCTTTCCGGCCGCAACGACACCGAGACGCTGCATTCGCTGGATCTCGCGGTCAGCCAGCTCGACCTCCTCGTGTCCGATCTGCAGAACGCCGTCATGAAGACGCGCATGCAGCCGATCGGGCGCCTGTTCCAGAAGTATCCGCGCATCGCGCGCGATCTCGCCCGCAACATGGGCAAGGACGTCGAGCTGGTGCTGGCGGGCGAGGAGACCGAGATCGACAAGACGATGATCGAGGATCTCGCCGATCCGATCATCCACCTGATCCGCAACGCGGTCGACCACGGCGTTGAGGATGCGGCCGAGCGGATCGCGAGCGGGAAGCCGGAGAAGTCCATCGTCCGCCTCGAGGCGCGTCAGGAGGGCGACCACATCGTGATCCTCGTCGCCGACGACGGGCGCGGCATGAATGCCGAGCGCCTGCGTGCGAAGGCAGTCGAAAAGGGGCTCATCACCGACGAAGAGTCCAACGCGATGGATGAGCGCCAGAGCTTCAACCTGGTCTTCCTGCCGGGCTTCTCGATGGCGGCGCAGGTGTCCGACGTGTCGGGCCGCGGTGTCGGCATGGACGTGGTGCGCACCAACATCCAGAAGCTCAACGGCAACATCGAGATCCTGTCGCAGCTTGGCAAGGGCACGACCTTCGTGATCAGCCTGCCGCTGACGCTGGCCATCCTGCCGGTGCTGCTCGTGCGCCTGGGCGACCAGCCCTTCGCGGTGCCGCTGTCGATGGTGCGCGAGATCCTGCCGATCGAGGCGAAGGAGGTGCAGGAGGTCGGCGGGCGCGCGACGATGGTCGTGCGCGGCGAAGTCCTGCCGATCCTGCCGCTGGCTGGATTGCTGGGTTGGCCGCTGGAGCGTGCGCCCAGTTACGGCGTGCTGATGCAGACGGCGGAGATGTCCTTCATCCTCGGTATCGACACCTTCGCGGGCCGGGAGGATGCGGTGATCAAGTCGCTCGACGACTTCCGCCCGAAGGGCGTCGCCGGGGTGACGACCCTGTCGAACGGCCAGATCGTGCTGATCCTCGACATGAAGGAGCTGCTCGGCAGCGCCGGCGACCAGCGCTGGCTGAGTCGCATCACGATGATGGCCAAGCAGGTCGCGACCGCCTGAGCGTCGGCTGGCGCGACGAAACGAAAAGCCCGGCGGGAGGAACGGCCTCCGCCGGGCTTTGTATTGGGGCCGTTGTTGCGTCCGGTCCGCGTGCGTCAGGCCGTGAGCTGCATGAGCTGCGCGAATGCGTCCTCGAACTGCGCCAGGCCTTCGCGCTGCAGGCGCTCTCCGGCCGCCGTCATGTCGATGCCCAGGTCGTCGAGCGCGTCGAAGGTCGAGCGTGCGGCGCCGACGTCGTCGGCGAGGGTCGCAGCGACCTTGCCGTGGTCGCGCAGTGCCGAGAGCGTGGCGTCGGGCATGGTATTCACGGTTTCGGTGCCGATCAGCGGCTCGACGTAGAGCAGGTCGCTGTAGGCCGGATTCTTGGTGCCGGTGCTCGCCCACAGCAGGTATTGCGGGCGCGCGCCCAGTCCGCGCAGTTCCGCGAACGTCGCACCGTGGAAGCGCTCCCGGTAGCGCTGGTAGGCAAGCTTCGCCATCGCCACGGCGGCCTTGCCGCGCAAGGCCAGTGCATCGCCGCCGAGTTCGTCGAGCTGTTTGTCGATGAGGGTATCGACGCGGGACAGGAACAGGCTCGCCACCGACATCACCTTGCGCACGTCCCCGCCGGCCTGGCGCAGCCGCTGCAGGCCCTGGATATAGGCGTCGGCGACGGCATCGACGTGGGCGAGCGAGAACATCAGCGTCACGTTGACGCTCACGCCGCGGCCGATCAGCAGTTCGATCGCGTCCAGCCCGGCCACGGTCGCCGGCACCTTGATCAGCACGTTGTCGCGCGCGACGGCCTGCTTCAGGCGGACGCCGGCGGCAACCGTGCCGGCGGCGTCGTGGGCGAGGGCGGGCGACACCTCGAGGCTTACGTAGCCGGCGTTGCCGCCGCTGCGCTCCCACGTGGGGCGCAGCAGGTCGCAGGCGCGCTGCACGTCGGGGATCACGAGGCCTTCGTAGCGCGCTTCGGCATCGAGGGGCTGCTTCTTCAGGGCCGCGAGGTCGTCCTCGTAATAGCGCCCGCCGGCGATGGCCTTGTGGAAGATCGCGGGGTTCGTCGTGACGCCGTCGACGCCGTCCTCGGCGATCATCTTCGCGAGCTGGCCTTCGTTGAGCAGGGTGCGGGAGAGGTTGTCGAGCCAGACTTGCTGACCCTGGGCGCGGACCTGGAGCAGGGGATTCATGAGCTGGAACCGGTGTCGTGTTTGTAGTCGTGGAGGTCCATTGTGCAACGAATCGGTGACGGCAAGAAGACTCCGCGCACGCCGGCCATCGCATGAATGCGGATGGCAGCGGGCGGCGCGCGTCGGCCGGTCAGCGATGTCGGGCCAGCACGACGAGGAGCGTCGTTGCTGCCAGCGCGGCGCCGGCGTGGAAGGTCCAGGAGGCGCCGAGGCTCTCCCACAACAGGCCGGCGAGCGCACTCGCGGCGAGCAGGCCGATGCCGCTGACGAGGTTGAAGACGCCGTACGCGGTGCCGCGCAGCGCGGCCGGCGCGGTGTCGGCGATCATCGTTGCGAGCAGTCCCTGGCTCATGCCCATGTGCAGGCCCCACAGCGCGATGCCGGCGACGAGCCAGGGCCAGTCGGCGCCGCGGGCGAGCGCGAGGTCCGCGCCGATCAGCACGACGAGGCCCAGCGCGAGCAGGCGCGCGTGGCTCATGCCGTCGGCAAGGCGCCCGAAGGGATAGGCGGTCAGCGAATAGACGACGTTCATGCCGATCAGCACCAGCGGCGTGTAGGCGACCGGCAAGCCGGCGTCGAGCGCGCGCAGGACCAGGAAGGCTTCCGAGAAGCGCGCCAGCGCGAACAGCGCGCCGATGCCGACGACCCGCCAGTAGGCGCGCGGCAGCAGGCGCAGGTTCTCGCGCCGGATCGGGTTGAGCACCGGGATGCCGGGCGGGCGCTCGGGTTCGCGCACGCCGAAGAACAGCAGTGCGACGGAGAGGAAGCCCGGAATGATCGCGACCCAGAACACCGCGCGGAAATCGTTCGCCCACAGCAGCATCAGCCCCATCGCGAGCAGCGGACCGAGGAAGGCCCCGACCGTGTCGAGCGACTGGCGCAGTCCGAAGGCCGCACCGCGCATCTGCGGCGGGGCGATGTCGGCGACCAGCGCGTCGCGCGGCGCCCCGCGGATGCCCTTGCCGACGCGGTCGATCAGGCGCGCCCCCAGCACCATGCCGGAACTCGTCGCGAGCGCGAACAGCGGCTTGGAGATCGCGCCGAGCCCGTATCCGAGCACCGCGAGCGGCTTGCGCTTGCCCCAGTAGTCCGAGAGTGCGCCGGAGAAGACCTTGACGATCAACGCCGTCGCCTCCGCGGCCCCTTCGATGAGGCCGACCGCGAGCGCGCCGGCGCCGAGCGAGGTGACGAGGAAGACCGGCAGCAGGCTGTGGATCAGCTCGGACGACACGTCCATCAGCAGGCTGACGAAGCCGAGCATCCAGATTGCGGCCGGCAGTTTCGGTCGGGCTGCGGCCGGGGATGGCGCGGATGAGGCGTCTTGCATGGTCCGGTACCGGGTCGAAGCGTTGCCGGCATTCTGTCATGCCCTCCCGGTCGGGGAAATGACAGATGCGCGAAATGTCGCAGATCAAGGAGATGCGCGCCGACCTTGCGCAGAATCGGGCGCGGTTTCATCCGGTCATCCGTTTTCAGCTCCTTTCGCCCTGCACATGAAGTTTATCGCCCACCCCCTCTGGCTCGTCGGTTTTCGTCCCTTCTTCAGCCTCGCGTGCCTCGCGGGGCTGAGCCTGCCGCTGCTGTGGGCGCTGATGTTCAGCGGCGCCCTGCCTGCCCCTGCGGGGCGGTTCACGCCGGTGCAATGGCACGCGCACGAGATGTTCTTCGGCTTCGGCTGGGCCGTGATGGGCGGTTTCCTGCTGACGGCGTCGAAGAACTGGGTGCAGATCCGCGGCTATCACGGGGCGGCGCTGATGTGGCTCGCTGCGGCGTGGCTGTTCGAGCGCATCGGCATGGCCTGGGGCGGTGCATGGCCGGCGGCGTTGTTCTGGCTCTCGAACACGCTCTTTCTCGGCACCATCGTCGCGATGCTGCTGTGGACGCTGGTCCGCTACCGTAGCCGGGACAGCTTCCGCGACAACTACTTCTTTCTCGTCGCGCTGCCGCTCTTCATCGCCGCGAAGCTGTTGATGCTGGGCGGCGACAGTTTCCAGTCCGGCGTGACGATGGCGGTCGGGCTCTTCCGCGTCGCTTTCCTCGTGATGCTCGAGCGCACGCTGACGCAGTTCATGAAGGGCGTGTTCCAGGCGGAGATCCTGCGCCACCCGATGCTCGACGGCCCGATCAAGCTGATCGCGCTGTCGCTGGTCTTCGTGGCGTGGATGCCGAAGGCGATGTCGGGGGCGCTGCTGGTCGTGCTCGCCTTCCTGCTCGTCGCGCGCCTGGTCTTCTGGAAGCCGCATCTCGCGCTGCGCAGGATCGAGCTCGCGGTAATGTATCTCGGCTATGCGGCGATCGCCGTTCAGCTGCTGCTCGAATTCGTCCGGCTGCACTGGTCGCCGGCGTGGGTCGGCAGCGTGTCGGTGCACGTGTTCACGTTCGGCGTGATGGGGCTGATCATCCCGGCGATGCTGGTGCGCATCTCGAAGGGACATACCGGGCGCAAGGTCGTATTCGATGCGGGCGACAAGCTGCTGCTGTGGATCATGATCGTCGCTTTCGTCGCGCGCGTCGTGCTGCCGCAACTCGCGCCAGCGGCCTACACGGGCTGGGTCCATCTTGCCGCCCTGGCGTGGGCAGCGTGCTTCGCGATCCTCGGCTGGCGCTACATCCCCTTCCTGCTCGCGCCGCGCGTCGACGGCAAGGAGCACTGAGCGCGGATCAGTCCGCCCGCAGGTCGGCGTCGGTTGCGGGAACGCGCCGCAGCACGGCCGGCGTGCGCGGCACGACGATGCGCGCGCGCAGCTGGCCGCAGCCGCCGTCGACATCCTGACCCGCGGATTGCCGCAGCTTGGTGAGCACGCCGCGTTCGTGCAGCCGGCGTGCGATCGCCTCGGCGTGCGCGCGTTCGGGCCGCGCGAAGCCGAAGCCTTCGACGCTGTTCCACGGGATCATGTTCATGATCGCGTACTTGCCGGCGAGCAGGCGCACGATGCCGTCGATCTCCTCGTCGCTGTCGTTGATGCCGGCGAGCAGCGTCCACTGGTACTGGATCGGATAGCCGGTCGTGCGGGCGTATTCTTCGCCGCGCTCGACGAGTTCCTCGGGGGTGATGCACGGGGCGCGCGGCAGCAGCCGTTCGCGCAACTCCGCGCGCGTCGTGTGCAGCGACAGCGCGAGTGCGGGCTTCACGCGCCCCTGCGGCAGGCGCTCGAACACGCGGTGGTCCCCCACCGTCGAGAACACCAGGTTCTTGTGCCCGATGCCGCCCTCGGTGCCGAGGAAGTCGATCGCTTCGAGCACGTTGTCGATGTTGTGCGCCGGCTCGCCCATGCCCATGAATACGACCTTCTTGACGAAGCGGCGCGCGCGCGCGAGCACCACCTGGGCGACGATCTCGGCGCTGCCGAGCTGGCGGACGAGGCCGTCGCGGCCGGTCATGCAGAAGGTGCAGCCGACCGCGCAGCCGACCTGCGAGGACACGCACACGCCGTCGCGCGGCAGCAGGACGCTTTCGACCGACTGGCCGTCGGCAAGCTGCACCAGCAGGCGCGCCGAGCCGTCCTCGCCGGGATGCTCCGAGAGCACCCGCGCCAGCGCCTGCAGCTCGTCGCCCAGCGTCGGCAGGGCGCCGAGGATGCGTGGCGAGAGGAAGCCGTCGGCGCGCTTGCGGCCGCTGTCGAGCGGTCGCGCCTGGGCCCACGCGCGCAGGATCGCCTGTTCGTGGCAGGGCTTGGCGCCGAGGTCGCGCAGTCGCTGGCGGAGTTGTTCGATACGCATGGATGGGCAGAGCAGGAAACGGCCGGTGCCGAGGTTGAATCGGGCCGTGCGGCGCCGGGATGCCGGCTTGGCCAGGCACGTTGCGGCACACGCGAAACCCAAAGTTTACACCCCTTGCAGTGCCCGCGCCGGAAAAACGCGCGGGGCAGTGACCTGCATCACAAGTACATAAGAACATCAGTAAATGCGAATTTAATGCTGATAGAATGGTTCCAGATTTCGTATGCCCTTGGGTTTCTCCGGGCTGCGACCTGGAAGCGGGCCGACGGGCAGGCGAAGACAGTTTCCGCAAACCGGAGTGTCATGTCATGAAAACCCGTCAACTGTTGCTCACGGCCCTCGCGGCAGGCCTCATCGGCGCGAGTTTCGGCGCCGCCGCCTACGACGCCGACTGGAAGCGCGGCCGCATCTACTACCGCAGCGTGTGCACGGCCTGCCACGCCGCCCAGACGGGGGGCTCCATCGCCCCCAGCACGATGACGATGGCGCAGTGGGAGAGCTACCTCAAGGCCGACAAGCACGCCGCCGGCAAGGACTCGCTGAAGAAGTACGTCGGCAAGGACTACCGCGCCAGCATCCGCGCGCAGAACAAGGCGGCCGAGAAGTTCGCCGACGTGCCCGACGCCGAGCTGCTCGAGGACGTCAAGGCCTTCGTCATCAAGGGCGCGAAGGACGGCGACGCGCCGGCCAGCTGCAGCTGATCACCCGCTTGGAAGCATCTTCGGACGCCCGCCCGCGGTCGCCGCGGCAGGCGCCCGCCATCGTTCAGGGAGCCATCATGAAACTCCAACGCACCTTGGCCCTCGCGGCCCTGTTTGCGGCGCTGGGCGCCGCCCCGATCCCGATCCCGAGCGGCGCTGCGATCGCCGCCGATGCGCCGGCCGCCGTCGAGGCGAAGGCCGGCTGGTACGGCCGGATCGTCGATGCCGAGTTCGTCGCCCGCCATGCCGTGCTGCCCAAGCCGGAAGGCGTGCAGATCATCGACTCGCGTCCGACCGCGCGCAAATATGATCCGGGCCACATCCCGACCGCGCTCAGCATCCCCGACAGCCAGTTCGACAAGCTCGTCGACAAGCTGCCGCAGGACAAGGCCACGCTGCTGATCTTATATTGCGACGGGCTGGAATGCATGCTGAGCCACAACTCGGCCTTCCGCGCCGAGAAGCTCGGCTACACGAACATCCGCGTGTATGCGGCGGGCTTCCCGGACTGGGTCAAGGCCGGCCACATGGCGGCGATCTCGGTGCCCCAGCTGAAGAAGCTGATGGACGAAGGCGCACCGCTGACGCTGGTCGACTCGCGGCCGAAGGAGCGCAAGTACGACAAGGGCCACATCCCCGGCGCGATCAGCCTGCCCGACTCGCAGTTCGACAAGCTCGTCGACCGCCTGCCGGCTGACAAGGCGAGCCCGCTGTACTTCTACTGCGAAGGCCTGAGCTGCAAGCTGAGTTCGGATTCGGCCGCGAAAGCGGTGAAGCTGGGCTACACGCAGGTGAAGGTGGTGCCCGAAGGCTACCCGGAATGGGAGCGCCTGTACGGCGCCGGGCCGACCGCGGCAGGCGGCGCTGCGAAGCCGGCCATCCAGGCCGGCAAGGAGAGCGGAACGATCACCGTCGCGTCCTTCGAGCAGATCTACAGGGACGCGCCCGCCACGATCCACCTGATCGACGTGCGCGAACCGAACGAGTTCGCGGCGGGCACGTTCAAGGGCGCGGTCAACGTCCCGGTCAATACGCTCGAGAAGCGCATCGACGAGCTGCCGGCGGACAAGCCCATCGTGTTCTTCTGCGGCGCCGGCGGGCGCAGCGGCGAGGCGCACGACATGGTGCAGCTGTACAAGCCGGCGCTGAAGACCTTCTTCCTCAACGCCGACATCAAGTGGGCGCGCGACGGCAGTTACACGATCGTCGAGAAGAACTGAGCCGCGGGGAGCAATCATGACAACGAAACGATCCATCCGTCGCGTCCCGCCGTGGCGGGGCCTGGTGCTCGCCGCCGCGCTCGCTGGCGGTGCCCTCGCGGGGAGCGCGGCGCTCGCTGCGACGAAGGCCAGCACCGCCGACCACGGCAAGTTCAAGGAGCTGCAGCAGCGCTTCGTCTCGGGGCCCGAGGTCACCAAGGCCTGCCTGATCTGCCACACCGAAGCCGCGCAGCAGGTGCACCGGACCAAGCACTGGAGTTGGGAATTCCTCAATCCCGCCACCGACCAGAAGCTCGGCAAGAAGAACGTCATCAACAACTTCTGCATCTCGGTGCCGTCGAACTACCCGTTCTGCACCAGCTGCCACGTCGGCTACGGCTGGAAGGACGCGAACTTCGACTTCACCGCCGAGGAGAACGTCGACTGCCTGGTGTGCCACGACACCACCGGCAGCTACCGCAAGCTGCCGGGCCTCGCCGGCCATCCGCCCTACGAGGACACCGAGATCCCGCCGGGATCGGGCAAGTTCGCGAAGGCGGTGGATCTGACGAAGGTGGCGCAAAAGGTCGGCCGGACCAGCCGCGACACCTGCGGCGCGTGCCACTTCTTCGGCGGCGGCGGCGACGGCGTCAAGCATGGCGACATGGATTCGTCGCTCGCCGCGCCGGACAAGGAACTGGACGTGCACATGGACGCCACCGGCCTCGACTTCACCTGCGGCACCTGCCACCGCACCTCCAGCCACGAGGTTCCGGGCAGCCGCTACACGCCGGTCGCGCGCGACACCGAAGGTGCGCACATCCCCGGCCGTGAGGACGATTCGCTGCCGGCGACCTGTCCCGCGTGCCACGGCCAGGCGCCGCACAAGGGAGGCGGGCATGCGGCGAAGCTCAACGACCATACCGACGTCGTCGCGTGCCAGACCTGTCACATCCCGCAGATCGCGCGCGGCGGGGTCGCGACCAAGATGAGCTGGGACTGGTCGACCGCCGGGCAGATGGGGCCCGACGGCAAGCCGATGCTGAAGAAGGACGAGGCGGGGCGGGTGATCTACGACTCGAAGAAGGGCGACTTCGTGCTCGGCGAGAACGTCGTGCCCGAATACCGCTGGTTCAACGGCGAGGTCAGCTACACGCTGCTCGGCGACACGGTCGACAACCACGAGGGCGTGACGCGCATCAACCGCCTCGGCGGCAGCGCGACGGACGGAAAGTCCCTGATCTGGCCGATGAAGGTGTTCGTCGGCGTGCAGCCCTACGATCCGGTGAACCGCACGCTGGTGACGCCGCACACCGCGGGCAACGACGACACCGCCTACTGGAAGAACTTCGGTTGGGAGAAGGCCATCAAGACCGGCATGCAGGTGTCGGGCGCGGCGTTCTCGGGCCAGGTGGACTTCGTCCGCACCGAGATGTCATGGCCGATCACGCACATGGTCGCGCCGAAGGAAAACGCTGTGCGTTGCGGCGAATGCCACATGCAGGGCGGGCGCCTCGAGGCGATCGGGGGCGTGTACATCCCGGGTCGTGACGCCAACCCCCTCATCGACCTGTTCGGCTGGCTGATGGCAGGCGGCGCGCTGCTGGGTGCGCTGGTGCATGGCGGGCTGCGCATCGTGCGGCGCAACGGCTGAACCCAGCCAGGGAGAGATCACCATGGAACGCATCTACATCTTCAAGCGCTTCGAACGCTTCTGGCACTGGTCGCAGGCGCTGCTGATCATCCTGATGATGGTCACCGGCTTCGAGATCCACGGCACCTACACGCTGCTGGGCTACGGCGACGCCAGTGAACTGCACACCAGCGCGGCGTGGGCGCTGATCGCGCTATGGGTGTTCGCGATCTTCTGGCACTTCACGACCGGCGAATGGCGGCAGTACATCCCGACGACCGAGAACCTCGTCGCGATGCTGCGCTACTACCTGAGCGGCATCTTCACGCACGCGCCGCACCCGTTCCGCCAGACGCAGCTGCGCAAGCACAACCCGCTGCAGCGTCTCGCCTATCTCGGCGTGAAGCTGCTGATCAATCCGCTGATCTGGCTGAGCGGGCTCGCGTATCTGTATTACAACGAGATCAACGCCGCCGGCTTCGGGCTGGATCTGGGTGTCGTCGCGCTTGTGCACACGGTCGGCGCCTTCCTGATGCTCGCCTTCCTCGTCGTGCATGTGTATGTGATCACCACCGGCCACACCTGGAGCAGCCATCTCGAGGCGATGATCACCGGCTGGGAGGAAATCGACGATCCGCAGGCGGGCGTGAAGCCCTGAGGCGCGCTATACGTCGCCGTCGTCCGTGCCCTGTTTGCGGCCGCGCCGCAGCAGGGCGCCGAGCGACTTGCCGACGCGTTCGGGGAAGTGGCTGGAAACCCACGCGAAGGCGCCGTACTTCAGCAGTTTGCCGGCGAGCATCGCGGCGAATACGCCGGCGTAATCCGGGCGCATCGCGCCGAAGAACATCAGCGCGGGCGTCTGCGGCAGCGGCGATGCGGCGATCAGGAACAGCGCGGCGGTGCCGTAGCGTTGTCCCCAGTCGACGACCTGCGCCCAGGACGAATCGGTCGCAAGCTCCGGGAAGCGTTCGTAGAGCTGCGTCCAGCCGAGGTGGTGAAACACCAGCATCAGCACGGTCGCGCCGATCGCGCTGCCCAGCGCCGACACCCCGGTGATCGCGCGCCAGCGCCCCGCAGCCATCAGCGTTGCCGGCACGACCACCGCGGTCACCGGCCAGGCTGCCGTCAGCGTGCCGAGTAAGGAAAGCGCGACGCAGGCGAGCAGCAGGCGATGTCCGGCCTCGGCGAAACGCAGGATGCGGTAGAGCAGGGCTTCGATGCGGGCGAGGAACATGCGAGATCGGTGGGAGCAGGGTAGGGGGAGCAAGGTGGTTCGCCGTGCCGGCGCCAGTCCGCACCGTCCGCTCGAGTGCTGCAGGACTCGGCCGGGCAGGTGTCAGGGGGGGCGACGCCTGCCCGGCCGTCCATGCGGTGCCCCTGAGGCTAACAACCTGTCGTCCCCCGGGGCACTGACGCAGGGCGACAGTCGGCAATCGTGGCGGTTCAGCCCAGTTCGATCGGCACGAAGATGCGCGCGTCGCCGCGCTGGATCAGCAGCGCGACGTGCTTGCCGGCGTCGGTGAGCTGCTTGCGCAGCTCATCCACGCGATTCACGTGCTTGCCGTTCACCGCGAGGATCACGTCGCCTTCCTCGATGCCGGCACGGGCCGCCGGACCATACGAGTCTAGCACCAGAAGTCCGCCCCGCGTTTCCGCCTCCTTCTGTTCGTCCGCCGTCAGCGGGCGCACCGACACGCCGAGGCGGCCGCCATCGTCGGGTGGGGTTTCCGCGGCCGCCACCTTCTCGGGCTGCTGTTCGCCGACGGTGACGGTGATCTCCTGCGCCTTGCGCTTGCGCCAGATCTCCAGTTTCGCCGGCTTGCCCGGGGGGATGACGGCGACGCGCGGCGGCAGTTCGGCCGACGATGCGATCGCCTCGCCGTTGAATTTCAGCACCACGTCACCCGGCTCGATCCCGGCCGTCGCGGCCGGGCTCCCCGGCTCGACATGGCTCACCAGCGCACCGCGCGCGACGGTCAGCCCGAACGAATCGGCCAGGCCCTGGTTCAGATCCTGGATCGCGATGCCGAGGCGCCCGCGCGTGACCTTGCCCTGTGCGAGCAGCTGCTCCTTCACATGTGCAGCGACGCTGATCGGGATCGCGAAGGACAGTCCCTGATAGCCGCCGGACTGGCTGTAGATCTGCGAATTGATGCCGACGACCTCCCCCTTCAGGTTGAGCAGCGGCCCGCCCGAATTGCCGGGGTTGATCGCGACGTCGGTCTGGATGAAGGGCACGTAGCCTTCGTCGGGCAGCGAACGCGACTTCGCCGAGACGATGCCCGCGGTGACGCTGTTCTCGAAGCCGAAGGGCGAGCCGATGGCGAGCACCCAATCGCCGACGCGGATGTCCCCGGGGTCGCCGAGCGGCACGGTCGGCAGGTCCTGCGCGTCGATGCGCAGCACCGCGATGTCGGTCGGCTTGTCGATGCCGATGACCTTGGCGGTGAATTCGCGCTTGTCGGTGAGTTTCACCGTGACATTGTCGGCGTTGGCGACGACGTGTGCGTTGGTGAGCACGATGCCGTCCGTGCTGACGATGAAGCCCGAGCCCTGGCCATGCGTGATCTGCTCGCCCGGCTTACCCTGGCCGCGCGGGGCGAAGCGGCGGAAGAACTCCGAAAACGGGTCGTCCGGGTCGAGCTGGCCGAGGGGCGTGCGCCCGCGCGCGGCGGTCTTCACGGTGCCCTCGACGCTGATGTTCACGACCGCCGGACCGTAGGATTCGACGATGCTGCCGAAGTCCGGCAGCGACGCCGCCGCGTATGGCTGGCCTGCCTTGCGCACGACCGTGGGGGTGGTCGCAGCGGGGGACTGGTCGACGGAGCGGCCGATGTCATAGCCGCCCCAGAGCGTCGCGGCGATCGCCGCGGCAATGACGGGAAATTTGAGCGCCTGAAATGTCATTATCCGATTCCTCCCATCCCGCATGCACGGAGCAGGACGATGTTGGCACTCTACAGGCCTTTGACTTAAGTCAAACTTAAGGAAATGCCCTAATTGCGGCGCATCATGCGGGCGGGAATCCCACTGCGATGCGCAGGCCGCCAAGCGGAGAGGCGTTCAGGACGATGCGTGCGTCATGGCGTCGGGCGATGCTGTCGACGATCGCCAGCCCGAGGCCGCTGCCCGATTCCTGCTGGCCGGCCGGGCGGTAGAAACGGTTCAGCACGCGGTCGCGCTCCTCGGGCGGGATGCCCGGTCCGCTGTCGTCGACGCGCAGCCAGCAGCGGCCTTCGCCCTTGCCGACCGACACGTCCACACGGCCGCCGCGGGGTGTGTAACGGATCGCGTTGTCGATCAGGTTGCCTGCCAGCGTACGCAGCGCAGCGGGATCGCCCCGCGTTGCGAGGGCGTCGTCGAGCAGGTCGGCGCCGAGATCGATGCCACGCTCGTGCGCCTGGGCGGTGTAGTCGGCGAGCGACTTGCGCGCGATGTCGGCGAGCACGACGCGTTCGTGCTGCTCTGCCGCGCCCTCGCCGGGCTCCTGGCGGGCCAGCGTCAGCAGCTGCTGCACCAGATGCGCCGCGCGCGCCAGCCCCGTGCGCAACTCCCCGAGCGCCGCGGCGCGTGCCGTTTCATCGCGGGCCCGTTCGCACAGCTGCAGCTGGATCTGCAGCGCCGCCAGCGGCGTGCGCAGCTCGTGTGCGGCGTCGGCGACGAAGGCGCGCTGCACGCTGATCGCCTGCCGCAGCTGTTCGAGCAGCTCGTTCAGGGCCCGCACCAGCGGCTGCGCCTCGTCGGGGATGCCCTTCAGCGGCAGGGCGTCGAGCGAATCGGCGCGACGCGTGCCCACCTCCTGCGCGAGCCGTTCCAGCGGGCGCAGGCCGCGGCCGACCAGATACCAGATCAGCGCGCCCAGCAGCGGCATCAGCGCCACCAGCGGGATCAGCGTGCGCAGCGCCGCATGGGCGGCGAGGCGGCTGCGCACGGCCATCGGCTGGGCGATCTGGATCACGTGGTCGAGCAGCGGAATGGAATACACGCGCCAGTCGCCCTCGGAGGTCGTGACCGTGGTGTAGCCAAGCTGCGCGCGGGCGGGCAGGGCGGTGTGCGGGTGCGAGAGGTAGAGGCGCACGCCGGTGTCGTCCCAGATCTGGATCACCAGATCCAGCGACTCCTCGGGCGGCGCGAGGGGGCCGACGTTCGGACCCGACAGGCGCCGGTCGCGTAGCGAGAGCGCGAACTGGCGCAGGTTGTAGTCCATCAGCGCGTCGATTTCGTTGTGCGCCATGCGGTAGGTCGCGATGCCGCCGATCGCGAACACCAGTACCAGGGCGCCGAGGAGCGAGAACAGCAGCGTGCGGCGCAGCGAGTTCATGGCCGTTCCGGCACGTAATAGCCGACGCCGCGCAAGTTGCGGATCCAGTCGGCGCCGAGCTTGCGGCGCAGCGAGTGGATATGCACCTCCACCGCATTGCTATCGACCTCTTCGTCCCAGCCGTAGATGCGCTCCTCGATCTGGCTGCGCGACAGCGGTCGGCCGGGGTGTTCCAGCAGGGCCGACAGCAGCGCGAATTCGCGCGCCGAGAGCCGCACCGGCTCGCCCGCGAGCGTCACCGCGTGGCTCGCAGGGTCGACCTGCAGCGCGCCCAGCGTCAGGAGGGGACTGGCCTGGCCGCGCTGGCGGCGCAGCAGCGCCCGCACGCGCGCCGAGAGTTCGTCGAGGTCGAAGGGTTTGACGAGGTAGTCGTCCGCGCCGGCATCCAGCCCGCGGATGCGGTCGGCGACGGCGTCGCGGGCCGTCAGCACGAGCACCGGCATCGCGTGGCCGGCCGTGCGCAGGCGCTGCAGCAGTTCGATGCCGTCACGGCGCGGCAGGCCGATGTCGAGCAGCAGCAGATCGTAGGGGTTGTCGCGCGCCGCGAGTTCGCCGGCTATGCCGTCGCGCACCCAGTCGACGGCATAGCCGTCCTGGCGCAGCGCCTGCTGCACGCCGGCACCGATCATCGGGTCGTCTTCGATCAGCAGCAGTCTCATGGTCGCGAATGGGGGCGGCGGGCGCTTTTTGGATATTCTAAGCGATCGCACTGCTATACACCGGAGCACTGCGCTACGCTTGCCGGTGTTCCCTCCTGCCAGTCGTCATGGGCCGCCCAACTTCCGACCGGATGTCCGCCATGTTCCGCTCCATGTACCGACTCTTCTGTCGCTGGCTGATGCTCATGCTGGCCTTGTCCTGGGTGCCGAGTGCGCCGGCGATCGATGACGCGGCGGCGGTCGCGGACAAGGACGTGCGTGTCGAGCGCAACGCGGGCGGCTTCACCGTCGACATGCTCGCCCACGCGCCGGTCAGCCCGGCGCTGGCGTGGGAAGTCCTGACCGACTTCGATCACATGGCGAGTTTCGTGCCGAACCTGCGGACGAGCCGGGTGACCGAGCGTGGCGATTCCTTCGTGCGCGTGCACCAGACCGGGACCGCGCGCTACGGCGTGTTCTGGACGAATTTCGAATCGGTGCGCGAAATCCGCTTCTCCCCGCCGAAAGAAATCCGCGCGCAGGGTGTAGGGGGCAACGTGAAACGCATGGAGAGCCTGATGCGGCTCGAGGCGGAAGCGGGCGGCACGCTGCTGCGCTATCACGCCGAAGTGCAGCCGGATTTCTGGCTGCCGCCGCTTCTCGGCCCGTCCTTCGTGCGTCACGAAACCGCCGAGCAGTTTTCGGCGATCATCCGGGAGATGGTCCGGCGGCAGTGAATGCCGCCGTCCGGATCATGATTTTTCCTTAATCCTGCGGGAGATGGCGCTTAATCCTCGCAGGCACAGACTCTCCTCACGACGCAACCGTCGTCACTAACCGTACAGGAGAGTCACCATGAACCCGAAGTACATCAAGACCCTGATCGCCGCGAGCGCCGCCGCCTTCGCGCTGTCCGCTTCCGCTGCCGCTCCCGCCGACGCTGCCGCCCCCGCCGACCAGACCGCGGCCGCCGCTCCGGCGAAGAAGGTGGTCAAGCACAAGAAGGCGACCCACAAGAAGACCGCTGCGAAGAAGGCCGCAGCCAAGACGACCGCCCCGGCAGCCAACTGATTGTCGCGGGCGTGACCGGTGCGGACCCGTGGGGGTGTCCGTCCGGTCGCGCCGGGCCGCATGCGCATGGCTCCGTCCCGCTTCGCGACCAGGCCGTGGCGCCTTGCGGCCATCCGGTCGAAGCTTGCCCTGCTGGCGGCGCTCGTGCTCCGGGCGAGTGCCCCTGCGGCCGGATGGGAGCCGGCCGCGGGCGAGCCGGCCCCCGGTTCGACCGAGCTCGCGGCAAGCGGCACCGGCCCGCAGCGGGCGGTGCGCGTATTTCGCGTGTATGGCTGGCACACGCTCGAGCCCCATGCCGGGGTGATCTGGCTGGGTGTCGACGAGCCCTATGTGATCCGGCTGGCGGGCAAATGCAGCGTCGCCTCCGACGAGGTTCCCTCGGTGCTCGTGCTGCGCGACAAGCACCTCGTTCCCGGTCGCGACCGGATGGTTTTTCCTGCGGGCGAGTGCGCGATCGATAGCCTGTTGCGCGCCGACCGGAATAAACTGCGCGCGAGTGCGATCACCCCGGACGGTGGCGTGGTCGTCCGCCTGATCCATGACGCCGGACCGCGCAGAAGCAAATGAAGATACTCCTGGTCGAAGACGATCCGCAGCAGGCCGCTTACATCCGCAAGGGGCTGCGGGAAGCGGGGCACATCGTGGACGTCGCTGCCGACGGGCGCGACGGGCTGTTTCTCGCCACCACCGAAAGCTACGACGTGCTCGTGCTCGACCGCATGCTGCCGCGTGTGGACGGCCTCACGGTGCTGCGCACGCTGCGCGCGTCGAACGTCGCGACGCCGGTCGTGATCCTCAGCGCGCTGGGCGAAGTCGATGACCGGGTCGCCGGCCTGCGCGCGGGCGGCGACGACTACCTCGTGAAACCGTTCTCGCTGATCGAGCTCGTCGCGCGCCTGGAAGCGCTGGCGCGCAGGGGGGCGGCGTCCCGCGAAGGGGCGCCGAACACGCGGCTCGCCGTCGCCGACCTGGAGATGGATCTCCTGCGCCGCAGCGTCGCACGCGGCGGACGGAAGATCGACCTCAAGCCGAAGGAGTTCCAGCTGCTGGAATTCCTGCTGCGCCACTCGGAGCAGGTCGTGACGCGCGCGATGCTGCTCGAAGCGGTGTGGAACTACCATTTCGACCCCCAGACCAACGTCATCGACGTGCATATCTCCAACCTGCGCGCGAAAATCGACCTGCCGGGGCTGCCGCCCCTGATCCATACGGTGCGTGGCGCCGGCTACCGCCTGAGTGCCGATGTCGCGTGAGGCGCGGCCGGGCGGACTGCGCGCCTGGTTCGGCAGCCCGTTTCACCGCTTCGCCATCGCCCTGCCGACTGCGATCGCGCTGATCGTCGGGGCGCTGTTCTACCCGCTCTTCCGCGAGGCCGAAGGGCATATCCGCAACGAGGTGCGCGCGGCGATCGCGCTCGAGATCAACGGCCTGGACGAGCACTTCCACGAGCGCGGCCTGGCCGGACTGCGCGACGCCCTGCAGCGCCGCGTCGATGCCGCGGCGGACCGCGACGCCGTGTATCTGCTGACCGACCGCGACGGGCGGGTCGTGGTCGGCAACCTGGCCGGCTGGCCCGACGGCGTGCCGGTGGCCGACGAGGCGTGGTTCCACGTCGGCGCGGCCGACGGCAGCACGCTGGAAGGGCAGGTGTTCGTGCTGTTCGGCGGCGACCGCCTGCTGGTCGGGCGCCATTCGCCGCTGGAGTCCTACCAGGAGCACATGACCACCCGGCTGTGGGGTTCCGCGGTGCTGATCATCGTGGTGGCGGCTGCGATCGGCTGGTTCTTCATGCAGCATCTGCACCGCCGGCTTGAGACGCTGGCGCGCGAGGCGGCCCGCATCCAGGAAGGCCACCTCGCGCAGCGCCTGAGCCTCAGTGCGCGCAACGACGAACTGGACGCGCTGGCGCGGCGCTTCAACCGCGCCTTCGACGAGATCGAGCGGCTCGTCGACGCGTCGCGGCACGTCTCCAGCGCCATCGCTCACGACATGCGCCGGCCCCTGATCGCATTGCGACGGGCGATCGACGAGGCGCGCGAAGCCGCCGCCGCGGACCGGATCCTGCGCGAACGGCTCGAGGGCCTGGGGGCGCAGACGGACGCATTGCTGCGCACCTTCGCGGCGCTGCTCAGCCTGGCGCGCATCGAAGCGGGCGCGCTCGGGCCGAAATGGCAGCCGGTGGATCTCGCCGCCCTCGCGGCCGACGCCATCGAGCTCTATGAACCGCTCGCCGCGGCCGAGGGCAGGGCGCTCGTCGGCACGCTGGCGCCGGCGACCGTGCGCGGCGACCCCGACCTGCTGTTCCAGGTGCTGCAGAACCTGATCGAGAATGCGCTCGGGCACGGCGCGGGGACGATCGTGCTGGATCTTGCGGCGGGTGACGGCGGTGTCGTGCTGAGCGTGCGCGACCATGGCGCGGGCGCCCCCGACGCCGCGCTGCCGCGGCTGTTCGAGCGCTTCTTCCGCCTCGACGAGAGTCGCAGCGCGGCCGACGGGGCCGGCGTCGGGCTGGCGTTGGTCAGGGGCATCGTCGAAGCCCACGGCGGGCACGTGTCGGCGCGCAATGCCGGTCCGGGTCTCGCCGTCGAGCTGGTGCTGCCCGTCGGCGAGGCGAAGCCGGTAGCCCTTGACTGACGGCGCCGGGCGTTCTATTTTTCCTACGTCCCAAGGGGGAGTAGCTCTCCGCCGCGGCGTCGTCAATTCGGCAGTCCCCGTGCAGGGGTTGCCCGGCGCCCGGGCAGTCGTTTCCTGACGGCTGCGAGCAAGACCTTTGCCGCGATGGCGGAGGTCCCCTTGTCAGATCCACGGCCCTTCGTCCTCGCAGGACAAAGGGCCGTTCTGTTTTGTGCGCCTGCGGCGCGGCAGGACGGACTGGTGGATCCGACTAGGAGGGAACCTCATGGAAACGATTGGTACATGGTGGATGTGGGCGGGCTTCTTCGGCATCGTGCTGGCGATGCTCGCGGTGGACCTGTTCGTCGTCGGCGGCGGCCGGCAGCATCGGGTGGGTTTTCGCGAGGCAGGGACGTGGTCGGCAGTCTGGGTGGCCGTTTCACTCGCGTTTGCGGCCGGCCTGTGGGGCTATCTCGACGGTTCGCTCGGGCGCGAGGTGGCGAACCAGAAGACGCTGGAGTTCCTGACCGGCTATCTGATCGAGAAATCGCTCGCCGTCGACAACGTGTTCGTGTGGCTGATGCTGTTCGGCTTCTTCGCCGTGCCGCTGGAACTGCAGAAGCGCGTGCTGGCCTTCGGCGTGATCGGCGCGATCGTGCTGCGGACGGTGATGATCTTCGCCGGCGTGTGGCTGATCGCGCAGTTCCACTGGATCCTGTATGTGTTCGGCGCCTTCCTGCTCGTTACCGGCGTGAAGATGTGGTGGTTCGCCGAGGCGCAGCCGGACCTCGCGAACAATCCCCTGATCCGCTGGCTGCGCGGGCACATGCGCATCACCGACCATCTCGAGGGCGAGCGCTTCTTCGTCATGCGCGACGAAGGCGGGCGCCTGGTGCGCTACGCGACGCCGCTGTTCCTCGCGCTGTTGCTGGTGGAGGTCTCCGACGTGATCTTCGCGGTCGACTCGATCCCCGCGATCTTCGCGATCACGACCGACCCCTTCATCGTGCTGACGTCGAACGTGTTCGCGATCCTGGGCCTGCGGGCGATGTACTTCCTGCTGGCGGGCATGGCCGACCGCTTCTCGCTGCTGAAGTACGGTCTGGCGTTGGTGCTGGTTTTCATCGGCACGAAGATGCTGCTCATCGACGTGATCAAGATTCCGGCAGCGGTGTCGCTGGCCGTCGTGGCGGCGATCATCGGCGGTGCGATCGTGCTGTCGCTGCGCCGCGGTGCGGCAGCGGCGGAGACTACGACCGAGGGACGCGGAGCCTGAGGACGACGGTGCCGGCGTGAACGGAAACGGGGCAAGCGCCCCGCCGGATGCGGCGGGAGGGCTTGCCCCGGGGTGAGCCGGTCGCGAGTTAGATGACGGTGATGTCGTCGCTTGCGAGGCCCGAGCCGACGTTGACGTTGGCGATGAGCACCGCTGCGCCGGCGGCGTTGCCGTCCGCATCGTAGTACAGCGCGCCGCTGGTGCTGTCGAAGACGAGGAAGTCGTCGGCGTCGAGGGCAACGGCACCGGCTCCGCTGACGAAGTTGCCGGCCGCGAGGTCGCCATCGGTCGTCAGGGCGGTGAACACGCTGTTGTCGAACGCGATGGTGTCGGTGCCGTGGACGAAGTCGGTGATGGTATCCACACCGCCGAAATTGTCGAACACGAAGATGTCGGCACCCGCGCCGCCGGTGAGGACGTTGGCGCCCTCGTTACCGTTCAGCACGTTGGCGCCGGCGTTGCCCGTCGCGTCGCTGTCGGCCGAGCCCGTGAGCGTGATGTTCTCGACGTTGACCAGCTTGGCGAGGGTGAAATCGGACGAGGACTCGACCGTGTCGGAGCCTTCACCGGCCTTCTCGACGATCTTGTCCTTGGCATTGTCGACCACGTAGGTGTCGTCACCCGCGCCGCCAGCCATGTTGTCGGCATCGGCGCCGCCGTCGATCAGATCGTTGCCCGCGCCGGCCTTGATGTTGTCCTTGCCGGAGCCGCCGAGGATTTCGTCGTCGCCGCCACCGGACATGATCGTGTCGTTGCCCGCGCCGCCGTCGATGATGTCGGCGTCGTCACCGGCCGTGATCTTGTCGTTGCCGCCGTCGCCAAAGACTTCGTTGAGGCCTGCCCCGGCAATGATGTTGTCGTTGCCGTTGCCGCCCAGGATCTCGTCGTTGCCGTCGCCGCCGGTGAGCTTGTCGTTGCCGTCGCCGCCGTCGAGGAAGTCGTCATCGGCGCCGCCGTCGAGGTGGTCGTTACCCTTGCCGCCGATCAGGTCGTCGAAGCCTTCGCGGCCGAACAGCTTGTCGTTGCCGTCTTCGCCCTCGATGACGTCGTCACCGGTACCGCCGTCGAGCTGGTCGTTGCCCTTGCCACCGAGGATGTCGTCGTCGCCGGCCAGGCCAAAGACCTTGTCGTTGCCGTCGTTGCCGTCGAGTTCGTTGTTGACGTCACTGCCGGTGATATTGTCGCTGCCGCGTGAGCCGACGACGTTCTCGATGCTGACGAGCGTGTCATTGCCCTGGCCGCGGGACGTGCCGCTCGTGAGGTTGACCGTCACCTTCTTCGACGAATCGTCGTAGTGGATGGTGTCGTCGCCACCGGTGCCGTTGAAGGTGTCATCGTCCTTGTGGCCGCCGTGATCTTCGAACTCAAGGCCGGGGACCATGTGGTCCACGAAGTCCTCGAAGAGTTCGGTGTCGGCAATCATTGCGTTCAGATCGGTCGTCGTGATCGCCAGCTCGCCGACCAGAAGCAGCGAAGCATTGCCCGCATCGCGGAAGTCGAGGCTGGTGATGGTGCCGCTGGTGAGATCGCTGGTCGGGAAGGTGCCGGTGATCACGAGAGTGCTGGCATGCGGCAGGTCGTCGCCCTCATAGGTCAGGCCGAGGGTGATTGCGGTCGTCGAGGACGACAGGACGGTGGTGGAGCTGATGTCGCCGACCAGGTCTTCAACCTGGTCATGGGTCAGGGTGGTGGTGATCGTTGCCATGTGCAGTCTCCTAACAGGCTTCTAAGGGAAATTCGGGACGATGCTCCGTCGTTGCGGGAAATGCTTACCGTTCGTGCCGTCTGTTCGTTCCCCGAGCCCTGGGTGATCCGTCTGGCCCGGTCCTGGGAACATACTTACGTGGTAAAAATTCCCGCGTAATTGCAAGTGGTAGTGTAATCCTCATTCGGAGGGGGAAAAGGCGAGAATGCAAGCGAATGTTTCAGAGGTTCGGCGGCCGCGGGGTAGGCCCTCAGTTGTCGGCGACGCTGACCCGATAAGCATGTCGATCGCGGTCTGCGGCCTTCGCTATGTAGCGCGAAGGGACTCCTGTTACAACTTCACCGCCGACGAATGGCGTCCGGCGCGCGACGTAAGGAAGGGCGGCCTGCGTGATCCGTTCCGGAGCGCCGACACGGCGTCGCTGTCCCGTGCGGCGCCTGCGCGTGTAAGCTGAATGCATGGTGCGGCGGCATGGAGCGCGGGAGTATGGCAGGTGTGCTTTCCACGACTGTGAAAGTCTGTTCCGGGATCGGGCCGGAGGCGGCTGAATGAACGGGTCGGCGGCTGCGGTCAAGGCCCGCGAGCTGGCGAAGATGAAGCGTGTGGCGCTCGCGCTGCTCGCCACGGTGACGCTCCTGTTCGTGCTGGCGCGACTGCAGCACGGTGCGGGAGTCTGGGGCTGGGTCGCGGCCTTCGCCGAGGCGGCGATGATCGGCGCGCTCGCCGACTGGTTCGCGGTCGTTGCGCTGTTCCGCCATCCGCTCGGCCTGCCGATCCCGCACACGGCGATCATCCCGGCGAACAAGGACCGCATCGCCGGCAACCTGGCGGCCTTCATCCGCGACAAGTTCCTCGCCACCGACACCATCGTGCGCAAGCTGCGCGCCTTCGATCCGGCCGGCCGCCTCGCGCTGTGGCTGCAGCAGCCGGACAACGCAGCGCTGATGGCCGGCAAGCTCGCGTCGGCGCTCGCGGGCTGGCTGGACTTCATCGACGATGCGCGCGTGCGGCGCTTTCTCGCCGCTTCGATCCGCGGGCGGCTGAAGGACCTCGACCTGTCGGCGATGTCGGGGAAGATCCTCGACGCGCTGACGGCCGACGACCGCCATCAGGAGGTGCTGGACGCCGCGCTCGCGCGTCTGGCGCGCTGGCTGGACGACCCGGACGTGCAGGCGGCGTTCGCGGCGATGATCGTCGAGGTGGCGGGCAAGGAATATCCGAAGGTGCTGCGGGCGGTGGGCCTCGTGACCGACACCGAGGAATTCTCGCGCCGCATCGCGGGGAGCATCGTGCGCGGCATCAACGGCTGGCTGCATGACATCGGCGACGATCCGCAGCATCCGCGCCGGCAGGCGTTCGACGAATCGGTCGCGGAGTTCATCGAGCGCCTGAAGACGGACGTGGACCTGGCGGCGCGCATCGAGGCCGCCAAGCGCGACATGCTCGCGCACCCGGCGATGGCCGCGTACCTGAACGGCTTGTGGGACGACATGAAGACGTGGCTGCGCAGCGACCTGCAGCGCGCCGACTCGCACCTCGCGGCCCGGCTGCGTGGCGCCGCGATGGCCTTCGGGGCGACGCTCGCGACCAATCCGGCGCTGCACGATTCGCTCGACGACCACCTGCAGTCGGCCGTGGTCGCGCTCGCGGACGATTTCCGCGACGGGCTGGCGGACCACATCGCGTCGACCATCCGCGGCTGGAAGGACGAGGACCTGGTGCGCGAGCTGGAACTGAGCGTGGGCCGCGACCTGCAGTTCATCCGCCTGAACGGCACGCTGGTGGGCGGTGCGATCGGGGTGTTGCTGCACGCGCTGACATTGCTGGCGGGCCGGGCCGGATAGGCTGCGTCCCGCGCGTGGGGCGGGCGAATTTCACGATGTCTTGACATGCGTTCGACGGGTGTTTGACGGCGCCCGCTCCATCCTGTTGCGATTGTGAATCCGTCCGAACCACGTACCGGGAACCCGTCCATGCCCTTCACCCAGACCCAGCTCGTGCTGCGTCGCTACTACGCGCTGCTCTACGCCGCGGTTTTCGCGATGATCGCGCTCTTCTGGCCGCATGCCGAAGTGGCGTCTGCCGGCGCCCGCATGTTCCTCGTTGCGGCCACGGCGGGCTACGCGGCCCTGTACGTTGCGCCGCTGTGGATCCTCAGCTCGGCGCTGGGCCGGGTGCTGCGCAGCTTCCCCGGATGGCGGGTGCGGGTGCCTTACGCGGTGGCCTTCGTCGGCGGCAGCGCCGTGCTGCTGGCGATTTTTGCGGACTACCGGCTGTACGAGCTGTACCAGTTCCACTTCAACGCCTTCGTGTGGAACCTGCTCACGACGCCGGGCGGCATCGAGGCGCTGGGCGCGACGGAGGCGACGACGCGCTCGCTGGCGATGCAGGTGTCCGTCTTCCCGGTCCTGTGCGCCGCTGCGCTGGTGCTGCTGTACCGTCACGCGACGCATGGCTGGGCGCCGTCGCCGCGCTCCCTCGTCACGGCCATGATGGTGCTGTTTTCGGTGCTCTCGGTGGAGGAGGTGGTGTATGCCTACAGCGAGCACGTCGGCAAGGAGGACTACCTGCAGGCGGCCGAGGCGATCCCCTTCCATCTGCACACCGGCGCGCGCAAGGTGTTCAAGCGCATGGGCATCGAACAGGCGGCCGTGAAGGAGCTGCGCCTCGCGGGCGGCACCGTCGATTATCCCGGCCACGACCTCCCCGCGAAGGAGGTCGCGAAACGGCCCAACCTGATCATGCTGGTCGGTGAATCCTTCCGCTGGGATCTGCTGAGCCCGGAGATCACGCCCAACCTGTGGAAACTCTCGCAGCAGGGTACGCGCTACGAGCAGCACTACAGCGGCGGCAACCGCACGCGCATGGGCCTGTTCTCGATGTTCTACGGCCTGTATGCGCCGTACTGGTACAGCTTCGAGCGGCAGCGCGTCGCCCCCGCGCTGATGAACTTCCTGCGCGACCACGACTACCAGCTCGCGATCCACACCAGTCAGAGCTTCGACTACCCGGAGCTGCGCCACACGGTGTTCACCGGCGTGCCGGAAGCGAACCTGCAGGAACTGCAGAAGGGCGAGCCGTGGCGGCGCGATGCGCAGAACATCGACGACCTGATCGGCAAGTTCGACCGCCGCAGCGCCGACAAACCGTTCTACGGCTTCATGTTCTTCGAGTCCACGCATGCGCCCTACACCTTTCCGGAGGAAACCGCGCTACGCCAGGACTACCTGCGCCAGCTCGACTACATGAAGCTCGACCTGCGCGACAACATCGACGCGATCCACGCGCGCTATATCAACGCCGCGCATCACGTCGACGCGCAGATCGGACGTCTGCTGGATCACCTGCGGGCGCAGGGCGAGCTGGACAATACCGTGATCCTGTTCACCGGCGACCACGGCGAGGAATTCATGGAGAAGGGCCACTGGGGCCACGGCCACGGCAACACCTTCCCCGAGGAGCAGATCCGCGTGCCGCTGGTGATCCGCATGCCGGGCCAGCAGCCGCAGGTCGTCACGCACCGCACCTCGCATCTGCAGATTTCGCCGACGCTGCTCGAATACCTCGGCGTCACCGCGCCGTCGCGCAGCTACAGCTCCGCGGATACGCTCGATCACACCGCGGACAACCTCGTGCTGGGCGAGTACGACTTCATGGGCATCTTCGACGGCGAGCACAAGATCTCATTCCCCTACACGCGCAGCTCGTTCTTCCGCTACAGCGTGTTCGACGCGCAGGATCACCCGGTCGCGCGCGAGGAAGGCAGGCAGGTGCTGGCGGACAAGCAGGCGTTGCTCGACGAGGTGGTGCGCGAGAGCAGGCGCTTCGTGCGTTAGTACCGGGGACCGGGCCGCGGCTTCAGGTGCGAGCGCCGGCCGACCATGCATAATGTGGGCGACGAGCCTACGGTGGTCCGGCCAGATGCCCAACGTCCCCAACACCATCACGCTGCTGCGTGTCGCGCTGATTTTGCCGCTTGCCGTGCTGCTGCGGCAGGGCGAGTTCGGAATCGCGCTGGCGCTCTTCATCGTGTCGGCGCTGTCGGATCTCGCCGACGGCGTGATCGCACGCCGCTGGAACCTGCGCACGCGTTTCGGCGCGATCGCCGATCCGGTCGCCGACAAGCTGACCATGCTCACGGTGACGCTGCTGCTGGCCTTCGACGGGCGGCTGCCGTGGTGGCTCGCCGCCGCCGTCGTGACGCGGGACGTCGTGATCGTCGGCGGGGCGCTGGCGTATCACTACCTGATCGGGACGGTGGAGATGGCGCCGAGTACGGTATCGAAGCTCAATACGGCGCTCGAATTCCTGCTGCTTGCGAGCATCCTCGCCATCGGTGCGGGCTTCGTGGATGGCGGGATGTGGGTCACCGTGCTGACGTTGGCGACCTTCGTCACCATCGCGTGGTCGGGCACCCAATACGTGCTCGTGTGGGGCCGACGGGCGTCGCAGGCGCGACGTCGTCGCGCTGCGCGATCCTGACCGTCCCGCCCGCGGGAAGCCTCAGGCTTCGGCCTCCTGTGCGCCCGGTTCGTTTCCTTCGATGTTGGCGAGCGCCGTTGCGGCGCGCTGCAGCGCCGGCAGGAACTGCAGGGCCTTTTCGCGCGTGAGCCGCATGATCGGCGCCTGAATCGCGAGGCCCATGTTGGACTGCTTGCGCTGCGTCGGGACGAGTACGCCGATGCACAGCAGGCCGGGCAGGAATTCCTCGTTGTCGAGCGCATAACCGTTGCGCTTGACCTCCTCGATCTCGCGTTCGAGGGCGTCCACCTCGGTGATGGTGTTCGGCGTGAACTTTTCCAGCGGCGCGAAGGCCAGCAGGCGCCGGCGCTGGGCGGGCGTCATCTGCGCCAGGAACAGCTTGCCGGTGGCCGAGCAGTGGGCCGGCACGCGCGAACCCGGATGCAGGTAGAAGCGCAGCGGCGCGGTCGACTCGAGGCGGTCGAGGTACATCACTTCGCTGCCCGAGAAGGCCGTGATGTTGCAGCTCTCGCCGACCTCTTCGACCAACTGCCGCAGCACGACATGGCGCGCGCCGTGGGTGGTGCTGTTGAGGAGCAGGTTCTCCGCGAGGCGGCGCAGGCGCACCCCTGTGCTGTAGTGCCGGCCGTCGCCTTCGCGGTGCAGCAGGCCCTCGGACTCGAGCTGCTGCAGCATGCGGTGCAGCGTGGGCTTGGGCAATCCCGTTTCCTCGACGAGGCTCTGCAGCGAGAAGGTCTGGTCCTTGGCCGCGATGACTTCCAGCAGGCTGAAAAGCCGCATGGTCGGGGTGTCGCCGTCGATGCGGACGGGCTCCGAGCCGGCGTTGCGGGTGATCTTCATGGTGACCTCGCGGAGATGAGTTTCGATAAATAATACACCACGTACCGGTTTATAAGAATATTAGTTGACCGTCCCAAGTTTTGCATCTAGAGTTTGATAAAGTTTCGAATAACGGAACTAATCGTATCGAAAACGTTTGTATTTGAGGTTGTTGATGCGTGTTGCCGCCCCCGCGCCTGACCGGCATGTGGGTGGCGACGCCGGCGGGCGCGTGACCTGCGTCGCTCCGCTGGCGTGCTCCATCCTTGGTATTTCCCTCCACGGTCCCGCTTACCCGGACGGGCCGTTACCTGGCCGGAACCGAGTCTTCTCCCACCCCCTGCGGTTCCGGCATTTTTTTGGTGAATGCAATGAAAGCGATCAACCGCATCATCGAGACCGCTCGCGCGGAGCCCCGACGGATCGTGCTCAGCGAGGGCGACGACCCGCGCGTGCTGCAGGCCGCGGTGCGTGCAACGCGCGAGGGTACGGCGAAGATCATCCTCGTCGGCAGCTGCGCCGCGATAGAGGCGTGCGCCTTCCGTGAGGGGCTGGATCTGGCGGGCATCGAGCTGGTCGATCCGGCCCGCTCGCATCTCACCGAGGGGTTCGTGCGGGTGCTGCTGCGCCTGCGCGCACACAAGGGCGTGACACTGGAACAGGCTCGGCGCGACGTGCTCGACCCGCTGTGCTTCGCGAACCTGATGGTACGCCTCGGGCACGCCGACGGATCGGTGTCGGGCGCGGTGCGCACGACCGCCGACGTGGTGCGCACCGCGATCCAGATCATCGGCCCGAACAAGGCGTTCAAGCTCGTGTCGAGCTTCTTCCTGATGATGCTGTGCGAACCGTTCCACAGCCTGAAGGGCGGACTGATCTTCTCGGACTGCGGGCTGGTGGTCGACCCGGATGCGGAGGCACTGTCCGAGATCGCGATGGCGGCGGCCGACAGCGCGCGCAGCCTGCTGATGGAAGAGCCGCGCGTGGCGATGCTGTCGTTCTCGACGCGCGGTAGCGCGAAGCATGCGGCCGTGGACAAGGTGGTGGCGGCCGCGCAGCGCGTGCGCGAGATGCGACCGGAGCTCGCGATCGACGGCGACGTGCAGCTCGACGCGGCGATCGTCGCCGAGATCGCGAACCGCAAGCTGCCGGATTCGCAGGTGAAGGGGCGGGCGAACGTGCTGGTGTTCCCGAACCTCGAGGCGGGCAACATCGGCTACAAGCTGGCCGAGCGCGTCGGCGGCGCGGTGGCGATCGGGCCGCTGCTGCAGGGGCTGGACAAACCGGCGAACGACCTGTCGCGCGGCTGCAGCGCCGAGGATGTGTTCTACGTGATCGCGGTGACGGTGGTGCAGGCGCAGGCCGCCGCCGAGGCCCGCCTGGCCGCGTCCGCCGTTGCGGTGTGACGAGCGCCGAGGTGCTGCTGCTGATCCTGGTGCTGGTGGCGGCGACCTGTTTCCATACGGTGACGGGTTTCGGCTTGGGCATGATCGTGATCCCGCAGCGCGGAGCATCTGCCACCCGGATTACGGTTGCGACAACGCGCTTCCGGATCGCAACAGGGTTTCGGGCCGGCATTGCCGGTGCTAAACCGAGAGCGAGGGGGGAAGCGGGCCGTCGAGTCCGCGAGTCATCAGGAGACGGGCGTGCGAGGGACTGGGTTATCCCGGCCGGAGAACAATCCGCAGGTGAAGACCGCCTGGCATGATCTGCTGGTCGGAGCGCATCATGTCGGCAACGGGGCGCTGCGGGACGTCATCGGCGAGTCGTGGCGGCGCTGCGTGCTGGGGCGGGTCGATCCGGCGCGCGGCGAGGCACCGGCGCGCGTGGAACACGATGATCTCGAAACGCTGCGCGCCGCGAACGAGCGGTTGATTGCGGCGAGCGCGCCTTTCATGATGCAGTCGCGCGACCAGCTCGCGCAGACCGGTACGGTGATGGTCCTCACCGACCCGCAGGGCGTCGTCCTCGACGTCGAGGGCGACCCGCAGCTGCGCCAGGCGATCGGCGAATTCGGCATGACCCCCGGGAATAGCTGGAGCGAATCCGGCATCGGCACGAATGCGATCGGTACCGCGCTCGCCCTGGCGCAGCCGATACAGGTTCATGGCGCGGAGCATTTCTGCGAACCGATACAGCGCTGGACCTGTTCCGCGTCGGTGATTCGCGATCCGGTCGACGGCTCGGTCGTGGGTGCGCTCGATATTTCGGGGATGAGCCGGGATTATTCGGCGCATTCGCTGCCGCTCGTCGTCACGACGGCGAACAGCATCGAGAACCGGCTTGCGCAGATGGAGCTGGAGGAGCGTTTCCAGCTGCTCGAGGCGGGTGTCGCGGCGCTCTCCGCGGCGCGTGGCGTGGCGCTCTTCGATGCGCGCGGCCGGCTCGTGAAGGCCAACGAGCGCGCCGCGCCGCTGCTTGCCGCGGAGGGTGTCGTCCTTACCGCCGAAACCCGCATCCCGGTCGCAGGGCGTGCCGCAGCTGACGCCGAGCTGGATCGCTTCCTGCCGGCGCGGCTGCTCGCCGACCGGGTCGAGCCGCTGTTCCGCGGGCGGCGCGTGCTGGGCTACGTCGTCTCGCTGCCCGAGCCGGCGATGCGTGCGCCGGTCGTCGACGAAGTCGATGCCACGGTCCGCGTACTTTCCCCGTCGGCGACGGTCGTCGTACCCGAGGCAGCCGCGGCCCGCCCCGTGAGCGGGACCGGCGAGCGTGACGCGGTGGGCGATTTGCAGCGCCGGCTCGCCTTCCTGACGACGCACGACGGTCTCACCGGCCTGGCGAACCGCAAGCTGCTCGCGCAGCGGCTCGGCGACGCGCTCGTGCAGGAGCGCTGCGCGCCGGAGGGGGTCGGGGTGCTGCTGATCAACCTCTACAACTTCAAGGACATCAACCACACCCTCGGCCACGATTTCGGCGACCTGCTGCTCGAACAGGTGGCCGACCGGCTGCGACGCTGCCTGGCCGACGCGCACACGCTCGCCCGGATCGGTGGCGACGAGTTCGCCGCGATCGTGAAGGGACACAGCGTGGAGGCGTTGCGCGGCTTGGTCGCGCGCACGCTGGACTATCTGGGCGCGTCGTTCTGCATCGAGGAGCACGACGTGTTCGCGGCGGCTTCGATCGGCATCGCCATCTTCCCGACCGACGGCGACACCGCCGCGGCGCTGCTGAAGAATGCGGACACCGCCCTGCACGAGGCAAAGGCGCTCGGGCGCAATCGCTTCCGTTTCTTCTCCGCCGGAATGCAGGATCTGGTGCGTGCCCGCATGAGCATTGGCACGGGCTTGCGGGCTGCGATCGAGGGCGACCGCTTCCGCGTCGTCTATCAGCCGCAATACCGCCTCGAGGCGGGCCGCCTTGTCGGCGCCGAGGCGCTGGTGCGCTGGCATGATCCCGAACTGGGCGACGTGCCGCCGTCGCGCTTCATTCCGGCAGCGGAGGAAGCCGGCCTGATCGTGTCGATCAACGACATCGTGATGGCCAAGGTGTTGGCGCAGATTGCGCTGTGGCGGATGCGCGGGTTGGAGCCTCCGCGCATTTCGATCAACGTTGCCGCGCAGCAACTGCGCGAGCCGGGCTTCGTCGAACAGCTGTGCCGCCGGCTCGACGAGCGGGCGGTGCCGGCCGGTGCGATCTGCCTCGAGCTGACCGAAGGGACGCTGCTCGCGGACATCGAAGGGACGGCGCGAATGTTCGAGCGGCTCGGGCGGCATGGCATCGCGGTAAGTATCGACGACTTTGGTACCGGCTACTCCTCCTTGTCCTACCTCACACGCCTGCCGGTGCATGAACTCAAGGTCGACCAGAGCTTCGTGCAGGGCATTGCGAGCGAGGCGGGCAAGCGCTCGATCATCGTGGCGATCGTCGACATGGCCCACGCGCTCGGCATCGAAGTGCTCGCCGAGGGCATCGAGACCGAGTCGCAGCTCGCCTTCCTGAGGGAGCGGCGCTGCGAGATGGGCCAGGGCTACCTGTTCCATCGCCCGCTCGGCGTCGACGACTTCGAGAAACTGATGGTGTAGTGAGCGTCGGGGTGAGGCTGCTGCCTCGTCTTGCGGCGGCGCATATGGCAAATTGTAATAACGATATGGGGCGCTAATAACGAATATGCGCGGTATCCTCCACTTCGCTGTTTCGTCGCGCGTGAATGGAGGCCGCCTATGTCCGAACTCGTTGTCGTTGCTGCTGCCGTGCTCAGCTTCGTATTGGCGGCCTGCATGATTGGGCGCCTGCGCAAGCAGGAGGGCCTCGCGTGGCTGGAAAACCGGCCGCAGGATGTCGCACGGCTTTATCTGCGGCACGCGGCGGACGTCGATGCCTACTGGCTGCACGTGGAGTTCCGCGACGGCCGCAAGCGCATGGTCGCGGCGCCGTGGGAGATCGACGAGACGTTGCGCCGCCTTGCGCCGCTGGGGTTGAGGTTGTCGGCGCAGGACCGGGAAGCGCTGGCGCGCCTGAATTAGCGCTGCGCGCGAGCTGTATTGGCGGGATGCGCTGCGCTTCTCCCGCCCTACGACGTTCGTGCTGTTGCCGCCGGACGGCGGGTTATCCCCGCGCCGCGGGGGCGACGAGCCGCCAGGTGTCGGGTTCGATCGGCAGCCAGGCTTCGATCGCGGCGGTGGCGATGACGTGGGTGGTGCCCTGCTCGGGGTCGTGCACGTCGAGGCCGCCGAAGACCACCTTCACCTCGGGCTTTCCGCGCGGCAGTTCCGCGCGTACGACCTCCGCCTCGACCTTGTCGGGTTGCTGCACGCCGATCGTGACCTGCACGCGCATGTCCTGCGTGTCGTAGGCGAGAGAGCGGAACAAGGACAGCACGGAATGATGCAGGGCGTCCTGCACGGCGCGGCAGGCGGCCTTGGTGTAGTCGCCGCCGAGGATGTCGTTGCCGGTGCCCATTTCCAGAATCAGGCGTTTTTCAGGCATGGCTGCGCTCCAGGTCGAAGGATACGACGACGGCGGCATTGGCGATCACGGTGACGCCGCTGCCGTCGGCCTTGGGGATGTCCAGCCCGCCGGGCACGACCTTGATCGAGGGTTTGCCGTAGGGGAAGACGCCGACGAGTTCGGCGGCGTCGACCGCCTCGGGCTTCTGCACGCCGATCTCGACGTCGATCAGCATTTCCTCCTTCGGGAAGCCGAAAGCGCTCGCGACGTTTAGCGAGTTGTGCCACAACGCGTCGCGGATCGCGCGCGCGGCGGCCTGCGTGTAGTCCTGGCTGCGGATCGAGGTCCCCATGCCGAACTGCACGGCCATGCGGGTCTTGGCCATTGCGTGTGTTCCTCCTGTCGAAATTGGCGGAATTATTAGCCCGACAATCAATTACGCGATGTCAGGTTGAGTCATGTACGTTTGCTCCCTCCCTTTGAAGGGGAGGGTTGGGGTGGGGATGCGCCGCAGAAACCCATCCCCCTCCTAACCTCCCCCTTGAAAGGGGAGGAACTGGGTGCCGCCAATGAGTTGCACGATTTCGGTGAATAGCGTGTTCTCCAGCCCCTGCGTCATGTCGGTGGCGAGGCTGCGGCGGTAGAAGGGGCTCAGGTCGAGCCCCACGCCCAGCCCGAGGATTTCGACCGCGCCTTCGCGCTCGCGCCGCGCGACGACCTCCTTGAGGTGATTGTCCAGATAGAAGGGGTCGTTGGCGAGTCCGGTGGCACCGTCGGAGGGGCAGCCGTCGGAGACGACGATCAGGATGCGGCGCGCCTCGCTGCGCGCGAGAAGGCGGTTGCACGCCCAGTCGACCGCCTCGCCGTCGATGCCTTCGCGGAAGAGGTCGGCCTTGAGGAGCGCGGCGATGTCTGAGCGTGCGCGTCGCCATGGGCGGTCGGCGTCCTTGAACACCATGTGGCAGACCTCGTTGAGGCGACCAGGGTGGGGTGGGCGGCCGCGGCTCATCCAGTCGCGGTAGGCCCGGCCGCCATTCCACGCGCCGGTTGTGAAACCCAGCAGTTCGGTGGCGACGCCGATCGTCTCCAGCGCGCGCATCAGCACGTCGAGCAGCACGGCGACCGGTTCGATGTGAGTCTTCATCGAGCCCGAGCAGTCGACGAGGAAGCTCGCCGCGCAGTCCGCCTGCGGGACGTAGCGCTCCTGCCGGAACACGCGGCGCTCGGCGGGCGAGCTGATGAGCTGGGCGAGGCGGCGGCCGTCGATATGGCCTTCCTCCTCGCCGAAGCGCCATCCGTCCGGGGCGGGGCGGGCGAGCACGGCGGCGAGCTGGCGCGCGAGGCGGGAGAGGTTCACGCCCTGTTCGGCGACGCGGCGGTCGAGCCGTTCGCGGTATTCGCGCAGCAGCGCGCGGCGCACCAGCGTGGCGGCGACGACTTCGGTGTCGAAGCGCGTGGTGTAGACGCGGTAGGCCAGGGCGGCGAGGTCGGCGTCGGCAAAGGCCTTGCTGACGCCGGTCGTGGCCGCGGCGATGCCGTCGCTGCCGTCCGCGACGTCGTCGAAGTCCAGCAGCAGCGCGAAGCCGGCCTGCGCGTCGACGTGCTTGTCGTCCTTCTTTGCGGATTCGTCGTCCTGCGCCGCGCGCTCGGCGCGCACGCGTTCGCCGACGACGCGCGCGATCGCGAGCGCGTGCCGCGCGAAAGCGTGCTGTTCGTGACGATGGCGGCGGATGCCGGAGAGCGCGGAGCCGAGTGCGGAGACGAGTCCCATGCGCGTGCTTTCGATGTAGTCCTCGGTGTCTTCCAGCACCGGCCGCGCGGTCAGGCGCGACCAGCACATCTGGGCGACGGTGTAGAGCAGGATGCCGACGCTGCCTTCGGTGAGCCCCGAGCGGTAGAAGGCGCGCGACCAGCTGTGGAAGCGGTCGTGCAGGTTGCGCGCCATTCCCGGCATGTCGGCGGGCGCGAGGGTCTCGACGCGCAACTGTTCCAGCAGTTCGAACACCAGCCGCTCGACCGGGTCGGCGGGGCACAGGCGCGCGTGCAGGCCGGCGTCGGAGTACAGCAGGCGCAGCGCGGCGCCGTCGGCGGCGGCGCGGCAGTCCGTGAAGCCGTCCTCGCCGGGATCGACGCGCAGGTGCGGCGCGTGCTGGGTCACGAGGCGCTCGCCGGCGTACAGTCGCCGGCCGCGGTAGTGCAGGGCGGGCCGGCCGGTGAGCGCGCGCAGCGTCGCCGCGCACAGTTCCTCGACCTTCTGCTGGCGCCTCGCCTTCTGCTGCGCGCTGTGCGTCACCGCGCCGCCGCTTCGCCGATTGTTGATTCACCGCTCCACGATTCGTCGAGCTCCTCGCCGAAGCAGCGCTGGTAGTACTCGGCGACGATGGGGCGTTCGACCTCGTCGCACTTGTTGAAGAAGGACAGGCGGAACGCGAGGGCCGGGTCGCGGAAGATCTCGCAGTTTTCGGCCCAGGTGATCACGGTGCGCGGCGACATCAGCGTCGACAGGTCGCCCGCGGCGAAGCCTTTGCGCGTGAGCGCCGCGACCGCGACCATCGACGCGACGAGCTGGCGGCCCTTGTCGCAGTTCTTCGCCGGCACACGCGCGAGCACGATCGCGACTTCCTCGTCGCGCGGCAGGTAATTGAGCGTGGCGACGATGTTCCAGCGGTCGATCTGTGCGTGGTTGAGCACCTGGGTGCCGTGGTACATGCCGGTGAGATTGCCCAGACCCACCGTGTTCGAGGTCGCGAACAGGCGGAAATACGGATGCGGGCGGATCACGCGGTTCTGGTCGAGCAGCGTGAACTTGCCGTCGCGCTCGAGGATGCGCTGGATCACGAACATCACGTCGGGGCGGCCGGCGTCGTACTCGTCGAAGATCAGCGCGACGGGGCGCTGCAGCGCCCACGGAACGATGCCTTCCTGGAATTCGGTGACCTGCCGGCCGTCGCGCACGACGATCGCGTCCTTGCCGACGAGGTCCAGGCGGCTGACGTGGCCGTCGAGGTTCACGCGCACGCAGGGCCAGTTCAGGCGCGCGGCGATCTGTTCGATGTGCGTCGACTTGCCGGTGCCGTGCAGGCCCTGGACCATCACGCGGCGGTCGCGCGTGAAGCCGGCGAGGATCGCCAGCGTCACGTCCGGATTGAAGCGGTAGGCCGTGTCGATCTCCGGCACGTGGTCGTCGCGGGTAGCGAAGGCCGGCACCTTCAGGTCGGAATCGATTCCGAACAGCGAGCGGACCGGAAGCAGCTGGTCCGGGGTGTCGAGCGCGAGTTCCGTCACGGCAGTCTCCTTGGGTTCTGTGCAATCCATGATAGACATGTTCCAATAAAAGATACAAGAAGTTCCGAAAACGGAAATAAAGCTTGACCTCATCGAGGCTTGATCCTACATTCAGATCAAAACAGCGAATCGGTGCATAAGGCTGGAAGGCTTGGCTGCACCCCACGCACAACAAGACGACAAGCAACCTGTCGTGGCCGAAATGGCCGCGCCAACGGAGGAGACGGACGTGAAAGCGGAATCTGGAAATTCGGGCGGGCTGCAGCACGGCCTCAAGCAGCGGCACATGACGATGATCGCGCTGGGCGGCGTGATCGGCGCCGGCCTCTTTGTCGGCAGCGGCGTGGTGATCAAGTCGGCCGGGCCGGCCGCGGTGTTGTCCTTCCTGATCACCGGAGGGCTGGTGGTGCTGGTGATGCGCATGCTCGGCGAGATGGCCGTCGCGATGCCTTCAGTCGGCGCCTTCTATGAGTTCGCGCGCACCGCCTGGGCGGACAGGCCGGCCGTCGGTGATCTCGCCGGCTTCCTCACGGGCTGGATGTACTGGTACTTCTGGGTCATCGTTGTCGCGCTCGAAGCCGTTGCCGGCGCGGACCTGGTGCGCTACTGGCTGCCCGATGTGCCCGCCTGGATCATCAGCCTGGTGCTGCTCGTGACCCTCACGATGACCAACCTGATATCGGTGAAGTCCTTCGGCGAATTCGAGTTCTGGTTCGCGTCGATCAAGGTCGCGGCGATCGTCGTGTTCCTGTTCCTGGGCGGCCTGTACGTGCTGGGGATGTGGCCGGACGCCACGGCCAGCGTCGCCAACCTGACCGAGCACGGCGGCTTCATGCCGAACGGCATCGTACCGGTGTTGACCGGTGCGGTTGCAGCGACGGGCTTCTACTTCGGCGCCGAGATCGTCACGGTCGCGGCGGCCGAAACGGCCGAGCCCGAGCGTGCCGTCGCGAAGGCGACGAACTCCGTGATCACGCGCGTGCTGTTCTTCTACGTCGGCTCGGTGTTGCTGGTCGTATGTCTCGTACCGTGGAATTCCGCCGCGATGGCGACGCCGTATGTCAGCGCGCTCAACGCAATCGGCATTCCTGCGGCTGCACAGATCATGAACGCCATCGTCCTGACGGCGGTGCTCTCGGCGCTGAACTCCGGCCTCTACGCTTCCTCGCGCATGCTCTTCGCGCTGACGCGTCGCGGCGATGCGCCCAAGGCCCTGGCGAAGGTGAGCCGCAACGGTGTACCGGTGCGTGCGATTCTCCTCGGCACGCTGTTCGGGTACGTGGCGGTCGTAATGTCCTACGTCTCGCCCGATACCGTATTCGCCTTCCTCGTCAATTCCTACGGGACGGTCGCGATCTTTGTCTACGTGTCGATCGCCATCTCGCAACTGCGCCTGCGCGCGCGACTGGAGAAGGAAGACCCGAGCCGCCTGCGCGTGAAGATGTGGTGCTACCCCTACCTCACCTGGGTCGCCATCGTCGGCATGCTCGCGATCGTCGTCGCGATGGCCTTCATCCCCGAGCAGCGCACACCGCTGCTGCTGGGCGTAGTGAGCCTGGCCATCCTGCTCGCCCTGTACGGCATGAAAAGCCTGTGGAGGGCGAAACCAGACCTCGCACCGGTGATGATCGATTCCCAGGCCTTCGAAAAGTCCTGATCCCCTCGCGCGCGGGACAGGGGCCGCCACCGGCCTCACGTCGCCGCGCCCGCGGAAAACGGCATCCGGCGCCGATCGGCACGGATGCCGTTTTCACGTCTACGCCGCGCAGATTTTTGCTGTGATTCGAATTAATTTCAAATTAAGAGACAAAAAGTTCAAAAAAACGAAATTCGTATTGACGTCTCGAAAAGGTCGACGTACATTGAACTCAAGTATCGAAAATCGGAACAAAAAGTACCGAAAACGATATCTTGCCCTCGCGAATACTCGACAAGGAGACAGCAGCAATGAGCGAACAAGACCGCCGCACCGTCGTCAGCGGCCCGCACAAGATGACCCCGTCCGAAGCCTTCGTGGAAACCATGGTGGCCAACGGCGTGACCGACATGTTCGGGATCATGGGCTCGGCCTTCATGGACGCGATGGACATCTTCGCGCCGGCCGGCATCCGCCTGATCCCGGTGGTGCATGAGCAGGGCGCCGGCCACATGGCCGACGGCTTCTCGCGCGTGTCGGGCCGCCACGGCGTGGTGATCGGCCAGAACGGCCCGGGCATCTCCAACTGCGTGACGTCGATCGCGGCGGCCTACTGGGCGCACAGCCCGGTGGTGATCGTGACCCCCGAGACCGGCACGATGACGATGGGCCTCGGCGGCTTCCAGGAATGCAAGCAGCTGCCGATGTTCCAGGAGTTCACCAAGTACCAGGGCCACGTGACGCACCCCGCGCGCATGGCCGAATACACCGGCCGCTGCTTCGACCGCGCGATGAGCGAGATGGGCCCGACCCAGCTCAACATCCCGCGCGACTACTTCTACGGCGAGATCACCTGCGAGATCCCCAAGCCCAGCCGGCTGGACCGTGGCGCCGGCGGCGAAGCGAGCCTCAACGAAGCGGCTGAACTCCTCGCCACCGCCAAGTTCCCGGTGATCATCTCCGGCGGCGGTGTGGTGATGGCCGATGCGGTCGAGGAGTGCAAGGCGCTCGCCGAGCGCCTGGGCGCGCCGGTCGTGAATAGCTACCTGCACAACGACTCGTTCCCCGCGAGCCATCCGCTGTGGTGCGGCCCGCTCGGCTACCAGGGCTCGAAGGCGGCGATGAAGCTGATCAGCCAGGCCGACGTGGTGGTGGCGCTGGGTTCGCGCCTCGGCCCCTTCGGCACGCTGCCGCAGCACGGCATGGACTACTGGCCGAAGAACGCCAAGATCATCCAGATCGACGCCGACAACAAGATGCTCGGCCTGGTGAAGAAGATCTCGGTGGGCATCTGCGGCGACGCCAAGGCGGCGGCGAAGGCGCTGACGTGGCGCCTGACCGGTCGCTCACTGGAATGCGACGCGAACCGCGAACAGCGCTTCGCCAAGGTGCAGGCCGAGAAGGACGCGTGGGAGCGCGAGCTCGACGAATGGACGCACGAGCGCGACCCCTTCAGCCTCGACATGATCGAGGAGAACGCCAAGGAGAAGCCCTTCTCCGGCGGCGAGTACCTGCACCCGCGCCAGGTGCTGCGCGAGCTCGAGAAGGCGATGCCGCCGGATGTGATGGTGTCGACCGACATCGGCAACATCAACTCGGTCGCCAACAGCTACCTGCGCTTCGAGAAGCCGCGCAGCTTCTTCGCCGCGATGAGCTTCGGCAACTGCGGCTACGCCTTCCCGACCATCATCGGCGCCAAGGTGGCGGCGCCGCATCGTCCGGCGGTGTCCTACGCCGGTGACGGCGCCTGGGGCATGAGCCTGATGGAGACGATGACCTGCGTGCGCCACAGCATCCCGGTGACCGCCGTGGTGTTCCACAACCGCCAGTGGGGCGCGGAGAAGAAGAACCAGGTGGACTTCTACAATCGCCGCTTCGTCGCGGGCGAGCTGGATAACCAGAGCTTCGCCGAGATCGCGCGGGCGATGGGCGCCGAGGGCATCACCGTGGATCGGCTGGAGGACGTCGGCCCGGCGCTGAAGAAGGCCATCGACCTGCAGATGAACCACGGCAAGACCTGCATCATCGAGATCATGTGCACGCGCGAACTGGGCGACCCGTTCCGCCGCGACGCGCTGTCGAAGCCGGTGCGGTTCCTGGATAAGTACAAGGACTACGTGTGATTCGCGCCCTCCCTCCCCTTCAAGGGGAGGGTTGGGGTGGGGATGGGTTAGCAGGGTGATGCAAAACCCAGTGAACGAACTGACGAGTTGATTGTCATAGAGGCATTCCCGAAACTCCCGTCCTGACAGCGATGCGCGGCCAACTCGATCCCCAGTCCTCGATGTTCCATTACTTCTCGCCCGAGTCGCGCGTGCCCGCGGATCATCCGCTGCGGCGGGTGAAGAAGCTCGCCGATCGGGCGCTCGCAGCCATTTCGGCGGATCTGAATGCGCTGTATTCGAGTGTCGGACGGCCGTCGATCCCGCCCGAGCGCCTGCTCAAGGGGCAATTGCTGATCGCGCTGTACTCCATTCGCTCGGATCGGCAGTTTTGCGAGCAGCTCGACTACAACATTCT
>NZ_FTMD01000003.1 GCF_900156155.1 Aromatoleum tolulyticum
GAAAATCCAATTCCGGCGAGGAAGTCGTCATGAAAATCAATCCGTGCCCCCCCGGTTGACACCGTGTCGCGCGTTTTTGCATCACCCTGCTAACGGCATATCGCTGGTGTTACCATCGGGCAAACCGATGACTATCGATCCGCTCAATACTGAGCTTGCAAGACAGGAAGTCTATTCAAAGCTCACCCAAAAGCAAATTACGTCTTGGGCGCACATTCGGAACAAGGCTGCTCACGGAGAGTTTGCCGAGTACAACAAAGAACAGGTTCAAATGATGCTGCTCTTTGTTCAGGGCTTTGCGGCGGAGCACTTCGGTTGATGCCCAACCCGGCAGTCGAGGGGACAGCCAAAAGCGATGCTTTTGGTGCCCTCCGCGCGTCGCGCTCCGGCTGCCCCTCACTTCTACGTTATACGTCACCCCACCTCATCAAAATTGACTCTCCAGAATGAAAATATCACTGCCAGCACGCTATGAAGATCTTGATCAAGCCTACAAGGGGAAGCTGATTCCGAATCAGGAATTGATTTCGCTGATTAACAAGTCGTACAAGTCCATGAGGATCAGCGGCGGCATCCGATTCTTACCGATCTACGGAGAAAGCGGCGTCGGGAAAAGCTGCGCTACAAGAGAGCTTGGTACGCATATGCCCGACGTTTTCACCTTTACCCTAGATCGCAGTGAGATAGAGTCGAGCGAGCTGCTGCTGGAGAGAATTAGGGCAGAGCGGAACGCAACAGAAAAAAAGGTATTGGTCGCTATCGTGGATCAATACGAAGAAAATGTTCAAGGCAAGGAAAGGATTCCAAGCCAATTCGTTGAACATTTAAGCTTACTGGATCGCAAAGAGTTGAGTGGTGAGCTCATTATATTTGTTTGGCTAACCACAAATAAGGAATTCCAGACGCAACTTATCAAGGCAACAAGCCGTAATGAGCGACTCCTCGCGCATCGCTCATTTGAGATAGGTGGCCCTCCGAAGTCAGAATGGCCTCAAATTGTTGAAGAAACGTTTTCATTTCATAATAGCGAAACACCGCTCGCAGACTATGGCGTTATTGTTGAAGACATTCAACTAATCGCTCGCTCAGAACGAACGCTTGGGAGAGCAATTCTCGTCGTCGGAGAAAGTCTCTCTGAACATCTCGAATCGCTCGAAAATTTGTCGGATTATCAAGTCGTTTTGGTTTGGCCTGTAGCGGATTCGACACGCAGTCAGCGTGTAGTTCAATTCTCCAGAGCTCGATCTGGATACCGACTAAATTGGGATGCTTGGTACAACGAATTAAACGATGACGACAAAAGGACTTTGCCGCTACAAGCCCTAAATCGAGCGCGCCTTTATTTTGATGTACGCGTTGTTCCGCTCCGAGCAGCCGACCTTCATAGACTTTGCGTTGATCTCACAGATGAGAACAAAACGCTTGCGGAAGCTCACTTAGAGCGATTCAAGAATACACATTTTTTTCACGTGGTTTCCGGAAATTGGTCCAACTACGATTTCGCCCCCATGCGAGAACGGGAATCCAAACGTGCCGATGATGCAAAGGTATGGTACGAATCTGTTACCAATCAGCCTACCCAGCTTGGACGTCGGCTCGCAAAGATTCTACGTGCGCTAGGGCTTAATGCAAACCACGAAGTTACACTGAAATCGGAATACTCGACGGTTCGGGCCGATGTTTATGTCCAGCTGACGACTCCAGAAAATAAGAAACGCATTATTGAATTGAAGGTGTTTGCTTCCGAGAATACGATGCCTTCGTCAATCAAGGATCAAATAAAGATCACTCTGCGCCGACACGCTCAGTTTGCTGGGTTCTTGGGGAGGCAGTGACGTATAACCTTGCGCTCAACCGGACCTGCGCAAGAAGCCGCGCAGGCCGGTCAGCTTTACGTTAGGGGGCCTCGGTGTGAAATCCAAAGGTAAATGGTTAATCGCCGTTGGCTTGTTGGTGATGCTTGGGCCAATCGCCATTTTCATCTTCATGTCGGCCTTACCGCATGTGTTCAGCCAGAACACAATACTGCTGTGGCATTATCTTTCAGCGTTCGGCTTGATCATTTATGGTCCTCTCGGGTTTGTTATCTTGGTTGCCGGGTTGGTGTTTCGCATTCGCGCCCGCCGCGCCCCTACTGAGTCATGAACTGAACCCCAATGAAGAAACCTGCACAAGCGTTCGTGGGCCTTTTCCCCTGGCGCGAATTCATATGTTCATCACACGCAAATTTCAATGGCAATCAACCCATGCCCCCTAACCCTACGGTCAACCGGAACGCCAACAGCTGCGCTGTTGGTTCCCTACGCGCTTCGCGCTCCGGCGTCCGGTTACCTTCACGTTAGGCTGAAGAATGTCTTCAAGAAAATGCCGCGAGTGCGGGAAGGAGTTTCTTTCTGGGGAATCAGAGTGCAACTGGTGCGCCCCCGCATTTGCCGAGCGGCACGCGCAAGGTTATACCTGTAAGACGTGCGGCTCGCGACTACCCGACGGAAGAACTTGTCCCTTCTGCGCTCAGAATGTGGTAGAGAATTTCAGTGCATTAGCCGAAGAAAAAATCTCCGATGTCAAAGAGGAAAACTTCCTATTGGCTAGCTTCACTGTTATGGCCATAATCGCGAGCATGTTCGCCTTACATTTCGTTGTTAGAAGATTTGATGCCAAAATTCTCTTCATCGCGTTTGCGTTACTGATCGCCCTGATCGGTGCATTTAATCTTGCCAGTAGCGCGAAAAAATTATTGCGCAATCAAACCAAAGTAACTGAAATCAAATGGCTAAGAAACATAGGCGCCGAGATAAGCAACCCTACGCTCGCGGCGACGATAGCTGCAAGGTTTTTTTACGTCGGCGCGATATTGCTCTTGGTGGTCTCGATAGCTCTCAGTTTGTATGTTGTTATTGAAAACCCACATCTGCGCGCGATCAATAAACTCATTCCACTATTTACAGCACCGCTATTTGTCTTCGCCTTTTTGGGTAGAGCGTTTGTACGTACATACATCAAGCGGCATTGCACCTAACCATGCAGTCGAGCGGACCTGGTGAAAAGCCGCGCAGGCCGCTCACTTTCACGTTAGACATCTTCACGCGAAATGCAGGAAATACAAGATATCGGATGGCTAGTTTTTCGAATCGTCGGCGGGGCGATTATTGCAATTATTGGCTATATTATCGGCCGCCGTCTCCTCGACGCAATTGGGCTTGAGAATCGGTTCGAATCAGTCGCATGGCGCTACACCGTTGCACAGCTTGGCGAAATTATCCTTGTAATTTTTACCATTAGCGCCGTGGTCATCGGAGCAATCGTCGTCGGCGTTGTTCGTGCGCTCGTCGAATAGTCCACATACGAAGTATGCCGAAGATAATGTCTAACACTACGATGCGGCCAACCAGGCAAAAGCTGCGCTCTTGTCCGCCAGCTGACGTTCGACGTTGGGCGTAAAGATGACTGGCTCGACACATGTAGATAGTGATGTCAGAAAGCGCGCAAACGTTTTATTGCGAAAGGCTGGCTACAAGACTGAGCTGACGGCAGACGAAGCGGAGGAATTAGAGCCAAGAACTGTACTCACTTCGAGTCCCGGAAAATTTTCTGCAATCCTGGGCGTATTTTTTGCGTTGGTGTTGAATATCGCATTGCGATCTTCAGAGCCGTACGAGGCATTTCGCACGCAAGTAATGTTTGATGTTGCTGGTGTGTTCCTCGCCATAATATTTGGCTTCCAGATCGTCCGGGCGCGCTTGGCGCCCGGCAAGGCAAAAAAGACTTTTCTCCGGGTCTTTTACTGTTTCGGTAGCTGCGCAATGGGGCACACACTAACGATGGGACTCATCGTCGTTCTACCATGATCATTAAGCCGTCGCCCAACACTACGCTGCATCCGACCGGTCAAATGCCGCGCTTTTGCCCGTCGGCTGATCTTCCACGTTGGGGGTCTAATGTCCATCACTGACATTCTTATTGTTGGCGCCTTTGTTGTCCTGCTCATCGCCTTGTTAAATGCAAACGGCGTTTTGGGTCGGAATCCATATCATCAGTTGAAGTCACACGAAGACTTGTTCGGTCGCCTCCCGAAAAACATGAGCTTCGGCGAGAAACTGAGGCTTGTTGGCCTCTTCGGGTTGTCTCCGAATAACCCCGGCCGTACGTGGCTTCTTGCTGCTGCCGTAGTGGCATTCTCCCTTTTTGCTCTCATCCAGTCATAGGTGAGTGCGTGGACCAAGTCATTCACTTCATCTTCTGGGGCGTGGTCGAGTATGTATTTTTCCGCGTCGGTCGGTTTGTTCTTAGATGCATCACCTTTGGGTACGTGAAACTCGAAAGGCCAACGCCATTACAACTCCTTGTTGTCGCCCCTCTCGGCTTCGTGGCAGTCGTTCTAGGTATTGTGGGGGCGTATTCAGGGTTAGGCTATCTCATATGAAAGCCCCCAACCCATCCATCAACACGGGCGCTGTGCAAGAGGGTAAACCTATCCTCAATACACCTTGTCGCTATAAGCGAGGCAATCGTCTTGCGCACCGTGATCCGGCGGCTACGCAATGACCTGATATTCTTGGCCGCCTTCACCGCAATATCGTGGCCAGCAATGTCAATCAGGGTGAAGGCGTCCAAGGTTCGTCGCACAAGGTTGAACTCTCGGCCGTCCTTCACGCCCTGCAGCACTTCGGCCATTATCAGATCGCCGACCAAAAGGCGCGTCCGTCCGAACAATCCAGCCAGCAGTTCAACTTGCGGTGTCTGCGCTCAGCCAAAATAGTCAATCCAGACGCTGGATACGCGCCGCCCATACGGTCGTCCACACGGTTCACGTTATAATCAGCGATACTTATTATCACGACGATCATTCCCGTGACACGTATCGAACTTGGTTTCAGCCTCTTGCTTGCAGACGCCGCGCGCCTGATGCGGCATTCGTTCACGACTAACCTGCAGGGCAGCCCTCTCACGCTCGCACGGGCGCGGATGTTGATTCATCTGGAGCGCAACGAAGGGATCCGGCAGGTGGATCTGGCGGAGTTGCTGGAGATCCAGCCGATGACGCTGGTGCGCATGATCGACCAGCTGACATCGGAAGGGCTGGTCGAGCGGCGCACCGATCCGGCGGACCGGAGGGCGCACCGCCTGTATCTGACCGACGCGGCTCGACCGCAGCTCGACATCATCGCGGAGGCCGGTACGGCGGTGCGGGAAAAGGCGCTCGTGGGGCTGGACGAAGCCGAGCAGGCGCAGCTGATTGCCGCGCTGCAACAGGTGTGCCGGAACCTGTCCGGCAGCTGAGGTTTGCCGGGATGCCTTATTCCGCCGCAGCCGTCGAGCGCAGGTAGCGATAGACGGTGGAGCGCGACACGCCGAGCGCCTGCGCTGCGGCGCTGACGTTGCCATCGAGCTGCGCCAGCACCCAGGTGACGTAGTCGCGCTCGAAGTCTTCCAGCGCGACGATGCGGGAAAACGTGGGCGGCCCTTTTGCGGCGGGCGGCGTCGCGACGGGCAGGCGCAGGATCGCGCACACGCTGTCCTCGTCGATCGACTGTCCGTCGCCGAATGCGACGAGCCGCTCGACGGCGTTGCGCAACTCGCGCACGTTGCCGGGCCACGGGTAGGCGGTCAGCCGTGCGAGCGCAGCGGGCGTAATGTCGGGCAGGCGTGCGGCACCGCGCGCGCTGCGGCGGATCAGGTAGTCGACAAGCAACGGAATGTCCTCTGGCCGCTCGCGCAGGGCCGGCACCGGGATGTGCACGACGTTGAGCCGGTACAGCAGGTCGTGGCGGAACTTGCCGTCGGCCACCAGCGCGTCGAGGTCGCGGTGCGTCGCGGCGATGACCCGCGCGTTGGTGCGGCGCAGGGCAGTGGCGCCGAGCTGGCGGAACTCGCCCGAATCGAGCACGCGCAGGAGCTTCGCCTGGCAGGCCGCGGGCAGTTCGCCGATCTCGTCGAGGAAGAGCGTGCCGCCGCTCGCGAGTTCGAACAGGCCTTCCTTGTCGGCGGTTGCGCCCGAGAAGGCGCCGCGTTTGTGGCCGAACAGTTCGCTCTCGACCAGATCGTCGTCGAGCAGGCCGCAGTTGAGCGGAACGTAGGATTCCTGCGCGCGCGGGCTCCAGCGGTGCAGCAGCCCGGCGACGATCTCCTTGCCCGCACCGCTCTCGCCCGTGATGAGCACCGGCAGGTCGAGCGGCGCCGCCCGGCGCACTAGCTCGAGCGTGCGCCGCCACACCTCGCTCTCGCCGATCACGGCCGTGTCGTCGGCGCCGCGCAGGTGCGCGACCTCGGCACTGAGCGCCGCACAGCGCCGCGCGAGCATGCGCTTTTCCAGCGCGCGTTCGACGACGATGTCGAGTTCGGTGAGCTTGTACGGCTTGGAGAGGTAGTCGAAGGCGCCCAGCTTCATCGCCGCGATCGCGCTGTCGACGTTGCCGTGGCCGGTCAGGATCACGACCTCGACCTGGGGGTCGAGCTGCTTCAGGCGCTTGAGCACCTCGATGCCGTCGATGCCGGGCATCTTGATGTCGACCAGCGCGAGATCGACGCCGCCGTGCTGTGCGCATTCGAGCGCCGCCTCGCCGTCCGCGGCCTCGCTCAGGCGGTAGCCGGCACGCCCGAGGCGGCTCGTGAGCAGCTGCCGATACAGGGATTCGTCATCGACGATGAGTACATGGCCTTTCATTGCATGCTTGCCTCGGCACCGCCGTCGGAGCCCACCTCGTCGGCGGGCAGATGGATGCGGAACCACGCACCGCCCTCGGGACGGTTGCCGCATTCGATGCGCCCGCCCAGTTCGGACATGATCCCGTAGCAGATCGACAAACCCAGCCCGGTGCCGCGCCCGGGCGCCTTGGTCGTGAAGAAGGGATCGAAGACGTGGTCGATCACGCCCGACGCCAGCCCGGGGCCCTCGTCGAGCACATCGAGCTCCACCGCGCCGCCTGCCGGACGCAACACGACGACGACACGGCCCCGGCCGTCCATCGCGTCGCGGGCATTCTTCACGAGGTTGCGCAGCACCTGGTCGAGCAGCGTCGGGTTCGTTGCGACCGCGGGCAGCGGACCTTCCGTGCGCAGCTCGACGTCGAGGCCGCGGGTCAGGCCGAGCTCACGGTACGAATCGAGGCGCTCGCGCACGAGCATCGCGACGTCGACGACTTCCAGCGGGACGGCCTGCTTGCGCGAGAACAGCAGCAGGTTGTCGGTGATCGCCTTGCAGCGCTGAGCCTGTTCCTGGATGGTGGTGAGCCCTTGGCGCAGGACGTCGAAGTCGGGATTCGACTGCGCCCCAGGGATCGATTCCATCAGCGCCTGCAGTTCCTCTGCAAAGCCGGAGACGAGGCCGAGCGGGTTGTTGATCTCGTGCGCGATGCCCGACGCGAACTGCCCGAGCGCGCTGAGCCGGTTGGCCTGCGCGAGCTGGCGCTCCATCTCGCGCCGTGCCGTGATGTCGCGCGCGACACCGATCACGCCTTCGGGATACCCGTCGGTGGACAGCACCGCGGAGCTGACCTCGAGCAGGCGGTTCGGCGCACCGCCCGGCGCGAGCATGATCTCGAACGGCGGTCCGCCCTCCCCCGCCAGGCGGCGGCGGAAGTCGCGCTCGACGCGCAAGGCCGACGAATGCAGCATCAGATCACTGCAACTGCGCCCGATCGCGTGATCGGCAGGCACGCCCAGCAGCTCGGCCATGCGCGCATTGACGAAGCTGAAGCGCCCGTCGAGATCGAGGACATACACGGCGTCGTTGATGATGTCCTGGATCTGCTGCTCGCGGTTTTCCAGGCGCGTAGCGTACTCGGTGAGCTTGCGCTCGCGCTCCTGCTGCGCGGTGATGTCGATCGCGAGCCCGCTGTAGCCGACGATCTTGTCGTCCTTGAACACCGGCTCGACCTGCAGGCGCATCGGCACCGGCCGCCCCCCGGCATCGCGCATCACGACGTCGAGCCGCGTGGCCGCCCGCGCGCTGGCAATGCTCTTGAGGAAGTTCGACGCTGCGACCTGGTATTCGGGCAGGACGAGGTCGCGCAGGCGCATGTTCGGCAGCTGTTCCGGCGTGATGCCCAGTCGCGTCCGCCCGGCCTTGTTGAGCTGCAACATGCGGCCCGAGACGTGCAGCGCGAACACCATCTCGGGCAGATCCTCGATCAGGTTGCGGTAGCGCTGTTCCGACGCTTCGAGCTCGCGCGTGCGCTCGTACACCTTGCCTTCGAGGACGTTGATGCGATCCTTGATGTTGAGGGGCTGGAAGTACTTGCGCAGGCCTTCGAATTCCGGCGCGCACTCCGCGGCATTCATCAGCGTCCACGAGCAGTGCTCGTCGCCGCGCCCCTCGCATTCGTGCTCGACGCAGATCATGTCGGTCTGGAACACGTAGGACGCGAAGCCCGACGCATAGCCGGCGAGCGTCCAGCACACTGCCTCGTCGGAGCGCCCGAACAGCCGCAGGTGCTGCTCGGCCTCGTACGAGCGGCGCCAGTTGCCGCTCATGCGGTAATGTCCGCGCGCGCGGTCGACCTCGACGCTGCGTGTCTCGACTTCCGCGATGCCCGAGAACATGTGCACCCGCGGCCCGCCGCGGACGAACTCCTCCAGCGTGTCGGGGTGCATGAAGCCGGGCAGCAGGCCGGCGTCCTCGAAGCCGCAACTGAACCCGTAGCGGGTCAGGATCACCTTCGCGATGTCGGCGCCGAGCGTCTCGACCAGCTCCTTGCGCAGCGCGCCCATCGCGTCGGTGTGCAGCAGGATCGCGCGCCGGCCGCTGAACTGTATCGCCCCGCTGTCGGGCGAAAACTCCACCAGGGAGTAGAAATCCAGCTGATCGGCGCGCATCTTGTCCCGGTCCTCACGACTCAGGTCCGGATCATATCCCGATTATCCGGTCCGGCATCCGCCGCATCGCGCCGGAGCCGGACGGAACCATTCGGGATGCCGCAGAGCGCGCTCAGTGCGCGCCCTGCACTTGCTCCTTGAGATACGGCGCTCCTTCGGCCGGTGCCTCGCCTTGCTCGGGAGCCGTTTCCGGATGGAAGAACTGCTTGAGGATCAGCGCCGTCGTGGCCAGCAGGCCGGGGATCGCGACCACCATGAACACCTCGCTGAAGCCGAGTTTGCGGCGCGCGAGTTCCGCCACCAGGAAGGAGCCGGCAATGCCGCCGAATCGGCCGATGCCGAGCATCCATGCCACCCCCGTCGCACGCCCCTGCGTCGGATAGAACGTGGCCGCGAGCGCCGGCATCGACACCTGGGCAGCGTTCATCATCGTCCCGGCGAGGAACACCACGACCACCAGCGCGCCGACGTTGCCGACCACCTGCCCGATCGAATACACGGAGACCGCGGTGAGTGCGTACGCGATGGCGACGATGCGGTTGCCGTTGAAGCGGTCCATCAGCCAGCCGACGAACACCGCCGCGCAACCGCCGAGCGGGAACAGCGCGGAGATCAGCGTGGCCGTCTTGGGATCGAGGCCGGCCTCCTTGAACAGGATGGGCATCCAGTTGATCAACGCATAGAAGATCACCAGCCCCATGAAATAGGCGAGCCACAGCATCACCGAACCGACCACGCGGGAGCGGGACAGCACCACGCCCAGCCCGCTCTTGCCGTTCGCCACGGCGACCGTCTCGGTGAGGCAGAACGAGCGGGCGCCTGCCGCAGCGGCGGAGATACGGCCGAGCACGGCACGGATCCGTTCCGCCGACATCCCCTTCGCCACCATGTAGCGCACCGACTCCGGCAGCCAGATCAGCATCACCGCAACCAGCACGATGGGAGCGATCCCGCCGAGCACCAGCACGCTGCGCCAGCCGAACTGCGGGATCATCCACGCCGCCAGGAAACCGCCCAGCGCCGCCCCGAGGGGAAAGCCGGAAAACATCGCCGTGGTGATCAGCGCGCGACGTTTCGTCGGGGAGTATTCGCTGATCAGCGTCACCGCGTTGGGCATCGCCGCCCCCAGGCCGAGCCCGGTGAGGAAACGCAGGACCGTGAGGCTCTGCAGATCCGCGGCGAACGCCGACACCAGGCTCGCGACCGCGAACACCAGCACCGCCACGTTCAGCACCAACCTGCGCCCGAGGCGATCCGCCAGCGGACCCGACAATAGCGCCCCGCCCGCCAGCCCGAACAGCGCCGCGCTCAGCACCGGCGCCAGGTCCGGCTTGGTGACGCCCCATTCCTGGATGAGCGAGGGCGCGATATAGCCGATCGCCGCGGTATCGAAACCGTCCAGCAGCACGATCAGGAAGCACAGGACGAAGATGAGCCACTGGAAGCCGGAAAAGGCCTGGTGGTCTATGAAGGATTGAACGTCGACGGCGTCTTTACTGGACACGATTGTCTCCTCGGTGGCCGGATGGTCTAGCGGCTGCAGGGTGGCCTTCCCGCGACAACCTCTTTGCTGCAAGAGGGCGTGCCCCGCACGGGGGCCGCCCGAGTCTGTTCGTCAGGCAGCGGCCGCGGCGTGGCGCTCGTGCAGCGAACGCAGCCGGCCGCGCTGGAGCTTGCCGGTCGGCGTCAGCGGCAGCGCATCGAGCCAATGCACCCAGCGCGGGCGCCGGTGGCCCGGCAACGCGGCGATGCCCTCCTCCAGCCGCTGGCGTGCCTCGTTCCAGCTGCCGGGCGCCGCGACGACGAGCACCGCCAGCGCCGTCAGGCCGTCGGCTGAATCGACACCGACCGCCGCGATCTGGTGCAGCGCTTCGCCGCAATGCGCCGCCAGCGCCTGCTCGACCCACAGCGTGCTGACCCACTGGCCGGCAATCTTGAGCATGTCGTCGTTGCGGCCCGCGTATTCCAGACGGCCGTCCGGGTGGCGCAGGAACATGTCGCCGGGCGAAAACCAGCCGCTGTCGAAATCGACCTGCGCGTCGGGCCGCTTCCAGTAACCCACCGCGACCGTGGTGTGACGCACCCAGATCCGTTGCGGCAGCTCCGCATCCACGTCCGGATTGAAGCGCACCTCGGTCAGCGGCGTCGGGCGCATCACGCCCGAGTCGTCGTCGCTGTAGAGCATCAGGCACAGCGTCTCGGAAGTACCGTAGCCGCTGATCAGCGCGCATCCGGTCTGCTCGCGCCACCCCTGCCGTATCGCGAGCGGCAGCGCCTCGCCGGCCGACACGAAATGGCGGATGCCCCGATCGGCCAGCCGCGCCGCGACGCCGGTCTGCAGCATCTTGTTGTACAGCGTCGGCACACTGAAGAGCAGCGTCGGGCGATGCTTCGCGACCATCTCCTCGACGCGCTCGGCCGTCGGCCATTCGCGGTCCAGGATCACCGTCGCCCCCGCGCGCAGCCCGGCGAACAGGCTGTTGCCGAGCGCATAGGCGAAGAACAGCTTGGACGTTGCATACAGCCGGTCCGCCGACGTCAGACCGGCTAGATTACAGGCGAAGGAATGGGCGTTGACGACGACGCGCTGCACATGGATCACCCCCTTGGGCGTGCCCGTCGTGCCGGAGGTGCCGATCCACAGGGCCGGCGCCTCAGCATCGAGTTGCATGGGTTCGATCCCTTCCGCACGTGCGAGCGCCTGCGCCCAGTCACGTTCCGCGACGCCGCCGCCGACCACCGCGGGAGCCCCGGGAAGCGTCGCGACCAGCCCCTGCAAGTCCGCTGCCTGCGGCGGCTCGCACCATACGAAGCGCGCCTCGCATTCCTTCAGGATCGGCGTCAGCTCGGCCATCGACAGCCGCGGATTGACGCCGATGACCACGCCGCCGGCCCAGATCGCGCCGAGATAAGCCTCGGCCCAGTCGTCGCTGTCGGGCGCGAACACGACCACGCGCTCGCCCGGTGCCAGTCCCAGCGCCTGCCACGCGCCCGCCGCACGCCGCACGCGCTCCCGCAGTTCGGCATAGCTCACGCGCCGCTCGTCGCATTCGATGGCTGTCGCGGCATCCGCGCCTGCCGAGAGCAGGATTTCAGCAGCATTCATACGCACTTCTCCACATTGAGGCGGGTTTCCCGAGAGAAACCCGTGTAGCCGTCCGGTGAATCGGGGTGCGCCGAAGGGCGACCGAATTTTGCGCACGATAGGCCCGGGTGATGACCGGAACAATACGCGGCAAAGACTTTCTGCACCGGCTTTGATGGAGATCAAATTATCTTGCGGTGCACTAAAATTCCGCAGGCGACGATTATCTGGCGCTGCCGGCGCCGCATCCCCCGCCGTTCCTGACGGTGGCGGCAAATCCACTGACGCAGCCGCAGATCCCGCTCCAGTCATCGCGCGCATCCCGCGCCCCTGCAAAAAGCCCCCGCTTTTTTGTTTGACTTCAAACTGTTTTATTGCAACACTACGTCCAACCATCAGGACAACAGGAGACGACAATGGGGATCAGGGACAAGGTCGAACAACTGTGCGCACGCATGCACGACACGCCGCAATACGACACGCAGGGTGCCGTGCTGTTCGTCGACCTCGAGAAGCGCGAAACGCAGCGCAAGTACCTGCCGCTCGACGTGCTGCGCACCTACCTCGGCGGACGCGGCGCGAATATGTACCTGCTCTACAACCTGCTGCAGGACGGACGCGAAGCCCTCGACCCCGAAGTCCCCCTGATCTTCGGCGCCGGCACCCTCACCGGCGACATGCCCGCCGCCACCCGCGGCAACTTCACCAGCCGTTCGCCCGAGAGCGACGCGATCCTCGACACCAACGGCGGCGACTACTTCCCGTCCTTCGTCAAGCGCCACGGCTACGACCACATCGTGCTGTACGGCCTGGCGCCGCAATGGACGCTGCTGCGCATCGCACATGAAGAAGTGCAGTTCATCGACGCGACGCCCTACCTCGGCCTCGACAACCTCGACCTGCCCGGCGCGATCGAACGCGACTTCGCATGCACCGAACGCAAGGACATGGCGCTCGCCCGCATCACCACCGCCGGCGAGAACCTCGCGCTGTGCAGCGGCATCATGGGCGGCATCAAGGCGATCTGGGCGCGCGGCGGCGGCGGCGCGAAGATGGGTTCGCTGCACCTGAAGGCCATCATGGTGCACGGCAAGCCGGACGAAGCGCCGAAGGTGGCCGAACTCAAGGCGCACAACAAAGTGATCGGCAAGAAGATCACCTCGACCTCGGTGATCAAGAACGCGCTCAAGCAGGTCGGCACGCCCTTCCTGTACAAGCCCTCGCGCGTGCTCGGCGCACTCGGCACGCTGAACAACCAGAGAACGGACTGGCACCCGACGCTCGACGCGGACAACTTCGACCCCTACCGCCCCGGCATGGACGGCTGCTTCAAGTGCCCGGTGCATTGCCGCAACCTCAACGACATGACTCCCGAAGGCAAGGGCGGCTGGGGCTCGGCCGCGCTCAAGGGCCTGAAGGGCAACGCCAGCTACGACAAGGCGCAGGCCGACGTCGAGCACGGCAAGCAGCGCACCTACAACGGCATCCACAACGACGGCAAGTTCGACCAGTACGACAAGGGCGACGGCCCCGAGTACGTCACCGTCGGCAAGTTCGGCCCGATGATCGGCCTGAAGGAGCCCGAGCACATCCTGCGCCTCAACAACATCCTCAACGACCTCGGCCTCGACTCGGCTTCGACCGGCAGCGCGATCGCCTGGGCGATGGAGCTGTGGCAGCGCGGCATCATCGACGCGCGCCACACCGGCGGGCTGGACCTGTCATGGGGCAACTACGAGACGGTCGAGAAGCTGCTGTTCATGACCGCGAAGCGCGAAGGCTTCGGCGACACCATCGCCGACTCCGCACGCGCCGTCGAGCGCGGCAAGTATCCGGCCGAAGCCCTCGACTACCGCATGGCGGTGAAAGGCCTGTTCCAGTCCGACCCGCATGACGCACGCATCCTCAAGGCCTTCGCGCTGGGCCTGTCGGTCGCCACGCGCGGCATGGACCACCTGCGCAACCGCGTCACGCTCGAGATCAACGCCCGCATCAACGACGACGCCGCGTTCAAGACCGAGCTCTACGGCGGCACCGTCGCGGCCGAGCCGAACCGCTACGAGGGCAAGGAATTCGCCGTGCGCCGCTGCGAGAACACCTTCGCCGTCGGCGACTCGGTGGGCATGTGCCGCTTCAACACCAAGCTGTTCAACTCGCCGACGACCCCGGACTGCGGCGACTTCGCGACCCAGCTGACCACCGCGACCGCGCTCGAATTCACCGGCGAACAGCTGAACGAAATCGGCCGCAACATCACTGGCCTGGAGCGCATGATCAACTTCCGCCTCGGCCTGCGCGGCAAGGACGACACCCTGCCGAAACGCTGGTTCGAGGAACAGATCGAGGTCGGTCCCTTCAAGGGCGAGAAGGTCGACCGCAAGGAGTTCGAGGCGATGAAGGCACGCTTCTACGAAGTCACCGGCCTCAACGCCGAGGGCGTGCCCAAGGCCGATTGGCACGAACAGCTCGCCGGCGCCACCACCGGCTTCGCCGTGCGCGTCGAACTGCCGCACCCGCTGCCCGGCGCACCGGAAAAGGCGATCGTCATCGACGAACCGGTCGCGAACGTCGTCGCCCTGCGCGACGCCCTGGCCCGCCGCCTGCCCGAAGCCCGCGAGGCGCTCAACGACCATTCGTGGAACGTCGCGGTCAATGGCCACATGGTCCTGGCGGGCGAACGCGATACCGCCCTGCACCACGGCGACCGCGTGGCCTTCGTGCCGATCATCGCCGGCGGCTGAGCGAGAGAAGACCGGCAGGGAGCCCCCTCCCCACCCGCGCAGCACGAAATGCAAACGGCGGACGATCACCTCGTCCGCCGTTTGTCGTTACTTACCCTGCAGCGAAATACCGTTCAGGCTGAGCCTGTCGAAGCCCTGCGATTGCCCTTCGACGAGCTCAGGGCGAACGGAGGTGCCGCCTTTACGGTATTGTCTATCCGGCCGTCCTACTGCCAGCCCCCGCCCAGCGCCTTGTAAAGCGCGATGCGGTTGGAAGCATCGGACTGGCGCACGGCGATCAGGTCCAGCTCGGCGGCGTACAGGCTGCGTTGTGCATCCAGCAGGCCGAAGTAGCTGTCGACGCCCGCCTTGTAGCGCGCCTCCGAAAGCTTGAAGCTCGCCTCGGTCGCCTCCACCAGCTTGCGCCGCGCGTCGAGCTGCTCGGTCAGCGTCGCACGGTCGGCGAGCGCATCGGCCACTTCGCGGAACGCCGACTGGATCGCCTTCTCGTATTGCGCCACGGCGATCTCCCGCTGCACCTTCGTCGCCTCGAGATTCGCCGAGAGCCGTCCCGCCTCGAAGATCGGCAGCGAGATCTGCGGCATGAAGCTCCACGTCCCCGATCCCGCCTCGAACAGGCCGTCCAGCGTGCTGCTCGCGGTGCCCGCCGCGGCGGTCAGCGTGATGCGCGGGAAGAAGGCCGCTCGCGCCGCGCCGATACTGGCGTTCGCCGCACGCAACTGGCGCTCCGACTGCAGGATGTCCGGGCGGCGCGTCAGCACCTCGGACGGCACGCCCGCCGGCAGCTCGGCCACCGACGTGATCGAATCCGCGAAGCCCTGCGGCAGCAGCGCGGCCGGAACCTCCGCGCCGACCACCAGCGCCAGCGCGTTCCGGTCCTGCGCGACGAGCGACGTGTAGCGTGCCGCATCGGCGCGTGCCCCTTCGAGCAGCGTCTGCGCCTGGCGCAGGTCGAGCGCCGACGTTGCACCGACGTCGAAACTGCGTTTCGTCAGATCGTAGGACTTCTGCCGCGTCGCCAGCGTGTTGTTCGCCAGCGTCTGCCGCTCCCGATCCGCCGCGAGGCGCACCCACGCATCGGCGACTTCCGCGACGAGGCTGATCTGAGCGCTGCGCCGCGCCTCCTCGGTGCCCAAGTACTGCTCCAGCGCCTGCTCGTTGAGGCTGCGGATACGGCCGAAGAAGTCCAGTTCGTAGGCCGAGAAGCCCACCGTCGCACTGTATTGCCGCGTCGTGCCCGCTGCGCCGGACCGGCTCAGATCGGCAGGCAGGCGCTGCGCGGTCTGCCCGCCATTCGCCGCGATCGACGGGAACAGGTCCGCGCGCTGGATACCGTATTGCGCCCGCGCACGCTCGATGTTGAGTGCGGTGATGCGCAGGTCGCGATTGTTCGCGAGCGCCAGTTCGACGAGTTCACGCAGGCGCGCGTCGGCGAAATAGTCGCGCCAGGCCGGCGCATCGCTCGCGCTCGCGGCGGTCGCGGGCGCATCCGGGAATGCGGCCGGTACCGGCGCGGCCGGACGTTCATAGGCGGGGATCAGCGAACACGCCCCCGCCAGCGTGGCGGCCATCGCGACGACCAGGGTACGCAATCGAGTCATCACTTTGCCTCCTGCACTGCCCGCGCATCCGACACGGACACCTCGTCCTGCGGCTTGCTCTTGAAGACGCGCTTGATCACGACGTAGAACAACGGAATGAAGAAGATGCCCAGCACGGTCGCCGCGATCGTGCCGCCGAGCACGCCGGTGCCGATGGCGTTCTGGCTGCCCGCCCCGGCCCCCTTGGCGATCGCCAGCGGCAACACGCCGAGGCCGAACGCCAACGAGGTCATCAGGATCGGCCGCAGCCGCATGCGCACTGCCTCCAGCGTCGCCGCGATCACGTCCTTGCCCTCCTTCTCCATCTGCGCCTTCGCGAACTCCACGATCAGGATCGCGTTCTTCGCCGACAGGCCGATCGTGGCCAGCAGACCGACCTGGAAATACACGTCGTTCGACAGCCCGCGTCCGGTCGCCGCCAGGATCGCGCCCAGCACCCCGAGCGGCACCACCAGCATCACCGCGAACGGCACCGACCAGCTCTCGTACAACGCCGCCAGGCACAGGAACACCACGAGCAGCGACAGCGCGTACAGCGCCGGCGCCTGCGCCCCGGAACGGCGCTCCTCGTAGGAGGTGCCGGTCCATTCGTAGCCGATCCCCGCCGGCAGCTTGGCCACGATCTCCTCGACCGCAGTCATCGCATCACCCGAGGACAGTCCGGGCGCCGCCTGACCCAAGATCTCGATCGACGGCTGGCCGTTGTAACGCTCGAGACGCGGCGACCCATACACCCAGCGCGCCGTCGAGAAGGCCGACAGCGGCACCATCTCGCCCTGCTTGTTGCGCACGTACCACTTGCCGAGATCCTCCGGCGTCATCCGTGCGGGCGCATCGGCCTGCAGGTACACCCGCTTGATGCGGCCACGGTCGATGAAGTCGTTCACATAGACGCCGCCCCACGCCGTGTTCAGCGTGTCGTTGACGTCCGCGATCGAAACACCCAGAGCACCCGCCTTCGCATGGTCGATGTCGAGCTGGTACTCCGCGACGTCATCCTGGCCGTTCGGGCGCACGGCAATCAACCGCTTGTCCTGCGCCGCCAGGCCCAGGAACTGGTTGCGCGCCGCGACCAGCGCGTCGTGACCGAGGCCCGCACGGTCCTGCAGCATCACGTTGAAACCGTTCGACGTGCCCAGCTCCAGCACCGCCGGCGGCACGAAGGCGAACACCATCGCCTCGCGGATCTGCGAGAACGCGCCCATCGCCCGCCCCGCCACCGACTTCACGTCGCGCCCCGACTCGCGCCGCTCATTCCAGTCACGCATGCCGACGAAGCCCAGGCCCATGTTCTGGCCGCTGCCGCCGAAGCTGAAACCAGCCGCCGTGAAGATCGAGCGCACGCTGTCCTTCTCGGTCTCGAGGAAGTGCTTCTCGACCTTCTTCAGCACCTCGACCGTGCGCTCCTGCGTCGCGCCTGCGGGCAACGTGACCTGCGTGAACATCACGCCCTGGTCCTCCTCCGGCAGGAAGGAAGTCGGCATGCGGGCAAACAGCAGGCCCAGCACGACGATGATCGCGACGTAGATCGCGAGATAGCGGAAGCTGCGATGCAGGATGCGGGCAACCGCCGACTCGTAGCGGTGCGTATTGCGCGCGAACATCTTGTTGAACCAGTGGAAGAAGCGCCCGAAGATGCCGCCCTCGCCGTGCTCGTGGCCCTTTTCCACCGGCTTGAGCATGGTCGCGCACAGCGCCGGCGTGAACACGATCGCCACCAGCACCGACAGGCCCATCGCCGCCGCGATCGTGATCGAGAACTGGCGATAGATCACGCCCGTCGAACCGCCGAAGAACGCCATCGGGATGAACACTGCGGACAGCACCAGGCCGATGCCGACCAGCGCCCCGGTGATCTGCCCCATCGACTTCTTCGTCGCCTCCTTGGGCGAAAGCCCCTCCTCGGTCATCACGCGTTCGACGTTCTCGACGACCACGATCGCATCGTCCACCAGCAGGCCGATCGCCAGCACCAGGCCGAACATCGTCAGCGTGTTGATCGAGAAACCCGCCGCCGCCATCACGCCGAAGGTACCGAGCAGCACCACCGGCACCGCGATCGTCGGGATGATCGTCGCGCGGAAGTTCTGCAGGAACAGGTACATCACGAGGAACACCAGCGCGATCGCCTCGATCAGCGTCTGCACCACGCCCTGGATCGAGATCTTCACGAACGGCGTCGTATCGTACGGCACCACGACCTCGATGCCGGCCGGGAAGTACGGCTTCATCTGCTCCATCTTGGCGCGCACCGCAGCGGCGGTTTCCAGCGCGTTCGCGCCCGCTGCCAGCTTCACGCCGATACCCGCGGCCGGCTTGCCGTTGAAGCGCCCGACGATGCCGTAGTTCTCCGCCCCGATCTCGATGCGCGCGACATCCTTGAGGCGCACTTCGCCCCCTTGGGCCGAGCTGCGCAACAGGATCTTCTCGAACTGCGCGACCGACTCCAGCCGGTTCTGGGCCGTGATCGTCGCCGTGTAGCCCTGCCCCGACACCGCGGGCACGCCGCCGAGCTGACCCGCCGAAACCTGCGCGTTCTGCGTGCGGATCGCCGCCTGCACGTCACCCGGCGTCAGGTGGAAATTGTTGAGCTTGGCCGGATCGAGCCAAATACGCATCGCATATTGCGCGCCGAACACCTGGACTTCGCCGACGCCCGTCACGCGCGACAGCGGATCCTGCACGCTCGAAACCAGGAAGTCCGAGAGGTCGGCCCGGTCCATGCTGTTGTCCCCGGAGACGAAGCCCAGCACCATCAGGAAGTTGCGCGTCGACTTGGCGACCTGCACCCCCTGCTGCTGCACCGCCTGCGGCACCAGCGGCAGCGCGAGCTGCAGCTTGTTCTGCACCTGCACCTGTGCAATGTCGGGGTTCGTGCCCGCATCGAAGGTCAGCGTGATCGTCGCACGGCCGAACGAGTCCGACGACGAACTCATGTACAGCAGCCCGTCGAGGCCAGTCATCTTCTGCTCGATGACCTGGGTGACGGAGTCCTGCACCGTCTTCGCCGAAGCGCCGGGATAGGTCGCGTTGATGACTACGGTCGGAGGTGCGATCGACGGATACTGCGCCACCGGCAGGCGCATGATCGACAGCGCGCCGAACAGCATGATCACGATCGCGATGACCCACGCGAAGATGGGCCGGTCGATGAAGAAACGTGCCATCGTCCGCTACCTCACTTGGCCGCCGCGGGGGCGGGCGCCGCCGCAGGCGCTGGCGCGGGCGAACCCGCCGCACCGGCTTCCTGGGCCTGCACCACCGCGCCCGGGCGCACCTTCTGCAAGCCCTCGACGATCACGCGCTCGCCCGCCGCCAAGCCCTGCGTCACCACCCAGGCGTCCCCATGCGACTGGGCCGCCGTGATGATGCGCGCCTCGACCTTGCTCTCCCCGTTGACCACCATCACCGTCGCATTGCCGCGCGGATCACGGCTCAAGGCCGCATGGGGAACGAGGATCGCGTCGCTGTTCACGCCTTGGGAGAGGCGTGCACGCACATACATGCCTGGCAGGAGGTCGCCCTTCGGGTTCGGGAACACCGCACGCAGCGTCACGCTGCCGGTGCCCTGATCGACGGTGATTTCCGAGAACTCAAGCTTGCCCTCGCTGCCGTACAGCGAGCCGTCCTCCAGCACCAGGCTGACCGGAACCGCGTCGCCGCCGGCACGCTTCAGCCGCCCGTCGGCAAGATCGCGCCGCAATTTCAGCAGTTCGGCACTCGACTGCGTGACATCCACATAGATCGGATCGAGCTTCTGCACCGTCGCCAGGGCCGCAGCCTGATTGGCCGTCACCAGCGCCCCCGGCGTCACGGTCGACCGGCCGATGCGTCCGCTGATCGGCGAATTCACGCGGGTGAAATCGAGATCGATCTTCGCCTTGTCGACCGCTGCCTTCGCGCTCGCCACTTCGGCCTGTGCCTGCTTGAGCTCGGCCGCCGCATCGTCGTTGGCCTGCTTGCTGACCGCCTCGATGCCGACCAACTGCGCATAGCGCTCCGCCTTCAGCCGCGCCGCATGCACGTTCGCCTCGGCACGGGCGAGGTTCGCCCTGGCGCTGTCGTGCGCGGCCTGATAGGTCGCCGGATCGATCTGGTACAGGACCTGCCCGGCCTTCACCTCGCTACCTTCCGTGAACAGGCGCTGCTTGACGATACCCCCGACCTGAGGCCGCAGCTCCGCGATCAGATACGGAGCGGTCCGGCCCGGCAGCTCCGACGTCAGCGGCACCGCTTCCGTGCGCACCGAAACCACCGTCACGGCGGGTGCTCCCTGCCCTGCACCGGGACCTGCGGGCTGCGACTTGCCGCCACTGCAGGCGGCCACCAAAAATGCGCCAACGACGACCACTGTCAGGGCGTTGAAACGCTGGCTGGGGTTTCTATGCATGTTTTGCCTCGAAATCATCGCGGACCGCCGGTCGCAGTCCGCTGTACGGAATTCATTGTGCCAGAGTTAGAGTGATCATTCTAGATCGAACGCTCATTCTATGTTAGCCTAGGTTGCAGATCAACGTTTCTGCAAACCGATTACGACCACGAGAACCACCAGATGTGCCCCGAATCCGTCGAACGATCACGCGCCGAAGTGCGCCGCGCCCAGATTCTTGCCGCTGCAGTCGACTGCTTCCGCCAGCACGGGTTCCATGGCGCCAGCATTGCGCAGATATCGAAGGCGGCCGGCATGAGCCCAGGGCACATCTATCACTACTTCGAAAACAAGGAAGCGATCATCTCCGCAATCGTCGCGGGCGACCTCGAACGTTTCCTGATCCTCACGGCGGAAATCCGGTCCGCGTGCAACGTGCGCGAAGCGATGCTCGCCCGCGTGGGCGAAGGCATCGACGAGTGCCTGGACCAACAGACCGCTGGCCTGAAGCTGGAGATCGTCGCCGAAGCCTCGCGCAATCCCCACGTCGCCGAAATCGTGCGCTCCGCCGACAAGGTCTGCCGCGAAAGCCTCATGCTGACGATACGCGACACGCGCCGTGCGGCCGGCCACGAGGACGACGATGCCACGCTCGCCGCCATGGTCGAGGTCTTCATCTCGATGTTCGAGGGCCTGCAGATCCGGACGATCCGCAACCCGGGCATCGACCGCAGCATCGTAATTCCGCTGTTCCAGAACGCCCTGCGCGCCCTGCTCGACCAGTCACCCTGAACGCGCCGACCGCCCTCGCGTCCCCAAAGCTCATCGCCCTCCCCGGCCCGCGGTCGCCCGGACTGTAACCTTTGCGTGCCGCGGTCCATCTAATGGGCAAACCGGGAGCACGCCATGACAACCGTCGCACGTACAGGATCCACCCTCGAGTCGGATAACGCACTGGTCGAAGGCATCCTCGCGGGCGATGCCCTCGCCTTCGAGCGCATGATGCGCCAGCACAATCGCCGCCTGTTTCGCGTTGCGCGCAGCATCCTGCGCGACGACGCCGAGGCCGAGGACGCCGTGCAGGACGGCTACATCGAAGCGCACCGCGCCCTGCGCAGCTTCCGCGGCGAGTCCCGCCTCTCCACCTGGCTCACGCGCATCGTCGTGAACCAGGCACTCGCGCACCGGCGCGGACGCCGCTCATCCGGCGATGCGGCTACGGACCTCGACACCCTGCCCGACCGCGGCAACGACGAGATCGTGCAAACCCCGGAAACCCAGGCGATGCGGGCAGAACTGCGCCGCGTCATCGAATCGTCCATCGACCACTTGCCCGACGCCCATCGAACGGTATTCATGCTGCGCGCCGTGGAAGGCCTCAGCGTCGACGAGACGGCCGCGGCGCTGGGCATCTCGGCCGGCAACACCAAGGTCCGCTTCCTGCGCGCCCGGGCACAGTTGCGCGAAGCCCTCGGCCAGCACCTCGGCACCCTGCTCGAGGACGTATTCAGCTTCGACGGAGAGCGCTGCGACCGCATCGTGGCACGCGTAGGCGCACGCCTCGGCCTGACGCTCGCCATCCCCACCCCCCTCCCCGCTCGCGGGGAACCGTCCAACGACTGAAGGAGATCGCCATGATTGTCCGGATAAACCCTTTTGCCGCCCTCGAGGACATCGGCCGGCGGCGTTTCATCCTCGGGTCTGGCGCACTGCTCTCCGCCAGCGCCGTCGCCCTGCTCGCCGGGCGTCCTGCCCTCGCCGCGGAATATGGCAAGAAGAAGGGCGCCGACACCCAGTCGGACATCCGCATCCTTAACACCGCCCTGGGCGCGGAACTAGAAGCGATCGCGGCCTATGGCGTGGGCGCCGGCAGCGGCCTGCTGCAGAAACCGGCACTCGATCTCGCGCTGCAGTTCCAGGGCCAGCACAAGGAACACGCCGACGTCCTCGCCAAGACGGTTCGCAAACTCGGCGGCACCCCTGTCGAGGCAAAGTCCCGCTACGAGTTCCCGACCGAGCAGCTGAAGACGCAGGCCGACGTGCTCGGCTTCGCCGCGGGGCTCGAAAAGGGCGCAGTCAGCGCCTACCTCGGTGCCGTGCCGCTGTTCCGGGAACGCGAACTCGCCAGGGCCGCCGCCAGCATTCTCGGCGACGAAGCGATGCACTGGGCCGTGCTGCGCCAAGCACTCGGCGAAAACCCCGTGCCCGCGGCCTTCGTGTCATGAGGTGCGCACTGGCGGTGACACTGGCGCTGCTCGCGGCGCAGTGCGGCATCGCCGCCGGCAGCACCGCCTTTCCCGGCGACCCGGCGCGCGGCGCGGCCATCTACGATCGCTGCATCGCGTGCCACGCGCTCGCCTACAACCGCACCGGCCCCAAGCATTGCGGCCTGTTCGGGCGCCGCGCAGGCAGCGTGTCGGGCTTCGCCTACTCCCCCGCGATGGCGCGGGCGAAGTTCACGTGGAACGCCGAGACGCTCGACCGCTTCCTCGAAAACCCCGGCCGGACGCTGCCCGGCACGACGATGGGTTACGCCGGCATCGCCGACCCGCGCGAGCGGGCCGACCTGATCGCCTGGCTCCGGCAGGCCACGACCGAATCGCCCGACTGCCGGCGCTGATCCCCCGCCCTGCACCATCGACCCCTCACTCGGCGCCCGGATCGTCCGCGGAATCCGGGAACAACACGTCGGTAAAGCCGAACCTGCTCAGGTCGCGCATGCGCATCGGATACAGCACGCCGGCCAGATGGTCGCATTCGTGCTGCACCACTCGTGCATGAAACCCCTCCACACTGCGATCGATGCGGCTGCCGTCCGGCGCATGCCCCAGATAGCGGATGCGCTGGTACCGCGGCACCACGCCGCGCAGCCCCGGCACCGACAGGCAACCTTCCCAGCCGTCCTCCTCGTCCTCGCCCAGCGGCGTGATTACCGGATTCACGAGAATCGTGCGCGGCACCGGCGGCGCGTCCGGATACCGCTCGCTACGCTCGAACCCGAAGATCACCACCTGCAGGCTCACTCCGATCTGCGGGGCCGCCAGCCCGACGCCGCCGGCTGCGGCCATCGTGTCGAACATGTCACCGATCAGCGCGTCGAGTTCGCGAGTGCCGAACGCACACACCGGCTCTGCCGCTTGCAGCAGGCGCGGATCGCCCATGCGGAGGATGGTTCTGACTGCCATGGCTGCACGCTCCCGAACGGTTTCGATGTGACGACCTCCGGCCAACCCGGCCGGACAGCCGGCGGCCTGCGGCCTGCGGCCTGCGGCCTGCGCGCGCAATGGTACGACGCACTATGGTCACGTCAAGGCCGACGCACCAACGCGCGGAAACGCGACCCCCAGATCGCCCGCCGCCCCGCCGCCCGATCGCGCCGAATTGAACCGTTTTCCCCGCGCTTATCGACGCAGCACCGGCCGCAGCAGCGCGATAACCTGCTCCCATGTCCGAACCGTTTGGTGCGAACGGACGAGGAGCAACAAATGGAAATCGAATATCTGGAGTACGAGTGCGAAGTGATCGACCTCGACGACACTGCGGCGCGCAACGGCGATGCACAGGTCGAAGAAGCCGCCGCCGAGGCCGTGTTCGCAAGCTGGTTCACCGACTGGCGCAGCCGCAGCGCGCCCGAGGCGAGCACCGGCGCTGACTGACAGCCCCGGGGCAGCGACAATGGCCGCAACCCGTCGCGGGCACCCGCCCCTGCACCGACGGCTTCAGGACGAATCGGCAGGATGACGCCCGATCTCTTCGAAAACTGCGACGAGGGCCCTTCCGGCCGCGAAGAACTCGCACCGGGAGCGCTGGTCCTGCGCGGCTTCGCCCGCCCCCAGGCCGAAGGCCTCATCGCCGAAATCGCGGAAATCTCCACCCGCGCCCCGTTCCGCCAGATGCTCACGCCTGGCGGCCAGCGCATGTCCGCAGCGATGACCAACTGCGGCCCGCTCGGCTGGATCTCCGACCGCCACGGCTATCGCTACGAACCGTGCGATCCACTCAACGGCAAGCCGTGGCCGCCCATGCCCGCATCCTTCCTCCACCTGGCCGCCGACGCTGCCGCCGCAGCCGGCTTTCCCGGGTTCGTCCCCGACGCCTGTCTCATCAACCGCTACGAGCCCGGCACCCGCATGTCCCTGCACCAGGACCGCGACGAGCAGGACCTCGCCGCGCCCATCGTCTCGGTATCGCTCGGCCTGCCGGCAGTCTTTCTCTTCGGCGGTCTGAACCGCAGCGACCGCAGCGATCGCCTCGCGCTCATGCACGGCGATGTGGTGGTGTGGGGCGGCCCCTCGCGCCTGCGCTTTCACGGCATCCTCCCCATGAAGGAAGGCACCCACGCCCTGCTCGGCCGCCAGCGCATCAATCTGACCTTCCGCAAGGCGGTTTGAACAGCCGCGCAACATTGCGCCGGGTGTCATACCGATCCGCCCACGCGAATCGCCGGCCTGACCTTGCTCTCCTGCGATCGGAAAGGCTCCGTGTGACACGGGCAAAAAAAAGCCGGCTTGCGCCGGCTTTCATGCTGCGATTTTACAGCGTATCTGGTGGGTGCTGACGGGGTCGAACCGCCGACATTCGCCTTGTAAGGGCGACGCTCTACCAACTGAGCTAAGCACCCGTACCGGACGGGTACTTGGCCCGTTCCAGCAAAGTCCGTCAGTTTACCGCATCTTTCAGGGCCTTGCCAGCCCTGAACTTCGGAACCTTCGCCGCCTTGATCTTGATGTTCTTGCCGGTACGCGGGTTACGGCCGGTACGCGCGGCACGCGCACCGACATGGAAGGTGCCGAATCCGACAAGGGTCACGGAGTCGCCCGCCTGAAGCGCGCCCTTGACCGCCGCAATCGCTGCATCGAGCGCCTTGCCCGCGGCCGCCTTGGACAACTCTGCTTCCGAGGCGATTTGGTCGATCAGTTCGGATTTGTTCACTTAAGTCCCCTTTTGGATATGAGAGCGATAACCCGAAATGCGCAAACCCTCAGCTGGTGCCGCATTCAGGGCGATTCCAAATGCGTTGCGAGAAGCACGGACTTTATATCGCGCTGTATTCCAAGGTGTCAATACGCGCTGCAGCGTTTTACATCGCTGCAGCGCATATCGACGCGGGACTCGGGGAACATTCCCCCTCCGGCTCAGTGCGCGCGGACGGTCTTGCCCGTCGTGCCGCCTTCAACGGATTCCGCCGGCGGAGTTTCTTCCGCCACGGCGTCCGGCAGAGGCTGGGGCATGCGCTCGAGCGCGTGTTCGAGCACCTGATCGATCCAGCGCACGGGGATCACTTCGATCGCATTCTTGATGTTCTCCGGAATTTCCACGAGATCCTTGACGTTCTCTTCCGGAATAAGCGCCACGCGGATTCCGCCGCGCACCGCCGCCAGCAGCTTTTCCTTCAGCCCGCCGATCGGCAGGACCTCGCCGCGGAGCGTGATTTCCCCGGTCATCGCAACGTCGCAACGCACCGGAATGCCCGACAGCACCGACACCAGCGCGGAGCAGATCGCGGTGCCCGCCGACGGACCGTCCTTGGGAATCGCGCCTTCCGGCAGGTGAATATGGATGTCGCTCTTCTGGTAGAAGTCCTCCTGGATACCCAGCGAGCGGGAACGCTTGCGCACCACCGACAGCGCCGCCTGGATCGACTCCTGCATCACCTCGCCGAGTTTGCCGGTCGTCATGACCTTGCCTTTGCCCGGCAGTGCAACCGCCTCGACCGTGAGGAGTTCGCCGCCGACCTCGGTCCATGCCAGACCCGTCACCTGGCCGATCTGGTTTTCCTTCTCGGCCATGCCGAAGGAGTACTTGCGCACACCCAGGTACTTGTCGAGATTCTTCGCGTTGACGATGACCTTGCTGGTGCGCTTCTTCAGCACCAGCGACTTCACCACCTTGCGGCAGATCTTCGAGATCTCGCGCTCCATGCTGCGCACGCCCGCCTCGCGGGTGTAGTAGCGGCACACGTCGCGCAGCGCTTCGTCGGTCACCGACAGCTCGTCGCGCTTCAATCCGTTGTTCTTCATCTGCTTCGGCAGCAGATAGCGCAACGCGATATTCACCTTCTCGTCTTCCGTGTAGCCGGACAGGCGGATCACCTCCATCCGGTCGAGCAGCGCCGCCGGGATGTTGAGGGTGTTCGCCGTCGCCACGAACATCACGTCCGACAGGTCGAAATCGACCTCGATGTAGTGGTCCTGGAAGGTGTGGTTCTGCTCCGGGTCGAGCACTTCGAGCAGCGCCGAACTCGGATCACCGCGGAAGTCCATGCCGAGCTTGTCCACCTCGTCGAGCAGGAACAACGGGTTCTTCACGCCGACCTTGTTCATGTTCTGCAGGATCTTGCCCGGCATCGAACCGATGTACGTACGGCGGTGGCCGCGGATCTCGGCCTCGTCGCGCACGCCACCCAGGGCCATGCGCACGAACTTCCGGTTGGTCGCTTTCGCGATCGACTGACCGAGCGAGGTCTTGCCCACGCCCGGAGGGCCGACGAGGCACAGGATCGGCGCCTTGACCTTGTCGACGCGCTGCTGCACCGCGAGATACTCGAGGATGCGTTCCTTCACGCGCTCGAGGCCGTAGTGATCCTTGTCGAGGATCTTCTCCGCCTCGGCGAGATCGCGGCTCACACGCGACTTCTTCTTCCACGGCAGACCGATCAGCGTGTCGATGTAGTTGCGTACGACGGTCGCTTCGGCGGACATCGGCGACATCAGGCGGAGCTTCTTGAACTCGGCCTGGGCCTTCACGAGCGCCTCCTTGGGCATGCCCGCGGCCTTGATCTTCTTGTCCATCTCCTCGAGATCGGCACCTTCCTCGCCTTCCCCGAGCTCCTTCTGGATCGCCTTGACCTGCTCGTTCAGGTAGTACTCGCGCTGACTCTTCTCCATCTGGCGCTTGACGCGGCCACGGATGCGCTTCTCGACCTGCAGGATGTCGAGCTCGGTCTCGAGCTGCGACAGCAGACGCTCCAGCCGGTCGCCGGTGTCGGCCATCTCCAGCACCTCCTGCTTCTGCTCGAGCTTGAGCGGCAGGTGGGCGGCAATGGTGTCCGCAAGCCGACCGGCATCGTCGATCCCGGACAGCGACGCAAGGATCTCCGGCGGGATCTTCTTGTTCAGCTTAACGTACTGGTCGAACTGGGCGATGATCGCGCGACGCATCGCCTCCAGCTCGTTGTTGTCGGTTTCGGGCACCGGCACCGGCGTGACTTTCGCCACGAAGACGCTGCGCAGGTCTTCGACCGAGTCGACGCGGGCACGCTGCACGCCTTCGACGAGCACCTTGATCGTGCCGTCGGGAAGCTTGAGCATCTGCAGGATGTTGGCGATGCAGCCGATCTCGTAGAGATCCTCGGCCGAAGGCTCGTCCTTGGCGGCGGATTTCTGCGCCACGAGGAGGATACCCTTGCCCGCCTCCATGGCGTTCTCGAGGGCCTTGATCGACTTCGGGCGACCCACGAAGAGCGGAATCACCATGTGCGGGAACACCACTACATCGCGCAGCGGCAGCAGCGGCAGTTCCATTTGCTCGTGGGGGAGGTCAAGCGGGCCTGACATGATTGTTATTACCTCGAAAGGACTGGTCAGGCCCACATGGGGGCCCGACCATGAAATATCAAGCGGCGCCTAGAACCGAATTCTTCGGGTTCAGTTGGAACCCGACACCTTCGGCTGATCCGCGTAGATCAGCAGCGGCTGGGCGCCCTCTTCGATCGTGCCTTCGTCGACGACCACTTTCTCCACCCCTTTCATGGTGGGCAGGTCGTACATGATGTCGAGCAGCGCGGCCTCGAGGATTGAGCGCAGGCCGCGCGCGCCGGTCTTGCGGCGGATCGCCTTGCGCGCGACGGCGTGCAGCGCCGCCGGACGGATCTCGAGTTCGACGCCTTCCATCGAGAAGAGCTTCTGGTACTGCTTCACCAGTGCGTTCTTGGGCTCGACGAGAATCTGGATCAACGCAGCCTCGTCGAGTTCCTGCAAGGTGGCGACGACCGGCAGACGGCCGACGAATTCCGGGATCAGACCGAACTTGACGAGATCCTCCGGTTCCACATGGCGGAAGGACTCCGTGAGGTCACGGCCCTGGCGGCTCTTGATCTCCGCACCGAAGCCGATGCCGATCTTCTCCGTGCGGTTGCGGATGACCTTCTCCAGGCCGTCGAACGCGCCGCCGCAGATGAAGAGGATGTTGGTGGTATCGACCTGGATGAAATCCTGGTTGGGGTGCTTGCGGCCGCCCTGCGGCGGAATCGAGGCCACTGTGCCTTCGATCAGCTTCAGCAGCGCCTGCTGCACGCCTTCGCCCGACACGTCGCGCGTGATCGACGGGTTGTCGGACTTGCGCGAGATCTTGTCGATCTCGTCGATATAGACGATGCCGTGCTGCGCCTTGTCGACGTCGTAGTCGCACTTCTGCAGCAGCTTCTGGATGATGTTCTCGACGTCCTCGCCGACGTAACCGGCTTCGGTGAGCGTCGTCGCATCGGCCATCACGAACGGGACGTTGAGCAGGCGCGCGAGCGTCTGCGCGAGCAGCGTCTTGCCGGAACCGGTGGGCCCGATCAGCAGGATGTTGCTCTTCGACAGCTCGACGTCTTCCTTGCGGCCCGAAATGTGGCGCAGGCGCTTGTAGTGGTTGTACACCGCGACGGCCAGGTTGCGCTTGGCCTGCTGCTGGCCGATCACATACTGGTTGAGGATCTCGCAGATCTCGGCCGGCGTGGGCAGGCTGCTGCTGCCGCCTTCCGTCTCGGCCGACTGCGCGATCTCGTCACGGATGATGTCGTTGCACAGCTCGATGCATTCGTCGCAGATAAAGACCGACGGCCCCGCAATGAGTTTGCGAACCTCATGCTGGCTCTTCCCGCAAAACGAGCAGTACAGCAGCTTTTCGCCGCCCGCCTTTTTTTCCGTCATGGTCTTCCTCTCGTATGTCAGGCTTCGGAGCGGGTCGTCAGGACCTTGTCGACGATACCGTATTCCATCGCATCCTTGGCCGACATGAAGTTGTCGCGATCCGTGTCCTTCTCGATCCGCTCGATTGCCTGCCCGGTGTGCTTCGCGAGCATTTCGTTTAGGCGTGCCCGGATGTTGAGGATCTCGCGGGCATGGATCTCGATGTCGGACGCCTGGCCCTGGAAACCGCCCAGCGGCTGGTGAATCATGACGCGCGAGTTGGGCAGGCAGAAGCGCTTGCCCTTCGCGCCGGCGGCGAGCAGGAAGGAACCCATGCTCGCGGCCTGTCCGATGCACAGCGTGCTGACGTCAGGCTTGATGAACTGCATCGTGTCGTAGATCGCCATCCCCGCCGACACCGACCCCCCGGGGGAATTGATGTAGAAGAAGATGTCCTTGTCCGGGTTCTCGGACTCGAGGAAAAGCAACTGCGCCACGATCAGGTTGGCGGTGACGTCGTTCACCGGACCGACCAGAAACACCACGCGCTCCTTCAGGAGGCGCGAATAGATATCGTAGGCGCGTTCGCCCCGACCGCTCTGTTCAACCACCATCGGGACCAGGCCAAGGCCGACCGGATCCCAGCTGCTGCCCGAATGTGGCGCCATGTTGCTCATTCCTTGGACCTTTGCGGCATCAGGCCGCGTTGTTACCCATCAGTTCGTCGAACGACACCGCGTTGTCCGAGGTCTGGGCCTGCGAGCTGACCCACTCGACCACGTTATCCTCGATCACCACGGCCTCGGCTTGCGCGAGACGTTCCGGCTGCGCGTAATACCAGCGTACCAGTTCCGACGGATCTTCGTAGCTCTGTGCCATCTCCTCGACCAGCGTGCGAACCTGCTCCGGTTTGGCGTAGAGTTCCTTCGCCTTCACGAGTTCGGACATGATCAGACCAAGTTTGACACGGCGCACGGCCTGATCGGTAAACCAGGCGGCCTCGACCGGGATGTCCTTGGTCTTCATGCCGCGCATCTCGAGGTCGCGCTTGGCGTTCTCGGCCAGCTGGCGGCTCTCGGCATCGATCAGCGCCTTCGGCACTTCGATCGGATTGGCGTTCAGCAGCGCATCCATGACCTGCTCCTTGATCTTGGCCTGGATGCGGCGCTTCACCTCGCGCTCGAGGTTTGCGCGCACTTCGTCGCGCAGCTTGGCGACGTCGCCGTCGGCAACGCCCAGCGAACGGGCGAGATCGGCATCGATCGCGGGCAGGACGGCAGCCTCGACGCGCTTCACGGTCACTTCGAACTGGACCGTCTGGCCGGCGAGGTTAGCGGCATGGTAATCCTCGGGGAAGGTCATGTCGAAGGTCTTGCTTTCGCCCGCGGCGAGGCCGGTCACGGCCGTCTCGAAGTCCTTGAGCATCGAGCCGGCACCGATCACGAAGGGGAAATCCTGCGCCTGGCCGCCCTCGAACAGTTCGCCGTCCTTGCGGCCGGCGAAATCGATCACGACGCGGTCGCCCTCGGCAGCGGCCCGCTCGGCGGTCTCGAAGCGGGTGCGCTGCTTGCGCAGCACTTCGATGGTCTTGTCGACTTCAGCATCGCCGACAACCAGCACCGGGCGCTCGACCTTGCTTTGCGACAGATCACCCAGCTCCACCTGCGGGTAGACTTCGAACACGGCGCTGAACGCCAGCGTGCCCTCGGCAGCGGCTTCCTTCGGCTCGATGCGGGGATAGCCGGCAACGCGCAGGTTCTGTTCGCGTACGGTGTCGCCGAACGCCTTTTCGACCGCAGCACCGATCGCTTCGGAGCGTGCCTGCGATTCGTAGGTCTGGGCGACAATCTTGAGCGGCACCTTGCCAGGTCGGAAACCCGGCATCTTCACGGTACGCGCCATGCGCTTCAGGCGAGAGTCGACCTCCTTGTCGATCTCGGCCATGGACACGGACATGTCGATGCGGCGCTCCAGCGCGCCCAGCGTTTCCTGGTTGGTCTGCATTAAGTAACGATCCCTGACAAGTCAAAGTTTGCTCACGAGACATCCGCCGGGTTTCGGGGACGCCTGCCCGACCACGATGGGCGAACGGAGCGCGTAAAAAGTAGGTTTTCGATTCTAGCACAGCAGGAGGCCCTTCCTTCCAGAGTCCTTCCAGCCGCAAAATGACCCCTGAGGACTTGCGCATGGAATGAGAAAAACCACGGAACTTGAGCCCTCGGGCACCCTCTGACGGGTGTCGGTGAACGGCTCGACCCAGACAGGAGGAATCCAGATGACGATCTTCAATGCCTACCAGGCCCGTTTCGAGGCGGCTCGCGAAGAGGAAATGTCCATCCAGGAGTACCTGGAGTTGTGCCGGTCGGATCGTTCGGCGTACGCAACGGCTGCGGAGCGGATGCTGATGGCGATCGGCGAGCCCGAGCTGGTCGACACTCGCGTGGACCCGCGCCTGTCGCGCATCTTCTCGAACAAGATGCTCAAGATCTACCCGGCCTTCCGCGATTTCTACGGAATGGAAGAGGTGATCGAGCACATCGTTTCGTACTTCCGCCATGCGGCGCAGGGACTGGAAGAGAAGAAGCAGATCCTCTACCTGCTTGGACCGGTCGGCGGCGGCAAGTCCTCCCTCGCGGAGAAGCTGAAGTCACTGATCGAGAACGTCCCGTTCTACGCAATCAAGGGGTCGCCGGTACATGAGTCGCCGCTGGGCCTCTTCGACGTGAATGAGGACGGCCGCCTGCTCGAGGACGATTTCGGCATCCCGCGCCGCTACCTCAACACGATCATGAGCCCGTGGGCGGTGAAACGCCTGCACGAGTTCAACGGCGACATCACCCGCTTCCGCGTCGTCAAGCTGCGGCCCTCCGTGCTGAAGCAGACCGCGGTCGCCAAGACGGAGCCGGGCGACGAGAACAACCAGGACATCTCGTCGCTGGTCGGCAAGATCGACATCCGCAAGCTCGAGCAGTACTCCCAGGACGACCCGGACGCGTACAGCTACTCGGGCGGTCTGTGCCTGGCGAACCGCGGCCTGCTGGAATTCGTCGAGATGTTCAAAGCGCCGATCAAGGTGCTGCACCCCTTGCTGACCGCGACGCAGGAAGGCAACTACAAGGGCACCGAGGGCTTCGGCGCGATCCCGTTCGACGGCATCGTGATGGCGCACTCGAACGAATCGGAGTGGGTCGCGTTCAAGAACAATCGCAACAACGAGGCCTTCCTCGACCGGATCTACACGGTGAAGGTGCCGTATTGCCTGCGCGTGTCCGACGAGGTGCATATCTACGAGAAGCTGCTCGTCGAGAGCTCGCTGGCCGACGCCCCGTGCGCGCCGGACACGCTGCGCATGATGGCGCAGTTCGCCGTGCTGTCGCGCCTGAAGGAGCCGGAGAATTCGAGCATCTACTCGAAGATGCGCATCTATGACGGCGAGAACCTCAAGGACACCGACCCGAAGGCGAAGAGCTTCCAGGAGTATCGCGACTACGCCGGCGTCGACGAGGGCATGACCGGCCTGTCGACGCGCTTCGCGTTCAAGGCGCTGTCCAAGGTGTTCAACTTCGATCACCGCGAGGTGGCGGCAAACCCGGTGCACCTGATGTACGTGCTCGAACAGCAGATCGAGCAGGAACAGTACGCACCGGAGGTCGAGGCGCGCTACATGGGCTACATCAAGGAGTTCCTGGCGCCCCGCTACGCCGAGTTCATCGGCAAGGAGATCCAGACGGCGTACCTGGAAAGCTACTCGGAATACGGCCAGAACATCTTCGACCGTTACGTGACCTACGCCGACTTCTGGATCCAGGACCAGGAGTTCCGCGATCCGAACACCGGCGAGATCCTCGACCGTTCGGCCCTGAACGACGAGCTCGAGAAGATCGAGAAGCCTGCCGGCATCAGCAACCCGAAGGACTTCCGCAACGAGGTGGTGAACTTCGTGCTGCGCGCACGGGCGAAACACGACGGCAAGAACCCGAGCTGGACGAGCTACGAGAAGCTGCGCGGCGTGATCGAGAAGAAGATGTTCTCGAACACCGAGGAGCTGCTGCCGGTGATCAGCTTCAACGCGAAGGCGAGCGCCGACGACCAGAAGAAGCACCAGGACTTCGTCGATCGCATGATCGAGAAGGGCTATACCGAGAAGCAGGTGCGGCTGCTGTGCGAATGGTATCTGCGGGTCCGCAAGTCGTCGTGACCGACGCGCCGTCCGGACGACGCGTCCGGGCGGCGTTCCGCATCCCTGCCGGAGACATACATGACCCGCATCATCGATCGGCGGTTCGACAGCAAGAATAAGAGCGCGGTCAATCGCCAGCGCTTCATGCGCCGCTTCAAGCAGCAGATTCGCCGCGCGGTGAACGACGCGATCCAGGATCGCTCCATTCGCGACCTCGACAACGGCGAGCAGATCACGATCCCGTCCAAGGATCTGAGCGAGCCGCAATTCCAGCATGGCCGCGGGGGCATCTGGGAACAGGTCTTTTCGGGCAACGATCAGTTCGCCAGCGGCGATCTGATCAACCGCCCCCCTTCCGGCGGGGGTGGAGGACGAGGCCAGGGCAAGGCGAGCAACGAGGGGGAAGGCGAAGACGACTTCGTGTTCCACCTGTCGCGCGAGGAATTTCTCGACATTTTCTTCGACGACCTTGCCCTGCCCAACCTGGTCCGCACCCAGCTCGCGCGCATCACGGATTACAAGACCCAGCGCGCCGGCTTCAAGTCGGACGGCTCGCCGGCGAACATCAACATCGTGCGCTCGATGCGCGGCGCGCTGGGGCGCCGGCTCGCGCTCGGCTCGCCGTTTTCCGCACGGCTGCGCGAACTGCAGAAGGAGCTGGAGCGGGTCATCGAGGAGTCGGGCGAGGATTGCGAGGAAGCGCTGAAGCTCAAGGACGAGATCGGACGCCTGCGCGCGAAGATCGAGGCGATTCCCTTCATCGACAGCTTCGACCTGCGCTACAACAACCGCATCCGCGTGCCGAAGCCGACCACGCAGGCGGTGATGTTCTGCGTGATGGACGTCTCGGGCTCGATGGACGAGGAGAAGAAGGCCACGGCGAAGCGCTTCTTCATGCTGCTGTACCTGTTCCTCACGCGCACCTACGAGCACATCGACGTCGTCTTCATCCGCCACCACACGGTGGCGAAGGAAGTGGACGAGGAAGAGTTCTTCCATTCGCGCGAATCCGGGGGTACGGTGGTTTCGAGCGCGCTGAAGCTGATGCATGAGGTGATCGCCGAACGCTACGCGCACGGCACCTGGAACATCTACGGAGCCCAGGCGTCGGATGGCGACAACTGGGACAACGATTCGCCGATCTGCCGCGAATTGCTGGGCGCGCAGATCCTGCCGTGGTGCCAGTACTTCGCATACATCGAGATCACTCCCGGCGAACCGCAAAATCTGTGGCGGGAGTACGAGAAGCTGTCCGGCGAGCACAAGAACTTCGCCATGCAGCGCATCGAGGAACCGGCCGACATCTATCCGGTGTTTCGCGAACTCTTCAAGAAGAATTTCGTATGAAGCGCGCCACCTCAAAGAAGGTCAAGCAGCTGCCGGCGACGTCCGAGTGGACTTTCGAGGCCATCGACGCCTACCACACCGAGATCGCGCGCGTGGCGGCGAATTTCGGCTTGGACTCCTATCCCGCGCAGATCGAGCTGATCACCTCGGAACAGATGATGGACGCGTACGCGTCGGTCGGCATGCCGGTGAACTACCACCACTGGTCCTTTGGCAAGCACTTCCTCTCGACGGAGAAGAGCTACCGGCGCGGCCAGATGGGCCTGGCCTACGAGATCGTCATCAATTCGAACCCCTGCATCGCCTACCTGATGGAGGAAAACACGCTGACGATGCAGGCGTTGGTGATCGCGCATGCAGCCTACGGGCACAACAGCTTCTTCAAGGGCAACTACCTCTTCCGCACCTGGACCAATGCCGACGCGATCATCGATTACCTGGTGTTCGCACGGAACTACATCGCGCAGTGCGAGGAGCGGCATGGCGAGGAAGAAGTGGAGTTGCTGCTCGACTCCTGCCATGCGTTGATGAACCTGGGCGTGGACCGCTACAAGCGCCCCCCCAAGCTGTCGCTGGCGAAGGAGAAGCTGCGCCAGGCCGAGCGCACCGAATACCTGCAGAGCCAGGTGAATGAGCTATGGCGGACGCTGCCGGTCCACGACGCCAAGCCGGGCAAGGTCTCCGCTCCGCGCTTTCCGCCCGAGCCCGAGGAAAACCTGCTGTACTTCGTCGAGAAACATGCGCCGCTGCTGGAGCCCTGGCAGCGCGAAGTCGTGCGCATCGTGCGCAAGGTCGCGCAGTACTTCTTCCCGCAGCGCCAGACTCAGGTCATGAACGAGGGCTGGGCGTGCTTCTGGCACTACACCCTGATCAACAAGCTGTACGACGAGGGCCTGCTTGCGGACAGCTTCATGCTGGAGTTCCTGCAGTCGCACACCAACGTGGTGTACCAGCCCTCCTACAACGATCGCTGGTACAGCGGCATCAACCCGTACGCGCTGGGCTTCGCCATGTGGCAGGACATCAAGCGCATCTGCGAGGATCCAACCGAGGAAGACCGGGCGTGGTTTCCCGACATCGCGGGCAGCGACTGGCGCGAGACCTTCGACTTCGCGATGAAGAACTTCAAGGACGAGAGCTTCGTCGCGCAATACCTGTCGCCGAAGATCATGCGCGACTTCCGCATGTTCGCGATCCTTGACGACGAACACGAGGCGAAGCTCAAGGTCTCGGCGATCCACGACGAGACGGGTTACCGGCGCGTGCGTGAGATCCTGTCCGACCAGTACAACCTCGGCAGCCGTGAACCGAATATCCAGGTCTGGAACGTCGATCTGCGCGGCGACCGCTCGCTGACGCTGCGTCACCAGCAATACCGCAAGCGGCCGCTGGGAGGCAGCATCGACGAGGTGATGAAGCACATGGCGCGGCTGTGGGGCTTCACGGTGCGGCTCGAGACCCAGCACGAGGACGGAACGGTCGAACTGGTGCAGGAGACGCGCCTCGAAAAACGCCGCGGACAGGCCGAGAATTAAGGAATCTTCGCAGCGAGTCCGTACACGCGTAATGCCGCTGAACGCCGGCCCGTCGGATCGACGCGCCGGCGTTCGTGTTTCGGAGCACACGATCCGCGATGGCTTGCGGGCGCCCTCTCATGACGCCTTTTTGCCCGCCATGACCGATCGCACATTGACGTCATAAATCCGACTGGGGCTAGAATCGGGCATTTCCCTTCCCGCCGGAGGCTCCATGTTCCTGCCGCCCAAACCGATCTACCCGGTAGACGGCATCCGTACGATCGAAGCGTTGGTCGCCCCGCACGCGCAGCCGAGCCTGATGGAGCGTGCCGGCCGCGTCGCCGCAGAGGAAGCGGTGCGCCTGACGCAGGATCGTGCGGGACATGTCCTGATCGCCTGCGGCCCCGGAAACAACGGCGGCGACGGCTTCGTGATGGCGCGCCGCCTGCTGCAGGCAGGACGCAACGTTACGGTCGCCTTTGCCGACGATGCGGCGAAGCTGCCGCGTGACGCCGCGGCCGCCTTTGCGGCATGGCGCGCGGCCGGCGGGGAAACGGTCTCGGACTTTCCCGCGGCCCCCGCAAACGGCTGGGCGCTGGTGGTCGACGCCCTGTTCGGCATCGGATTGCGCAGCCCCGTAACCGGGCGACATGCGCAGTGGATCGAGGCGCTCAACGCGCAACACGCCCCGCGGCTGGCGATCGACATCCCGAGCGGACTCGACGCCGACACCGGGCGGGTGCTCGGGACCGTCTTCCATGCGACCACGACGCTGACCTTCCTGGCGCTCAAGCCGGGACTTCTCACGCACGACGGGCCGGACATCGCCGGCGTCGTCAATGTGCATCGGCTCGACATCGACCCGCCGAATTACCTGCCGCCCAAGGGCCTGCAGATCCAGCCGGGCATCCTCAAACCGCTCCTCAAGCAGCGCCTGCAGAACACCCACAAGGGATGCTACGGCGACGTCGGCATCATCGGCGGAGCAAGAGGCATGACCGGGGCGGCCCTGCTCGCGGGGCGCGCGGCGCTGAAACTGGGCTGCGGCCGGGTGCTCACCGGCCTGGTCGACGACGCGGCCCCGGCGGTCGATTTCACGCAGCCGGAGCTGATGCTGCAGCGTCCGGACGACGTGATCGAGAACGCGACCGTTCTCGCGCTGGGCCCGGGACTGGGACACGGCGAAGTCGCCGCCGCGCTGCTCGAACGCGCAATCCGGCAAGCGCGGCCCGTCGTGCTCGACGCCGACGCCCTGAACATCGTCGCGGCCTCGGAAGACCTGCGTGCACTCGTCGCCGCGCGCACGGCGCCCACGCTGATGACGCCGCACCCCGGCGAAGCCGGACGCCTGCTGCGCTCGGACACGGCCGGCGTCCAGAGCGATCGCGTGGCGAGCGCCCTGGAACTCGCGCGGACCTTCAACGCGGTGGTGGTCCTCAAAGGCAGCGGGAGCGTGATCGCGACGCCGGACGGCCGCTGGCTGATCAACAGCACCGGTCACCCCGGCATGGCGAGCGCGGGCATGGGCGACGTGCTCACCGGACTGATCGCGAGCCTGATCGCACAGGGGTGGCCGGCCGAATCCGGCCTCATCGCCGCGGTACATCTGCACGGCGCGGCGGCCGACCGGCTCGCGCGCGAAGGCATCGGCCCGGTCGGCCTGACGGCAAGCGAGGTCGCGGAGGCTTCGCGCGGCATCTTCAACGCGTGGACGATCCAGGCAACCAAGGGGCACTGAATGCCACCGACGGCACGGGCGGTGATTTTCCACGAAAACCGCATGTTCTCCGCCCATCATCGCCCGACGGGGCTGCTAGAATCGCCGGGTCCGATTTTGTAACAGACCAATGCCGCAGATCAGCGTCGACCGACTCAGGCCGGGGGTATTCATTTCACTGGCCTCGCTAGGCTGGATGGACCACCCTTTCCTGCTGAACCGTTTCTGCCTGTCGAACGAGAAGCAGATCCAGGCGCTGCGCGAAATGGGCATCACCAAGGTCGAATGGGATCCGGCGCGCAGCACGGCGGAACCACTCCCGCCGCGTGCCGCGGACGTTCCCGCACCGGAACCGGATTTCGGCACGGCGGCCCTCTCCGGCATGCAGGACGAGAAGCGCGCGCGCATCGAACGGGTGCGCGAACAGCGCGAGGGCTTGGCGCGGCGCGAGCGCCTGTTCGAGCAACAGGCGATTGCCGCGGGAGAGGTGTTCCGGTCGCTGCTGAGCCGGCCGCAGGACGCGCAGCGGCAAGCCAATGCGCTGGTCGGCACGCTGGTGGAGAACCTGCTCGGCAAGGACAGCATGGTGATCCATCTGGTGAACCAGAAGAGCCGCGAAGGGGGCTTGGCGTTCCACGCGCTCAACGTCATGGCGTTGTCGCTGATGCTGGGAAAGACCTTGGGGCTGTCCGAGGAGGAGATGCGGCACCTGGGCCTGGGCGCCCTGCTCCACGACATCGGCAAGCAGGAGATTCCACCGCGCATCCTGCGCAACGCGAAGCGCACGGGGCCGGAGGAGGACTTCTACCGCGCCCACGTGGGCTACGGGATCAAGGCGGTTAGCGGCATGCGCGACCTTCCCGTGCCGGTGCGCAACGTCATCGCGTGCCATCACGAGTTCTTCGACGGCAGCGGCTTTCCCAACCGGCTGGCGGGGGAGAAGATCCCCCGCCTCGCCCGCATCGCCGCCATCGCGAACCGCTACGACAACCTGTGCAACCCGTTCGACCTGCGGGAGGCCAAGGCGCCCGCCGACGCGCTGCGCCAGATCTTCCGCACCGAGAGCAAGCACTACGACGAACAACTCGTGCAACTGTTCGTCAGGACGCTGGGAGTCTTTCCGCCGGGCACCTTCGTATCCCTGTCGAACGGCGGAGTCGGCATGGTCGTCGAGACCAATCCGGCGAACCTCCTCCATCCGCTCGTGATGCTGCACGACCCCGACATCCCGCGCTCCGAAGCCATGCTCGTGGACCTGCGCGACGCCGACCTGAAAGTGGAAGCGGCGCTGAGCCCGGCAAGCCTCCCGCTCGAGACCGTCGAATACCTCGCGCCACGCGGGCGGCTCGACTACTTCGTGGACGGCAGCAAGACCTGAGCGTCGATCGCGCCCGCCGGGCGGCGCGACGCGCGTTCACCCACGGCTCTGCTCGACACCCGGGCGACGAGGCAGGCGGATCGCTCCGGTGGCGAGCCCCGTCCCGGCGAGGATCACCGCGCATCCCGACAGCATGTTGACGGTGATCGCCTCGTCGAGCAGCAGTGCCCCCCACAGCATGCCGAACACCGGAATCAGGAAGGTGACGGCGATCGCGCGTGCAGGGCCGACATGCGCGATCAGGCGAAAGTACATGACGTACGCGACGCCGGTACAGGCGAACGCGAGCAGGAGCACGGCGATCCAGGCCTCTCGCGCAGGCATCGCTTGCGGCCAGAGCCAGACGGCGAAGGGCGCGAGCACGAGGGCAGCATAGAACTGGCTACCGGTCGCGATCGCCATGGGATCCACGCCCGACAGGTAGCGCTTGGTGAAATTCGCCGCGATGCCGTAATTGAGCGTCGCCGCAAGGCAGGCGGCCACCGCCCAGCCCGAGCCCCCGGCACGGAACGAAGCCTTGCCCCACACCAGGATCATGACGCCCAGCAGGCCAACGAGCAGGCCGACGATCGCAGCGGGCGACAGCCTATCCTTGAGCCATACCCACGCGACCAGGGCGGCAAACAGCGGCGACGTGGCATTCACGATGGATGCGAAACCTGCCGTGACCGACAGCGCAGCCCAGGCGTACAGTACGAAGGGCAAGGCGGAGTTGGTTACGCCGACAAAGAGCAGCGGTCCGGCCTTGCGCCACAGCGGGGCGAGCCTGCCGCGCCATGCGAGCACGGGCAGCAGCAACACGGCAGCGAGCCCGACCCGAAGCTCGATCAGCGCCGCCGGACCGAACTGCGGGGCCGCAACGCGCATGAATAGAAACGATCCGCCCCACAGGGCGGCAAGGATCAGCAGTTCGGATACGTCGCGCGCTTTCACTTCCGCCCCCGAAAACGACGGTCCGCCTTCGCGGCAGGATTGCCCCGGCCCGCGGCGGAACCGCTAAAATTTCTGTTTAATCATACCGAGCCGCGCCCGCCATGAACCTGTCACAACAACTGCGCATCGAGATCCAGCGCAACGTCGCCGCATCGCTCGCCGAAGATGTCGGCACCGGCGACCTGACCGCACGCCTGATCGCCGCCGAAACCGACGCCCGCGGCCGGGTGATCACGCGCGAGGAGGCCATCGTGTGCGGCACCGCCTGGTTCGACGCCGCCTTCGCCGCGCTGAGCCCCGCAGCCACGATCATCTGGCACGTGCGTGACGGAGATCGGGTCGAGGCAGGTCAGGTGCTGTGCGACGTCGTCGCCAACGCGCGGGTACTGCTCACGGCCGAACGCACCGCGCTCAACTTCCTGCAACTGCTGTCGGGTACCGCCACCGTCACGCGCCGCTTCGTCGACGCGGTGGCGGGCACCGGCGCGAAGATCGTCGACACGCGCAAGACGCTGCCCGGGCTGCGCCTCGCGCAGAAGTATGCCGTCGCCGTGGGCGGCGGCACCAACCATCGCGTCGGCCTCTACGACGGCATCCTGATCAAGGAAAACCACATCATCGCGGCGGGAAGCGTCGCCCGCGTGATGGAGGAAGCGAAGAAGATCGCCCCCTCCAACGTGTTCATCGAGATCGAGGTCGAGGACCTGGAACAGCTCGAGGAAGCGCTGGCCGCCGGCGCGAAGATGATCCTGCTCGACAACATGGACCTCGCGACGATGCGCGAGGCCGTGCGCATCACCGCCGGCCGCGCCGAACTCGAAGCCTCGGGCGGCGTGAGCCTGGAGAAGGTGCGCGCCATCGCCGAAACCGGCGTCGACCGCATCTCCATCGGCAGCCTGACCAAGGACGTCCGCGCCCTCGACCTGTCGCTGCGCCACATCGAGGAGTGAGCCGCCGGCGCGGGGCCGGGTACCGGCTCCGCGCGCTTCAGGCCTCGAGGTGCTCGACGATGAAGCGCTTGACCGCGTCGACGTCGGGCGCCATCACCTCGACCCGCTGCGGCAGCGCCTCGATGCCCTCGAGTTCCGCGGGGCGTTCGGGCTCGCGGCCGAGGGCCTCGCGGATCGTGTCGGCGAACTTGACCGGCAGCGCGGTTTCGAGCACCAGCAGGGGCACGCCGGCAGGCACGCAGTCGGCACAGTCCCAGGCCACCTTGACCCCGTCCGCGGTGTGCGTGTCGACCACTGTTCCGTATGTCTCGAACACCTGCTTGATAGTCGCGAGCCGGTCGGCATGGGTGCTGCGGCCGGAGACGAAGGCGTAATTCAGGATATCGGCGAACTCGCCACTGGCGGCGAGATCGAACGCCCCGCCGGCATCGACGGACTTCCACAGTTCGGCGACGCGCTGCGGGTTGCGGCCGACGAGGTCGAAGACGAAGCGCTCGAAGTTCGACGCCTTGGAGATGTCCATGGAGGGGCTCGACGTGACCTGGGTTTCCGCGGCCTTGCGCGGGCGATAGATGCCCGTATGGAAGAATTCGTCGAGGACGTCGTTCTCGTTCGTCGCGAGGATCAGGCGCGAGACCGGCAGGCCCATCTGGCGTGCGATGTGGCCGGCGCAGATGTTGCCGAAGTTGCCCGACGGCACGCAGAACGCGACCTGCTCGTCATTGGACTGCGTCGCAGCGAAATAGCCCTTGAAGTAATAAACGATCTGGGCCGCGACACGCGCCCAGTTGATCGAATTGACCGCGCCGATCTTGTACTTCGCCTTGAATGCGGCGTCGTTCGAGACCGCCTTCACGATGTCCTGCGCGTCGTCGAACATGCCGGTGACGGCGATGTTGTAGATGTTGGCGTCCTGCAGCGAGTACATCTGCGCACGCTGGAAGGGGCTCATCTTGCCGTGCGGCGACAGCATGAACACGGTCACGCCGTGCTTGCCGCGCATCGCGTACTCGGCTGCCGAGCCGGTGTCGCCGGAAGTCGCACCGAGGATGTTGATCGTCTCGCCGCGCTTGTCGAGCACGTACTCGAACAGGTTGCCGAGGAGCTGCATCGCCATGTCCTTGAACGCCAGCGTCGGACCGTTGGACAGCTCGAGCAGGCCGAAACGACCCGGTTCCAGCCAATGCACGGGCGTGATGTCGGCTGCGTTGTCGCCGGGACGGACGAAGCGATAGACGTCGGCGGTATAGGTCTTGTCGCAGATCGCCTTGAGGTCGGCCGCGGGGATGTCGGTGATGTACTTCGACAGGATCGCGAAGGCGAGATCCGCGTAGGACAGCCCGCGCCATGCATCGAGTTCGGCACGCGTCACCTGCGGGTAGGTCTCGGGCAGGTACAGGCCACCGTCGGGCGCGAGGCCGCCAAGCAGGATGTCGCAGAACTCGGGACGGGCGGCGTGGCCGCGGGTGGACAGGTACTTCACGGGCAGATCCTTAAATGGGTGTGTTCGTCAAAGGACGAAAGGCACGGCGGTGCGGAGCTTTCCGCATGCGGCCGTGCCTGCCGTCGCGCCCGCGCCCCGGAAGATCGACGCGCGGGTCCGCACGGGGCGATTACTGCAGGTTTTCCATGCGCAGGCGCGTGATCCTGCCCTGCACGACGGGAAGCGCCTCGATCTTCGCGATCGCAGCGTTGGCGTTCTTCTCGACCGTTTCGTGCGTCAGCATGATGATGTCGGTCTGGGACGAGCCTTCGGGCGCCTCCTTCTGGATCATCGCCTCGATCGAGATGCCGCTGTCGGCGAGGATGCGGGTGATGTCCGCGAGCACGCCCGGCTTGTCCTCGACGCGCATGCGCAGGTAGTAGGAGGTGATGACTTCCTCGATCGGCAGCACCTTCAGGTCGCGCACCTGGTCCGGCTGGAACGCGAGGTGCGGCACGCGGTGTTCGGGATCGGCGGTGTGCAGGCGGGTGACGTCGACGAGGTCGGCGATCACGGCGCTGGCCGTCGGCTCGGCGCCGGCGCCCTTGCCGTAGTACAGGGTCGCTCCCACCGCATCGCCGTGCACGACGACGGCGTTCATCGCCCCCTCGACGTTGGCGATCAGGCGCTTGGCGGGGATCAGGGTCGGATGCACGCGCAGTTCGATGCCTTCGGGGCGCATGCGCGAGATGCCCAGCAGCTTGATGCGGTAACCGAGCTGCTCGGCATAGGTGATATCGACGCTGTCGAGCGCGGTGATGCCCTCGACGTGGGCGGCGGAGAACTGCATCGGCACGCCGAACGCGATCGCGCTCATGATCGTGGCCTTGTGCGCGGCGTCGATGCCTTCGATGTCGAAGGTCGGATCGGCTTCGGCATAGCCGAGCGCCTGCGCTTCCTTGAGGACGTCGGCGAACGGCAGGCCCTTGTCGCGCATCTCGGACAGGATGAAGTTGGTCGTGCCGTTGATGATCCCGGCAAGCCACTGGATGCGGTTGGCCGAGAGGCCTTCGCGCAGCGCCTTGATGATCGGGATGCCGCCGGCGACCGCCGCCTCGAAGGCCACCATCACGCCCTTCTTCTGCGCGGCGGCGAAGATTTCGTTGCCGTGCACGGCGAGCAGCGCCTTGTTCGCGGTGACGACGTGCTTGCCGTTCTCGATCGCCTTGAGCACCAGTTCCTTCGCGATGCCGTAGCCGCCGATCAGCTCGACAACGATGTCGATCTCGGGATCGGCAACGACGGAAAAGGCGTCGTCGGTGATGCGCGGGCCGGTGCCTGCGACCTTGCGCGCGAGTTCCAGGTTCTTGTCGGCCACTGCGGTAATACGGATCGGGCGACCGGCGCGACGGGTAATTTCCTCCTCGTTGCGTTTCAGAACGGTGAAGGTACCGCCACCGACGGTACCGATGCCCAGCAGGCCAACATTGATCGCTTTCATAAGAACTCGTTGAGTTTTGTCTTCAGATGAGTGAAACGGGGTGCTTCAGGTGCCGTGACGCTTGCGATAGCTTTCGAGGAAGCGCGCGATGCGACCGATCGCGTCGCGCAGGTCGTTTTCGTGCGGCAGGAACACGAGGCGGAAGTGATCCGGGTGCGGCCAGTTGAAGCCGGTGCCCTGCACCAGCAGCACGCGCTCCTGCTCCAGCAGCTCGGCGATGAAAGACTGGTCGTCCTCGATGGGATACATCCTGGGATCGAGCTTCGGGAACATGTACAGCGTCGCCTTCGGCTTGACGCAGCTGACGCCGGGGATCGCGGTGATCAGGTCGTAGGCGAGGTCGCGCTGGCTGCGCATGCGCCCGCCCTCGGCGACGAGATCGTCGATGCTCTGGTAGCCGCCCAGCGCCGTCTGGATCGCGTACTGCCCCGGCACGTTCGCACACAGGCGCATCGATGCGAGCATGTTGAGCCCTTCGATGTAGTCCTGGGCGTGGCGCTTGTCGCCGCACACGACCATCCACCCGGCGCGGTAGCCGCAGGAGCGGTAGTTCTTCGACAGGCCGTTGAAGATGATGGTCAGCACGTCCTCGGACAGCGCGGCCATCGACGTGTGGGTGACGCCATCGTACAGGACCTTGTCATACACCTCGTCGGCGTACAGGATCAGGCCGAATTCGCGCGCCAGATCGATGATGCCGCGCAGGATTTCGTCCGGATACAGCGCGCCGGTCGGATTGTTCGGGTTGATGACGACGATGGCGCGAGTGTTCGGGGTGATGCGGGCGCGCATGTCGTCGAGGTCGGGCAGCCAGCCGTTGGCCTCGTCGCACAGGTAATGCACCGGACGGCCGCCGGACAGGCTCACGGCCGCGGTCCACAGCGGGTAGTCCGGCGCGGGGACGAGCACCTCGTCGCCGACGTTGAGCAGCGCATTCATCGCCATCACGATCAGCTCGGACACGCCGTTGCCGATGTAGATGTCCTCGATCGTCACACCCTTGATGTGCTTCTGCTGGGTGTAGTGCATCACCGCCTTGCGCGCCGCGAAGATGCCCTTGGAATCCGAGTAGCCCGCCGAATTCGGCAGGTTGCGGATCATGTCCATCTGGATTTCTTCGGGGGCATCGAAGCCGAACGCGGCGAGGTTGCCGATGTTCAGCTTGATGATCTTGTGGCCCTCGTCCTCCATCTGCTTGGCACGCGTAAGGACCGGGCCGCGGATGTCGTAGCAGACGTTGGCGAGCTTGGCAGACTTGCGGACCTGCGGGAGCCTCGGGGCTTCGGGCTGCCCCTTCGTTTGTTCGGGCGGGACAGCAACCCGCAGTTTCGGCTCGACGCTCATCGCACTCCGTCCTTTCTTTCGCATGTTCCACTCCGCGCCGGAGTCCCGGCGCGCCGTCGGCCCCGAGCCGCACGGGCATGCAGCTGCCGGTGGGCCGGAAAACCAAAAGAATGTATCTTATCCAAGCCTGTATCCTCCGGCAATTTTGCCGACCGAGCGAATCTCATGAAGCTGAACCTCCAACAGAACGCCGACCTCAACGTCGTAACCGGCTACGGCACAGACCACCTGATGATCAACAAGGAGCGGCATGACGGCAACACGCTGGTCACCGCCGACCGCATCGTTGCCGGCTGGGCGCCGGGCGGCTTGGCGGGCCTGAGTGCCGACGATTTCACCGTGGTATGCGAGCTGAGGCCCGAAGTGGTGCTCATCGGTACCGGCAGCCGCCAGCGCTTCCCTACGCCGCAGGTGCTGCGTCCGCTGATCGAGGCCCGTATCGGCTTCGAGATCATGGACTTGCCGGCAGCCTGCCGCACCTACAACATCCTCGTCACCGAGGGCCGCTCCGTCGTCGCGGCGCTGCTCTTCGACCCGGTCTGACTGCGAGGGCGCGGCCGGAATACCGCCGGCGGCGCCATCCGCATCACGCAGCCGTTGTCATTCACCCGGCTCCTCCGCTACGCTGATTGCGACAACCGACAACGGAGAGCCCCATGAACACGACAAACACGGCTTCCGCGGCCGACTTCACCCTCCCCGCGACCGGCGGCGCGAGCGTCACCGTCTCGGCGCTGCACGGGCGCAAGCTCGTCCTGTACTTCTATCCGAAGGACAACACCCCCGGCTGCACCAACGAGACCGCCGACTTCCGCGACCGCCACGCGGAATTCCAGGCCGCCGGCTGCGACGTGTATGGCATTTCGCGCGACAGCCTGAAATCGCACGAGAACTTCAAGGCCAAGCTCGGCCTGCCCTTCGAGCTGATCTCCGACGCGGAAGAGGTGGCGTGCAACGCCTTCGGCGTCATCAAGATGAAGAACATGTATGGAAAACAGGTGCGCGGCATCGAGCGCAGCACCTTCGTCATCGATGCCGAAGGCGTTGTGCGCCGCGAATGGCGCGGCGTGAAGGTGGCCGGCCACGCGCAGGAAGTGCTGGATTTCGTGAAGAGCCTGTAATACCCCGTTCAACCCGACGCCAAGAGCATCAACCACTCCATGACCAAACGCGCGCCCCGCAGCCGGAACACCAAGCTCTTCGTCCTCGACACCAACGTGCTGATGCACGATCCCACCAGCCTGTTCCGCTTCGAGGAGCACGACGTGTTCGTGCCGATCATGACGCTGGAGGAGCTGGACAACAACAAGAAGGGCATGTCCGAAGTCGCCCGCAACGCACGCCAGGCGAGCCGCATGATGGACGACATCGTGAGCTCGTGCCCGGCCGACATCGCCGACGGCATCGAACTCAAGGCGCCGTCGCGGGACCTCGCGACGGGCAAGCTCTTCCTGCAGACCGAGGCGATCAACATGGCCCTGCCGGCGGCCCTGCCGACCGCGAAGGGCGACAATCAGATCCTCGCCGTGGTGATGCATCTGGCCGAACGCTTCCCCAAGCGGCCGGTGATCCTCGTCTCCAAGGACATCAACATGCGCATCAAGGCCCGCGCACTGGGCCTCGACGCGCAGGACTACTTCAACGACAAGGTGCTGGAGGATACCGATCTCCTCTACACAGGCTGGCGCGAACTGCCGCCCGACTTCTGGGATACCCACGGCAAGGGGATGGAGTCCTGGAAGGAGGAAGGAAGGACCTATTACCGCATCAAGGGTCCGCTCGTGACCAGCATGCTGGTCAATGAGTTCGTCTTCCAGGACGGCGAATCGCCGCTGCAGGCGTGGGTAAAGGGGCGCGACGGGCGCAGCGCCCTGATCGAGACGCTGGTCGACTACGCCCACAACAAGAACAACGTGTGGGGCATCACGGCGCGCAACCGCGAGCAGAACTTCGCGCTCAACCTGCTGATGAATCCGGAGATCGACTTCGTCACCCTGCTCGGCCAGGCGGGTACCGGCAAGACGCTGCTGACGCTCGCCGCGGCCCTGACGCAGGTGCTCGAAGCCAAGCGCTACTCGGAGATCATCATGACCCGGGTGACCGTGCCGGTCGGCGAGGACATCGGCTTCCTGCCGGGCACCGAGGAAGAGAAGATGGCGCCGTGGATGGGGGCGCTCGAGGACAACCTCGACGTACTCAACGGCACGGCGGGCGAAGGCGGCGACTGGGGCCGCGCGGCGACGCGCGACCTGATCCGCTCGCGCATCAAGATCAAGAGTCTCAACTTCATGCGCGGGCGCACCTTCATCAACAAGTTCCTGATCATCGACGAGGCGCAGAACCTGACGCCGAAGCAGATGAAGACGCTGATCACGCGCGCCGGCCCCGGCACCAAGGTGGTGTGCCTCGGCAACATCGCGCAGATCGACACGCCCTACCTCACCGAAGGCAGCTCGGGCCTGACCTTCGTCGTCGACCGCTTCAAGGACTGGCCGCACTCCGGCCACATCACGCTGCAACGCGGCGAGCGCTCGCGCCTGGCCGATCACGCCGCGGAAGTGCTGTGACGCCGGCCGGGGCGGCGGCACCCGCCCCGCCCCGGCGATATCCCTGACACACGCAGGGAATTTGCCCTGGATCATCCCGGCTTGCCGGGATGCACCCTATAATGCGCAGGTTTTTTGCCTGCAAAAGCCCCCATGCCCGCTGCCGCCTCGGAAATGCTGGTTGGAGCCAGTTCGGACTTCCTCACGCGCTTCTCGCCGTTCAACCGGATGGAGCCGGAGGCGCTCGAATTCCTCGCCGAGCGTGCGACCCTGGCGTTCCACGCGCGCGGCAGCGAAATCCTGACGCCGGAGATGGGGCAGCCGACGCACTTCCACATCGTGCAGCGCGGCAAGGTGCAGGCCCGCCAGCTCGGCCCCGCGAGCGTCACCGACTATGCCGCGATGACGCTCGGACCGGGCGAATGCTTCCCGATCGGAGCGATCTCGGCGCAGCGGCCCTCGACCAACGCCTACGTCGCGGTGGAGGACAGCTTCGTGTTCCAGCTGCCGGCGGAGGACTTCCTCAAGCTCATGCAGATGAGCCCCGTCTTCCACGTCTTCTGCACGCAGTACATCGCCAGCCTGCTCAACCAGTCGCGCCAGCAGTTGCAGAGCACCTTCGCGCAGCGCGCGGCGGAGCAGCAGACGATGACGACGCCGCTCGGCCAGCTGGTGAAAAAGGCGCCGATCTTCGTCACGCCCGACAGCTCGATCCGCGCCGCGCTCGAGAAGATGTCGGAGATGCGCATCGGCTGCATCGTGATCACCGACGCCGACCAGAAACCGCTCGGGATCCTCACGCAGAGCGACCTGCTGCCGCGCGTCGTGCTGCCGGGGATCGACCTGCAGCGTCCGATCGGCGACGTGATGACCGCAACGCCGCACGTGATGTCGGCGTCCGACTCGGCCTACGACGCTGCCCTCGAGATGGCGACGCACGGCGTGCGCCACCTGCTGGTGGTCGATTCGGAAGGGCGGCTGAAGGGCGTGGTGTCCGAGCGCGACCTGTTCACGCTGCAGCGCATCGGTTTGCGCCAGATCCGCTCCAGCATCGAAGGCGCAGACGACCTCGAAGCCCTGCAGCGCGCCAGCCGCGACATCCGTCAGCTCGCACTCAACCTCATCGCCCAGGGCATCGGCGCGGAACAGCTGACGCAATTCATCTCGGCGCTCAACGACGCCCTGACCTGCCGCATCATCGACCTCGCGCGCGCGAAGCACGACCTCTACGGCATCGATTACGCATGGCTGGCCTTCGGCTCGGAAGGCCGCCACGAGCAGACGCTGTCCTCCGACCAGGATAACGGCATCATCTATGCCTGCCCCGAAGGCGCGGACCAGGCCGCACTGAAGAGCCGGCTGCTGGCCTGCGCCAAAGAGGTGAACGAGAACCTCGCCGCCTGCGGCTTCCCGCTGTGCAAGGGCAACATCATGGCGAGCAATCCAGAGCTGTGCCTCACGCTCGACGAATGGAAGGGGCGCTTCGGCGACTGGATCCGCGAACCCGACCCGCAGGCCCTGCTCAACGCGACGATCTTCTTCGACTACCGCGTGCTGTGCGGCAACGAGCGCCTGGGCGACCAGCTGCGCGCGTGGCTCAACCGCACCGCGAAGGCCTACTCCAACTTCCTGCGCCTGATGGCGTCGAACGCGCTCCAGGTCGCGCCGCCGCTCGGGCGCATCCGCGATTTCGTCGTCGAGGACGATGGCACGATAGACCTGAAGAAGTCGGGGGCACGCCTGTTCGTCGACGTCGCGCGCATCCTCGCGCTGCGCGCCGACGTCGCATCGAGCAGCACCGTGCAGCGCCTGCGCCAGGCGGGCACCCGGATGGGCATGCCGGCGGAGGAGATCGCCGCGCTGATCGACGGCTTCCACTTCATCCAGCTGCTGCGCCTGCGCGCGCAGCACCTCGATACCGAACACGACGCACCGGGCGACAACCGCATCGACCCGGATACGCTCAACGAACTCGACCGGCGCATCCTCAAGGAAGCGTTCCGGCAGGCGCGCAAGCTGCAACTGCGGCTGAAGCTCGACTACCAGCTATGAACTGGCTCACCCGCCTGCTCGGCACCCGCACGGACACGACCTCGCTCGACGCACCGTTGCGCGACGCGATCGCGAGCTGGGAGGCGCTTGCGGCGCCCGAGCTGGGCAGCGCGCATTTCGAGACGCGCTACGTCGTCATCAACACCGAGGCGACCGGACTCGATCTCGACAAGGACCGCCTGCTCGCGGTCGCGGCGATTGCGATCGACCGCGAGCACCTGTCGCCGCACGACAGCTACTACGCGCCGCTGGAGCCCGATGCGGCGACCGCGCTGACGAACCTGCTCACGTTTGCCGGCAAAGGCCCGGTCGTGGTCTTCAACGCGTCGTTCAACCGCAGCCTGCTCGAACGGGCGCTCGACGAACACCTCGGCCTCACGCCCGACTGGACCTGGCTGGACCTGCACTGGCTCCTGCCCGCGCTCTACGACGAACACATCGACGGACCGGCCCGCCTTGCCGACTGGATGAAAGCCTTCGGCATCGAGACCTTCCAGCGCCACCACGCGCTGGGCGGCGCCTGGGCGATCGCACAGTTGATGCTGGCCGCGCAGGCGCGCGCACGCGCGCTCGGTCTGAACACCCCACGCAGCCTGGCGGATCTGGAACACAGCCGCCGACAGTTGAGGCGCCACGGATGAATCGAATTTCCCCCGCACGATCCCTGCATCACCGCCTGACGACCCGTATCGTCGCACTTCTCGCTGCAACAGCCCTGCTGATCGCCCCACCCGCGGGCGCCGTGGACACGCCCGCTCCAGCGGACCAGGCGACCGAGGCGACGTCGTCCTTCGACCGCTACGGCACCGCGGCGCAGGACCTCATCAACCAGGGCATGGAGTATCTCGGGATCCGCTACCGCTTCGGCGGCAATTCGCCCGAGACCGGCCTCGACTGCAGCGGACTGGTCCAGAACGTCTTCCGCAACGCCCTCGGTCTCAACCTGCCGCGCGCCGCGCGCGACATGGCCCGCGTCGGCGAAAAAGTCGGCGTGCGGGATCTCAAGCCGGGCGATCTCGTGTTCTTCAACACGATGCGCAAGGCCTTCTCGCATGTAGGCATCTACGTCGGCGACGGCCGCTTCCTGCACGCCCCGTCCAGCGGCGGCGAAGTGCGCATCGACGAGATGAACCAGAGCTATTGGGCGAAGCGCTTCAACGGCGCGCGCCGCATGGTTCCGGAGGGCGATCTGGGCCTGCCGCAGGCAAACTGAACGGCGCCGCGTTACACGCGGCATCCCTCTGCCGCGGGCCGGGTTTTCGTCTAGGCTGGACTGAAGTCCCGACGAGAATTCCCGCATGTTGATCGCACAGCTGTCCGACCCGCACGTCGTCGCCCCCGGCACCCTCCTGTACGGCAGCATCGATACCGGCGCCCTGTTCGCCGCGGCAATCCGGCGTATCGCCGGCTTGGCGCCGGAACCGGACCTGGTCGTCGTTTCCGGCGACCTGGTGAATGAAGGCAGCCCGCAGGAATACGCCCGCGTGCGCGCACTGCTCGGGCCGCTGCAGATGCCGTGGCAGGTGATGGCCGGCAATCACGACGACCGCGAGCAGCTCGAGGCCGCGTTCCCGGACCAGGGCTTCCGCAATGGCGGCTTGTGCTGCGCGAAGCGGACGATGGGCGATCTGAGCCTGCTGTTCCTCGACACGACCATCCCCGGCGAGGAAGGCGGCGAAATCGCCGAGGCGCAGCTCGCGTGGCTCGACGAGGCCTGCGACCCGCTGCGCGCAACGCTCCTGTTCCTGCACCATCCGCCGTTCGCAACGGGCATCGCCGGACTCGACGCGATCGCGTGCCGCGGGGCCGATCGCCTCGCGGAGTGGCTGGCCGTTCACTGCGAGGTGCGCGCCCTCGCCTGCGGCCACGTGCATCGTCCGATGTTCACGAGCTTCGCAGGGCGACCTTGCGTAACGGCCCCCTCGATCGCCCATCAGATCGTCTGCGACCTATCGGGCAGACCTGATGCGCTGGCGTGGTGCCGCGAACCGCCGGGTTTCCTGCTGCATCGCTGGCAGGACGGCGAACTGGTCTCCCATGTGCTGCCGGTCGACGAGAGCCCTGCAAATCCCTACGACTGAGTTGTCATCGACAGGAAACGCTCCGTACCGAGGTCCCGGCCGCAAGGCGTTCCGCTTGAAGCAACTGCCCACTCGAGCATGACGGTGTCGCCGACCGACTTTGCGGGAGGCCGCTGATTGCAGCGGTGCTCGTCCTTGTCGGAGGAGACCGCCGCATGACGGTCACGATCCGATGATCGCGATCGTCGAAGGGAGTTCGCCCCTTTACTCAGATTTGTGCGGCCAGCGCGGGCGCGACCTCGAACAGGTCGCCCACCAGACCGTAGTCCGCCACCTGGAAGATGGGCGCTTCCGGATCCTTGTTGATCGCGACGATCACCTTGGAATCCTTCATGCCCGCGAGGTGCTGGATCGCGCCGGAGATGCCGACCGCGATGTAGAGCTGCGGCGCGACGATCTTGCCGGTCTGGCCGACCTGGTAGTCGTTGGGCACGTAGCCCGCGTCGACCGCGGCGCGCGAGGCGCCCAGCGCGGCACCGAGGGCGTCGGCGAGCGGCTCGAGCAGCTTGTGGTAGTTCTCGCTGTTGCCGAGGCCGCGGCCGCCCGAGACGATGATCTTGGCGGCGCCGAGTTCCGGACGCGCACTCTTGGTCAGCTCGCGCCCCTTGACGCTGGTCAGGCCCAGGTCGGCAGCGGCGGCGACCGCTTCCACCGTCGCCGAGCCGCCCTCAGGTGCCAACATCGCCGCCGCCTCGAAGGCGGTCGTACGCACGGTCATCACCTTCACGGCGTCGGCCGACTTCACGGTAGCCAGCGCGTTGCCGGCGTAGATCGGGCGCACGAAGGTGTCGGCCGATTCCACCGCGACGATATCGGAGATCTGCGCGACGTCGAGCAGCGCGGCGACGCGCGGCGCGACGTTCTTGCCGTTGGCGGTGCTGGGCGCGAGGATGTGGGTGTAGCCCGCTGCCTCATTTGCCACCACTCCCACGACCAGCGCAGCGACGTTCTCCGCCGTCTGCGTTTCGTAATGGGCGGCATCGGCCACGCGCACCTTCGCGACGCCCGCGACCTTCGCGGCTTCCGCGGCCGCCGCGCCGCAGTTGGCACCGGCGACCAGCACATGCACCTCAGTTGCCAGATGCTTGCCGAGCTTGGCCGCGGCCGAGACGGTGTTGAGGGTCGCGGCCTTCAGGCTCGCGTTGTCGTGTTCTGCAATAACCAGGATCGCCATCATGTTCTCCGAAGGGCCGCCCCGAGGAGGGCATGAGCCCCCTTGGGGGGTAGAGAAGCGGCATAGGCCGCAAACGTGGGGGTCGTCATACTCAGATCACCTTCGCTTCGTTCTTGAGCTTGTCGACGAGTTGCGCGACGTCCGCGACGCGCACGCCGGCGCTGCGCTTGGGCGGTTCGGCCACTTTCAGCGTCGCCAGGCGCGGCGCGACATCGACGCCCAGATCCGCCGGCTTGACGGTGTCGAGCGGCTTCTTCTTCGCCTTCATGATGTTGGGCAGCGTCGCGTAGCGCGGCTCGTTCAGGCGCAGGTCGGTGGTAATGACCGCCGGCAGCTTGATCTCGAGGGTCTCGAGACCGCCGTCGATTTCGCGCATCACGGTCGCCCTCATTTGCCCACCCGCGTCAGCCAGCAGGACCTTCGACGCGAAGGTGGCCTGCGGCCAGCCCATCAGCGCCGCCAGCATCTGGCCGGTCTGGTTCGAGTCGTCGTCGATTGCCTGCTTGCCGCAGATCACGACCGTCGGCTGCTCCTTGTCGCACAGCGCCTTCAGCAGTTTCGCCACCGCCAGCGGCTGCAGCTCGGCGTCGCTCTCGACCAGGATGCCACGGTCGGCGCCGATCGCCATCGCCGCGCGGATCGTCTCCTGGCAGGCCGCGACACCGCAGCTCACCGCCACGACCTCGGTCGCGATGCCGGCTTCCTTCAGCCGCACGGCTTCCTCGACAGCGATCTCGTCGAAGGGGTTCATGGACATCTTCACATTCGCGATATCGACGCCCGTGCCGTCCGCCTTCACTCGCACCTTGACGTTGTAATCGACCACGCGTTTGACGGGTACCAGTATCTTCATTGCATCGTCCTTGTCATGAAAAGCCCCTTGGCGGCCAGGGGCCGGCAAGGGGCTGGACACAGACCCTCAGATCACTTCTGCGGGTCGTAGAGTTTTTCCTTGATGAACAGCGCCGGCACGAGGCCACACAGGAAATACGCGCCGCCCATCACCAGGAAGCCCAGTCCGATGGACCCCTCGGTCGCGAGGTAGCCGATGACTGCCGGCGCGAAGGCGGCGCCGATCCGGCCGACGTTGTACGCGCCCCCCACGGCCGAGCCGCGAATCTTCGTCTCGAAGCTCTCCGTCATGTACGTCGCATTGACGCCATAGGGAATGCCATAGATGAAGCCGAACGCGATCATCAGATAGACGATGTTTTCGGGCGAATTGAAGAACACGATCACCGGCAGGAACACCGCGGCGCCGAAGCCACCAAACGAATACACGACACGTCGGCCGAACTTGTCCGCCATCCAGCCGGCGACGATCTTGCCGAGGATCATGGCGACATACGTGCCGACCATATATGCGGTCATCGACTTGAAGTTCATGCCGAGCTCTTTTTCGAGATACGTCGGCATCCAGTTATTCACGCCGTAGTAGCCGAACTGCAGGAAGCCTGCCGTCAGCGACCACAGAATGAACATGCGCCGATGCGACGGATTGCCGAAGATGAGCTTCAGCGCGCTTTCCTTCGGTTCGGAGGCGGCACTAATCCCGGCAGCCTTGTCGGCGGCACGCTTGTCCCGCGCGGCCAGCCAAGCAGGCGGCTCGGGGACGATGCGCTGCATGATCAGGGCCATGACGACCGGGACGATAGCGATATAGAACAGCCAGCGCCAGCCATAGGTCGGCAGGATCCACCCGGCGAGCAAGGTCGCGACCACATAGCCGACCGACCAGCCTGCCTGCAGCGTGCCGAGCACGGTCGTGCGGTGCTTGGTCGGCACATATTCGGCCATCAGCGTGTTGCAGACGACGTATTCCGCGCCGAGGCCAAGCGCCGCGATGAAGCGGAAAATCGCGAACTCCTCGAAGCTGTTCGTCGTACCCAGCGCCGCGGTGCCGACCGAAAAAACGATGATCGTCCACACGACGGTGCGTACGCGACCGAAACGGTCGGCGGCCCAGCCACCGAAGATGCCGCCGATCGCCATGCCGGCGAGCGTGATGCTGCCCAGCATGCCCGCTTCCACGTTCGTCAGGCCGAATTCCTTCTTGAGGCTCGACAGGCTGTAGGACAGGAACATCAGGTCGGCCCCGTCCACCATCAGACCAAGGAACGCGAAGATGAACACCGCGATCCAGATCCTTTCTTTTGCCGGGGCAATAGTTTGCCCGTTGGCAGTCAATTCCATGACTTTCTCCCTTGGTTTCTGTGGAGCGCCGGCCCGGCACCCCGCCCTCAAAAAAAAAACGGAATGCCGTGCTTCAGCCCTGGGCGTCGCGGATCATGTTGCGCGCGATCACCAGCTGCTGGATCTGCGTCGTGCCTTCGTAGATGCGGAACAGGCGCACGTCGCGGTAGAAGCGCTCGATGGCGTATTCGGAAACGTAACCCGCTCCGCCGTGAATCTGGACGGCGCGGTCGGCGACGCGGCCGCACATTTCGGACGCAAACAATTTGCAGCACGACGCTTCGGTGGAAATCTTTTCGCCCTTGTCGCGGCGCCGGGCCGCGTCGAGAATCATCGAGCGCGCGGCATAGATCTCGGCCTTGCTGTCGGCGAGCATGGCCTGGATCAGCTGGAATTCGGCGATCGGCTTGCCGAATTGCCGCCGCTCCATCGCATAGGACAGCGCGTCGTCGAGCATGCGCTCGGCCGCCCCGACGCAGATCGCTGCGATATGCAGGCGCCCCTTGTCGAGCACCTTCATCGCGGTCTTGAAGCCGACGCCTTCCTTGCCGCCGATGATGTTTGCCGCCGGGACGCGGCAGTCCTCGAGGATCACGTCGCTGGTATGCGCGCCCTTCTGGCCCATCTTCTTGTCGATCTTGCCCAGCGACAGCCCCGGGGTGCCCTTTTCGACGATGAAGGCGGTCACGCCGCCCGCCCCCTTGTCCTCGGGATTGGTGCGGGCCATGACGGTATAGACGCCGGCTTCGGGCGCGTTGGTGATGAAACGCTTGGTGCCGTTGAGGATGTAGTGGTCGCCGTCGCGCCGGGCAGTCGTCCGCAGCGATGCGGCGTCGGAACCTGAGCCGGGTTCGGTCAGGGCGAACGAGGCGATGAGTTCGCCCGATGCGAGCTTCGGCAGGTAGTACGCCTTCTGTTCGGGCGTGCCGTCGACGATCAGCCCCTGCGAGCCGATGCCGTTGTTGGTGCCGATCAGCGAGCGGAACGCCGGCGAGGTTCTCGCGATTTCGAACGCGACCAGCACTTCCTCTTCCATCGTCAGGCCGAGCCCGCCGAACTCCTCGGGGATGCACAGGCCGAACAGGCCGAGCTCGCGCATTTCGGCGACGATCTCGGCGGGGATCTCGTCGGTTTCGGCGACGAGCGGTTCGGCCGGCACGAGGCGCTCGCGCACGAAGCGCGACAGCGTATCGAGAAGGGCGGTGAGGGTTTCCTGGTCGCGAATCATCCTGTTTCCTAAATGCTCATAGCCGGCCCATCGAACCGCCGACTCGTTTGACAAGGCTCACCAGCCGCGGCCCGATGTCTTCCTCGAGCTTTTCGCGGGTGAGCATGAAGGCGGGGCCGCCGCAGTTGAACGCCATGAGGCCGCTGTTCGGACTCATGAACGGGACACCGACGGCGTAGATATCCTTGTCCCAATCGCCCAAGGAAATGCAGAAGCCCCGTTCCGCGTAGTCGCGGAATCCCTGCTCGATGCCGGCCTTGATGCGTGGCCATTGCGTCTCATCGCGCAGGCGAATCTGGTCCATGAGGAAATTGCGCTCCGTCTCGGGGGCGCCGGCGAGATACGCGCGCCCCATCGACGTCGTAGCGAGCGACAGGCGTGCGCCGATTCCGCGTTGCAGGCTGATGGGGGCGCTGCTGCGCACGGTCTCCACATAGACCATGCTCAGGCGGTCGCGAATGCCGACCGAGACGGAGACGCGCGAGTACTCCGCGAGTTCTTCCATCAAGGGTCGGGCGATCTGGCGGATGTCGAGATTCGACAGCTTGGCGTAGCCGAGCGACAGCACGCCGGCGCCGAGGCTGTACTTGCCGAGCGTGTCGATGAAATCGAGGTAGCCGAGCTTGACGAGGGTGCCGGCGAGGCGCGAAACGGTGGGTTTCGGGATGCCCGTGCGCCGCGCCAGTTCGGTAATGCCGAGATAACGCTCGCCGGGGCCGAAACAACGCAGCACTTCGAGACCACGCGCCAGGGCCGTGACGAACTGCCGGTCCTTGCCTTGCTCCTCGTCGTCGAAACGCTCGATGTCGTTGCTCTCGTGACTGTGCGCCACCCCGGTCTCCTTTTTCTCGGGCCTTTGCGTGCCCGATTGCGCGAACTTTTTCAATGTTGTCATTGCGGTTTTCCTTCAGTCAAATTTTTCGATCCGATGATCCGCTATGCGGACCGTTATCGGCATATTGCCGCCGGGGCGCCTTTTGTGGGGCTTAATCCCCATAGCACCAAGCAGTTAGAGTACGGTTTACAACGCCATTTCGATTCAGTACTGTTACGTCGATGTTCCATTTTACACACCATTGATTCGCTGTGCGAACCACAAAACCATGAACGAAGTCCTTCTCGCGGGACCGTCGGACGGCGTCGCCGTTCTGACCATTAATCGTCCCGAAGCCCGAAACGCGCTGAACCAGAGGGTGCGACAGCAACTCGCCGAGCACTTCGCGGCCCTCGGACGCGACCCGGATACGCGTTGCATCGTGCTGACCGGTGGCAGCAGTTTCTTCGCTGCGGGCGCGGACCTGAAAGAGATCGCGAGCGCCTCCCCGATCGAGTTGCATCTGCGGAATGTTCACCGGCTGTGGCAGGCGATCGCGGAATGCCCGAAACCCGTCATCGCGGCCGTGAACGGCTATGCCCTGGGCGGCGGCTGCGAACTCGCGATGCACGCCGACATCATCGTCGCGGGCGACGGCGCGAAGTTCGGCCAGCCGGAGATCAAGGTCGGAATCATGCCGGGCGCCGGCGGCACGCAGCGCCTGACGCGCGCGATCGGCAAATTCCAGGCGATGAAGCTCTTGCTCTCCGGTCTGTCGATCACTGGCAAGGAGGCGTTCGCGATGGGGCTGGCGAGCGAAGTGGTGCCGGACGATGAGGTCCAGGCGCGCGCGCTCGAACTCGCGCGGATGATTGCGGAGCAGCCACCGCTCGCCGCGGCACAGATCAAGGAAGTCCTGCTGGCGGGCCAGAACGCGCCGCTCGATGCCGCCCTGATGCTCGAACGGAAGGCCTTCCAGTTGCTGTTCGCGAGCGAGGACCAGAAGGAAGGCATGGCCGCCTTCTTCGAAAAGCGCAAACCCGTCTATCGAGGTCGATAAATGAACTCATCCTCCAATGCGCCGACGCTGCTCGGCATCGTCGGTGCCGGCCTGATGGGCCGCGGCATCGCGCAGATCGCGATCCAGGGCGGCATTTCCGTCCTGCTTTACGACAACCGCCCGGGCGGCGCGGAAGAGGCCCGCGGGGCGATCGCGGCGACGCTGACGATGCTCGCGGACAAGGGCAAGATCACCGCGGCCGACGCCGACGCGGCCAGCGCACGCCTGACGGTTGCCACGACCATAGAGGAACTGGCGCCGTGCACGACGGTGGTCGAGGCCATCGTCGAGAAGCTCGACGCGAAGAAGGATCTCTTCCGTCAGCTCGAAGGCATCGTTCGCGACGATTGCATCCTCGCGACGAACACGTCGTCGCTGTCCGTCACCGAGATCGCCGCCGCCTGCCGGCTGCCCGGTCGAGTTGCAGGTTTCCATTTCTTCAGCCCGGTTCCGCTGATGAAGATCGTCGAAGTCATCACCGGACCGCTGACGGACGACGGGATTGCCGACGCCCTCATCGCGTTGGCGCATCAGATGGGCCACACCCCGGTGCGCGCGAGCGATACACCGGGCTTCATCGTCAACCACGCGGGCCGCGGCTATCTCACCGAATCGCTGCGCGTGCTCGGCGAGAACATCGCCGCGTATCCGGAAATCGACCGCATCCTGCGCGAAGCGGCAGGCTTCCGCATGGGGCCGTTCGAGCTGCTCGACCTGACCGGCCTGGACGTCTCCCAGCCGGTCATGGAATCGATCTACGAGCAGTTCTACCAGGAACCGCGCTTCCGCCCCTCCCCCATCGCGCGCCAGCGTCTCGCCGCACGCCTGCTCGGACGCAAGACCGGGCGCGGCTTCTACCGCTATGAGGACAACCGCAAGCAGGAGCCGGAAAGTGCGCCCGTTCCGGCACGCACGAACGCGCCGGTCTGGCTCGCCGCGCGCGATGCCGTGGCCCACTCCGGCGTCGTCGCGCTGCTGCAATCGCTCGGCGCCGAGTTCGAGCACGGGGAACGCCCGTCGGCGCACTCGCTGTGCCTCGTGCTGCCGGTCGGCCGGGACGCGACGAGCGCCGCCGTCGCCGCGCAGCTCGACCCGACGCGCACGGTCGGCCTCGACCCGCTGTTCCTCACCGGACGCCGCACGCTGATGACGACCCCGGTGACCGCGCCCGAGGTCCGCGACGCGGCACACGGCCTTTTCGCGAGCGACGGCGTTCCGGTTTCGGTAATCCGCGACAGCGCGGGCTTCGTCGCCCAGCGCGTGATCGCGACGATCGTCAACATCGGCTGCGACATCGCCCAACAGGCGATCGCCACGCCGCAGGACATCGACAAGGCCGTCACGCTGGGCCTCGGCTACCCCAAGGGCCCGCTCGCGATGGGCGACGCGCTCGGCGCCGCGACCGTGCTGCGTATTCTCGACAACCTGTTCGATTTCTACCGCGATCCCCGCTACCGCCCGAGCCCCTGGCTGAAACGCCGCGCGCTGCTCGGCCTGTCCCTGCTCACCCCGGAAAACTGATTCCCCGAACATCGAAACGAGGACCCTTCATGCTCGACGCCTACATCTACGCCGGTCTGCGGACCCCCTTCGGACGCCACGCCGGCGCGCTCGCTCCCGTGCGTCCTGACGACCTGGTCGCGACCGTGATGCGCAAACTGCTGGCCGATTCGCCCTTCTCCCCCGAACAGGTCGAGGACGTGATCCTCGGCTGCGCATGCCAGGCCGGCGAAGACAGCCGCAACATCGCACGCCACGCGGCGCTCCTCGCCGGACTGCCGGCGACCACCCCCGGTCAGACCGTCAACCGCCTGTGCTCCAGCGGCCTCGCGGCCGTCCTCGACGCGGCGCGCGCGATCACCTGCGGCGATGGCGATCTCTACATTGCCGGCGGCGTCGAGAGCATGAGCCGCGCCCCCTTCGTCGTCGCCAAGAGCGAGTCCGCTTTCGGGCGCGACTTCAAGGTGTTCGACTCGTCGATCGGCGCCCGCTTTCCGAACCCGCGCATCACCGCGCAATACGGCGGCGACACGATGCCCGAGACCGCCGACAACGTCGCGCGCGAGCTCGGACTGACGCGCGAGGAGAGCGACCGCTTCGCCGCCGGCTCGCAGGCGAAGTTCGCTGCCGCGCAGGAAAGCGGTTTCTTCGACGGCGAGATCCTGCCGATCGAAGTGCCCACCGGGAAGAAGACGCCGCCGCTCCTCGTGAGCCGCGACGAGCACCCGCGCCCGGAAAGCACGCACGAGGCGCTGTCGCGCCTGCGCGCGCTGCATGAAGGCGGCGTCGTCACCGCGGGCAACGCGTCCGGCGTCAATGACGGCGCCGTCGCGCTGTTCGTCGGCAACCGCGCGATCGGCGAAAAGGTCGGGGCGAAGCCGATGGCGCGCATCCTCGCCGGCGCAGCGGTGGGCGTCGAACCGCGCGTGATGGGCATCGGCCCGGCCTACGCCATCCCCAAGGCGCTCGCCCGCGCCGGGCTGACGCTCGCCGATATGGACGTCATCGAGATCAATGAGGCCTTCGCCGCGCAGGTGCTCGGTTGCCTGAAGCTGATGAACGTCTCCTTCGACGATCCGCGCGTAAACCCCAACGGCGGCGCGATCGCCGTCGGCCACCCGCTCGGGGCCTCCGGCGCGCGTCTCGCGCTGACCGCCGCCCGCGAACTCGAACGGCGCAACGGCCGGTACGCGGTGCTGAGCCTGTGCATCGGCGTCGGCCAGGGGCTTGCCGTCGTCATCGAACGCATCTAACCAGGAATTCCGCAATGTCAGGAGCACTCTCACACATCCGCGTCCTCGACCTGTCCCGGGTTCTCGCCGGCCCGTGGGCGAGCCAGACGCTGGCCGACCTCGGCGCCGAGGTCATCAAGATCGAGCGCCCCGGCGTCGGCGACGACACGCGCGGCTGGGGCCCTCCGTACCTGAAGGACGAGGCCGGCAACGACACAAAGGAAGCGGCATACTTTCTCGCCGCCAACCGCGGCAAGAAGTCCGTCACCATCAACCTGTCGAAGCCCGCCGGGCAGGCGCTGATCCGGCGCCTCGCGGCCGAGAGCGACGTCTTCATCGAGAACTACAAGGTCGGCGACATGGCGCGCTACGGCCTGTCGTACGACGACCTGAAGAAGATCAACCCGAGGCTGGTCTACTGCTCGATCACCGGCTTCGGCCAGACCGGCCCCCTGTCGCACCTCGCCGGTTACGACTTCATCATCCAGGGCATGGGCGGCCTGATGAGCATCACCGGCGAGCGCGACGACCTGCCCGGCGGCGGCCCGCAGAAGCTCGGCGTCGCCTTCGCCGACCTGATGACCGGCGTGTATTCGACGGTCGCGATCCTCGCGGCGCTCGCGCACCGCGAGAAATCCGGCGAGGGCCAGTACATCGACATGGCGCTGCTCGACGTGCAGGTCGCGACGATGGCCAACATGAACATGAACTATCTCGTGTCGGGCAAGATCCCGAAACGCCAGGGCAACGCCCACGCCAACATCGTGCCCTACCAGGTGTTCAAGTCGCGGGACGGCCACCTCGTGCTCGCGGTCGGCAACGATGGGCAGTTCATCAAGTTCTGCGAAATTGCCGGCTGCCCGGAGTTCGCGAAGGACGAACGCTTCGCAACGAATGCCGGACGCGTGCGCAATCGCGAGACGCTCGTGCCGATGCTGCAGGAAGTCCTGCAGACGCGCACCACCGACGAATGGATCGCGCCGCTGGAATCCGCCGGCGTGCCCTGCGGACCGATCAACAACATCGCCCAGGCATTCGAGAACCCGCAGGTCAAGCATCGGCAGATGAAGGTCGATCTGCCGCATCCGCTGTCTGGCACCGTGCCGTCGGTCGCCAACCCGATCCGCTTCTCGGCGACACCGATCAGCTATCGCAGCGCGCCGCCGCTGCTCGGCCAGCACACGCACGACGTGCTCACGACGCTCGCCGGCCTGTCCGAGGCCGCGATCGAGGATCTGAAGGCGAATGCCGTGATCTGAGACGATGCCCGCCGCGCGCCACGAGCGGCGGCGGGCGTTTACCGGATAGCCGAACGGACGGCCGCAACGGCGCGTCCCGCAACAAGACGTCGTCAGGACCCCCGACTTGAATTCCCCCGCGGTACGCACGCTGTGGCTGCAGGTCTTCCTGCCATACGCCATCGGTTACTTCCTTTCCTATCTGCTGCGGACCGTCAACGCGGTGATGGCTCCCGAGCTGTCCCACGGCCTCGGCATCTCTGCAGCGGACCTCGGACTGCTGACGAGTGCCTACCTTGCCGCCTTCGCGGTGATGCAGCTGCCGCTGGGCATCTGCCTCGACCGCTTCGGCCCGCGGCGCGTACAGGCCGCACTGCTGCTCGTCGCCGCGCTCGGCTGTGCCGGCTTCGCACTGGGGCAGAACCTGACGCAGTTGTTCGTCGCGCGGGCCCTCATTGGTGCCGGGGTATCAGCGAGTCTGATGGCGTCCTACAAGTCGTTCTCGCTGTGGTTCCCGCCGAGCCGGCAGGCATCGCTCAACGCCGCGATCATGGTCGCGGGCGGCCTCGGCGCGCTCACTTCCAGCAGCCCGTTCAGTCTCCTTCTGCCGATCGTCGGCTGGCGCTGGATCTTCGCCGGCCTCGCGTTCCTTGCGGTCGCCGTCGCGATCCTGATTCTGCGCTCGCCCGAAAAACCGGTCGCCAGTCACGCCCAGGGGCTGCGCGAACAGCTCGCAGTACTCCGCGGCATCATGGGCAGCCGCAACTTCTGGCGTTTCGCGCCGCTGATCGCCACGATGAACGGCGGCTTCACCGCCCTGCAGAGCCTGTGGGCCGTGCCGTGGCTCACCGAGGTCGTCGGCCTCGACCGCAACGGCGCCGCGTGGTATCTGCTGCTGCTCAACCTCGCGCTGATGGCCGGCTACGCGACCGTCGCGACCCAGCTGCATCGGCTGACGCGCCGCGGCTGGAGCCTCGGGCACATCATGGTCGGCGGCGGCGTACTGCTCCAGCTCACCTCGCTCGCGGTGATCGTCGGCGCGCCCGGCGGCTCGACGCTGTGGGTGCTGCTTGGGCTCGTTTACGCGACTACGAACCTCACCTACGCGCACCACGCGAGCCGTTACCCGTCGACCGTGTCCGGGCGCGCGAACACCTGCCTGAACCTCGCTATGTTCACCGGCAGTTTCGCATTCCAATGGGGTTTCGGCATCGTCGCCGACGTTACTGCGGCGCAGGGACGCACGCACGCGGAAGGGCTGGTGCTAGCGTGGGCGCTGCTGCTCGCCCTGCAGGTCACCGCCCTGTTGTGGTTCGTGGCCAACCGCGAGCGGCAGGGCACCACGGGAGCCGAAGCGACGTCCCACGCGCGCGTCCCATGACACCTTGAGAACGGGATATGGCATTTTGGCTACCCAAAGGCATGCCCCCGGTGCGCTCGTTTCACCCGCACTGCCTATCCCGGCTTCACCTCGATCAGCTTGCGATACTGTGCCATGTGGCGGATGGCTTCCCTGGGTTTGCTGAACTGCTCGCATAACAGCGCCAGGTTGTAGTGGCAATCGGCCAGGCCGGGGTCGCCGCGTAGCGCCGCCCGATAGGCGTCCATCGCTTCATGCTTGCGATCCATGTCGTCGAGCAGGACGCCGAGGTTGTACATCAGTGTCGGGGCGCTGCCGCACGCCGCGATCGCCTCGCGATACACATGTTCGGCCTCCGTCAGGCATCCGGCCTCGTGCAGGAGCGATCCCAGATTGATGCGCGCATTGAGCAGCTGCGGCGCCTCGGCGATGGCACGCTCGTACGCTCGCCGCGCAGATTCGGGTTCGTCGCGCTCCAGGGCGAGCGCCTGCTCGAACCAGTGCGTCGCGTGCGGCGCTGCGTCAGCGGGAGCTTCCGCCGCCTTGTACTCGACCACGTTCAGCGAGCCATCGGACGGATCGCCTTCGAACGCGAGCAGATACTGGCCCGATTCGGCCTGCCAGTGGCTACCGCCTTCCTTCACCACGACATGCTCGGCGACCACGCGGACGGAAAGGCCCGACAAGGGCATCTCCTCCGGAAGCCGGCTCCGCAGCGCCTTCATCGACCGCAGGATGCGTCTGGGCGGCACCTGCGCCTGCGCGAGCGCCTGAGCGGTGCGCAGGACAACCAGATCCTGAAAGGAGAAGCGCCAGGCGTTGCGCGGGCCGCGCTCCGGCGAAACGAAGCCCGCCTCGATCAGTGCGCGGATCGTATTGCGCCGCAGGCCGAGAAGCTTTTCGACCTCGCGCACGCCGTAGCGGTGCATGGAGGAAACCCCGCTATTTCTTGGCCGTCTTGCGCACCGCAGGCTCCGCGGCGGCTCGAGCCCGCTTGGGCGGCTTGCGCGCCTCGACCTGCGGTGCGGGCGTCACGGGAGCCTTCTTCTCCAGGCTTGCGCGCAGCGCTTCCATGAGGTCGATCACCTGACCGCGACCTTCGCCCTCCTCGATCAGCGTGATCTCCTGCCCCTCGACCTTCTTCTGCACCGCAGTCTCGATGCGCGCGCGAACCGCGTCCGTGTAGGCGTCGGGATCGAAGCGGTCGACGGCCTGCTGATCGATGAGTTGCTCCGCGAGCTTCAGCTCTGCGTCCTTGACTTCGGTGTGCGGGATGTCGAGATCCTTGATCGAACGAACGTCCGAGCCGTAGAGCAGCTGCTGCATGACGAGTCCGTCCTCGACGGGGCGGATCATCACTACGTGCTGCTTGCCGTGCGACGCCCAGCGGCCCAGGGCACAGCGCCCGGACTCCCGTAATGCCCGAGCGAGCAGCGCGTACGGCTTGGCGCCCCCCTTGTCCGGAGCGAGGTAATAGGCCTTGTCGAAGTACACCGGATCGACGGATTCGATGGGTACGAACTCGCTGATCTCGGCGCTGTGCGAACCTGTCTCCTCGAGTGCCTTCAGCTCGTCGGGGCTGAAGGTCACGTACTGGTCCTTGGCGAATTCGTAGCCCTTGACGATGTCGTCGCGCGGCACCACCACTTCTTCCTTCAAGCACACGTACTGCTGCTTGAGCCGCGATCCGCAGCCCTTGTGCAACATGTTGAACGAGACGGTCTTGCTCGTCTCGGTGGCCGAATAGAGCTTCACGGGGATGGCCACCATTCCGAACGAGATCGTGAGCGATGCGATCGATCGTGCCGCCATGCTTGTCTCCGGGGGTCAGGGAGGTTTACGTTTTTGCGCCCGACAAGGCCCGTTCCAGGCTCAGCTTGCGCTTCAGGGCGTCGTGCCAGCGATCACCCGTTTGCGCCAGGCGCTGCGCGACGTTGGTGATCCTGAAATCGAGCGGGTGCGCGCTCCCCAACTCGTCCCAAGTGAGCGGCATCGACACGGGGGCGCCGGGCACCCCGCGGGGCGAGTAGGCGACGTTCAGCGTCTTGCCGCGGACGTTCATATTGTAGTCAAGGAAAATCTTGCCGGTCCGCGACCGCACACTCCACTCCATCGTGATGTCCTGCGGGTGCTGGCGCAGCAGGTGCCGCCCGACGAGCTCGCACACCTTGCGCGCGGCATCGAAATCGAGGGTGCGCCGGATGGGCACGAAGATGTGTAGCCCGGTCTTGCCCGAGGTCTTGACGATGGCGTCCAGCGCCATGCTCTGCAGCAACTCGCGCAGCCAGAAGGCCACCTCTTTGCCCTTCTCGAAGGCGAGCGTATTGAGTTCCGGCTCGTCTCCCGGCGCCTCCTTGCCGGAATAGATGTAGGGATCGAGATCGAACACCACGTAGTCGGGGTAGTTCAGCACCGAGGCTTCAAGAGTGGAAAGCGAAGTGGCGTAATCGGTTCCCTGGACCGCCGCATCCGGCCCGAGACGCGCACGCGAATGCCAGACGTGGAGCTCGATCGTCCCATACTGCGCCAGCCACAGCAGCGTGGCCAGGTTGTTGCAGATGAGCACTTCATGACTCTCGTCCTGGCGCCCCGAATACACGTCGAGCATGTCCAGGAACTCCGGCCGCTCCTGCTCCCAGCGCTTCTGGAAAAAGCGCTGTCCGAAGATGCCGTCGGGCATGCGAATCAGCGTCAGCGGGCGATCCGCGAGGTGAGGCAGGAGGAAGGGCGAGACTTGCGCGAAATAGCGCAGCAAGTCGCGCTTGGTCACCGCCGGCTGCTTGAGGGCCTGATCCTCCGGCCAGTAGACGCGATCAAGATGCGTCAGCCGGATCCGGTGCGGACCGACCGCGAGCGAGAAGGCCGTCTTGCTGTTCTCCAATTGGTGCAGGATGTCGTCGATCTCGCTGCGCCCATCCTCCGCGCTCGCCGACCCGCCGGCGGGCGGCTTATGCGGCACCGCGCCGCCCTCGGCACGGCGCACCGACTTGGGATCGATATCGTCGCGCATACGGAGAAAGATCGGCACGCGCAGGCTGCCGTCCTCCGTCCACTCCTGGAACTGCACCTCGACCACCAATTCCGGCTTGACCCAAGTCGTCGGCCCATTCAGCTCCGGCTTCTCCACGAACGGGCACACCTCCGTTCGCAAGCCCTCCAGCCGCGCCCTCACCTGCTCCAGCGTTGCGGTATCGAAGCCGGACCCGACATGCGAGGCATAACGCAGGGCGCCCCCCTCACCCCCCTCCCAGTACCCCAGCAGCAGCGCACCGAGCGGGCCTCGCGAGCCCTTTCCGCGGGTGTAGCCGCCCACCACGAACTCCCCGCTTTGAGTGGCCTTGATCTTGAGCCAGGATGCCGAGCGCCGTCCCGCCTCGTAGCGGCTGTCCTTGCGCTTGCCGATGATCCCCTCGAAGCCGCTCGCGAGCGCGGCCCGCTGCAGCGCCTCCCCGTCCTCCGCGACATGGACGAGCTGCAGCAGCGGCGAAGGCAGCAGGCATTGCGCGAGGTAGCGGCGACGGTCGCGATAAGGCGCCGCCCGTAGATCGACGCCGGCGAAGTACAGCAGGTCGAAGCAGCAAAAAACCACTGGCGTGCTGCGGTCGGCCGCGGCGATATCGCGCTCGGCTTTCAGATGGAAACGGTTCTGCAGCGCATTGAACGACGGCCGGCCGCTCGCATCGAAAGCCACCAACTCGCCGTCCACGATCATGTCCGCCCCCTGGCCGCGCAGTTCCGCGGCGAGCCGGGGAAAGGTAGTAGTCAGGTCGAGGCCCCGGCGCGACAGCAGTTTCACGCGCATTTCCGTCCCCTCCCGGGCGACGAACGCCAGCACACGATAGCCGTCCAGCTTCGGCTCCCACAGCCAGTCTGCGTCGGCAAACGGCGCCTCGCCGGTCGCGGCGAGCATGGGCGAGAGCGTCGCGGGCATCGCCTCGGGCCGGCCGGTGGGCGCCAGCGTCGCCGCGGGCACCCGATGCGCCGGCAGGACCTTGATCTCCTCGACCGCCAGCCCGCAGAGCACCGAACGGTTCCGCCCGGTCATATCGGCCGCCCCCGCGGCCGGCCCCGCGTAGCGGTCCTTGTGCTTGATAAGGAGCCAGTTTCGCGGCTCCCCGCTGCGGACCAGAGCGAAGGCCCCCTTCACCTTCACCCCGCGCAGCTGAAAGCTGAGCTTGCCTTTGGCGAGGCCCTCGCGCACCCGCCGCTGCGCTTCGTCGCGATCGTCGAACGAGTACGCCTGATCCTCATCGGGCGAATAAACGCCGCAATCCCAGACGATCACCTCCCCGGCGCCGTACTGCCCGGGCGGGATCACGCCTTCGAAGGAAGCGTAGTCGTAGGGATGATCCTCCGTCTCCACCGCAAGCCGCTTGTCCGCGGGATCGAGGGACGGCCCCTTGGGAACTGCCCAGGATTTCAGCACTCCATCACATTCGAGCCGGAAGTCGAAGTGCAGCCGCCGGGCCAGGTGCTGCTGGATGACGAAGAGCAATGGCCCGCCCCCCGCCCGTAGCGCCGAGGGTGCCGGCTCCGGTGTGGCAGCGAACGTCCGCTTGGCCGAATAGTCGCCCAGCAGATCCGTCCCGGCCGCGGGCGGCCCCTTCGCCGGCGCTTTCGCTTGGCGTGCCGGACGCGAGGGCGGCGCCGTCTCAGCTCGGCGCGGCACGAGGCGAGTCCCCGGGAGAAATGCGATGCGATTGGCGACCGGAACGAGCGGCTTTTCGTACAAGGAGTGGCTCGGCTCCTTCTACCCGGAAAAGCTCCCGGCGAACGCGATGCTGCGCTACTACGCCGAGCGCTTCACGACGGTGGAGATCAACAACACCTTCTACCGCATGCCGGCCGAGTCGATGCTCGCGCACTGGGCAGAAGAAGTGCCGCCCGGCTTTTCCTTCACGCTCAAGGCGCCGCGCCGCATCACGCACGAGGAGCGCCTGCACGCATCCGAAGCGAGCGTGGCCGAATTCCTGCGCCGCGCCGGCACGCTGGGGGACAAGCTCGGCGTGCTCCTGTTCCAGCTGCCGCCGTATCTCAGAAAGGATCTTCATCGGCTGCACGATTTCCTGGCGGTATTGCCGTCGGACAAACGCTACGCCTTCGAGTTTCGCCACGCCTCCTGGCAGGACGACGAAGTCTACGACGCCCTGCGCTCCCACGGCGCCATGTATTGCGTCACCGACACCGACGAAGGGGAAACGCCCTTCGTGGCGACGACCGAGTGCGCGTACATCCGCCTGCGGCGAACGCACTATGACGACGGCGACCTGCGCGCCTGGGTCGAGCGAATTGCAGCTCAGCCCCTCGCCCGCGCCTACGTCTACTTCATGCACGAGGACGAAGCCCTCGGCACGCGCTTCGCCCACCGCCTCGACGAGTTGTGGCGGGAAGCGGGCGGAACGCGGTAAACGAAAAAAGCCCGCACCAGTAACGGTGCGGGCTTCGAGGTGCTGACGGACGCTTGGGACTTAGACCGTGACGGTCGCTGCGACGTCGCTGAACTCGGCGATCTGGTCGAAGTTCATGTAACGGTAGACATCGGCGGCCTTCGCATTGACGGCCTGCACCTGCTCCATGTACTCGCCGACGGTCGGAATCTTGCCCATCAGCGCACACACGGCGGCGAGTTCCGCCGAGCCGAGATACACGCGGGTATCGATACCGAGGCGGTTCGGGAAGTTACGCGTCGAGGTCGACATCGCGGTCGAACCCTTGCGGATCTGCGCCTGGTTACCCATGCACAGCGAGCAGCCCGGCATTTCCATGCGGGCGCCGGACTTGCCGAGCACCGAGTAGTAGCCTTCCTCGTTCAGGATCATCGCGTCCATCTTGGTCGGCGGCGCGATCCACAGGCGGGTCGGGATGTCCGACTTGCCTTCGAGGACCTTGCCGGCGGCGCGGAAGTGGCCGATGTTGGTCATGCACGAGCCGATGAAGACTTCGTCGATCTTGTCGCCGGCGACTTCGGACAGCAGCTTCACGTCGTCCGGGTCGTTCGGGCAGGCGACGATCGGCTCCTTGACGTCGGCCAGATCGATCTCGATCACGGCGGCGTACTGGGCGTCGGCGTCGGCCTTCAGCAACTCGGGCTTGGCGATCCAGGCTTCCATGGCCTTGATGCGGCGGCCCAGGGTGCGCTTGTCTTCGTAGCCGTTGGCGATCATCCACTTCATGAGCGTGATGTTCGAGCGCATGTACTCGATGATCGGTTCCTTGTTCAGCTGGATCGCGCAGGCGGCAGCGGAACGTTCGGCGGCGGCGTCGGACAGCTCGAACGCTTGCTCGACCTTCAGGTCCGGCAGCCCTTCGATTTCGAGGATGCGGCCCGAGAAGACGTTCTTCTTGCCCTTCTTCTCGACGGTCAGCAGGCCCTGCTTGATCGCGTAGTAGGGGATCGCGTTGACCAGGTCACGCAGCGTGACGCCGTTCTGCAGCTTGCCCTTGAAGCGCACCAGCACCGATTCCGGCATGTCGAGCGGCATCACGCCGGTCGCCGCGGCGAAGGCGACGAGGCCCGAGCCGGCCGGGAAGGAGATGCCGATCGGGAAGCGGGTGTGCGAGTCGCCGCCGGTGCCGACGGTGTCCGGCAGCAGCAGGCGGTTGAGCCACGAGTGGATGACGCCGTCGCCCGGACGCAGCGCAACGCCGCCGCGGGTCGAGATGAAGGACGGCAGCTCGCGGTGCATGCGCACGTCGACCAGCTTCGGGTACGCCGCGGTGTGGCAGAAGGACTGCATCACCATGTCGGCGGAGAAGCCGAGGCAGGCCAGATCCTTGAGCTCGTCACGGGTCATCGGGCCGGTGGTGTCCTGCGAGCCGACGGTGGTCATCTTGGGTTCGCAGTAGGTGCCCGGCAGGATGCCCTTGCCTTCCGGCAGGCCGCAGGCGCGGCCGACCATCTTCTGCGCGAGCGAGTAACCCTTGCCCGGATCGTTCGGCTGCGCCGGCAGGCGGAACAGCGTCGACACCGGCAGGCCCAGCGCCTCACGCGCCTTGGTCGTCAGGCCACGGCCGACGATCAGCGGGATGCGGCCACCGGCGCGCACTTCGTCGAGGATCACCGGGGTCTTGAGCTGCGATTCGGCGATCACGGCGCCGTTCTTCAGCGCGGTGACCTTGGCGGTGGCGGCGTCGATCTTCAGCTCGATCTCGTCGCCCATGTCCATCTGGTTGACGTCGAGTTCGATCGGCAGCGCGCCGGCGTCTTCCATCGTATTGAAGAAGATCGGAGCGATCTTGGAGCCGATGCACACGCCGCCGAAGCGCTTGTTCGGGACGAAGGGGATGTCTTCGCCGGTGAACCACAGCACCGAATTGGTCGCCGACTTGCGCGAGGAGCCGGTGCCGACCACGTCGCCGACGTAGGCGATCAGGTTGCCCTTCTTGGCCAGCGCTTCGAGCTGCTTGACGGGGCCGCGCGCGCCCGGCTCGTCGGCCTCGATGCCCGGACGCGGGTTCTTCAGCATCGCCAGAGCGTGCAGCGGGATGTCAGGACGCGACCAGGCATCCGGAGCGGGCGACAGGTCATCGGTGTTGGTTTCGCCGGTGACCTTGAAGACGGTCAGCTTCTGCGAGGCGGGGACTTCCGGACGCGAGGTGAACCACTCGGCGTCGGCCCAGCTCTGCATCACGGACTTGGCGTTGGCGTTGCCGGCCTTCGCGAGTTCGGCGACATCGTGGAAGTAGTCGAAGACCAGCAGGGTCTTCTTGAGGCCTTCGGCGGCCACGGTGCCGACTTCGGCATCGGCCAGCAGATCGATCAGCGGCTTGACGTTGTAACCGCCCAGCATCGTGCCCAGCAGCTCGGTGGCCTTGGCGCGCGACACCAGCGCACAGCTTTCCTCACCCTTGGACAGCTTGGCCAGGAAGGCGGCCTTGACCTTGGCAGCGTCGTCCACGCCGGCGGGAACGCGATAGGTCAGCAGCTCGACGAGGAAGGCTTCCTCGCCCTTCGGCGGGTTCTTCAGCAGGGCAACCAGATCCTCGGTCTGCTGCTTGGACAGCGGCAGTGGCGGGATGCCGAGGGCGGCACGCTCGGCGACGTGGGCACGGTAGGCTTCAAGCACGGCGGATTCCTTCCTTATTCGTGACGTTGGCTGGGCGTCGGGGCAGCGGACCCGGACGACGCCGCGAGATTATATGTCTTTTATAAGACTTGAGGTGCAATGCAACAACGATCGCGCCTCAGCGCGCGAATTCTACTCCTCCCCAAGGACTTGCGTACGCTCGCCGGCGGGCCCGTGGCGATTGCGTTCGCCCCGTCCGTCGTCTGAACCGGGCCAGGCGGCGCGGGGAACGCATCGAAGGCGCGCCGTTCCAACAGGAATCGGATATCGACATCCCGGATCACCGCCGGGCACCTCGCTCACGAACCACAAGGAAGGAGATCAACGATGCCCCAACCCGCCTTCGACACGCTCAGGACCTTCTCCACCGCTTCAGGCGCGCGCGGCCTCTTCCATTCGCTGGCGGCGCTCGAAGCCGCGGGGGTCGGCCAGGTATCGCGCCTGCCGGTGTCGCTGCGCATCGTGCTGGAAGCGGTGCTGCGCCACTGCGACGGCCGCAAGGTCACCGCGGAGCATGTGCGGCAGCTCGCGAACTGGAGCGCGAACGCGGAGCGCACGGACGAGATTCCCTTCGTCGTCGCGCGCGTGGTGCTGCAGGACTTCACCGGCGTGCCGCTGCTGTGCGACCTCGCAGCGATGCGCAACGTGGCGGCCGAGACAGGGCGGGATCCCAAGCTGATCGAACCGCTGGTGCCGGTCGACCTCGTCGTCGACCACTCGGTGCAGGTCGACCACTACGGCACCCCGCAAGCCCTGCGCCAGAACATGGAGCTGGAGTTCCGGCGCAACCGCGAGCGCTACCAGTTCATGAAATGGGGCATGCAGGCTTTCGACACCTTCAAGGTCGTGCCGCCGGGCATCGGCATCGTGCACCAGGTGAACCTGGAATACCTGTTCCGCGGCGTGCGTGGGCACGACACCGCCGACGGGCGGCTGTACTACCCGGACACGCTGGTCGGCACCGATTCGCATACGACGATGATCAACGGCGTCGGCGTCGTCGGCTGGGGCGTCGGCGGCATCGAGGCGGAAGCGGGAATGCTCGGCCAGCCGGTGTATTTCCTGACTCCGGACGTCGTCGGCGTGGAGCTGACCGGACAGCTGCGTGAAGGCGTGACCGCCACCGACCTCGTGCTCACCGTCACGGAAATGCTGCGCCGGCAGAAGGTCGTCGGCAAGTTCGTCGAGTTCTTCGGCGAAGGCACGGCGAGCCTGTCCGTCACCGACCGCGCGACGATCGCCAACATGGCGCCCGAGTATGGCGCGACCATGGGCTTCTTCCCCGTCGACGAGAAGACCGTCGCCTACATGCGCGGCACCGGGCGCACGGAAGCCGAATGCGAGCTGTTCGAAGCGTATTTCCGCGCACAGGGCCTCTTCGGCGTCCCGCGCGCGGGCGAGATCGACTATTCGACGACGCTGCGCCTCGATCTCGCGGCGATCGTTCCGTCGCTGGCCGGCCCCAAGCGCCCGCAGGACCGCATCGCGCTGAATGACATGGAGGACGTATTCGACCGCCTGTTCTCGCTGCCCGCGAGCGACAACGGCTTCGGCCAGCCGGAAGCCGCGCTCGGCACGCGCTTTCCGACCGCACTGCCCGGCGTGACGCTGGGCAACGGCGACGTGCTGATCGCGGCGATCACCTCATGCACCAACACCAGCAACCCGGCGGTGCTGATCGCCGCGGGCCTGCTGGCGAAGAAGGCCGTCGAGAAAGGGCTTTCCGTGCAGCCGCACGTCAAGACCTCCCTCGCCCCGGGCTCGCGCGTCGTCACGGACTACCTGAGCAAGGCCGGGCTGCTCGAACCGCTCGCCCAACTGGGTTTCGCACTCGCCGGTTACGGGTGCACGACCTGCATCGGCAATGCGGGGGACCTGGCGCCCGAACTCAACGACGCGATCGCCGAGCACAATGTCATCGCGGCCGCCGTGCTCTCGGGCAACCGCAACTTCGAGGCGCGCATCCATCCCAACCTGCGCGCCAACTTCCTCGCCTCGCCGCCGCTGGTCGTGGCGTTCGCGATCGCCGGGCGAGTCAACGTCGACCTCACCGAGAATCCGCTCGGCACCGGGCGCGACGGCCGGCCCGTCTATCTGCGCGACATCTGGCCGAGCTCCGAGGAAATCGCCGCGGTGCTGCCGTTCGCAATGGACCCGGCGACCTTCACGCGGCTCTACGCCGACTTCACCAAGGACCACGACCTGTGGAACGAGATCCCGGCGACCACGGGACAGGTGTATGAATGGCCGGAATCGACCTACATCGCCCGGCCGCCGTTCTTCGACGGCTTCTCCGCTCAGCCGGGGGCAGTCGGCGACATCGTCGGTGCACGCATGCTCCTGCTGCTGGGCGACTCGGTGACGACCGACCACATCTCGCCCGCCGGATCCTTCAAGGACAGCACGCCCGCCGGCCAGTGGTTGCTGGCGCGCGGCGTCGCGAAGCAGGACTTCAACTCCTACGGCTCGCGGCGCGGTCACCACGACGTGATGGTGCGCGGCACCTTCGCCAACGTGCGCGTCAAGAACATGATGCTGCCGCCGCGCGACGACGGTTCGCGCGTCGAGGGCGGCTACACGCTGCTCGACGGCCGGCAAGCCACGGTGTTCGAGGCCGCGACGGCGTACATGGCGCGCGGCATTCCGACCGTGGTGTTCGCCGGCGAGGAGTACGGCACCGGCTCCAGCCGCGACTGGGCCGCCAAGGGCACGCAGCTGCTCGGTGTGAAGGCCGTGATCGCGCGCAGCTTCGAGCGCATCCACCGCTCCAATCTCGTCGGCATGGGTATCATGCCATTGCAATTCAAGGGCGAGGATTCGTGGGAGAATCTGGGCTTGAAGGGCGACGAGACCTTCGACATCCGGGGCATCGATGCGACGCTGCAGCCGCGCCAGGACCTGATGCTGACGATTCGCCGCAGCGACGGAAGCACGCGGGAGGTCGCGGTGACGTGCCGCATCGACACGCCGATCGAAGTCGATTACTACCGCCACGGAGGCATCCTGCCCTACGTGCTGCGGGAAATTCTCGGTCGCCCGGACTGACATCCGGATATCTTCGCCATGCTCGCCATCCCCTGCCCCTGCCAATCGGGAAAATCCTTCGCCGAGTGCTGCGCACCGGTGATCGCCGGTGAAGTGCCGGCCGAATCGGCCGAAGCGCTGATGCGCAGCCGCTACACGGCCTTCACGCAGTCCAACGAGGCCTACCTGCTCGAGAGCTGGCACCAATCGACGCGCCCCACGACGCTCGACCTCGCCGGCGGGGAGCCGGCACCGAAGTGGATCGGTCTGCAGGTGCGCCAGCATCTGCAGACCGGGGATAACACGGCCATCGTCGAATTCGTCGCCCGCTACCGTGTGGGCGGGCGAGCCCATCGCCTGCACGAAACCAGCCGGTTCGTGCGCGAAGAGCACCGCTGGTATTACGTCGACGGCGAAATCCATGAATAAAGCCACACCCGCGGGGACCTGCCGCCGCCTATAATCGGTCCGCAATATGACCTTCACGTGAGCGGGCGCCCGTCCGGGGCGCTTCCGCCGCCTTGTCGCGAGACCGGCATGAACCTCGAAAAAGTCATCTTCGGCTTCTTCATCGTCCTCGCGGCGACCCTGAACTTCGGCTTCTTCGTCGGCGACCTCGACGATCCCGTGCATCACGAGATCAACGAGCTGTTCGTTGCGATCGTCGTGAACCTGATCGCGACCGTCCTCAAGCTCGGCGACCGCACGCAGATCGGCGCCATCCACCTCGCGACCAGCCTGGTCGCAGACCTGCAGCTGATCGCCGCGGCGATGGTATGGGGCTATGCCGAGCACATCGCCGGCACGGGCATGACGCCGGTGATGGTCGCGCGCGTCGTCTCGCTGGCGGGCGGCGCCCTGTTCGCCAACGTCGTGTCGGTGATCATCCTGATCGCCGAAACCATCATGCAGCGCCGTTAACGGGGTTTGCCGCGATGATGCCGCTGCTGCGCCATCAGAGCGTCTTCTTCCTGATCATGCGGCGCCTGCGCGCGCCGTTCATCCTGCTGATCGTCATCATCGCAATCTCGGTGTTCGGCCTCACGCTCGCTCCCGGCGTCGATGCGGACGGCAAGCCCGCGCACATCAGCTTCTTCCACGCGCTGTACTTCATCAGCTACACCGCGACGACGATCGGCTTCGGCGAGATCCCCTACGCCTTCTCCGATCAGCAGCGCCTGTGGGTCCTCGTCTGCATCTACCTGTCCGTGATCGGCTGGGCCTACACGGTCGGCACCGTGTTCGCGCTGCTCGCCGACCGCAACCTGCAGCAGGCGATCCGCACGCAGAGCTTCATGCGCGCGGTGCGCAACCTGCGCGAACCGTTCTACCTCGTGTGCGGATTCGGCGAGACCGGCCGGCTGATCTGCGACGCGCTCGACCGTCTCGGATTGCGCGCCGTGGTCATCGAACTGGACGACACCAAGGTCGGCGAGATCGAACTGCACGGCTACCGCGCCGACATCCCTGCCCTGTGCGCCGACGCGCGCAACCCGGAAAACCTCAAGTTCGCCGGGCTCACGCACCGCAGCTGCATCGGCGTGATCGCGCTGACCAACGACGACAGCGCCAACCTCGCGATCGCGATCGCCGCGCGCCTCCTCGCGCCCCGGATTCCCGCGCTGTGCCGTGCCGAATCGGCCGAAACGGCGGCCAACATGGCGTCCTTCGGCACGCGCCACATCATCAACCCGTTCGAGAAATTCTCCGAATACCTTGCGCTCGCGCTGCACGCGCCGGCCGCCTGGCACCTGCTGACCTGGCTCACGGGCGTGCCCGGCACGCAGATGGAACGCCAGCGCGACCCCCCGCACGGCGAATGGATCCTGTGCGGACACGGCCGCTTCGGGCGCATGCTCGCGCACGTCCTCGACCGCGAAGGCGTCCCGCTCACGATCATCGACCGCAATGCGGCCCCGCCGGCGCCGTCGGCGCGCTGGGTGCAAGGCGAAGGGACCGGTGCCCCCGCGCTCGAAGCGGCCGGCGTGCGCCGTGCGGCGGGCATCGTCGCCGCGACCGCCAACGACGTGGACAACCTGTCGACGGTGGTCACCGCACGCGAACTCAATCCGGCGCTGTTCGTGATCCTGCGCCAGAACCACTTCGCGAACAATTCACTGTTCGAGGCCTTCGATTACGACGTCAACGTGGTCCCCAGCCGCATCATCGCCCACGAATGCCTCGCGATCCTCACGACGCCGCTGCTGGTGCCCTTCCTCGAGGACATGAAGCGGCACGACGAGGAATGGTGCGGCCGGCTGCTCAGGCGCCTGACGGGAAGCTTCGGCTGGGATATCCCGGCCGTATGGAGCGAGCGCATCAACCTCAGCCGGGCCCCGGCGCTGTACCGCAAGCTGATGAAGGGCGCGACGGTCGAACTGCAGTCGCTGCTGAAATCCCCGTCAAACCGCGACGACGCCCTCGCGTGCGAAATCCTCTTGCTGCGGCGCGACGACGACGAACACCTGCTGATCCCCGAGGGCAACACCAAACTGCGACCGGGCGACGAGCTGTTGCTGGTGGGCACGGCGGAAGCCCAGAGGGAATTCGGCCTGCTGATCTCGAACGACCACGCGCTGGTCTATGTCCTCACGGGCACGGACCTTCCCGGCGGCTGGATCTGGGAGCGCCTGTCGCGCGCCCGGAACGCGCGGAGCGAGACAGCGTAGCGTCGCCGGATCATTCCGCCGCTGCCGGAATCACTCGGAAGCGACCAGCACCACCGTTTCGCCGCCGAGGCACACGGTCGCGCCCGGCCTCAATTTCGCGCGCTTGCGCGACTCCACCTTGCCATCGACCGTGACCCGCCCCGCTTCGACGGCCGCGTGGGCCTCGCCGCCGGTGCCGGTCAGCCCGGTCGCCTTCAGCAGTTGATCGAGCTGGATATATTCGCCGCGCACGGCAAACGAAACTGTCATGCATTTCTCCCGCGCAGCCGATACGCTGCGCAATTCAAATTGATCGACCGGAAGCCGTCAGCCTACACTGCCGGCTAACCGTTTGCCGTCCTATTGCCGCCACGACCATGTCCGACGACCTGCTGCAGCGGATCGACCGCACCCTCAGTCGCGCTGCCGACTCCGGCGCGCTCCTGCCCATCCGCACCGAACGGACCCCGATCCAGGACGCAGGCATCGGCTTCACGGTGCGCTGGGTGTCCACGCTCGCGCACAAGGACGCCGCGCGCGTCGAGGCCGCGGTGAAACGCGACCCGGGCTTCAATCCCTTTCTCCCGCCCGACCCGGAACTGACCGTCGGGCCGCTCGGCGAGCAACACCTCGGCGTGCTGAACAAGTTTCCCGTCATCGACCGCCACCTGCTGATCGTCACGCGCGCGTTCGAGGCACAGACGGCGCCACTGACGCGGACCGACTTCATCGCGCTCGCAACCGTGATGGCGTCGCTCGGCGGGCTCGGTTTCTACAACGGCGGCAGCGAAGCGGGTGCCAGCCAGCGCCACAAGCATCTGCAGTGGATTCCCGACGCCGAGGAAACGGCGCGCCTGGGCCTGTTCACCGATCAGCTGCCCGCCGACCTGCCTCCCTTCGCCCACGCCACCCACGCGGCGCTACCCTGGCGACACACTTTCGTGCGCCTGCCGCGCTGCGACGACGCCGTGTCGCTTGGCGAAGCCATGCACCATGCGTTCCGGAACGGCTGCGAATCGCTCGGCATCGACGCCGCGACGGACCCCATGCCGCCCTACAATTTCCTTGTGTCGCGCGACTGGATGACCGTGATCCCGCGCATCCGCGAGCGTCACGAGAACATCTCGGTCAATGCCCTGGGCTTCGCCGGCTCGTTGTTCGTGCGGCGCCCCGAGGAAATCGAGACGGTGCGCGCGATCGGCCCGCTCAGGCTGCTCGCGGCGGTCGCACGTCCGCACTGATCAGCCGGACAGCTCCGCCGCCGCAAGCGGCTGCAGAGCCGGCAGCCCGATCTGCGCGCGCAGCGCGTTGCATTTCCGATTCGGCGAGCCGTCCGCCTCATGCGACGGAAACTCGCGGCACGGCGTCGGACGCCGGTCGTAGATCGTGCACGACACCTGCTCGCCGGGCTGCCCCGCGAGCGCCACGCAGCGGCGCGGCACCTCGTTCGTCCCGTTCATGCAGCGCAGGTGCAGGTTGAGCTTTTCCGTCAATTCGGCTGGCACGAAACCGCCGGGAGCGTCGTCCGCCTCACCCCAGTAGAACGACACGCGAAAATGGACGCAGCACATGCCGCAGTCGAGACAAGGGTTGGGATCGCTCATCGCAAGTCGGTGCGCAGGACAAATTTCCGCACGATTCTACCCAAGGCATTAACGCCCTTGCAGGTTCACGGAAGGACCGGCAGTCCCTGACTCACAAGGGCGGCAAGCCGTGGCGCCGTCGCGCGCGGTCGCAGGCATCCTCGCCGATGCCGAGCGCCGCGTAGGGCGCGAAGTCGCGGCAGGGCGACGGCCGCCCGGCATAGATCGTGCAGCCGACCCGGCTGCCGACCTCGCCCGCGAGCGCGACGCAGCGCGGCGGCGCCTCGTCGGTGCCGCGCATGCGCACGAGCTCGCCGGTCACCGGAACGGTCATCGCATCGGGAACGCCGCCCGGCGTCGCACTGGCCAGCTCGGATCGGTGGAAATCGACGCGGAAGGCGGCACAACACGCCCCGCAGCGGGTGCAGTGATCGTCGCTCACGCCACGCTCCGCCTCCGTGCGCAACGCCTCACTCGACCGCGCCGCAGCACTTCTTGTACTTCTTGCCGCTGCCGCAGGGGCAGGGATCGTTGCGGCCGACCGCCGCCGGCGTGTGCATGGCGGGCTGCTCCACGGTCAGCAGCGCCGGCGCCGCCATTCCGAGCGCACGCCATTGCCCGAGCACCGTCTCGATGCAGTTCACCGCCTGCTCGAGCCACTCCAGCCGGGTGTCCTCGTCCGCCAGTTCGGCGTCGTCCGAGGCCCACGGCGCCATCAGCTCATCGAGCGCATTGCGTACGGTCTCGGCGGCAGCCGCGGGCAGTCCCGCGTCCCAGTCCTCGGGCCACAGCTCGAGGCCCTGCGCGAAGCCCTCGACCCATTCCTCGCCGATCGCGATCGTGTCGCCTTCGCTCGCCGCGTAGCAGAACGGCTCCCATCCTTCCGGCTCTCCCAGGGTGGTCGCGAGCTCGTTGTAATAGCGCCGCACCAGCCGGATCGCACGCTGCATCTGGCTGCCCGAACCGAAGGAGATCTCGTCCCCATGTGCCGACCACACCGGCGGCAGCCACTCCTCCGGCCCGATCGGCACGGGCGAAGCGAGGACGGCGGCGAGGTACCCGTCAAGCATCTCGAGGTCCATGCAGTCCTCGGGCACGACGTCCGAGGTCAGCAGTTCCTCGAGCGCCTCGAATTCCTCGTCATCGAGCAGGTGGGGGTTGTCGCTCTCTGCATTTGCAGCGGTTTCGTTCGTCATCATTTGTCTCCGGAATGCCTTTCAGCGTGCGCTATCCTCTTGCCGCACGCAAGCCTGAGCGTCGAGATCGCAGACCAGGCGGAAAAGGGTCTGGCCGGAATCGCGGTACTTGCGCTCGAACGGCGTCAGCGGCGCGGGCGCCTCGAAGGTTTCCCAAGCGACTTCGCGGCCGGTCGCCAACCCGAGCGCACACGCGAATTCCTCGATGTACACGCGCCAGTTCGTGCGGCATTCGAGCACGCCGCCCAGCCGCGGAATGAAAGGAAACACGGGATGGGCGTGCCAGCGGCGCGCAAGGTGGCCGATCTTGGGCCACGGGTTCGGATAGAGGATGTAGTGACGGGCGAGCCGCAGGCCCGCATCGCTCATCAGGCGCCAGTAATCGACGAGGTCGGCGCGCACGAAGACCATGTTCTTCGGCAGCAGCGCGTCGGGATAGGGCTTGCGGCGGTTGAGGCGATCCGCGGACTGGTCGACGCCGATCACCCAGTGATCGGGAAAGGCGCGGGCGAGCTGGATCGTGCTGTGGCCGACGCCGCAGCCGGCATCGAGGATCAGCGGCGCGTTGCGGTCCCAGCCGGCCAGGCTGGCTTCGAACGCAGCGCGATTGTAGTCCAGGCAGGGCTTGCGGAAAGGCTCGGCGAGATGGCGCTGCACATGCCGCACCAGATGCTCATGCACGCCCGACTGGGCGCTCTCGGGAATGCGCGAATTTGCGTAACTCATCGAATTCGTCCGGTTCAGGCCGCCAGCGGCAGCGCTGCGGCGGCAATGCCGTGGCGCGCCAGGGCGGCATCGATCTCGGCGGGCCTGCGCGCCGCGCGTACTTCGCGGAACAGGCGCTCGGCCTGCGGATAATTGCGACGCAGCAGGTTCAGCCACTGCTTGAGGCGGCCCGGCGAATGCTGCGGCTGCAGCCGTTCCCGAACCCGGCGCCAGAAGAGTGCGAGCAGCGGCTGCAGTTCCGCCCACTCCGCGTCGCGGTCGACCGCGCGTTCGCCTGCATCGCCCTGCGCACGCAGGCGTCGCGCGAGGAAGGGGTCGGCGACCGCCCCGCGCCCCAGCATCACGTCGGCAACCCCGCTCTCGGCGCGGCAACGCCGCCAGTCCGCCTCGGACCACACTTCGCCGTTGGCGGTCACGGGAACGTCCACCGCCTCCGCGATGCGTGCAATCCACGCCCAATGCGCGGGCGGACGGTATCCGTCGAGCTTGGTGCGCGCATGCACGACGAGGCCTTCCACGCCTCCGGCGGCGAGCGCCTGGGCACATTCGACTGCCTTCGACGTGTCCGCAACGCCCAAGCGCATCTTCGCGGTGAACGGCACCCCGGCCGGCACGGCAGCCCGCACGGCCGCGGCGATGCGATGGAGGAGTTCCGGCTCGTCGAGCAGTACCGCTCCGCCGCGATGGCGGTTCACCGTCGGAGCCGGGCAGCCGAAATTGAGGTCGATGCCCGGAGGCGCGAGTTCGGCGAGATGCGCCGCATTGTCGGCAAGGCAGGCGGGATCCGAGCCCAGCAGCTGCACGCGTACCGGCACCGACGCCCGGGTCCGCCCGCCGGACAGCAGTTCGGGGCTGATGCGTCGGTAGACGCGTTGCGGAAGGAGCGTGCCGGACACGCGCGCGAATTCGCTCACGGCCCAGTCGTAGGGACAGGCGCGGGTGAGAACGTCGCGCAAATCGGCGTCGAGCAGACCTTCCATCGGCGCGAGCAGCAGACGCACACCAACCCCCTGAAAAAAGGGGCGTATTGTACGGCCAATAGCGGCAGGACCCATAGCCGCGGGACAGCCACCCGAGGCGCCACCGTGCAGGGCGCAGACCGGCCCGCTCATCGACGGCTCCCCGCATATGAAGACAGTGCCTTGCTTGCCTTGCCGCGCCGGATCGGAGATAATCTGCGGTTTCCACCTGCTATCAGGGCGGCCACATTCACCGCCCGCTCGTTCGAGGAATCGCCATGAAAGCGGATACCCACCCGAATTACCAAGCCGTCCAGGTCACCTGCTCCTGCGGCAACGCCTTCGAAACCCGTTCGACGCTGGGCAAGCCCGTGCTGCACGTCGAAGTGTGCTCTGCCTGCCACCCCTTCTACACCGGCAAGCAGAAGATCGTCGATACCGCCGGTCGCGTCGAGCGTTTCCGCCAGAAATACGGCAGCGTTCAGCGCCTTGGCTGAACTCCGGCTTCCGGTCACGGCAAAAAAGGCAGCTTCGGCTGCCTTTTTTGTTCCTCGAAACACGGCGCGGCTGCCCGCTCCGGCTAGAATTCCGCACCCGACGTTCGGACGCCTCCGCACAATGACGGATGGCGCAACATGACATGACTGGAGAATCCTTCCGGACCTCAACAATCCGGCGGCATCTGTACGGTGCGATCGGCCTTGCGCTGCTCATCGCCCTGTACCTGCTCACCGGACTGACCGGCCACGACCCCTGGCGCGGCGACGACGCGCGCCATTTCGGCCCGATCCTGGAAATGCTGCAGGGGAACCATCTGCTGTTCCCCGCGATCGCCGGCCAGCCCGAGACGGATTTTCCACCGCTCTACTACTGGACCGGTGCGGCGTTCGCGCGCCTGCTCGCCCCGCTCCTGCCCCTGCACGACGGCGCCCGGCTGGCGACGACGCTGTTCACGGCCCTGGCGATCTTCTGGATCGCGCGCGCGGCGACCCGCCTCTACGGCCGCGAGACGCGCACCCCCGCGGCGCTGCTGACCCTCGGCACGCTGGGCCTGGTGCTGCACGCACATGAAACGCAGCCGATGATCGCGCTGATGGCGATGCAGGCGCTCACGCTGGCGGGCCTCTCGCACATCCCGACGCGCCCGGTGCTCGGCGGCGTCCAGGCCGGGCTGGGTGCCGCCCTCGCCTTCCTCGCCGGCGGCCTGCCGGGCATCCTGCTCACGCTGCCGCTCTTCCTCGTCGTCATCGCCTGCAGTCCCGAATGCCGCAATCCGCGCGCCAGCAGCGGGCTGATCATCGGCCTGAGCCTCGCGATCGGGGCGTCGGCGCTATGGCCGCTGGTGCTGCATTACCAGTCCCCCGACCTGCTCGTGCTGTGGTGGCGCACCGAGTGGCGCAACCTTTGGGCGGAGGCGATGAGCGGCAACGAGCTCACGCGTCTCGTCGAACTCCTCGGCTGGTTCGCCTGGCCGCTGTGGCCCATCACGCTGTGGTCGTTCTGGCGCACACGCCGCCATCTGCTGCGCGCGTCCTCGCTGCTGCCGATCGCCGCCCTCGTGCTCGCCCTGGCCTGGATCATCCTGAACGGCAGCCTCAGCCCGGCGTCGATGCTGCCGCTCGTGCCGCCACTCGCGCTGCTCGCGGCGTCGGGCGTGCCGACCCTGCGTCGCGGCGCGGCAAACGCGTTCGACTGGTTCGGCATCATGACCTTCGGCGTTTTCGCAGTGTTGGTATGGATCGCATGGAGCGCGCAGGTCTTCCTGTGGCCGCCCGGACTCGCGCGTCACCTCGTGCGCGTCGCGCCCGATTTCGCCGTGCGTGCGCCGGAGATATCGGCGATCACCGGCATCGTCATCGTCTCCGCGTGGGTGCTGCTGATGCTGCGGCTACCGCGCTCGCCGAACCGCGCACCGGCGAACTGGGCACTCGGCATGACGATGCTGTGGTGCCTCGCGATTGCGCTGCTCAAGCCCTGGTTCGACCATGACCGCAGCTACCGTCCGGCCGCCACGTCGCTGAAGATCGCGCTGGCAGGCGAGCGCGCGGACTGCGTCGCGATGATGGGCCTGTCGGCCAGCCAGCGCGCCTCCTTCCATTACTTCGCCGGAATCCGGCCCGAGCGGGTGGTCAACAACGAGACGCCGTGCGGCTTCCTGCTGGTCTTCGACGATCGCGGCAACACCCAGAAACCTGAACAGGAATGGCAGCAGATCTGGGAATTCCGCCGCGGCGGAGGACGACAGCAGGAAATCTTCCGCCTGTACCGGCGCGACTGAGCCCGCGCCGCAGCCGGCGATGCCGCGCGCCGGCAAGGGGCGCGCGGCTCGTGCAAGGCGCTCAACCTTCGAGGCGCAGGAAGTTGTCGCGATAGTGGCGCAATTCGCCGATCGATTCGTAGATGTCCGACAGCGCCTCGTGCTTGCCCTTCTTGACGACCCCCTTGTAGACCTCGGGACGCCACCGGCGCGCGAGTTCCTTCAGCGTCGACACGTCCAGATTGCGGTAATGGAACCACGCCTCGAGCTGCGGCATGTAGCGGGCAAGGAAGCGGCGGTCCTGGCACACGGAGTTGCCGCACATCGGCGAGGTACGCGCCGGCACATACTCCTGCAGGAAGGCGAGCATCTGCGCTTCGGCATCCGCCTCGCCGACCGTCGACGCCTTCACGCGATCGGTCAGGCCGGACTTGCCGTGCGTGTCGCGATTCCACTGATCCATCCGGTCGAGCACGCTGTCGGGCTGATGCACCGCGATCACCGGCGCTTCCGCAACGGTGTTGAGCTGCGAATCGGTGATCACGATCGCGATCTCGATGATGCGATCGGTATCGGGCTCGAGGCCGGTCATTTCCATGTCCAGCCAGATGAGGTGATTCTGATCCTGTGCCATAATCGTCCGCCCCCCTTGAGCAAAGGCGCGATTGTGGCATAGATGCCTCGCCGCCCGCCCACTCCACTCGCCGAATGTCCCCGGAAGCCTTCTCGTCCCTGTTCCTCGCCGCCACCGCACTGACCCTGTTCGCCAGGCTCGTGCTCATGATGCGCCAGATCCGGCACGTGCGTGCCCACCGCGAGGCTGTGCCGCCTCCGTTCGCCGAATCGATCAGTCTGGAATCGCATCGCAAGGCTGCGGACTACACCGCCGCGCGCATGCAGCTAGGCACCATCGATGCCGCAATCGGCACCGCCTACGTGCTCGCCCTCACGCTCGGCGGCGGCCTGCAGGCCATGCACGACCTGCTCGCCCGAATTTTTGCAGCCGGAACCCTCGCGCACGGCGTCGCCCTGCTCGCGGCGCTCGGCATCGCGGGCTGGGCCATCGAGCTCCCGTTCGCGCTCTATCGCACCTTCGGCATCGAGAAGCGCTTCGGCTTCAACCGCATGACACCCGGCCTGTACCTGGCCGACCTCGCCCGCGAAGCGACGCTCGCCGCACTGATCGGACTGCCCGTCCTCGCCGCCGTGTTGTGGCTGATGGGCGCAATGGGCGAGCGCTGGTGGCTGTGGGTGTGGCTGTTCTGGCTCGCGTTCAACCTGCTGGCGCTCTTCATCTGGCCGACCTTCATCGCGCCGCTGTTCAACAAATTCACGCCACTCGCGGACGAAGCGCTGAAGGCACGCGTGGAGGCCCTGCTGGCGCGCTGTGGTTTCCGCTCCCGCGGACTCTTCGTGATGGACGGCTCGCGCCGCTCGGCGCATGGCAATGCCTACTTCACCGGCTTCGGCGCGGCCAAGCGCATCGTCTTCTTCGATACCCTGCTGGACAAGCTGCGGCCCGAGGAAGTCGAGGCCGTGCTGGCGCACGAACTCGGGCATTTCCGCCACCGCCACATCTGGAAACGCCTCGCAGTCATCGCGGCAGCGAGCCTCGGCCTGCTGTGGCTGCTCGGCTGGCTGATGGGACAGACTTGGTTCTTCGCCGGGCTGGGCGTCGCCCCCGCCTCGGCCGGCACCGCCGTCGCGCTCGCCCTGTTCGCGCTGGCCCTGCCCTCCTTCACCTTCCCGGCCGCCCCGCTGATGAGCTTCTGGTCGCGGGTGCATGAATTCGAGGCCGACGCATATGCCGCACAACAGACGCGCGCATCCGACCTTGCGCAGGCACTGGTGAAGCTCTACCGCGACAACGCCGCGACGCTCACGCCCGATCCGCTGTACTCGAGCTTCTTCGACTCCCACCCGCCGGCCGCGCTGCGTGTCGCGCGCCTGCGCTCCTCCAGTTGAGACCCGGCATTTCGTGAACAAACCCCGACAGAACCGCAGCACGACACTCGAAGGCGTGATCGTCGCCGCCTTCGGCCGCCAATACGAGGTCGTCGTCGCGGGACTGGCCGGACAGGAAGAGATCCGGCTGAAGTGCTACCCGCGCGGCAAGAAAAGCACCTTCGCGTGCGGCGACGAAGTCGAGATCGAAGCGACCGGCAGCGACCAGGGCGTCATCACCGAGCTCAAGCCGCGCCGGAACCTGCTGTGGCGCTCCGACGCCTTCCGCGAAAAACTCATCGCCGCGAATCTCAGCCAGGTCGTCGTAGTGACGGCAACGGAGCCCGGATTCTCGGACCTGCTGATCTCGCGCTGCATCGCGGCGGCCGAAAGCCAGCACCTCCGGACCCTGATCGTCCTCAACAAGGCCGACCTCGCCGAATCCCTGCCCGCCGCCCGCCGCATGCTCGCCCCCTTCGCAAAGCTCGGCTACGAGGTCGTCGAACTGAGCGCACGCGCCGGCACCGACGACCTGCGGCCGCATCTCGCCGGCCAGCGCAGCATCTTCGTCGGCCAGTCGGGCATGGGGAAGTCGACACTCACCAACTCCCTGATCCCGGAAGCCCGCGCGGCGACGCGCGAGATCTCCGAAGCGCTCAACAGCGGCAAGCACACGACCACCTTCGCCCGCCTGTACCCGCTCGACGGCGGCTGGCTGATCGACAGCCCCGGACTGCAGGCCTTCGGCCTCGCCCACCTCACACCCGACGACCTCGCCGCAAGCTTCATCGAGTTCCAGAGCCACCTCGGCAAGTGCCGCTTCCGCGACTGTCAGCACGAATCCGAACCTGGCTGCGCCCTGCGCGCTGCCATCGAAGCGGGCGCAATCGACATGCGCCGCTTCGAGCATTACCGGATGATTCGCAACGAGATCAAGGACGCCAAGCGTCAATCGCAAGGCTGGTAAGCGCTCCGAAACCACCGCCCAGAACGAAAAAACCCGCCGAAGCGGGTCTTTTCTGGCCTGATCAGCAGAACGTCAGATACGTTCCCAGATCGTCGTGATGCCCTGACCGCCGCCGATGCACATCGTCGCCATGCCGTAGCGACCATTGGTACGGATCAGCTCGTGCAGCAGCTTGGTGATGATGACGCCGCCGGTCGCGCCGACCGGGTGACCCAGCGCGATCGCGCCGCCGTTCGGATTGGTCTTCTTCGGGTCGAGCTCGAGCCCCTTGTTCACCGCGATCGACTGCGCCGCAAAGGCTTCGTTGGATTCGATCACGTCGATCTTGTCCAGCGACAGGCCGGCGCGCTGCAGCGCGAGCTTGGAGGCCGGGATCGGGCCTTCACCCATAACGTCGTTGGGCACGCCGGCGATCGCGTAGGACACGAGACGCGCGATCGGCTTGTGACCGCCCGCGGCAGCCTTGGCAGCGTCGGCCAGCACCAGGAAGGCGGCCGCGTCGTTGATTCCGGAGGCGTTGCCCGCAGTAACCGAACCGTCCTTCTTGAAGGCGGGCTTCATCTTGCCCAGCGCTTCCATGGTGGTCATGCGCGGATGCTCGTCGGTGTCGAACACGACCGGGCCCTTGCGGGTTTCGAACGTGATCGGAACGATCTGGCTCTTGAAACGGCCTTCGGCGATTGCCGCTGCGGCACGGTTCTGCGACTCGAGCGCGAAGGCGTCCTGATCCTCGCGGCTGATGCTCCACTTGGAGGTCAGGTTCTCGGCGGTAATACCCATGTGGCCGACGCCGAACGGGTCGGTCAGCACCGAGACCATTGCGTCGATGGCTTTCGCGTCACCCATGCGGGCGCCGTTGCGCAGTGCGGGCAGCAGGTAGGCGCCGCGCGACATCACTTCGACGCCGCCGCCGATCGCGAAGTCGGCATCGCCGAGCATGATCGCCTGGGCGGAGTTGACGATGGCCTGCTGCGCCGAACCGCACAAGCGGTTGACGGCGAAGGCCACCGAATCCATCGACATACCGCCCTGGATCGTCGCGACGCGCGCGACATAGGCGTAGCGCGATTCAGTCGGGATGCAGTTGCCGACGGTCGCGAAGGTCACCTGCTTCGGATCGACGCCGGCGCGGGCGATCGCTTCCTTGACGACCACACCACCCAGCTCGGCCGGCTCCATGTCCTTCAGCGAGCCGCCAAACCCGCCCACGGCCGAACGGACTGCGCTCAAAACCACTACTTCACGATTCGCCATCTGTGCTCCCTCCTGGATGTTAGGCACCAACCCAGCCGGCAATCACCAGCAGGGCCAGCATCAGCAAGCAAAGCACCAGCGCGCGCCAGATCAGGCCCACGGTGCTCTGCATGTAGTCGGCATCGGCTTCTTCACCGACACCCATTTCCGGTCGTTCGACGATCTCGCCGGATTCATGGACTGGCATGCCGAGGCGCACACCAAGCGCACCCGCACCTGCCGCAATCAGTATACCGGACGCCCTGTCGGCCCAGAGCATCGCCTGGGTGCGCCAGCAGAACACGGCATCCTCGAAGTCGCCCACCACCGAGAACGATGCGGCGGTCAGGCGCGCGGGCAGCCAGTCGATCAATTCGAACGCCTTGCGTGCGAAGCGCCCGAACTGGCCGAACTCGGCATCGTTGCGCTCGCCCCACTCCTCGCCGAGGAAGCGCGCAAGACGGTACAGCAGGGCGCCGCTCGGTCCCGGCAGGACGATGAACCAGAAGATCACGCCGAACACGTTGCGGTGGGCGGCGACGAGCCCTTCCTCGATTGCCAGCCGCGCGACCTCGCAGGAACTCGCACCGATGTACTGGCCGCCGCGCCACTCGCCCAGCAGCGAACGTGCGCGATCGAGTTCCCCCATGCGCAGGGCGAGATGGATGTCCGTGAAGAAGTGGCTTTCCTGGCGGAAACCCATCGTCAGATAGAGCACCGCGATGTTGAACAATACCGCCAGCAGCGGATGGACGAGCCACAACAGGAAGAAGGCGAGCGCGCCGCCCGCGACCAACGTGACGACGAGGAGCAGCCACGCAACCACGCCGTTGCGGGCCTGGCCGTCGTTGAAGCGCTCGACGAGGACACCCGACAGGCGATGAAGCGGATCCAGAACGATTTGCCGCACCGGCAACGGTCGTACCTGCTCGAGCAGCAGCGCAACAATCAGCGAAAGAAGCGTCATTCGTATTGCGATTGAAGAAAGGGTCCGGGCCCGTGATATCCGGCCACGATACCATAAAAGCACGACGCGATTGTGCAATGCGGAAGAGGCGCCCGCGAAACCCAAACGGCCGCCAGGGCAACAGCGGACGCACGATTGTTGCCGATCTCTGAACAGTGCGTGCCGCCGCTGCCGGTTTATCGGCCCGCGGGAGCCCCATAGACTGCAGCTAAAGGGATCGGGCTGGAACGGCCGCTCCCGATACGCACTGGAGTCCACATGAGCACGATGCCCACCCTCTTCGTTTCCCACGGAGCACCGACCTTCGCACTGGAGCCTGGAGAAGCCGGACGCGAACTTGCCGCCCTTGCGCAGGCGATACCGCAGCCCCGCGCGATCCTTATCGCCTCGCCGCACTGGATGAGTCCGGTCGTGACCCTGACGGCGAGCGACCGGCCGGAGACGATCCATGATTTCGGCGGCTTCCCGGCGCCCCTGTACGACTTGCGCTACCCGGCGCCCGGCGATCCGGCGCTCGCCGCCCGTGCGATCGGATTGCTCGCCGCCGCAGGCGTGGATGCACGTCCGGACCCGCACCGCGGGCTGGATCACGGCGCGTGGGTGCCCCTGCTGCACATGTATCCGGATGCCGCCGTACCGGTTGTGCAGATCTCGATGCCGGGGGGCCGCCCGGCGAGCGCGTTCCACGCCCTCGGCCGGGCGCTTTCGCCGCTGCGCGACGAAGGTGTCCTGATCGTCGGATCGGGCAGCCTCACGCACAACCTGTACGAGTTCACGGGCGCCGCGGACGGGACGGCACCTTACGTCGAAGCCTTCGCGCAATGGATCGCCGATACGCTCGCCGCCGGCGACGTCGACGCCCTGCTCGATTACCGGCGGCGCGCGCCGCACGCCGAGCGCGCCCACCCGACGGACGAGCACCTGATGCCGCTGATGTTCGCTCACGGTGCCGCCGGAATGCGCGCCGACGCACGGCGCCTCGCTGCCGCCGACGTGCGCTACGGCATACTGGCGATGGACGCCTACGTGTTCGGCGCAAGCTGATGGAAAGCGGGCGGTTCGATGCCACCGGCAAGAACGCCGGACAATGCTTGCCTGAGCGGCGTTCCGGGAGTTTAATCGCCTGACATCGACGGCATGCTGCCGGCACGATGGCGCACACGACGGGGGGAGTCGCCATGGATCGTTTGCTGTTGCTCGCCGGCAGGCTTTCCGGGCTTGGTGGGCTCACCCTGTGCGTGATCGCGGGCGTCGCGAGGGTGTCGGGCAAGTTCTGGATCGGGGGACTCCAGGTCGGCACGCTGCTCCAGGCGGGGATTGGCGCACTCGTCGTCGGGTGCTTTCTGCTGCTCTGGGTACTGACCGGGCGCAACAGATAGTCGCACCCTTCCTCCGCGAGAGGCACCGCCCGCACCGAGACCCAGTCCATCATTCCCATCCGCGTTAATATAAGATATTGCTTCTATATGAATGAGGGGATGGCGATGACGATCGGACGTCTGGCCCTGGTGGCCGCAATTGCGAGCGCGGCGCTGCCCGCCCTGGCACAGGAACTCGCCCTGATGACCGAGGCACGCGCTGCCGCGACGAGCCTGCCGCCGCGGCTGGTGACGGCGCTCAACGAAGAGATTGCCAAGGGTGGCCCGGAGGGCGCGATTCCCGTGTGCCGCGACATGGCGCCGAAGATGGCCAAGGAGATCGGGGCGAGCACCGGCTGGCAGTTGAAGCGCGTGACGCTGAAGGCGCGCAATCCTCAACGCGCAACGCCGGACGCATGGGAACGGGCGACGCTGGCGGAGTTCGATCGCCGCGCGGCGGCGGGCGAGAACCCGTCGAAACTGGAGAAGGGCGAGATGGTCGAACAGGCCGACGGCACGCGCGCGTTCCGCTACGCCAAGGCTTTGCCGACACAAGCCCTGTGCCTGAACTGCCACGGCCCCGAGGACAAGCTCACGGCTGCGGTGAAGGCGCGCCTGGCCGAACATTACCCGCAGGATCGTGCGACGGGGTACAGTGAAGGGCAGATCCGCGGGGCCATCGTCGCAACGAAACCGCTGTAAACACACGAGATGAAACCGGCGGGCGGCCCTCCCGCCGGCAATGGAGTTGATGATGTCGGTCGATCCCCTGACTCTGCCCTGTCCGCATTGCGATGCGCTGAACCGGGTGCCGGCGGCGCGCATGAACGACGAGCCGAACTGCGGCAAGTGCCATGCACCGCTGTTCGCGCACAAGCCGCTGACACTGAACACCACGAATTTTGCGCTCCATGTCGAACGCAGCGATCTGCCCGTGCTGGTGGATTTCTGGGCGCCGTGGTGCGGCCCCTGTCGCATGATGGCGCCGGCCTTCGAGGAGGCGACACGCATGCTCGAACCGCAGATGCGCCTCGCCAAGGTGAATACCGAGGAAGAACAGGAGCTCGCCGCACGCTTCGGGATCCGCAGCATCCCGACGATGATCCTGTTCCGCAACGGACAGGAAGTGGCACGGCAGTCGGGCGCCATGAATGCAGGTGCGATCGCGCACTGGGCGCGCAGCCACGAACTCTGAGCGCGCGTGTGAGGGCGGGGCGCGGCGGGCGCCGAGACCCGCCGAAAGTGAAGGGGCGAAGCTGATGTTGGCAGTGGTGCAGCGTGTGTCGGAAGCACGCGTGGAGGTGGACGGCAGGATTACCGGCGCGGTCGGTCATGGCCTGCTGGTGCTGGTGTGCGCGGAACGCGGTGATCGTCGCGCGGAAGCGGACAAGCTGCTGGGCAAGATCCTGAAGCTGCGGATCTTTTCCGACGAGGCCGGCAAGATGAACCGCTCGGTGCAGGACGTGCAGGGCGGGCTGCTGATCGTCAGCCAGTTCACCCTCGCTGCAGACACCACGGGCGGAAACCGGCCGAGCTTCACGAATGCGGCGGCGCCGGACGAAGGGCGCGCGCTGTACGATCATTTCGTCGCCGAGGCGCGCAAAGCCCACGAGCAGGTCGGGACTGGCGAATTCGCCGCGGAGATGCAGGTGCATCTCGTCAATGACGGTCCGGTCACCATCCCGATGCGCATCGCGCCGGCAACATGAATGTTTCTGCCACGCCCGGCGGCACCGCCGGGAGACACAGGCCTCGCTCACCACTCACCTCGCGTGATACCCGCAGGAAGTTCTCATGACCGCCCGCACGCTTGCCTTTCCCGCCCTCCTCATCGCCGCGTTCCTCGCCGGTTGCGCGCAGACGCCGCCCGCAGCGCGCCCCGTCGCCTATGCCTGCGACGCGGGCAAGGGCTTTTCGGTCATCTATCATCCGTGGGGCGACGCGGCGATCGACATCGACGGAATGCGCTTCGGATTGATGAAAGAGGCCACCGACGACAGCGGCGAACGCTACGGATGCGGGGCGCTGACGCTGTGGCGCCACGGCAACACGGCGCGCGTCGATATGCAGGGTGCCGGCATGTACGAAAACTGTCGCGCGCGCGAATGAACCTCGCCGCGCGAACGCGTTAAGATTAACGATTCACCGGCGGAGACCTGGCTCATGTTTTACGGCGTAACCGACCTGACGACCTTCATTCTCGGCACGATCTTCATCGTGCTGCTGCCGGGACCGAACTCGCTGTACGTGATGTCGGTCGCCTCCCGCCTGGGCGTTGCGGCGGGCTATCGCGGCGCGTGCGGCATCTTCCTCGGCGACACCGTGCTGATGGTTCTCTCCGCGACGGGCATCGCGTCGCTGCTGCAGACGACGCCCGCTTTGTTCATGGTGCTGAAGTACGCCGGGGCCGCCTATCTCGCATGGGTGGGACTCGCGCTGCTGCGCTCGGCGATCGCCGGCTGGCGCGACAAGGCGGCGGGCACGGCAGCGCCCGAGCCGGCACCCGCCGATGCGACGCGGCCCTTCCGCACGGCGCTGGTGATCAGCCTGATGAACCCGAAGGCGATCCTGTTCTTCGTGTCCTTCTTCATCCAGTTCGTCGATCCCGGCTATGCCTATCCCGTGCTGTCGTTCTCGATCCTGGGCACGATCGTGCAGGTGTGCAGTGCGATCTACCTGTCGGCGCTGATTTTCGGCGGCGCCCACCTCGCGGCGCAGTTCCGCCGTCGCCGGCGTTTGTCCGCGGCGGCGACCGGCGGGGTCGGCGGGCTGTTCATCGGCTTCGGCGCGAAACTGGCGAACGCGACGCTGGGGTGATTCCCCTCGCAATGTAGCGCCAGGGGCCGGCCCGCCCGTCGTGGCGGCCGGCCGCCTTGCCTGGTTCAACCGTTCTGCGGCGCTTCGGTCTTGCGCGGGCGACGGCCGCGCGGTGCACTCTTGCGGGCGGCGGGCTTGGCCGCTGCCTCCTCCGCACCGGCGACCGTCACGGGCTCGGGCGCGAGAGCGGCCTCGGGAACCGGGGCTGCCGGAGCAGGGGCTGCGGCTTCCATGTTTGCCGCCTCGGTTTTCGCCGATTCGGTCTTCGCGGCGGAGGTCTTGCCGCGGCGCGACCGGCGCGCCCCTGCCTTGGCAGGCTCTGCCTGCGCCGCGGCAGCCTGCTCCGCTTCGGAAGCGATCGTCGCAGTGGCCGGGACCGGCTGTTCGGCTTGCACCGGCACGGACGTAACGGGCTCGGGCTGGAGCGGGCGTTCTGGTTCGGCTTCGGCAGCCGCCTGCATTTCCGCCCGTCCGCCTTCCGCCCCGGCCTCCGCCTTCTTCGCGCCGGACTTGCGTCCGCCGCGCTTGCGGCGGGATTCGTGCCTGCCCGAAGGCTCTTCGCCCGCCGGACGTTCCGCCGCCGTCGCGGACGCAGCTTCGGCATGCGCCAGTTCGCCCGCCGCGGGCACAACCTCGAGCGCGGCACCCTGCTCCACGGCGGCAGACGCCTCGGCGACCGCTTCCGCCACTGCCGCACGGTTGCCGCGATAGACGTAGGCGCCCGATTTCTCGTCGCGGCCGAACTCGAGCAGACCGCGCGCCTGGGCTTCCTCGAGCAGGTTGCCGAAGGCGCGGAAGCCGTAGTACGACTCGTTGAAGTCGGGCTTGCGGCGCTTGATGGCCTCCTTCAGCATCGATGCCCAGATGCGCACGCCGCTGTCGCCGCGTTCGGCCACCAGGGCGTCGAAGGTCTCGACGGCGATATTGATGGCCTTGCGCTTGCGCGCCTCGACTTCGTCCTTGCGATGCTTTTCCTCTTCGGGCGAGCGCTTCGGTGAGGGCTGGGCTTCGCGCGTTTCGCGCTTGGCCGCGCGCTGGCTCTCGCGCACGAGGTCGTCGTAGAAGATGAATTCGTCGCAGTTGGCGATCAGCAGGTCGGAAGTCGATTGCTTCACGCCGACGCCGATGACCTGCTTGGCGTTCTCGCGCAGCTTGGACACCAGCGGGGAGAAGTCGGAGTCGCCGCTGATGATGACGAAGGTGTCGACGTGCGATTTCGTGTAGCACAAGTCGAGCGCATCGACGACGAGGCGGATGTCGGCGGAGTTCTTGCCCGACTGGCGTACGTGCGGGATCTCGATCAGCTCGAAGTTGGCCTCGTGCATCACGGCCTTGAAGCCCTTGTAACGCTCCCAGTCGCAGTAGGCCTTCTTGACGACGATGCTGCCCTTGAGCAGCAGGCGTTCGAGCACCGGCTTGATGTCGAATTTTTCGTATTTCGCGTCGCGCACTCCGAGCGCGACGTTTTCGAAATCGCAGAACACCGCCATGCTTACGTTGTCATGGGCTGAAGCCATAAGGTTCTCCGGTGGTGTGTCGGGCGCGGCCGCAGGGACCGCCCAAGGCGCACATGATAGCCATTCCTGCAGCGGCGATGCGCGTCACATGCCGCGGCCCGCGCCGCCCTTGCGGTCGTTGTCGCCATCTTCGCGCACCAGCCGCCATGCAAACCACATCCCGAGCATCGCGTTCGCGAGGGCGAGGCCGGCGACCACGGCAAGGCCGAGGGGATTGAGCGGATGAGTGCGCAGGATCCACGCGAACGCCGACGACAGAACGTTGAGCGCGATCATCACCCAGAACGCCGGATTGCGCGGCTGGAACAGGCGGGAGAGCTTCACGGCCGCCCCTCAGACGACGCGGTCGGGTGGCGTGCGGCCAGCGAAGAAGGCGTCGACGTTCTCGAGCACGCGCATGCCCATGCCGACACGCGTCTCGCGCGTGGCGCTGCCGAGGTGCGGCAACAGGACGACGTTTTCCAGTGCGAGCAGGCCCTCACTGACCTTGGGCTCGGCTTCGAACACGTCGAGCCCGGCGCCGGCGATCGTGCCGTTGCGCAGCGCCTCGACCAGCGCAGCCTCATCGACCACTTCACCGCGCGCGGTGTTGATCAGGAAGGCGTCGGGGCCCATCAGCGCGAGGCGTTCGCGGTTGATCAGGTGGCGCGTCGCCGCACCGCCCGGGCAGTGCAGGGAGACGAAATCCGCCTCGGCCAGGACTTCCTCGACCGAATCGCACTGCCGCGCGTCGAGCCCGGCAAGCGTTTGGGCCGGCACGCGGCTGCGGTTGAAGAACACGATCTTCATACCGAAGCCGTGCTGCGCGCGCATCGCGACCGCGCGGGCGATGCGGCCCATGCCGATGAGGCCGAGCGTCTTGCCGCTCGCCTTGGTGCCGATCATGTGCGTCGGGCGCCAGCCGGTCCAGTTGCCGCTGCGCACCTCGCGTTCGCCCTCGCCCGCACGCCGGGCGACCATCAGCATCAGCGTGATCGCGAGGTCGGCGGTGCAGTCGGTGAGCACGTCGGGGGTGTTCGTCACCGCGATCCCGCGGGCCCTGGCGGCGTCGATGTCGATGTGGCTGTAGCCGACGCCGTAGTTGGCAATCAGCCTGGCGGTCGGTGCCGTGCCGAGTACGTCGGCGTCGATGCGGTCGGACACGGTGGCGAGCAGCGCGTCGCACGAAGCCAGCGCCGTGCGCATCTCGTCGCGCGTGAACGGGTGATCGTCGGAATTGAGGCGCACGTCGAAGCGCTCGGTGAGTGCGCGCTCGACTTCGGCGGGCCAACGGCGGGTGACGATGAGTCGGGGTCGGGTCATGTTGTTCATCCTGCTCGTTCTTGGCTGTGGTTTCGGTCAGGTTCCGGGCGCATCGGGCCGCATCCGGGATCGTCTGCGGCGACGGATGCGGTGGCACTGCGCGCTCACCCCACCCGGACGCACCCCGAACGATACCCGCAGGGCGCGCTCGAGGGGATCGGGCGCAACCCCAACGATACGGTCTTTCGCCGCCAGTGCGGGCTGGCCCTCGCCGGAAACCTTGGGCCTGCACGCGCACTCCAACGGATGCGATCCACTGCGGATCGCCGCAGTGCGGGAGTCCGCCACGTGAGCATTCTGCCCCTGACCTCGGCGCTCGGCCTCTTCGGCACAAGCGCCCTTCGTCCCGTTTCGACGAATTTCGCCGCAACGGCGGGCAGTCTGTCGCTGTTCTCGGGCTCTTCGACGATCGTCGACCTGTCGAGTTTCGGTCAGCTCCTGTCGGCTGTCGCGAGCTTCGAGAACCGCCTCTCGGTGCTGCGCCCCGGATCGTCGGACAGCGGTATCGGGCAGAATTTCGGCACCGACTTCGGCAGTCTGGCCGCCGAGGCGCAGTATTTCGTCGACAGCTTCAACAACCTGCAGGGCAGCCTCGGCGAACAGAATTTCCTGTTCGGCACCGTCCCGACTTCCGCGCCCGCGGCGCGCTTGTCCGCAGACCTCCAGGCGCGCGTCGACGAGGCTTTCGACAACGGCGATTCGGCCCTCACGCAGTTGTCGGACCTCGGGATCGAACTGCGGCCAGCGCTGCTTCCCGGCAGCGGCGGCAGCCTGAGCATCGACATGGAGGCGTTGCGCGCGGCCTTCGAGGCGGACCCCGCAGGCAGCTTCTCCCTGCTTGCGCGCGCGGCCGAGGCATTCGCGACAGTGGCGACGGAATTCACCGCGTCGAACGAAAGCGTGACCTCGCTGCTCGCGGCGCAGCTCCAGTTTTCGTCCCTGCAATTGACGCTCGGCCTGTTCGACGACAACAGCGATTCCTCGCAAAGCGGCCTGCAGGGCCTCACCGATCTCCTCACCCTCGCCTCGCTCGGCAACGGCGGGGCGGATTCGCAGGCGCGCATCGTGGCCGCGCTCAATGAATTCTCGCTCGTGTCGTCACTGCTGCGCTGACCGCGTATGCCCGTTCACTTCCGGCGCACAGGGAAATTCCGCGGCTTGCCGGCAATCCTCGATGTCATCTAGGGGCCGGATTGCATCCCTTTATTGCCGGGCCGGCCTGCGAACGGCACGGCAACGCGCGTGGCAGCTGACACCCCGATCCGGCGGTCGATGTTCGAGTTACCAACACGGCAGCGCAACATGCCCAGCGCATTGAAACGCGCTTTCAATTGGCTGATTTTTCTTATGTATTTAGCCAAATAATCTAAATATAAAAATATTTTGGGGTCAACAATGTTGCATTGCACAAGCTCTTCCAATAAAGTCTGAACCGTCTCCTCCACCCTCCTCCTTTGGTGTGGATTTAGCCCGAGCCCGCAACCGCGCTCGGGCTTTTTTCTTTTCCGGCGTCCCTCGGCGATTGCTCGCCCCGTACGCGTCGCCTGCGTCGCCTTGCGGACACATAGGTGATTCTGATCGCCCGATAAAAACATTTAAAGGGCAAACTTATTGCATCGCAACATACGGTACCGTATGCTTTGAACCGTCTCCTCCACCCTCCTCCTTTGGTGTGGATTTAAGCCCGAGCCTAAACCGCTCGGGCTTTTTCTTTTCTGCGTCCAAGAATGTCCCTCAGGCCGCTCGCTGCGGTGCGTTCAGCAGGGCCCAGATCTTGTCCACCATCGGGTTGCTGTTGTCGGCGGCGCGGTGCAGGCGGACCTCCAGTGGGCAGGTCCACCGCTCGGGGCCGGCCTCCACCAGGCGTCCTTCGGCTAGTTCGCGGCCGACGCAGCTCTCCGGCAGCCAGCCGAGCCCGTGCCCTTCGAGCACCATCGCTTTCAGCGCCTCCGACATGTGGGTGTCGAAGGAACGGTCGAAATGGCAGCGTTCGTTCGCACCGAGCAGGATCATCTCGACCACGTGCCCGAGGTAGGTGCCTGACGAATAGGCGAGGAAGGGCACCGCCGCCTCGGCCCGCCCGGGCAGCTTGTAGCGCGGCCGGCCGTCTGCGCGCGGCGCCGACAGGGGCAGCATGCGGTCGGTGGCGAGGGCGATGTAGGGAAAGCGCACCGGATCGAGCAGCATCGGCAGCTGCGGGTGGTGGTACGCGATGAGGAGATCGGTGGCCCCCTCGATCAGCGCGCTCGCCCCCTCGGGCACATTCACCGCGCCGACGCGCGCGACGACGTTGCCCAGCGCTTCCTTCAGCTGCCCCAGCCAGCGCGGGAAGAAGGTGAGCGACAGGGTGTGCGCGACCGAGAAGCGCACGGTGTCGACGTTGCCGGGGGACTGCCCGCGCAGCACGGTGCGCATGTCGTAGGTGCGCCGCAGGATGTCCGCGGCAAAACCGCGGAAGATCCGCCCGGCGGCAGTGAGATGCACCCCCTGCGCGCGGCGGTCGATCAGTTCGACGCCAAGCCAGTCTTCCAGCGCCTGGATGTGGCGGCTGAAGGTGGGCTGGGAGACGTTGCGGCGCTCCGCAGCACGCGAAAACGCGCGCGCATCGGTGAGCGTCAGGAAGTCCTCGATCCATTTTATCTGCACGTTGAGCGCTCCTGCGGTTTCCGTCCTGCGGCTTCCGGCGAGTTGTCGCCGCGCCCTCTATTCGGGTTCCTTGGGGATGTTATGCGTTTTTTGCATGGCATGACACGCAATCCTTTGTGCGTCCGTAGCATCCATGCGTCGCACCACACACCGGAGGAAACATGTCGCAGACAACAGAACGCACCGAACACGATCTCCTGGGAGATCGCTCCCTGCCCGCCGACTCCTACTACGGGGTCCACACGCTGCGCGCGGTCGAGAATTTCCCGATCACCGGCACGCCGATCTCGATCTATCCCGACCTCGTGCGCGCGCTCGCCGCGATCAAGCAGGCTGCGGCGCTGACCAACCGCGAACTCGGTCTGCTGGATGGCGAACGCACCGGCGCGATCGTCCGCGCCTGCGAGGAAATCCGCGCCGGGGCACTGCACGAGCATTTCGTCGTGGACGTGATCCAGGGCGGCGCCGGGACCTCGACCAACATGAACGCGAACGAGGTGATCGCGAACCGTGCGCTGGAACTGCTGGGTCACGCGAAGGGCGACTACGCCCGCCTGCACCCGAACGAGCATGTGAACATGAGCCAGAGCACCAACGACGTGTATCCGACGGCGCTGAAGCTGGCGGGATACGAAGGCATCCTGAGCCTGATCGAGGCGATGGAAGTGCTACGTGCCGCGTTCCACGAGAAGGCGGTCGAGTTTGCCGACGTGCTGAAGATGGGGCGCACGCAGCTGCAGGACGCGGTGCCGATGACGGTCGGCCAGGAATTCTCGACCTACGTCGTGATGCTCGGTGAGGACATCGAGCGGCTGAAGGAGGCGGTGCTGCTGATCTGCGAGATCAACCTCGGCGCCACCGCGATCGGCACCGGCATCAACGCACACCCCGACTACGCCGCGCTGGTGCGCCACCACCTCGCGGAGATCACCGGCATCCCGGTGCTGACGGCGCCGAACCTGGTCGAAGCGACGCAGGACTGCGGCAGCTTCGTGCAGCTGTCGGGCGTGCTCAAGCGCGTCGCGGTCAAGCTCTCGAAGGTGTGCAACGATCTGCGCCTGCTGTCCTCGGGGCCGCGCGCGGGCTTCGGCGAGATCAACCTGCCGGCACGCCAGGCCGGCTCGTCGATCATGCCGGGCAAGGTGAATCCGGTGATCCCGGAAGTCGTGAACCAGATCGCCTACGAGGTGATCGGCAACGACATGACGATCTCGTTCGCCGCGGAAGCCGGCCAGCTGCAGCTGAACGCCTTCGAACCGATCATCGCCCACAGCCTGTTCAAGAGCGTCACCCACCTGCGCGCGGGCTGCCTGACGCTGGCCGAGCGCTGCGTCAGGGGCATCACCGTGAATCGCGAGTTCCTGCGCCGGAGCGTGGAAAACTCGATCGGCCTCGTGACCGCGCTGAACCCCTACATCGGCTACGGCAACGCGACCGGTATCGCGCAGGAAGCGCTGGCCGGCGGGCACAGCGTGTATGAACTGGTGCTCGACAAGGGACTGCTCACGCGGGCTCAGCTCGACGAGATCCTGAAACCCGAAGTGCTCACGCAACCGCGCGCACTGGTCGGGCTGGCCTGACCCGACGGCGCTCCCGCAAGACGATTGATACCGCACTGCACAATACAAGTCTTGTATAAGACCCGATGTGAAATCCCAGCCGCCGTGCAGCCATATGAAGATCTGATCGTCGAATAGAAAAATTTATAGCGCATTATTATTGCGTCGCACAAGCCGGTTCGCTAGTATTTGAACCGTCTCCTCCACCCTCCTCCTTTGGTGTGGATTTAGCCCGAGCCCGCAACCGAGCTCGGGCTTTTTCTTTTCCGGCGCACGAACTTTCGGCAACCAGTGCCGGAACGCGATCGCCAACCGCCCCCGTCCCTGGAACATCGCGCGCCGAACTCGGCGGCATACGCGTGCATTCATTGCGCCGACTGCCGGGAACATGACGGCCGCCATGGAGCATTCGGGCACCTGATCGCGTGATAAAAAAATTTGTCGTACAAATTTATTGCAACGCACAAGCGTGATCGTTAAGATTTGAACCGTCTCCTCCACCCTCCTCCTTTGGTGTGGATTTAGCCCGGACCGTCAAAGGTCCGGGCTTTTTTCTTTTTCGCCGGTCGATAGGCGCCGACAGGGCTGATCAACGACTTGCGGGGTCGGTCACTTGCGCAGGGGTGCGCAGTTCGTGCGGTCGGCCAGGCAGCCGAATCCGGCATCCAAGAGTCGGCGCGATAGCCGGGACTGTGCAATGCGGGCCGTCACCCGCGACCGAGGCGATGCCGGCCATTTGTCCCGTAAATAACCGCATGAGAACATCTCACAGGCTTATTATTGAACTACGCACCTATTTGGTTTAGTATTTCAACTGTCTCCTCCACCCTCTCCTCCTTTGGTGTGGATTCCAGCCCGAGCCCTCTCCAGAGCTCGGGCTTTTTTTTGCACCGGCCGGTTCAGACGGCCGTCAGGAGCTTTCCTTCGGCATCGCCGGTTGTCTGCCGGCTCCTCACCTCGGGGTAGTAGCACATGTAGCCGCTGGCGCAGTGGCTCGGTGCGTCGCGCAGGCCGACGGCGAACTCGCGCACCCGGTGTTCCGGCTCGCCCGCCTGGATCCGCTCCAGCACGCGGGCGACGAGTTCGACGCTCTTGATCTTGCGCTCGCTCGCGCCCTCGCGGCCGGCGATCTTCACCGAATGCACGCCCGCCGCATGCGTCGCCGGCATCGCGCAGAGGCCGCAGGGGCCCCACGGATAGCCGTTCGATGCGACCGAGAAGCCGTTGCCGAAGCGGTACCAGAGCCAGCGCTTGTAATCGAGGTCGTTCTGCTCCAGGCGGCGCAGCGCACGCTCCTGCGGCTTGCCGCCGCCGGTCGCCCGCTCAGTTGTCCGATACTCGAACTGATAGTTGTCGATGCAGATCGGGCCGCCCTTGTTCATCGGCAGGTGAACGGTGTGACAGGTGCCTTCCTCGAACACGCAACCGTCGTTGAGAACGAAGGCTTCGACGTCGAGCTCGGGCAGCGCCTGCGTGATCGTGCCGATTTCGGCGACCGTGACGTCGCGCGGCAGGATGATGCGGTTCGCGCCGAGCGCGGCGAAGAAGCGAGCGGATTCGACGTTGCGGCAGGTGGCGACGGAGCTGACGTGGATATCGAGGTCCGGCACGTTCGCGGCGAGCGAGGCGATCAGCGAGATGTCGGCGACGATGGCGGCCTTGCCACCGATGCTGCGGAAGCGCGCACCGATCTCGGTGAGGGCGTCGAGATGCTGTTCGCCGTATTGCTGGGCGTTGAGGACGAGGAAGACTTCGGCGTCGAGCGCGGTGGCCTTGTCGACGACGCGTTCGAGGTCCGCGTAGCCGTTGAGGTTGCCGAACACGCGGCGATTGACGCCGGAGGTGTTGAAGCGCTGGATCCAGTCGGGCGGCACGACGCCGCAGTAGAGTTCGCGGGCACCGGCGCGGACGAGCGGCTCGACTTCGGCGGGGGTGCTGATGGGGGCTGTTATCTTCATGTCAGGCTCCCGAGAGAACGATGCGGCTTACCCAGCCGTTGTTCACAGCTTCGGCGACCGCCGTGGCCATGCCCTTCGCATGGCGGTAGTACATGGTGTTGCCGCGCTGCGAGGTGGGGAGTTCGTGAGTGCCGGGTCGTGCGCCGACTTCGTTGAAGCCGAGGCATTCGCGGCGGCACTGGTGGCCGGGCGAGAACTTCTCCGGCGTGTCGAGCGACAGCGAGCCGAGCTTGCAGATGCGGCCCTTGGCGATGTAGCCGTAGGGCGCGCGCACGCCGATGGGGAAGTCGATGCCGGCGTACATGTCGGCGGCGCCGAAGGGCGGGAAGTCGAGTTCCAGGCGGCCGATGCCCAGCCCGTCGAGGATGTCGCGGAAGGGGCCGGCGCGCAGGCCGTTGGGATACATGCGCGCCCAGGTCGCCGAAGGCAGGCGCGGGTCCTTCAGCATCTTGCCAAGGAGGCGTCCGGCGACCGGGCGCAGCGCCGGGAATTCGCGCTGCACGAGGCGCGCGACGCCCCAGTCGTTGATGGTGACTTCGGAGCCCGCCGGCAGGCGCGCGAGCGCGGCGCGCAGCGGGTCGAACAGGCCGTCGCAGGCGATCGGCGTGACGAGGCCGAAGGTGAGGCCCCAGCGCTCGCACAGCACGACGGCGCGATCGACCGATTCGACGCTCGGCAGCAGGTGTTCGCAGAACTCGCTGCCGAGGAAGAAGTGCGTGGGCTCGGCGTCTTCGGGCAACGTGACGCAGTCGCGGGCTTCACCGAGCTGGTCGAGGTAGTCGTCGCGCGTGAGGCGGTCGTGACGCGCGAAGGCGGCCAGTTCGCGTTCGTCGACGAGGGCGAAGCCCAGTTCGATCGGTCGGGTCACGCTTTCGGGGGTGGGGGTGCGCGGTGTGCTTGTCATGAATCGATCTCCCCGATTCTCTTGTGTTCCCGCCCCTGCCAGCTGGCGCGGGCGGCGAGGTGAGCCGCGAGCCCTTGCGGGTCCGCGGCGGGGTATTGCAGGAAATGACGGGCGAGGATGCCGGTGAAGCGCGCCGTCGCCATGCTCGCGCCGCCGGCCGTCTTTCCCGGTCCGGCAGGGGAACAGCCCCAGTCCGCAGCGCCGGACGTCTCGCCCTCGAGCAGCGACCACTGTCCGGGCGCGCAGCGCGCGTCGCCGCTGACGGCGAGCACGCCGGGATAGGCCGCGGGGAAGACCGGCGTGCCGCGCGCGGGGGCCGCCGCAACGAGCACGACGCCTTGCGCGAGCGCGCGAGTGCAGGCCCGGCGCAGCACCGTGCGGTCTTCGAGCAGGCCGAGGCTGAGGTTGATGATGCGCGCGCCCTCGTCCGCACACCATTCGATCGCCGCGGCGACCATGGCCGGCGACGGCGCATGCCGGTGCGACGCGATGCGTGCGTCGATGAGACGGGCCGCCGGTGCGGCCTCGAGCACCAACGCAGCCACCGCTTCACCGTGCGGCAGCGGGCGACCGCCGGCGGGCTCGCGACCGACGCTTCCGTCGGCGGCGGGGATGAAGTGCGCCGCCCGATGCAATGCGTGCGGGGGTACGCCGGTGAAGCCGCCGTCGATGATGCCGACCGTCACGCTCATACGACCCTCAACAGCGGTGCGGCGGGCCGGGCCGCCTCGGGCTCGACGAGGCGGCCGTCGCGCAGCTCGACGACGCGATCGACCGCGCCGACGGACGCGAGGTTATGCGTGATGACGACGCGGGTGCGGCCGCCGAAGACGCGATCGACCGCGCCCATGATCGCCTGCGCGACCGGCAGGTCCAGGCCGGAGGTCGTCTCGTCGAGGATCAGCACCGCCGGATCCTGCAGGATCGCGCGCGCGAGCGCGAGGCGCAGGCGTTCGCCGCGCGACAGGGCTGCCGCCATCGCGCCCACCGGCCGGTCGAGGCCGCCGGCGTGGGCGAGTTTCGTGAGGCCGGCGAGGTCCAGCGCACGCAGCAGCGCAGACTCCTCGGCGTCGGGGGCGACGAAGCGCAGGTTGTCGCGCACCGTCCCGGGCATCAACACCGGCTCCTGGTCGACGACGACGACCTGGCGACGCAGCTCGACGAGGTCGAGGAGGTCAAGGCGCACGCCGTCGAGCAGCAGGCTCCCCGCCTGCGGGTCGTAGTGGCGTTGCAGCAGATCGATCAGCGTCGATTTTCCGGCACCGGACGCACCGACGAGGGCGAGCTTGGTGCCGGCCGGCACGTCGAGCGTCGCGCCGGCGAGCACGGCCTCGGCTGCATAGCCGAAGCACACGGCATCGAGCCGCAGCGCGCCCCGCACCGGCTGCGCGAGCAGGATCGGCTGGGCCGGCGAAGCCACGGTCGGCCGCTCGGCGGCGAGCTCATGGATGCGCTGCAGGCTGACCTTCGCGCGCTGCCAGCCCATGAACACGCCTGCCAGCGTCTGGAGCGGACCGGCGGCACGGGTCGTGTAGGCGATGAAGGCGACGACGACGCCGACGGACAATTCTCCGCCTGCCGCCAGCGATCCGCCGACCGCGAACACCAGCAGCACGTTGAGGCCCGACAGGACGCGCTGCAGGCCGCCGGCGCCGAGCGAGGCGAGCTGCGAGCGGCGCAACGCGGCGAAGTAGTCGCCGTGATGCGCACGCAGTCCCGCCTCCTGTCGCCGCGCGGCGTTCGAGGCCTGGATGAACTTCATCGCGCGCAGCGACTCGACGAAGAAGCTCGACATCGCGGCGCTTTCCTTGCGCAGCGCCTGCGAGCCCTTCTCGAGCCACGGGCGCGAGACGATCAGCGCCGCCACCTGCAAGGGCACGAGCGCGAACACGAGCGCGGTGAGCATCGGGCTCAGGGAGAGCATCAGGACCAGCGCGACGATCAGCGAGAACACGCCGTTGAGCACCGCCATCGGCGCGTCGAGCGCGAAGCGCTGCACCTCGGCGACATCGCCGTCGAGCCGCGAAAGAATCTCCCCGCCACGCGTGCGGGCGTAGTACGTCGGCGCCAGCGTCTGCAGGTGACGCCAGACCTGCTCGCGCAGTCCGAAGAGGACGTGCGCGGAGAGTTTCAGATAGGTGAGGCGCGACAGCGTCTCGACGAGCACGCCTCCGACCATCAGGACGAGGAAGGCCGCGCACAGCCACAGGACGAGCTCGACCTCGCCGCCGACGATGCCCTCGTCCACGAGGCGTTGCGTGAGGTAGGGCGGCAGCAGTGCGGCCGCCGAGCCGAGGCAGGACAGGAGGACGACGATGGCGACCGATCCGGCGCGTTCCCGGACCAGGGGCAGCGCCCACGATAGCGCCTGCGCGGGCCTCGGGCGGTTTCCGTCGAAACGGATCATGGTTCGATTCCCCGAGCCCGGAGGACCGACGATCCGAACGCGCGATGCCCAAGCCAAACCGGCGTGACCGCCCTACCGCCGCACGGCGGGATTCGCTTCGCTGTTCCCGCCCTACGTCCGTTGCGATCAGCACACCGTGCCCGACCCGCGCGGCGCAGCCCCCGACGGGAGGCGCTTCGTGCCGAGGCGTCCGCCACGCGTCCAACGAGGCGCGGAGTGCCTCCCGTCGGGGGCGGCTTCAAACCACGAATCGCGCGAATCGACATCCCGATCACCACTCAGCGCTTCACGACCCGCATCCAGCCGATCGACTGGTCCGCCCCGCCCGGCATCTGGATCTCGCCCTTCTTCTCGAAGCTGTCCGCGTCGTAGATCGCGATCTTGTCGAGCGCGCCGCCGACGTAGATCTCCTTGCCGTCGCCAGAGATGTTGATCGCGTAGTAGGTCTGATCCAGATCCTTGCGCTTCAGGAGCTTGCCGGTGTCGGTATCGACCTTGGTGAGCTGGTTCATCACGAGGAAGGCCTCGTTGCGGGCGACCGGGCTCACGACCGAGGAAAACATCGCAGTCGTCGCGTTCTCGAACTCCTTGACCTTCAACGTCTCGGAGTCGAGGTCGAACACCGCGATGCCGGCCTTGAAGGCCTCCGGCGAATCCGGCGGGACGTCGGTCTTCGCGACGAAGTACGGCGTCGACAGCGCACGCGCCTGCTCGAAGGTGCCCCACATCGCGAGCACATCCGGCTCGCCGATGCCGGGGCGGTTCCAGTGGCGCACCGGGAAGGTCTGCTCGAGCTTGCCGGTCTTCGTGTTGAAGAGGTACATGTCCCAGCCGAGCGCGATGAGGTGGTCGGGCTTGCCGGTCGCGGCCATCAGGCTGATGCGGCGCGGCGCGGGGAAGGTACGGCGCGGCTTGGCGCTCATGCCATCGGCGGTGTCGAACACCGCGATGTAGGTGTCCTCGACCTTGTACTCGGAGCGCCCCAGTTGCACCGGCGCCTGATGCACGTAGAGTTCCTTGCCGTCCTCGCTCACCGCGACCGCAAAGAAGCCCTTCACGCGACGCTGCGGTGTGGAGAAATCGGCGCGGAACACCGGCTTGCCGCTGTCGAGGTCGACGCCGACGACGCTTTCCATGCGGTTCGTCAGCACGTAGGCGGTCTTGCCGTCCTTCGGGACCGCGATCGCGCCGGGGATGCCGTCGCCGGGCAGGTTGATCGTGCGCACGATCGCGCGCTTGGCCGGGTCGACGATGTGCAGGTTGTTGGGCCGCGTGACGGTCAGCAGGTATTCGGCCGCAAGCGCGGGCAGCGACGCCGCGGCGCAGCACAGGGCCACGATTACCATCGGCGCCTTCTTGATGGACAGCATCCTCATCGCTCAGTCTCCCGGGAACAGCGTCTGCAGTTCGCGCCAGTCGCGCAGCGCCGAGTTCTTGCCGTCGGTCCAGTCGCGCGCGGTGTTGAGGCTGTCGGCGAGCTGCGCCGGCCACCAGCAGGGGTCGGTGCAGCCATAGAGGTCGGCCTCCATCGGCTGGCACAGGCTGGCCAAGCCGCCAAACGCATCCACTTCCCAGCCCGGGTCGAAGGTCGTCGTGCAGCCGACGACGCTGCTCATCAGCTGCACTTCCTCGCGGTGGCCGTCCGTCGCGGCCTGTTCGAGGAGATGGGCCTTGTGGTTCAGGGCTCGCAGTCTTTTCATTGCAGGGCACTCCTTTGTTCGACGGCGCCATTGAAAAACGCCGGGTTGGCGAGCGCGATCTCGCCGAAGGCTTCAAGACCGAAGGCCGTCCATTCGCGGATCTGGTCGCAATATTCGAAAGTCGGCAGGAAGGGGTCGCCGCTGCGCGAATAGGACTCGTGGTAGCAGCCGCCGGCGCACAGGCTGCGCGCGGGACAGACCTGGCAGGCGCCGTGCGGGGCCTGCGCGCGCGTCATGAACTGCGACAGCGAGTCGCGCGCGATGCCGTTCTCGACGTCGCCGAAGGTCTCCAGCTCCGAGCCGGTGAAGCGGTGGCACAGCGAGATCTTGCCGCTGGTGCCGACCGCGAGCAGGCCGACGCCGGCGCCGCAGGGCAGAACCTTGCGCGTGCCCATCCACAGGTCGGTCATCAGCTGCTGCATGTTGCCGAAGCCGTGACGCTTGCCGCGCTTGGCCTCGGACACGTACTCGCGGCCGAGCACCTTGAACGCTTCGAAGACGGTGTCGAGCTCGTCCCTGGTCAGGCCCACCGGGGAATCCGGCCCCGCCGTCGCGGGCGCGAAGCCGACCTCGAAGAAACCGAGTTCGTCGTGCAGGTGCTTGTAGATGCCGGCGACGTCGAGGTTGCCGCTTGCCAGCGTGACGCGCGCACCGACCGGCTTGGACTTGTAGCGTTCGAGCAGGCGCTTCACGCGCATCGCGACGGTCTTGTAGGTGCCGCCGCCGGCGATGGTGCGGCGATGGCGGTCGTGCTGCGCCTGGTCGCCGTCGATGCTGATGGTGATGCCGAAGCGGTGCGTATCGAGGAAGTCGATGACCTCGTCGGTCAGCAGCGTCGCGTTGGTCGTCAGCGAGAACTCGACCTCCTTGCCGACCGCTGCGGCCTTCTCCTCGGCATACTCGACGAGGTCGCGGATGACCGCGATGCGCGTCAGCGGTTCGCCGCCGAAGAACACGATGCCGACGCGCTCGTTCTCGCTCGCCTCCTCCATCAGCAGATCGATCGAGCGCGTGCCGGTCTGGTAGTCCATCACCGCCGAGTTTTTCGGCGAGGTCAGGTCCTCGCGGTAGCAATAGCTGCAGCCGAGGTTGCAGCCGGTCGTGAGCGTCAGCACCAGCGTCTTGAGCGGCGAACGCTCGACGACGCGCGCCGGGATCTCGTAGTGCTTGGGCTGCGGCGCGACGATGCCCAGGTCGATGAAGTCGCTCAGGCTGTCGCACAGCTCGGCCGGCGTGTAGCGGCCGTCGAAGCGCGCCTGGATGTCGTCCGCGCTGACCGCTGGCGCCGACTCGAACAACCCGAGCAGGTCGGACGCGGCCGGATCGAGCTCGAAGATCGAGGTCGTCGGCACGTGCAGCAGCACCTGCCGGTCGCCCTTGCGGATCGCGCGGTAGTTGTGGGGTTGTACCTGCAATGTTGTAGTCATTGTCTCTTCTCCTTTGCCCTCAGCGCAGCGGCGTGGGGTTCCAGCGCTGCACGGTGACGACGAGCTGGCCTTTTGCGTTCAGCGAGCGCTCGCCGTCCGCGACGGTCGCGACGACCGACAGGTTGCCGACGTTGTTGAGGCCGCGGCGGTCGGGGTTCGGACCGGCGAAGGATGGCAGGAACTGCCCGTGCGGCTCCATGTGGCCGGCGTACTTGAGGTCTTCGTCGTGCTTGGCGCGCTCATCGAAAGGCTCGGTCGACCACTTCGCCGGCACGCTGCCCAGGCGCACGTCATCGTCGGTGCCGGGCTTGCCGTCCGCGCCATCGAGGAAGGCCACGGCGTCGAACTGCGCGGTCACGGGCGGATTCGTGCCGCCGCCGACGCGGGCGATGCCGAACGCCGGTTCGACGCGCACCGAGTCGATCCGGCGATACACGGCGACGCTCTTGTCCGACTCGCGCCCACCCACCGCGACCTTGCGCACGCCGGGCGCCGCGTCGGCTGCGACCTTCACGCGCACTTTCAGCTGCTCGGCCGATTTGCCCAGCCATTCCACCACCTCGACGCCCGACCCGAGATCGAGCTTCGCATCGAGGCCGGCACCCGCGACCGTCACCGTCGCCGTCTCGCCCGCCCGCAGCATCTGCGGGCTCACGGACACCAGCGCGTTCTTCGCCGCCTTGTCGGCGCGCACCGCCTCGAACGTGGCCCCGATCTCGTCGGCCTTACGCAGGAACCAGCGCCCGCTCATGCGTGCGCCGTCCTCGCTCAGCGCGAAGATCGACTGCGTCTGCTCGTTGCCGAGCTGCGCCGTGCCGCGCCATTCGTAGCCGGTGTAGACGAGCGACTCACCCTTGCCGCGCACGGTGTTGCCCGGCCCGAAGTGCAGCTCGTAGCCGACCTCGTAGCGGTCCTTGCCTTTTGCGGTCACGGTCATCGTGCCGGTATAGGCACCCCAGCCCGACCGCTCGCCCGCGACGACCCAGCGCCCGGCGGCCGGCCGGTGCTTCGCGCGGCTCCAGTCGCGCCACGCGTCGGTGTTCTTCGGGTACATCTCCGCGAGCCGGCCGGGCATCTTGTCGCGCGCGATCTCCCACCAGTTGCGGTCGCGGCCCAGCGCCGAGTACTCCGCGCTGGGGAACTGGCCAAGGTGCGTGTGCATGAGCTTGCGCCATTCGTCCTCGTCGCGCCGCTGCAGCGCGACGCGGCCGTAGCTGTGGCAGCGCCCGCACATCTGCGCCATCTCCTCGTCGGGCGGCGCATCCTGCATGTTCGGTCGCCGCTCGGTCAGGAAGCGGAACGCTGCGGCCTCGGACGGCGCGAGCCCCTGCCGGTCGGCGAGGTACTTGACCACCGCGCGGCGCTCGTCGGCCGTCAGTTCGACCTTGTGCCAGATGCCCATGCGCACGACGGTCATGTCCCAGCCCTCGGGCGTCTTGCGCACCTCGGGGATGCGCGTGAGCTTGCCGTCCTCGAGGTGACAGCTCGCGCACTTCTTGTCGATCACTTCGCGGCCGGGATCCTGCGCCGCGACGGCGGGCGTCGTGCCCGCCATGCCCAGCGCCAGCGCCACCGCGCCGGCGATGCGCAGATGTCTGCGCGTGTTTTTTATGGTCTCAGGCTTCACTTCTGTCTCCACTCTCCGGTGAGGAAATGCGCCGCCCCGTCAATCGCGACAAGGCGGCGCCCCGCACTCACAGCGCCATGATCACGGACTTGGATTCGGTGTACAGGTCGAGCACCGCACGCCCCATCTCGCGCCCGATGCCGGACTGCTTTAAGCCGCCGAAGGGCATCGCGTTGTCGAGGATGTTGTGGCAGTTCACCCACACCGTGCCGGCCTGGATCTTCGGGATCAGGCGATGCACGCGCGACAGGTCGTTCGACCAGATGCTCGCCGCGAGCCCGTAAGGCGTGTCGTTCGCACGTCGCGCGACTTCGTCCAGATCGTCGTACGGCATCGCCACGACCACCGGCCCGAAGATCTCCTCGCGTACGACCTTCATGTCGTCGGTCGTATCGACCAGCACCGTCGGCTTCACGAAGTAGCCTGCGCCCTCGCCCGCCGCGCCGCCGGTCGCTGCCCGTGCACCTTCGGCGAAGCCGCTCTCGATATAGCCGAGCACGCGCTTCTGCTGCGTCGCGGACACCAGCGGGCCGATCTGTGTGGTCGGGTCGATGCCGGCGCCGAGCTTCATGCCGGCGGCGATGCCCGAGAGGCCTTCGACGACCTCGTCGAAGCGGCTCTTATGCACGAAGAGGCGCGAACCGGCCGTGCACACCTGCCCTTGGTTGAAGAAGATCGCCTGCGCGGCACCCGCCGCGGCCTGGCTCACGTCCGCATCATCGAGCACGATCACCGGGCTCTTGCCGCCCAATTCCAGCGACACGCGCGTCATGTTGTCGAGCGCGGCCTTGCCGACGAGCTTGCCGATTTCGGTCGAGCCGGTGAAGGCGACCTTCTCGACGCCTTTGTGCGACGCGAGCGCCGCGCCCGCCTTGTGGCCGAGGCCGGTCACGACGTTGAGCACGCCGGCCGGGTAGCCCGCCTCCAGCGCGAGTTCCGCGAAGCGCAGCGCGGAGAGCGGCGTCTCCTCGGCCGGCTTCAGCACCATCGTGCAGCCGGTCGCGAGTGCCGGCGCTACCTTCCACGCCGCCATCAGCAGCGGGAAGTTCCACGGGATGATCGCTCCGACCACGCCGACCGGCTCGCGGCGCGTGAAGCCGAAGAACTCGCGGTCGCGCACGATGGGCACCGACACGTCCATCGTCGAACCTTCGATCTTGGTCGCCCAACCCGCCATGTAGCGCAGGAAATCCACCACCAGCGCGACGTCGACGTGGCGCGCCATCGTCACCGGCTTGCCGTTGTCGAGCGACTCGATCTCGGCAAGCTCCTGGGCATTCGCTTCCACGAGATCGGCGAACTTCAGCAGCAGGCGCTCGCGATCGACCGGCCGCATCTTCGGCCAGTCACCCGATTCGAACGCGCGCCGTGCCGCGGCGACCGCGCGGTCGATGTCTTCCGCCCCGCCCGCCGGCACGCTGGCGAATTTCTCGCCGCTGGCCGGATCGACCACCGCCAGCGTCTCGCCGCTCGCCGCCTCGACCCACTCGGCGCCGATCAGCATGCGCCGGGGATTCTCGAGAAAGCGCCGTGTGCCGTCGCTCAGCAGTTGTCCGTGGTAACGCTCCATGTATCTGTCTCCTCTGTCTTATTGGTTGGTTTGTTGATTTGATCTGCGGGGCGGATCAGCCGACGCCCTGCGTGCGGGTCAGGCGTCCGGCCCGCCGTCGATCAGCCCGGCGCGCGCCACGGCCGTCGCCCGCGCCGCATCCGCGCCCTCCGGATCGATGTCGAGCTGCTGGGCGAGCCGCGACACCAGCCGCTCCTCGAGCCGCTCGAGATCGCCGTCTGCATAGGCGACCTCCCACAGCATCGTCAGCACCTCGCGCCGTTCGGCGGCGTTGAAGCCGGCCCGCACGGCCTCGGCGAACTCCCAGTCATCCAGCACCTCCGCAAACCGCTCGTCGGCCACTTCGACAAGCTTGCGGGCGTCCTCCTCGGGCAGCGCGAAGTGCTCGCACAGCAGGCGCCTGATCGCCCCCTGCTCGCGTTCGCTCGCGCGGTGATCGATGTACATCGCTTCGAGCAGCAGCGCCGCAACCGCGATATGCCGGCGCTCGAAGGGGCCCGTTTCGAGTCCTTCCGCCTGGAGTTCCCCGGAAAGCAGCGCCATCAGTTTGGTGAGCATGCGCAGGTCTCCCTGTCCCTGTTATTTGTTGGATACGAGGCGCTCGACGCCGAGCTGGCCGGCAACGACGACGGTGCCCGTCGGTGCGGCGACGACGGCGGCGAGGTTCTGGCGATCGGGACGCACCTCCAGCTGGAAGGGCGCCGTCCCGCTGCCACGCAGCACGACCCCGCCCGCACCGACGACGATCAGCCCGCCGTTCGCGAGCGCGATCCCCGAAGTCAGCGATTGCTCGGTCCCCGTCTCACGGACCTGCCAGGTGGTGCCGCCGTCCCGGCTCGCAATCACACGCCCGCTCATGCCCAGCAGCACGACCTCGCCGTCCGCCCGCTCGAGCCCGCTCCACAGCGAACCCGACACGCCGGTCGCAAGCTTCGTCCACGTCGCACCGCGATCGGTCGAACGGAACGCGACGCCGGTTTCCGCGGCGATGAAGAGCTTCCCCTCACGGGTGCCGAAGATGTGATTGAGGTGCAGGTCGCCGTCGTGCCCCCGGCCGACCGCGAGGTGCTCCCAGTTGTGTCCCCCGTCCAGCGTCCGGAAAGCCGCGCCGTAGGCCCCGACCGCGTAACCGCGCTGCGCGTCGGCGAAGTGCACCGACAGCAGCACCGGCTTGTCGTCGAGCGTCGCCTGCAGCTGCCAGTTCGCGCCGCCGTCGGTCGTCGCGAGGATCACGCCGCCGTGCCCGACTGCCCAGCCGCGCGTCTCGTCGACGAAATGCACCGCGGTCAGCAGCGCACTCACCGGCACCTCGGCCTGCTGCCAGGTCTTGCCCTCGTCGGTCGAGCGCACGATCGTCCCGTAATCGCCGACCGCGACGAGCGCATTGCCCGCGCGCACCATCCCGGTCACCGGCACCTTTGCGGCGAGCCGCGCCTTCATCGCCGGCGCCGGCACTTTCGCCGCATCGGCCGGCGCGGCGGCGAATACCGTCGCGCTCGCCGCCAGACACAGGCCGAGCAAAGTCCGCCCGATTCGATTGCTTGTCTTCATCGGGATCACCTCAGTGGGCCATCAGCGGCGCGCGGACCGGGCCGCGGCGCGGGATCAGCACGTCGATCGTCACCGCCAGCGCGGGCAGCAAGGTGATCGCCATGATCATGTTCACCATGAACATGAAGGTCAGCAGCATCCCCATATCGGCCTGGAACTTCAGCGCCGAGAACGACCAGGTCGCCACGCCGATCGACAGCGTCACCGCCGTGAACACGGTCGCCACACCGATCTCGCGCAAGGCCTGCTTGAAGGCCGTGACGATGTCCTCGCCGTGCGCCAGATGCATCTGCAGCCGGTTGTAGATGTAGAACGCGTAATCGACGCCGATCCCCACAGCCAGCACCATCACCGGCAGCGTCGCGACCGTCAGGCCGATGTCGAGCGCCTTCATGAACCAGTAGCCGAGGAAGGTCGCCAGCGTCAGCGGCAGGCAGCATGCGATCATCGCGCGCCAGTCGCGATACACCGCGAACACCAGCACCAGGATAGTGGCATACACGTAGAGCATCATCGGCAGCTCCGAATGCTCCACCACCTCGTTGGTCGCCGCCTGCACGCCGGCGTTGCCGCTCGCGAGCCGCACCGTCACGCCCGGGAAAGGCTGCATCTCGCGGAAATGCTTCACTGCCGCGACCACTTCCTTGATCGTCGAGGCCTTGTGGTCGGCGAGATACAGATTCACCGGCAGCAGCGTGCAATCCGCATTGAATAGCCGCATGCCTTCCGGCACCTGGCGCACCGCCTCGCCCAACGTCAGTTCCTCCTGCGGCAGCGCGGCCCACTTCGGATTGCCTTCATTGACGCCGGATGCGGCGAGCTTCGTGAGGCTCGGCAAGGATTGCGCCGACAGCACGCCCGGTACGTTCGCCAGATACCACGTCAGCCGGTCGACATGACTCATGATGTCGTGGCGATAGCAGCCATCGGCAGGCGATTCGACCACCACCGTCAGCAGGTCCAGCCCCAGCGCGTAGCGCGCGACCACCGCCTCGACGTCCTGGTTGTAGCGCGAGTCGTCGTGCAGCTCCGGTGCGCCCGGCAACACGTGACCGACGTGGCGCCCCTGGCTCTGCCACACCGCCACCGCCAACAGCGCGAGGCACACCAGCGTCCCGATCGCCGCGTTGCGCGGATTCGCGATATGCACCCCGAGCGAAGCCATCGTGCGGTTGCGCAGCCCCTCCATCTTGGTCGCGCGCCCGACGAAGCGATCGTCGAAGCGGAAGTAGCTTGCGAGCACCGGCAGCATGATCAGGTTGGTCACGATCTTGTATGCGACGCCCACCGAAGCCGTGATCGCCAGCTCGCGGATCATCGGAATCGGCACCAGCACCAGCGTCGCGAAACCGACGAAGGCCGTGATCAGCGCGAGCGTGCCCGGCACCAGCAGCCCGGTGAAGCTGCGGCTTGCCGCCGTGTAGCCGTCGGCCCCGTTGATCACTTCCTTGGCGATGTAGTTCACCTGCTGGATGCCGTGCGACACGCCGATCGCGAACACCAGGAAGGGCACCAGGATCGCCAGCGGATCCAGCCCGAAACCCAGCAGCGTGATGGTGCCGAACTGCCACACCACCGACACCAGCGAGCACGCCAGCGGCAGGAAGGTCAGCATCCAGGAGCGGGTGTACCAATAGACGGCCGCCGCGGTCAGCAGGAAGGCGAGCGCGAAGAACTCGATCACGCTCGTCGCCCCTTCCGAGATGTCGCCCATCTGCTTGGCGAAGCCGATGATGCGGATCTTCACGTCGCCGTCGGTGAAGGTGTCCCGCACCTCGCGCTCGAGCCGCTGGCTGAACTCCGCGTAGTCGAGCCGCTCGCCGGTCTGCGGATCGGGGTCGGCCAGTTCCGCGACGACCATCGCCGACGACGAGTCGTTGGCGACCAGGCTGCCGATGAAGCCGCCGACGATCGTGCGCTCGCGGATCGCCGCGATGTTGTCCGGCGTCAGCGCCTTCACCGTCACGTCGCCGCCGATAACGTCCTCGGCCTTCATGCCCTCCTCGGTGATCTGCACCGCGCGGGTGTTGGGCGTCCAGAGGGACGTCACCGTGCGCCGGTCGACGCCCTTCATGAAGAACAGCGCCTGCGTCACGTCATAAAGTCTGGTCAGGGCCTTCTCGTTCCAGATGTCGCCCTTCGTGGCCTCGACGGTCACGATGATGCGGTTCGCGCCGAACAGCACCTCGCGATACTGGTTGAAGGTCTGGATGTATTCGTGGTTTTGCGGCAGCTGCTTGTCGAAGCCGGCGCTCATGTGCAGGCGCGACGCGAACAGCGCCATCACCACCGTGAAGCCGAGCAGCGCGAGCAGGATCAGCAGGCGGTGCCTGAAGCACACACGCTGCATCGCCAGCACCAGTTTTTCGATCATGTCGGGGTATCCATTGAGCCGGCACCGACGGACTCGCGTCCCGCCAGCGCCGGCATCTGCATCAGAACGAGTACGAAACGCTTGCCGAGAGGAAGTCGCGGTCGCGCATCAGGTTGTTGGCGCCGCCGCCGTAGAAGGTCACCCACTGGATCGCGCCCTTCCACGCGTCGCGGTAGTTCGCGAACAGCGACAGCGTCAGCGCCTTGCGCCCCTCGACGAAAGGCAGCCCGTTCGGCGTCGTGCCATTCACGTCGTGGTACCAGTCGATCTGCGGCGTCAGCGTCACGCCGGTACCGGCGACGTTCGGGTAGTTCAGCGCCGCCTCCACCACGTAGCCCCACGAGGTCTTGTCGGGCAGCGAGTAGTCGGGCAGGAAGTACGGTACGCGCCCGCTGAGGTCGAGCCCCGGGTAATGCGCGACGGCCGCCTCGGCAAGGATGAAGCCGTCCGTCGCCCCCAGCGCCTTCGCGACGCCGCCGAGCGGGTCGTTGTGCGAGAAGGTGTAGAAGCCCGTCAGGTGGAACTGGTACTTCTCCTCCTCGACAAAGCCCGGATTGCCGCCGCCATCACGATAGATGCTGTACTTCCCGGTAAAGGGCACGGTCGGGTCGATGCCGACACTGTCGTTCGGGCGGTACGACAGCTCCGCGCCGACTGCAACGTTGGCGATCTTCGTGTTCGCCGAGATCGCATACAGATCCTTGTCCTCGCCGTAGGCGATGAAGTATCCGGTCACCGCCCCGAGGCTGTTGCCGGTGAAACCGAGGAAGGGCAGCTTGTCGTGGTAGCGCTGGTACGTGAAGGCGAACTCGGTGTCGATCTCCTCCGCGTTGTAGCGGAAGTTCACGCCGTACTGGCCCGTCTTCTTCGGCTTGTTGGTCCCCAGATAAGGCACCGCAATGCCCGCCGCGACGGCATCCGCATCCGAGATCCCGGGATTGTCGCCGCAGTGCCCGGTCGGCAGGCCCGCGCAGGCGCCCGGCCCGGCGAAGTCCTCGATGATGCTGGTCGGCACGTACGCGACGCGCCGCCCCTTGCCCAGCACGTCCGCCGCCGAGAAAAAGGTCCCTACCGGATCGAACTTGAAGCCGTTCCACGCGAACTGGTAGTACGCCTCCGCCCCCAGTTTCTCGGTCAGGCCCAGCGAAGCCGACAGCATCGGCGCCGGAATGAAGATTTCCTTCAGCTGCGTGCCCGGCACATGGAACTTCTGCAGGTCGATCGCGTTGATCTGGTTCACGCCGCCGATGATGAAGATGTCCTCGCCCCAGGAAATCACCTGGTTGCCGAATTTCACCTTGCCGCGCCGCTCGCCGACGGTGAACTCCTTGGCGACCCACGCGTCGAGCAAGGTCATCTCGCCCGAAGCCTCGTCCGCGACCGACGTGCGCCGCGTGTCGTCCGACTTCGTATCGACGAACCAGTTGAAGCGCGCCAGCGCACTCCAACCGCCCGGATACTTCAGCGACAGGTCGTGCGTGCCCTTGAGCACTGCCGAGACGATGTCGCCCTTCTTGTAGTTCAGGTTGCCGTCGTCGAAGTTGGTGAAATTGAAATCGGCGTTGGCATACCCGTTACCGGCCTGCTTCGTGTGCAGTTCGTTGTTCGTCGTGTTGTTGCAGCCGCCGCTGTCGTTGCCGACCGTCTTGCAGCCCGCCGACTGCAACCGGCTGATGACGCCGTACGAGACGGTGCTGTCGAAGCTGCCCGACACCCCCTCTTCCGAACCGAAGCGAAACGCATGGCTCGCCGGCGACCAGCATGCCGCCGCAACCGCAACTGCCAGGATCGAAGGCGCGAGCGTGCCCCGACGATCCGAAATCGTCCTTTTCTTCATGGAGACTCTCCCTGAGTGGAGTGGGGGTCAGCGCTCGCCGCGGCGGCGCATTTCGTCCTGCGTGAAGTTCGCGGCGGTGATCCGGCCGTCCTTGGCTGCGGTCAGATCCAGCACCTCGCCCTCGGCCGTCCAGTTGTCGACCACGTAGCGGCGCGCCACCAGGTCGTACATCTGGGTTTCATAGGCCATGCAAGCCCCCACGTCCGGCGCCGCCCACAGGCTGCCTTCCTGCACGCGCCACAGGTTGCCCTTGGCGTCGTACATATCCACCTGCAGCAGCGCCCACGAGTCCTCGTCGAAGTGGAACACCCGCTTCGCAAAGGAATGGCGCTTGTCCGCCTTCACCGTCGCCTCGACCACCCATACGCGATGCGGCTCGTAGCGCATCAGGTCGCGATTGACATACTCGGGCCCGAGCATGTCCTTGAACTTCTGCTTCTTGTTGATCAGCTTGTAGGAGTTGTACGGCACGTACATCTCCTTCTTGCCCACCAGCTTGTAGTCGTAGCGGTCCAACGCCCCGGTGAACATGTTGATCTGGTCGACGAAGTACAGGTTGTCGAAGCCCGCGATCGGGTTGTCGTAGGCGAAGGTCGGCGAGCGGCGCACGCGGCGCTGGCCGGGGAAGTAGATCCACGCGTCCTGCGGCTTGTCGATGTAGGCGTGGATCAGGTAGCCCTCGCCCGCGCGCGACGGCGGCGTCAGCACGTCGTACAGCAGCTTCGACTCCACGCCGCCCACGTCCGCCGGCCCGGTCACCTTCGGGTCGTTGAAGGGGTACATCTCGTACGCCCACTGCTTGTTCTCGACGTAGCTGCCGTCCTTCTCCGGCATCAGCGCCGAGATCTGCGCGCGGCGGCCGAGGCCCGTATAGCGCAGCTTGTAGTTCCACATCACCTCGGCACCCGACTTCGGCACCGGGAACGGCACGCCCGCGCCGAACACCTGCTCGAGCTGCCAGCCGTCCGCGCCCAGCTTCGCGGCGGCCGCGTTCTTCTTCGTCTGCGCAGCGACGAAATCCGGCACCGGACAGCTGCGCCGGCTCGGATAGACGTCCATGCGGTAGCCCTTGTACGCCTTGATCAATGCGATCTGGCCGGCCGACAGCTTGTCCGCGTACTTGTCGAGATTGGCCGCGTCGATCGAGAACAGCGGCTTGTCGTCCTTGAAGGGATCCAGGTGCCCCGGCTTCCAGCCCGCGGGCACCTGCGTCATCCCGCCGCTCCACGCCGGAATCGCACCGTCCTTGTTCGCCGCCGCCTCCGCGCCGATCGGCGTCAGGTTCTTGCCCAGCGCCGCCGCCTCGGCCTCGGTCGCCGCCGCACGCGCGCCCCCGCTGCCCAGCACCGCCGCGAGCGTGATGCAGATAAGCGCGCGGCGAGGCGAGCTCGTCGTCTTCGTCATGTTGTCGTCTCCTCACTTGGTGTGATGTGCCGTTCGGTTCGGCATTTTTTTCCGGCTGTGCCCTGCCGCGTCCTCACGCGGCGGTACAACCGATGGAGGCGATTGTAGGAAGCAGCTTCTCCGAGCCGTTATCCGAAAATGGCAATCCGCGACGAAACACCCGGGGCTGGCCACGACGGCCCGCGCGACGCAGCTCGTTAGAAAGATTTCACTGTTCGGCGTGCGACTTTTGTATTAGTTTTGAAAAACAATCAAAGGCATAACTACAAACGGCCCTTTCCGGTCAGGAGACAATCGGAAAATGGATGCTCACACCCTCGCCGGGCGCGACAGCAATACGCGCGCCGCCGGCGACGACGCGTATTCCGTCGTCCATCTCGACACACGCGACGCAGACGACCACGCAGCCTGCCTGCAACACTGGAATCAGCGCTACGACCAGCTTTCGGCCGGCACCTTCACGGGGCGGTTCGACGAATTCTGGTTCGACAACGTGCAGGTTTTCCGCGAGCGGACCAATCAGGTCGTGCACGAGATCGGCACGTCCTGGGAAGGCTCGCGCACGATCGGCGTGCCGGTCGAACTCGACGGCACCGGCTGGTACTGCGGCGAACCGTGCGAGCTCGACTCCATCATCACGCTCAAGGGCGGGGAAGACCTCGACTACCGCACCCCGCGCCTGCACGACATCGTCGCCGTCACGACCGACGTCGCAGCCTTCACCGATTACGCCTTCCGCGTCGAACACCGGGACGTGGAAGCCGAAATCGGCAAGCGGCGGATCATTCCCGCGACGGCCGACCAGGCCGCTACCTTGCGCAGCTTCCTCCTGACGGTCCTCGCCAGCCTCGAGGCGACCCCCGACCTCCTGCGCCACCCGCAGATGCGGAAGGGGCTCGAGCAGGCGATCTATGCCAGCATCGTCGCGGCCATCACGCCGCGCGACGACACCCCACGCCCTGCCACGCCCTGCCGCACGCGCCAGCTCATCGTCGACCGCGCCCGCGAGTACATGCGCGCGCACATCGACGCACCGATCACCGTCGCCGACCTATGCACCGAGCTGCGCGTCTCGCGCCGCACGCTGCAGTACAGCTTCCAGGATATCCTCAACCTCAACCCCGTCAGCTTCCTGCGGGCCCTGCGCCTCAACGGCGTACGCCGCGAACTGAAGTCCGCCGACCCGGCCAGCCACCAGATCGCCGACATCGCCGCGCGCTGGGGCTTCTGGCACCTGTCGCACTTCGCGTCGGACTACCGCGCGATGTTCGGCGAACTGCCTTCCGACACCCTGCGCCAGGCCACGCCCCCCACCCACGCATGAACGGGTAAAACGCCCTCAGGCCACCTTGAAACGGCTCACGTCGGCAAGCAGGCTCCCCGCCAGGCTCTCCAGCCGATCCGCCGTGCGGTGGCTATCGACCGCAATCGCGCTGTTCTCCTCGGCCATGCGCGCGATCGTCTCGACGTTGCGCGCAATCTCGGTCGAAGCGACGCTCTGCTCGCGCAAGGCGTCGGAAATCTCGGCCACCGTCTCCACGACCCGCCCCGCTTCGTCGCGGATGCTCGACATCGCCGTCCCTGCCTGCTGGGCGCGTGCGACGCCCGCATTCACCTGCGTCACGCCGCCCTGCATGCTCTCCACCGCGTCGCGCGCATCGCGCTGAATCGCCCCGACCATCTGCGCGATCTCCTGCGTCGACTGCGTCGTGCGCTCGGCCAGCTTGCGCACCTCGTCCGCCACCACCGCGAAGCCGCGCCCCTGCTCGCCCGCGCGCGCCGCCTCGATCGCTGCATTCAGCGCCAGCAGGTTGGTCTGGTCGGCGATCTCCTTGATCACATTCACGATCGCCGAAATCCGCTCCGAACTGCGGTCCAGCTCGGCAATGGTATCGGCTGACCCGGACACCGCCCGCGCGATCTCCCCGATATCGGCAACCACCGACTCGACGATCTCGCCCCCTTCGCCCGACAGCTTGCCCGAGCGCTGGGCGAGCGCGTTGGCATTGCTCGCGTTGCCGGCGATATGGTCGATGCCCACCGTCATCTCTTCCACCGCCGCCGCCATGCTCGACGCCGCCTCGCTCTGCCGCTGCGAAGCCGTGTCGATCTGGCGTGCCGACTCCACCATGCCGCGCGCCGTCTCCGCGACCTGGCCCGAATTGCTCTGGATGCTCGTGATCAGGCGGCACATCGTCGACGCCATGTCGTTGAAGCTGTCGGCGATCATGTGCAGCTCGTCGCGTGCCTGCAACCTGATCGCCGTCGTCAGATCACCGGCCGCCAGCCGGTGGCTGCCTTCGGCGAGCCGCTTCACGCTGCCCATGATCGACAGATACACCCCGATGGACAGGTAGGCGATCGCCACCGCGACGACCACCAGCACCGCGACGTTGAAATGCAGCACCCGCTGCGCCTCGGCGATGCGCTGGCGCAACAGCTCGTCCAGCGTCGGCAGCAGGATTTCGTTCATCTGCCGGTAGCCCACCGTGATCGCCTCGGTCGTCATCCCGAAGTACGCGGACGACGACGTGCTCTGCAGATCACCCGCGAGGATCTGGCGCACCACTCCGCCCACCGTCGCCAACTTGCCGTTCATTTCCGCGAGAGACGACTCCAGCCGCTGTCCGAGGTCCGGCCGCTGTGCGACGATCTTGCGGATGTTGGTCTCGAGATCGCTCACCGCCTCGGTCACGTCACCTGCGAGCACGCTCACCCCGAGCTTGCCCGCATCGTCGATCGTGCCGCGCGCGAGCGCCGCCGACCCCTTGGCCCGCAACTGGCCCGTGCGCTCCAGCAGGTAGGGCATGCGGATCACCGCCGTCGACATCAGGTAGTAGCTGTCCTGCTGCGGATCGAAGGTCAGGCCGTACTCGTCGGCGACCGCGATCTGGAAATCCAGCAGATTGTCGATCAGCCGCGTATGCGTCTGGAAATTCTCGGGCTGGCTCAGCTTGAGGCCCTCCTGCTTCAGCGCACTCCAGCGCGAGCGGATATCGCTCCACCCGCTGTTGCGCACGGATTGCGGCAGCGCCGCCTCCAGCGTCTCGAGCGCACGATCGACCTCGACGGCCTTGTCTGCGCGCGCCGCCTTCGCACTCTCCAGCCCCCCGAGCATCGCCGCCGACAGCCCGCGGTGCTGCTGCATCAGCTCGACCGCCCGGGAGATCGGCCGCGAAAGGTCCGAAGCCACGAGTTCGCGTTCCGTCCGCTCGATCGTCGAGTTCAACTCGCGCGCGAGCGTCAGCATCAGGCTGGCAAAGGCCACCAGGATGATCAGGCCCAGCAGGCCGAACTTCACCGGGTAACTGCAACGATTCATCAGACCCACTGCGGGTGCAAAAATCAGTTTCACGATCCTCTCCACGAACACGCCCGCACACCTTTCGCACCGCCACCGGACATCCGTTGCGCATCCTTCGGGCATCGGGATATGCAATTCTTGTCAGCGTATTGGGATTTGCCTGAAAAATACGTGATCCGCATCAAGAACACATGAGCACGCCATGCATTCGTCACGCGCCGGGGCCTTCTCGTGCTCCAACGCCCCCTTCCGGCCCCGGCACAAGCTTTGCCAAACCCGTCGCACGCTGCACAATTGCGCCCTTTTTTGCCGAATGGAGACACCCAAGATGAAGACCCGCCAGGTCCTGACCCTCGACGACGCGCGCAAGGTCGCCACAGCGGCCGAAGCCGAAGCCCTGCGCAACGGCTGGGCGGTCACGATCGCAATCTGCGACGAAGGAGGCCACCTGCTGTGGTTGCAGCGCCTGGACAACGCGCCGCCGTCGAGCGCCTATGTCGCCCCCGAAAAGGCCCGCACCTGCGTGATGATGCGCAAGCCCAGCAAGGCCATTGAAGACATGGTCAACAACGGCCGCTACGCCGGTCTCGGCCTGCCTGTCACGCCGCTCGAAGGCGGCGAGATGATCGTCGTCGGCGGCGAGGTGATCGGCGCGGTCGGCGTCTCCGGCGTCAAGTCCTCCGACGACGCACTGATCGCGCGTGCGGGCATCGCGGCGATCGGAGCCTCGTACAGCCTCTGATTGCCGCACCGGCGGTGGCACGGAACGCGGGGGGGCAAAATCAACTATTGCTCCCCCCGCGGCAAGCGCCCAAAATCCCGTCGGTATCATGCCGGCCGCACAGCAGCCTCCGGCACTGCAGTCAGGACGAGCACATCATGCTATTCAATTCGGTCAACCAGCACTGCCTCGAACGCATCGTCGAACTCGCGGAAACGCGGACGGTAGAAGCTGCGGAAGACATTTACGACGAACGCGGGATGAAGCTCTGGGCAAAGGGCAAGCCCGTTTCCGCCGACCTGCAGGAAAAACTGCTGCGCCGCAAACTCGCGAAACCGCTCGAAACGACCCTCGCCGTCGAGGGGGCCGTCGCATTCGGCGACATCGCCAGTGCGTGCATGGCGCACATCGAACAGAATCCGCTGCTCGCCCGCATCGCCACCCGCGACGCGATCGGGCTCATCAACGGCATGCGCAACGTGCCGCTGCCCCAACCGCTGCGCCTTCTGCTCACCACGGCGCATGCCAAAGGCAGCAGCAGCTTCAAGCACGCACAGACCACCGTGATCATCTGCGCCGGAATCGCCGCGCGCCTGAATGCGACCGATCACGATGCCCAGCTCCTGCTGATGGCCGCCCTCGTGCACGACCTCGGCGAGATGTACATCAACCCCGACTACCTGCGCGACAGCTACCAGCTCGAACCGGCAGAGTGGAAGCACGTGGCAAGCCACCCGCGCGTGGGCCAGCTCCTCATCGCCGAACTCACGACGCTGCCGGCCGCGGTCGGCCAGTGCGTCGCGCACCATCACGAACGCCTCGACGGCAGCGGCTACCCGAACCAGGTAGACCGCAGCGGGCACAGCCGGCTCGGCTCGTGGCTCGCGGTCGCCGATTCCGTCGGTGCCATCCTGTCGCGCGGCGATGACGGAGCCGCCCTGCGCGCCTCGCTGGCGCTGCGCATCGTTCCCGAAGAATTCGACCACGATGCGGTCGCGGTCATCACGCAAGCGTTGCGCAACGGCGACGACGTATTCGGGACAACACCGGCGGGAGACTTCAACGCGCGCGTCCAGGCAAGCTGCAAGCGCATGAACGCCGCCATGGCCGAAGCCGAAGCGCTGGTTGCACGGGGTCCGACGCCCTTCGTGCGGCATACGGCCACCAACGCACTCGCCCTGCTCCACAACCTGCTCAAGTCGCTGCGCTCGACCGGGGTCATGGAGGCCGATTCCCTCGGTGCCGCGAACCTCGACGGCGAACTCGTCGCCGAAATCAATCTCGTGATCCGCGAAATCGAATGGCGCATGCGCAACCTCGCGCGTAACCTGCACCTTCGCGCCGAAGCGCAGACGGAAGGAAGTCCGCTCGAACGAATCGCCCCGCTGATCCGCGCACTCGACGGCAGCGGCATTCCCACGACCGCGTGACCGCAGTCCGGACGCCATTGCAACGAGCTCCCGACCGAAGTCCAGGCGGGGTAAACTTTCACGATCGACAATCACACGGGATCGCGATGAAGGATTTCGACTCTCAGGCACGAGCATTCGGCGAGCAGATCGAGGCCGAAATTGCCGAAGGCCATCTCAGCTTCCCGACCTCCCTCGACGTCTCGTTGCGCATCAAGCGGCTCGCCGACAGCCCGGCGTCCTCGCTCGAAGAGATCGCCGCGGCGGTCAAGACCGAGCCCGTTCTCAGCGCCAAGACCGTGCGCATGGCGAACGCCGTCGCACTCAACCCCCATGCCACCCCCATCACCAACGTCGCGGATGCCGTGCGTCGCATCGGTCTCTCGTCGCTGCGCTGCCTGGCCTTTTCGGTCGCGGCCGAACAACTCGCACAGGATCACCGCTCGCCCAAAATGCGCGCCATCGCCTCCGGGCTGTGGATGCACTCGGTCGATGTCGCGGCCTGGTCCTACGCCCTCGCTCGCGATCTGCGCGTCGTGAATCCCGACACCGCGATGTTCGCAGGCATGATGGCCGACATCGGGCAGTTTCTGCTGCTCGCCCGCTCGGCCGACTATCCCGCCCTCGAGGACGACCTGCCACGTTTCGCCGAGTTCGTGACCACCTGGAGCGAACCCGTCAGCGAGTCTGTGCTCGAAGTGTTCGAACTGCCCGAATCGATCCTGGACGCGTTCGAGTGCAGCAATCCCTACGGCGGCGCCTGGCCCCCCGCAAACCTCGCCGACATCCTCTTCGTCGCGGGCCTCGCGGTCGAAACGCCCAATCCCTTCGACAAACTGCTCGGGCTGGATCACCGCGCCGGCCTCCTTGACGCAGCCACGCACAACATCGACCCGCAGGATCTCGCCCACCTGCTCGAATCCGCCCGTGAAAACCGCCAGCTGATCCTGGCTGCGCTCTGCGGCTGACGCCCCCGTGCGCGTCACCCTGGTCCATCCCGCCGGATTCAACTTCGTCCCCGGACAGCCCGATTTCTCGGTGCTGGCCAACCGCATGGCGCCGATCGGCATCCTGTCGCTCGCCGCCTGGCTGGACCGGCACGGTCACGAAACCGCCGTCCACGACTGCCTCGGACCGTTCGCGCCGCCCGGCATCGAAGCCAACGTCGACGCCATCCTCGCCACCGAACCCGAACTCGTCGGCTTCTCGGCGACGACCTCGGCATTCATGGACGCCATCGACATGGCGGCAAGCATCCGGCGCCAGCGGCCGGACATCCGTATCGTCCTCGGCAACGTCCACGCCTCCTCGATCGGCGCGCCGCTGCTCGAACACTTCCCCGAGATCGACTACCTGTGCATCGGCGAGGGCGAAGGCCCGCTGCTCGACCTCGCCGACGGCAAGCCCGCGGCCGCGATCGACAATCTCGTGTGGCGCGACGGCCCGCGCATCGTCGCCAACCCGCGCCGGCCGCGCATCCTCGACCTCGACGAACTGCCCTTCCCCGCCTACGAAAAGCTCGCCGGCTTTCCCGCCGGCTACCACCTGCCGCTCTTCTCGTACGCCAAACGCCACGGCGCCACGATGATCACCTCGCGCGGCTGCCCCTACACCTGCTCGTTCTGCGACCGCACCGTGTTCGAACGCCTGTACAAGGTCAATTCGGCCACGTACATCTACGCACACATGAAGCACCTGCGCGACAAGTTCGGCGTCCACCACATCAATTTCTACGACGACCTGTTCACCGCTAGCCGCAAGCGCGTCGACGAACTGTGCCGCCTGCTCATCGAAAAACCGCTGGGCATGCAGTTCAACTGCGCCATCCGCACCGGCCACACCTCGCAAGAGATGCTGCACCAGCTCAAGCGCGCCGGCGCGCTGATGGTCTCGCTCGGCATCGAATCGGCCGACCCGGCAATGATGGAACGCCACAAGGCCGGCGTCACCCTCGACGCCGTGCGCGACACCGTCCGCAAGATCCACGCCGCGGGGCTGCGTGCCAAGGGCCTCTTCATCTTCGGCCTGCCCGGCGAAACTCCGCAGACGCTGCGCGCGACCAGCGACTTCATCCTCTCGCTCGATCTCGACGAGATGAACATGACCAAGTTCAGCCCCATGTACGGCGCGCCGATCTGGGACGAATGCGCCGACGGCAGCAACGGCGACTTCCGCGAGGACTGGCGCCTGATGAACTGCCTCAACTTCGTCTACCGTCCCGCAGGCTTCGCCTCGCGCGAGGAGATGGACGCCCTCTACAACTGGCACGTCCGCCGCTTCTACGACAGCAAGGGCTACCGCCGCCGCTTCGCCCGCCGCCTGCGGGAACACCGCTGGAGTCTCTGGCACCTCGTCAGGAACCTCCCGCGCGTAGTCAAGGCAGCGCGCTACTTCAGTGCCAATCGCGCCCAGCTCGAAGCCGCCCGCCGCGACTTCCCCGCACACCCGCGCCAGCCCGCAGGATTGAAGGCCCTGCTCGGCGCAGAACTGCAGGCCGACAACGCGCGTTCGGCCGCCCCGGTTGCCGTCGTCCGCCTGGAGCCATCCCCGACGGTCCGCAGCACGGCACATGGCGCCGTCTAAGGATCGCACCGCCGTGCTGCGCAGCGAGTTGTCATCGCCCCGCGCGGCGCATAAGATTATCGGCCTGAACGTCCCTCCAACGGCGTACACACGCCCAGCCCGAGCAGGTACCCGATGACAGAGGAAGCATTCGACCACGTCACCAGCCTGCAGATCCGGCTCACGGAACTCCGCAACGAGCACCGCGACCTCGATGACGCCATTTCGCGTCTGCAGGACTCCCCGCAGGAAGACGAACTGCTGCTGCGCCGCCTGAAGAAGCGCAAGCTCGCCCTCAAGGACCGCATTTCCGTCATCCAGCGCATGCTCGACCCCAACGAACTGGCGTGAGCCCCGCTCGCGCCGAGGACCACAACCGGCACCGCCGATGACCCAGCCCAAGACCTTCGGACCCGAAACCCTCGCGCTTCACGCGGGCCAGTCTCCCGACCCCGCCTTCGGCGCCCGCGCCGCCCCGATCTACTTCACCACCAGCTACGTCTTCCCCGACACCGACCACGCCGCGGAGCTGTTCAATCTCGAACGCCCCGGCCACGTCTATACGCGCATCTCCAACCCGACCAACGCGATGCTCGAGGAACGCATCGCCGCCCTCGAAGGCGGGGTCGGCGCGATCGCCGTCGCGAGCGGACAGGCCGCCCTGCATCTCGCGATCACCACGCTGATGGGCACCGGCGGCCACATCGTCGCCTCGCACGCGCTGTACGGCGGCTCGCACAACCTGCTCGCCTATACGCTGCCGCGCTTCGGCATCACCACCACCTTCGTCGATCCGCACGACCCGGATGCCTGGCGCGCCGCCGTTCGCCCCGAGACGCGGCTCTTCTTCGGCGAATCGCTCGGCAATCCCGGCCTGGACGTACTCGACATCCCCGCGGTCGCCGACATCGCGCACGCCCATCGCCTGCCCCTGCTGGTAGACGCGACCCTCGTCACCCCCTGCCTGCAGCGCCCGCTCGCACTCGGCGCCGACCTCGTGCTGCACTCGGCGACCAAGTTCCTCGGCGGCCACGGCGTCGCGGTCGGCGGCCTGCTCGTCGACGGCGGGCGCTTCGACTGGGAAGCCTCCGGCCTCTTCCCGACGCTCACCGAACCCTACGACGGCTTCCACGGCATGGATTTCGCCGAGGAATCGCCCATCGCCGCCTTCCTGCTGCGCGCGCGGCGCGAGGGCCTGCGCGACTTCGGCGCCTGCCTGTCGCCGATGAACGCGTTCCAGATCCTGCAGGGCATGGAAACCCTGCCGCTGCGCATGCGCGCCCACGTCGCCAACGCGCGCAAGGTCGCCGAACACCTCGCGGCCCATCCGCTCGTCGCCCATGTCGCCTGGCCCGGCCTCGCCAGCCACCGCGACCACGCGCTCGCCGCCCGCCTGCTGCCCGACGGCGCCGGCTCGGTGCTGTCCTTCGAATTGAAAGGCGGCCGCGCCGCCGGCCGCGCCTTCATCGAGGGCCTGCGGGTGTTCTCGCACCTCGCCAACGTCGGCGACGCCAAGTCCCTCGTGATCCACCCGGCCAGCACCACCCACTTCCGCATGTCCGCGCAGGACCTCGCCGCCGCCGGCATCGGCGAAGGCACCGTGCGCCTGTCGGTCGGACTCGAAAGCGTCGACGACCTCATCGAAGACCTCAACCGCGGCCTCTACGCCGCCGGCCGCGTCGTGCAGGGTTAAACCATGGAACTGAGCGTCAACGACACGCCCGCCTATCTCTACACCGGCGGCCGCCCCTTCGATCGCCAACTGCCGGTCGTCGTCCTGATCCACGGCGCCGGCCACGACCACAGCGTGTGGAACTACCAGGCCCGCCGGCTCGCACACCACGGCTTCGCCGTGCTCGCACCCGACCTCCCCGGCCACGGACGCTCGCAGGGCAGCCCGCTGCCCACCATCGAGGCCCTCGCGGACTGGGTCGAGGCCCTGCTCGACGCCGCCGGCGTCGTCCACGCCGCCCTCGCCGGCCACAGCATGGGTTCGCTCGTCGCCCTCCAGACGGCCGCGCAGGCACCGGCGCGCATTACGAAACTCATCCTGATCGGCAGCGTCGCGCCGATGCCCGTCGCGCCACCGCTCCTCGAAGCCGCCGCACACGCGCGCGATGCCGCGCACGGGATGATCAACCAGTGGTCCTACACCCCCGCCTCACAACTCGGCGCGAGCCCCGTCCCCGGCATTTCCCTCACCGGCCTCAATCAGCGCCTGATGGAACGCCAGCGCGCAGGCGTGCTCGCAAACGACCTCGCAGCATGCAATGCCTACCTGGGCGGCCTCGACGCCGCAGCGCGCATCGCCGTCCCGTGCGCGATGCTGTGCGGCGAACGCGACCAGATGACGCCCCGAAAGGCCGTCAAGCCCCTGCAGGAAGCGCTCGCCAAGGTTCCCGGCGGCGCGCGTATGATAGTGATCAAAGGCGCCGGTCATGCGATGATGGCCGAAGCGCCCGATGCGGTAGGCGATGCCATGCGAGGCTTCCTCACCAGCGCATAACACAACAACATGGAAGCCCCGTTCGCTGCCGCACGACAAGACCCCCAACAGGAGAGAGCCATGTCGCAGCAGAACGATACGGGTACGGCAGCAGAAGAACCTGTCTTTCCGACCGTCCGCGAAGTCGATGCGGGCGCCCCCCTGCGCTGGATCAGGCGCGGAATCGACGATTTCCGCGCCTGTCCGATTCCCAGCCTGTTCTACGGTTTCTGCTTTGCGGTAATGGGCCTGCTCGTCACGATGGTGTTCGAGCACGCCTACGAATACACCGCCGCGATGACGTCAGGATTCCTGCTGCTCGGCCCCTTCCTCGCGATGGGCCTGTACGAGATCAGCCGCAGGCACGAAGAAGGACAGGTCTGCGCCCTGCTGCCGACGCTCACCGTGTGGCGGCGCAACGCCGGCAACATCGGCATCTTCGCGGTCGTCCTCGGGGTGATCTTCCTCGTCTGGGCGCGCGCTTCGCTGGTCATCTTCGCCCTCTTCTACACCAACGAACTCCCCAACCTCAGCGGCTTTCTCAACCAGCTCGTGACGCTCGAGAATCTCGAGTTCCTGCTCGTCTATTTCTGCGTCGGACTGCTGTTCGCCTGCATCGTGTTCGCCGCCAGCGTGATCTCCGTCCCCCTCATGCTCGACCGCAACCAGGACGCCATATCCTCGATGCTCGCCAGCATCGGAGCCCTCGCCCGCAACCCCGGCGCGATGGCCGTGTGGGCCTTGCTCATAGTCATATTGACTATAATCGGATTCCTCAGCTTCCATCTCGGGCTGGTGGTACTGATGCCTGTCGTCGGCCATGCCAGCTGGCACGCCTACCGCGACCTCGTCGCCCCTGCCGGCGACGCTCCGCCACCGACAGCGCCTGTTGAACAAGCCCCTTGAACAAGCCCCCTTCGGACCACCGTCATGCATTCCGCCCAGGAACTTGTCGCCAACGTCATAACACTCGCCTCGCTGCCGACCATATATCTGCGCATTCGCGATGAACTCGACGCGCCGACGGGTTCGGTCGCCGGCGTCGCCCACGCCATCAGCGCCGATCCCGCCATCGCCTCCAGCCTGCTGCGCCTTGCCAACAGCGCCTTCTACGGCTACGGCGGGAAGATCGACACCATCTCGCGCGCCGTGACGGTTCTCGGCATCCAGCAGGTGCACGATCTCGTGCTTGCCATATCGGTGAGCGGCGCGTTTTCCCTGTTCGCGCCCCGCCACCTCGACATGCCGCGCTTCTGGCGCGGAAGTGTCATGCGCGGCCTCGCTGCACGCGAGATCGGCCGGAACCAGGGCATGATCGGAGTCGAACGACTGTTCGTCATCGGAATGCTGTCGGACATCGGTCATCTGGTGATGTACCAGACGGTGCCGGAGCTCGCGGACGAAGCGCGTACGGTCGCGGCCGCCACCCGCGAACCACTGCACGAGGCGGAGCGTCGCATCGTCGGCTGCGATCACGCCGAGGTCGCAGCCGCCCTGATGGCACACTGGCGCCTGCCGACCAGCTTCGTCGACATCGTCGGAGCACAGACCACGCCGCGCCTCGGTGGCGACTACGTCTACGAGGCGGCGATGGTGCACGTGGCCGCGCGCATTGCCGAAGCGGACCAGGAAAACGAATCGAGCACCGCTGCCGCCGAGCGCATCGACCCAGTAATCTGGACCCTGCTCGAAATGGAACCGGCCAGCCTGCGCCGCATCCGCGAAAGCGCCGAACTCGACCTCGCGGGCTATACCGCGCTCTTCTTCCCCAACCTCGGCAACGAACGCGCACGCGCCTGAGCCACCGCACGCCAGCGGTCCGGCTGCGGCACCTCGAACAACTCCCGGGCAAATGGAAGGGCCGCCCCTACCGCGTCCGCGGCGAGCGCCGACAAGCCCTCGCCCAGCTCGAAGCGGACGGCGCGTAACCCCAGGATGAAGGCCGGGGGCGGCTCCGCCCCCTCGATGCGGCGGAACACATCCAGCACGGCCTCCGGCGACAGCGCATGGGAAAAACTCGACACCGGCCCATTTCCGTCGGCTTCGGCGAACTCGAAAGGCGTCTCCAGGCCGCAGGCCGCATCGACGAACAGCGCCAGATCGGCGCCGCGCAGCTCCAGCGCATGCTCGACCTGGAGTTGAAACTCGCACACCACCCGCGCGCTGGCCGGCAAATCGCCCTCGAGCTGCTGCACTAACAGCGGTCCGGCCGCATCGTCCCCGCGCGATTCGTTGCCGGTGACGAAGATCACCAGCCGACTGGAATCACTCACGCACCACCCGATCGACGACCTCCCCGCCGGCATCCGCCAGTTCCAGCACCAGCGGCATCTTGCCCAGCGCGTGGGTCGCACAGGACAGGCACGGGTCATAGGCCCGGATCGCCACCTCGATGTGATTGAGCAAGCCCTCGGTCAGCTTCCGCCCGTCCAGGTAGCGACGTGCGACTTCCCGCACCGCCGTGTTCATCGCCTGGTTGTTGTGCGTCGTCGACACGATCAGGTTGCACATCGTGACGAGGTCGTCGCCGCCGACCTGGTAATGGTGGATCAGGGTGCCGCGCGGCGCCTCGATGATGCCGACCCCCTCGCTCCCGCGCTCCCCGTCCGCCAGCAGCGCGCCCTCGAGCAGGTCGCCGTCCCCCAGCAGGTCGCGGATCGTTTCCGCCGCGTGCAGCATCTCGATCATCCGCGCCCAGTGATAGGCCAGCGTCGCCCTGACCGGTTCGCCCCGGCCGTGATCGATGAACTCGCGGCGCTCGGCCTCGGCCAGCGGTGTCGGAATGAAATCGCAGTTCTGCACCCGCGCGAGCGGCCCCACCTGGTACCACCCCTCGTCCGGCCCCAGCTGCTGCAGGTAAGGGAACTTCATGTAGCTCCAGGGCTTGACCTGCTCCCGGATGAGACTGCGGTAGGACTGATCCGGCACCTTGTCGATCAGGATCTTTCCATCTGCATCGCGAAAGCGCAGCGCCCCGTGATACAGGTCCATCGCCCCGTCGGCCCGCACGAGGCTCATCACGTTGGCGCGGAGGCGCCCGAACTCGTCGTACAGCGCGGGATCGGCCCGATGCAACCGCTTCACCAGCTCGACCGCCGCACGGCTCCACTCCACCATGTGATCGATCTCCGCACGCAGCGCGTCACGATCCTCCACCGCGAGATGCCGGTTCATCCCGCCGGGCACCGAACCGGTGCCGTGGATGCGCTTGCCGGCGGTCGCGCGGATCACCTCCTGGCCGAACTTGCGCAGCAGCACGCCCTGCCGCGCCACCTCCGGGTAAGCCGCGGCGACACCGACGATGTTGCGCTTGCCGACTTCGGACTCGAAGCCGAACAGCAGGTCCGGCGACGACAGGTGGAAGAAATGCAAGGCGTGCGATTGCAGGATCTGCCCGTAGTGCATCAGGCGGCGCAGTTTCTCGGCCGAACGCGTGACCGGAATGCCCAGCACCCGGTCCATCGCCTTCGACGCCGCAAGGTGATGGCTGACGGGACAGATGCCGCACAGGCGCTGCACCATCACCGGCACCTCCCAGTACGGGCGCCCCTGGATGAACACCTCGAAGCCGCGGAACTCCACGATATGGAGACGCGCCTCGCGAACATGGTCGTCTTCGTCGAGCAGCAGCGTCACCTTGCCGTGCCCTTCGACGCGCGACACCGGGTCGATCACGACCCGGCGCAATTGCTCCCTGTCGGCAGCGGTTTCAAGCGACGAATCCATGCGAGACCTCAATCGAAACGCAACAAGGGATGCGCCAGGCGCGGCGTGCGACCGCCGATCAGGTCGGTCAGGAACTTCCAGATCGCATCGCCCGACGGCGGACATCCCGGTATGAAGTAATCGACCCGCACCACCTCGTGGATCGGGTGTACCCGGTCGAGCAGCAGCGGCAGTTCAGGGTCGTCCGGAACGCCCCCCTCCTCGATGCCGTCGCGCTTCACGTACACCTGCTGCAGGCAATCGCCGAGATCGAGATGATTGCGCTGCGCCGGCAGACCGCCATTGATCGCGCACGCGCCGACCGCGACCAGCGTCTTGCAGTTGCGGCGGAACTCGCGCAGCACGTGCACGTTCTCGGCATTGCACACCCCCCCCTCGATCAGGCCGATGTCGCAGGGACCGCAGTGCTTGATGTCGGTCAGCGGCGAGCGGTCGAACTCCACGACCTTCGCCAGCTCGAGCAGGCGCTCGTCCATGTCGAGGAAGGACATGTGGCAGCCGAAACATCCCGCCAGCGAGGTCGTCGCAACGCGCACGCGGGGCATACCGATGCTGTCGCTCATTCGCCCTTCTCCATCGCAACGGTGCTGATCGACGCTTCGTCGTACTTGCGCTCGCCGATCGGCAGCGCGAAACCCACCCGCTTGTGCAGGATCACGCCGACCGGGCAGATGTCCGCCGCCCGGTCGCCCACCGCGAAGTCCGTATCGGCCAGCCGCCCCGACTCCGCATTCACGACCAGATGCTTGCGGATGCCGCGCCCGGTCAGCGCGAACACGCCCTTGTGATCCACATCACGCGACGCCCGCACGCACAGCTCGCAGAAGATGCAGCGGTTGAAATCCAGCAGCACGTCCGGATGCGACGCGTCCACCGGGCGGTCCGGGTAGAAGTGCGCAAAGCGCGCGCTGCTCATGTCCAGCTCGTACGCCAGCGCCTGCAGCTGGCAGTTGCCGCTCTTCTCGCACGAAGGGCAGAAATGGTTGCCCTCGACGAACAGCATCTGCAGGAGCGCCCGCCGCTCGCCGTTGATCTCCGGCGTGTTGCTTTCCACCTCCATCCCGTCCCGCGCCGGCAACGCGCAAGACGAAACGTGGCGCCCGCCGACCTTGACGATGCACAGCTTGCACGAGCCGTGCGGCGGAAAATCCGGGTGCCAGCACAGGTGCGGAATATAGTGACCGGCCGCGCGTGCGGCCTGGAGTATCGTCTGACCTTCCTCGAACGGCACCGGCTGCCCATCGAACAGGAACTTCCCGCCCATCGCTATACCTCCTCCCGCCAATCCAGGTGCGCGGCCGGATCGTCGCGGCCGGTCATGCGACGCGCCGTTTCCAGCGCCGCATCGAGGTCGAACGCCGGCTTGAAGTCGAGCGACACGAGTCGCCGCTCGTAGGCCGGCCGGAACTTGATCAGCGTGTCGATCACCGGATTCGGTGCGCTCGACCCGAGCCCGCAATGGCTCGCATTCTTCAACAGCCGGTCCAGCCACTCGATGTCGGCCAGATCCATCTTCGCCCCCTTCCCGCTCGCGAGCTTGTCCATGTAGCCCTTGAGCAAGGCCGTCCCGACGCGGCACGGCGTACAGAATCCGCAACTCTCGTGGGCGAAGAAGTGCACGAAATTGCGTGCCATCTCGAATGGATCGCGGCGGCCATCGAACACCATGAAGGCCCCGGCCGTGGGTACGTCCTCGAACGCGATACGCCGGTGGAACTCGTGGCCCGCGATCGTCACACCTGACGCGCCGCCCACCTGGACGACCTGCGGATCGTGCGCCCCGCAGTCCTCGAGCACATGCTCGATCGTCACGCCGAAGGGATACTCATACACCCCGGGATACGCGCAGTCCCCCGAGATCGAAAGGAGTTTCGTGCCGGTCGATTGCGGCGTTCCCGTCGCCGCAAAGGCCGCACCACCCTGCACGGCGATCAGCGTGGTCTTCGCCAGCGTCTCGACGTTGTTCACCACGGTCGGACGCCCAAGATAGCCATGCGTGACCGGGAACGGCGGCCTGATTCGCGGCGTTCCGCGCTTGCCTTCGAGCGATTCGAGCAAAGCCGTTTCCTCGCCGCACACGTAGGCGCCGGCGCCCAGATGGATGTCGATATCAAAGTCGAATCCCCCTTCGCCGAGGATCCGCGCCCCGAGAAGGCCCGCGGCGCGGCGCAGCGCCAGTACCGCCCGCAGATGCTTCAGCAGATAGCGATACTCGCCCCGCAGGTACAGCAAGCCCTGCCGCGCGCCCGTCGCCCACGCCGCGAGGGTCATCCCCTCGAAGATGCGCTCCGCCTGGCTCGCGAGCAGCACGCGATCCTTGAACGTGCCCGGCTCGCCTTCGTCCGCGTTGCACACCACCACCTTGTCGGCGCCCGGCGCATCGCGACAGGCCATCCATTTCACCGCTGTCGTGAAGCCCGCCCCGCCACGCCCGCGCAAGCCGGAAATGCGCACTTCCTCGAGCCAGCCCTGCCGCCCGCGCGCCATCGCCGCCTGCAGCGCCGCCCCGGGAACGAAGTCTTCCCCGAGCAACGCCCCGCGCCGGCGGATGTTGTCGTCGACGTGGAGATAGTCAGCGGGCCAATCGGCCAATGGCGTGCCGGCGCGTACCAGCGATGCGATGCGCTCGACGCGCGCCTCGTCGAGTCGCGTCACCGCAAGCCCATTGACCAGGATCGCCGGTCCCTGGTCGCCCATGCCCGTACACGACGTCGTGTCGACGCTCACCGCCCCGTCCGCCGAAACCTCTCCCGGGGCCACCTCCAGCAGGCGGCAAAGGCTCTCCATCAGCCCGCGGCTACCCAGCATCCGGTCGATGATGTTGTCGGAAAAGAGGATGCGGTAACGGCCGACCGGCTCCATGTGCAGGAAACTGTAGAACCCGGCCACACCTTCCACGCGAGAGCGCGGCAAGTCGAGCAGGTCTGCAATGCGCGTCAGCGACGCCGGCGGCAAATGGCCGATGCCGTCCTGCGTCTCGATAAGAATCTGCAGCAATTGCGAGGGTTCCCGCCGATGGTGCTCGACCGCCTGTGCTGCTATCCGCTCGGCATCCTGCATGGGCAAACTCCGGAGCATGCTCTATGCAAGAATTTTAGCAGCAAGTGATGCTGCAGTGCGTCGTAGGGCAAGACACAAATATTTCCATCCCCTCCTGCAGGACGGTCATCACCCGACGCATCCCGACACGGCCCCGAAACCCTTTGCGGGCGCGACTTCCAGCTTCGCGAGCCACCCAAAGGCACTACTAGATATAGTGATTGCACCGCGCTTGACATACCGCAAAATATTTTAACATCCTGTTTTTTATGGTTTTTATTTTTTTGCAAAATCAAAGATGGCGAGCTATTCTTCAGCCCGAAACACACACCATCGAACGGACTCACAGACGGACTCAAAAAGACCATGAGCACGACGATCAATTCGCAGGCCAAAGGCAAGGCCGACGCCTCGACGCTCGCCCCGCAGGAAATCTCGGGCGAGGTTCTCATCGAAAAATATGCCAAGGACGACGAGCAGAGCGTCTCCGAAGTCCGCGCGCGCGTGGCGCGGGCCCTCGCTGCCGTCGAGGCCGAAGAAAAGCGCGCCCACTGGGAAGCGAAGTTCCTCGAAGCCCAGGAAAAAGGCTTCGTCCCCGCAGGCCGCATCAACAGCGCCGCCGGCACCAAGCTGCAGGCAACTCTGATCAACTGCTTTGTCCAGCCGGTCGGCGATTCCGTCTCGGAAGCCGTCGACGGCCGCCCCGGCATCTACACCGCCCTCGCCCAGGCCGCCGAGACGATGCGCCGCGGCGGCGGCGTCGGCTACGACTTTTCCAGCATCCGTCCGAAGGGCGCCCTCGTGAAGGGCACCCTCTCCAACGCCTCCGGCCCGGTGTCCTACATGCGCGTCTTCGACCGCTCGTGCGAGACGGTCGAGTCCGCCGGCGCACGCCGCGGCGCCCAGATGGGCGTGCTGCGCTGCGACCACCCCGACATCGAGGAGTTCATCCACGCCAAGGACCACGGCGACCTGACGAACTTCAACATCTCCGTGGGCGTCACCGATGCCTTCATGGAGGCCGTCGACACCGATACCGATGTCGAGCTGGCGCACAAGGCAGAACCGATCGACGATCTCAAGGCCGCCGGCGCGTACCAGCGCGATGACGGCCTGTGGGTGTACCGCAAGCTGCGCGCACGCGAGCTGTGGGACCAGATCATGCGATCGACCTACGACCACGCCGAGCCGGGCATCCTGTTCCTCGACCGCATGAACCAGGACAACAACCTGTACTACTGCGAAACCATCGAGGCGACCAACCCCTGCGCCGAACAGCCCCTGCCCCCCTACGGCTGCTGCGACCTCGGCTCGATCAACCTCACGCCCTTCGTCAAGAACCCCTTCACCGACAAGGCCGACTTCGACTATGCGGCCTTCGGCAAGGTCGTCGACATCGCCATCCGCATGCTCGACAACGTGCTCGACGTCACGCACTGGCCGCTCGAACAGCAGGAGAACGAGGCACAGTCGAAGCGCCGCGTCGGCCTCGGCTTCACCGGCCTCGGCGACGCCCTGATCATGCTCGGCAAACGCTACGACAGCCCCGAAGCCCGCACCGTCGCCGCGAAGATCTCCGAATACATGCGCGACCGCGCCTATCTCGCCTCGGTCGAACTGGCCAAGGAACGCGGCGCCTTCCCGCTATTCAACGCCGATCTCTACCTGTCCGGCGGCAACTTCGCTTCGCGCCTGCCGTCCGAGGTGAAGGACAAGATCCGCAAGCACGGCCTGCGCAACTCGCACCTGCTGTCGATCGCCCCGACCGGCACGATCTCGCTCGCCTTCGCAGACAACGCATCGAACGGCATCGAACCGCCCTTCTCGTATACCTACACGCGCCGCAAGCGCATGGCCGACGGCACCTACAAGGAATACGCCGTCGAAGACTACGCATGGCGCCTGTACAAGCACCTCGGCGGCAACGTCGCGAGCCTCCCGTCCTACTTTGTCACCGCGCTCGAGATCTCCGCGCAGGCCCACAAGGACATGGTGGCCGCGGTCGCACCCTTCGTCGACACCTCGATCTCCAAGACCGTAAACGTCCCCGAGGACTACCCCTACACCGAGTTCGAAGACCTCTACCTCTCCGCCTGGAAGGCCGGCCTCAAGGGGCTCGCGACCTACCGTCCCAACTCCGTCTTGGGCTCCGTGCTCTCCGTGACCCCGTCGTCCGAGCAGAAGCAGCCGCAGGACGTCGAGCTTTCCGGCCCGAACAAGCGCCTGTCGATCAACACCCTGCCTGCCCCCGTCCTCTCCAGCCTGCGCTGGCCCGGCCGCCCCGAACTGCCGGACGGCAACATGGCGTGGACCTACATGCTCGGCACCCCGACCGGCGACTTCGCCCTCTTCGTCGGCCAGGTCGGCAACAACGGCGGCTCCTTCCCGTTCGAAGTGTGGGTCAACGGCGCTGACCAACCGCGCGGCCTCGGTGCCGTTGCCAAGACCTTGTCGATGGACATGCGTGCAAACGACCGCGGCTGGCTCAAGCTCAAGCTCGAGACCCTGGCCCGCACGATCGGCGAGAAGTCCTTCGAAATGCCTTTCCCGCCCCACGGCGAGAAAACCATGTTCCCGGGCGTGGTCTCGGCTTTCGCCCAGGTGGTGCGCTACCGCTGCGAGAAGCTCGGCGCGCTCGAGGTGAATGACACGCCGACCCCGGTGCTCGACACCCTCTTCAGCCTGCAGGAGCCCAAGACCGGCACCGACGGCACGCTGTCCTGGACGGTCGATATCTCCAACCCCGCCACCGCCGAAGACTTCGTCCTCGGCCTGAAGGAGATCACCCTGCCCGACGGCGTCACCCGCCCGTACTCGGTATGGTTGTCCGGCAACTATCCGCGTGCGCTCGACGGGCTTACCCGCATCCTGTCGCTCGACATGCGCGTCATGGACCCGGCTTGGGTCGGCATGAAGCTGCGCAAGCTGCTCAACTACCCCGAGCCGCTCGGCGACTTCATGGCCTTCGTCCCCGGCACCCGTCGTCAGCAGAACTACCCGAGCACCGTGGCCTACATGGCACAACTCATCATCCACCGCTATGCGATGCTCGGCGTGCTCGACGAGCAAGGCTATCCGGTTCGCGAGATGGGTATTCTCGAGGCTCCGCGCGAAAACAGCGATCCGAAGGTCATGCAGGGCGGGCTCTGCTCCGAATGCGGCAATCACTCCGTGATCCGCAAGGACGGCTGCGACTTCTGCACCGCATGCGGGGCGGTCGGCACCTGCGGCTGACCGATACCGGGGGCGTCCGTGCGGACGCCCGAACGAAAAACGCGAACCGTATGGTTCGCGTTTTTTTTAGGCTGCCCGGTTGCCCGACCCCGCAGTCTTACTCAAAGTCGGCGCAGCCTCCTGATTGCGGTGGCCGGCCCGATCGGGCGCGACACGCCTACGCAGGAAATTCTGAAATTCCAAGCCCCAGTTCAGGCAAGGCCCGGAACAAGGCCGTGATCGTCTTGGCGTCGGTAATCGCGCCTTCCATCACCGCGCGAACCGCCTCATCGACAGAGAACGTCAGGATTTCGAGGAATTCGCCGTCGTCGAGCGCATCGCCCACATGCATCAGATCACGCGCGAGGAACATCTCGATGCGCTCATCGGAGTAACCGATGCACGGATGCATGACCCCGAGGTACTGCCACGTGCCGGCCTCATAGCCCGTCTCCTCGCGCAACTCGCGCCGGGCACAGGCAAGCAGATCCTCACCCGCATCGATCTTGCCGGCGGGCAACTCCAGAAAAGCACGGCGCAACGGATAACGGAACTGCCGTTCAAACAGAAGGCGACCGTCAGGCAGGACTGCAACGACAACGACCGCACCCGGGTGGGTAATGTACTCCCGGACCGATTCGCTGCCGTCTGGAAGCGCAACCCGGTCCCGACGGACCTTCAGCAGGACTCCGTCGTAGACCGGGAAGGATTCGAGCTCACTCTCCTCGAGCGGATCCCGCTCAGAGGGACGCGAGGAGCGCATAGGCGCAGAGCGACATCAGGCCCTGGGGCAGCAGTCCGAGCACGGCGATCGCAAGACCATTCGCCGACAACAGGAAGCGGACCTCGCCCTGAGCTCTGATCGGCGTGCTATCAACCGGCTCTTCGAAGTACATCACTTTCACGACGCGCAGATAGTAGAACGCGCCAATCACCGACATCAGCACGGCAACGACAGCGAGCCAGACGTAACCTGCGGCGACCACGGCTTGCAGGACAGAAAGCTTCGCGAAGAAACCGATGAAGAACGGGATACCCGCCATCGAGAACATCACGATCATCATCAGCGCCGCAAACCATGAGTTACGCTTGTTCAGGCCCTTGAAGTCATCAATGGTCTCGGCCTCGAAGCCGGCGCGCGACAGCAGGATCACCATGCCGAACGATGCGAGGCTCATGATGACGTAGGACACCGCATAGAACATCGCGGAGCTATACGCATTGAGCGCGAAATTGCGGTCGCCATCGACCACTCCCGCGAGCAGGCCGAGCAGCACGAAGCCCATGTGCGAGATACCGGAGTAGGCCAGCATGCGCTTGATGTTCGATTGGGCAATCGCAGCCAGGTTGCCGAGCACGATCGACAGCACCGAGAGGAACATCAGCATCGTCTGCCACTGATCGGCCAGTTCGAACAGGCCGTAAACCAGCAGGCGCATGGCCATCGCAAACGCGGCCAGCTTGGGCGCCGACGAAATCATCAGCGTCACGGCCGTCGGTGCGCCCTGATAGACGTCGGGCACCCACATGTGGAACGGAACCACGCCCAGCTTGAATGCGACGCCTGCGACGATGAACACCAGACCGAACACGAGGACCGTCTTGTTGGCGGCCTGATGATAGATCGACTGCGCAATGCCCGATAGCTCGAGGCTACCCGTCGCACCGTAGATCATCGACATGCCGTAGAGCAGGAGGCCCGAGGCCAGCGCACCGAGCACGAAGTACTTCATCGCCGCCTCGGTCGCACGCGGCGACTCGCGATCGAACGCGACCATCCCGTACAGGGACAGCGACATCATCTCGAGGCCCATGTACAGCGACAGCATGTGGTTCGCGCTGATCATCACCATCATGCCGAGGCTCATCAGGAGCGACAGCAGATAGTATTCGGGACGATCGATCTTGCGGTCGGCAAGGTAACCGCGCCCGTAAAGCAGCGCAATCGCCACTGCCAGCAGCGAGAACACCTTGAGCAGACCGCCCAGCATGTCGCCGATGAACATCCCGCTGAAGGTCGCGACCACCTCGTTCGCCGCATAGCCCTCTGCCAGGCTCATCAGCACCTCGGCGAGACGAACGCCGAACAGAGGCAATTCGGAAATCACCGCCGCAACGGCTGCAAGGAGGTTGGGACTCACGAGCACGCTCACCAGCGCCGCAAACACCAGCGTGAGCTGTGTGAGCCCGTATGCGAGATCGCTGGCCACGCGGCGTGCAAACGTGGAAGCCAACATGATCACCAGCGCCATCACGGCAACGAGAATCTCGGCCGCTGCGGGGTAGAAGTCGGGAACGACGAAATTCATCTTCTGACCAGTCCGAAAAAGTGTCTCGCCCGCTCGCTCAGAGCTTGCTCACGGCAACATGCCGCAGGAGTTCATTAACCGACGTATGCATCACTTCCGTGAACGGGAAGGGATACAAGCCCATCGCCAGCACACACAGCGCGAGAATGCCGAGGAATGCGAACTCGCGCCCGCCGATGTCCTCGAGTTCGGCGACATGACTGTTGCCGACGACGCCGAAGACGACGCGCTTGTACATCCAGAGCGTATAGGCCGCACCAAGGATCAGGGTCGTCGCCGCAGCGAAGGCCACCCAGAAATTGAACTGCACCGCGCCCAGCACGACCATGAACTCGCCGATAAAGCCGCTGGTGCCGGGAAGGCCGGCATTCGCCATTGCAAACAGCATGAAGAACGCGGCGAACTTGGGCATGGTCTTAACGACGCCGCCATAGTCGGCGATGTTGCGGGTATGCATGCGGTCGTAAAGCACGCCGATGCAAAGGAACATCGCACCCGAGACGAAACCGTGCGAAATCATCTGCACCAGCGCGCCTTCGAGACCCACGACATTGAACATGAAGAAACCGAGAGTCACGAAACCCATGTGCGAAATCGACGAGTACGCAACCAGCTTCTTCATGTCGGTCTGGACCAGCGCGACGAAGCCGATATAGATCACCGCGATCAGCGAAAGCGCAATCATCATCGGTGCCATGGCCTGCGATGCATCAGGCACGATCGGCAGGGAGAACCGCAGGAAACCGTAGGCGCCCAGCTTCAGTGCGATCGCCGCCAGCACCACCGAGCCGCCCGTAGGCGCCTCGACGTGGGCATCCGGCAGCCAGGTATGCACCGGCCACATCGGCACCTTGACCGCAAAGGCGATCAGGAAGGCCCAGAAGATCAGCGTCTGCGCGGGCATCGCCAGCGGTAGCTTGTGCCAATCGAGGATGCTGAAACTGCCGCCGGCCTCCATGAAGAGGTACAGCAACGCGATCAGCATCAGCAGCGACCCGAGCAGGGTGTAGAGGAAGAACTTGATCGCAGCATAAACACGGTTCGCTCCACCCCAGATACCGATGACAAGGTAAAGGGGAATCAGCGAAGCCTCGAAGAACACGTAGAACAGAATGCCGTCGAGCGCAGAGAAGATTCCGTTCATCAGCCCCGACATGATCAGGAACGCCGCCATGTATTGCGCGACCTTCTCCTGAATCACCTGCCAGCCCGCCATCACGACGATGATCGTAATGAACGAGTTCAGCAGCACGAACAGCACCGAAATGCCGTCCACGCCGAGGTGGTAGTTGATGTTGAAACGCGGAATCCACGGGAGGAACTCGGCGAACTGCATCGAACTGCTGCTTGCATCGAACTGCGTGAACAGCGGGATCGTCACCACGAACCCGACCAGAGCAACCAGCATGGAAAGGGACCGCGCCAGCGGCGCATTGCGGTCCGAACCGGTTGCTAGCACGAGCAACCCACCCAGGATCGGTATCCAGATCGCGAGGCTGAGGAATGGCATACCCGTCATCGTTACTTTCCGTTCAGTGCGCCGAAAACTGACGCGTGTTTATCGTTATTCACAGACCGACCCTTTGGTTCACACCAGGTTGAACCAGAAGGTGAGGAGAATGAAGACCCCGATGATCATTGCGAAGGCGTATTGGTACAGATGGCCCGTCTGGAACAACCGGCTGATCTGTGCAACCCAGCCCACCAGCCTCGCCGTTCCGTTGACTGCCACGCCATCGATGATGCCCTGATCGCCAGCCTTCCAGAGTCCCTTACCGATCAGTCGCGAACCGCCCGCAAACACGATCTCGTTGAAACGATCGAAGAAATACTTGTTTTCGAGCAACGCATGCACCGGGCGGAAAGTACGCTGGATCGCGGCCGGGATGTCCGGACGAACCATGTAGAAGAACCACGCCAGCACCACGCCCCCCATCGCCAGCCAGAACGGCGCCGTCTGCAGGCCATGCAGAGCCATCGCGACCGGACCGTGGAACTGGGCCGCCAGCTCGGACAGACCGACGTGGTTGCTGCCGACGTGGATCACGCCCTTGAACCAGTTGCCGAAGAGCATCGGCTCGATCGTGAAGAAACCGATGACCACCGACGGCACCGCAAGGAGCACCAGCGGCAGCGTCACCACCCACGGCGACTCATGCGGCTTCTGACCGGGAGCGAGACCGTGATGGTGATCCGCCGACACTTCTTCGTCGTCGTGGTCGCCCTCGTGGTCGTGATGACCATGGTTGTTGCCGAACCGCTCCTTGCCGTGAAAGACAAGGAAATACATGCGGAACGAGTAGAACGCCGTCACGAACACGCCCGCCAGCACGCAGAACAGTGCATAGCCCGCGCCCGGGATGTGCGATGCATGCACGGCCTCGATGATCGAATCCTTGGAGTAGAAGCCCGCGAAGAACGGGAAACCGATCAGCGCCAGCGAACCGAGGAGCGAGGTGATCCACGTGATCGGCATGTACTTCCACAGGCCGCCCATGTTGCGCATGTCCTGATCGTGATGCATGCCGATGATCACCGAACCGGCACCGAGGAACAGCAGCGCCTTGAAGAACGCATGCGTCATCAGATGGAACACGGCCGCCGAGTATGCCGAAACGCCCAGAGCGACGGTCATGTAACCGAGCTGCGACAGGGTCGAATACGCAACCACACGCTTGATGTCATTCTGCACGATGCCGAGGAAGCCCATGAAGAGGGCCGTCGTCGCACCGATGACGAGAACGAAGGACAACGCCACATCGGACAGTTCGAACAGCGGCGACATGCGTGCGACCATGAAGATACCGGCCGTCACCATCGTTGCCGCGTGAATCAGCGCCGAGATCGGCGTCGGACCTTCCATCGAGTCCGGCAGCCAGACATGCAGCGGCACCTGTGCCGACTTGCCCATCGCACCGATGAACAGGCAGATGCAGATTGCGGTGATCAGCGGCCAACCGGTAACTGCCATGTCCTGCGCGGCAAGCTCGCTCCCCTTCGCAAACACCTCGGCGTAGTTGAGGCTGCCGGTGTACGCCGCAATCAGGCCGATCCCCAGCAGGAAGCCGAAGTCGCCGACACGGTTGACGAGGAAGGCCTTGAGGTTCGCGTAGATCGCGGTCGGCCGCTCGTACCAGAAGCCGATCAGCAGATAAGACACCAGGCCCACAGCTTCCCAGCCGAAGAACAGCTGGAGGAAGTTGTTCGACATCACCAGCATCAGCATCGAGAACGTGAACAGCGAGATGTAGCTGAAGAAGCGCTGGTAGCCGGGATCGTCGTGCATGTAGCCGATGGTGTAGATATGCACCATGAGCGACACGAAGGTGACCACGAGCATCATCATGACCGTGAGCGGGTCGATCAGGAATCCGACCTCGAAGGTCAGGTTCCCGCTCTTCATCCACGTATAGACCGTGCCATTGAAGGTATTGCCGGCCTGAACATCCTGGAAGATCACGACCGAGGCGGCCAACGCAACCGCAACGCCGAGGATCGTCACGATATGCGAGCCGGCACGGCCGATGGCCTTGCCGAACAGACCCGCCAGAAGCGCCCCTGCGAGAGGCGCTAGCGGTACCAGGAGATAGAGCTTTTGCATGTCCGTCATCGAGCCGCTTCCTTAACCCTTGAGGCTGTCCAGATCATCAACGTGGATCGTCCGCAGGTTGCGGAACAGCACGACCAGAATCGCGAGACCGATCGCAGACTCCGCCGCCGCCACGGTGAGGATGAAGAAAACAAAAATCTGTCCGGCCAGATCGCCCAGATAGTGCGAGAAGGCGACGAAGTTCAGATTGACCGCGAGCAGCATCAGCTCGATCGCCATCAGCAGCACGATCAGGTTCTTCCGGTTCAGGAAGATTCCGACCACGCTGATCGCGAACAGGATCGCGCCCAGAATCAGATAGTGGGAAAGCGAAAGCATCTATAACCCCTTGATTGCACCAGTTCCCGCGAAACTGCCGCAGTTCTTATTCTTTCTCGGCGGGCATCGAAACGAGCTCGACGCGATCGCCACGCTTGACGGCCACCTGATCCGACGGATTCACCTGACGCAGCCCCTTGCGCTTGCGCAGGGTAAGCGATACCGCCACGACCATCGCCACCAGCAGCAGCAGCGAAGCAAGTTCGAACGGATAGACGTAATCGGTATACAGGAGGCGTCCCAGTTCGCGCGTATTGCTGTAGCCAGCCTGCACCGCAGGCGGTTCGGGCATCGCCTCGAGACCGAAGTATCGGCCACCGAGCACCAGCGCCATTTCGACGACCAGCAGAATTCCGATCAGCGCCCCAACCGGCAGGTAGCTCCAGAAGCCCTCCCGGAGTCGATCGAGGTTGATGTCGAGCATCATCACGACGAACAGGAAGAGCACCATCACCGCCCCGACGTACACCATCACAAGGACGATTGCCAGGAACTCCGCGGCCAGAAGCAGCCAGATGCCACCGGCGGTGACGAACGAAAGCACCAGGAACAGTGCGGCGTGCACCGGGTTCCGTGACGTAATCACCCGAAGCGCGGCGAACACCATGATCGCCGACAGGATGTAGAAAACGAGGGTCTTGAAATCCATGTCCTTTGCGGCGCCCGCAGGCGCCCTCCCTTAGCGGTACTTCGAGTCGGCTTCCCGGTCGGCGGCGATCTGGGCTTCATGCCGGTCGCCGACGGCGAGCAGCATCTGCTTCGTGTAATACAGGTCGCCCCGCTGCTCACCGTGGTACTCGAGCACGCGCGTTTCGACGATCGCATCCACCGGACAGGCCTCTTCGCAGAAACCACAGAAGATGCACTTCGTCAGATCGATGTCGTATCGCGTCGTGCGACGCGACCCGTCGTCGCGCTGGTCGGACTCGATAGTGATCGCCATTGCCGGGCAGATCGCCTCGCACAGCTTGCATGCGATGCAGCGCTCCTCACCGTTGGGGTAGCGTCGCAGGGCATGCAGGCCACGAAAACGCGGGCTTTGCGGAGTTTTCTCCTCCGGAAACTGCACCGTGATCTTGCGCGCGAACAGGTGACGCCCCGTTAGCGCCAAGCCCTTGATCAGTTCCGTCAGGAACAGGCTACCGATGTAATCCTTGGCACCCATCTTCAGCCTCTCACTTCCAGATAGACAGCGGCGACATCATCCACACCGCCACCACGATCACCCAAACCAGGGTGATCGGAATAAACACCTTCCAACCCAACCGCATAATGTGGTCGTAGCGGAAGCGCGGGAATGTCGCACGTACCCACAGGAACACGAACAGGAAGAACGCGGTCTTCAGTGCCAGCCAGTGGAAACCGTCAGGAATCGCTCCGATCGGCGACAGCCAGCCGCCCATGAAGAGCACAGCCGTCATCACCGACACGAGGAACATGTTCGCGTATTCGGCGAGGAAGAACAGCGCGAAGGCCATCCCGGAGTACTCGACCATATGCCCTGCAACCACTTCCGACTCGCCCTCGACCACGTCGAAAGGCGCACGGTTGGTTTCTGCAATGCCCGAGATCAGGAAGACGATGAACATCGGCAGAAGTGGGAGCCAGTTCCATGACAGGAACGACAGCCCCATCTCATGGAACCTGCCCTGCCCCTGCGAATGCACGATGTCGCTCAGATTGAGGCTCGACGAGATCAGCAGCACACAGATGAGTGCAAAACCCATCGCCACCTCGTACGAAACCATCTGCGCTGCGGCGCGCATGGAGCCGAGGAACGGGTACTTCGAGTTCGACGCCCAGCCGGCAATGATGACACCGTACACTTCCATCGAAGTGATGGCGAGGAGCAGCAACAGGCCCGCGTTCACGTTTGCGAGCACCATGCCCTCATTGAACGGCACAACAGACCAAGCCGCCAGCGACGGCGCGATCGCGAGGATCGGCCCCAGGATGAAGAGGCCCTTGCTCGCGCCCGACGGAACGATGATCTCCTTGAAGAGGAGCTTCATGCCATCGGCGATCGGCTGCAGCAGCCCCTTCGGGCCGACGCGGTTCGGGCCGATGCGGACCTGCATGTAACCGATGACCTTGCGTTCCGCGAGCGTCAGGTAAGCCACGCCGAGCATGAGCGGAGCGATGATCGCGACGATCTTCGCGAGCGTCCAGACGACAGGCCACGCGGGCCCGAAAAACTGCGACACGGGTTCCAGCAACGCTTCCATCAGACACGCTCCACGCTGATCTCGCCGCACATTGCGCCGAGGGCGGCTGTTGCCGCGTTGGCTGCAGCAACACGCACGCAGTTCGCCGCGACCGAATCGTCCGCGACGATCAGGACCTCAGCCGCACCCTGTCCCTGCTTCAGGCGCACGCGCGCCCCCGATGCGACGCCGATTGCGGCCAGAGTCGCCGTACTCGCGCAAGCCACCGGAGCCTTCGCGTCACGCGTCTTCTGCAGCGACGTGGCGCGTCGCACCAGCGGATCGGCCGCGTAAATGGACACGTCGCTGACACGTTCGAATCCCGCGGCAGTCTGTCCGGCGAACTTGAACTCGAGACCGTACAGACGATTGCCAAGATCCGGACGACTGCCCTCCGCGAGCGCCTCTGCAGCGACAGCCTCCGAATCGTTCTGATCGAACCCCTCGAACTCGAGGAGATTTCCGAGAACCCGGAGAACCTTCCAGCCCGGACGCGTATCACCAAGCGGCCGAGCGACCGCGTTGAAGTTCTGCGCACGTCCTTCGCAGTTAACGAAGGTGCCCGACGTCTCGGTGAACGGAGCGATCGGCAGCAGCACATCCGCTGCAGCGAGCAGGGACGGCGACTTGAATGCCGACAGCGCGATCACGAGCGGCGCGGCCCCGAGTACGGTCTGAGCCAGAGCCGGATTCGCGAAATCGAGGTCCGGTTCAGCATTCAACAGGAGATAGGCCTTGCGGGGTTGCTCCAGCATCTGGCGCGCATTGAGGCCACCGACCAAGGGCACCGCCTTCGCAAGATAACCGCCGACGCTGTTCGCCGCTTCACCGATCACCCCGAAAACGCCTCCGGTCAGGCGTGCAATTTCCTCCGCGAGTTGTTGAATCTCCGACGCGTATTCACTCTGCACTGCTAGGTTGCCGACCCAGACCGCGACCTTGCGGCCGGATGCGAGGCTCTGGGCGATCGCTCTGGCTTCATCCGACACCGTCGCAGGGATGGCTGCGCCAAGATGCTCCGCCGCGTTTACGCCCTTCTCGGCCGCGAGGGCAGCAACCACCTGCAGGAGCACCGGGACGATAGCCGAGGGAGCGGTCAACACGCGGTTCTTCACCGGCAGCAGCCATTCCTCGGCGCTCGCATTGATCGCACTGACATGCAGGCCACGCTTCGCCGCCTGCCGCACGCGCTGGGCGAGTAGCGGCGAATCCTTACGCAGGAAGCTGCCGATCACGAACAGGCGGTTCAAGCTGGCCACCTCGCTGATCGGCATGCCAAGCCACGGCGCTCCTTCGCGGAACCCGTCAGCACGGAAATCGCTCTGACGCAGACGGAAATCGACGCTGTCGGACCCGATCGCACGGGTGAATTTCTGGAGGAGATACAGCTCTTCAATCGTAGCATGCGGCGAAGCCAGCGCGCCGATGGAATCCGGGCCGTTCTGCTTGGCGGTCTTGCGCAGGCCGTTTGCAGCGAACTCAAGTGCCGTCTGCCAGTCCGTTTCCTTCCACACGCCGTCCTGCTTGAGCATCGGGACGGTGAGACGATCTTCGCTGTTGAGGCCTTCGTACGAGAAGCGGTCCTTGTCAGACAGCCAGCATTCGTTGATGTCCTCGTTCTCGAAGGGGAGCACGCGCTTGACGACATCGTGCTTCACCTGAACGATCAGGTTGGAGCCAAGCGAGTCGTGCGGGCTAACCGAACGGCGGCGCGCAAGTTCCCAAGTACGTGCCGAGAAGCGGAACGGCTTCGACGTCAGCGCACCGACGGGGCAGAGATCGATGATGTTCCCGGACAATTCCGAGTCCACCGTCTTTTCGACGAAGGGCATGATCTCGGCGTGCTCGCCGCGGAAGGCCTGGCCCAATTCCATCTGCCCGGCGATTTCCGTCGTGAACCGCACACAGCGGGTGCAGTTGATGCAACGCGTCATGTCGGTCGACACGAGCGGACCGAGATTCTTGTTGAAAACGACGCGCTTCTCTTCCTCGTAACGCGACTGGCTGCCGCCATAGCCGACGGCCAGATCCTGCAACTGGCACTCGCCGCCCTGGTCGCAGATCGGGCAATCGAGCGGGTGGTTGATCAGCAGGAACTCCATGACGCCCTTCTGGGCCTTCACCGCCTGCTCGGAGCGGGTCCACACCTTCATCCCGTTCGTCACGGGCGTGGCACACGCAGGAAGCGGCTTGGGCGCCTTCTCGACCTGCACGAGGCACATACGGCAGCTCGCTGCGATCGAGAGCTTCTTGTGGTAACAGAAGTGCGGAACGAAAGCACCGATCTTGGTGGCAGCATCCATGATGGTGCTGCCATCCTCGACCGTCACCTGCTTGCCGTCGATTTCAATCTCTAGCATCACGGTCTCACGTAGATTTGGCTGCCTTCATACTGGACTTCAGGCGGCACTAGACATTTCTTGTTTTCGATGTGGTACTCGAATTCGGAGCCGAAGTGCTTGATGAAGCTCTGCACCGGCATCGACGCGGCGTCACCGAGGGCACAGATGGTGCGGCCCATGATGTTGCCGGTCACCGAATTGAGGAGGTCAAGGTCCTCCTTCCGGCCGAGTCCGTTTTCGATGCGATGAACGACGCGGTAGAGCCAGCCCGTACCTTCCCGGCAAGGGGTGCACTGGCCACAGGACTCCTCAAAGTAAAAGTACGACAGACGCTCGAGCGCCTTGACCATGCACGTCGTTTCATCCATCACGATGACGGCGCCGGAACCGAGCATCGACCCCGCTTTCGAGATCGAGTCATAGTCCATCGTGCAATCCATCATCACGTTGCCCGGAAGGACGGGCGCCGAAGAACCGCCGGGGATCACCGCCTTGAGCTTGCGTCCGCCGCGCATCCCGCCCGCCATCTCGAGCAGTTCGGCGAACGGCGTACCCATTGCAATTTCGTAATTGCCGGGGCGATTCACATGACCGGATACCGAGAACAGCTTCGTGCCCCCGTTGTTCGGTTTGCCCAGATTGAGGAAGGCTTCTCCGCCCATGTTGATGATGAACGGCACGGATGCGAAGGTTTCCGTGTTGTTGATCGTCGTCGGTTTCCCGTACAGACCGTAGCTTGCAGGGAACGGCGGCTTGAAGCGCGGCTGGCCCTTCTTGCCTTCGATCGACTCGAGCAGCGCCGTTTCCTCACCGCAGATGTAGGCCCCGTAGCCGTGATGGGCGAACAGCTCGAACGAGAAATCGGAACCGAGAATGCTCTGCCCGAGCAGGCCCGCCGCACGTGCCTCGGCGAGCGCAGCTTCGAAGCGCTCGTAGACGTCGAAGATTTCGCCGTGAATGTAGTTGTAGCCACGCTCGCAACCCATCGCATACGCAGCGATGGTCATCCCTTCGATGACCGTGTGCGGGTTATAGCGCAGAATATCGCGATCCTTGAAGGTACCCGGCTCGCCTTCGTCCGAGTTGCACGCCAGATACTTTGCCCCGGGGAAGGAGCGCGGCATGAAGCTCCACTTCAACCCGGTCGGGAAGCCCGCGCCGCCGCGACCACGCAGCGAGGAGGCCTTGAGTTCCGCGATGATCGTCTCGGGCGGGATTTTTTCGCTGATGATCTTGCGCAGCGCGGAATAACCACCGCGTGCAACATAGTCCTGCAGCCCCCAGGTACGATCGCCGTCGACGCCGGCGAGAATCAGTCCGCTTCCGCTCATTTGTCTTCCAGCTCCGCGAGGATCTGATCGATCTTTTCCTTCGTCATCCAGCTGCACATGTGATGGTTGTTCACCAACAGCACGGGTGCATCCCCGCAAGCCCCCATGCACTCGCCTTCCTTCAGCGTGAACTTCCCGTCAGGGGTCGTTTCGTTGAAGTCGATACCGAGCTTTTCCTTGAGGTAATCAGCCGCGTGGACTCCCCCCGACAGCGCACAGGGGAGATTCGTGCACACGGTGATCTTGTGGCGCCCCACCGGCTCGAGGTCGTACATGTTGTAGAAGCTCGCCACCTCGTAAGCCGCGATGGCGGGCATACCGAGGTAGTCGGCGACGAACTCGATGACTTCCTTCGGCAACCAGCCCTTTTCGACCTGCGCGATGCGCAGCGCCGACATCACGGCGGACTGCTTCTGATCCGGTGGATATTTCGCGATCTCGCGATCGATCTGTTGTAGCGATTCCTGACTCAGCATTTCGTACTCGTCTTCCCGGGTTGCCAGCCGACGTTTCAAGACCAAGCGTTCAGCGGTCGATTTCGCCGAACACGACATCCATGGTGCCGATGATCGCGACGACGTCGGCGATCATGTGACCACGCGCTATTTCATCCATCGCAGCGAGGTGCGCAAAGCCGGGCGCACGCATCTTCAGACGGTAGGGCTTATTCGCGCCATCGGACACCGCGTACACGCCGAACTCGCCCTTCGGATGCTCGACCGCGGCATAGACCTCGCCCTCAGGAACGTGCATACCCTCGGTGAAGAGCTTGAAATGATGGATCAGCTCCTCCATGTTCGCCTTCATCCGCTCGCGCGGCGGTGGCGCAACCTTGTGGTTGTCGGCGATCACGGGCCCGGGGTTCTTGCGCAACCAGTCGATGCACTGCTTGATGATGCGGTTGGATTGCCGCATCTCCTCCATCCGGACGAGGTAGCGATCGTAGCAATCGCCCGTCTTTCCGACCGGCACATCGAAATCGACCTGGTCGTAAACCTCGTATGGCTGCTTCTTGCGCAGATCCCAGGGCACGCCCGAACCACGCAGCATGACACCGGTAAAGCCCCAAGCCTTCGCCTGTTCGGGAGTCACGACACCGATGCCGACGGTCCGCTGCTTCCAGATGCGGTTATCCGTCAGCAGCGTCTCGTAATCGTCGCAATAGCCGGTAAATCGGTTGGTAAAGTCCTCAAGGAAGTCGAGCATGGACCCTTGACGGCTCTCGTTCAATTGCCGAACCGTGTTGGCATTCTTGAACCTGTTAACCTCGTACTGCGGCATGCGGTCAGGCAGATCGCGATAGACACCACCCGGACGATAATACGCCGCATGCATCCGCGCACCGGACACTGCCTCGTACACGTCCATGAGATCTTCACGCTCGCGGAAGGTGTACAGGACCATCGTCATTGCGCCGATGTCGAGTGCATGCGTACCGATACCGAGCAGATGGTTCAGGATCCGCGTGACCTCATCGAACATCACGCGGATGTATTGCGCACGAATCGGCACCTCAATTCCGAGCAGCCGCTCGATCGCCATGCAGTACGCATGTTCGTTACACATCATGGACACGTAGTCCAGCCGGTCCATATAGGGCACCGACTGGATCCACGTACGGGTTTCGGCAAGCTTTTCCGTCCCCCGGTGCAGCAGTCCGATATGCGGGTCAGCGCGCTCAACAACCTCGCCGTCCAGTTCGAGAACCAGACGCAGCACGCCGTGCGCGGACGGGTGCTGAGGGCCAAAGTTGATGGTGTAATTGCGAATCTCAGCCATGGCCGACATCCCCGTAATTCTCTTCGCGCACGATGCGCGGTGTATTTTCGCGCGGCTCGATCGTAACAGGCTGATAGACAACCCGACCCTGCTCCGCGTCGTAGCGCATTTCGACGTACCCGGTGACCGGGAAGTCCTTGCGGAACGGATGACCGACAAAACCGTAATCCGTCAGGATCCTCCGCAGGTCAGGGTGGCCCGAGAACATGATCCCGTACAGATCGAAAGTCTCGCGCTCGTACCAGTTGGCGCTCGGCCAGACACCCACGACGGATTCGAGCACCGGAAAATCATCGTTATCGGCGAAGACCTTCACACGCAGGCGCCAATTCTTCGCAACCGACAGGAGATGGACGGCAACCGCGAAACGTTTGCCACTCCAGGCTCCATTCCCGTAGGTCGAATAATCGAGACCGGACACATCGATCAGCTCTTCAAAGCACAGGTCTGCGTGATCACGCAGACTTTGAGCCACGCCGAGATAATCTTCCGGCGCAACTTCGATGGTCACCTCACCACGATCGACCACGATCGACCGCAACCTGCCACCCAGGACCTCGTGCAAGGCCTGACTCAGACGCTCAAGCTTGGGACTCATAGATGAACCATCCGTCAGCGCGCGATGGTATTCGTGCGCTTGATCTTGTTTTGGAGCTGAATAATGCCGTAGAGCAGCGCTTCAGCCGTCGGCGGACAACCCGGGACGTAAACATCCACCGGAACGATGCGATCACAACCGCGCACGACCGAGTAGGAATAGTGGTAGTAGCCACCGCCATTGGCGCACGAACCCATCGAGATAACCCAGCGCGGCTCAGCCATTTGCTCATACACCTTGCGCAGAGCCGGCGCCATCTTGTTGCAGAGAGTCCCTGCAACAATCATCAAATCCGACTGCCGCGGACTGGGCCGGAACACCACACCAAAGCGGTCAAGGTCGTAACGAGAACAACCCGCATGAATCATTTCGACCGCGCAACAGGCGAGACCGAAGGTCATCGGCCAGAGAGACCCCGTGCGAGTCCAATTGATCACCGCATCGAGCGAAGTGGTTACAAACCCTTCGCGAAAGACGCCCTCAATACTCATGCATCACTCCCAGTCGAGCGCACCGTTTTTCCACTCGACGACATAACCGATGACCAGCACGGCAATGAAGACCATAACCGAACCGAATACGAACCACGCGACCTGACCGGCCGCAATGAATTCCTGGAACACCGTCGCCCACGGAAACAGGAAGGCGATTTCGAGATCGAAAAGGATGAAAAGGATCGCAATGAGGTAGTAGCGCACATCGAACTTCATGCGCGCATCTTCGAACGCCTCGAAGCCACACTCATAAGGGGACAGCTTCTCGCTGCCAGGGCGATTGGGCGCAACGAGCCGACCCAGAATGACAGGAACCAGGCCGAAACCAAGCCCCACGAGGATGAACATCAGAACAGGAAAGTAGTTTTCCAGCATTGCGTGACACCCCGTCTTAAATACAGATTGTTTTAGTTTTTTTAATTAACCCACTGCATGAAAACGCCCGCTTCCGCGGGCGATTCAGTATTCTGGTGCCGACGGTGAGACTCGAACTCACACGGCTTTCGCCACCACCCCCTCAAGATGGCGTGTCTACCAATTTCACCACGTCGGCACGTCCGTTACAGCGCAAAAATTATACGACCTTTCTCTTATCCCGCATAGCCCCAAGGGGAACTTATTTCGGGATCGATTGCGCCTTCGAATCCCCCGCCGCACCAACCTCCCCGTTGGGCGCCGGAGCGATCACGGCCGCATCCTGCATGACGCTGGAGGGCTTAACCGCCTTGCCGTTACCGAGATAGCTGAGCCCGAGACTCGTGAGAAAAAAGACAGCCGCAAGTATTCCCGTGGTGCGACTAAGGAAATTCGCCGACCCGGAGGATCCGAACACACTGCCCGACGCGCCGCTGCCGAATGCTGCCCCCGCATCAGCGCCCTTCCCATGCTGCATCAGTACGAGCGCGATGATGCCGAGCCCCACCAACACATGAATCGTCAGGACGATCGAAAATAAGTAATTGCTCATAATATAACCCTGTTTTGAATCTCAGTTGCCCTGCGCAGCCCTCGCCGCCGCCCGGCAGATTTCCAGAAAGGACTCCGCAACGAGCGAAGCCCCACCGATCAAACCTCCATCAGCATCCGGCAAGCCGAATAACCCACCCGCGGTCTCGGGCTTGACACTACCGCCATAAAGGATACGAATCCGCTCCGGAGCAGAAAGATGGCGCGCCAGCCATCGCCTGACGAATACCAGCACCGCCTGAACCTGCTCTACCGTCGCAGCGCGGCCGGTGCCAATCGCCCATACAGGTTCGTAAGCCAGCACGATACGCTGCAAGGCATCGGGCGAAAGGTTGGCCGCAAGCGCATCCAGTTGCCGCACGAGCACCTGCTCGGTCACTCCGGATTCGCGCTCGACCAATGTCTCGCCGAAGCAGACGATGGGCACTAGCTCCTTAGCGAGCACAGCTGCGGCCTTGCGGGCAATCACCCCGTCAGACTCGCCGTGAAACGCCCTTCGCTCGGAATGGCCGACGATAACAAAATGGACCCCCCAGTCGGCAAGCATCGCGACGCTGACATCACCCGTATGGGCACCATCAGGGAATTCGCTCACATCCTGGGCACCAAGAGCGACGCCGCTACCAGCCAGAAGCTCCCCGACCTGCGGAAGATATGGAAACGGCGCACACACTGCGCAGTCGACGCCGGCAGGCATGGCGCTCAGAAGCTGGTCCAGCAGAGTACTGTTGCGCGCACGGTCGCCGTTCATCTTCCAGTTACCGACGACTAGCTTTCGTCTCATGCATCGCGCCCCAGCGAAATTTTCGGATTGTATCGTCAGGCCTTCTCGAGGTAAAGGAAGGCAGGGGCGACCCTGTCCATCAGGGGCAGCTGAAACAGCTGCCCCCTTGCATTCGGCGGCGTCCGTGCGACGATTTCAATGCGGCCGGCCCCCACCGATCGGCGAGTCCGGCGAAGGGAGGACGAAGTCCTGCCCGCAGACTCAGCCGAATCGGCCGGTAATGTAGTCTTCGGTTTCCTTGCGCTTCGGATTGACGAAGATCTGGTTCGTTTCGCCGAACTCCATCAGCTCGCCGAGATACATGTATGCCGTGTAATCGGACACACGGGCAGCCTGCTGCATGTTGTGAGTAACGATCAGGATCGTGACCTTGTCACGCAGTTCGTGGATCAGCTCCTCGATGCTAGCCGTCGCGATCGGATCGAGCGCCGAGGTCGGCTCGTCGAACAGCAACACTTCGGGTTGGGTGGCAAGACAACGCGCAATGCACAGTCGCTGCTGCTGACCACCCGACAAGGCCGTTGCCGGGTCGTGCAACCGGTGTTCGACTTCCGACCACAGGGCCGCACCGCGCAGCGCTTCCCGCACCCGGTCGTCGATCACCGAACGATTGCGCTCGCCGCGGATGCGCAGACCGTAGGCGACATTCTCGTAGATGGATTTCGGGAAGGGATTGGGCTTCTGGAAGACCATACCAATGCGCATGCGCACTTCGATGGGATCGACGGCCGGATCCAGCAGATTGGTATTGTCCGGATGCAGCCGGATCGTCCCCTCGTATCGATTGCCCGGATAGAGATCGTGCATGCGGTTGAACGTCCGCAAGAGCGTCGATTTGCCGCAGCCGGACGGACCGATCAAGGCAGTCACGCGCTTCTCATGCACGGGCATGGAGATCGACTTGAGCGCCTTGAAGTCGCCGTAATAGAAACTGAAGTTCTCAACGGAAGCCTTTACGGGCACCGCGTTACCGTTACGCACAGCCGTATCGGGGGAGTTCGGGTCCCGCGCCTCACCTGAGGCAACGCCGGTCTGCAACGCCACCCCTGCGGCGGCCTGTTCGCTCATTCGCATCGTAGCAACGCTTACCATTTGATGTCCTTGCGCACGTGGTAACGAATCCAGATGGATACGGCATTCATCGCCAGCGTCATCAGGACGAGGATAAAACCGGCTGCCGCAGCATTCTGCTGGAAAGCCTCTTCGGGACGCGAAGTCCAGTTGAACATCTGGATCGGCATCACGGTAAATCCCGATTTCAGCCACTCGAAGTTCACCCAGGGGAACTCCGGACCGACGGGCGACTCCGGCAGGAACGCGATGAAGGTCAGCGCACCGATCGTAATGATGGGAGCCGTCTCGCCGATCGCCCGTGACATGCCGATGATGACGCCGGTCATGATACCGGGCAGCGAATAGGGCACGATGTGATCACGGGTCACCTGCCAGCGCGTCGCACCCAGCCCGTACGCTGCCTCGCGGATATGCAAGGGAATCGAACGGATCGATTCGCGCGTCGCAACGATGACCACCGGGAGAATGAGGAGCCCGAGCGTCAGGCCTGCAGAAAGGATGCTTTGACCGAAACCAAAGGTGTATACGAACACCCCGAGGGCAAGCAGGCCATACACGATCGACGGCACACCGGCGAGATTGGTCACGTTGATCTCGATGATGTCCGTTAGCAGATTCTTCGGTGCGTACTCTTCGAGGTAGACGCCCGCGGCAACACCCAGCGGGACGGCCGAAACTGCCGTTACGAGCATTACGAGCAACGACCCCACCCAGGCCGACAAAATCCCTGCCTGCCCGGCACGACGCGACGGGAAGTTGGTGAAGAACTCGGGGGTAATGCGCTCCCAGCCGGCCCAGGCCATCTGCGCAAACAGCGCAACGAAGGTCAGCACGCCGACAAGCAGCGCTGCAAAGCCGGCAACTGCGAACAGCAGCTCGAGGCGCTTGTTGCGCCGGATGATCTTTCTGATCAGGGGAATGTCCTCTGCTTTCATGCCGTTCTTCTTAATAAGCTTCGCGATATCGACGCCGCACCACGTGCCCGACAAGATTCAGGGCAAGCGTCATGAGCATCAGGCTCAAACCGGCCGCGAAGATCGACTGGTACCCGATGGAGCCGTGCGGGAGATCGCCGAGGGCAACCTGCACGATGTAGGCGGAAATCGTCTGCGCCGGCTCGAGCGGATTCACGGTGAAATTGGGTTGCATGCCCGCCGCGACCGCCACGATCATGGTTTCCCCCACCGCTCGCGAAATGCCCAGAATGTATGCAGACAGGATCCCCGACAAGGCGGCCGGGAAGACGACACGAAACGCCGTCTGCAGTCGGGTCGCCCCCATGGCGTACGAGCCTTCGCGCATGCTCATCGGCACCGCACGCATGGCGTCTTCGGCAAGGGAACTCACGTACGGAATGATCGCAATGCCCATGACGATGCCGGCGCCGAGCATGTTGAATCCCGACAGTTCCGGCATGAGCAGCTGAAGCAACGGGATGACGACCATCAGGGCAAAGTACCCATACACGATGGTGGGAATGCCGCCGAGCAGTTCAAGGAAGGGCTTTACCACCTCACGAACCGCCGGACGGGCGAATTCGGATAGATAGATCGCGATGGTGGTTCCCAACGGGATGGCGACGACCAGCGCCACGGCGGAAGTGGTCAACGTACCTGCCAACAATGGCAGGATTCCGTAGCGCGGCTCCGCGAACAGCGGCGTCCACATCGTGTCGGTCAGGAAGGACCAGATCGGCACGTTGTCGAAAAAATTCACCGATTCGCTTACCAGCACCCAGATGATGCCGACCGTCGTAAGAACCGAGACGAAAGCGGCTCCCAGAAGCAGGAGCTCGATGACACGTTCCTTGAAGTTGCGCAGCACCTTCTTCGCAAGCCGATCGCTGACGGAAAGCGGACCGTAGGGCACGAGCGATGCGGCACCGCCGGAATTGGTTTCTTGCATTGGACGCCTACAAACGACAAAAAGGTGCCCGGGCGGAACGCCCGAGCACCACAACCTTCAGATCCGATCAGAGCTTGGCTTCGCGAGCCAGCAGCGCTTCGATCGTCACTCCAATTTCAGCTTCGCCGCCGAAGACCGTACCGAGCTTCTTCTTGTTTACATGGTCCAGAGCAATTTCATACGCCTTGGCGGGGAGCGGAACGTACTTCACCTCGGTCGCGAGCTTGCTCGCGTTCTTCAGATAGTAGGTCACGAAATCGCGGACTTCGGCCTTTTCCAGCGACTTTTCCGCAACGTAGATGAAAATCGGACGCGACAGCGGATTGTACGAACCGTCGAGCACCGCTGCTGCACCGGGCTGAACAGGCTTGCCTTCCTTATTCACGATCGGCACGGCCTTGAGCTTGCCCTGGTTTTCCGCGTAATACGCATAACCGAAGTAGCCGATGGCGTTGACGTCGCGGGAGACACCCTGCACCAGCACGTTGTCGTCCTCGGAGGCAGTGTAGTCGCCACGCGAGGCCTTCGCCTTGCCGACGATCGCCTCCGTGAAGTAATCGAAGGTACCCGAATCGGACCCTGCACCGAAGAGCTTGAGCGGCGCGTCGGGGAAGGACGGATCGACCTGTTTCCAGCTGGTGATGGTGCCTTGCGCACCCGGCTCCCACATCTTCTTCAACTGCTCGACCGAAAGTTGCTTGATGAATGCATTCTTCGGGTTCGCGACGACGGTCAGGGCATCGAAGGCGACCGGCAATTCGACGTACTTGATGCCGGCTTGTGAGCAGGCCTCCATTTCCTTCTTCAGAATGGGACGCGAGGCGTCGGCAATATCGATTTCGCCGCGGCAGAACTTCTTGAAACCGCCGCCGGTTCCGGAGATGCCGACCGTAACCTTCACTTCACCTTTCTTCGAGGACTGGAAGTCCTCGGCGACTGCCTCGGTGACCGGGAACACCGTGCTCGAACCGTCGATCTTGACCATCGACTGGGCATGCGCGGCCTGCGCGCCCAGAACGAGGACGGCGGCTGCGAGAGCAGTCTGCTTGAAACCCGACATAGTGAATCTCCAGTGAATGAACTCTGTCATTGTCCGAACCGGATGCACCGACACGAGCCGACAGGCCCGGCAAATCGCTCTGCCACGCGGACGCATCCCGAAGTGCGCACACTTTAGTTGCAGCACATTTCAGGAATGTGACAGTTCATATACGGGGATTAACACTAGCCTGCCGTTGCCCTCTCGATGCAATCGGCGATCTGGCGCGCAAGAAGGTCGACCTCGACGCCGTCCTGCCCTTCCACCATGACCCTCAGCAGCGGTTCGGTGCCCGACGGACGAAGCAGCACACGACCACGGCTTCCCAGCCGTGCCTCGGCGTCCCTGGCCGCCGAGGCAATTCCCTTGTGCGCCTGCCAGTCGAATCCGGCCGGAAGCTTCACGTTGATCAACGTCTGCGGGTAGAAGACGAGATCCGCGCAAGCTTCAGCAAGGCCCCTTCCCGTCTGCTGCAAGGCGGCGAGAACCTGCAGGGCGGAGATGATGCCGTCTCCCGTGGTATGGCGGTCGAGACAGATGATGTGGCCCGAGTTCTCTCCGCCCAGCTTCCAGCCCTTCTCCTGAAGCGTCTCGAGTACGTAGCGGTCGCCGACCTTGGCCCGGGCGAAAGGAACCCCTAGCCTCGCAACCGCGTGCTCGAAGCCGAGATTGCTCATGAGGGTACCTACTACGCCATCGAGACGCCCCTGATCCCTTTGCGCAGCTGCGATCACGTACAACAGCTTGTCGCCATCATAGAGTTCGCCGCGCGCGTCCACCATCATCACACGGTCCCCGTCGCCGTCGAGCGCGATACCGAGATCCGCATTGTTGGCGATAACGGCGGAACACAGGTGCTCCGGCGAGGTAGCCCCGCAGCCCTCGTTGATGTTGAGCCCGTTGGGCTCGACGCCGACCGAAACCACTTCGGCGCCGAGTTCGTGGAACACGCTCGGTGCGATGTGATAGGCCGCGCCATTGGCACAGTCGAGGACGATCCTCAGGTTGCGCAGGTCGAGCTCGTTCGGGAAAGTGCTCTTGCAGAATTCCACGTAACGGCCAGCGGCATCATCGATGCGCCGAGCCTTCCCGAGCCTGGCTGACTCCGCGCAGCCCATGGATTGATCCACGCGCGCTTCTATCTCCATCTCGACGGCATCGGGCAACTTGCTTCCGTCGGCCGAGAAAAACTTGATCCCGTTATCGTAATAAGGGTTGTGCGAAGCGGAGATCACCACGCCGGCCTGCAGCCGCAGGGCGCGCGTGAGGTAGGCCACGGCCGGTGTCGGAACCGGCCCCGCGAGCAACACGTCGACTCCGGCAGCGGCAAGACCCGCCTCCAGGGCAGCCTCGAGCATGTAGCCGGAAATACGGGTGTCCTTACCGATCAGCACCGCCGGCCGCTCGCCGCGTGGCAGTTGCTCCCGCCCGACGATCGTGACGCCTGCGGCGTAGCCCAGGCGCATCACGAAGTCGGGCGTGATCACGGATTCGCCTACTTTGCCGCGAACTCCGTCGGTACCGAAATATTTGCGCGCCATGACTGCTTCCGATTGCAAAAGGCGAATTATCGCATCCGCAGCGGTCGCGGAGACAGCTGCCAATCAGGAAGTTCCGAACCGTACCGCCTCCCAGACGGCAACGGCGTCGCGCGTCTGCGCCACGTCATGAACGCGGACGATGCGCGCCCCGCGCTCGATGGCAATCAGGGCAGCGGCGACGCTTGCCACGGTCCGATCCCCAACGGAACGTCCGGTAATGGCACCCAACATCGACTTGCGCGACACGCCGATGAGCAGCGGATATCCCGTCCCGAGGAAGCGGTCGAGCGCACGCATCATGGCTAGATTGTGCTCAAGCGTCTTGCCGAAGCCAAAGCCGGGATCAAGAAGGATGCGCCCCCTGGCGGCCCCGTGAGCCTCCAGCGCGCGCACCTGCCGAGCGAGAAAATCCATCACGTCGGTTACCACATCCTCGTAGCGGGGAGCGGCCTGCATGCTGCGGGGTTCGCCCTGCATGTGCATGACGCACAGCGCGGCATCGGATCCGCTCACAGCCTCGATCGCTCCGGGCGCGCGAAAACCGTTGATGTCGTTGATCAGGCTCGCCCCCGCGGCCAGGGATGCACGCATGACTGCGGGCTTTACCGTATCGATGGACACGGGAACCGGCCAATCAGCCAAGCGCTCGACAAGGGGAATGACCCGATCTAGCTCCTCCTGCTCGGAGACGGAGTCGGACCCCGGACGAGTCGATTCACCCCCGATATCGAGGATATGCGCGCCGGCCGCGACTGCATTTTCGCAGCGCCGCAGGGCAGCATCGATGTCGTGCCCGAGCCCATCTCCGCTGAACGAATCGGGCGTGGTGTTAATGATGGCCATGATGCGCGGGCGGTCGAGATCGATGTCGAACCGGCCGCACTTGAGAACCGCCATGTGTTCTTTCTCCTGAAAAAGAATCGGGCCGACTCTCGTCGGCCCAATTAGGGGTGCGTCAAGGCCCGATCGGATCAGGCGACGGGCGCTGCCGCAGTCGGCGCCGCACCAGGCGCGTCGTCGTCCCGCGATCGCCGGATCGCCTGCGAAGTGGGCTTCGGCGCGCGCGGAGGCTGACCCGCCATGATGTCGCTGATCTGGTCCGCATCCAGGGTTTCCCATTCGAGGAGCGCCTTCGTCATCGCCTCGATCTTGTCGCTGTTTTCCTCGATCAGGCGGCGTGCCAGAGCGTACTGCTGATCGATGATGCGACGGATTTCGGCATCCACCTTCTGCATCGTGGCTTCCGATACGTTACGGTGAGTGGTGACCTGCCTGCCGAGAAAGATTTCGCCCTCTTCCTCACCGTATACCATCGGGCCGAGGTTGTCAGACATACCCCACTGGGTCACCATCCGCCGCGCGAGATCTGTAGCGCGCTGGAAGTCGTTCGACGCTCCGGTAGTCATCTGCTTCATGAAGATCTCTTCGCAGATCCGCCCCCCGAACAGCACGGCGATCGTCTGCAACAGGCGCTCGCGGTCCTGGCTGTAGCGATCGGTCTCAGGCAGCTGCATCGTCACACCCAAGGCGCGGCCACGCGGAATAATCGTGACCTTATGCACCGGATCGGTCTTGTCGAGCAGCTTGGCGACCACTGCGTGACCTGACTCGTGGTAGGCGGTGTTGCGGCGCTCTTCTTCCGGCATGACCATCGAGCGGCGCTCCGAGCCCATCATGATCTTGTCCTTGGCGCGCTCGAAGTCTTCCATGTCAACCAGACGCTTGCTGCCGCGCGCAGCGAAAAGAGCTGCCTCATTGACGAGGTTTGCAAGGTCGGCACCGGAGAAGCCGGGCGTGCCGCGGGCAAGGACGACCGGCTCGACGTCCGGCGCGATCGGAACCTTGCGCATGTGCACCTTGAGGATCTGCTCGCGGCCACGGATATCCGGGAGCGGCACGACGACCTGGCGGTCGAAGCGCCCGGGACGAAGCAGGGCCGGATCAAGCACATCGGGCCGGTTGGTGGCGGCGATCACGATCACGCCGGTCTGCCCCTCGAAGCCGTCCATTTCGACCAGCAACTGGTTAAGCGTCTGTTCACGCTCGTCGTTGCCGCCGCCCATACCGGCGCCGCGCTGCCGACCGACCGCATCGATCTCGTCGATGAAGATGATGCACGGGGCGTGCTTCTTGGCCTGCTCGAACATGTCGCGCACACGCGCCGCACCGACGCCGACGAACATTTCGACGAAATCCGAACCGGAGATCGAGAAGAAGGGAACCTTTGCCTCGCCGGCGATGGCCTTCGCGAGCAGCGTCTTGCCGGTACCGGGGGATCCGACCATCAGGACGCCCTTGGGGATGTGGCCGCCGAGCTTCTGGAACTTGGACGGATCCCGGAGGAAGTCGACGAGTTCCGATACCTCTTCCTTGGCCTCATCACAGCCGGCGACGTCGGCGAAGCTCAGCGAGTTCGCCGACTCGTCGAGCATGCGGGCCTTCGACTTTCCGAACGAGAACGCGCCGCCGCGGCCACCCCCCTGCATCTGGCGCATGAAGAACACCCATACGCCGATGAGCAGGAGCATCGGGAACCAGGACACGAAGATGCTCATCAGGAAGGACTGCTCTTCCTCGGGCTTGGTCGCATTGACGGCAACGCCCGCGCGGATCAGGTCCGACACCATCCAGATATCCTGCACGCCGGGCGTGTAAACCGTGATCTGGCGGCCTTCCTGCGTAGTTGCACGCACGAGCCGGCCGTCGACCGTCGCCTTCGCGATGCGCCCGGCCTTCGCCTCCTCGAGGAATTGGGAATATTCCATCGTGTTGGTAGAAACCTGACGCGAATTGAACTGGTTGAACACCGTCATCAGGACGACGCCGATGACCATCCAGATCGCGAGATTCTTGAAGAGATTATTCAACTTCTTTCCTTATGAGCCCATGGGGGCAGCGAAACATTGACCCATTCTAGTGGCGAACGTTCCGCTGCGTAAACCAATGGTCACGATCGAAACAGACAATCGACGCGGAAGGCTCGGCTCAGTCGGGCTTGCGCCTCAGACCCAGGAGATACACTTCGGCGCTGCGGTCTCGCGAGGCCTTCGGCTTGCGCACCTGAAGCGAAGCGAAATGGCGCTGGATCTCGCTACGGAACTCCATGAACCCGGCGCCCTGAAACACCTTGATAAGAAAGTTTCCGCCGGGTTTCAGATGCCGTGCCGCGAAATCGAGGGCCAGTTCGCCGAGATGGATGGAACGCGCCTGATCCACCGTGTCGATACCGGACATATTGGGGGCCATGTCCGAAAGTACAAGGTCTACCGGCTCACCCGCGAGTCGGCTTTCGAGTTCGGCCAGCACGGAATCCTCCTGAAAGTCGCCCTGGATGAACTCCATGCCAGACAACGGCTCGACGGGAAGCAGGTCGAGCGCAAATACCCGCCCGGCCCTGCCGACGCGCTGCAACGCGATCTGCGTCCAGGAACCCGGAGCCGCGCCGAGGTCGACGACGACCATGCCCGGTCGCAGGAGATGGTCCTTGTCATCGATCTCCATCAGCTTGTATGCGGCACGCGAGCGGTAGCCTTCGCTCTTCGCACGCTGCACGTAGGAGTCGTTCACGTGCTCGTGCATCCATGCCTTGCTGGTCTTGGTCCTAGTCATGGGAGTAGAATCCATGCCCCTGAAAGATTTGAGAAAACAATGATCGACCTATCCCCTGCCCGCCGCCGCGAATTGCGGGCCGCGGCCCACCATCTGAACCCTGTTGTCAGCGTTGCGGGCAACGGGCTCACGCCGACCGTCCTGGGCGAGATCGACCGTTCCCTGCAGGCACACGAGCTTATCAAGATCAAGGTTCATGGTACCGAGCGCACCGACCGTGATGCACTGATGCAGGCAATCTGCGCGGAGCTCGACGCAGCCCCGGTGCAACACATCGGCACGATCCTGGTCGTGTGGCGCGAACGTCGCGAAGAACAAGCAGCCGCAACGCCGAAGGCCGCTACCGCGGTGAACGTGCCGGGCGCCGCGAAGGCCAAGTCGGCCCGCGCGTTCGCTGCCGCCGCGCGGCGCACCGCGCTCATCAAGGCCGCGTCGGACAAGAGGCGGCTGGCGGAGAAGCGCACCAGAAACCTCGTTCGCAAGTCGGGGCCGCTCGGCAACAAGTGATCACCCGATTGCGCCGGGGGCAGATGCGGCCCCTTGCGGAATCGCACAACGGGCCGAAGCCCAACCCCCGGCCCGTCTGCTTTCAGATGTAGCGTACTTCGATGATCTCGTACTCGCGCACGCCGCCCGGGGCCTGCACCTCGGCGATGTCGCCGGCGTACTTGCCGATCAAGGCGCGCGCGATAGGAGAGCTGATGGAAATCTTGTTCTCCTTTATGTCGGCCTCGTCTTCGCCGACGATCTGGTAGGTGACTGCCTGCCCGGACTCCATGTCCTCGAGGTTCACGGTCGCACCGAACACACAGCGCCCGTCGGCATCGAGAAGGCGCGGATCGATGATCTGCGCATTCGCGATCTTTCCCTCGACTTCCTTGATCCGACCCTCGATGAAGCCCTGACGCTCCTTCGCAGCGTCGTATTCCGCGTTTTCGGAAAGATCGCCGTGCGAGCGCGCTTCGGCGATCGCTGCAATCACGCTGGGACGATCGACGGTCTTGAGGCGGTGCAGTTCGATGCGGAGTTTTTCCGCACCGTTCACGGTAAGGGGAGTCTTGTTCATGATTGCTTGTTCAGTTCCGCGTGCAGGGACTGCAGGCCGTAGACCTCGAGCCCTTCGAGGTGGCGCATGCCCATGCAGGCGGCGCGGGCACCCTCGATGGTCGTAAACACCGTGAGCTTCGCTGCGAGCGCGCTCGTACGAATGGAACGCGAGTCGACGATCGCCTGGCGCTTTTCCTCGACGGTATTGATGACCATGCTGACTTCGTTGTTCTTGATCATGTCCACGATGTGCGGACGTCCTTCGGTGACCTTGTTGACGACGTTCACGGGAATTCCCGCTGCATCGATCGCCGAAGCCGTGCCACGCGTGGCGACGATACGGAAACCGAGGTCGTGCAGCTCACGCGCGACTGCAACGGCGCCACCGCGGTCGGTCGGCTTCACGCTGATGAAGGCCGTGCCCGATTGCGGCAGACGCACGCCCGCGGCAAGCTGCGACTTGACGAACGCTTCCGCGAAACTGCGACCGACCCCCATGACTTCGCCCGTGGACTTCATCTCGGGCCCGAGGATGGTATCCACCCCCGGGAACTTGACGAATGGGAACACGGCTTCCTTGACCGAGTAGTACGGCGGAACGATTTCGCTGGTGACCCCCTGACTTACGAGGCTCTGCCCCGCCATGCAGCGGGCGGCGACCTTCGCGAGCTGCAGCCCGCAGGCTTTGGAGACGAAGGGCACGGTGCGCGACGCACGCGGGTTCACTTCGAGGACGTAGACGGTCGCATCGTCACCTTCCCCCTGGATGGCGAACTGGACGTTCATGAGACCGCAGACGTTGAGCGCGCGCGCCATCGCCTCGGTCTGGCGGCGCAGTTCGTCCTGCAGTTTCGCGGACAGCGTGTACGGAGGCAGAGAACATGCCGAGTCACCGGAGTGCACACCCGCCTGTTCGATGTGCTCCATGATGCCGCCGATAATGATCTGCTCGCCATCGGACAGCGCGTCGACGTCCACTTCGGTGGCATCGTTGAGGAAGCGATCGAGCAGCACGGGCGACTCGTTGGAGACTTTCACGGCCTCGCGCATGTAGCGCTCGAGATCCTTCTGCTCATGCACGATTTCCATCGCGCGGCCGCCGAGCACGTAGCTCGGACGCACGACCAGCGGGTAGCCGATTTCTGCAGCGAGCCGCACGGCCGCCTCGGGCGTACGGGCGGTACGGTTGGGCGGCTGCTTGAGGCCGAGGTCGTTGAGCAGCTTCTGGAAGCGCTCGCGGTCTTCGGCCGCGTCGATCATGTCCGGGCTCGTGCCGATGATGGGCACGCCGTTTTCTTCCAGCGCCTGCGCACGCTTGAGCGGCGTCTGGCCGCCGAACTGGACGATGACGCCGACGGGCTTCTCGATATGCACGATCTCGAGGATGTCCTCGAGGGTGATCGGCTCGAAATACAGACGATCGGAAGTATCGTAGTCGGTCGAGACGGTCTCGGGGTTGCAGTTGACCATAATGGTCTCGTAACCGTCTTCGCGCAGGGCGAGCGCGGCGTGGACGCAGCAGTAGTCGAACTCGATGCCCTGGCCGATGCGATTGGGGCCGCCACCGAGGACCATGATCTTTTTCTTGTCGGTCGGACGCGCTTCGCACTCGTCCTCATAGGAGGAGTACATGTAGGCGGTCGAGGTCGCGAATTCTGCTGCACAGGTGTCGACGCGCTTGAACACCGGCCGCACGCCGCTGGCGTGACGGTGCAGGCGCACGGCGGTTTCATCCACGCCGAGCAGCTTTGCAATGCGGCGATCGGAGAAGCCCTTGCGCTTGAGCTCGCGCAGTTCGGGTGCCTGGATCGCCTTCAGCGAGCGACCGGTGATGGCCTTCTCGGTCAGGACGATATCCTCGATCTGGGCGAGGAACCAGGGATCGATCTTGGTCAGGTTGAACACCTGCTCCTGCGTATAGCCCTCGCGGAAAGCCTGGCCGACGTACCAGATGCGCTGGGCACCGGGATTCGCGAGTTCGTGCTCGAGGTCGGCACGATCGGTCTCGACCTCGTCGAGGCCATAGACACCCACTTCCAGTCCGCGCAGGGCCTTCTGGAAGGACTCCTGGAAGGTGCGGCCCATCGCCATGACTTCACCGACCGACTTCATCTGCGTGGTGAGACGGTCGTTCGCCTGGGGGAATTTCTCGAAGGCGAAGCGCGGGATCTTGGTGACGACGTAGTCGATCGAGGGCTCGAACGAGGCCGGCGTCGCACCGCCGGTGATGTCGTTCTTGAGTTCGTCGAGCGTGTAGCCGACGGCGAGCTTCGCCGCGACCTTCGCGATCGGGAAGCCGGTAGCCTTCGAGGCGAGCGCCGACGAACGCGACACGCGGGGGTTCATCTCGATGACGATCATGCGACCGTCCTTGGGGTTGATCGCGAACTGCACGTTCGAACCGCCGGTATCAACGCCGATCTCGCGCAGCACGGCGATCGAGGCGTTGCGCAGGATCTGGTATTCCTTGTCGGTAAGCGTCTGCGACGGTGCGACGGTGATCGAGTCGCCGGTATGCACGCCCATCGGGTCGAGGTTTTCGATCGAGCAGACGATGATGCAGTTGTCCGCGCGGTCGCGGACGACTTCCATCTCGTATTCCTTCCAGCCGATCAGCGACTCTTCAATCAGCAGTTCATTGGTCGGGCTCGCCTCGAGACCGCGCTTGCAGATCTCGTCGAACTCTTCCATGTTGTAGGCGATGCCACCGCCGGTGCCGCCAAGCGTGAAGGACGGGCGGATGATGACCGGGAAGCCGATGCCGCCCTGGACCTGCAGCGCCTCTTCCATGCTGTGGGCGATGCCGGAGCGTGCGGAGCCAAGGCCTATCTTGGTCATGGCGTCCTTGAACTTCAGGCGGTCCTCGGCCTTGTCGATGGCTTCGCGCGAGGCGCCGATCAGTTCGACGCCGTACTTCTCGAGCACGCCGTTGCGGGCGAGATCGAGCGCGCAGTTCAGCGCGGTCTGGCCACCCATGGTCGGCAGCAGCGCGTCCGGGCGCTCCTTCTCGATGATGCGCTCGACGACCTGCCAGGTGATCGGTTCGATGTAGGTAACATCGGCCGTACCCGGATCGGTCATGATCGTGGCCGGGTTCGAGTTGACGAGGACGACCTTGTAGCCTTCCTCGCGCAGCGCCTTGCAGGCCTGGGCGCCGGAATAGTCGAATTCGCACGCCTGGCCGATGATGATCGGGCCGGCGCCGATGATGAGAATGCTTTGAATGTCTGTGCGCTTAGGCATTGCCTAACCTCGGTCTTGCGTTGGGGAGCGGCAGCGCGGGCTGCCGCTTGCGAATCATTTGCGCGCTTCGAGCAGCTTGATGAAGCGGTCGAACAGGTAGGCGACGTCGTGCGGGCCGGGGCTCGCCTCGGGGTGCCCCTGGAAGCAGAACGCCGGCACGTCCGTGCGCTCCATGCCTTGGAGGCTGCCGTCGAACAGCGAGACGTGAGTCGGACGCAGGGTCGCAGGAAGGGTGTCGGCGTCGACCGCAAAGCCGTGGTTCTGGCTGGTGATGAGCACCTGCCCGGTATCGAGATCCTTCACCGGGTGGTTCGCGCCATGATGGCCGAACTTCATTTTCACGGTCTTCGCACCGGACGCGAGCGCCATGAGCTGATGACCGAGGCAGATGCCGAAGGTCGGGATGCCGCGAGCAAGGAATTCGCGAATGGCGGCAATCGCGTAGTCGCAGGGCTCGGGGTCGCCGGGGCCGTTCGACAGGAAGATGCCGTCCGGATTGAGGGCGAGCACTTCCGCAGCGGGTGTCTGCGCGGGCACGACGGTGAGCCTGCAGCCGCGGCTCGCCAGCATGCGCAGGATGTTGCGCTTGACGCCGAAGTCATAGGCAACGACGTGGAAGCGGGTTTTCTGTTCGACCTGGTAACCGGAACCAAGGACCCATTCACCCTCGGCCCACTCGACGGCGCGGTCTGCACTCACGACCTTTGCGAGGTCCATGCCCGCGAGACCGGGGAAGGCGCGCGCCTGAGCGATCGCGGCTTCCGCATTGAGCGATGCGCCGTCGGCCGCGGTGACGATACAGCCGGCCTGAGCCCCCTTCTCGCGCAGCACGCGCGTCAGCTTGCGAGTATCGATGCCGGCGATGGCGACCACGTTCTCGGCCTTGAGATAGGCGTCGAGGGTCTGGTCCATGCGAAAGTTGGACGGAAAGATGGGAAGGTCGCGAATGACGAGTCCGGCGGCGTGGACTCGCCCGGACTCGACGTCCTCACGATTCACGCCGGTATTCCCGATGTGCGGATAAGTCAGCGTTACGATCTGGCGGCAGTAGCTCGGGTCGGTAAGGATTTCCTGATAACCGGACATCGAGGTGTTGAATACCACCTCACCAACCGTGCTGCCGGCCGCACCGATTCCCTTGCCGAAAAATACCGTCCCATCGGCGAGTGCTAGTAGGGCGGGCGGGGAAGCAGTCACGACAAACTCCTGAGTTCAGCCGAAAAGACAGGGACAGGCACAACGGGCCTACCCGAACGTGAAAAAAACGGGACGAGCCGCTGATCGGCCAATCCCGCTTGTCTAAACCGCTGAATTGTATCGTTTGGCGCCGTCCGAGGCAACGACGGCGAAGGACGATCGCGACGACTCAGCGAAGCCCGAGAACGTCCTGCATGTCGAACAGGCCGCTCTTTCGCCCGGCCAGGAAACGCGCCGCGCGGACGGAACCCAGCGCGTAGGGCATGCGGCTACCGGATTTGTGCGTGATCTCGATGCGCTCGCCGATGCCGGCGAAGAGAACGGTATGGTCGCCCACGACATCACCACCGCGGATCGTGGAGAACCCGATCGTTTCGGGCTTGCGCTCACCCGTGACGCCTTCGCGCCCGTAGATCGCGCACTCGTCGAGATTCCGCCCGAGTTCGCGCGCAACGACCTCGCCCATGCGCAGCGCCGTGCCGGAGGGGGCGTCGACCTTGAAGCGATGATGCGCCTCGATGACTTCCACGTCGTAGCCTTCATCAAGGATACGAGCGGCCACCTGAAGAAGCTTGAACACGGCGTTGACGCCGACGGCCATGTTCGGAGCGAACACCACGGGGATCTCTTTCGCCGCCGCGACGATGGTCTCCTTTTCCGCCGCGGAGAAACCCGTCGTTCCGATCACCATCGCCTTGCCGAGTTCGCGCGCGATGCCGAGATGGACGAGCGTTCCTTCCGGACGGGTGAAATCGATCACGCAATCGGCCGCGGCGATTGCGGCACGGACGTCGTCCGTGACCATGACGCCGCAGGCGCTGCCGACCAGTTCACCGGCATCGCGCCCGACAAAAGGCGCACCCGCCCTGTCGAAGGCTGCCGCGAGGACGACCTCACTGTCGTTCAGCACGGCCTCGATCAGCATCCGCCCCATGCGGCCGGACGCGCCTGCAATTGCAATACGTAAGGGATTCATTCAAACAGATCCTGTGAGCGGAGCAAACAAGTCTTACTGCTCGGCTGCGGGCGAGATCTCGATCACGCGGGCACGCTCGGTCTGCGCGGCCGCAGCAGCGGCTGGCGCATCACCCGACTGCACGTCGCCGGAAACCCGATCGAGCTTGTCGCCGTCAAAGAAAACGCTGAGGACGCGCTGCTGAGCATCACCGCGCCCGGGGCGGAAGGTATAGACGTAGTCCCAGCGATCGGCATGGAAGACGTCGGTCACGAGGGGCGTGCCAAGGGCGAAGCGCACCTGCTCCCGCGTCATGCCCTTCTTGAGGCGCGTGACCATTTCCTGGTCGACGTAATTGCCCTGGCGCACATCGACGCGATGGGGATTGAGCCGATCGGTCAGGGAGGTAAGGGAACAACCGGCCACGAGGCCCGCGACGGCGACGACCGCCGGAAGAATCAATACACGCATGGATGGAGATCTTGGTCGTTAGCGCCGAACGGCGTATCTTTTTCAGACAAAGGCGAAAAAATATATCATACGTAGCCAGCAGCCACGCTGCCGCGCGAACTGCAAGCCAACAGAGCGACCATGTCAGAGAATTCGCAAAACCTTAAAAATATAGGCCTCAAGGCCACCTACCCGCGTCTGAAGATCCTCGATCTGTTCCAGACGTCGGACCTGCGGCACCTCACCGCCGAGGACGTGTATCGACTGCTGATGGCGGAAGGCATGGACATCGGACTTGCCACCGTCTACCGCGTCCTGACGCAGTTCGAGCAGGCGGGTCTGCTCGAGCGGCACTATTTCGAGTCCGGCAAGGCGGTCTTCGAACTGAAGGAAAGCGGCCATCACGACCATCTGGTGTGCGTGCAGTGCGGCAAGGTGGAAGAGTTCTTCGACGCGGAAATCGAGCGGCGCCAGAACCAGATCGCGCAGGAGCGCGGTTTCGCGGTCCGCGAACACGCGCTGTACCTCTACGTCGATTGTCTCAGGAAGGACTGCCCGAATCGCAAGCTGGGGAGCTGACCCCCTCCGCACGGCTCCCGGAGGCTAGGAAGCCGCGTTCACCCCAAGCATTTCCGCCGCATGGCGGCGCGTGGTGTCCGTGATATTGACCCCCCCGAGCATGCGGGCGATCTCCTCGATACGACCTTCGGTTTCGAGCGGCGTGACGGCACTCACGACCTCGTTGCCGCGGTTCGATTTGGCAATGTTCCATTGCCAGTCGGCACATGCGGCAACCTGGGGAAGATGGGTAACGCACAGCACCTGTCGTTCCCGGCCCAGCCGATGCAGGAGCTTACCGACGATTTCGGCCACACCGCCGCCGATACCGACATCGACTTCGTCGAAAATCAGTGTAGGCGTCGCGGAATCGCGGCTCGTCATGACCTGGATCGCCAGGCCGATACGCGACAGCTCGCCGCCCGAAGCGACCTTGGCCAAGGGGCGCAACGGCTGACTCGGGTTGGCCGCAACACGGAACTCGACGGTCTCGACGCCATGCACCGAGGGTGCGCACGGTTCGAGTGCTACGGCAAACTGACCACCCGCCATCGCGAGCGCCTGCATTGCCTCGCTGACCTCGCGCGACAGACGCTCGGCGGCCGGCCGACGCGCCGCCGAGAGGCGTGATGCTACCTGTTCGTACGCCGCCCTGGCCTGCGCCTCCTGCTCGGCAAGATGGACGGGATCCGCGCGCGCGACCAGTTCCTCGAGCTTCCGCGTCCAGTCGTCGAACAAGGCCGGCAAGCCCTCGGGATCGACTCGATACTTGCGCGCGAGATCGGTCACGGCACCGATGCGGCGCTCTATCTCGGCAAGGCGCTGCGGATCGAGATCCAGCCGGTCGCGATAGCGGCGCAGCGCGTGCAGCGCCTCGTCCGCCTGGATCGCCGCTCCGGAGAGCAGCTCCCGCACATCACCCAGCCCCGGATCGATGTCGGCCATCGCATCGACGCGCACGCTGATGTGCCGCAGCAGGGACGACACTGCCGCCTCCCCTTCGCCCAGCGTTGCCAGGGCCTCGTCCGCCCCTTCCATGAGGCCCGCCGCATGGGCCAGCCGAGCGTGCTCCTGATTGATCTCGGACCACTCGCCGGCATCGAACGCCAGGTTGCGCAACTCGTCGACCTGCCACGCAAGCAATTCGCGTTCGCGCTCGGAGGCGGCCGAATCCTGCTCCGCCGTCCGTCGCAGCTCGACCAGGCGCTGCCACCCGCGAAAGCGCTCTGCAACCTCGCTCGCAAGGGCGCCGGCACCGGCATGGGCATCGATCAGCGCACGCTGGGCATCCCCCCTGAGCAGGGCATGATGCGCATGCTGGCCGTGGATGTCGGCGAGCCAGTCCCCCGCCTCGCGCAACTGCGCCTGCGTCACCGGCACGCCGTTGATCCAGGCACGCGATCGCCCCCCCGCCTCGACGACGCGCCGCAGGATCGCCATACCCTCATCGGCCGGCAGATCCTGTGCGGCGAGCCAGCCCGACAGGCCGCCATCTGCGGGAAGATCGAATTCGGCGGCGATATCGGCCTTGTCGCGACCGGTGCGCACCGCACCGGCATCGGCACGACCACCCAGTGCGAGGCCTAGTGCGTCCAGCAGGATCGACTTGCCCGCGCCCGTCTCCCCGGTAAGAGCCCCGAAGCCCGTCCGGAACTCGAGTTCGAGGCGGTCGACGATCACGAAATCACGGATGGTCAGGCGGCGGAGCATAGGCGTCGCAGATGAAGACTCAAGGAGGGGAGGCCAGTCAGGGCAATCGCGGCGTCGCGCTCCAGTGGAGCTTTCCGCGCAGCATGGCGAAGTAACTGTAGCCTTCGGGGTGCATAAAACGCACCACCTTGGGCGAACGCGTGAGCCGGACGATGTCGCCGGCATGCGCATCGAAACGCGTCTGGCCGTCGAAGTGGATGCGTGCGTCGTGCGGAGAAAGCAGCTCGATCTCGATCCGGCAGCTGTCTGGCAGCGTGATCGGCCGCGCGGTAAGGGCGTGCGGACACAGAGGCACGAGGGCGATACCGCCGACGGTAGGGTGCAGGATCGGCCCGTTGGCGGACAACGCGTAAGCGGTGGATCCGGTCGGGGTCGTGATGATCATGCCATCCGAACGCTGCGTGTACACGTATTCGCCGTCGATCGACAGATCGAACTCGATCATGCGTCCGAGATCGCCCTTGTTCACGACGACATCGTTGAATGCGAGGGTGTGAAACACCCGCTGGCCGCCGCGGACGACTTCGGCGTCGAGCATTGTGCGCGCTTCTTCCACGTAGCGGCCGTCGAGGATTTCGGCGAGCTTGCTCAAGGCCTCCTTGCGCGGGATGTCGGTCAGAAAGCCCAGCCTGCCCTGGTTGATGCCGACCAGCGGGACGGCATGTTCGGACAACCGGCGGGCGGTATTCAGCATCGTGCCGTCCCCCCCGAGCACCACTGCAAGATCGGCCTGAGCGCCAATCTCGTCATAGGTCACGGTGGCGAATTCCCCGACGAGTCCGATGGAACTTGCAGTACCCTGCTCGATCCATACAGCCAGCCCCCTTTCACGCAGGAAACTGGCTATCGAAAGGACCGCGCCAGCAACGTCCGGGCTCTGGTACTTGCCGATCAGGGCAACGGTATTAAAGCTGTGGCTCATGCCACGGATTAAACCACAATCGCCGAGAACCTTGGCAGAGGCGCCGGCACTTCCATAGAATCGGGTAAATAACCTCGTACCGTCATGAAACCGCTCGACCCGCGCTCCCAGATCCTGCTCAAGACCTTAATCGAACGCTACATCGTGGAAGGGCAGCCGGTGGGCTCGCGTGCGCTGTCGCGTTATTCGGGCCTCGAACTTTCGCCCGCAACGGTGCGCAACGTGATGAGCGACCTCGAGGAGATGGGCTTCATCGCGAGCCCCCACACTTCGGCCGGCCGCATTCCGACGGCACTCGGCTACCGCTTCTTCGTCGACTCGCTGCTGACCGTGCAGCCGCTGGAGCAGGCGCAGTTGCGCGAACTCAAGGGGCATCTGCAGCCCGACCAGCCCCAGCGCCTGATCAGCTCCGCGTCACACCTGCTGTCCGAGCTGACACAGTTTGCGGGAGTCGTCGTTTCACCGCATCGCGACCTGATCAAGATCCGCCAGATCGAATTCATCAGCGTGTCGGAAAACCGCATCCTGCTGATCATCGTCACGACGGCAGGCGACGTGCAGAACCGCATCATCCATACGCGGCGTTCATACTCGCCCTCCGAGCTGGTCGAAGCGGCGAACTATCTCACCGAACACTGTGCCGGACTCGGGTTCGACGATATTCGCACGCGCATCCGGGCAGAACTGAAGCAGTTGCGCAGCGACATGAGCGAGCTGATGAATGCGGCGGTCGAAACCGGCAGCGCCGCCGCAGAGGACGACAGCGCCCGCTACGTGCTGTCGGGTGAGACCAACCTGCTCGACGTCGAGGACCTGTCATCGAACATGGCGCGGCTGCGCGAGCTGTTCAAACTGTTCGAGCAGAAGACCGGACTCATCCAGCTCCTCGACCTGTCCAATCGCGCCCAGGGGGTGCAGATCTTCATCGGTGACGAATCGGGACTGGCGCAGCTCGACGGCTGCAGCGTCGTGACCGCCGGTTACGAAGTCAACGGCCGCATCGTCGGCTCGGTCGGCGTGATCGGACCGACGCGCATGGCTTATGATCGCGTGATTCCCATCGTCGACATCACGGCTCGCCTGCTCTCGAACGCACTATCGAACGCGAACTGAACGGCGCACCGCAATCACACAAGGATCAGCATGGCCCGTTACTGGCCTGAACCCGCCTGGAAACACGGCACGGTCGCACGCACAGGCGTATTGCTCGTCAACCTCGGCTCCCCCGCGGCACCCACCGCCGCAGCCGTTCGCCCATACCTCAAGCAGTTCCTGTCCGACCCGCGGGTCGTCGAGATCCCCGCCCCGGTCTGGTGGCCCATCCTCAACGGCGTCATCCTGAACACCCGCCCGCGGAAGTCCGCGGCGAAATACGCGACGATCTGGATGGACGAAGGGTCACCGCTGACGGTGCATACCGAGCGGCAGACGAAGCTGCTTGCCGGCTACCTCGGCCATTGCGGCATCACCGGGCTGCAGGTTGAATGGGCGATGCGCTACGGTTCGCCCTCGGTGCCGGACGTACTGAACCGAATGAAGGCTGAAGGCTGCAATCGCATCCTGATCGTGCCGATGTATCCGCAATATGCCGCCAGCACGACGGCAAGCGTACTGGACGAAGTCGCGAACTGCTTCGCGCACTGGCGCAACCAGCCCGAAATCCGCTACGTGCGCAGTTTCCACGACCACCCGGGCTATATCGCGGCGCTCGCCCAGAGCGTGCGCGACCACTGGATGAAGAATGGCGAGGGCGACAAACTGGTCATGAGCTTCCATGGCATCCCGCGGCGATCGCTCGACTTCGGCGACCCCTATCACTGCGAATGCCACGTTACGGCACGCCTGCTCGCCAGGGAACTCGGGCTGACGGACGACCGCTGGCAACTGACCTTCCAGTCGCGCTTCGGCAAGGCCGAATGGCTCAAACCCTACACCCAGCCAACGCTCGAAGCGATGGCGCGCCAGGGCACGGAACGCGTCGACGTGATGTGTCCGGGCTTTCCGGCGGACTGCCTGGAGACGCTCGAGGAGATCGCGATGGAATGCCGCCATGCGTTCCTGTCGTGCGGCGGGAAGGAATTCCACTACATCCCGTGCCTGAACGAGCGTGACGACTGGATCAAGGCGCTGACCGACATCGTGCGCGACAATCTCGGCAACTGGCTGACCCGCCCGCCCGCGGGCCCACAGGACCTCGCCGCCAGCGCCCAGCGCGCGCGCATTGCGGGAGCGACGTGCTGACGATGAATCCGCCCCTCAAACTCGCTCTGCGCTGGCTGCTGAACGCGCTCGCACTGATGCTCCTGCCCGAAATCATCGATGGCCTGCGGGTGGAGAGCTACACGGCCGCGCTCGTGACCGCGCTGCTGCTCGGCCTGATCAATGCACTGATCCGGCCGCTGCTGATCCTCATCACGCTGCCGATCACCGTCCTGACACTCGGCCTGTTCACGCTGATCATCAACGCATTCCTGTTCTGGGGAGTCGCGGGACTCGTCAGCGGCGTGCATGTCGCCGATTTCTGGACCGCATTCTGGAGCGCCCTGCTCTACAGCCTGCTCACTTCGATCGTCAATATCGCGCTCGCCGACTAGGGGGATGCCCGCGTCCGTCTGGCAATGCGCTCGACCAGCCTCTATCTGCGGGACGACGGCACCGCTGGCACCGTCAGCCAGATCGCCCTGAGCGTATAGGCCTGGCGTAACCGGCGCTTCAGTCCTCGACCAATTGCAGGTCGAGCCCCGAGGCGGTGAACTTGCCGGCCATTGCCGGCTCGCCGTTTGCCGAAAGTTCGCGCAGCGCCTCGCCAAGGCGCCGGACGGCGATCGTCGCCAGCATCGCACGGAACAGCTCACGCAGTTCATCCGTCGCGAGCGCCAATGCGGAAGGATTGACCTCGAGATAGGTCGTCGAATTCACCGAAGTGACCGTCGTCATGTGACGATGTCTGACGCCATCGAGCCACGCGATCTCGCCGAACACCTCGCCCACGCCGAGTTGGCTCACACGGCGGCCATCGACCGACACCTCGACCTCGCCGTCGACGACGATGCCGAAGCGCTGGTCCGCGTCGCCCTCGCGAATGAGCGTGGTCCCGCAATCGACGACGCGCCACACCGAAATGCGCAACACCTCCCACAGCTCGACATCATCGAACTCGGTGAAGAATGCCAGCTTGCGCAACAAGGAGAAGCGGCTGGTGTCGGGCGGCACATAGGTGTCGTCGACCAGCTGATAGCGCACGGCCGAGAGTTCCTTGGCAAACTCGGCGCCGTTCTTGTAGCGGGAATACAGATCCTTTTCGAGGGACTTGCGGATCACGGCATCTATCTGCTCGGGCAGCTCGGGATTGAGCTGCGAGACACGCGGCGGGTCGGCATTGATGATCTTGTAGATCAACTGCGCAGGGTTGCTCGCCCTGAAGGGCAGGCGTCCGGTGAGAAGATTGAACAGCACGACCCCGAGCGAATACAGGTCGGTCTTCTGATTGAGCGGATAGCCCTTGATCTGCTCCGGGCTCATGTAGGCCGGCGAGCCGACCCCCATGATGAAGGTTGAGTCCGACTCGACCTTCTTGCTGATGTTCAGCGCGAGACCGAAGTCGGTGATTTTGACGTTGTCCTGGTCATCGACGAGGATGTTCGCCGGCTTGATGTCGCGATGGACGATACCCTGCCGATAGGCGTAATCGAGCGCCATGCAGCATTTGAACACGATCCCGATTGCCCGATGGACGGGCAGCAGGTGCTCGAAGCTGCAATAGCGCTCCAGCGACTCCCCGGGGAAATACTCCATGACGACGTAGGCCTGCTCCGCTTCGATCACGACGTCGTGCACGTGAATGATGTGCGGATGATCGAGGCGCGTCGAAACAGCCTTTTCCGCCTTGAGCAGCTTCAGCAGCCGTCGGTTCCACTTCGACTCGTCCTTCGACTTGTCGTTGAAACGTATCAGCTTGAGGGCGACCGGCACCGGCCAATCGGCGGACTCCGCCATATAGACGATCGCCGTCGCACCGCGACCCACTTCCTTCACGATGCGGTACTTCCCGATTGTCAGCGGCATCTCGCTCATGTGTGATCCGGACCCAGCATCTCGCGCGGCCTTGGAACCCGTGCGAAATTCAATCCTGACACACGCGGGGTGCATGGGCAACCCGACAAACTTTTTGTCACCATGCCCTTGAAACCGGAACACCCGCCCCCATCTCCCGCCCGTCGAACGAACACAGGGAGTTCCACCCCATGCAGGAAAACAAGCCCTCCGCCGAGGCCCCCGAAGAGCTGCTGCAGGCCACCGCTGAACAATCCGGCGATGCGCCCCTGGACGACGCCGCCTCCGAGGCCGCGGGCGACACGATGCCCAGCCTCGAGGAATTGCTGCGCCAAGCCGAACTGAAGGCTGCCGAACATCATGATGCCTGGCTGCGGGCCAAGGCCGAGGCCGAGAACATCCGGCGGCGCGCGCAGGAAGACATTGCCAAGGCCTCGAAGTTCGCGGCGGAAAAATTTGCGAATGCCATGCTGCCCGTCAAGGACAGCCTCGAGGCTGCCCTGGCGACCGACAAGCAGACGATCGAAAGCCTGCGTGAAGGCGTCGAGCTGACGCTGAAACAACTCGCCGCTGCCTTCCAGAGCGCCGGCGTGACCGACGAAAACCCGGTCGGCAGCAAGTTCGACCCCAACCGTCACCAGGCCATCGCGATGGTCGAGGCCGACGGCGAACCGAACACTGTGGTGAGCGTGCTGCAGAAGGGCTACCTGCTGCACGAGCGCGTGCTGCGTCCGGCAATGGTGACCGTCTCCAAGGGCAAGAGCGCCTGAATTCGGCCGCCACTTGAAATCGGCGACGACATCCCTAACTAACTGACAACGCAATACGGCAAGCCGAGGCCCTCAGAGCGGAGCGAATCGCCCGCCTCCCCGGCCTCACCCTCAACCGAAAGGAACTGACATGGGCAAGATCATCGGCATCGACCTGGGCACCACCAACAGCTGCGTTTCCGTGATGGAAGGCGGCAAGCCCAAAGTCATCGAAAACTCCGAAGGCGCACGCACCACCCCCTCGATCGTCGCATACGCGGACGACGGCGAGATCCTGGTCGGCGCGCCGGCCAAGCGCCAGGCGGTCACGAACGCGCGGAACACCCTGTTCGCGGTAAAGCGCCTCATCGGCCGCCGCTTCGAGGAAAAGGAAGTGCAGAAGGACATCGACCTGATGCCCTTCACCATCTGCAAGGCCGACAACGGCGACGCTTGGGTCGATGTGCGGGGCAAGAAGATCGCCCCGCCGCAAGTCTCGGCCGAAGTGCTGCGCAAGATGAAGAAGACTGCCGAGGACTACCTCGGCGAGGAAGTCACCGAAGCCGTCATCACCGTCCCTGCGTACTTCAACGACAGCCAGCGCCAAGCGACCAAGGACGCCGGCCGCATCGCCGGCCTCGAAGTCAAACGCATCATCAACGAACCGACTGCAGCCGCGCTCGCCTTCGGCATGGACAAGAAGCCGGGCGACTCGAAAATCGCCGTGTATGACCTCGGCGGCGGCACCTTCGACATCTCGATCATTGAGATCGCCGACATCGACGGCGAACACCAGTTCGAAGTGCTCGCCACCAACGGCGACACCTTCCTCGGCGGCGAGGACTTCGACCAGCGCCTGATCGACTACATCGTCACCGAGTTCAAGAAGGAACAGGGCGTCGACCTCAAGAACGACGTGCTCGCGCTGCAGCGCCTGAAGGAAGCGGCCGAAAAGGCCAAGATCGAGCTGTCCTCGTCGCAGCAGACCGAAGTGAACCTGCCCTACATCACCGCCGACGCGACCGGCCCGAAGCACCTTGCGATAAAGATCACCCGCGCGAAATTCGAATCGCTGGTGGACGACCTCGTCCAGCGCACGATCGAACCGTGCCGTATCGCGCTCAAGGACGCGGGCGTGAAGGTCTCCGACATCGACGACGTGATCCTCGTCGGCGGCATGACGCGCATGCCCAAGGTGCAGGAGAAGGTCAAGGAGTTCTTCGCGAAGGATCCGCGCAAGGACGTGAACCCGGACGAAGCGGTCGCGGTCGGCGCCTCCATCCAGGGTGGCGTGCTGCAGGGCGAAGTCAAGGACGTGCTGCTGCTCGATGTCACCCCGCTGTCGCTGGGCATCGAGACTCTGGGCGGCGTCATGACCAAGCTGATCCAGAAGAACACCACGATCCCGACCAAGGCCTCGCAGGTGTTCTCGACGGCCGACGACAACCAGAACGCCGTGACCATCCATGTCCTGCAAGGCGAGCGCGAGATGGCCGCCGGCAACAAGAGCCTCGGCCAGTTCAACCTGTCCGACATCCCGCCGGCGCCGCGCGGCATGCCGCAGATTGAGGTCACCTTCGACATCGACGCGAACGGCATCCTGCACGTCTCGGCCAAGGACAAGGCCACCGGCAAGGAAAACAAGATCAAGATCCAGGCCAACTCGGGCCTGTCGGACGACGAGATCCAGCGCATGGTGCAGGACGCCGCTGCACACGCCGAAGAGGACAAGAAGGCCCACGAACTGGTCGACGCGCGCAACCAGTGCGACGCGCTGGTGCACTCGGTGAAGAAGTCGCTCACCGAGTACGGCGACAAGATCGATGCCGACGAGAAGGGGAAGATCGAAGCCGCGATCAAGGACGCCGAGGAGTCGCTGAAGAGCAACGACAAGGCCACGATCGAAGCCAAGACCCAGGCGCTCGCGATGGCCAGTCAGAAACTCGGCGAACAGATGTACGCCCAGACCCAGGGCGCCGAAGCCGGTGCTGCGGGCAGCGCAGGCGGCTCGTCGGGGGGCTCGAAGGCGGCCGACGCCGACGTCGTGGACGCCGAATTCACCGAAGTCAAAGACAAGAAGTGATCGCTCGCCGGGCGGCGAGATGATGGCCGAGCCGACGCCGGAGCAGTCTTTCCGGCAGGCTCGGCCTTTGCATGACAGGGAGGCCCGCGCGGCCACCCCAGCCTGAGCGACAGGAAATGGCAACGAAACGGGATTACTACGACGTACTGGGCGTCAATCGCGACGCCGCGGACGACGAAATCAAGAAGGCCTACCGCAAGCTGGCCATGAAGCACCATCCGGACCGCAATCCGGACAACAAGGACGCCGAGGACAAGTTCAAGGAGGCCAAGGAAGCCTACGAGATCCTCTCCGACGCGCAGAAACGCGGCGCCTACGACCGCTACGGCCACGCCGGCGTCGACCCCTCGGCCGGAGCGGGTCCCGGTGGGCAGGGCTTCGACGGTTTCGCCGATGCATTCTCCGACATCTTCGGCGACATCTTCGGCGGAGGAGGAGGCCGCGGTCGCTCGAATGTCTACCGCGGCGCGGACCTGCGCTACAACCTCGAGATCTCGCTGGAAGAAGCCGCACGCGGAGCGGAAAAAACGATCCGCATCCCGACCGTGGAAGAGTGCGACACCTGCCACGGCAGCGGCGCAAAGCCGGGCACCCAGCCCAAGCCCTGCCCCACCTGCGGCGGCGCCGGCCAGGAGCGCATCCAGCAGGGCTTCTTCTCGATCCAGCAGACCTGCCCGAAGTGCCACGGCACGGGCCGCATCATCCCCGACCCCTGCCGCGACTGCGGCGGTGCCGGTCGCGTGAAGCGCCAGAAGACGCTGGAGGTGAAAATTCCCGCCGGCATCGACGAAGGCATGCGCCTGCGCCACGCCGGCCACGGTGAGCCCGGTGTCAATGGCGGCCCCCCCGGCGACCTCTACGTCGAGATCCACATCCGCCAGCACTCGGTGTTCCAGCGCGAACACGACGACCTGCACTGCGAGATGCCGATCAGCTTCACCACCGCCGCGCTGGGCGGCGAGATCGAGATCCCGACGCTCGAGGGCATGGCACGCCTCAAGATCCCGGCAGAGACACAGAGCGGGCGGGTCTTCCGCCTGCGCGGCAAAGGCATCCGCAACGTGCGCTCGCAAGCGCACGGCGACCTGCTGTGCCATGTCGTCGTCGAGACGCCGGTGAACCTCACCGAGCGTCAGAAGGAACTGCTGCGGGAATTCGAAGAAGTGTCGCGCGGCGATGCCGATCGCCACAACCCCAAGGCCAAGTCCTGGATGGACAAGGTGAAGGAGTTCTTCGGCGGCTGATGCCGCGCACGGATCGGCCGCACGCCGGGGAAAACCGGCGCCGCGGCCGATCCGGCACCGTTTGAATCCGGCGATTGCCCCCCGCATCGCGGGGCGCAATCGCCTCAAGTGCTTACGCGCGCCGCCACAAGGTACCGTGTGGCGTGTCCTCGAGCGCGATGCCCCGCGCCAGCAGGTCGGCACGAATCCGGTCCGCCTCGGCGAAATTTCTCGCCTTCTTGGCCTGCACGCGCTGCTCGATCAGCGCCTCGATCTCCCCAGCTTCGTCACTCCCCGCTTCCGAAGTGCCGCGCTGAAGGAAGGCCAGCGGATCGCGGCCGAGCAGGCCGAGCACTCCGCCCAAGCCCTTCAGTTGCGCTGCCATGGCCGCGGAACCGTTGCGATTCGCGTCGTTCGCGAGATCGAACAGCACAGCGACCGCCTCGGCGGTATTGAAGTCGTCGTCCATCGCCTCGCGGAAGCGCCGCGCGTGCGCCTCCTCCCAGTCGATCGGCGCATCCGCCGGCGCGACGTTGCGCAGCGCGGTGTACAGGCGCGTGAGCGACTGGCGGGCATCCTCGAGATGCGCATCCGAGTAATTGAGCGGGCTGCGATAGTGGGCGCGCAGAATGAAGAAGCGCACCACCTCGGCGTCGTACTTCTTCAGCACGTCCCGAATCGTGAAGAAATTGCCGAGCGACTTCGACATCTTCTCGTCATCGACGCGAACGAAGCCGTTATGCATCCAGTAGTTCACGAAGGTGTGGCCATGAGCCCCCTCCGACTGCGCGATTTCGTTTTCGTGGTGCGGGAACTGCAGGTCCTGTCCGCCACCGTGGATGTCGAAATGCTCGCCGAGCAAATCCGAGCTCATCGCGGAGCATTCGATATGCCAGCCGGGGCGCCCCTCACCCCACGGCGAGGCCCACCTCACCTCCGCCGGCTCCTCGGTACGCGCATGCTTCCACAGCACGAAATCGAGCGGATCGTTCTTGTCGCCCGCAATCTCCACGCGTTCACCGGCACGCAACTCATCCAGCGACTTGCCCGACAGCTTGCCGTAGCCCTCGAACTTGCGCACCGAGTAGCACACGTCGCGGTTCTCGGCGACGTATGCGAGCCCCTTGTGGCGCAAGCGCTCGATCAGCGACTGCATCTGTCCCACGTACTCCGTCGCACGCGGTTCGTGGTCGGGTCGCATCACGCCGAGCGCATCAGCATCCTCGTGCATCGCCGCGATGAAGCGGTCGGTCAACGAACGGATCGACTCCCCGTTCTCACCTGCACGACGAATGATTTTGTCATCAATATCCGTAATGTTCCTGACATACTCAAGACCGAACCCGCTCGCCCGCAGCCAGCGCGCGACCATGTCGAACACAACCATCACGCGGGCATGACCTAGATGGCAAAAATCATACACAGTCATGCCGCAGACATACATCCGAACCTTACCGGGCTCGATCGGAACGAAGATTTCTTTCTTTCGCGTCAGTGTGTTGTGGATCTGAAGCATGGCATTTTCCGCAAGGCGGCACAGAAAGACAGCATTCGACGGGACAGATTTCCGCGCACGGTCGAACGGCGAGCCGAAAAGCGTCGGTGAGGACCGCAGCCTTCGCACCGGGTCCGCTGGCCCGCCGTGATGCGACTCCCGTTATTTGATAGAATGTCGTGTTAAATCCGCGTGGATCAACGGAAACCGAGCAATTCTAACACAATGAACATGCGACCCAATTCCGCCCTGGCCGTGATGGCCCTCATCGTCGGCCTCGGCGCAGCTCCGTTGCTGCACGCGGCCGACAACGTCGCCCAGATTCAATCGCTCGTGAATCAGGGCCAGCATGCGCAGGCGCTGGCAATGGCCGACCGGGTGCTCGCGGGCAATGCCAAGGAACCGCAGGCGCGCTTCCTCAAGGGAATCGCCCTCACCGAGCTCAACCGCCAGGACGAAGCCGTCGCGGTTTTCCAGAAGCTCACCGAGGATTTCCCCGAACTGCCGGAGCCCTACAACAACCTTGCCGTGCTGTACGCCCAGCAGCGCCAGTACGACAAGGCGCGTGCGGCCCTGGAAATGGCGATCCGCACCCACCCGAGCTATGCGACCGCCCACGAGAACCTCGGCGATGTCTACGCACGCCTCGCGAGCCAGGCCTACGACAAGGCCCTGCAACTCGACTCGGCCAACACGGCTGCACAGTCCAAGCTCGCACTGATCCGCGAGATGATGTCCTCCGGTTCGCGAACCCGTGTCACCGGACAGGGGGGACAGTCGCGCACCGCCGCAGCTTCGGCTCCGGCCGCAATCCCCGTCCCTGCACCGGCCGCAGCGCCGGCCGCAGTCGCCGGCGCGCCCGCGCCATCCACGCCGGCTCCGGTCGCGCCGGCCGCCGCCACGACTGCCCCTGCGGCCAAGCCGGCGGCACCTGTCGCGGCGCCGGCCCCTGCGGCGGCCTCGACGGCCCCGGTGGCATCGCCCGCCCCTGCGGCGGCACCCACACCCCGCCCTGCAGCGCCGGAACCCGCAACCGTCGCGGCAGCCGGTTCCAACGCCGAGCGCGAAGCACTGCAGACGGTCGAAGCCTGGGCCAAGGCGTGGTCGCGCAAAGACGTGAAGACGTACCTCGGCTTCTACGACAAGGAGTTCCGCACCCCGGGCGGCGTGTCCCGCAAGGCTTGGGAAGACGAGCGCGAACAGCGCGTGGGCAAACCCGGCCGCATTGCCGTCGACATCGAGAAACCCGACGCGAAGGTGGACGGCGAAGTGGCAACGGTACGTTTCCGTCAGAACTATGAGTCTGCAGGCTTCACTTCCAGCACGACCAAGACGCTCGAACTCGTCAAGCGTAACGGTTCGTGGCGCATCCGCCAGGAACGCGTCGGAGGATGACGGAAATGCCCCTCGGACGGAAACCGTTCGCCCGACTGCTCGCCACCCTGGCCGTGGCGACTCTGCCACTCGTGGCGACCGGCGCACCGGCTCCGCGTGGCATCTCCGATTCCGGTCCGGATGCGTCGCTCGAATACGTCTTCACCGAAATCGAAGCGAACCGGCTCGACGCGGCACTCGAAAGAACCGAGGAGGTGCTGCGCGCCTACCCCAATTTCCGGCTTGCCCATCTGATCAAGGGCGACCTGCTGCTGGCCCGCTCCAAGCCGATCTCGACGTTCGGCAATGCACCGGCACCCGCAGAACGGGTCAGTGAACTGCGCGATGAAGCCATTGCGAGGCTGCGTGCCTATCGCGAGCGTCCCGCGGCGGCGACCTACATCCCGCGCTATCTCCTGCAGATGGGTCCGGACCAGCGCTTTGCGGTCGTCGTCGACACCAAACGCGCACGTCTGTACGTATATGCCAACGAGGGCGGAAAGCCGCGCTTCGTCGCCGACTACTACATCAGTCATGGCAAGGCCGGCACGGACAAGCGCGTCGAGGGAGACAACAAGACGCCGCTCGGCGTGTATGAAGTGACCTCCTTCATCGAGCAGGCAAAACTGCCGGATCTATACGGCATCGGCGCCTTCCCGATCAATTACCCAAACGAGTGGGACCGACGGCTCGGACGCACCGGACACGGAATCTGGCTGCACGGAACCCCGAGCAACACCTACGCCCGGCCGCCGCTGTCTTCCGAAGGCTGCGTCACGCTTGCGAATCAGGATTTTCTCAAGCTTTCGAACTTCGTCCAGCCCGGACTCACGCCGGTGATCATCAGCAACGACATCGAATGGCTGTCGCTGGACGACTGGCAGGCCGAACGCCGCAACCTGCAACTGGCGATCGAAGACTGGCGCCGCGACTGGGAAAAGGCCGGCGAGGTGGGCCGTTACCTCTCGCATTATTCGAAGGACTTCCGCAGCGACACCCAGAATTTCGCGGAATGGTCGGAACAGAAACGCAAGGTCGCGGCTAGCCGCCAATGGATCAAGGTGCGCCTCGACAAATTGAGCATGTTCCGGAATCCCGGGCGAGACGACATCGTGGTCGTGACCTTCGAGCAGGACTACCGCAGCGACGACCTGTCCGACCGTGTCCGCAAGCGCCAGTACTGGCTCAAGGAAGGCGGTCGATGGAAGATCGTCTATGAGGGCAAGGCCTGAGGGCCGTCCGACAATTTCACTCCCGAACGGAAGCTCGACATGAAACGCTTTTTCGCAAGCCTGTTCCTCTTCGTCTGCTGCACCGTCGCACAGGCCGCCAATCCCGTCATCGAAATGCGCACCAATCAGGGCACGATCCTCCTCGAACTATTTGCGGACAAGGCGCCCAAGTCGGTCGAGAACTTCCTCGAATATGCGAAGAGCGGCCACTACAACGGCACGATCTTTCACCGCGTCATCGACGGTTTCATGATCCAGGGTGGAGGCTTCGACGGCTCGATGAGCCAGAAGCCGACACGCGCACCTATCGAGAACGAAGCCAAGAACGGCCTGCGCAACGAAACGGGCACGCTCGCAATGGCACGGACCTCCGCCCCCCATTCCGCCACCTCCCAGTTCTTTATCAACCTCATCGACAACAGCTTCCTCGACTACCCGTCGCGCGACGGCTGGGGCTATGCGGTGTTCGGCAAGGTCACGAGCGGCATGGACGTCGTGCAGAAGATCGGCAAGACGCGCACCGGTGTCGTTGGCGGCATGCCCAACGTCCCGGCCGAACCGATAGTCATCGAATCGGTCCGCCTCATTGAGGCTGCCAAGACCGGTCAAACCAAGTAACGAGCCCCAAGGAGCCCCACATGGCAGTCAAGCTTCATACGAATCACGGCACGATCACCCTCGAACTCGACGCCGACAAGGCACCCGAGACGGTCAAGAACTTCCTCGACTACGTCAGCGCGGGCCACTACGACAACACCATCTTCCATCGCGTGATCAAGAACTTCATGATCCAGGGCGGCGGTTTCGAGCCCGGCATGAAGCAGAAGCCCACCGGCGAGCAGATCAAGAACGAGGCCGACAACGGCCTGAAGAACCTCACGGGCACGATCGCAATGGCCCGCACCCAGGCGCCCCACTCCGCCACGGCCCAGTTCTTCATCAACGTCGTCGATAACGACTTCCTCAATTACCGCGCACCGGACGTCCAGGGCTGGGGCTACTGCGTGTTCGGCCGCGTCACCGAAGGCATGGACGTCGTAAACAGCATCCGCGCGGTGCGTACGGGTTCGAGCGGCTTCCACCAGGACGTGCCGGTCGAGGACGTCATCATCGAACGCGCCGAAATCGTCTGATATCGACGGGCCGACCCGCTTCAAGCACCCCTACGCGCATGTCGGCCCTCTTCATCGCGGATCTGCACCTCTCGGAGCACTGTCCGGACAACACCCGCGCTTTCCTCGGCCTGCTTGCAGGGCAGGCGCGCGGGGTTGATGCCCTGTACATCCTCGGGGATCTGTTCGAGTACTGGGCCGGCGACGACGATTGCGGCATCCCGCTGAACCGCGAGATCGGAGAAGCCCTTGCGACACTCGCCGCGCGGGGTACGCGGATCGGCTTTGTCGCAGGGAATCGCGATTTTCTCGTGGGCGAAGACTTCGCGCGTCATGCGGGGCTGACCATCCTTGCCGATCCCACGGTGCTCGATCTCGATGGCCGGCGGGTGCTGATCACCCATGGCGACAGCCTCTGCACCGATGACCATGCCTATCAGGCTTTCCGTCATCAGGTCCGTTCCCCCCAGTGGCAGAGGGCATTTCTCGCACGCCCCCTCGAAGAACGCAAGCAGGTGATCGAGGGTCTGCGTCGACATAGCGAAACGGCGAAGCAGGAAAAGACTCTGGACATCATGGACGTGAACGCCGCAGCCGTGGATGCCCTGCTGCGAGCCCACGACTACCCGACGCTCATCCATGGCCATACGCACCGACCGGCACGCCATGTACATCAAGTGGACGGTCGGGCATGCGAGCGCTGGGTTCTCTCCGACTGGCGCGGAACGGCGAACTGGCTGCTTTGGGACGGAACAGAATTCCGCCCCGGCCCTTGAGAAACTCTCGCGCGTAACAAGGGGGCGCCAAGCGCGCCGCCCCCGCGACGCCTGTCAGCCCGCCAGGCCGCGTGCGAGATCCGCGCGCAAATCCTCGACCGCCTCCAGGCCGACAGCGATACGCAGCAGTCCCTCGGTAATGCCTGCCGCAGCACGCGCTTCGGCACTGATGCGCCCATGCGTCGTGGACGCCGGATGGGTGATGGTGGTCTTGGCATCGCCAAGATTCGCGGTGATCGAGATCATGCGCGTCGAATCCACGACCCGCCATGCGCCCTCACGCCCTCCGGCGACCTCGAAGCTGACGATCGCCCCGCCGGACTTCTGCTGGCGCATCGCGAGTTCGTGCTGCGGATGGGAGGCGAGGCCGGGGTAATACACCCTCTCGACACCCGCTTGCTGCTCGAGCCAGCGCGCGAGTTCGATCGCGGTCGCCGACTGTGCCTCCATGCGGATGCGCAGAGTTTCCAGCCCCTTCAGGATCACCCACGCATTGAAGGGCGAAATCGACGGTCCTGCCGTGCGCAGGAATTTCAACACTTCGTCGACGATGACTTTCTTGCCAACCACCGCACCACCGAGCACCCGCCCCTGGCCATCCAGGTACTTCGTCGCGGAATGCACGACTACGTCGGCCCCCATTTCGAGCGGGCGCTGCAGCGCCGGGGTGCAGAAACAATTGTCGACGGCGAGGATCGCACCGCAGGCATGTGCGATCTCTGCCACGGCGGCGATGTCGATGACCTCGGTGAGGGGATTCGAGGGCGTCTCGATGAAAAAGAGCCGCGTGCGCGCCTTGATCGCAGCGCGATAGGCATCCGGGTCGGTCGCGGGCACGAAGGTCGTCTCGATGCCGAACTTCGCCAGGATCGTCCCGAAGAGCTGCTGCGTCGCCCCGAAAAGCCCCATCGACGCGACCACGTGGTCACCCGCCTGCAGCGTCGCCATGGCGAGCGACAGGATCGCGGACATGCCCGACGCGGTAGCGACGCAGGCTTCGCCGCCCTCGAGGGCGGCGAGGCGCTGCTGCATCGCCGTCACGGTGGGATTCGTGAAGCGCGCGTAGACGTTGCCCTCGTCCGCGCCGGAGAAGCGGGCCGCGGCCTGCGCGGCGTTGTCGAAGACGAAGCTCGAAGTGAGATAGAGGGCTTCGCTGTGTTCATTGAACTGGCTGCGCGCGATGCCGGCGCGCACCGCCAGGGTGTCGAACTCGTATTCGCTCATGTCCGCTCAGTTGTCCTGCTCAGTTGTCCTGATTTGCGACCAGGTTCAGGTCGAGTTGCCCGCCTTCGCCATCGTCGCCCGACTTGGTCTCGCCACGCTGGTTCTCGACGCCGTTCAGGTATTCGGGCGTGATGTCGCCGGTGATGTAGGAGCCGTCGAAACAGGACGTCTCGAAGAACTTGATCGCGGGATTGACCGCCCGCACGGCGGCCTTGAGATCGGCGATATCCTGATAGATCAGTCCGTCCGCTCCGATGACCCGGCAGATCTCTTCCTCATTGCGATCGGCCGCGATCAGTTCGGCGCGGGTCGGCATGTCGATGCCGTACACGTTCGCATAGCGAACCGGCGGCGCTGCAGACGCGAGGTACACCTTCACGGCGCCGGCGTCGCGAGCCATGGTGACGATCTCGCGGCTGGTGGTACCGCGGACGATGGAGTCGTCGACCAGCAGTACCTTCTTGCCCTTGAATTCCTGCGGGATGGTGTTGAGCTTCTGGCGCACCGACTTACGCCGGGTCGCCTGGCCGGGCATGATGAAAGTGCGCCCGATGTAGCGGTTCTTCACGAACCCTTCGCGGTAGGGGAGGTTCAGCCGATGGGCCATCTCCATCGCAGAGGGACGGCTGGAATCTGGGATGGGGATCACGACGTCGATGTCCGCGTGGGGCACGACGCGCTTGAGCTTGTCGGCGAGGAATTCACCCATTTTCACGCGCGACTCGTAAACCGACACTCCGTCGATCACCGAGTCCGGACGCGCGAGATACACGAACTCGAACATGCACGGCGCTTCGACCGTCTTCTCCGCACACTGGCGGCTGCGGAAATTGCCCTGTGTGTCGATGAGAATCGCTTCGCCCGGCGCCACGTCACGCAACGTCTTGAACCCGAGCACGTCCATCGCGACCGACTCGGATGCGACGAGCCATTCATGGCCGCCGTTGACATCGTTGCGCCCCACGACGAGCGGACGGATGCCGAACGGATCACGGAAGGCCAGCAACCCGAACCCGGCGATCATCACCACAACCGCATACGCACCACGGCAACGGCGATGCACGCCCGCCACTGCGCGGAAGACGGCGTCCTCGTCGAGCTTGAAGCCCTTGGCAGCAGCCTGCAGTTCGTGCGCGAGCACGTTCAGCAGCACCTCGGAATCAGAGTTGGTGTTGATGTGGCGCAGGTCGGAGAGGAACATCTCGCGCTTCAGTTCCTCGGAGTTCGTCAGGTTGCCGTTATGGGCCAGCAGCAGGCCGAAGGGCGAATTGACGTAGAAAGGCTGCGCTTCGGCCGGATTGCACGCCGACCCCGCGGTCGGGTAGCGGACATGGCCGATACCCCAATTGCCGACCAGATTGCGCATGTTGCGGGTGCGGAACACGTCGCGCACGAGCCCGGGCCCCTTGTGCATGAGGAAGCGCCCGCCCTCCGACGTGGCGATGCCTGCCGCATCCTGTCCGCGGTGCTGCAGCACCTGCAGGCCGTCATAGAGCAACTGATTGACCGGGGATTTTGCAACGACCCCAATGATTCCGCACATGGAATAGCACCTATCTGAATCGAATCTTTGTAGCCACCACATCGGGCAGCCACGGTTTGGCAGCGATGACCGCCGTCTCCAGCGGAGGAGCGAACATTGCGTTGGACCACCATGGTTCGCGCGCAATCCCGATCAGACCGCCGAGCAGCACCACCGCGACGGCGATGGCAATACCGCGGGCGACACCGAACAGCGCGCCGAACACCCGGTCGGCAGTGCCGAGCCCAACCGCCTTGAGCAGCTCGCGCAGCAGGAAACGCAACAAGGCAGCAAGCATCAGCACCGCGACGAAGATCAGCGCAAATCCGGCGATCTGGCGCCAGGCCGGTTCGACGATCATGCCGCCGAACAGCACCGCCGCATCGCCGGCGTAGCGCCAGGCTGCAAAGAGCGCAACCGCCCACGCGAGCAGCGCGATCACCTCGCTTACCAATCCGCGCCACATGCCGATCGCCGCCGACAAAGCGAGAACTCCGAGGAATGCGTAATCGAATACCGTCATCGCAGGAATCTGCGCGTGCTCATTTCGGCACGACCGAACCGCTCAATCCACTCGCCCGGACCCGCTGGGCAGCTTTTTCGGCATCATCGCGCCCGCCGAATGGTCCGACCCGCACGCGCGTCATCGCGCCGACCTTTTCAGTGTAGGCTGCGAAACCCCGCCTTTTCAGGTCTGCCGCAATCGACGCGGCCTTGCCGCCGTCACCAAAGGCGCCGATCTGGACGACGAAACTGCTTGCCGCTGCGGAGGCGGAAGGCACGGCGGGTTTGCCTTCGAGAATGGCCAAGGCACGAGCGCTGTCGGTTGTGGCGATCTTCGCCGCCGGCGATGGCGCCGTCTTGAGGGGCTCGACCGCAGAGCTTGCCGGTCCTGCGCCCCTTGGTACGTCGGTTGCGGCGGGGGCAGGAGCCGGGCGTTGCGGAGGCGGCACGCCTGCCGCGACTTCCTGCCTTGGCACCTCGGAGGAACCTGAAGCAGGCGGCTGCTCCTCGGGCGGAGGCGCAAGTTGCAGGTCGGGATCTCGCGCCGAGCGCCCTGCAATGGGGCGCGACAGGGTGTTGTCGGCCTCGCGGTCGGGAATCGTGACCTGGATATCCTGCGCCGGAGCACTCGGCTCCTGATCCATCACCATCGGGAGGATGATCGCTGCGAGCAGCGCCAGAGCAGCCGCTCCCACCAAGCGGCGCCTGGCGCGCTTCTTGAGTTCGACGTTGTCGCTATCGGTCACGCGGAGCCTCAATGACGAGCGGCGCGGGCGAAAGCCAGCACATCCGCGACCGTCAGGAATGAGCCAAAGGCTACAATTCTATCACCCTCGCCTGCAGTTTTCCGGGCGGCCGCATAGCCCTCCGCCGGGCTCTCGAATCGCTGGATATCGCCTCGCACCCCGACACTGCGCAGGCGCTGCTCGAGACGCTCGGCGCTAAGCCCGCGCGCCCCGGGGAGGCTCACCAGCATCCAGTGATCGACGCGATCCTGGATCAGCTTCACAACACCTTCGACGTCCTTGTCCGCGAGCATGCCCAGGACCGCCCAAGTTTCCGGGAAAAAGCCCATGTTGGACAGGTTCTCGGACAGCACGCCCGCGGCCTGCGGATTATGCGCGACGTCGAGCACCACCGAGGGCCGCCCCGGCAACACCTGGAATCGCCCGGGCAGTTCGACGAGCATCAGCCCCTGGCGGACCGCCTGCATGGACACGGGGATCCGCTGTCGCAGCATTTCGAGCGCCATCAGCACTGCCGACGCGTTCAGGAGCTGGTTGGCCCCGCGCAGGGCAGGATAAGCGAGCCCCCCTCGACGCGCGCCGCCCTTGCTCCACCAGGTCCATTGGGTACGGTCGCCGCTGAATCCGAAATCCTCGCCAACCAGCTTCAGGTCGGCGCCGATCGCGCGTGCATGGTCGACCAGCGTGGCGGGGGCCATCGGATCGGAACAGATCGCCGGACGCCCCGCGCGGAAGATGCCGGCCTTCTCGAAGCCGATCTTCTCCCGCGTGTCGCCCAGCCAATCCATGTGGTCCAGCGCGATGCCGGTCACGATCGCGCAGTCGGAGTCGATCGCATTTACCGCATCGAGGCGCCCACCGAGGCCGACTTCGAGGATCACGACGTCGAGCGGCGCACTGGAAAATGCCCAACAGGCGGCGAGCGTACCGTGCTCGAAATAGGTCAGCGGGGTTTCGCCGCGCGCCTCCTCGACTGCGCGAAAGGCGTCGGCCAGCATCTGGTCATCGACTTCGCGTCCGTCGATGCGCACGCGCTCGTTGTAACGCAGCAAATGCGGGGACGTGTAGCAGCCGACGCGGTATCCGGCAGCGAGCAGGATCGCCTCCAGCATCGCGCAGGTCGAGCCCTTGCCGTTGGTGCCGCCGACGGTGATCACCACGGCATCGCTGCGCACGTCGAGCGCGTCGCGCACGCGGGATACGCGATCCAGGCCAAGCTGGATCTGGACCGCATGGCGGCTTTCGAGCAGCTCGAGCCAGCCGCTCAGGGAATCGGGAAGATGCATGAAGCGGAACGGAAATCAAACACCAATGGCGGGCTGACGCGTGAGTAGGGTCAGAAGTTCGGCGACTTTCGAGCGCATTTCACGCCGATCGACGATCATGTCGATCGCGCCTTTTTCGAGCAGGAATTCGGAGCGCTGAAACCCCCCTGGCAGGGTTTCACGCACGGTCTGCTCGATCACACGCGGACCCGCGAAACCGATCAGGGCGCCCGGTTCGGCAATCACGACGTCGCCCATGAAAGCGAAGCTGGCAGATACCCCCCCCATCGTGGGATCGGTGAGGATAGTGAGGAACGGCAGCTTGCGCTCGGCGAGCTGCGTGATCGCAGCCGTCGTCTTGGCCATCTGCATCAGCGAGAAGAGCCCCTCCTGCATTCGGGCGCCGCCGGTGGCGGTGATGCAGATAAAAGGCAGGCGCTGCTCCAGCGCAGCCTTTGCGCCTCGCACGAAGCGCTCACCCACGACAGATCCCATCGATCCGCCGAGGAAATCGAACTCGAAGCAGGCGACCACGACCGGCACGGTCAGGATGGAGCCCTGCATCACGACCATTGCGTCGGCTTCGCCGGTATCGTCGTTCGCCGCCGACAGACGCTCCGTATAGCGCCGCGAATCCTTGAATTTCAACGGATCAACCGGGACGACCTCGTTACCGATCTCGAAGCGCCCTTCCGCATCGAGCAGCAGGTCGAGCCGTGCCCGCGCGCGCAGGCGCTGGTGGTGACCGCACTTCGGACACACACTCTGATTGCTCTCGAGATCGGAGCGATAGAGGACGGCCTCGCACGCCGGGCACTTGCTCCACAGGCCTTCCGGAATCGACTTGCGCGCTGCACTCTCTGCACGCTTGATCTTCGGCGGCAGCAGTTTCTGAAGCCAACTCATCGCGGAGCTCCTTGGATCTGGTCGAGCGCGGCGCGCACGCCCTCAACGAAATTCTTTACCCGGGCTACCGCCTGATCGCGCGGACTGTTCTCGATTTCCTCGATGATGCGGCTGCCGATCACGACGGCATCGGCCACTTCGCCGATACGGCGGGCCGATTCGGCGTCGCGGATGCCGAAGCCGACGCCGACGGGCATGCCGACCCCTTGGCGGATCTGCGGCATGCGCGCGGCGACATCGTTGAAGTCGAGGGCACCCGAACCGGTCACCCCTTTGAGCGAGACGTAATAGATGTAGCCGCTGCCTATCGTCGCGACCTCACGGATGCGCTGTTCGGTGGAAGTCGGTGCCAGCAGGAAGATCGGATCCATGCCGCCCGCCTTGAGCGTGCGCGCAAACGCTTCGCACTCCTCGGGCGGGTAATCGACGACGAGGACCCCGTCCACGCCGGCAGCGCCGGCTGCGGCGACGAACCGCTCGACGCCCATGGCCTCGATCGGGTTCGCATAGCCCATCAGGACGACCGGCGTACCGGAATTCGTCGTACGGAAGTCGGACACCAGCGCGAGGACCTTGCGCAGGCTCATCCCATTGGCGAGCGCGCGCTCGGACGCGCGCTGGATGGTCGGGCCGTCCGCCATCGGATCGGAGAACGGAACGCCCAGCTCGATGATGTCCGCCCCGCCATCGACGAGCGCATGCATCAGCGGCACGGTGAGTTCGGGAACGGGGTCGCCCGCGGTGATGAAGGGGATCAGCGCCCGCCGCCCCGAGGCCTGCAGGCTCTGAAAAACTGACTGGATTCTGGACATAAGCGGTATCGGGATGCGCGGGCCCGTGAAGGCCCGCGGAGTCAGAACTGGATGCCGGACTTTTCGGCGACAGTGTGCATGTCCTTGTCGCCGCGACCGGAGAGATTGACCAGCAGGATCTTGTCGCGCGGCAGGGTCGGCGCCAGCTTCGCGGCATACGCGAGGGCGTGGGACGACTCGAGCGCGGGGATGATGCCTTCGAGATGACACAGATTGTGGAAAGCGGCCAGCGCCTCCTCGTCGGTGACCCCGACATACTCCGCGCGGTCGCTGTCCTTGAGCCAGGCATGCTCCGGCCCTACGCCCGGATAGTCGAGACCGGCCGAGATCGAGTGGGTTTCGATGATCTGGCCGTCGTCGCTCTGGAGCAGGTAGGTGCGGTTGCCGTGCAGCACGCCGGGGGTTCCGCCGGTGAGGCTGGCCGCATGGCGCCCGGACTCCAGCCCCTCGCCGTATGCTTCCACGCCGATCAGCCTGACTCCCGCAACGTCGATGTAGGGATGGAATATGCCCATCGCGTTCGACCCGCCGCCGACGCAGGCGATCACGTAGTCGGGCTGGCGACCGGTCATCTCCGGCATTTGCACGAGGCATTCCTTGCCGATGACAGTCTGGAAGTCGCGCACCATCATCGGGTACGGATGCGGCCCGGCCACCGTGCCGATGATGTAGAAAGTATTGTGGATGTTCGTGACCCAGTCGCGCATCGCTTCGTTGAGCGCGTCCTTCAGCGTCCTGGAGCCCGACTCCACGGGAACGACCTTCGCCCCCAGAAGCTTCATGCGGTACACGTTGGCGGCCTGGCGCTTCACGTCCTCGGCGCCCATGTACACCACGCACTCCATCCCGTAGCGCGCCGCTACCGTCGCCGTCGCGACGCCGTGCTGACCGGCGCCGGTCTCCGCGATCACACGCGGCTTGCCCATGTAGCGCGCAACGAGAGCCTGTCCGATGCAGTTGTTCACCTTGTGCGCACCGGTGTGATTCAGATCCTCGCGCTTGAGGTAGATCTGCGCACCGCCGAGCACATCCGACATGCGCTTCGCGTGGTAGATCGGGCTCGGCCGGCCGACGTAGTGTTTGAGCTCGTATTCGAACTCGGCCACGAAGGCCGGGTTGTTCCGGCACGCCTCGTAGGCTGCGTTGAGCTCGTCCAGCGCAGGAATCAGCGTCTCGGCGACGAACACGCCGCCGTACGGCCCGAAATGGCCGTGCGCATCAGGAAACCGGTATGGCTTGTCAGCCGTCTGCATTGCGTACTCCAGCGACGAACGCGGCAATCCGTGCCGCATCCTTGATACCCTTGCCCGACTCCACGCCGCTGGACACATCGACAGCCCACGGCCTTACGCGGCGGACTGCCTCGGCGACGTTATCGGGATCCAGTCCACCGGAAAGGATCAGCGGCCGCCCGAGGCGCTCGGGAATCAGGGACCAATCGAAAACCTTGCCTCCGCCGCCGTAGCCTTCGACAAACGCGTCGAGCAGCAATCCGGAAGCGGACGGGTGGGAAGCCGAGAATTCTACCAGATCGACCCCCGGGCGCACTCGCGCGGCCTTGATCCAGGGGCGACCGAAGGCCGCACACAGGCCTTCGGGCTCGTCGCCGTGAAACTGCAGGAGCTGCAGCGGCACCTGTGCGAGCGCCTGCTGCACGTACGCCGGATCCGGATTCACGAAGAGACCGACCGTCGTGACGAACGGCGGCACCAGCGCAGCCAGCTCCGCGGCACGCTCGAACGCGACGAAACGCGGGCTCGGCGGATAGAAGACCAGTCCGATCGCATCCGCGCCAGCCTCGACGGCGGCATGCACGTCCTCGGCGCGGGTCAGGCCACAGATCTTGATTCGGGTTCTGGACACTCAGACGAAAGGGATACGCGGGAGCGCGATGATACGCCCTTCATCAGGCAGCGGCCAGTGCGAGGGGTACTCGACACCCGCGAGATACAGCCCGTCCGGGGAGAAAGTCATCGCTGCCCGGCTCCTGTCGCGCGACTGCAGCACTTCGGACATCCACGCTGGCGGGAAACAGCCCTTGCCGACGTACACCAGCGACCCGACCAGGTTGCGCACCATATGGTGCAGGAAGGCATTCGCCCAGAAATCGAAGACGATGTAGTCCCCGTCGCGCCTCACCTGCGCCTCGTGCATCAGTTTGATCGGCGACTTCGCCTGGCATCCGGCGGCACGGAACGCCGAAAAGTCCTGCCAGCCCAGGAGGGAACGGGCGGCCTCCGCCATCGCCGCTTCATCGAGCGGCGGATGGAACCATCCCACGCGACCGGCCAGGAGCGCAGGACGCACGGCCGAGTTGTAGAGGATGTAGCGGTAACGGCGCGAAACGGCGCAGAAGCGCGCATGAAAATCCTCGCCGACTTCCACCGCCCAGCGCACCGCGACCGGCCCTTTCATCCGGGCATTGGTACCGCGAACCCAGCCATGCAGCGAGCGCACGGATTGGGTGTCGAAATGTACCACCTGCGCCGTCGCATGGACGCCGGCGTCGGTCCGCCCGGCGCAGTGCAGTCGCACCGGGTGACCGGCCATGCCGCCGAGCGCTGCCTCGAGATGGTCCTGCACGGTCTGCCCGTGGGATTGGCTCTGCCAGCCCTGAAAGGCGTCGCCGGCGTATTCGACGCCAAGAGCAATTCTCATCGTGTCACTCCGAACCACAACGCTGCCGCTCCCAGCGCCAGTAGCAAAGCCGCCAGATCCCCCCACGCAAGGGCTTCGCGGGCAATCACGATCCTGTCGGCGCCGTTGCCATTGATACCGTCATCCTCGAGCCAGTCGCGCCACGCAGCCGCAGGTGCCGATTCCACGTAGCGTAGAACGAGCATCAAGCGTACCGCCAGCCGCTCGGTAGGGAGACCGAGCCATCCCAGAGGGCGCAGCAGGGCATGCAGACCGCCGACAAGACGCGACACCGGCAGCCCCTCCAGCAGCAACGCCACGCACAGCACGACCGCGACCAACCGCCCCACATGTTCGGCAGCCAACACCAGCCCTTCGCGACTCGGACTGAATTCGGGAAGCGCCGGCACGAGCGCCTCGCCCGGCGTAAATCCGGCGAACAGCACGAGTATCGCGAGAACAAGAAAGCGCACACGCCGCAGCAACTTGAGGCTACGCGATGGCGCAAACCGCCATCCGGCAAGCGCGCACAAGCCTGCCGCAACCGCCAGGGGCACGGGCGACAAGACCTGCAGGACGACGACGCACGCCATCCACAACACAATTACGGATCCGGAGTGCATGAAAATGAACGGGCCGCCCGACGGCGGCCCCTTGAAATGCGCGACCTGCAACCCCGACCGTTAACCGAGTCGCTCGGCCAGGCGGGCCGCCGCCTCCCGCTGCGCCGCCGAGCCCTCGCGCAACACCTCCTGAACGAGTTCGCGCGCCCCCTCCGTATCGCCCATTTCCTCGTAGGCGCGGGCCAGCTCGAGCTTGGTATTGACCTCTTCGACCACATCCGCGTCAGGCGCCAGGCCGCCGGCAGACGCTTCGCCCGCGGACCCGACAACATCACCGATGTCAGGAATTTCCGCTGCCTCGGCCGCCGGCGTCAAAGGCATCGAGGAAGTTGCTTCCAGATTCAAATCGATGCCCGCGAGATCGAGTCCCGGCGAACTCGCAGCGGGTTGGTTGGCGCCGCCGTCGAGATTGAAGTCGAAGTCCAGCAGACTGCTGTCGAACGACGTCTTCTCTAGATCGTCCGCCGATCCATTACCGCTCGCGGCCGGCGCGCTATTGGCTGAAATCACGGTCTCGTTGAGGCTGACCTCGCCGGACACCGACACCGGGGCGACATCGAGATCCGGCGCAAGATCGAATTCGAGGGCTTGGTCTGCCGCCGCGAAGTCCATCCCCTGCCCAATCACGGTCGCAAGCATCGGATCGGCAGCCGGCTGCGAAACCGGCTCCGTCTCGACCGGCTCCCCTGTTATCCCGCCGACATCAAGATCGAATGAGGCTGCAGCCTCCAGAGGCTGCGCCGCGATCTCCGCGGGCGGAACAGCATCGAGTTGCGGCATGGGAGCCTCCGCTGCGGCGACCGCACCCAAATCGAGGCCGGCATCGAGATCGAAGTCGAGCGCTCCCGCGTCGACCTCCGGCAAAGCCTCGATTCCGGCATCCACCGGCATTTCGGTCGACGGCGACTCGCGAACGGCAGGCCCCGCCGCGGCGAACGATGTGTCGGAAGCGCCTGAATGGGTGGCCGCCGCGAGACCCGCCGCGACCGTGGCACCCGCTGCAAAACCGGCAGTCGGGATACCGCTGGCCGCCGAGGCACGATACAGGGGATTCTCGGGATCGAGGCGACGCCCCATCTCGGCAGCCTTCTCCCAATCCCCCCCCTCGCCGCCGGTCCGCGAATAGAGATCCGTCGCGGTGTTCTCGAACGCCTTGAGATTCTTGCGCTGGGCGTAGATCTCCAGCAGCTTGACGTAGATCGCCATCCGCGTGGTGTCGGTCTTCAGGGCATCGAGCAGAATCTCCTCGGCCTGCGCGTCGCGCCCGTAAGCCATATACACATCGGCCTCGGCAACGGGATCGACGCCTTCGTCGGTGTCGATCGCCGAAAGACCGGACTGGCTGAAATCCGTGTGCAGTACGCTGCTCTCGCCCGTGTTGACGCTCTGCCCCCCCGTCGCTCCGAAGACCGAATTGGTCGGCGGCGGGAAGGCGCTCGCGACGGATTCGACCCCATGATCCTCATCCTGCCTGCGCCGCTGTCGCGCCTTGATGCCGACATATGCAAGGAGGAGCGCGAGAATGCCGCCACCACCGGCAAGGACCGCCGGATCGCCGAGCAGGCTCTGAACGAAGCCCGGCTCCTCGACCGCCGCCGGCGCTTGCACCGGAGCGGGCGCCGACTTGGGCGCGGGTGCAGGAACGGGCGCCTGCTCCTGGACCGGGGCCGCCTGCTGCGACTCTGCCGCGGGGGGCTGCTGCGCCGGAGCGGAAGACGCCGCGGCGGGCTCCTGCGCCGCAGCCGACGGCGCGGCGGTCGCTTGCTGCTGCAGCTGAGCCATGCTTTCGCTGCGCAGGTTGAGCAATTCCTGCATCTGCTTGACATTGGCCTCGAGGGCGGCGACACGACTATTCGCTTCCTCGAGCGCCTTGTCGCGCGCAACGAGTTCCTCCTCGAGCGCCTGAAGGCGGGCGAGGCGAGCCTTGTCGGCCCCCGGCTCGGCCGGCGCACCCGAAACCTTGACCTGATCGCCCGCTACGGGGCGCGCAGGCTCGTCGACTTTCGGCACGATCGTGCCGGCATCACTACGCGACGGAGCCGATTCACCGGCCACGGGCCGCGCGGCGACCGCTCCGGCGAGCTTCCTGCGGTACGCGGCAAAGTCCGCGGATTGGGCCTGCACCTCGCGACGCGCTTGACCGGGATCGATCTCGCGAACGCGCGCATCGGACGGAACGTTCACGATCGCACCGGTGCGCAGGCGGTTGATGTTGTTCCCGTCGAAAGCTTCGGGATTCTCCCGAAACAGGGCGATGAGCATCTGATCGAGGCTGGCGCCTTCGGGCCGGTTCGCCTCGGCGATACGATGAAGCGTATCGCCCTTCCTGATCTCATGGCGCTCGCCGCCGGTCCCGGCCGCCTGGCCTGCAACCGGCGCCTGATTCGCTACCGGCGCCCTGCGCTGCACTGACGCAGCCGGCGCAGCAAGCGGCGCAGCGACCGGCGCCGCTCCGCGCCCGACGGCGGGAGCCGGAGCACCTGCGGGCACGGGATCGAGCAGGAAGGTGTATTCACGCATCAGCCGTCCGGACGCCCAGTTCAGCTCGATCAGGAGATCGACGAACGGATCGTTAAACGGCCTGTCGCTGGTGATCTTGACAACGGAGCGGCTACCCCTGCGCTCTACCGCGAAGCGCAGCCCCGATATCGCAGCGGTATATTGAAGACTCGCCTGACGGAATGCTTCCAGGGGAGCAACGCGCGCCGAAAGCGACTGTAGCTCCTCATTGCTCGCGTTCAGCTCGACCTCTGCCCTGAGCGGCTGTCCGATGCCGCTGAAAACATGGATCGAACCGAGTCCGGCGGCATTGCTGCCTAGTGGGAACATGGCGATCGCCGTCGCGATCAGGGAAGCCTTGATCGATGTCTTCATCATTGTCTTATCATCCGCACCCTAGTCTGGGTACCAAACTGCGTGGAATATGGACGTCGCGGACGCAGCCGGGCATCCGTCATGCCTCGGCAATCTAACATTTTGTTTAAGTCTTGGCAGCAATTCTTTAATTGCCAAGACTATTTCCCAATCCGCAAATACCGTCATCCTGCCTTGAGGACCAAGGCATAGGACACGAGGAAACGGCGATGCAAACGCCGTTTCCTCACGCCACTACGATCAGCGATCGAGAACGATGCGCAGCATGCGGCGCAGGGGCTCGGCCGCCCCCCAAAGCAGCTGGTCGCCAACGGTGAAGGCACCGAGGTACTCGGGCCCCATCGCCATTTTGTGCAGACGGCCGACGGGGACCGCCAAGGTGCCAGTGACGGCTGCCGGGGTCAGTTCGCGCTCCGAGATTTCCCGCTCGTTGGGAACGACCTTCACCCAGTCGTTGGCCTTCCCGATGATGTCGCTGATCTCGTCGAGCGGCACGTCCTTGCGCAGCTTGATCGTGAGCCCCTGGGAATGGCAGCGCATCGCGCCGATGCGTACGCACAGGCCGTCGATGGGGATGCTGCCGGGGCTGCGGAAGGCGGGCCGGCCGAGGATCTTGTTGCACTCCGCACCGCCCTTCCATTCCTCCTTCGACTGGCCGTTGTCGACCGGCACATCGATCCACGGGATCAGGCTGCCCGCGAGCGCGGCTCCGCGGAAATTCTTCACCGGAAAATCGGACGAGCGCATCGTCGCGGCGACCTTGCGGTCGATATCGAGGATCGCGGAAGCGGGATCGGCCAGTTCCGCCTTGACTGCATCGTGCAGCGCCCCCATCTGGGCAAGCAGCTCGCGCATGTTCTGCGCGCCGGCGCCGGAGGCGGCCTGATAGGTCATCGCCGACACCCACTCGACGAGGTCGTTCCGGAAAAGACCGCCGAGGCCCATCAGCATCAGGGAGACGGTGCAGTTGCCGCCGATCCAGTCACGGCCGCCCTTCACGAGCGAATCCTTGATCACATTCATGTTGACCGGATCGAGGATGATCACCGCGTTGTCTTCCATGCGCAAGGCGCTCGCGGCGTCGATCCAGTGCCCCTTCCAGCCCGCGGCACGCAGCTGCGGATAGACGGACTTGGTGTAGTCGCCGCCCTGGCAGGTGATCACGATGTCCATCTGCTTGAGCATGTCGATGTTCGACGCATCCTGCAGCGGCAGCGAGGCTTCCTTGCCACCGAAAGCGGGCGGCTTGCCGCCGGCCGCGGACGTCGAGAAATACACCGGCTCGATGTGGGCGAAGTCGCCCTCCTCGACCATGCGCTGCATCAGCACGGAACCGACCATGCCACGCCAACCGACCAGACCAACCTTGTTCATTTGCTATACCTCGAATTGCCAGAAATCTCAGAGCGCCGCCAGCACGGCGTCGCCCATCTGCTTCGTGCCCACCTTCGTCGTACCCGGCTCGTAGATGTCGCCGGTGCGATATCCCTGAGCGAGGACCTTCTTCACGGCCGTCTCGACGCGGGTAGCGGCGGCCTCGTTATTGAACGTATAGCGCAGCATCATCGCCGCCGACAGGATCGTCGCGAGCGGGTTCGCCACCCCCTTGCCGGCGATGTCCGGGGCCGAGCCGTGCGAGGGCTCGTAGAGCCCTTTGTTGTTCGCGTCCAGCGAGGCCGACGGCAGCATGCCGATCGAACCGGTGAGCATCGACGCCTCGTCGGACAGGATGTCGCCGAACATGTTGCCGGTGACCATCACGTCGAACTGCTTGGGCGCACGGACAAGCTGCATCGCGGCGTTGTCCACGAGCATGTGGGTGAGCTCGACGTCCGGATACTCGGGCGAAAGCTCGGTCATCACGTCACGCCACAGCTGCGTGGTTTCCAGCACGTTCATCTTGTCGACCGAGCACAGGCGTTTGTTGCGCTTGCGGGCGGCCTCGAAGGCGACGCGGCCGATGCGGCGGATCTCGGATTCGGTGTAGTGCATGGTGTTGAAACCGTAGCGCTCGCCGTTACGGTTCTCGATGCCGCGCGGCTGACCGAAGTAGATGTCGCCGGTGAGTTCGCGCACGATCAGGATGTCGAGGCCCGAGACGACCTCGGGCTTGAGCGTCGAGGCATTCGCGAGCTCGGGATAGAGGATCGCCGGACGCAGGTTGGCGAACAGGCACAGATCCTTGCGGATGCCCAGCAGGCCGCGCTCGGGGCGCTGCTCGCGCGGCAGGCTGTCCCACTTCGGGCCGCCGACGGCACCGAGCAGCACGGCGTCGGCCTCGCGCGCGAGCTTGCGCGTCGCTTCCGGATACGGATCGCCGGTCGCATCGACCGCGGCACCGCCCAGCAGGCCCTCTTCGAGTTCGAACTTCAGGTCCAGCGCGTCGATCACGCGGACGGCTTCGGCCATGATTTCCGGACCGATTCCGTCGCCCGGCAGAACACAAATCTTCATCAGCAGGTTTCTCCAGGTGCCCTTGCAGCGCTGCTCAGGCGAAATAATAGGGGTGCTCGGCGCGGCGCTTTTCCTCGAAAGCGCGGATCTTGTCTGCGTGGCGCAGCGTCAGGCCGATGTCGTCCCAGCCGTTAAGCAGACATTCCTTGCGGAATGGATCGACGTCGAACTTGACGATCATGCCGTCAGGACGGGTGACCGTCTGCGCCGCCAGATCGACCACGAGGCGGTAGCCATCGGCCGCCTCGCACTGACGGAAGAGCTCGTCGACCTGCGCCGCCGGCAGCACGATCGGCAACACCCCGTTCTTGAAGCAGTTGTTGAAGAAGATGTCGGCGAAACTCGTGCCGATCAGCACACGGAAGCCGTAGTCCTCGAGAGCCCACGGCGCGTGCTCGCGCGAGCTGCCGCAGCCGAAATTGTCACGGGTGAGCAGGATCTGCGCGCCCTGGTAGCGCGCCTTGTTCAGTACGAAATCCGGATTCCCGGGACGGCCGCTGCAATCCTGCCCCGGCTCGCCGTGATCGAGGTAACGCCATTCGTCGAAAAGGTTCGGACCGAAGCCGCTGCGCTTGATCGACTTCAGGAACTGCTTGGGGATGATCGCGTCGGTGTCGACGTTCGCACGATCGAGCGGCACGGCCAGCGCTTCGAGTGTGGTAAACGGTTTCATTCTTTCACTACCCTCTGGATGGCCCGGCCATCCGTGTCAATATCGGTCGTCGGCGCGGCCTCGCGCCGGATGAGTTCAGGAAAGCTCGCGGACATCCACGAAGTGCCCGGCCACGGCCGCGGCGACAGCCATCGCAGGGCTCACGAGATGCGTGCGGCCGCCCGCGCCCTGGCGCCCTTCGAAATTGCGGTTCGAGGTCGAGGCGCAATGCTCGCCCGGTTCGAGACGGTCCGCGTTCATCGCCAGGCACATCGAGCACCCCGGCTCGCGCCATTCGAAGCCCGCGTCGATGAAGATCTTGTCGAGGCCCTCAGTTTCAGCCTGTTGCTTCACCAGGCCCGAACCGGGAACGACCAGGACGCGCTTGACGCTCGCCGCCTTCTTCCGCCCCTTGGCGACCGCCGCCGCTTCGCGCAGGTCTTCGATGCGCGAATTCGTGCACGACCCGATGAACACCTGATCCACCGGGATCTCGCTGATCGCCGTATTCGGTGCAAGGCCCATGTACTTGAGCGCGCGCTCGACGCCTTCGCGCTTGACCGGATCGGCGATCTTCGCCGGATCCGGCACGCGGCCGGTCACCGTCTCGACCATCTCGGGCGAGGTGCCCCAGGTGACCTGCGGCAGGATCTCGGCGGCGTCGAGTTCGACGACGCGGTCGAAGCGCGCGCCCTCGTCCGACTTCAGGGTGCGCCAGTAGGCTGCAGCCTTGTCGAAGAGCTCGCCCTTGGGCGCGAACGGCTTGCCGCGCAGGTAGTCGATCGTGATGTCATCGACGCCGACGAGACCGGCACGCGCGCCCGCTTCGATCGCCATGTTGCACAGGGTCATGCGCCCTTCCATCGTCAGCGCGCGGATCGCGCTGCCGCCGAATTCGATCGCATAACCCGTGCCGCCCGCAGTACCGATGCGGCCGATCACGGCGAGTGCGATGTCCTTCGCGTACACGCCACGCCCGAGCTTGCCGTCGACCTTGACCAGCATGGTCTTCGACTTCTTCTGCAGCAGGCACTGCGTCGCCATCACATGCTCGACCTCGGAGGTGCCGATACCGTGCGCCAGACAGGCGAACGCACCGTGCGTGGAGGTGTGCGAGTCACCACAGACGACGGTCATGCCGGGCAGCGTCGCGCCATTCTCGGGCCCGATCACATGAACGATGCCCTGGCGCGAGTCCTTGAACGGGAAATAAGCCAGCGCGCCGACCTCACGGATGTTGGCGTCCAGCGTTTCGACCTGCTGGCGCGAAACCGGATCCTCGATGCCCCGTTCCCAGTGATCGGTCGGTGTGTTGTGGTCGGCGGTCGCGACGATCGAACTCACGCGCCACGGCTTGCGCCCGGCGAGCTTGAGGCCCTCGAAGGCCTGCGGGCTGGTTACCTCGTGCACCAGGTGGCGGTCGATATAAATGAGCGCAGTACCGTCGGCCTCCTGGTGGACGACATGACTGGACCACAACTTTTCGTACAGCGTCTGGGCTTCCATCCAATAAATCCCGCGGAAAGACAAGGAAAGGGTCTTCGATTATTTCACACGCGTCGCCGACTGGATAGGCGGGCCGGACCTTCGCGGCGCCGACCTCAGTGGCGCGCCTGCTCGTAGAGCGGCATGACCCGCTGGGCGTACTCGCCGAGATCCTTGCGCCTCGTGTCGTGCCCGGGGTGAGTCGAAAGCCACTGCGGCGGACCGCCGTTCGAGCGTGACGCCATCTTGTCCCACAGGCTGACGGCGGCCCGCGGGTCGTAGCCCGCACGTGCGGCAAGCTCGACGCCGATGCGATCGGCCTCTGTTTCATGCAGGCGCGAATTCGGCAGCTCGAAGGTCACCTTGCCGACCATGCCCATGAGATCCGTACCGAGCTGTCCGACGCCGAGGATCGCCCCCGCGACGGACGCCCCCACGCTGGTCACCATTGCCTTCGAAATCTGCTCGCGCGAATGCTCCCTCAAGGCATGCGCGATCTCGTGCCCCATTACCGCAGCGAGCTCGTCGTCGGTGAGTTTCAGCTGATCGATGAGGCCGGAGTAAACCGCCATTTTGCCCCCCGCCATACACCATGCGTTGAGCTCGTCGGTGTGGATCACATTGACCTCCCATTGCCACTGCGCGGCATCCCGGCGGAACACGGCGGACTGGGGAATCAGGCGATTGGAGATTGCGCGCACGCGTGCCAGCTGCGCCGGATCGCGGTTGAGCACGCCCTTCTGGCGCGCCTCGCCCATCACTTGCTGGTACTGCTTGCCGGAGGCCTGCTCGACCTCCGCGGCCGACACCATCATCATCTGGCCGCGATCGACGCCCACGGCGCCGCCACCGGTCGTCTGCACCGTCTGGCAGGCAGACATGAGCCACGCAGCCGCGGCAACCGACATCATCGTCGCAAATCGACACATCATCCGAGCCCTCCGTCCATCATCGACTCCTCTCCGCTACGCCAGCCCAGCATCAGCCAGGCGAGACCTGCCAGCGCGAATAGCGAACCCAGAGTATAGGTCCACGCCGGCCCCACGGTTTCCCACGTAAATCCGCTCACAAGCCCGCCCAGCATCCCTCCCGCACCAAAGGAAATACTTCCGTAGAGGGCCTGCCCGTGCGACTGCAGCTTGCCGCGAAACCACTGGTTCACCGCCGCGATCGCCGCCGCATGGTAGGCACCGAAGGTTGCTCCGTGCAGGAGCTGGGCAAACACCAGCACCGCAAGCGACCCGACGCCCCAGCCGATCGCCGCAAAGCGCACGACGGCGCACGCAAACGCGAAGACCAGGATCGCGCGCATCGAATAGCGGCGCAGCAGCCTCGGCATGAACATGAAGACCACGATCTCGGCGACCACGCCGAGTGACCACATCCAGCCGACCACCGACTTGTCGTAGCCGTGATCGACGAGGAATATCGAATAGAACACGTACAGCGCACCGTGTGCGGCCGACATCAGGAAGCACGCGACCAGGAGCGCCCGAACCTCGGGGCGCCGGAGCGTCTCATGCAGGCTCGCGCTCTCGCGATGGGCGAGCGGTCGCGCGGCCTCGGGCAGCGCCGCCGCGCACAGGGCGATCGCTGCGAGGATCGCCGCAGTGATCCACAGCACCGATTGGAGCGGGAGGAAATCGAGCATGTATCCGAGCCCGAGCACAGCGGCGATGAACCCGACCGATCCCCACACGCGGATACTGGCGTATCGCCCGGAGTGCGCCCCCAGATGGGCGAACGTCAGACTTTCTACCAGCGGCAGCGCGGCGCTCCAGAAGAAAGCCATCAGGGCCATGGCCAGGAACAGCCCTTCGAAACGCGTTGTGAAGAAGAAGACACAGAAGCCGACGAGGCTCGCCCACGCCGACACGCGGATGATGGCGAGCCGCCGGCCAAAGCGCTCGGCCAGCCAGCCCCACATGTTCGGAGCCAGCACGCGCATCACCTGCATCAACGACATCAACAGCGCGATGTCGGTCGCCGACAGCGCGATCGACTGCAAGTAGAGCGTGAAATAGGGCGAAAAGGCGCCGACGAACGCGAAATAGGAAAAGTAGTAGGCCGAAAGACGCCAGTAGGGAACCGCCGCGACGCCTTGATGCAATTCAGCCCCTCACGCCCCGGAAGCCGGCAAGGGCACCGGAATTCGACACCGACAATCCGGCCCCGTCAGGCGCGCGGCGGAGGGACGCGCTGCACACCCTGTGGCGCCAGCCGCGCGATCCTGGGCGTTTCGGTCATCACGTCGCCGCATTGCGCGCGATGGCGCAATGCATGATCCATCAGCACGATGGCCAGCATCGCCTCGGCGATCGGGGTTGCGCGGATGCCGACGCAGGGGTCGTGCCGCCCGTGCGTATTCACGATCACGGGCTTGCCCTGCTTGTCGATCGAGCGGCGATCGAGACGGATGCTGGAGGTCGGCTTCACCGCCATGCTCACGATGATGTCCTGACCGCTCGAAATGCCGCCGAGCACGCCACCCGCGTTGTTCGTCAGGTAGCCCTCTGGCGTCATCTCATCGGAATGTTCGGTGCCGTGCTGCGTCACGCACTCGAAGCCGGCGCCGATCTCGACCCCCTTCACGGCGTTGATGCCCATCATCGCATACGCGATGTCGGCGTCGAGCCGGTCATAGACGGGTTCGCCCCAGCCCACCGGAACGCCCGTGGCGACGACGTCGATACGCGCGCCGATCGAATCCCCGGACTTGCGCAACTCGTCCATGTAGGCCTCGAGTTGCGGAACGATTCCGGCATTGGGCGCGAAGAACGGGTTACGCGAAACCTCGTCCCAGCTCACGAAGGGGATCGGGATGGGACCGAGCTGCGACATGAAGCCGCGAATCACGATGCCGTAGCGCTCCTGCAACCACTTCCGCGCGATCGCGCCGGCCGCCACCCGCACCGCCGTCTCGCGCGCAGACGAGCGACCGCCTCCGCGATAGTCGCGAATCCCGTATTTTTGCCAGTACTCGTAGTCGGCATGTCCGGGACGGAAGGTCTCGGAGATGTTGCCGTAGTCACGCGAGCGTTGATCCTGATTGCGGATCAGAAGGGCGATCGGCGTACCGGTCGTCACCCCCTCGAACACCCCCGACAGGATCTCCACCTCGTCCGGCTCGCGGCGCTGAGTCACGTGGCGCGAGGTACCCGGTTTGCGGCGATCGAGTTCGACCTGGATCTCTTCGGCCGAAATCGGCAGTCCCGGCGGACAGCCATCGACGACGCAGCCGATCGCGGGTCCGTGGGACTCACCGAAGGAGGTGACACAAAAGAGTTTACCTAGGGTGTTGCCGGACATCGCAATCTCGACCAGAACGTGAATCGGAAGGAGTTTTGCAGTTTAGCACAGCGCCGTTTCGCCCCTTCCGACAGGCGGCCGGGCGACACGCCCGGCCCGACCTCAATGGAAGTACTTCTCGAGACGCTCGAATACCTCGTGCTCGGCGCCGTGGCGACGCACGGAAAGCACGTCGACCAACTTCTCGACCTGCAGCACCATCTGCTCGAGACGCTGATCCTCGAACACCAGCAGCCAGATGCGGCTGCGGCTGGTGTCGGACATCGGCATGCACAGGATGCCCTCGACGTTGAACGCCCTGCGGGCGAACAGGTTGCAGATGTGACTCATCACGCCCGGGTGATTATTCACTTCGAGTTCCAGCACCACCTTGGCGAAACCTTGTTGCTGCAAAGGCTCGGCGACTTGTTCGATCATGTTCAACCTCCGATCATTTCAGTATTGGCAGCGCCCGGCGGCACCATCGGATAAACGAATTCCTCGCGGCTGATCGACGCATGGATCAGGCACGGTCCGCGGCTTTGCAGCGCCTGCGCGAGCGTCGCGCGCGGATTCGGCGAACTATCCAGATCCACAGCCGCTATGCCGAAGCCCTCGGCGATCTTCACGAAATCGGGTTCGCCGCGGTACTTCGACGCAAACACGCGTTTGCCGTAAAAAAGGTTCTGCTGCTGATACACGAGACCAAGCGAGTTGTTGTTCATCAGCACGATCTTGACGTTCAGCCCCTCCTCGGCGAGCGTCGCGAGCTCCTGGATATTCATCTTGAAGCTCCCGTCTCCGGTAAAGCACACCACGGTACGATCGGGTTCGGAAAGCGCGGCGCCGATCGCCGCCGGGACTCCGAAGCCCATCGTTCCGAGGCCCCCCGAGGTCAGCCACTGGCGCGGACGCCGGAACGGATAGGCCTGGGCGACCCACATCTGGTGCTGCCCGACGTCGGTCGCGATGACGGCCTCGTCGTCCAGAGCGGCGGCGACCGCATGCACCAGACCATAGTGGGCGCGGGGATCGTCGCGCCCCGGCATCACCATCGGGAAACGCGACTTCAGGCTATCCACGTGCGACAGCCAGCGCTTGCGCAGGCTTTGCTTCACGCGCGGGAGCAGAGCCGCCAGCACGGTCGCAACATCGCCGTTGATCGCCACGTGCGCCGTCTTGATCTTGTGCAGCTCTGCCGGATCGATGTCGATATGGATGATCTGCGCATTGGGACAGAATTGCGCCGCCTTGCCGATCGCGCGGTCGTCGAAGCGCGCGCCGACGCAGATCAGCAGGTCCGATTCCTCGAGAACGAAATTCGTGTAACGCGCGGCGTGCATGCCGAGCATGCCGATGGACAGCGGATGATCGACCGGCATCGTGCCCAGCGCCATCAGCGTCATCGTCGTCGGCAGTCCGGCCTGCTCCGCCAGCGTGACCGCCAGCCGCGAGGCCCCCGAATGCACGACGCCCCCGCCCAGATACAGTACGGGACGCTCCGCCTCGTCGATCATCTTCGCAGCCGTCTCGATCGCGACCATGTCCAGAGCGGGCACCGGATCCGGCACGGCCGGCTCGGGGTAGGCCTCGAAGCTCACCAACTGATTCTGCACGTCCTTCGGAACGTCAATGAGCACCGGCCCGGGGCGGCCGGACATCGCGATGCGGAATGCCTGCGGGATGACTTCAAGCAGTTCCGTGGCCGAACGGACGAGGAAGTTGTGCTTGGTGATCGGCACGGTCATGCCGTAGATATCGACTTCCTGGAAGGCATCCGTGCCGATCATCGACAGCGGCACCTGGCCCGTGATCGCGACCATGGGAATCGAATCGAGACGCGCATCCGCGATCGCGGTCACCAGATTCGTCGCGCCCGGACCGCTGGACGCGAAACACACTTCCGGACGCCCGGACACCCGCGCCATGCCTTGCGCCATGAAGCCCGCCCCTTGCTCGTGACGAGCGAGCACGTGACGGATGATGTCGCTACCGGACAAGGCATCGTACAGGGGCAGGATGGCCCCCCCGGGGATTCCTGCAATGGTACGAATACCCTGCCGTTCAAGCAGGCGCACGATCAACTCGGCGCCGGTCATTTGCATCATCTTGCGCTCCTTCGGTTCGGTGTCGGGCATCAAAACCGGCGGCGCAAAAACAAAAACCCCCGCCGGGCTTGCGCGCCGGCGGGGGTTGGAATCTCTTGTTTGCTTCTGTCCTTACCCTCGAGACGCGCGGCCGCCTACGCCTACTACTACGCGTACGGACAGGGCGACTACAACGAGGGCACGAACCAGATGGGTCATCGGGACAAAGACAAACAGTTAAGGCTCAAATCTAAACACAGGCTCGACGGAAACACAAGCACCTTTGCTCAAGCCTGCCCGTCGCGCAGGAGTCGCCGCAGGATCTTTCCGACGTTCGTCTTCGGCAGCTCCTCGCGGAACTCGACCAGATGCGGCACCTTGTACGCCGTCAGATTCGTACGGCAGTGCGCGACGATGTCCTCCTTCGTCAAGGCAGGATCCTTGCGCACGACGAACACCTTCACCGCCTCGCCGGTCCGTTCGTCCGGAACCCCGACGGCAGCCACCTCGAGCACCCCCGGATGGCCGGCGATGACATCCTCGACCTCGTTCGGAAAGACGTTGAAGCCCGACACGAGAATCATGTCCTTCTTGCGATCGACGATGCGGACGAAGCCGCGCTCGTCAATGGTCGCCACATCGCCGGTACGCAGGAAACCGTCCGCGGTGAAGGCATTGGCCGTCTCCTCCGGCCGCTGCCAGTATCCCCGCGTCACCTGCGGGCCGCGCACGCACAGTTCGCCCGGTTGCCCCAGCGGCACCTCCTCTCCATTGTCGCCACGGATGCTGACCTCCGTCGACGAAACCGGCAGTCCGATGGAGTGATTGAACTGCGGCAAGTCGAGCGGATTGATCGTCACCGCCGGAGACGTCTCCGTCAGACCATATGCCTCCACGAGCGGGCGGCCGGTCACGCGGCGCCACTTTTCGGCCACTGCCTGCTGCACGGCCATGCCGCCGCCCAGCGTGATGTGCAGGGACGAAAAATCGAGCTTGCTGAAGTCCTCGTTGTTCAGAAGCGCGTTGAACAGGGTGTTCACACCGGTGATCGCCGTAAACCGGTATTTCGCGAGTTCCTTGACGAACCCCGGGATATCCCGCGGATTGGTGATCAGCACGTTCATCGCGCCGACCTTGAAAAAGGTGAGGCAGTTCGCCGTCAGCGAGAAGATGTGATACAGCGGCAATGCCGTGATGATGATCTCCCCCTCCTTTCGCAGGTAGGGCTTGATCCAGGCATGCGCTTGCTGCAGGTTTGCGATGATGTTGCCATGCGTCAGGACCGCGCCCTTCGCGACGCCGGTCGTGCCGCCGGTATATTGGAGATAGGCGACGTCATCATGACCGATCTCCACCGCCTGCAACGGATGTCGTCCGCCCGTCGCCAGCGCCTCTGAAAACCGCACGTATCCGGGAATCTTCCACGACGGCACCATCTTCTTCACGTGGCGCACGACGAAATCGACCAGCATGCCCTTCGGAAAACCGAGCAACTCGCCGAGGCTGGTCACCACCACGTTGCGCACCTGCAGGCGCTGCAGGACGTCCTCGAGCGTGCGGGCGAAATTCTCCACGATGACGATCGTGTCCGCACCCGAATCCCCGAGCTGGTGCTCCAGTTCTCGCGCCGTGTAGAGCGGATTTACGTTTACGACCGTGTAGCCGGCACGCAATGCGCCGAACATCGCGATCGGGTACTGCAGGAGATTGGGCATCATCAGCGCCACGCGGGCCCCGCGCGGCAGCTTCAACTCCCCCTGCAGATAACCCGCGAACTGCGCCGAACGCCGGTCCAGTTCTGCATACGTGATGGTTTTGCCCATATTCACGTAGGCGATGCGGTCGGCGAACTGGCGCACCCCCCTGGAAAATACGTCGGCAAGTGACGCAAACTCGTTTACGTCGATTTCCGCGGGAATTCCGGGCGGATAGCTCTTGAGCCAGATCTTTTCCACAGCACTCCTCCAACAGTTGGAAATGGCGCCGGACCGCAACGTCCGGCGGTGCCCTCCCGAGGCAGTCCCGGCAACGCCTCGTCGGCGCCGCCGGCTTCCAGCTGCATGCCTTCGCCTCATCGGGCGAAGGTCGTCTTGTGCCTTGCCCCTCGCACTTCCCGGCGCGAGGATGGAACTGCGGCAGAACCGGCCTGCCTTGCCTCAGGCCTCTTCGCCCGGCTCCTGTGGCCAGTTCCGGATGTAATTCTTGAGCATGCGGTTCTCGAAACTTTGCTCCTCGAGTACTGCCTTGGCCACGTCGTGGAAGGAAACGACCCCGAGCAGCGTCGTCCCGTCCATCACCGGCAGATAGCGCTGCCGATGCTCCACCATGAGACGTCGCAGCTCGTCCATTTCCATGTTCGGCGATGCCGCGATGGGACCGGACAGCATCGCCTCCTCGATCGCCATCTTCCCCCACTCGGCGCCACCCTTATGCACCGCAACCAGCACTTCGCGGAAGGTCAGCATGCCGACCATCTGGCCGTGCGAAAAGACCACGAGCGAACCGACATCCTGCTCGGTCATGATTTCGACCGCCTCGGCAAGGCTCTTGTTCGGCGCTATGGTGTAGAGCACCTTGCCCTTGATCGCAAGAATCTCGCTCACCAGCATGCCAATCCCCTTTCCAAATTCATATCAACTGACCCAAGTGCATGATATTGCATAGTCCCGATCAGGAAAAGACCACTCAGACGCACGATCGGACCGCCGTCAAAGGCCTCCCGCCCACGACCTCAGCGCTTCAGTTCGCCCAGCTTGTCCTTGCGGGCAGCCCACTCGTCGGCATCCGACAGAGGATCCTTGCGCTCGACGATCGGCTTCCATTCCTTCGCAAGCTCAGCGTTGAGGGCGATGAAATGGCGCTGGCCTTCGGGCACGTCGTCCTCGGCGTAGATGGCCTCTACCGGACATTCGGCCACGCACAGGGTGCAGTCGATGCACTCCGCTGGATCGATCACGAGAAAATTCGCACCTTCGCGGAAGCAGTCCACGGGGCACACATCCACACAGTCAGTGTATTTGCAGCGGATGCAGGCTTCTGTCACTACGTAGGCCATCGTCGTTCACTCCAGTTGGTCAAGCCGGCACGCGCCGCCCTGGGCGCGCCTGCTTTTTCGACAATATAGCCGAGACCTTCGCCGTTTTGACACAGGGACGGGCAAACCCCGACAGCACAGGCGGCGAAAAAAGGGCGAAATGCTTGACGGACGGGACGGCTTGGCATAACTTTTCCCGACACTCTGAAGTGGCAGGCCTCTCCTGCCACTGTCTCCGAGGGCCGTACCGGCCCGACTCCCAATCCGAAAGACAGCAAGACCTTGATGCGAGGAATCATGAGCGAGCACATCCATTACGTCACCGACGGCAACTTCGAGGCCGAGGTGCTCCAGGCACAAACCCCGGTGCTGGTCGATTACTGGGCCGAATGGTGCGGTCCGTGCAAGATGATCGCCCCGATCCTCGACGACATCGCCAAGGAATATGCGGGCAAGCTCAAGGTCGCCAAGCTGAACATCGATGAAAACCAGGAAACCCCGGCCAAGTTCGGCATTCGCGGCATTCCGACGCTGATGCTGTTCAAGGGCGGCAACGTCGAGGCCACCAAGGTCGGCGCGCTTTCCAAGTCGCAACTCACCGCCTTCATTGACAGCAATCTCTGACCGGGGCTAAAGTCCAGCCCTGCCTGCGCGGCGCCCCCCGCTCCCGAAGCCGGCCTTCCGGCGCCGCAGCAGTACCTTCCGTAGCATCCCCCTCACCGGTTTCATCCATCTGCGCCCCGTCGCGCCCTTCGCCATGCATTTATCGGAGCTCAAGTCCCTCCACGTCAGCCAATTGCTCGAAATGGCGGTCGCCAACGAAATCGAAGGCGCAAACCGCCTGCGCAAGCAGGAACTGGTATTTGCCCTGCTCAAGAACAGGGCCAAGAAGGGGGAACCCATATACGGTGACGGGGCGCTCGAAGTCCTCCCCGACGGCTTCGGCTTTCTGCGTTCGCCGGACATCTCCTACCTCGCCGGCACCGACGACATCTATGTCTCGCCGTCACAGATCCGCCGCTTCAACCTGCACACCGGCGATACCATCGAGGGCGAGATCCGCACCCCGAAGGACGGCGAGCGCTACTTCGCCCTCGTCAAGCTCGACAAGATCAACGGCGAACCGCCCGAGAACTGCAAGCACAAGATCCTGTTCGAGAACCTGACTCCGCTGCACCCGAACGAATGCCTCAAGCTCGAGCGAGACATTCGTGGCGAGGAGAACATCACGAGCCGGATCATCGACATGATCGCGCCGATCGGCAAGGGCCAGCGGGGCCTCCTGGTCGCTCCGCCGAAGAGCGGCAAGACCGTGATGCTGCAGCACATCGCCCACGCCATCTCGGCCAACCACCCGGACGTCGCCCTCATTGTCCTTCTGATCGACGAGCGCCCCGAAGAAGTCACCGAAATGCAGCGCTCGGTCAAAGGCGAGGTGGTGGCATCCACCTTCGACGAACCCGCTTCGCGCCATGTGCAGGTCGCCGAGATGGTCATTGAAAAGGCCAAGCGACTCACCGAACACAAGAAGGACGTCGTAATCCTGCTCGATTCGCTCACGCGCCTCGCGCGGGCCTACAACACCGTGGTACCGGCCTCCGGCAAGGTGCTCACCGGCGGCGTCGACGCCAACGCCCTGCAGAAGCCCAAGCGTTTCTTCGGCGCGGCGCGGAATATCGAGGAAGGTGGCTCGCTGACCATCATCGCGACAGCCCTGATCGACACCGGAAGCCGGATGGACGAGGTGATCTATGAGGAATTCAAGGGTACCGGCAACATGGAATTGCACCTCGATCGCCGCATGGCCGAGAAGCGCGTGTATCCGGCCATCAACGTCAACCGCTCCGGGACTCGTCGCGAAGAGCTGCTCATGAAGGCGGACGTGCTGCAGAAGGTTTGGGTGTTGCGCAAGCTGCTGTACGGCATGGATGACATCGATGCGATGGAATTCCTGATGGACAAGGTCAAGGCAACCAAGAGCAATGCGGAGTTCTTCGACGCGATGCGCCGCGGCTGATCGGAACGGCAACAAGAAAAAACGCCACCTCGTCGGTGGCGTTTTTGTTTTCCCTGACCGGGACACGAGGCCACGAGGGCCGCAACGCGCTTACTTGTAGTCGTAGAAGCCCTTGCCCGACTTGCGCCCGAGATAGCCCGCCTCGACCATTTCGACGAGCAGCGGCGCAGGGCGGTATTTCGGATCCTTGAAACCTTCGAACAGGACCTGCATCACCGCCAGTTCGACGTCGAGCCCGATCATGTCGGCGAGGGCCAGCGGTCCGATCGGGTGATTGCATCCGAGCTTCATTGCCTCGTCGATCTCGGCGGCCGTGGCAAGCCCTTCACCCAACGCAAATATCGCCTCGTTGATCATCGGGCACAACAGGCGATTGACGACGAAACCCGGGCTGTTGCGCACCTGGACGGGGGTCTTACCGATCGCCTTCGCGACCGTCTCGACCGCCGCATAGGTCGCATCGGACGTCTGCAGGCCACGGATCAGCTCGACCAGCGCCATCATGGGCACCGGATTGAAGAAGTGCATGCCGACGACCTTGTCCGCGCGCCGGGTCGAAGCTGCGAGCTTGGTGATCGAGATCGAGGAGGTGTTCGATGCCAGCACGGCGTCGGCTTTCACCGCTGCATCGAGCTGCGCAAATATCTTCAGCTTCAGATCGAGGTTCTCGGTCGCCGCCTCGATCACCAGATCGCAATCCGCAAGCGCCCCGACGTCGCTGGCCGTCGCGATACGCGCAAGAGCCTCCGCTTTCTGCGCCTCGGTCATCTTCTCCTTCTTGATCAGACGATCGAAGCTCGCGGTCAGAGTGGCCAGACCACGTTGCACCGCCGCCTCCGCGACGTCCATCATCACCACGTCGAACCCGGCTACCGCAAATGCCTGGGTAATGCCGTTACCCATCGTGCCGGCGCCTACGACGCCGATCTTCGTTAGATTCATTGATCCCGCTCCCTTGGTAAGTAACGCCCCGACCCATCGCTGGCCGGGACCATACTGATGCGTATGGAACTATAACGCAATGTCGAGACGTCAGCCAGCATGAGCTGTCCGCGGCGGCACCCATGACAGCACAAGCGCGCAGCTCTTCAGATGGTCCGACTTCGGGAAACGGATATGCAGGGACGAAAAAAATGGGAGCCCTAAGGCTCCCATTTCATTTGTTGGCGGAGTGGACGGGGCTCGAACCCGCGACCCCCGGCGTGACAGGCCGGTATTCTAACCAACTGAACTACCACTCCGCGCTGACCAGTTGCCGGCTTTACTTGCCGACTGCAATTCGTCTGCTCGACGCCTTGCTTGATCTGGCGTCCCCACGGGGATTCGAACCCCGGTTATCGCCGTGAAAGGGCGGTGTCCTAGGCCTCTAGACGATGGGGACAACGTCTTGTTGCTTCGTTGGTGGAGGTAAGCGGGATCGAACCGCTGACCTCTTGCATGCCATGCAAGCGCTCTCCCAGCTGAGCTATACCCCCAACAGAGCTGCGCATTCTAGCTTCTGGCGCTACCAACCGCAAGCACTTTAAACCGATACTGCCAATGCATTTGGACTAACGTCTGCATTGTTGTTGGCGGAGTGGACGGGGCTCGAACCCGCGACCCCCGGCGTGACAGGCCGGTATTCTAACCAACTGAACTACCACTCCGCGCTGACCTCTTGCCCGGCCTTACAGACCGGCTTGCGAGCCGCCATTATAACTCAACGCCTCGCTGCATACTGGCGTCCCCACGGGGATTCGAACCCCGGTTATCGCCGTGAAAGGGCGGTGTCCTAGGCCTCTAGACGATGGGGACTGCAATTCTTTCGACTGGTGGAGGTAAGCGGGATCGAACCGCTGACCTCTTGCATGCCATGCAAGCGCTCTCCCAGCTGAGCTATACCCCCGACGGCGAAAGAGCGCGCATTATAGGGTGCCACCCCGAGGCTGTAAACCCCGAACTTTCACTTTTTTCGAAATCAGACGACTTTCCCGGGATTCATCAGCCCGTGCGGATCGAGAGCCCGTTTCACGGTCCACATCAGGTCGAGTTCGACGTCGGACTTGTAGCGGGCGTTCTCGTCGCGTTTCAATTGGCCAATGCCATGCTCGGCCGAGATCGAACCGTTCAGTGCGGCAACGAGGTCATGAACGATGCGATTGACCTCGCCCGTTCGGGCCACGAACCCGGCATTGTCGAAGGCGCCTGGCATGGACAGGTTGTAGTGCAGGTTCCCGTCGCCGATGTGACCGAACGCGACGATGCGCACATCAGGCCACATCGCCGTCAGCGCCGCCCGCGCCCGCTGCAGGAATTCGGGGATGCGGCTGACAGGCACGGAAATGTCGTGCTTGATGCTGACCCCTTCGATCTTTTGCGCCTCGGAGATGTTCTCGCGCAAGGACCACAGGGCCCGCGCTTGACCGAGACTGGACGCGACGGCGCCATCGACCGCCAGACCGGTTTCGATCGCGCCGGCGATCGCGCGCTCGAGCATGTCATCCAGCGCCGCACCATCGAGTGCGTCGGCGACTTCGACGAGCACATGCCAGTCGTGAGCCCCCGCAAGCGGCGCGCGCATCGCGGGAATGTGGCGCAGCACGAGCTCTAGAGCGGGTCGGCCGACGAGTTCGAACGCATTGACGCGCTCCCCGCAGCGATCGCGCAGCAGGGCCAACAGGGCGACTGCAGCCTGCGGGTCGGGAACGGCAACCCAAGCGGTCGCGCTTGAGCGCGGACGCGGAAACAGCTTGAGGGCCGCTGCGGTGACGATACCCAGAGTTCCCTCGGCACCGATGAAGAGCTGCTTGAGATCGTAACCGGTGTTGTCCTTGCGTAAGGCACGCAACCCGTCCCAGATGCGCCCGTCAGGAAGCACGACCTCGACGCCGAGCACCAGCTCGCGCATGTTCCCGTAACGCAAGACCTGCACGCCACCGGCGTTCGTCGAGATGTTGCCGCCGACGAGGCAGCTTCCCTCCGACGCGAGCGAGAGCGGAAACAGCCGGCTGGCCGCCTCGGCGGCTTGCTGGACCGCCGCTAGCGTGCACCCCGCTTCCGCGACGAGCGCATTGTTCGCGCCATCAACCGCCCGTATGCGGTTCATGCGTGCCATGCTGATCACGACCGACTCACCATCGGCAAGCGGCGTCGCCCCGCCACACAACCCCGTGTTGCCCCCCTGCGGCACCATCGGAACTCTCGCGGACGCGCAGATGCGCACGACGTCTGCGGTTTCCCGGGTGTTACCGGGCTTTACGACAGCGATCGCGCGGCCGGTGTAACGTCCGCGCCAGTCCGTGAGATAAGGAACCATGGCCGCCGCATCGTGAATCACGTGCGACATTCCTACAGCCCCGGCCAGCGCCCCGACCACGTCGTTCATACCGCATCTCCCGCAACCGTACGCCCGAGCACGTAGCGCAGAGCCGGCAACATGCCCGTGACCGCGGCCTCACCTTCCGCGATCGCCTCACGGGCACGGTGGAAGTCCATCGTGCCGATGTGCGCGAGCCTTGGAGAAATCTGCACCTCGGCGGGCTCGCCCGCCAGGCGGCTGCGTGCGATGCGCACCTGCATGATGTTGATGCTGGAGGTGAGCACGGTCATCAGGGACGGGAGCGATGCGTCGGCACCGGCCGCCTGGACGGCGCGTCCATTGCCGTTTCCGTTCGTCGGGAGGCCGAGACGCGCAAAGAGGCGCTCCGTCCAGCCCTCGGAGGTCTCTTCGACCTGCTCGACCGGCGTGGCACGCCACGCCTTGCCGATCATGTCCGAACCCAGATCGACCGCGATCACCACGTCGGCCCCCATCGCACGACATAGCGACACGGGCACGGGATTCACGAGCCCGCCATCGACGAGAAGACGGCCGTCGCGCACGATGGGCGTGAATAGTCCGGGCAGAGCGATCGACGCCCGCACGGCCTGCGCGACGCTACCCTCGCGCAGCCAGATCTCGCGTCCCGTCTCGAGCTCGGTCGCAACGCAAGCGAAACTGCGGTCGAGCTGCGAGAAATCGCGGTCGACGAAGTTGCGTTCGAAGAACTGGATGAGTTTCTCGCCCTTGATGAGGCCGCCGCGCAGGCTCACGTCGAGCAGGGAGACCACATCCTGCCACTTGAGCGCCTCGGCCCACTGAGTGAGCTTATCGAGGTCGCCCGATGCCATGGCGGCACCGACGAAGGCGCCGATGGAACAGCCGCAGATGATCTGCGGCTCGATCCCCTCGCGGGCAAGTACGCGCAGCACTCCGAGGTGGGCCCAGCCGCGTGCCGCGCCGCTGCCGAGCGCCAATCCGATGACGGGGCCGGACTTGCCAGGATTCTGCGGCGTCGGCTCGAACATCGGCTAGGCGCCTTGTCAGACTATCGGCTCGGCGTACAGGTCGTGCACGTCGCAGTCGGTAATGCGCACCCGGGCGAACTCGCCGGGCTCGAGCCCCTCACCATTCGGGATGATGACCAGGCCGTCGATCTCGGGTGCATCCCCGGGCGACCGGGCGATCGCGCCGTCCTCCTCGATGTCGTCGACGAGCACGGTTATCTCGCGACCGATCCAGCGCTCGAGACGTTGGGTCGAGATGTCTTCCTGGAACTCCATCAGGCGCATGCGGCGCTCCTCGCGCACTTCGTCGGGAACCGGGTCGGACAGCTGATTCGCCTCGGCGCCCTCGACGGGGGAGTACGCGAACGCACCGACGCGGTCGAGCTTCGCTTCCTCGAGGAACTGCAGCAACAGCTCGAAATCCTCGTCAGTCTCGCCAGGAAATCCGGTGATGAAGGTGGAGCGGATCGTCAGGTCCGGACAGATGCTGCGCCAGGAACGGATGCGTTCGAGCACGTTCTCGGCGTTCGCCGGGCGCCGCATGGCCTTGAGGATACGCGGGCTGGCGTGCTGGAACGGGATGTCCAGATAGGGGAGGATCTTGCCTTCGGCCATCAGCGGGATGAGGTCGTCCACGCTGGGATACGGATAGACGTAGTGCATGCGGATCCACACGCCGAGTTCGCCGAGCGCTTTCGCGAGGTCGAGCAGCCGCGTCTTGATCGGGCGCCCGTTCCAGAAGCCGGTGCGGTACTTGGTGTCCACGCCGTACGCGCTGGTGTCCTGCGAGATGACGAGAAGCTCCTTCACGCCTGCATCCACCAGGGACTCCGCTTCGCGCATCACTTCGTGGATCGGGCGCGATACGAGATCGCCGCGCAGCGACGGAATGATGCAGAAGGTGCAGCGGTGGTTGCAGCCTTCGGAGATCTTCAGATAGGCGTAGTGGTTCGGCGTGAGGCGGATGCCCTGCGGCGGCACGAGGTCGGTGAAGGGATCGTGCGGCTTGGGCAGGTGCTGGTGAACCGCCTTCATCACGGCGTCGGTCGCATGCGGGCCGGTGACGGCAAGAACCTGCGGATGCGCCGCCATCACGACATCGTCCTTGGCACCGAGACAGCCGGTGACGATGACCTTGCCGTTCTCGGCCAGAGCCTCGCCGATCGCGTCGAGCGATTCCTCGACGGCGGCATCGATGAAGCCGCAGGTATTGACGACCACGAGATCGGCGTCGTCATAACTGCCGGAGATTTCGTAGCCCTCGCCCCGCAGGCGCGTGAGGATATGTTCGGAGTCGACTGTCGCCTTGGGGCAGCCGAGGGAGACGAAACCGACTCGCGGTACGCCTGGAGTTTTGTGCTGGGTCATGCTCTGAGGGGGGTGTCGACCGGAGTCCGGAATGGCCCCGGCCGGATTGTTATTTCTGGCTCGAACGGCCGGTCTTCGCCGCAGGCGCCTCGGGCTTCACTTCCTTGGCAGCCTGGGGTGCGGCCTGCTCTTCCTTCGCGGCCGGGGCGTAGTTCGGGAACGGGAAGCCGGTGAAGATGCTGCGCGTCTGGTTCTCGATCTGCTCCTGCATCTGCGAGAACATCTTCTTGCTCTGATCGACGTAGGTGCCCATCACGCTCTGCAGCGCGGGACCCTGGAAATTGAGGAACTGGGCCCACAGATCCTGGCTGATCGGACTGTTCTCGCCATAGATCGCCTGCGTCTGTTCCTGCAGCTTGGCCTGCATTTCGGTGAAGGCCTTGATGTTGTTCTCGAGGTACTTGCCCATCATCCCCTGCGTCGCATTTCCGTAGAAGCGGATCATGTGCGCAAGCAGGTCGCTGGTAAACATGGGCGCTCCGCCCGCCTCTTCCTCGAGGATGATCTGGAGGAGGATGCTGCGCGTGAGATCCTCGCCGGTCTTGGCATCGACAACCTGAAACTCCTCCCGCCCCAGCACGAGTTCCTTCACATCGGCCAGCGTGATGTAGGAACTGGTCCGGGTGTCGTACAGACGGCGGTTGGGATACTTCTTGATAAGACGCGACTGCTCAGCCATCAATGCCTCTCCTCGTCGGCGGTCAATTCCGCTCTCCACGTTCGATAAAATTATACCGCGGTGCAGAAATAAAAACCCCGCCGTTCGGCGGGGTCTCGCAGCGATCCGCGGACGCGGAATACTGCATCAGCACATGTGCAGGCCACCGTTGATGTTGATGGTCGCGCCGGTCACATAGCCAGCCAGATCGGACGCGAGATAGGAGCACAGCGCGCCGATTTCCTCGGGCTTGCCGAGACGCTTCATCGGCACCGTGTCGATGATGCCCTGGCGGATGTCCTCGCGGATCGCCATGACCATCTCGGTGCCGATGTAGCCCGGGGCGATGGCATTGACGGTGACGCCCTTGGTCGCCAGCTCGGCGGCGAGCGCTTTGGTGAAGCCCAGCACACCGGCCTTGGCCGTGGAGTAGTTGGTCTGCCCCGCCTGCCCCTTGACGCCATTCACCGAGGAAATGTTGATGATGCGCCCCCAGCCGCGTTCGGCCATCTTCGGCGAGACGTGGTGGGTGACATTGAACAGGCTGTTGAGGTTGGTGTTGATCACCGCATCCCACTGGCCCTTCTCCATCTTGGGGAAGAACTTGTCGCGGGTGATGCCGGCGTTGTTCACCAGGACGTCGATCGCGCCGACTTCGGCTTCGATCTTGGCGACCATTGCCTTGCAGGATTCGTAATCGGACACGTCACCTTCGGCAGCAATGAACTCGAAACCGACTTCCTTCTGCTTGGCAAGCCACTCATCCTTCTGCGGGAAACCCGGCAGGCAGTTGGCGACGACCTTCAGGCCGTCCTTGGCCAGGGCCTGACAGATCGCGGTGCCCAAACCGCCCATGGCGCCGGTAACGAGTGCGACTTTTTGAGTCATGGTGCAATCCTCTTGCAGATTGGTGATGGGAGGTGCGTCCGGTCGCGCGACAAACGCCCACAGCGCGCCCCCTCTGGCAACCGTGCGGCAGTGCATTACCGCAAAGCCGGTAAATTATAGGGACTTTTCGAAGAGTTTGCTGCACTGCAAAAGGAAAATAAAACGGCGCGCTCCTTTCGGAAACGCGCCGTTGGCGAACCGGATACGGTCCCGGTCAGAACATGTGCTGGCCGCCGTTGATGGAGATGTTCGCACCGGTCACGAAGGCAGCCTCCTCGGACGCGAGATAGGCCACCAGTCCGGCGATTTCCTCGGGCTTGCCCAGACGCGACACCGGAATCTGCGGCAGGATCTTGGATTCAAGGATTTCCTGCGGGATGGCCGTCACCATCTTGGTGCCGATGTATCCCGGCGAGATGGTGTTGACGGTCACGCCACTACGCGCAACTTCCAGTGCCAGCGCCTTGGTGAAGCCATGCATCCCCGCCTTCGCAGCGGAGTAATTGGTCTGGCCGAATGCACCTTTCTGGCCATTGACCGACGAAACGTTGATGACACGCCCCCACTTGCGCTCGACCATGCCGTCCATGACCTGCTTCGTCATGTTGAACACGCTGTCGAGGTTGGTGGAGATGACGGCATCCCAGTCGGCCTTGGTCATCTTCTTGAAGGTCATGTCGCGGGTGATCCCGGCGTTATTCACCAGCACGTCCACAGGCCCCACTTCCCGGGTGACGGTCTCGACGCAGGTCTTGCACGAATCGAAATCCGACACGTCGCAGGGATAGGCCTTGAAGCCGTAGCCCATGTTGTTCATGGTCTGCAGCCACTCAGCGGCCTTGGTGTTGCCCGGGGAATGCGTCGTCACGACCCTGTAGCCCAGCGCGGCGAGCTTGATGCAGACCGCCTCGCCCAGGCCACCCATGCCACCGGTCACTAGTGCAACTCTTGCCATAAACTTCCTCCTCTCCCGTTGATCGATTCACAAGGGGTTTCCAGACACTTCCGGCAGCGCCCCCCGTGTCCGCTGCCGCTGCATAATTCTCGTTCCGGGCCGGTTTGTGCGCGTCAGGCCTTTTCCTTGACGTAACGACCGGGCGCGGGCTCGATCGGCGCGTACTTCGCATTGCCAAGCCGGCCGCGCGCCGCGACCTGCTTGCCCCCGTATGGCCTGAGCCATTCGATCCAGTGCAGCCACCAGCTGCCCTTCTGCTCGACGGCCTCGTCCAGCCATTCGTCCGGGTCGGCGGCGCCGGAGGAATTCACCCAGTAGCTGCGGCGATTCTTGGACGCCGCATTGATTGCTCCGGCAATGTGGCCGCTCGCACCGAGCACGAAGGTGGTTTCCCCGCCCAACAGTCCGCGCGAAAGGTAGGCGCCCTTCCACGGAACGATGTGATCCTCGCGCGTCGCGAGCAGGTAAGCCGGCACGTCGACCTTGCCCAGATCGACCTTCACGCCGAGCATCTTGAGCTTGCCTGGCATGCGCAGGTTATTTTCCAGATACATGTTACGCAAATACCACGTCAGGAACGGCCCCGGCAGATTCGTGCTGTCGGAATTCCAGTACAGCAGGTCGAACGCGCCCGGTTTGTTGCCCTTCAGGTAGTTGCCGACGACGTACTGCCAGATGAGGTCGTTGGCACGCAGCGCCGAAAAGACGTTCGCCAACTCCTGTCCGGGCAGCAGCCCCCCTTTGCCGATCGCAGCCTCGCGCGCCGTCACGCTCGCCTCGTCGACCAGACAGCCGAGTTCGCCCGCATCGGCAAAATCGAGCAGGGTCGTCATGAGCGTCAGGCTCGCCACGGGATCTTCGCCACGCGCACGCGCGACACCGAGCGCCGACGTCAATATCGTGCCACCGACGCAGAATCCAAGCACGTTCGGTTTCTTCACGCGCGTGACGGTACGCACGACCTCGAGCGCCTTGAGGGGCCCCTTCTCGAGGTAGTCGTCCCAGGTCGCTGTCGATTCCGCCGCCTTGGGGTTCTTCCACGACACGAGGAAGACCGTAAACCCCTGCTCCACCGTGAAGCGCACAAGCGAGTTGTCGGGCTGCAGGTCGAGGATGTAGAACTTGTTGATGCAGGGAGGCACGATCAGCAGCGGTACCTGGGCGACCTTGTCGGTGAGCGGCGCATACTGGACGAGCTGCATCAGCTCGTTCTCGTAGATGACCGCCCCCGGCGAAACGGCGATGTTGCGTCCGACCTCGAACGCTTCGTCGTCGGTCATCGACACGCGGCCCTTTTCGAGATCGGCGATCAGGTTCTTGATGCCACGCGTGATGCTCTCGCCTTCGGTGTCGAGGGCGGTCTTGATGAATTCGGGATTCGTCGCGGCGAAATTGGACGGCGCCAGCGCATCGACGTATTGCCGGGTCAGGAACTGCAGGCGCGACTTGGCGCGACCGTCGGCCATTGGCAGCTCTTCGGAAACCTGACTGAGGAAGCTCGCGTTCAGCAGGTAGGCCTGGCGGACGTAGTCGAAGAGCGGGCTTTCGCTCCATTCGGGCGCGGAAAACCGGCGGTCCCCGGGTTCAGGAGAAATGACGGGGGCGGCCTTCTCGCCCGGCTTCAGTTGCAGCATCGTCGTCCATAGCGCAACGTGGCGCGCGGCGAAATCCTGCTGCAGACGCGCAAACGCGTCGGTTTCCGGCATGGTGACGCTTGGCGCGGCCTCTCCGCTGCTGTCCTGCATGACCGCATGCTGGCGCGCGATGGCCTGAAAGAAGTTCTGCGCCATCGCCTGGCCGAACTGCAGCATTCCCTCGATGGCGGGGCTGCCCTGTTTGTTGTCGGATTCGGACATCAGCCCCTCCTGAGGCGCTGGTTAGGACGCATGCGGAATTCGCTGGTCACCTTGATTTTCCCCGGACCGCGCACGGTCCCCGGCGCCATACCCGCGCTGCGGGTAGAATCGGCGCCATGTACATTATTGCAATCGCCTGGCTGTACGTCGTGCTGATCGCAGCGATCTCGGACACGACGGTCGTTGGCGGCGTACTCACCTTCGTGTTCTGGGGGCTCGGACCGCTGGCCCTCTTCCTCTGGCTTGCCGGAACCCCGGCTCGCCGCCGCGCGGCAGCCCGCCGCGAAGACGCGAACGCTGCACCGTCGAACGATAGAACCGATTCGAATATCGATCAATAGCCGGAAAGGCTGGCCGTCAATCCGAGAGCCATACCAGCGAAGCCAGCCGGCCCGTCACCCCGTCGCGGCGGTAGGAGAACCAACGCAAGGGGTCGGAGTATGTGCACACGTCGCCCCCGTACACCCGCTCGACTCCGATCGCACGCAGGCGCCGACGCGCGAGTTCGAACAGGTCCGCATACCACTTGCCGGGCAGCTCCGCCGGAAAGAACGCACGCGCGGCATCTTTGTCGTCGGAAACGAAGCGTTCCCGCACCTCGCTGCCGACCTCGAAGGCATCCGGCCCGATGGCGGGGCCCATCCACGCCATGATGCGCGCGGGCACTACATTCATGCGTGCCACCGTCGCATCGAGGACGCCCGCTGCCAGCCCGCGCCATCCGGCGTGGGCGGCAGCCACGACCGAGCCGTCGTCATCGCAGAACAGCACCGGCAGGCAGTCCGCCGTCATCACGGCACATACCGTTCCGGCCTTGCGCGCGACGGAAGCGTCGGCACGCGGCGGAATGCCGTCCGCGTCCGTGCCTGCGGCATCCCACACGTCGGTGCCGTGAACCTGCTCCAGCCAGCATGGCTCCGACGGCACGACGGCGCGCAGGATGGCCCTGTTGCGGGCGACCGCGATCGGTGAGTCACCGACGTGGCTAGCCAGATTCATGCTCGCCCAGGCCCCCTCGCTGACGCCGCCGTGGCGCGTGGTGACCAGCGCGCGCACGCGCTCGGGAGCGGGCCAGTCGGGTTCGAACCAGTCTGGACTCATGCAGGCGTCTCCGCGCGGATGATTGCAAGAAGGCTCTCGAAATCTTCGGGCAATGACGATTCCCAGGCCATTTCCTCTCCGCTTGCGGGGTGAGTGAGGCCCAGGCGGAAGGCATGCAGCGCCTGGCGCGGGAAGGCATCCAGGACTGCGCTGCCGCTGCGCCGCCGGCCGTAGGTCGCATCACCGACCAGCGGATGGCCGATGTGCGCCATATGTACGCGGATCTGATGTGTGCGTCCGGTCTCGAGTCGGCACTCGACAAGGGTCGCGCGGGCGAAGTGTTCGCGCACGGAATAGCGCGTCACTGCCACACGTCCTGCCGAATGTACGGCCATCTTCGTGCGCTGCGACGGGTGCCGGCCGATCGATGCATCGACGATGCCGGGACCGGTTACCGTTCCATGCACGAGCGCGAGATAGTGACGACTGACGGAGCGTGCCTGGAGCTGGCGCACGAGGTCGGTCTGCGCCTCGAGGGTCCGTGCGACGACCATCAGGCCGCTGGTATCCTTGTCGAGGCGATGCACGATGCCGGCACGCGGTATGCTGGCAAGTTCCGGAGCGTGGTGCAGCAGCGCATTGAGAAGCGTCCCGCTCCAGTTGCCGCTGCCGGGATGCACGACGAGGCCGACCGGCTTGTCGATGACCAGGATATGGGCGTCCTCGTAGGCGATGGCGAGCGGGATGTCCTCGGGTGTCTCGGCGACCTCCTCGGGAGCTGGTGCCGCATCGACTTCGAGAATTTCTCCACCCCACACCTTGAACTTTGCATCATGCAGGCCGCCGTTGAGGCTGACGCGCCCGGATTTGAGCCAGCCTTGCAGGCGACTGCGCGAGTGCGCGGGAAACAGGCGCGCGAGGGCCTGATCCAGCCGCAGTCCGGCACAGTCGCCTGGTATCGTCAGCCTGTGGTGCGAAGCAGCCTCGTCCAGTGGGCTATAATCGTCCGGTTCATTCACGCGAGTTTTTTCGATGGCCAGGTTCACCCTTGGAAGTTTAGCGGTTATCGGTGCATTGCTGCTCGGCGGATGCGGCCTGTTGCCGGAACAGATCGACGAGACGGCGGGCTGGAATGCCCAGAAACTGTACTCGGAAGCGAAGAACTACATGGCCGACGGTTCCTACGAGCAGGCCATCAAGCTCTTCGAAAAGCTCGAGGCACGTTTCCCGTACGGCCGTTACGCCCAACAGGCGCAGATCGAGGTCGCTTACGCCCACTACAAGTCGTACGAGCCGGCGCTGGCCATCGCGGCGGCGGATCGCTTCATCAAGCTGCATCCCAACCATCCGAATGCGGATTACATGTACTACCTGAAGGGTCTCGCGACCTTCAACGAGGACCTCGGCCTGCTTGCCGGACTGTCGAACCAGGACCTTTCCGAGCGGGATCCGAAGGCCGCGCAGGAGTCCTTCGACACCTTCGGCCAGCTTGTGAACCGCTTCCCGAACAGCCGCTACGCCGAAGATGCACGGCAGCGCATGCAGTATCTGGTGAACTCGCTCGCCCAGCACGAGGTACATGTCGCGCGCTACTACTACAAGCGCGGCGCCTATGTGGCTGCCATCAACCGGGCGCAGGCGACCATCAAGACCTACCCGAACGCCCCGGCGACCGAGGAGGCGTTGTTCGTGCTGGTCAAGAGCTACGACGCGCTGGGCATGGGCGACCTGCGTGACGATGCCGAACGCGTGATGCGCAAGAACTTCCCCAACAGCGTGTATTACGCGGGTGGCCCGAAGGACGGCCGTCCGTGGTGGCAACTCTGGTAAGCGGGAACAGCCCCGGCTTTCGGACGGGCGCAAGGCCCGTCCGAAACAGCCTCCAGCTACTTGCGGCCGTAGGTATCCTCGAAGCGCACGATGTCGTCTTCGCCGAGATAGCTCCCTGACTGGACCTCGATCATCTCGAGCATCAACTTTCCCGGATTCTCGAGGCGATGGGTGACCCCCAGCGGGATGTAGGTCGACTGATTTTCGGTGAGCAGGAAGGTTTCATCGCCGCGCGTGACCTTCGCCGTGCCCCGCACGACGATCCAGTGCTCGGCACGGTGGTGGTGCATCTGCAGGCTGAGCGCCGCACCCGGCTTGACTTCGATGTGCTTGACCTGGAAGCGCTGTCCGTTGTCGATCGAGTCGTAGCAGCCCCACGGCCGGTGGATCTTGCGATGTGCGTAAACCTGGCTGCGATTGTCCGCCTTGAGGCGTGAAACGATCTTCTTGACGTCCTGCGTGTGGTCCTTGTGCGCAACCATCACGGCATCGGGAGTTTCGACGACGACGAGCCCGTCCACCCCGACGCATGCGACCATACGGCTGGTTGCATGCACGAGACAGTCGGTAGTGCCCTCGAAAACGACATCGCCGCGCGCCGCATTGCCGGTGTCGTCCTTCTCCGCAAGCGCCCAAAGCGCATCCCAGGCGCCGACGTCGGACCACCCTACGGACATCGGCACGACACGCGGCGCAATGCCCAGTTCGGGTGTGGCGGCAAGTTTCTCCATCACCGCGTAGTCGATCGAGTCGGATGGGCACGCCTCGAACGCGCCCCGCCCGACGCGCACGAAGTCAATGTCGCGAACTGCGCCGTCCACACTCGCCTCGCAGGCGGCCAGCATCGCCGGATTGAAGTGGCCGATGGCCTTCAGCCATACGCTGGCGCGCACCATGAACAGGCCGCTGTTCCACAGATAGTCGCCGCTCGCGACATATTCCGCCGCCGTGTCTGCATCCGGTTTCTCGACGAAGGCGACGACCTCGCACACGCCCGGACTGCATTCGCTGCCGGAGCGGATGTAGCCGTAGCCGGTTTCCGCACGCTCCGGGACGATACCGAAGGCGACCATCGCGCCCCCCTGCGCCGCCTCCAGGCCGATCGCGACGGCACGATGGAAGGCTTCGCGGTCGCGCACGACATGGTCGGCAGGCATGACCAGAAGCACCCCGTCACCGTCTTCGCGCGCCACCGAAAGGGCTGCCAGCGTGAGCGCGGGCGCGGTGTTGCGGCCGACCGGCTCAAGCAGGATGCGCCCCCCCGAACGACCGATCGCACGCATCTGCTCGGCCGTGATGAAGCGATAGTCCTCGTTGCACACGACGATCGGCTCGGCCGAAACGGGAAGGCTCCCGGAAAAGCCGTCGAGCCGGCTCGCGGTCTGCTGCAGCATGGTGTCGTCACCGATCAGCGCCAGCAGTTGCTTCGGATACTGTTCGCGCGAGAGCGGCCACAATCGGGTGCCGGACCCGCCGGAAAGGATTACGGGGTATAGGTTCATGCTGCTCCGCCGTCGAAACTAAGGGGTACGAAGCGGGGAGGAATCCGTGGCGACAGCGCCCCCCCCACGCCATTCGGTATCCTCAGAGGATACGTCAAAACCAGCGACGGTCGAACGGGGCACACTGCGCCGAACGTAAGCGAATTCTTCAAGGCGTGCCTGAAATCGACCCGCCGGGCTCGGAAATCGGTCGCTCGTCCGCGGCCGCCCCACGGACCCAGACTGTCAGCTGCGCAGCACGAGCAACAGAGCGGACAAGGTCAGGGCCGACAGCATCGTGGACAGGAATACGGCCGACGCGGAACTCGCCAGACATACTTGGTAGCGTTGCGCGAAGAGATACGGGGTAACGCCGGTCGGCAAGGCGGCAAGCGTTACGGCAACGATCACCCACAGATCGGGAACCTCGAACACCCGGGTCGCAAGCAACCAGACCAGTGCGGGATGAACGATGGTCTTCAGCAGAACGAGCATCAGCGGTTCGCGCAAATTACCGCCCGGCTTGTAGCGGGTGAGCGACGCGCCAAGGGCAAACAGTGCGCACGGCGCGGCGGCGCTGCCGAGACTCTTCGCAACGGCATCCACCGGTCCGGGAAGCGCCACGCCCAGCGTGGCGAGCGCCAGTCCGGCACTCAAGCCCCAGATGATCGGTGTCGCCGCAATGCTGCGCGCAAGGCCAAGCAGAACCCGGGCGGGAGACTGCCCCCCGCCCCGCGCCGTCTCGATCAACGCCGTGGTCGGCGGCAACATCACCAAACTGTGCACTGCAATCAACACGAACAGCGGCAAAGCTGCCGACGGGCCATAGGCCGTCACGACCAGCGGGATGCCGAGCATCGCAGTATTCGAGAAACTCGCCCCCAGCCCCAGCACGCCCTGCTCGGCAAGCTGCCGGCCGAACAGCAGCCGGCCGGCAAGCATCGACAAGCCAAACACCGAAAACGCACCAATGAAATACGACAACAGGTAGCCCCACGGCAGGGCTTCCGGGAGGTCCGTCTGCGCAATCGCGCGAAACAGCATCAGCGGCAGTGCGAAGTTGAACACGAACACCGACAGGCCGCGGTTCGCCGCGTCATCGAACAGACCGAGGCGTGCGGCGGCGTACCCCAGGCCAAGGGTACCGAACACCGGCAGGATGATTCCAAGAACGACTTCCATTGGCGGCTCGGGGGCATTGCAGCGGTTACGAGCCCCCGCGACAATCGCTCAAATCTTTCAAGGATGCCACAATTGGCCTGGCATCTTGTTGCCCTCTGCACACTGTCGGCAACGGGAGTACCATCTACCCGCATCTCCGCGCCCCACAGTTTGCCCGCGATGATCCTGAAGCCCGCCGTTGCCTGCAGCACCCTAGTCGCCACCCTGCTGTCACCGCTGGCGGCAGCTGACGCATCATTCGACCGCTGCATCGGGGAGCTGCGCTCGGAAGCACAGACGCGCGGCATCAGGGCGGAAACCTTCGATACCCTCACGCGGGCGCTCGAACCCGACCGCTCCATCCTCAGCCAGCTCGATTACCAACCCGAATTCCGCACGCCGATCTGGGATTATCTGGCAGGGCTCGTCGACGATGAGCGCATCGCCGACGGCCGGGCGATGATGGAGCAGTGGGCCGCCACGTTGCAGGAGGTGGAAGCGCAGTACGGCATCGACCGGGCGACGATCGTGGCCGTGTGGGGCATCGAGAGCAACTTTGGCCGCAACTTTGGTAAACGCCCGCTGCTGACCTCGCTCTCCACCCTGTCCTGCTTCGGTCGGCGACAGGGTTACTTCCGCGGCGAATTCTTCGCGGCCCTGAAGATCATCGAGAACGGCGATGTCGACGCGGCGCGGCTGAGCGGCTCGTGGGCGGGCGCGTTCGGGCACACCCAGTTCATGCCTTCCACGTTCGCCCGGGTCGCCGTGGACTTTGACGGCGACGGCCGGCGCGATCTCATCGACAGCATTCCCGACGCCCTCGCCTCGACAGCCAACTTTCTGGCCAAGGCCGGCTGGGTCAGCGGACAGCCGTGGGGGCACGAGGTAACGCTGCCGGCCGGGTTCGACTACTCGCTCGCAGGCAGGCACAACAAGCGCTCGATCGCGGAATGGGCGCGGCAGGGGGTCCAGCGCGTCGACGGCGTCGCACTCGAAGCCTCGACCACGGCTACCGCCGTCCTGTTGCCCGCGGGCGAAGGCGGGCCCGCCTTCCTCGTGCAGCGTAATTTCGACGCGCTTTATTCGTACAACGCCGCCGAGACCTATGCGCTTGCGATCGCCCACCTCTCCGACCGGCTGCGCGGCGGCGGAGCCTTCGTCAAACCATGGCCGACAGACGATCCCGGCCTGTCACGGGCCGAACGCCGTGAGGTGCAGACCCTGCTGACGCGCCTCGGGTATCCGGTCGGGGAGATCGACGGACTGATCGGCAAGACCAGCCGCGAGGCCATCCAGGAAATCCAGAAGACGAACGGACTGGAGCCGGACGGCCGGGCCGGCCGCTACATGCTGAACGTGCTGCGCCGCCTCGCCGGAACGGCACAGCGCGAAGGGAGCTGAGGCCAACCGTGGTTTGCGCGCCATGGACGCCGATCTCACCGCAACCCTCGAACAATGCGCTTCGGCCATCGGAAGCGCCGACGCCCTTCTCGTCACGGCCGGCGCCGGCATGGGTGTCGATTCGGGCCTACCCGATTTCCGCGGCAACGAGGGTTTCTGGAAGGCCTACCCGGCGCTCGCGCACAGCGGCACATCGTTCACCGAAATCGCCACCCCCTCCGCTTTCCGCGCGGATCCGGCGCGCGCCTGGGGATTCTACGGACACCGGCTGCGACTCTACCGCGAGACCGTTCCGCATGAAGGCTTCCGCCTTCTGCGCGACTTTGCGGACGACATGCCATGGGGCGCGTTCGTTCTGACGAGCAATGTAGACGGGCAGTTCCAGAAGGCCGGATTCAAGCCCTCCCGCATCGCGGAAATCCATGGATCGATCCATCACCTCCAGTGTCTGCTGCCGTGCCGGGACGCAATCTGGGAAGCCACCGGGTTCGAACCGCGGGTCGACGAAGCGCAATGCCGCCTCGACTCGGAACTCCCCCGTTGCCCCCACTGCGGCGGGGTAGCGCGCCCGAACATCCTGATGTTCGACGACTGGGACTGGATAGATACGCGCAGCGCCGCGCAGCGGGAAGCGCTGGCGACGTGGCTCGGACGCGTCAAACGCCTCGTCGTCATCGAGATCGGTGCAGGCGTCGACATCCCGACGATCCGCCGCTTCAGCGAGCACGCGGGTGGAACCCTCGTGCGGATCAACCCCCGCGCACCCGGGATTCCCGGCCACACGGGCCTGTCGGTCCCGTCGGGCGGTCTTGCCGCGCTGAGAGAGATCCACAAGCACTGGAAGTTCCTGCGCCGTTGACGGACACGGCGCGGCGTCGCCGAACGCTTCGCCGCGGAGCGGTATAGCGCGCGTCAAGCCCGGAGTGGACACCCCACGGGCGGGCGTCGCTTGCCGGCGACATGAATTCCCATTGCAAATCAATAAACTGGCCGATCGGTGCGAATCAAGTCGTCAGGAACCGACAGTTTTTTGGCGCACCGCAACACCGCCTCCGGGAAGCCCCTTCTGCTGCACGGAAAAACCATTGATCAGAAAGGGTATTAACTCCGCTGGCATGGAAGCTGCCATACGGACTGGCGGCAAGTGCCGTTCCCCGTCTTCACAGGAGCTTCAATATGGTTGATTCCCTCGTCAAAGGCGTCGCACGGTTCCATCGCAGCTACTTCCGGAAGAACCGGTCGAAGTTCGTCGAACTCGTGCGCGAAGGGCAAAACCCCGACACGCTGTTCATAACCTGCGCAGACTCCCGCATCATCCCTCATGCCCTCACCCAGTCGGATCCGGGCGATCTGTTCGTGATGCGCAATGTCGGCAACATGGTCCCTCCCCACCGGCCGGGACAGGAATGCAGTTCCACCGGTACCGGCATCGAATACGCGGTATCCGTCCTCGGAGTCTCCGCAATCGTCGTCTGCGGTCACTCGCACTGCGGCGCGTGTGCCGCCCTGTACCAGACCGAGCATCCCGACGAGCTGACGCTCACCCGCAAATGGCTCGCACAGGGAAGCCGGGTTCGCGACCTCGTCCTGGCGCAGCGGGCTTATGGAACCCCTTCCGCCCGAGCCCGGTTCGGTGGCCACAAGGAGCGCGAACAAGTCATGCGCGCCACCGAAATGGCCATGATCGTCCAACACCTTGCAAACCTGATGACATACCCGGCAGTTGCCCGCCGCGTCGCCGATGGCAGCCTGAGTCTCCACGGCTGGTACTACGTCATCGAACGAGGCGTCGTCGAAGCGTACGACCCCGAGCAACTCGCCTTCGCACCGGTTGTCCGCCCCGGTCTTTCGGTCCGACCGCGCACAACAGCTTTGCTTGCGGCGTCATGAGCCATCGCGCCACGCGCCCACTGATTCTGGAGGTCAGCTTGAAAACATTTAAATCGGGATTCAGCACCAATAACATCTTCGCCGGTTTCATCGTCGCGGTCGTCGCCCTCCCACTATGCATCGCCTTCGCGATAGCATCGGGAGCAAACCCCATGGCCGGTATCGTCTCGGGTGTCGCAGGCGGCTTCATCGCCGGCCTGTTCGGCAGTTCCCGCTTCCAGGTTTCCGGCCCCGCGGCCGCGTTCATCACCATCATCTATGGATTGATCGCCGAACACGGCCCGCAGGTCCTCCTCGCAGCGACCTTCCTCGCCGGCCTGGTCGTCATTGCCATCGGCCTGCTACGCCTCGGCAAGGCGATGGAGCTGATGCCTCACTCGGTAATCGTCGGCTTCACCACCGGCATCGGCGTGCTGATCCTGCTCGGTCAGATTCCGCCTGGGCTCGGGATCGAAGCCAAGGGACACGACATCATCGAAAAGCTCGCATACACGGCCACGCATCTGCACGACGGGAACCCGTGGGAACTGGTGGTCATGATCGCAACGGTGGTCACCGCCATACTGTGGAGCCGGACGCGCATGGCGCGATGGCTACCCGCCCCGCTGGTCGCGCTGCTCGCAGGCACAGCCCTGTCCCTGGCGCTGGCCCGCGCAGGCCATCCCGTACGCACCATCGGCGCGCTGTACGAAATTTCCGTCGGCAGCGTCGGCATCTCGCCCGACTTCCTTACGGCACTGACGACCCATCTCGACAAGATCGTCCCTGCTGCATTCACGCTCGGCATCCTGATCGCCGTCGAATCGCTGCTCTCCTCCAAGGCACTGGATGCGATGACGAACACCCGGCACGACCCGGACCGCGAATTGTTCGGCCTCGGCCTGGCGAATCTCGTCGTTCCCTTCATCGGCGGACTGCCGGCCTCGGGCGTGATCGTGCGCGGCAGCACCAATGTCGTGAGCGGCGGGACGGAAAAGACGGCCGCAATCCTGCATGCCGTGTTTCTCGCCGCCTTCGTCGCCCTTCTCTATGACGCAATCGGCCTGCTGCCGATGGCCTCGCTCGCCGCGGTGCTGCTGCTTACCGCGCGCCGCCTCATCGAAGTGCACGAAATCCGTACCATCGCGAGGATCGACACCAGCGAGGGCATGCTCACCGTGCTGACGGTGCTATTGACCGTCACCATCGACCTGACGGTCTCGGTTCCGGTCGGTATCGCCCTGATGCTCGTCCTGGCCCTGCGCGGCATGTTGAGCGATCACCGCGTCGACGTGCACGACGTGCGCGGACAAGCGGTGCTCACGGTCAATCACGGCATCACCTTCCTGACGAGCGCCAGCCTGGCTGGCGAAATCGCCGCGCGTCTCGCCGACGGCAAGGTACGCACGCTGAACCTGTGCGAAATGTCCTACCTGGACGCGACCGGCGCACTCATGCTCGCCGACCTGCTCGACCGCCATCCACACGTGCAGGCATGGGTCGCGGAGCGCACCAACTCCGACAGGCTGCATCGTGCAGGCGTCGCCCGGCAGCGCATCGCGCTGGTCGGCAACCGTGTCGTGAATCTTCCGGAGGTGTTCCAGCGCATCCAGGCATCCGGCGCCTGAGCGTCGAGAACGATCGACTCGGACGCCCACTGCGCCAGGGAGGCCACTGGCGTCCCTTATTTTCGTTCCGGTGCGCCGAGGGCTGCTTCGATTCCGGCAACCCCATCCCGGGGGCGTCTATACTGGAAATGGGTCACCGCCGGACGCGGCCCTACATCAGCGACAAGACGTTCGGGAGGAGGGGTCCATCATGTCAGCCACCAACTATTACTCCGGCCAGGAAGCGCCCCCGGAGCTTTCCACCGAGGACCGTCGCACACACGAGGTCGACCCGAACGCAGCACCGAAACGTCGGATCAACGACACCTGGTTCAACAGGGTACGCTGGCCTGCGTTCCTGGTTGCTTGGGTTGCGATGGGTCTCGCGGTCTTCGCATACCTGTTCGACTTGATGTAACGGCTCGCGGGAGGCGCCTCGAACGCCTGTACGCGAAGGAACGCACACCGAAAGGGGCGAAAAAAGCAAAAAGGCCAGTCATTCGACTGGCCTTTTTGCTTGAATCTGTGGCGCGCCCGGAGAGATTCGAACTCCCTACCCCTTGGTTCGTAGCCAAGTACTCTATCCAGATGAGCTACGGGCGCTTTTTGAAGAAGCGAGATTATAGCATGCTTTAATCTCGCGTCAACAACGTTTTACAACTTTTTGTGCTGCTTGGCGGAGAGGGTGGGATTCGAACCCACGGTAGGCTCGCACCTACGCCTGATTTCGAGTCAGGTACATTCGACCACTCTGCCACCTCTCCGACTCCCGCACGGGCTAGCCTTGCGGGAGGCCGAATTATACGCAGAAAATTCCGCGGGGCAACAACAACACAAAATTTTTTTATGCGCGCCGCGATGCTGTCAGACCGGAGCCTTCGCGCCTGCTTCGCGAAACTCCTCGTACGCTCGCACCGCCTCCGCCGCAAACATCAGGGTCGGCCCGCCACCCATGTAGGTGATTCGAACAAGGCAGAAAAGCGTCATTTTAAGGACATTGGAATTATCGCGACATTGCCGAAACCGCCGGACTCCCTCAGAATCATGCGGTTATGTTCAACGGTACGACTGCTTGCGCGCTATTCTGATCATCATCGCGGCACTCTTCGTCGCCGGCTGCGAGCCAGGCGCAACGCCGAGGTTCGCTGATTTCCATCCGGTCGCCGACTATCGGAGCGCAGGGGAACTGCGTGTCGCGACCCGGGTCGATCCGGCCTCCTATCGCAGCAATGGCGACGGGAAAGCATCCGGCTTCGATCATGACCTGCTGCAAAAGCTGGGCGAGCATCTCGGCGTTCCGGTCCGCTTCGTCCTCTTTCCCGACGCGACAAGGACCCTCGAGGCCGTCATCCGGGGGCAGGTGCATCTCGCGGCAGCAGGAGTCGGCCGCAACGACAGGTTGCCGCTCACCTGGACCAGTCCGCTGCGCGAGGTCGACTACGTCATCGTCGGGCGCTCCGACAATCCGGAATTCATCGAGGAAAGGGCACTGGTGGGACGCACGGTATCAGTGCGGCATGGATCGCTCGCGGCCGACTACCTGAACCAGGTCCGCAAGCGTGTTTCCGACCTGAACCTCCATTTTCCCGCAAACGCGGCCGACGCGCACCTCCTCGACGAACTGGCGCAGGGCCGTCTGGACCTCGTCGCCACCGACCGGGTTCATTTTGCGCTGGCCGCACAGACCTCTCCGAACCTGAGCGTGGTCTTCGACCTGCCCGTCAGTTCGACGGTCGGATGGGCCCTCCCCCCTGACGCGAAAAACGGCCTGGCCACCGAAATCGAGGCTTTCCTCGCAGGCGCGCGCACCGACGACACACTCGCGCGGCTGTCCGACCGCTACTTCGGCCATATACGCCGGCTCGACGATACGGCGGTCACGACCTTCCTCGCGCGCATTCAGGCCCGCCTTCCGCGCTACCGCCCGCATTTCCAGGAAGCCCAGGCGCGGACGGGCATAGACTGGCGCTTTCTTGCCGCGCTCGCGTACCAGGAATCGCACTGGGATCCACTCGCGACCTCGTGGTCGGGCGTGAGGGGAATGATGATGCTGACGTCGGAAACGGCCGACCGCCTGGGCGTGCGCGATCGCCTCGACCCGCGCGAGAGCATTCTCGGAGGCGCACGCTATTTCGCGATGCTCAGGGAGCAGCTGCCGGACAACGTGCGCGAACCGGACCGTTCCTGGATGGCCGCGGCCGCCTACAACCTGGGGATGGGGCACATGAACGGTGCCCGGACGATCGCCCAGCGCATGGGCAAGAACAACACCAGCTGGCTGGACATGAAGGCGGTGCTGCCCCTGATGTCCCGGCCCGAATACGCCAACCGTCTGAAGGCCGGCGCTGCAAGGGGGGGCGAAGCGGTGATCATGGCGGAAAACATCCGCAACTACCACGACATCCTGGTGCGCCTGGAGGGCGCCTACGTCCCGCCCCTTCAACCCGCAGGACTGAAACTCGGGGCGGCCGCGAAGGCGCCGCCCCCAAGCGACGGTTAGCCACGCGGTTCGAGCACCTCGATACCGCCCATGTAGGGCACGAGCGCCTTCGGAACGACCACCGAACCATCGGCCTGCTGGTAATTTTCCAGCACCGCCACCAAGGTCCGGCCGACCGCAAGCCCCGAGCCGTTGAGCGTATGCACGAGTTCGTTCTTGCCCTGTGCGTTCTTGAAGCGCGCCTGCATGCGACGCGCCTGGAAGGCCTCGAAGCACGAGCAGGACGAGATCTCGCGGTAGGTGTTCTGCGCCGGCAGCCACACTTCGAGGTCGTAGGTCTTCGCCGACGAGAAGCCCATGTCGCCCGTACACAGCACGATCTTGCGATACGGTAGCTCGAGCTTGCGCAGGATGGCCTCGGCGTGGCCGGCCATTTCCTCGAGTGCCGCCCAGGAATTGTCCGGATGCTCGATGCGCACCAGCTCGACCTTGTCGAACTGGTGCTGGCGAATCATCCCGCGCGTATCACGCCCGTAGCTGCCCGCCTCGGAGCGGAAGCAGGGCGTGTGGCTGACGAACTTGAGCGGCAACGCGTCGGCTGCGAGCAGTTCGCCACGCACGATGTTGGTGACCGGCACCTCGGCCGTCGGAATCAGGTAGAAACGCCCGTCGTCCCACGGCACGGCAAACAGGTCGGCCTCGAACTTCGGCAGCTGGCCGGTACCGAACATGCTTTCGGCATTGACGAGATAGGGCACATAGACTTCGGTGTAGCCGTGCTCGCGCGTATGCACGTCCAGCATCATCTGCGCCAGCGCGCGATGCATGCGGGCCACGCCCCCGCGCATGAGCGCGAAGCGCGACCCGGTGATCTTGACCGCGGTCTCGAAATCCAGCCCCCCCAGGCCGCCACCGACGTCGACGTGATCGCTGACCTCGAAGCCGAATTCGCGCGGCGTCCCCCAGCGGCTCACCTCGACGTTCGCGGTCTCGTCCTTGCCGACCGGCACGCTCGCATGCGGCAGGTTCGGCAACCCGGCGACCAGCGCCTCGATGCGCGCCAGCAGCGCGGCGAGCGCCTGTTCGTTGGCCTTGAGTTCGTCGCCGATACCGGCCACCTGGGCCATCACCGCCGCCGCGTCCTCGCCCTTGCCCTTCAGGATGCCGATCTGTTTGGAAAGCGAATTGCGCTGCGCCTGCAGTTCCTGCGTGCGGGTCTGCAGGTTCTTGCGCTCGTTCTCCAGCGACTGGAACTCCGCGGAGTCGAAATTCATGCCACGCGCGGCCAGTGCGCTGGTAACGACGTCGATCTGGTTGCGTAGCAGTTGGATGTCAAGCATGGCTTTTCCGAAATTCTTTAAATTCAATGAATAGGCAATGAATACTGCGACAGAACCTTGCGATCCGCCGCCAACTCGTTCTGTTTCATGACATTCTAGGGCAAAATCGCCCCAATGCCGCAACGCACAATTATATTAGTCAAATCAACAATTTACCGACACATTGCAAGCAAACTCTTCCTTGAATTCGGCGCCGCGTGGCTTATAGTTAATATTCCAAAAGAAACGCCGCACAGACGGCGCATGCCACATCTGAGGAGATGCCTATGCTGTCGATCCGAGACTGCCTTGATTACTGCGATTTGACCGACGACGAAGTGGCACTGATTGCCGAGCACGAGGGGATTCCCGATGGAGCTGCCGCGCAGATCGTCTGCGGCATGGTCCAGACTACCGAGGGCGTTCTCGTACTCACAGGCTATATGCAGGACCTGATCGACCGGGCCACCGAGCGCGGCGACCTCGCTCAGGCCGAACGTGCAAAAAGCGTCCAGGCCCGCTTCATGGCCGACCATCCCCTGCCCCACTGAGGACGCGGGAACGACTTATTCCGTTTTGCGGCGCACGCCGGACCCGGGGTCCGGCGTTGCGGCCGCGTCGAGTTCGCGCAGATGCTCGAGTTTGGCTGCGATGCGCGCTTCCATTCCGTAAGATGTAGGACGATACCAGGCCGGTGGCGCCATCCCGTCGGGAAGGTAGGTTTCACCCGCCGCATAGGCTTCAGGCTCGTCGTGGGCATAGCGGTAGGTCTTGCCGTAGCCGAGTTCTTTCATGAGCCGTGTCGGCGCATTGCGCAGGTGCAGCGGCACGGGGCGCGACACGTCATTCGCCACGTGCTGTCGCGCAGCGTTGTAGGCCTTGTAGACTGCGTTCGACTTTGCGGCACAGGCAAGGAAGATCGTTGCCTGTGCGAGCGCCAGCTCGCCTTCGGGCGACCCCAGCCGCTCGTAAGTGGTACAGGCGTTCAGGGCGATTTCCAGCGCACGCGGGTCCGCGAGACCGATGTCCTCGACGGCCATGCGCACGAGCCGGCGCCCGAGGTATAGCGCATCCGCACCGCCGTCGAGCATCCGGCACAGCCAGTACAGCGCTGCGTCCGGATTGGAGCCGCGCACCGACTTGTGCAGCGCCGAAATCTGGTCGTAATAGGCTTCGCCGCCCTTGTCGAAGCGCCTGAGCTTGCTTGCCAAGGCCTCGTCGACAAATTCCGGGCTGACCGGATTCACGTCAGCGGTTTCGGCGGCGACCTGCACCTGCTCGATCAGGTTCATCAGTCGCCGCGCATCGCCGTCGGCAAAGCCGATCATGCGTTCGCGCGCCGTCTCGTCGAAGACGAGGTCCGGACATGCCGTCGCCCGTCCCCGCTCGAACAACCCGCCCATTGCCTCGTCGTCGAGCGGCTCCAGCACATACACCGCCGCACGCGACAGCAGCGCCGAGTTGACCTCGAAGGAGGGATTTTCGGTCGTCGCGCCGATGAAGGTGACCAGTCCCTGTTCAACATAGGGCAGGAAGGCATCCTGCTGGGCCTTGTTGAAGCGATGCACCTCATCGACGAAGAGGATCGTGTGACGGCCGCGCGCCTTGGCGGCCTGCGCCTGGCCGACGGCCTCACGGATATCCTTGACCCCTGAGAATACCGCCGACAGGGCGACGAAATCGGCATCGAAGGCCTGCGCCATCAGCCGCGCGAGCGTGGTCTTGCCGACACCGGGCGGCCCCCACAGGATCATCGAATGCGGTTTGCCCGATTCGAATGCGAGCCGCAGCGGTTTCCCCGGACCCACGAGATGGCGCTGGCCGGCAATCTCGTCGAGCCGTTGCGGTCGCATCCGCTCGGCCAGCGGCACGCGCGGCGGTTGCACCGAATCGAAGAGATCAGCCATCGCCGGCCTGCCTCAGTCGCCGATCACGTCGGCGCCAGGCGGCGGAACGAAGCGGAACTGCCCGGGATCGGGGCGCGCACCGGCAACCAGCGAGCGGAACTCGATCAGCGTCGTCTGCCCGAAGTTGTCTTTGAGTTCCATGCGCTTGAGGGCTCCGCCCGCGAAGCCCATGCGCATCGACTCGAAGCTGCTGTCGGCCTGCTTCGGCTTCGCATGCACCCATTCCAGCCCGTCCGACGATCCCGCCTCGGCGAGCTCGAAATTGCGCTCGAACGCGTCGTCACCGGCAAGGATCGCCGCCGGCGTGCTGCCCAGCGCATCGCCGAGGCGCTTGACCGTGACCTGATTCAGATCGCGGTCCCAGGACCATAGCTTGTCGCCGTCGCTGACGAGCACCTGGGGATACGGCTTGTCGTAGGTCCAGCGGAACTTGCCCGGACGCGCGAACACGAAACTGCCGCTCGCGCGCTGCGGCTTGCGCCCCGAGGCCGCAAAAACCGTCTGCTCGAACTCGCCCTGCGCGCTGCGCGCGGTATCGACAAACTGGCGCAACTGCGCAATGCCGCCGGCCGACGCGACACCCGTCGCGCATACCAGCGCGAACGCCGCGCCAAGGCGCAGGCCCGCCCTGCAGACAACTCCGGTAAGACTCACTCGCCCTCCTTGGCCGGCACGATCACTTCACGATTGCCGTTCGTCCCCATCGCCGACACGAGCCCGGCGCGCTCCATCTGTTCGATCAGACGGGCCGCACGGTTGTAGCCGATGCGCAGGTGGCGCTGCACCAGCGAAATCGACGGACGCCGCGTCTTGATGACCACCTCCACCGCCTGGTCGTACAAGGGATCGGCCTCGCCATCGCCCTCCCCGCCACCGCCCCCGCCGAGCGCCGCCTCGAGATCGTCGTCGGGCGCCGACAGGATGCCGTCGACATAGTCGGGCGGCCCGCTGCGCTTGAGGTAATCGACGACCTTGTGCACCTCCTCGTCGGCGACAAAGGCACCGTGCACGCGCACGGGCAGGCCCGTGCCCGGGGCCAGGTACAGCATGTCGCCCATGCCCAGCAGCGTTTCCGCCCCCATCTGGTCGAGGATGGTGCGCGAATCGATCTTGCTCGACACCTGGAAGGCGATGCGCGTCGGCACGTTGGCCTTGATCAGGCCGGTGATGACATCCACCGACGGACGCTGCGTCGCGAGGATCAGGTGGATGCCGGCCGCACGCGCCTTCTGTGCGAGCCGCGCGATCAGCTCTTCGACCTTCTTGCCGACCACCATCATCATGTCCGCGAGCTCGTCGACGATCACGACGATATGCGGCAGCTGCTCGAGCGGTTCGGGATTGTCCGGGTTGATCGCGAACGGGTTGGTCAGCGGCTTTTCGGCTTTTTCCGCTTCGATGACGGCCTTGTTGAAGCCGGCGAGGTTGCGCACGCCGACTGCCGCCATCAGCTTGTAGCGCTTGTCCATCTCCACCACGCACCAGTTGAGCGCATTGGCGGCGTGCTTCATGTCGGTAACGACCGGTGCGAGCAGATGCGGAATGCCCTCGTAGATCGACAGCTCAAGCATCTTCGGGTCGACCATGATCAGGCGGACCCTCTCGGGCCCCGCCTTGTACAGCAGCGACAGGATCATCGCGTTGATACCGACCGACTTGCCGGAACCGGTCGTGCCGGCAACCAGCAGGTGCGGCATCTTGCCGAGGTCCGCAACCGCCGGCTGGCCGCCGATGTCCTTGCCAAGCGCCACCGTCAGCGGCGAATGCATGTCGTGATAGGCCTTGGACCCGAGGATCTCCGACAGACGCACGGTCTGACGCTTCACGTTCGGCAGTTCGAGCGCCATGCAGGACTTGCCCGGCACCGTCTCGACGACGCGGATCGACACGAGCGACAGCGCACGCGCGAGATCCTTGCCGAGATTCACGACCTGGCTACCCTTCACCCCGGTCGCCGGTTCGATCTCGTAGCGCGTCACGACCGGTCCCGGATAGGCCGCCAGCACCTTGACCTCGACGCCGAAGTCACCGAGCTTGGTCTCGATAAGGCGCGAGGTGAATTCCAGCACCTCGGCCGCAGGCGGCTCGACTTCTCCCGAGGGCTGGTCGAGCAGACTCAGCGGCGGAATCGCACCAGCCGGCGCCGGCAGATCGGTGAACAGCGACTGCTGCCGCTCCTGCCGGAGTTCCTTCTCGACACGCTCCGACTTCGCCACTTCGGCGACCGCGGGCTCGATGCGCAGCTGCGCAGCAGGCGCCGCGACCGTCTTGCGGCGCTTGGTCTCGACGACCGCCTCGCGCTTCTGCGCGACCTGCTGCCCGGCCTTGCGGTCCTGCCATCCCTGCCACGCGGCCTGCGCGCCCAGCCACCCCCGCTCCAGCGAGAGCCCGACACGCTCGATCACCGAAAGCCAGGAGATGCCGGAAAACAGGCTCAGCCCGGACGCGAACAGCGCCAGCAGCAACAGGGTACCGCCGGTGAAGCCCAAGTAGCGCTGCACGAGCTGACCCAGTTCGACGCCAACGAGACCGCCCGGCCCCAGGGGCACACTGGCACCGTGCGAATAGAAACGCAGCGACTCCAGGGCGCTGCTCGACAGCAGCACGACGAAGAACCCGGTCAGGACGAAGAAGAAGGAGCGGCGGTCGAGCTGGACGTCATGGCGCAGACGCCGGAATCCCCACACGAGGGCATAGCCGAGGAATACGACCCACCACCACGCGGACAGCCCGAACAGATAGTAGAGCAGGTCGGCCAGCCAGGCGCCGAAACGCCCGCCGGGATTGCTGACGCGCGCGACTTCGGCGGCGTGCGACCAGCCGGGGTCGGATTTGCTGTAGCCGAGCAGGACCAGTCCGACATACAACGACATCACGCCGAGAATCAGCCAGCGCGCTTCCTGAAGCAAGAGGGAAATCCGTTCCGGCAGCGGCTGGAAACGGGGAGACTGACGGGACGACATCGGCGCGGGAACGAAGGCCCTGGAAAATCGACAATTCGCGATTATATGCGATCAGCCATCCCGACCGCTGACGCTGTTGCGAAGCGATACAGGGGGCGGCCGCGCCCCACCCTCAGACGTCGTTCAGGCGGTCGCGCAGGACGATGCCGTGATCGGTTTCCTCGATGAGCCCCTGCGTCCCGAGATCCTTCATCACACGGCTGACCATTTCGCGGGAAGCGCCGATCATCTTCGCGATGTCCTGCTTGGTGATCTTGCGCACGACGACCGCCTCGCCATCGACCTCTTCCGACATCTCCAGCAGCAGGCGCGCGACCCGCCCGTACACGTCCATCAGCGCAAGCGACTCGATCTTGCGGTCGGCATTGCGCAGGCGGTCGGCGAGGTTGCACATGATGCGCCAGGCTACCTCGAAGTTCTCCTGCATGATGCGCCGGAAGTCGTGCTTGGCGATCAGCACCAGGTCGGCCGGGGTGACCGCGACAACCGACGCCGATCGCGGCTGCTCGCCGAATATCCCCATCTCCCCGAAGAGCTCGCCCTGCCCCAGGATGCTGAGGATCACCTCGCGCCCATCCTCGTCGCTGACGATCACCTTGAGGCTGCCGGTGAGCACGAAATACACGAAGTCGCTGCGGTCGCCTGCATGCAGCACCCCCTGGCCGCGGGGGATACGCCGCATCACTGCCGAGTGCGCCACCGCCAGCAAGGTCTCGTCGGACAACCCGTGAAACAACGGAAACGTCCTCAGAGCGGCCGTGGAAACTGCAGTAGCCTGTGTCATGGAACCTCCGGAAACGGCAGTGCAATGAGTATCGGCGCGAGGATGGCCGACGGCGTGACATATTCCGCGCATTATAAGCCGATTGATGCCGCCCGAATCCATAGCAAGACGGCCCTGCCGATCGAAACCGGACAGGCGATTATCCGAACCTATGGACACCATTGGATCGAACGTCGATGCCCCTCGGCTATAATTTCGCGATTGCCAACCCGAAAGAAGACATCGCCATGACGACCAAGCACGCACGTCTGCTCATCCTCGGTTCCGGCCCCGCCGGTTACACCGCTGCCGTCTATGCTGCACGCGCGAACCTGAATCCGGTCCTCATCACCGGGCTCGCTCAGGGAGGTCAATTGATGACCACCACCGAGGTCGACAACTGGCCTGCCGATGCCGACGGCGTCATGGGTCCGGCACTGATGGAGCGCTTCCAGAAGCATGCGGAGCGCTTCAACACGGAGATGATCTTCGATCACATCCACACCGTGAAGCTCGCCGAAAAGCCCTTCCGGCTCGTCGGTGACGCCGGCGAATACACCTGCGACGCGCTGATCATCGCGACCGGCGCGACGGCCAGGTACCTCGGCCTGCCGTCCGAGGAGAAGTTCTCCGGCCGGGGCGTTTCCGCCTGCGCGACCTGCGACGGCTTCTTCTACAAGAACCAGGACGTAGCGGTCATCGGCGGCGGAAATACCGCAGTCGAGGAAGCGCTGTACCTCGCGAACATCGCCAAGAAGGTCACCGTCGTGCATCGCCGCGAGAAATTCCGCGCCGAAAAGATCCTCATCGACAAGATGATGGAGAAGGTCGCGGCCGGCAAAATCGAGCTGGCACTCAACTCGACGCTCGACGAAGTGCTCGGCGACAACACCGGCGTGACGGGCATGCGCGTGAAGGACATCAACACCGGTGCGACGAAGGACGTCGCGCTGCAGGGGGTGTTCATCGCGATCGGCCACAAGCCGAATACCGACATCTTCGAGGGCCAGCTGGAGATGGAAGGCGGCTACATCGTCACGAAGGGCGGCCGCGAGGGCGACGCCACCTCGACGAGCGTGCGCGGCGTGTTCGCCGCCGGCGACGTGCAGGACCATATCTACCGGCAGGCCGTGACCTCGGCCGGCACCGGCTGCATGGCCGCCCTCGACGCGGAACGCTACCTCGACGCCCTCGGCAGCTGATCCCATGCCGCGCCCGCCCCGCCCGGCCTCGTCCCGCCCGGCTGACCGGAGCGGGCCGTCGAAAAGTCCGTTCGACGAGCTTGCCCCGCTGCGGGGCAAGCTGCGCGAGGAGCGGGTGCTCGGTCGCCGGATCGAGCGCCCTGAAACCAGCAGCGATGCGGACAGGACTCCGGCCGCCGATGCGGACGACGCCGACAGCGGTCTGTTCCGTGCCGCGCTGCAGGATGTGAAGCCGCTGCCGCCGTCGTCACGCAGAGCCGAGCTCGAAACACCCAAACCGCCCCCCGTTCGCCGCCCGCAGGTACCGGACGCCGAAGACGCATCGCCTGCGGCTCCGCTGCGGCGGCGACCACCCCGCGACGACAGCGAGTTCTTCCGCTTCGCGATGGAAGATGTGACCCCGATCGATCACGGCAACCGCGCCGAGGTCGGCATGGATCGCCGCCGTGCGCGGCATCACGAAACACACACGCCCGCGGCACCCGGCACGCCGGGGCATGAGTTCCTGCTGCTGCCTGCAGACGCGGACAGCGCCGATCCGACCGATCTCTTCCGCTACGCGGTACGCGGCGCCAAGCCGGTCGATACGCGCAATCGCGCCGAGGTCGAAGCCCCCCGGCCCCAGCCCCACCCGATCAAGCACGTCGAGGACGAGCGCGAAGCGCTGCGAGAATCGATGGAAGCGCCGATGACGCTGGAAGACAGGCTGGAAACGGGCGAGGAGGCGGCCTTCCTGCGGCCGGGGCTACCGCGCCGCGTGCTCACCGACCTGCGCCGCGGCCGCTGGGTGCTGCAGGCCCGCCTGGACCTGCACGGCTGCAATCGCGACGAGGCACGCGAGAAACTCGCGCATTTCCTCGCCGCAAGCCTGCAGCAGGGCTGGCGCTGCGTGCGCGTGATCCACGGCAAGGGTCACGGCTCGCCGGGCAAGCAGTCCATCCTGAAACACCTGTCGCGCGGCTGGCTCGCGCAACGCGAGGAGATCCTGGCCTTCTGCCAGGCGGGCCCGCACGACGGCGGTTCGGGGGCCCTGCTGGTGCTGCTCAGGGCGGGCAACGCGACCCGCCCCTGATACCGACGCCGCTCAGATCGCGGCCTCGTTGGTCTCGCCGGTGCGGATGCGCACGACCTGCTCGACCGGCATGACGAAGATCTTGCCGTCGCCGATCTTGCCCGTGTGGGCGGCCTTGATGATCGCATCGACTGCCTGATCGACCAGGTCGTCGCCGATGACGATCTCGACCTTGATCTTCGGCAGGAAGTCCACGACATACTCGGCACCCCGATACAGCTCGGTATGCCCCTTCTGCCGGCCGAACCCCTTCACCTCGGACACCGTCAGGCCGGCAATGCCGACCTCGGAGAGCGCCTCGCGGACTTCGTCGAGCTTGAACGGCTTGATGATGGCTTCAATCTTCTTCATTTCGATCTCCTCGGCGGGATGTCGCCACGCGGCCCGCGGCACGGTCAATATTCGTCCTGATAGCGCGATGTTATCGGATAACGCCAGTCTCTGCCGAACCCTCTCTTGGTGACGCGGATCCCGACCGGCGCCTGGCGGCGCTTGTATTCATTGCGCTTGAGCATCGCCACCGTCCGGCGCACCTCCGCCTCCGGGTAGCCGGCCGCGATGATCTCCCGCGGCGATTCGTCGCGCTCCATGTAGGCCTCGATGATCGCATCGAGGACCTCGTACGGCGGGAGCGAATCCTGGTCCGTCTGATCCGGCTTCAGCTCGGCCGAGGGCGGACGCGTGATGATGTTCTCCGGAATCACCGGGCTGAGCGTATTGCGCCAACGCGCAAGCCGGAACACGAAGGTCTTGTAGAGATCCTTGAGCACCGCGAAGCCGCCCGCCATGTCGCCGTACAGCGTGGCATAGCCTGTCGCCATCTCGCTCTTGTTGCCGGTCGTGAGCACGATCGCGCCGGTCTTGTTCGACAGCGCCATGAGGATCATGCCGCGGATACGGCTCTGCAGGTTCTCTTCGGTGGTGTCGGCCGGCAGGCCGCGGAACTGATCGGCAAGCATGCCGGCGAAGGTGCTCATCGCCGGCTCGATCGGAATTTCGTCGTAGCGGACGCCGAGGTTCGCCACGAGTTCGCGCGAGTCGTCGAGGCTCATCTGCGCAGTGTAGGGCGACTGCATCATCACCGCGCGCACCTTGTCGGCGCCGAGCGCATCCACCGCGATGCACAGCGTCAACGCGGAGTCGATGCCGCCGGAAAGCCCGATCAGGGCGCCCGGAAAGCCGTTCTTGCCGAGGTAGTCGCGCACGCCGACCTTGAGTGCCTCATACACCTCGGCCTCGATCGGACGCGCTTCGACCTGCTCGCCATCGACCCAGTGGCCGTCGTCCAGTCGGACGATGTCGAGGCGTTCGTCGAACCCGGACGCCTGCCATGCGAGCGAGCCGTCCGCGTTGAGGGCAAACGAGGCGCCATCGAACACGAGTTCGTCCTGCCCGCCGACCATGTTGCAATAGACCACCGGCAAGCCGGTACCGCCGACCCGCTCGCGCAGGACCTCGTAACGGCGCTGCAGCTTGTTCATGTGGTAGGGCGACGCATTGAGGCCGAGCAGCACCTGCGCCCCCTCGGCGCGCGCGAGTTCGGCAGGACCGGATTCCCACAGGTCCGCGCAGATATTCACACCGAGCTTGACGCCCTTCAGCTCGAACACGCACGCGGCCCGTCCGTGGTCGAAATAGCGCTCCTCGTCGAACACTTCGTAGTTCGGCAGGCAATGCTTGTGATAGGTGGTCAGGATCCGGCCGTCGCGGATCACCGACGCGGCGTTGTAGCGCTTGGCCTGACGCGCTTCCGGATGGCCGAGCACGAGCGTGATGCCTTGCGTATGCTCGGCGATGCGCGCCACCTCGCGCGCGCACGCGCGGTAGAAATCCGGGCGCAGCAGCAGGTCTTCGGGCGGATAGCCCGACAGGGCGAGTTCCGGGGTCAGGACGAGGTCGGCACCAAGCGCGCGGGCTTGATCGAGGGCGCGGATGATCCGGTCGGCGTTCGCCTTCAGGTCGCCCACCGTGCAATTCAGCTGGGCAACGGCGATGGAGAGCGATTGAGCATGCTGTTTCATGGGCGCAACTATACCGCGTCGACCGGCATCCCGGCAGCCGGACACCCGCGCGCACGGCCATCGCGACACGGAAAACCTTCTGTTACGTTTGACTGCGCGCAGCCCGGACGACGCGCGACGGGGTGGGAACTAGAATTCAATTATCAAGTTCTCCTTCGGGTCATTCGATGCTCGTCCGCTTCGCCCTCGCCCCCGCGCTTCTCGCGCTCGCTGCCTGTTCGACCACGCCGCCCACCCCCTCCGCAACCACGGACACCGAACCAGGGGTACTCGACACGCCGGCAAGCATCGACAACCAGCAACTCGAATTCAGACTCGCCAGCGGCACCTACCGCTGCGACATGGGGCGGCGCGTCGACGTCCAGCGTTCGACCGGCGATGCCGGCCTGATCCAGATCGGATGGAGCGGCAAACGCTACCAGCTGGCGCGCAATCCGTCGCACTCGGGGCTGCCGCGCTTCGAGGACGATCGCAGCGGGCTGGTGTGGATCGATCTGCCATGGAAGAGCATCCTCCTCGACCGCGACACCAACAAGCCGCTCGCCAGCGACTGCAAGCTCGGGTAGGACTTTCGCCCCCGAAAATGCAGATGGCCCGCTCGCGGGCGGGCCATCGTCATCCTGCGGACCGTTTCGGGCTTACTTGCCGGCAGCCTTGTTCAGGCCGTCGACGATTTCCTTCTTGGCGTCTTCGACCGAACCCCAGCCCAGCACCTTGACCCACTTGCCCGGCTCCAGATCCTTGTAGTGCTCGAAGAAGTGCACGGTCTGCTTCATCAGCAGCTCGGGCAGGTCGTCGGTGGTCTGGACCTTGTCGTACAGCGGGGTCAGCTTGGAGACGGGAACCGCAACGACCTTCGCGTCCTGGCCCGACTCGTCTTCCATCTTCAGCACGCCGACGGGACGGCAGCGGATCACCACGCCCGGCAGCAGCGGGAAGGGCGTCACGACCAGCACATCGACCGGGTCGCCGTCACCGGCGATGGTGTGCGGAACGTAGCCGTAGTTGATCGGATAACGCATCGAGGTGCCCATGAAGCGGTCGACGAACACTGCGCCGCTGTCCTTGTCCACTTCGAACTTGATCGGATCGGCCTGAGCCGGAATCTCGATGATGACGTTGATGTCGTTCGGCACGTCCTTGCCGGCCTTCACCTGATCGAAACCCATACTTCCCTCCCGTGAAAATTTTGTGGGGCGAATTATATGTGGAAATGTCCTCCGCCGTCGGCGGCTTGAAACATTCCGCGACCAGAGCGGGCAGCCTCCAGCCCCGGACGTTCCACCCGGCACGATATAATCGCGCGCCCTGATCGCATGGACGCCCCCGCTCCGGATGCACGCACCGCCTCCCATGGCCTCGCCACCACCGCGCCGCCCGAAACATGGGCTGCGAGCGATCCATTGGGGATGGCTGGCGGCAGTCGCCGGCGCGCACGCCGCCGGACTGGTCGCGCTTTCGGGCCTGGGCGGAGAGCCACATCCGGAACTGCAACCGGCGGAAGCAACGGCGATCAGCGTCCGCCTGCTTGCGGCCGATGCTCAGCCGCGCCCCGACGCGGCCATCGCATCACCCGATCCGCACGCAGCCGCGCCCGTCCGGGAAAAGTCCGCGCCGCCACCCGCTCACACCCGTGGACGCCGAACGGAATCTCCTGCGGGCCACCCGCCTCCCGCGGAACCGCCCGCCTCTTCCGTCGGACGCGTGGCGCCCGAAGCGCACGCGCCGCAACCCCATGAGGAGCCACGGCAACCAGGCGGGCACCCGACCGCCCCTGCGGCACCCGAACCCCCGGCGCCCGCTGGGATTGCCGCGGTCGCGCCGGCGTCTACGCCGATCGCGCCGGGTGCAGGGGCGTCCTTTCACGCACCGAGGTACGACGCCGCCTATCTCGACAACCCGACGCCGCAATACCCCAAGCTGTCGCGGCGACGCGGCGAACAGGGGAAAGTCACACTGCGTGTACGCGTGCGTGCCGACGGACGCGCGGAGGCCGTCGAAATCGCCCACAGCAGCGGACATCCGCGACTGGACGATGCGGCACTGGAGACCGTGCAGTCATGGCGTTTCGTGCCGGCGCGCCAGGGCGAGGCGCCCATCGAAAGTTCCCTGCTGGTGCCTATCGTCTTCCGCCTGGACGACTGACGCCGACAGTGCCCCGTCAGGCGGGACAACCGAAGCCGGCATCCTCCACTGCCGCGCGCATCGCCTCGACCGACACTTTCACCGGATCGTACTGGACCACGGCCTGAGCCGCTTCGAGCGACACCTGGGCATCGCTCACGCCGGGCAGCGCCTTGAGGACTGTCGTCACGTTGCGCACGCACCCTCCGCAGCTCATGTCCTCGACCTTGATCGTCACTTCCGCCATTTAATTTTCTCCCGAGAAATCGACTCACCGATCCGGCGACCAGCGCCGCAACAGCAGCGAATTGGTGACCACCGAAACCGAACTCATCGCCATCGCCGCCGCGGCAATCACGGGATTGAGCAGTCCCAGTGCCGCCAGCGGAATGCCCAGCACGTTGTAGACGAAGGCGAAGAACAGATTCTGCCGGATCTTCGACAGCGTCGCCCGCGACAGCTCGATCGCGTCGGCAACCCCGTGCAGGCTGTTCCTCACCAACGTGATATCCGCGGCCTCGACCGCGACATCGGCACCGACACCGATCGCAAACGACACGTCGGCCGCTGCCAGCGCCGGCGCGTCGTTGATGCCGTCCCCGGCCATTCCGACCCGTCCATGGCCTGCGAGCGCCTTCACTGCCGCCGCCTTGTCCCCCGGCATGACGCCCGCGCGCCAGTCCTCGATGCCCGTCTGCGCTGCAATCGCCGCGGCCGTGGCGGGGTGATCACCGGTCAGCATCACCACGCGCAGACCGCGCGCCTTGAGACGAGCCACCGCGGCGGCCGAATCGGCACGGACGCGGTCCGCCACGCCGATGACACCGGCAAACACCCCGTCGACGCCCACGGCCACGAGGGTCATTCCTCCCGCTGCAATCCGCTCGCAGGCAGCAGCGTCCACCGCCACCTGGCGCTCATCGAGGAAAGTCGGCGCGCCGACGACCACGTCGCGACCGTCGACCCTGCCTGCGAGCCCCTTGCCCGCCACGGCCACCACGTCCGCCGCGGCCGGCAGCGGCAGCGGCGATTCGCGCGCGGCGCGGACGATCGCCGCGGCGATCGGGTGAGCGCTCGTCGCCTCCAAGGCGCCGGCGACCGCCAGCAACTCCTCGCGACTCCAGCCGGCCGCGGTAAGCACCGCGCTCACTTCAGGCGCCCCCTCGGTCAGCGTGCCGGTCTTGTCGACGACGAGCACCCTGATCTTTTCGGCCAGCTCGAGCGCCTCCGCATTCTTGACCAGCATGCCCGCCCTCGCGCCCTGCCCCGTACCCACCATGATCGCCGTCGGGGTCGCCAGTCCGAGCGCACAGGGGCATGCGATCACCAGCACCGCGACGGCGCTGATCAGTGCCTGAGCGAAATCGCCCGCCAGCAACCACCATCCGCCGAAAGTGAGCGCCGCGATCGCCACGACGACCGGCACGAACACCGCCGCGACCCGGTCCGCGAGGCGCTGCACGGGCGCTTTCGAGCCCTGGGCCTGCTCGACCATGCGGATGATTCCCGCCAGCAGCGTGTGCGCTCCGACCCCGGTCGCCCGGCAACGCAACACCCCCTGACCATTCAGGGTCGCGGCAAAGATCCTGTCGCCCGGGCGCTTGTCGACCGGCATGCTTTCTCCGGTCAGCATCGCCTCATTGATCGCCGACTCTCCCGACTCGACCTCGCCATCCACCGGGACTGCGTCGCCGGGGCGCACGACGAAGCGGTCGTCTGGCAGGAGCGTCTCGACGGGAACGGAGACAATCTCGCCGTTACGTTCGACGAACGCGAGTTTCGGCTGCAGGCGCAGCAGGGCGTCCAGCGCCGCGGTCGTGCGCGCCTTCGCACGCGCTTCGAGCAGCTTACCGAGCAGGATCAGCGTGATGATCGTCGCCGACGCCTCGAAATACACGTGCAGATCGTGACGACCGAGCATCGTCACCACCGTGCTGTAGATCCACGCCATCGACGTGCCGAGTACCACCAGAACATCCATATTGGCGCCGCCGCCACGCAGCGAGGACCAAGCGCCGCGATAGAAGCGCGCGCCGATCCAGAACTGCACCGGCGTCGCGAGCAGCAGCTGCAGCCAGCGGGGGACGAGGTCATGCGCGCCGGCCCACTGCCCGCCGAACATCAGGGGCATCTGCACCAAGAGGGGCAGGGTGAGCAGGGCCGAGATCCAGAAGCGTTGCATCTCCCGCTTCCACGCCAGCCCCTGCTGCAGGCGTTGCTGCTCGCGCGCGGCAACTCCCGTCTCTACACCCGCGAAACCCGCACGGCGCACTGCCTCGCGAATGGCTTCCGGCACGACGAGGCCGGGTTGGTAACGCAGCGTCGCGCGCTCGGTCGCGAAATTCACCGTCGCGTCCACGCCAGGGAGCCGGTTCAGCACCTTCTCCAGCCGCGTCGCACACGCCGCACAGGTCATGCCCGAGATGGCCAGTTCCATCGTGGCCTGCGGAACATCGAAACCCGCCTTGCGGATCGCTGCGATCACCTGTTCGGGGCCACTGGCGGGATCCGCGAAGCTCACGCGCGCCTTTTCCGCGGCGAGGTTGACCGTGGCATCGACGCCCGGCAGCCGCTTCAGCACCTTCTCGATCCGCGCCGCGCATGCCGCACAGGTCATCCCTGAAACCGGCACTTCCAGCGTCGGGCTTTTCATCGTCGTCTCGGGAGCACTCATCTACACCACTCCATTCGGCACGTCCGGGATCGTCCCGGGATCCGCACATCCCGTCCGCCGATTTGCGCAACGGAACGCCTGATGGCAGTCTAGCCCCCGTACCTGAGTACGGAGTCAACTCCATGAATGACCTCACGATCGGTGCGCTGGCAAAATCCGCCGGAGTCGGCGTCGAGACCGTGCGCTATTACCAGCGCCGCGGCCTGCTTCCGCCGAACGGCGCACATAAGGGCGCGTTTCGCGTCTACGGCTACGACGAGCTCGCCCGCCTGCGTTTCATCCGCCGCGCCCAGACGCTGGGCTTCAGCCTCGACGAGGTCTCCGACCTGCTCGCGCTCGACGAAGAGACAGACCGCGAGCGTGCGCGCGCGTTCGCCCGCGCCAAGATCGCGGACGTCGAGTCCCGCATTCGCCAACTGGAGGAGATGCGCAACGCGCTGCAGGGACTCGTGAGCTGTTGCGAACATACCGAGGCACCCGCCCCCTGCCCGATTCTCCACGCCCTCGCTAACGCTGCCGAGCCGATGCCCGCACCGCGGGGCAAGGCTCGCGCCCGATCCGCAAGACAGGTGCCGTAACGTCGCCGCTCAGACCTCGCACACGACTCCGCGCCAGAGCGCGCCGCCGAGGCTGGGCGCATGGAACAGCCCGAACACGCCGAACCCCAGCACGAGCATCCCGGCGACAAAGCGCACGCGGCGATTGCGCGTGATGTCGCGGAAGCGCTTGAACACCATGCCCGCGAGCATCAGGTTCGGCAGCGTGCCGAGCCCGAAAGCCAGCATCAGCCCCGCCCCGCGCCCGGCCGAACCGGTCACCAGCGCCGTCGTCAGCACGCTGTAGACAAGGCCGCAGGGCAGGAATCCCCACAACAGCCCCAGCGGCAGGGCCTGCCCCACCGAACGGGCGGGGATGAAGCGTGCGGTGAAGGGCTGCACGCGCTTCCACAGCACCAGGCCCGCCCGCTCCACCGGCGCAAGAAGCCGGGTGAAGCCGGTCAGGTACAGCCCCAGGGCGACGAGCATCAGGTTTGCGAGCACATACAGGCCCATCTGCACCGGCAGGACGTCCGAGAACAGCATGCCGACCGTGCCGAGAGCGCCGAGCGCCCCACCCAGCGCCGTGTAGGTCGCGATCCGGCCGAGGTTGTAGGCGAGATGCACGGGCCACTGCCGCCCGGCCCGGCCCGGCATGTTCACGGTGAGCGCGCCGACGATACCACCGCACATGCTGACGCAGTGCGTACCTCCCAGAAGGCCGATCAGGAAGGCTGCGATGTATCCGGTTTCAGGCATGGCGATAGACGGCAAGACGGGAGAAGCCCGGGATCGCGACGCGAAAAAACAAAGCGGGCGCCCGAGGACGCCCGCACTGTATCACCTTCTCCCGACCGGTACAGCCCGCGGCCGCGGGCTGCCGAAGCGGCTCAGATGACCTTCGAATAGCGCGCGCGCTCGCGGTCGGAGCGCAGGTAGCGGTCGAACACCATCGCGATGCCGCGCACCAGCAGACGCCCGGGGGGCAGCACGCTGATCCACTTGTCGCTGACCTTCAGCAGGCCGGCCTCCTCCATCGCCTTCAGATCCTCGAGTTCGTCGGCAAAGTATTCGTCGAACTTGATCAGGTGCGCGATCTCGATCGAGTCGATCGACAGCTCGAAATGGCACATCAGGGCCTGAATGATCGAACGGCGCAGCAGGTCGTCGGCGGTAAGCTCGATGCCGCGCAGGACGGGCAGCTCGTCGCGATCGAGGGCGTCGTAGTACTCGTCGAGCGTCTTCACGTTCTGCGCGTACACCGGGCCGATCTTGCCGATCGCCGAAACGCCGAACGCCAGCAGGTCGCACTCGGCCTGCGTCGAATAGCCCTGGAAATTGCGGTGCAGACGCCCCTGGCGCTGGGCGATCGTCAGCTCGTCCTCCGGCTTCGCGAAGTGGTCCATGCCGATATAGACGTAGCCCGCCTCGGTCAGGCGGCGGATCGCCAGCTGCAGGATCTGCAGCTTGGTGTCCGACGTCGGCATGTCGTTGATCGCGATGCGACGCTGCGGCTTGAACAGGCCCGGCAGGTGCGCGTAGCTGTACAGGGAGATGCGATCGGGCGACAGCTCCAGCACCTGTTCGAGCGTGCGGTTGAAGCTGATGATGTTCTGGCGCGGCAGGCCGTAGATCAGGTCCATGCTGATCGACTTGAAGCCGGTGGCACGGGCAGCGTCGATGACGAGCTTGGTCTCGTCGTAGCTCTGGATGCGGTTGACCGCCTCCTGCACGTCTTCGTTGAAGTCCTGCACCCCGACGCTCATGCGGTTGAAGCCGAGGTCGGCGAGCAGCTTCACGGTGTCGAAATCGACCTTGCGCGGATCGACTTCGATCGAGTATTCGCCGTTCGGCACCAGCGTGAAGCGCTTGCGCACCGAATCCATGAGCTGGCGCAGCTCGTCGTGGGACAGGAAGGTCGGCGTGCCACCGCCGAGGTGCAGCTGCGTCACCTGATGGCTGCCGCCCAGTGCGGCAGCCTGCATCTCGATTTCCTTGTCGAGATATTTCAGGTACTTGGCCGAGCGCGCATGATCCTTGGTGATGATCTTGTTGCAGGCGCAGTAGTAGCAGATCGTGTTACAGAACGGGATGTGGAAGTATAATGAGAGCGGTTTACTCACGCCCCCAACACCGCGTTGCGCCAGCCAGTCCCGCAATGCACGGGCATCGAACGCTTCGACGAAGCGATCGGCCGTCGGGTAGGACGTGTAGCGCGGCCCGTTGATATCGAACCGACGAATCAACTGCTGGTCGAATACAAGATCTTTCTGACTGGTCATGGTTGTATCGCTTGAGTGCATTCCGTACGATCTCAAAAAGCCGCAGTTTCGTGGTTGACGTGGATCAACGGTCCATTCCGCCGGGCGCCTGCCACTTCTCGGTCGACGTAGAAGGAACAATATTATCGTGCAAATGAAGGCGACGGTGCCGATTACAGTTGCGAGTCTGAAGGTCGCATGCTCCCAGTGCAATCTGGTCGAGTTGTGCCTGCCGTTCGGGATGTCGGAATCGGAAATCGACCGTCTCGACGAACTCGTCGGCGCGCGTCGCAAGATCAAGCGGCAGCAGAATCTGTATCGCGCGGGCGATCCCTTCGAAGCGATCTACGCGATCCGCGCCGGCTCGTTCAAGACCGACGTGCTGCTCGAGGACGGACGCGAACAGGTCACCGGCTTCCAGATGACCGGCGAGATGCTGGGCCTCGACGGCATCAGCACCGAAACCCATTCGTGCAACGCGATTGCGCTGGAGGACAGCGAAGTCTGCGTGATCGCGTACAGTAAGCTCGAAGAGCTGTCGCGCGTGGTCGAGGGGCTGCAGCTGCAGTTCCACAAGGTGATGAGCCGCGAAATCGTGCGCGACCATGGCGTGATGACCCTCCTCGGCTCGATGCGAGCGGAAGAGCGGCTGGCGGCCTTCCTGCTCAACATGTCCCAACGTTTCACGGCGCGCGGCTTCTCTCCCGCGGAGTTCCACCTCCGCATGACCCGAGAGGAGATCGGCTCCTATCTGGGCCTCAAGCTCGAAACGGTGTCACGCGCCTTTTCAAAGTTCCAGGACGAAGGCCTGATCGCGGTGCAACAGAAGCACATCCGCATCCTCGACATCGTCGGCCTGAAGCGGCTGATCCAGCACCCGTCGCCGCGCCCCTGAAGGGGCCTCCCCCTTCGTCCGGCCGATCCGTCCGCGTCGTGCGCTATTGACGCCGCCGCGCAGTCATCGTTCCCGACAGGGCGGCGATATCCTCCTCGGAAAGCAGACCGCGAGCGATCGGCAGCAGTTCGCCCTCTTCGCGCTGGATGTGGCGACGGTAGGCGTCGGCAAACTCCTCGACATCCGCAGGCGACAGATCGGCGTGTTCGCCGGCGGCGATGCGCTCGAGCCGTGCCCGCATCCGCGCCCAGCCGGCAAAGAGCCTCTGGTGGTCGGCCAGGATCCAGTCGATGAGCGTGCCGAGTTCGGCGCGCCGGGCGTCATCGGCACGCGCCCGCAGGACGGGGAAGAGGTCGTCCTCCTCGTCCTGATGGTGCTTCACCGCAGCGATATCGAAGTAGCGCATCACGTTGACTGCCGCCTGCCGTGCCTGCTTGTCCGGACCATGCTCCGGGAGCCATGCGGCAAGCCGCGCGAGGGTCGCAAGTTGCGCCTGCAGGCGCTCGTGGCAGGCTTCGAGCATCTCGAGGGGCGTCTCGAAACCCGGGGACGAAGGAATCAGCGAATCGGTCATCCGAATACTCCGGCAAACGCGAGGAATCCTGCCGGGTTCTTGCTCAGAGCCACCGACACGATCCACGAAAAGGTTAGCACGGCCGCGAGCAGCGCCAGCACTCGGACGCGCATGGTGCGCCCCCAACGCAGCGCGGTCGCGCCGAGAAGAATATAGACGACCAGCGCGACGACCTTCGCGGTGACCCACGGCGCAACGAAGGGATACTGGCCGCTCATGGTCGCGAGCATGATCGCGCTGCCGAGAAACACGGTGTCGATGACGTGCGGCAGGGTGCGCGTGACGCGGTGATCCAGCAGCGGACTGCGCCGCATCATCCAGACGCCCTGCAGCACGAATCCGCTGATGCTCAGGGCCGCGCACAGGATGTGCAGGTGCTTGATCGCCAGATACATCGCGCTCAGCCCGGGCGTCCGTCGCTGCGCGGGCGCCAGTAGATCGGCAGATAGCGCGACGCCCACGCGCCGAACACGCCCAGCCAGCCGAGCACGGCCAGCAGCATGACGATCGCCGACCAGCCCGCGGGAACAAGTTCTGCGGCAATGCGCGCGACGACCACGACTTCGAGACCAAGGAACAGCGCCCAGGTCAGGCGATCCGCGGCGAGCTTGCGCCCCGAGTGCCCGAGAGTCACCCGCGACACCATCGCCATCAGGACGGAGCCGAAGAATCCGACGCCCAGCGCATGCAGCGGCGCCATGCCCAGCACGCTGTAGCCCAGCAGCGACGCAACCCCCTGGATGGCGAAGAGCGTCAGCGCAATTCCAAGCCAGAGAAAACCGATGTGCAGCATCCCCAGCAGCGGCACCTTCATGGCCGGCACCGGCCTCCACTGCCGCGACAACCACAGGGCTGCATAGGCGGCGGGCGCGTCGACGATCCAGCGCAGCGACAGCCATCCCGCCACATCGAGCGCGGCGTGCAGGACGCTGCCGCCGACGACCAGGACCAGTACCCACAGGGGACGCACCATCACGTAGGCCGGGATCACGCTGCTCGAAAAGAACGGCACCATGCGATGACACACGCCGAAGAACACCGGCAGCAGCGAGCAGAACACGGCAACTTCGATCGCGATGCGCCCCCAGACGGGGTTGCCGCTCAGCGCAAAGCCGAGCCAAGCGAGGACTGCGGCCATTCCGGCGATCATCGCATAGCACACGAGGCGGGCATGCAGCGCCTCCAGGTCGCCGTGATGTGCGACCTGCCACAGGATGCGCTGCATCCCGCCCCATCCGAGAAACACCAGCACCAAACCCGGGACGGCGACACCGGGCACGATCATGCCCACGATGATCAGCGCCCATCCTGCCGCCAGCAGGCGCCAGGCCCATAGCCAGCGTCCTGACGCAATCTTGTCATAGCCCTGCCAGCGCGGCATGGCGGTGAGGAGAAAACCGAACATGAAGAACGGAAACACGCCGCTCGTCACGAGCAGGGCGTGCATCCACCCCGGAGGGAGCGCCCAGCCGATCGTCGGCAGCAACCCCGCGCGGGCACCGAGTTCCGCCGCCCACATCGCAAAGCTCACGAGAAGCATCACCGCGCCGGACAGGAACATTGTCCGGTGCGGTGCGACAAACAGCATGAACGAGGTTGAAGCCGGCTTCGCGTGAGCTTGCATCTTGTCTCCTGTCGCCCCCAGCGGAGACAGTCTGCGGGACGCCGGATCGCGGCCCGTGCCGGGTTGCGGGTTAAAATGCACGAGTTTCTCCACGGAGTCCGAGATGTCCAACCGTCCAGTCGATATTCCCACTGCACTGCGCCAGGTTTCTTTCTTCAGCGAACTGACCGCAGAGGAGATCGACCGTGTTGCCCGCTTCACCCGCGAACGCCACCTCGAGAAGGGCGAAATCCTTTTCCAGCGCGGCGATCCCGTGCATGGCTTCTACTACGTCGTCTCGGGTCAGATGAAGCTCGCGGTGTCGTCGGCGCAGGGCAACGAAAAGGTGGTCGAGATCATCAGCCCGATGCACACCTTCGGCGAGGCCGTGATGTTCCTCAACCGACCCTACCCGGTTTTCGCGGAAGCCCTCACGTCCACGCATCTGCTGCACATCGGCCAGGCGGTGGTCTCCGAGCTCATCGACCAAGATCCGGGATTTGCGCGCAAACTCCTCGCCGGCATGGCAATCCGCCTGCACGGCATGATCCAGGACGTCGAAACCTATTCCCTGCGCTCGAGCATGCAGCGAGTGATCGGCTACCTGCTGCAACAGGTCGACGGCGAAAGCGGCGTCGCCTGCGACATCGCCCTGCCGACCAGCAAGCAGGTCATCGCCTCGCGGCTCAATCTGACGCCCGAAACGCTGTCGCGCATCTTTCACGACCTGTCCGAAGCGGGACTCATCACGGTACACGGCAAACACATCTCCCTGCTGGACCCCGCCCGCCTGGCACGCCACCAGGGCTGACCGGCACCCGTTGGCGGGGATTGCCAGGGATTCTCGGTGCGCAGCCCCCAGGTGACCTTGACAGGGGTCAATCGGGCGGAGCCGCCCCCGGATTCTCCCGCTGACCGGAGGGCGGATCAGCGCTCGAGGACGTATCGGCCGGGCGCCTTTGCAAGTTCTGGAAATGCCGCGGACGCGGCCGGGCGGGCCTCGACGAGCTCGCCGCAACGCGGCTTGAGCCAGCCCATCCAGTCGTTCCACCAGCTGCCTTCATGCGCTTCCGCGTGCTTGCGCCAGTCGTCCGCCTTGTCCGTGCGGCGGGCTGCCGCCGCCCAGTACTTGCGCTTCGGCGGATTCACCGGCGGGTTGACTATGCCGAGGATGTGGCCCGAACTCGACAGCACGAAACGACGCGGCCCCGTGACGAGGTTGTTGATGCGATACGCCTGCTCCCATGGGGCGATATGATCGTCTTCGGCGGCGACGGCATACAGCGGCTGCACGATGCGCGACAGATCGATCGGCTGCCCCGATATCGTCAGCCCATCCACTTCGATCAGGCGATTCTCCAGGTAGAGTTCGCGCAGGTACCACGAATGCATCGCGTAAGGCATGCGCGTGGCGTCCATGTTCCAGTACAGCACGTCGAAGGGCGCAGGCGCCTCGCCATACAGCCAGCCGTGCACGACATAGTGCCAGATCAGGCTGTTGGAGCGGAGCAGACGGAAGGCGGAAGCCATTTCCTTGCCTTCGAGGAAGCCCTTGCGGGCCATGTTCTCCGACAGGTAGCGGACGCTCGCGCCGTCGATGAACACCTCGATGTCGCCCGGTCGATGGAAATCGACCAGGGTCGTGAACAGAGTCCAGTCGGCCACCGGCACCTCGTCCGCGGCAAAGCGGCGGTTTGCCCATGCCATATACATCGCGAGGGCGGTGCCGCCGATGCAGTAACCGACCGCATGCACCTTCGGCGCACCGGTGAAGCTGCGCGCCGTTTCGACGATGGCGTGGACGCCATCCTCCAGATAACTGTCGAAGGTGACGTCGCGCATCGACTGATCGGGGTTCTTCCAGCTCGTGATGAACACATCCAACCCCTGATCCAGCAGGTAGCGGACCATGCTCTTCTTCGGCGTGAGATCGAGGATGTAGAACTTGTTGATCCACGGCGTGACGATCACGACCGGCTCGGCGTGCACTTTCGGTTGTGTAGGCGCGTAGTGGATCACCTCGAGCAGACGGTTGCGGAAGACGACCGATCCCTCGGTCGTGCCCAGCGTGACCCCCACCTTGAAGTCACCCGGACTGCTCAGGCGGATCTCGCCCGCCTCGAGGTCCGCGAGCATGTTGCGCACACCGCTGGCAAGGCTCTCGCCTTTCGTCTCGACGGCCTTGCGGATGGCAACCGGGTTTGTCCAGAAGAAATTGGTCGGTGCGACGGCGTTGAGCCACTTCCGCCACCAGAACGCGGCACGGCGTCGCTCCTTGCTCGAGAGTCCCGGCGTGTCGAAGAGCATGTCCTGCATGTGGTGCGTGAACGCGAGGTACCACTCCTTCGTCAGGTCCCACGTCGCCGAGTCGGTCCACACGGAATCGGAAAAGCGCGCATCGTCTGCGTTGGGAACGACCGGATCCCTGCTGACCAAGCCCATCGCGCGGCAGGCGGAATGCCATTGCAGGCGCCACAGGTCGCTCGAAAGCTCAACCATGCGCTCCGCGAACTCCTGGGGATGAGAAAACCATGCGAGTTGCGCATGCACGATGGGTGCCGCCATCCCCAGCGGATCGAGACTTCCTTCGACGCTGTCGTGGATCTCTCGCAGCGCCCGACGGACGGACCGAGGGGAATCGCCCGCACCGTGCTTCCTGTTTGTCGTTCCATTCTTCATAGTCGACGCTCCTGCGCTCGCGATGACGCTCAGGTCAGACTATAGCAGCGCCTTGCAAGCGGGACCGTGACATGCGGCCAGCCCAGCCGCTCATCGATCGCATCGGCAAGCGCGGATGCGGCTTCCTGCTCACCATGCACGACAAACGTGTGTCGCGGCGGTCGCACGAAATTCGACAGCCATGCCAGCAGGGCCGGCTGGTCGGCATGGGCGGACAGGCCGCCTATCGTGTGGATCGCCGCCCGCACCGGCACCCGCTCGCCGAACAGCGTGACCGCACGGGCCCCATCGACCAGGCGGCGGCCCAGCGTACCGGCCGCCTGGAATCCGCAGATCACGACACTGCATTCGCTGCGGTCGATGTTGTAGCGCAGATGATGCTTGATGCGGCCGGCCTCGCACATGCCGCTGGCCGAGATGATCACCAGTCCCGAGCGCTCGTTGTTCAGAGCCTTCGACTCCTCCACATCCTGTACGAACCTCACGCGCATGCGCTCGCCGTGGGCACGAATCCATGCCAGCAACTCGCGCGTTTCGTCGTCCCACAGTTCGTCGTAGCGCAGCGTAAGCTCCGTTACCGATGACGCCATGGGCGAATCGACGACGACATCGAGCGCATCCAACTTGCCCTGACGCACGAGGTTTGCGAGCACGAACAGCATTTCCTGGGTGCGGCCGACAGCGAATGCGGGAATGATGACGTTTCCCTTCCTGCGCTCGAGCGTGTCGTGCAGGACGGCGAGCAGTTCCTTCTCGGTTTCGGCCATCGCACGGTGAGCGCGATTGCCGTAGGTCGACTCGACGACGAGGAAGTCCGCCTCCGGCACCCGAGTGGGGTCGCGGAGTACCGGCCTGGCCGGCTGCCCGAGGTCGCCGCTGAACACCACCTTGCGCCCGACGCCCCCCGACTCGATGTCGAGTTCGATCACCGCCGATCCGAGGATGTGCCCGGCGTCATGGAAACGGCAGCGGACGCCCGGGTGTGGATTCAGTTCTTCGCCGTACGACACCTTGCGCAGGCTGCCCAAACTCGCGCGCGCCTGGTTGACGGTATACAGCGGACCCGCCTCGTAGCCGCGCCGCAGATTCCTCTGGCGCTTGCCGCGGTTGATCCACTCCGCCTCCTTTTCCATGATGTGCGCCGAATCGAGCAACATCACGCCCAGCAGGTCCACGGTCGCCGCCGTGGCATAGATCTTTCCCCTGTAGCCGAGCGACACCAGCCGCGGGATAAGACCCGAGTGATCGAGATGGGCGTGCGTCAGGAGCACGAAGTCGATTCCGCGCAGATCGAAATCGAGCGCCTGCAGGTTCTTCCGGTCCGCATCCCGCCCGCCCTGGAACAGGCCGCAGTCGACGAGAAACGTGCCGCCATCGTAGTGCAGACGCGCACAAGAGCCGGTAACTTCCCCGGCAGCGCCGAAAAATGTCAGTTCCATGCTGCCTCCCACATGACATTGACTGACCGGCGCGAGGGCGACGAAGCTTGACGGGAGTCAACAGCCCGACAGCGTTATCGTCGCTTTCGCACAAGCGGGCTCGCTATAATCGACCTGTCCTTGCAAAACATTGGGAGATGCACGATGTTCAAGCACATACTGGTTCCCACCGACGGATCTCCGCTGTCCGAGAGCACCGTCGCCCGTGCCGTGTCCTTCGCGAAGGACGCCGGTGCGCGCATCACGTTCTTCTACGCGCAGCCCGACTTCCCCATGCCGATTTACGGGGAAGGTGCGCTGATCGATCCCACCACGCCGGAACAATTCGGCAAGGCTGCCGCCGACGAAGCTAAACGCATCCTCGACGCGGCGAAGAGCGCCGCGGACGAAGCGGGTGTCGCATCCGACACCGACACCATCGTCAACGAGGTTCCCTATGAAGCAGTCATTGACGCGGCGCAGCGCCACGGCTGCGACCTGATCTTCATGGCGTCGCACGGGCGCCGCGGGATTGCCGGCCTGCTCCTGGGCAGCGAGACGCAGAAGGTTCTCACCCACAGCAAGATCCCCGTACTCGTTTACCGCTGAGCAGCGGCCGATTGGTTGCTCCATGCGCATCGGGCAGCGGGGAACCGCTGCCCGATGCCGATATTACGCCTTCCGGTTGATCTCTGCGGCGCTGCGCTGAAAGAACAGCGTCAGCAAGCTGGACGCTGCACCCACCAGCCAGAAACCGAAGAAGCCGATCGAGTAGGTGGCCGTGAGTGAGTAATGCACTGGCTCGCCGAAGAGATATAGCTCCTGCGGATCGATCAACGTGAAAAAGACGGCCTCGGCAAGTCCGGCCACCAGAAACGACGGCCACAAAACCTGTACCCATTTCAGCATTGCATCCCCCAGCGTGGCTATCAGGACTTGGCGGGAACGATACGGATCACGGAATCGGCGGGAACGTTCGCCGACCCGTTCATGCGCCAGCTGCGCGATTCGTCCTCTACCTGCAGCAGCCACCGTCCGGCTGACAATGGCGCAAGCGGTGCCGCGAACACACCGTCACGACGTTTGAGCACCACCACCTGATCCATTCCTCCGCGTGTCGGATGGGAAATCGTCAGCACGACCGTCGGCGGCAGCGGCGCGCTGGCTGCGGACGAAAGATCGAGCGTCACCTCCTCGGCGCGCAGCCTGACGTCAGCCAGCAATCCGAGTTCCGCGGCCTTGAGCGAACGCGCGATCGTCTTTTCGATCGCCTTTCCTTCCTGGTAATAGTCGTCCACCACCAGACCGTCCCAGGTACTCACGGCGAGCCACAGGGTAACCATCCCCGCGACGACGGATATGGCAGGAATGGCGATCAGGAACCAGGGCCAGCCCTGCCGATACCAGGGTTCCAGTGTCTTGTGCATGTTTGCACTGCGCATGCGTGTGCTCCTGATTAGCGCGGAAGAAGGAAAGTCGTGCGTTCGCGGACCGCGGCGCCGGGGTCACCCGGAACACCGATCTCGAAAACGATCTCGTGGCTGCCGGGCGTCGCCGCCTCGGGCGGAACCTGGACCTGCACGGTCACCGATTCGGTCATCGCCGGCTGAATCTCGAACTGCTGCGGCCCTTCCAGCCGGATTCCCGCGAGACCGGACACGCGTACGACGACCGGACGCGTGACTTCCTGCATGTTCATGATGCGCAGCTGGTAGACGTTCTCGATCAGCCCGCCTGCGACCTCGCGCGCCAGCGTTGCGCGATCGCGGATCACGTCCACGCGCAAATCGGACCGAGTTGCCAGACTCCACACCGTCGCCAGCAGGATCAGGACAAGAACGCCGCCGTAGATCAACGTGCGGGGACGCAGGACGTGCCGCACGATTTCGCGCCGGCCCCAGTGACGGCGTACCGCGTTCTCGGTCGAATAACGGATCAGCCCACGGGGATAACCCATCTTGTCCATCACCTGATCGCAACCATCGATGCAGGCGCCGCAGCCGATGCACTCGTACTGGAGCCCCTCGCGGATGTCGATACCGGTGGGGCACACCTGCACACAGATGCCGCAGTCGATGCAGTCCCCCACTCCGACGCTGCGTGGCTCCACGCCCTTGCGACGGCTTCCGCGCGGCTCGCCGCGCTCCTCGTCATAGGTCACGACAAGCGTGTCCGGGTCGAACATGACGCTCTGGAAACGCGCATAGGGGCACATGTACTTGCACACCTGCTCGCGCATCACGCCGGCGAACAGGTACGTGAAGCCGCCGTAGAACAGGATCCAGAAAATTTCCCACGGCCCGAAGGCGAAAGTCCTGGCGGACTGCAGCAGTTCATCGACCGGCGTGAAATAGGCGACGAGCGTGAAACCGGTCCACAGGGAGAACAGCCCCCAGGCCGAAAACTTGGCCGCGCGCAGACCGAACTTCCGCGCGTCCATCGGAGCGGCCTCGAGCTTGCGGCGCTTGTTGTGGTCGCCCTCGATCTTCTCCTCGATCCACATGAAAATTTCAGTGTAGACCGTTTGCGGGCAGGCATATCCGCACCACAGGCGACCGGCGATCGCGGTGAAGAAGAACAGGGCGTAGGCGGAGATGATGAGCAGGATCGCCAGATAGAACACGTCCTGCGGCCAGAAGACCCAGCCGAAGATGTAGAACTTGCGTTCGGTAAGGTGAAACAGGACCGCCTGGCGGTCGTTCCAGGTCAGCCATGGCAGGCCGTAATAGATGATCTGGGTCAGCCAGACGAGGGCCCAACGCCAGTTTGCAAAGACGCCCTTCACCGACCGGACATGAATTTTCTGCCTGGCCGCATACAGATCGTCGCCTTGCTCTTCCCGAAGCTGCGATTTCGGGACCACGCGCACCCGTACCGGATCGCTCATTATCGCTATATCCGTATCTTCTGATTTACTGGTAATAATTTTCCCCGGGGCGAACCCCGGGGACAAAACAGCAATGCAGCTAATTCAGGATTTCGACTTACTTGGCGGCCGGTTGGTTCGAGAGGCCATACACATACGACGCCAGCAGATGGACCTTGGCCTCGCCGAGGAACTCGCCGAATCCGGGCATGCGGTTGGTACGACCGTTCTGCACCGTTTCCGTCATGACGGCTTCGCTCGAACTGTACAACCAGTCCCCGTCGGTCAGGTTCGGAGCGCCCATCGCCTGGGTTCCCTTCGCCTCGGGGCCGTGGCAGGCGACGCAGTTCTGCTGGAACAGCTCCGCCCCGCGCTGGGCGCGCAGCGAATCATGGGCGAGACCCGACAGCGAACGGACGTAGTTCACGACATCCTTGACCCCCTCAGGCCCCAAAACGGGCCCGAACGGCGGCATCATGCCCATGCGCCCGCCGGTGATCGTGGTCTTGATCGTCTCGGCCTCACCGCCCCAGTTCCACGCCTTGTCGGTCAGGTTCGGGAAGCCCTTCGCTCCGCGCGCATCCGCACCGTGGCATTGTGCGCAATAGGTCACGAACAGCCGCTTGCCGGCGCCGCGTGCTTCCTCGTCGGCCGCGACCGCAGCCACGTCCATGCCCTGATACTTGGCGAAGATCGGAGCGTAACGCTCTTCGGCCTGGCGCATCTCGGTCTCGTACTGACCGACGGCACTCCAGCCCAGCACACCCTTCGTATTGCCGAAACCCGGGTACATTGCCAGATACGCCACGGCAAAGATCAGCGTGATCCAGAAGAGGTACAACCACCAGCGCGGCAGCGGGTTGTTGTACTCGGCGAGGTTTTCGTCCCACACGTGACCGTGGAGCTCTACCGGGCCGGTTTCCCGCTTGTTGTTCGACATGAGCACGAACAAACAGAACAGCAGGCTCAGGCCCACCAGGCCCATCACGTACGAGTTCCAGAAGCCGCTAATAAAGTCAGCCATTTTTATCCTTCCTTGCGGTGCCGCCCCCCGGGAGGGCCGGCGCATCGTCATCGGTGAAGGGAAGTCGCGCCGCCTCCTCGAAGCCTGCCCGTGCGCTCCTGCTGTATGCCCATACGCAGATGGCGAGAAAACAGGTGAGACCGAGCACGGTCACGAGGGACCGGAGATCGTTGATATCCACGGCGCTTCTCCTTTTCCTTACTTGAAGTTCGACAAAGCGGTGCCCAGCCCCTGAAGGTAGGCAACGACGGCGTCCATTTCCGACTTGCCTTCGAGCACGGCCCGTGCACCGGCGATTTCATCGGCGGTATAGGGGTGCCCCAGCGTCTGCAGCGCGCGCATCTTGTCCTCGATGTCGTCGGCCTTGACCGGACGCTGCAGCCACGGGAACGCGGGCATGTTCGATTCCGGCACGACATCGCGCGGGTTAACCAGATGCACGCGGTGCCATTCGTCCGAATAACGGCCACCGACACGCGCGAGGTCCGGACCGGTACGCTTCGAACCCCACTGGAACGGACGATCGTAGATGTACTCCCCGGCGACCGAATAATGGCCGTAACGCTCGGTTTCCGCACGGAAGGGGCGGATCATCTGCGAGTGACAGTTGTAGCAGCCTTCGCGCACGTAGATGTCGCGTCCGACCAGCCGCAGAGGATCATACGGCTTGACGTTGAGCGGCTTGCCGGTGCGGTCGATCGCGGTCGTCGTGGTCTTCTGGAAGAACAGCGGAACGATCTCGACGAGACCGCCGACACTGACCGTGAGAAGGGTCAGCACGATCAGCCAGCCGACGCTGCGCTCGATGAATTCGTGTTTCGATTGAGCCATGTCCTGTCTCTCCGATTAAGCGTGGGCGGCAGCAGGAGCGACCACGGGCGCCTCGTACGCCTTCTCGCCCGCCATCGTCTTGACCATGTTGTAGAACATGATGAGCATGCCGGTGAGGAACATCACACCGCCCGCCAGGCGGATCGCCCAGAACGGATAGCTCGCCTTCACGCTTTCGACAAAGGAATAGGTCAGCGTGCCGTCCGGGTTCGTGGCGCGCCACATCAGACCCTGCATCACACCGGCGATCCACATCGACGCGATGTACAGCACGATGCCGATCGTCGCGATCCAGAAGTGGGTGTTGATCAGCCCGACCGAGTACATCTGGGTCTTGCCGTACATGCGCGGGATCAGGTAGTACATCGAACCGATCGAGATCATCGCGACCCACCCGAGCGCGCCCGAATGCACGTGTCCGACCGTCCAGTCGGTGTAGTGCGACAGGGCATTGACCGTCTTGATCGACATCATCGGACCTTCGAAGGTCGACATGCCGTAGAAGGACAGCGCGGTGATCAGGAACTTCAGGATCGGATCGGTACGCAGCTTGTGCCACGCGCCCGAGAGCGTCATCACGCCGTTGATCATGCCGCCCCACGACGGCGCCAGCAGGATCAGCGAGAAGATCATGCCCACCGACTGGGTCCAGTCGGGCAGCGCCGTGTAGTGCAGGTGGTGCGGACCTGCCCACATGTAAGTGAAGATCAGCGCCCAGAAGTGCACCACCGACAGGCGATAGGAATACACCGGACGCTCGGCCTGCTTCGGCACGAAGTAGTACATCATGCCGAGAAAGCCCGCGGTCAGGAAGAAGCCCACCGCATTGTGGCCATACCACCACTGGATCATCGCGTCCTGAACGCCGGCATAGGCGGAGTAGGACTTCGTCAGGCTGACCGGCATCGCGGCGCTATTGACGATGTGGAGCAGCGCGACCGTGAGGATGAAGCCGCCGAAAAACCAGTTCGCAACGTAGATGTGGCTGGTCTTGCGCTTCGCGATCGTACCGAAGAACACGATTGCGTAGGACACCCACACGACGGCGATCAGGATATCGATCGGCCACTCGAGCTCGGCGTACTCCTTACCGGAGGTGAAGCCCAGCGGCAGGGAAATCGCCGCCAGCACGATCACCAGTTGCCAGCCCCAGAACGTGAAGGTCGCCAGCTTTGGCGCGAACAGCGGCGTATGACACGTACGCTGCACGACGAAATACGAGGTCGCAAACAGCGCACAGCCGCCGAAGGCGAAGATCACCGCGTTCGTGTGGAGCGGACGCAACCTGCCGAAATGCAGCCACTCGCCCAGATTGAGCTCCGGCCAGACAAGTTGCGCCGCAACGATGACCCCCACCAGCATGCCCACCACTCCCCACACCACGGTCATGATGGAGAACTGGCGGACGACGTTGTAGTTATAAGTCGCCTGCGATTGCATGGAACTCCCCTTGAGATGAAGAAAACCTCCGCACCAGTCCGGGAGAGCATGTGCAACGGCTCGCCACGGACTCGTGACAACGGCCGACATTCTATTGCACTGCAGTAGTGGGTGAAAATACCCAATTACAAAAAAAACCTGTTGCCAGCATGGTTTTAATTACTGCATCATAGCCCGTGCTTTCGGGCAAAAAAAAAGGGTGCGCATCAAGCGCACCCCCAACCCCAACAGAGAGACAAAAATTCCTTACCAGATTGGCGCGATCGAATCGCGACGCACCAATCTCGAAAACCGTAAGAAAAGTATGCCAATCCTCGTTCTCCGGGGCGTTGACGTAGGTCAACAAACCCCTCGGGGGGATTGGAGGGGGCATTCCCCTGCCGCCGGAATCACTGTTTCCCGATCTGCGAGGGCGAGTCATCGGACTGTTCCGGCTTCGTGCCTTCGGGCTGATCACGGTCGTCCATGAGCATGCGATAGGCGGGTCCTTCCATGTCATCGTACTGACCCGAGCGCAGCGACCACCAGAAGATTGCGCCGATCACGAACACCAGCACGACCGAGAGCGGCACGAGGATGTAAAGACTTTCCATGAATTTTCAGTTTATCCGGCGATGGTCCTGCAGGCGAAGGGCGTTTAGCACGACGAGCAGCGAACTTCCTGCCATGCCAATCCCGGCCATCCAGGGCGTGACCAGCCCCGCCATCGCGAGCGGGACCGACGTGAAGTTGTAGGCGAAGGACCACCACAGGTTCTGCCGGATGACCGTCAGGGTGCGCCGGGCGAGATCCACGCCACGCCCCAGCCCCGCCAGGTTCTCGCTCAGCAGCACGATGTCACCCTGATTGCGAGCAAGCTCTGTCCCTCCCCCCATCGCCACCGAAACATGGACCTGGGCGAGGACCGGCGCATCATTTACGCCGTCACCGACCATGGCCACGACCGCTGACGGATCGGCCTGCAACCCGGCAATGAAGTCGCGCTTGCCCTGCGGCGTCATTCCGCCATGCGCTTCATTCAGCCCCAACCGGGCCGCGATCGAAGCCGCGACGGACTGCGTGTCGCCGCTCAGCACGGTCGTGCGGATGCCCTCGGCCGCCAGCTTCGCGCTCAGCTGACCGGCCTCCGGCCGGGCAACGTCGGCCAGGCGGAAAAGCCCCAGGCAGCGCCCCCGCCCACCGAGGGCGACGACGGAGCCGCCGCGCCCCGACAGCTCGTCGACGCTTGACGGCAAGTCGCAGCCGAGATGCGCCGCGACGAAGTCCGGGCGTCCCAGCCAGTAGGATTCCCCATCCACCGTACCCGTAACCCCCTGCCCCGTTTCCGACGCGAGATTCCGGGCCGCGGGGAGATCCGCATCATCGTTCGAGCGGCGCAGGGCGCGGGCGACCGGGTGCTCGGACGATTGCTCGAGGGCGCCTGCGATCGCCCGCAACTGCCCGACATCGAGATCGGCAAGCGGCAGCGTTTCCTCGAGCGTCAAGTGACCCAGTGTGAGGGTGCCGGTCTTGTCGAAGACGAAATGGTTCGCGTTCGCCAGCGTCTCGATCGCGTGACCGCGGGTCACGAGCACGCCCATCCGCGCCAGCGCGTCGGTCGCGACCGTGAGCGCGACCGGCGTCGCGAGCGACAGTGCGCACGGACATGCCACCACCAGCACCGACACGAACACCCACAGGGCCCGCGACGGATCCACGAAATACCACACGACGCCCGTGACGCTCGCCAGAACCAGCAACACGACGATGAATACGACGGCGACCTTGTCGGACTGCCGGGCGATCGCCGGCTTCTCGCTCGCGGCACGCTCCATCAGCCGCTGAATCGCCGCGAGCCGGGTCGAATCGCCCGTCTGCTCCACCCGGATCGCAAGCGGGCTGGAGATGTTGATGCTCCCGCCCGTCACCTCGCTGCCGACCGACTTGGGCACCGGCAGGCTCTCCCCGGTGAGCAGGGCCTCGTTGGCTTCGCTCTGCCCGTCGATCACGACACCGTCGGCCGGAACGACCTCGCCCGGCCGTATGCGCAGGACGTCGCCCGCAACGAGCTGCGAGACGGGAATCCGTTCGCCGGTCAGGGACGGCCAGCCCGGAAGCCGTTCGGCGAAAGCCGGCAGGACCTTGCCGAGCTCCTCCACACCGCGCACGGCCTTCTGTCGCGCGATCATTTCGAGGTAGCGCCCGCAGAGCAAGAAGAAGACGAACATCGTCACCGAGTCGAAATACACTTCGCCCCGCGCCGTCAGTGTTGCCCACACGCTTGCGACGAATGCGCTGCCCACCCCCAGCGCAACCGGCACGTCCATGCCCAGCCGGCGCAGCTTGACGTCACGTAGTGCCCGCCGGAAGAACGGCGCCGCGGAATACACGACGACCGGCAGCGTCAGCACGAGGCTTGCCCAGCGCATCAGCAGTTCGATGTCGGGCGTCAGGTCGCCCTCCCCGGCGACATATGCCGGGAAGGCGTACATCATCACCTGCATCATGCCGAAGCCGGCAACGAACAGCCGCCACAGCATCGAGCGACGTTCGCGCTTCGCAATCTGCTCGGAACGCTCCGCGTCGTAGGGATAGGCGCGGTAACCGATGGCCTGGATGGCCGCGAGGATGTCCGACAGCCGCGTGCGGCGCTCGTCCCAGCGCACCCGCGCGCGCCGCGTGGCGTAATTGATATCGACCAGCGACACGCCCGGCTGGCGCGAGACATGCTGCTCATTCAGCCAGACGCAGGCTGCACAGGTGATCCCCTCGAGGATCAGCGAGGCCTCCCGCTCGTGTTCTCCGACGGGTTCGACGAAGCTCTTCTGGAAGTCCGGGTGGTCGAACAGTCCAAGCTCCTGCAGTTCCGCCGGCAGGGCCTCCTTTTGCGGCTCCGGCATCGCGTCGCGGTGCCGGTAATAATCAGTGAGCCCGTTGTCGACGATGGAGCGCGCGACTGCCTCGCAGCCCACGCAGCACATCCGCCGCTCGACGCCGTCGATCGCAACGTAGTGGCTGGTCTGCGGCGGAACGGGCAGGCCGCAGTGGTAGCACTCGGCGGCAGGAGATGAAGCGGAAACGGCAGTTTCGGACGAAGTCATCGGAACGTGCGGAAAGAAGCCGGACAGGCGGCCGCTGCAGCGCAGCATGAAACGGGGAGGAACTCACTTTTAGCACACTTCCCCGATCCCCACCAACGCCCCATCCGGAGGCCCGGAAAAACGCAGGGGGCGGCCACCCTCGGCACGCCCCCTGCTTGGACCGGCAATCCGGAACGCCGACTTACTTGGCGGTCATCCGGATCGCCCCGTCCAGACGGATCGTCTCGCCGTTCAGGTAGGAGTTTTCCACGATGTGGCGAACGAGCGCCGCGTACTCCGACGGCCTCCCCATGCGCGAAGGGAACGGCACCGTCTTGCCGAGGGAATCCTGCACTTCCTGCGGCATGCCCATCAGCATCGGCGTCTCCATGATGCCCGGCGCGATCGTCATGACCCGGATGCCGAAGCGGGCGAGCTCGCGCGCGACCGGCAGTGTCAGCCCGACAACGCCGGCCTTCGACGCCGCATAGGCGGCCTGGCCGATCTGGCCATCGTAGGCGGCAACCGAGGCGGTGCTGACGATCACGCCACGTTCGCCCTCTTCGTTCGGGGCCTCCTTGCTCATCACGTCCGCTGCCAGCCGCATCATGTTGAAGCTGCCGATCAGGTTGACGTTGATGGTGCGGGCAAAGGACTCGAGACGGTGCGGAGCGTCGCGGCCCACGATCTTTTCCGCCGGAGCGATGCCAGCGCAGTTGACGAGCCCGTGCAGCCCGCCGAATTCGGACACTGCGCGCGCGATCGCTGCCCGGGCGCTCTCCTCGCTCGTCACATCGGTGTGTGCGAACGCAACCGTCGCGCCGAGCTCCTGCGCGAGCGCCTCTCCGCCCTCGCGGTTCACATCGGCAAGCACCACCCTGCCGCCCGCCGCCGCGAGCATGCGCGCCGTTGCCGCTCCAAGACCGGAGCCGCCCCCGGTCACCACGAATACGCTGTTTTCGATCTTCATGCCGAACTCCTCTCCATCGCCGTCCACATGCGGCGACACGGAGGCGCAAAATAATTGCAGTTGACGTCAACGTCAACTGTGGCCACCGGTCGCACTACCTCCCTTCGCCCAGGAATCTGTACAGGGAAACGAGGATTCCCGCGGTCGCCCCCCAGATGAAGTACTCGCCGTAGGGCATCGCATAGTACTCGCGCATCCTTCCCTGGTACTCCGCCCTGTGCTTCTGGTGCCTGCCCGGATCGAGAAAGTGTGACAAGGGCACCTCGAAGGCCTCGGCGACCTCGAAACTGTCGAGCGTCAGATCGAACGGCGGGTGCACCAGTCCGACCACCGGCGTGATGCGAAAACCGGTGCCGGTCCGATATTCCGGCAGTTCGCCGAGCAACTCGATGCGATCGGGATCGAGTCCGATCTCCTCTTCCGTCTCACGCAGGGCCGTCATCACTGCCGAAACGTCGGTCTCTTCCACCCTTCCGCCGGGGAAGCTGATCTGCCCGGGATGATGATGCAGATGATCCGTGCGGCGCGTCAGCAGCACGGTCAGCGCCTGTTCGCGTGCGACGACCGGCACCAGCACCGCTGCCGGCCGCAGATTCCGCCCCGACAGGCTGCCGTCGTCGTGCACGGGTTCGACCGTACGGGGGTCCGTGAACTGCCGCCGCAACCATTCGGCATCGCGGAGTGCGCCCGAGCGCGCGCCTTCCTTCTCTGTCACGCCCACCTCTCAGAAACGTTTGCGCAGCGTCAGGCGGTCACCTTCCCGCTGCATGTCCATGCGACTGAGAAAACTCATCCCGAGCAGCACGAACGGAAGATCGTTCTCGTGAATCAGTCCGTCGACGCCGTGCAACGTGACGTCGCCGACGCGTACCGTATCCAGCTTCACCTTCCATACCCTCGCGGGACCGCTGGCCGTCTGGCTCACGCCCCCCACGCCCTTGCGAAAGTCGATTCCGGCACGACGCGCGTCAGAAGCCCCCATCGACACCATGCTCGCCCCCGTATCCACGAGAAAGCGGACCGATGCGCCATTGATGCTGCCGCTGGAAAAATGATGTCCGCGTGCATCCGCGACAAGACTGACCGCCGCAGCGCCACCCTGCTCGCCCGACCCGCCACGGACCGGGCCGGCGCCCAGTGCCACCTTCTGCCTTTTTCCGCCGATCTCGACGGTTGCCGCAGCTTCAGCCACCTCGACCAGACGCAGTCCGTCACGGGTCTGCTCACCCACCGCCAGCGTGCGCGGCGCACCACCGTCCACGACCAGCACCGCCTTTCTGCCGAAAAGCCCGACCAGCTCGACCTCCGCTGCGAGCACCGCGTGCGGCGCCGCAACGGCGACGACCATGAACGGAATCCGAAACATCGCGACCAGACCGACCATCATGCACCTACCGGATTAGAGCCCCACCTGTGCGCACCATTCACGCACGCCTCGAAGCAGCGTACCTTTTCGCCTCCCGCCTGCCAAATCGCAACGCTTCATGCCACCTTGCCGACTGTACGTGCCCCCCGCAACGGCACGCACACCTTGACGACGAACTGCATGTCCCGCGTCGAGACGTGCAGAGTCCCCTCCGCGTCGAAATACAGGCCCAATCGCTCCTCGATATTCGCCAGCGCAATCCTGTTGCCTGACGGGATCGGCGAGTCGCCGCCACATACCGAGTTGGTGACCTCGATGACGAGTTCGCTCGCCTCGGCGCGGATCGAAACATGCACGTCGCCCCCCGTCGCGAACGGCTCCACACCGTAACGCACCGCGTTCTCGAGCAGCGGTTGCAGGACCAGGATCGGGACATTCACCGACACGGGCGCGCCGTCACGATCCCAATGCACCCGCAGGCGCTCCCCCAGACGCAGCTGTTCGATCTGCAGATAGGCCTCGGCGAGGCGGATCTCATCGGCGAGCGGAACAAGCGAACGGCTGTCTTTCAGCAGCGCACGAAAGAGATCCGACATGTCGAGCAGGACCTGCTCTGCGAGGCGAGGATCCTGCCTTACCAGAGAAACTGCCGTATTCAGGCTGTTGAACAGGAAATGCGGCCGGATGCGGGACTGCAGCGCCATCAGGCGCGCTTTGGCGAGGGCTGGCGAAAGAACCCGCTGGCGCCAGTTGAAGTAGCCCAGAATCAGCGCCGCGAGCAGACCGGCGATCCCGGCAGACTTCAGCGCCGCGCCCCAGGGGATCGCGCCCGTCCAGGCATGGAACGCGACATCCAGCCCGCCTGCGGCGGCAGCGGCGAGCGCCACCACGACCCCCACGCCACGCCGGTACGGAATGCGTGCCAGGAGCGGCGAGAGCACGAACAACAACAGGACGATCGCCAGCAGCGACAGCTCAAATGGCAGGGCCACCGCCCCGACCCCCTTCAGGGCCTCGATCACATCCGGGGAGTGGGCCGCGAGCGTTACGAGATTGGCGGCCTCGGCGATCACGAGGATGCGCAACAGCACGCCCAGGTTGCGGAAGTCCGGAAGGGTCACGATGTCGTGCGATGGTGCGCTGTCCAACGAAATCAAGCTCCTGTTGTGAAAACCTGCTGCCGTCACACGCCGCACGGGGCGGCGTTTTCGCCCCGCAGTCTATTCCGCACCGTCGACCGGGAGTGCATCGAGGCATCCGTCTGCCACTCGTGCGCCGAAAGCAGACGCTCATCGGACGCGGCTTCTGCTTTGGCCGGACTTTGATTAGCCTCTATCCAGGATGCAGTTCCGACCATACCATCCACGTACCCCCTCATGATATGGACCTGATCGTGAACTCGAAACAAACCGCACAGCAGCCGATGCGCAACGGCTTCACCCTGATCGAAGTGATGATTGTCGTCGCGATCGTCGGGATTCTGGCCGCCGTTGCCTACCCTTCCTACACGTCCTACCTGGTGCGCTCGAACCGCAGCGTCGCCACCGCGCATCTGCTCGACATTGCGACGCGACAGCAGCAATACCGCCTCGATGCACGGACGTTCGGTTCCCTGAGCGACATCGGCATGGGCACCCCGTCCGAGGTGAGCAAACACTATGCTGTCAGCGTTGACGGAACCCCCACCGCAACCGCCTTCACGATAAAGGCCGTGCCGACCGGCTCGCAGTTATCGCAGGACACCAAGTGCGGCACCCTGAGCATCAACCAGGCGGGAACCAAGTCGATCTCCGGTTCCGGAAGCGTCGCGGACTGCTGGGGCGGTCGATAATCATGAACACGACGAATGTGCGTGACCGCCTGAACGCGCAAGCTTGCTCTGCCGGCTTTTCGCTCATCGAGCTGATGATCGCCTTGGCGATACTCGCAATTCTCACCACCATCGGCTACCCGTCGTTCCAGGAGCTGCTCGCATCCCAACGCGTTCGCGCGGCGTCGTCGGCGCTCTACGACTCGATGGTCGTCGCCCGCAGCGAGGCATTGAAGAACAACGCGAACGCCAGTTTCGCGCTGTCGGGGAGCGACCTCGCAAAGGGTTGGACGATTCAGGTCGGCGGTCAAGACGTGCATTCGCAATCGGCGCTCGCGGGACTGAGCTTCACTCCGGCAAACCCCACGATCGTCTACGGCACTACCGGTCGGCTGATCAGCGGTGCGAATACCGCGATAACCATTTCAACTACCGGAACAAACGTACAACGCTGCATCCGCCTCGATACCACCGGCAGGCCGCGACTGACCGAGGGAGCATGTTCATGACTCGTGACCATCGTTGTAGCGAGCCCGTACGCCCGCAGAAGGGTTTCAGTCTGCTCGAGGTTCTGGTTTCGATCGTGATCCTGGCAATTGGACTTCTGGGACTCGCAGGGCTGCAGTCCAAGGCGAACGAAGTCGAGATGGAAGCCTATCAGCGTTCGATGGCGCTGATGCTGGTGCAGGACATGGCCGACCGCATCTCCGCGGGACGCAACTACGTGGACACCTTCAAGGCGCAGAGCCTGGTCACCTACGGTGTCGGCGACGCGCAGCCCGCCACATGCGCAGACGCTGCCGACGTCAGCGCACAACTGTGCGAATGGAGCAATGCGATGAAGGGGGCATCCGAAAAGAAAGGAACCAGCAACATCGGCGCTCCCATCGGCATGCGCGGCTGCCTGATCTCGATTCCACCGACCGATGACGCACTCGGCGAATTCTTCGTCGTCGGCGTCTGGCAAGGGCTGAGGCCGACGGCGTCGCCCCCGGCCAACACCCCGGGGGCGCAGTGCGCCGCAGACGTCGATTTCGGCGCAGGTCTGCGGCGCGCAGTCGTCACCCGCGTCCTCATTCCGAAACAAGTTGCCGGGTAAGACAACATGCACGCACCTGGATCGATCACACAGCCATGCCTCCGCGTTTCGCGCTCGCGCGAGCGTGGCATATCGCTCATCGAATTGATGATTGCCATGACGCTAGGGTTATTCGTAATTGGCGCAATGACGACCATCTTCGTTAACAACAGCCAGTCCCGGCGCGAACTGGACAAGGCGGCCCAGCAGCTCGAGAACGGCCGCTACGCGATCCAGATCCTGCGGGACGAAATCTCGATGGCGGGTTATTACGATGCCATCGCCCACCTTCCCGACACGCTTGCTTCCACGACTGCCACCCCGTGCTCGACCGACGTGGATGTCTGGAAGGATTCGATGGATATCGCGGCTCAGGGCTTTACTCCCGACACTTTCCCTTGCTCGATTTCCGCAAAGAGCGGAACGGGACTGCTTTTTGTCCAGCGCGCCTCCACGGCGGTTACTGCACCGGACGCACTCAATCCGAACAACGGCTATTTGCAGGTATCCCTGTGCGGTGACGAGTACGTCAGCGCAGTTGCCGACAAGCCGTTCAGGGTCAAGACGGGATCAGGCACCTTCGACCTTCAGCAAATCGACTGCAAGACGGCGAATCGGGCGCCGATCCGTCAGTACCTGCGCCGAGCTTTCTTCATCGCCGGCAACAACGTTGCGGGCGACGGCATTCCCACGCTGAAACGAGCCGATTTCCGCACCGAGGCGCTCGGAACCACCAATCCGGACGTCCAGGCGCTGGTCGAAGGCATCGAGGACATGTCTTTCGAATACGCGATCGATACCAGCAACGACGGCTCGCCGGACCTCTTCAGCGACACCCCGACCGCGGCCCAGCTCCGCCACATCGTCGGCGTCCGCCTGTGGCTGCTCGCCCGTGCGCTCGAACCGTCGCCCGGTTACGACGCCAGCAGCAAGACCTTCACGCTGGGCCCCAAGGGCCCCGTGACGTTCGCCGACAACTACAAGCGGCACGTTTTCAGCACCTATGTCGAACTGATCCACCCCGTCGGGCGGAGAACAAAATGAAGCATCTTCGAGCGCGCGCACCGCAGCAGGGTGCAGTACTTTTCGTCGGCCTGATCATGCTCATACTGATCACGCTGCTGGCAGTCTCCGCAATCCGCCTTGCGAACACCAACCTCCTCGTCGTAGGTAACGAGCAGTTCCAGAAGGAGGCAGAGGACGCCGCCAATTATCACCTGGACCTGGCGCTCAACTCGAACGAGTTCACCGCTCGGAACGTTAACCGGAGCGCTCCGCTTCCCGCATTTTCCGGGGCGGCCGTCACGCCCGAAACGAACTACACGGTCACGGTGCCTCCGCCTAAATGCAAGCGCTACCGATACATTAAACAGAACGAATTGTTGGCAAAGCGGACGGTAACCGTCACTGAAGTGGTAGAGGGAGTGGAAACGGCGGTGGAAAAGGTGGAGGACTACGTGCCGATCGCCAACGTCGCCTGCTTCGGCGGAAAATCCAACGACATAATGATCATCGACCCCACAACCAACACGTCGGGCAATTCTCTGTGCGCCACTTCGCTTTGGGAAATGACGGCTAACGTCGAGCTTCCCAACGCCAGTGCCAAGGCTCAGGTGGTACAGGGCGTCGAAATGCGCATCGACTATGCCGAAGCGCAGTCTGCGTGCAAATGAATCGCGATACCCAAACGAAACGGAGCCCCGAAATGAGCAAGCGACTACGCATTGCCCTAGCGATTGCCTTGATGGGAAGCAGCCTCGCACTACCTGTGGCGGCCGAGGACATCGACATCTACACGATGGCTCAGACCACCCAGGCGGCCCCCAATGTTCTCCTATTCATCGACAACTCGTCGAATTGGTCGGCGATGGATCAGGGGTGGGACAAGACGGAAGTCAGCACAAAATGTAATGGCGACGAGACCTGCCTCAAGTACGTCGATCTCGTGTTCGGCACCACCACCAGACTATCGCAAGGGCAGGTCGAGGTTCGGGCACTCAAGGCAGTCATCGATGAACTCGCCTGCAACACCGGCGCGCCATTCACCGTCAATCTGGGGCTGATGCTCTATACGTCGGGAACGGTGGACGGCAACAACGTCGTATCCGGGTATATCCGTCGGGCAGTCCAATCGCTTGCGCCGCTGTCCGCGGGTTGCACCAACCTTAGATCCGATTTCACCCTGATCGACAGCCAGATCCAGTCGGACGAATTCAAGGGACCGTCATCGACCGATTACGGGACGGCAATGTTCGAGGCGTTCAAGTATTTCGGCGGATACGCGAACACCAACGGCGTCGCGGCCACCACCGCCGGAAGCCCCACGGGTGCCAGAGGTTTCGGCCCGAAACGATATACACTTGAAGATGTGAAGGTCGGCTCGCAGTCTCTCAGGGACATGGAGGATCCCGCGGCGTTCGTCACCGGCTCCCGGGACACCTACCAGAGCCCCATCAACAAGGATTCATGCGGCAATAATTACCTCGTGGTGATCGGTAACCAGTTCCCGAACCAGGAATCCGGCTCCGACACAACTGTCACCCCCGCGACCAACAGGGTCATGGGGTACCTGGGACTCAAACCGCCCCAGTTGTTCCCGACCACCAACAAGGCAGACATCCGCTTTGCCGACGAATGGGCCCAGTTCCTCGCACGCACCGACGTCAGTTCGGTGGCTGGCCATCAACCGTTGAAGACATTCACGATCAATGTCTTCAACAAGAAGGAAGATCTGGCGCAGACGGCCCTGCTCAACAGCATGGCACGCAACGGCGGCTCGGGGGTCGGCGGGGCCTTCAAGGTGAATGGTGACCTCAAGGCGCTGGTCGACGGGCTGAAGACCATCTTCATGCAGATCAATGCCGTCAACAGCTCGTTCGCTTCGGCCTCGCTTCCGATCAGCGTCAACACGCAGGGCACCTACCTCAATCAGGTGTTCATCGGCATGTTCAGGCCGGACACCAAATCCCGCCCCCGTTGGGCGGGCAACCTGAAGCAGTACCAGTTCGCGCTCCAGAAAACCGTTATCGACGACGTGACGACCCGGTCGCTTTTCATCGCCGACGCGGATGGCGTGTCGGCGATCGACAACGCGAATACCGGCTTCCTGCAGGCCTGCGCACGCAGCTACTGGACCACGAATTCGGGCGAATACTGGAAGACCGTCACCGAATCCCCGACGCCCGACTACGACATTCCCGACGGAAGCTGCGTAGGATCGGAATTCAACGACAAGCCGGACGGACGTGTCGTCGAACGCGGCGGCGTGGCACAACAGTTGCGCGAAATTGCCAACCCGGCGGACAGAAAGATCACGACGTGCGCGGCAGCCCCGTCCAACTGTACGAGCGGCACCAGTTTCGCGGTGACAACCGACGACGAGAGGTGGATCCGCGGCGACAACGTCGGAGATGGTTATAACTCGGCCACGACGACGGTAAATGAACAGTATCAACGCACCGCCAGCGTCATTCGACCCACAATCCACGGCGCCGTCGTCCATTCCCGTCCGCTGGCCATCAACTACGGGAGCAACGGAACAAACGATGTCGTCGTCTACTATGGGGCTGACGATGGGCTGTTCCGCGCGGTCGACGGCAACAAGACGGAGTCCAGCGGCAACGAACTGTGGGCCTTTCTTGCCCCCGAGTTCAAATCGCGTCTCAAGCGCAGTCGGGACAACTTCCCGCTGGTCACCTTCAAGGATGATCCCGCCGCGCCCAAGGACTATTTCTTCGACGGCTCCATCGGCGCATACATCGGCCCCGACAAGGCCGACGGAACAGGCTCGCGCGTGACCTATATCTACCCGTCAATGAGGCGTGGCGGGAAGATGATCTACGCGTTCAATGCCACGCAGCATCCGACGACTTCAGCGCCGGTACCGATGTGGCGATTCGGGTGCGACCAGAACGGGAACTGTTTCGGCGGCAGCGACGCGACAAAGCTCGGGCAAACCTGGTCGACCCCACGGGTTGTGCGCGTAAAGAACCAGTCGAAGCTCTACACCGTTTTCGGCGCCGGCTACGATGCATGCGAAGACACGGAACCCCGGGACTGCGCCAGCGCACCGACCGGGAACGGCATTTTCGTGCTCGACGCCGCCGCCGGAACGCAACTGCGATACATCAATCTCGGAACAGGCGCCGGTCGCGTAGTGGCCGACCTCGTTCCGACCGACACCAATGACGACGGCTTTACCGACCTGATCTATGCGGCCGATACCGCCGGGAACGTGTGGCGCATCAACCTCACTGATCCGACGAAGACGGGCACCCAGAGCCAGGCGGATTGGACCGTCACGCATGTAGCGACGATCGGGGACTGGTCATCCACCAATATCCGCAACCGCAAGTTCCTCTATGCTCCCGACGTCGTGCGGTTCGGCAACTTCAACATCCTGCTGATCGGTTCAGGCAATCGCGAAAAACCGCTCAGTACCTCCGCGGCGGCAAAAGTGAAGAACCGCTTTTACGGGTTCTGGGACGAGTTCGGAGTCAGGTCGGGTTTCGTCACGATCGACGACCGCCAGGACTGCGATGCGGCGGGTGACACGACAATGACGAGCAGTTCCTGCCACCTGATGAATACCAGCACCACGACGCTCGATTACTTGCCTGTATTCAACTCGATCGTAACCCGTCCGCGCGGCTGGGCCATCGACCTCGACGACACGAGCGACACAGGCCCGAACGAGCAGGTTGTGACGACGCCCGCGACGATCGGGGGCATGGTCAACTTCAGTACCTTCCAGGCGAAAAACAAGGATCTCTGCTCCTCGCTCGGAACGGCGCGCGGGTACGCCGCATGTTTCCTGCACGGCGGCGCGACATGCGAAACGCCCCCACCGGAGGGGACAATCCGCTCTGCCACTTTCGTCGGCGGGGGGATGGCGCCGTCCGCGGTCACGGGAACGGTTGAAGTGACCAACCCCGATGGATCCAAGGAGATCGTGCCGTTCATCATCGGCGGGAAACCCGGGGAGGACTGTCAATCGGCGATCTGCGGGGACGATGTGAAGATTCCGATCAGGAAGGATCGCACCAAGGTGTATCGATACAAGAAGATTGACTGATCAGTCTTGGGAAAACTGAGCGCGGGCCGCGACAATGCGGCCCGCGCTTTTTCTTTTGTCCTGCGAATATTGAAATGCTGGCCCGCCCCGTGCACGTCGCCTTGGCGCAAAAGCGCAAGCGAACCTTTTCAGCACGTCGCGTGCGCCATGCGTGGCCGGCCTACGCGGTTGATAACGATCTTTCGCGCAATTCCCTCGCTGCACACGGTCAAGGTCCCTGCCTGCCACGCGCCGGTGGTAAGTTGCTGCGTGCGTCCGGTGGCAACGTAGGACACATAACGACCAACGCTGTCGTCGCCCGAGATGCGGATGTTGCTTGGCCGTACCTCGCCGATGCGTAGCAGCGGCTCGTCAGTGTCCCGCGTGCCATTGTCGTTGCCGTCTTCGAACATGATCCAGCCCCGGTTCCATTCGACCGTGTCGGCACAATCCTGCTCGTCGTCGCTCGGACACAGGATGATCCGGTGGCGCCTCTTGAGCGCTTCCGAGCGGGTCTGAACCACCGCGGCGAACAGATCGCTCGACGCGTCGCTCACACGCGTCTCGGCCAGCAGCCGCGCAAACGACGGTACCGCGATCGCGGATAGCACCCCGACGACGGTCATGACCACCGCCAGTTCCACAAGCGAATATCCCCGTGACGACACGCGCCGGCATCGCGGCTTAACGCTTCCCTGCGCCGGCCGCTGCCTTCGCCGGGCATCGCCCATCCCTTCACGCACACCCATTGCGCCTCTCCCGAAACGGATCGCCCGTAATTCTATTGTCATTTCCACGAAATATGCCAATAGACTTTTCGTAGCGAGACTCGCCGCACTGCTGCCGCTCTACGGATCCGACCGCCGAGCTGCACGATTCACCGGAGCGACCTCGTTCACACCGGCGCGGCCGTGCTCACTTGGGCATGTGCGGAGCGCCCAGCATCCGCGCGCCGAGGGGTGAGGACTCAGGTCACGGCGGCCTGGTCGCGCACTACGAAATCGGGAAAGGGGTGGGTACGGAAGGACCCGGCGATGCGTCGCTACAGCGTGACAGGCGAAGCGCCCGTTCGCGGCGTCGAGAGGGGGTCAGGCGAAGAGGTCGATCGTCCCGCCGATGGTTGCGCCCGGAGTCGGGCCGGCGGAAGCGGGAAGAGCCTGCAGGAGTTGCGCCGCATTGAGCGTCTGCAACTCCATGGCTTTCTTGAGGACCAGGACGGAAACCTGGGCCTTGAGGGAGGTCGATGCGTTGGCGGAGGCGATGGATGCGATGGTGGTGATGTCCATGATGCCTCCGCCTGGCGATATCAGTCGCGGAAGTTGCCGAACTGCAGCGGGAAATCGACGATTTCCTTTTTGACCAGCGCGATGGCTTCCTGCAGCACGTCGCGCTTGGCGCCGGAAACGCGCACCACGTCGCCCTGGATCGCCGCCTGGACCTTCATCTTGCTGTCCTTGAGGAGCTTGACGATCTTCTTGGCCAGATCCTGATCGACGCCGACCCGGACCTTCACTTCCTGCTTGACCTTGTTGCCCGAGATCTTCTGCACGTCGCCATAGTCGAGGCAACGCACGTCGACGCTCTTCTTGGTCATCTCGGGCAGAAGGATGGTCTTCATCTGGTCGAGCTGGAAATCGGTGTCGCCGAACATCGTGATCAGCTTGTCGCCGAGTTCGAGCTTCGCACTGGTGCCTTTGAAGTCATGGCGCCCGGCGATCTTGCTGTTGGCGACGTCGACGGCGTTCTTCAGCGAGGGTTGATCGACCTCGGACATGATGTCGAAAGACGGCATGCTCGGCTCCCTGCGCGGCGTTCAGCCGAAGTGGCAGACGTAGTGGTAGGGCTCGCCGGTCACTTCGATGTCGAAACTCGAATTGCCCGGAACGTTGAAGGACTGGCCAGCCCCCCAAGTCGTCCACTCGGTTTCGCCCTTCAGTCGCACGCGGCAGCTGCCACCGACACCTTCCATGATTTCGGGCGCGCCGGTGTTGAAGGTCAGCGTCGCGGGCAGGATCACGCCGACCGACTTGCGAGTGCCGTCGGCGAAGGTGATGCCGTGCGAGATGCACTTGCCGTCGAAATAGACGTTGGCCTTGGTCGTGACGGCGACGCCGTCGATCTTCTCGGTAATGCTCATGAAATGAGGCTTCCTTATTCGATACCCATGAATTTCTGGATGAAGCTCTTGGCGATGAATCCGATGAAACCGAGGCCGAGCGCGACGAACAGCCAGATCGTCCCGTAGCGCCCTGCCTTCGACTGTTTCGCGAGGTTGCCGATGATGAACAACATGTAAACGATCAGCGCGGAAACGAGGATCTTGAGCGACCAATCCTCGAATTCCGCCACCGTCAGCCCGAATATGATCGGGTCACCCTCCATCCAGACTGCTCCTTAACCGCGCTTGTTGCGCGCGTTCGCGGCAATGCGCATGCGCAGCGCGTTGAGGCGGATGAAGCCGTGCGCATCCTTCTGGTTGTACGCGCCCTGGTCGTCCTCGAAGGTCGCGATCGTCGGATCGAACAGCGAATCGGTCTTCGAGTCGCGGCCGGTGACGATGACGTTGCCCTTGTAGAGCTTGAGGCGGACCCAGCCGTTGACGGTCTGCTGGGTGTGGTCGATGAGCGCCTGCATCGCCTGGCGCTCGGGGCTCCACCAGTAGCCGTTGTAGATCAGGCTCGCGTAACGGGCGAGCAGGTCATCCTTGAGATGGGCGACTTCACGGTCGAGCGTGATCGACTCGATCGCGCGGTGTGCGCGCAGGAGGATGGTTCCCCCCGGCGTTTCGTAGCAGCCGCGCGACTTCATGCCGACATAGCGGTTCTCGACGAGGTCGAGACGGCCGATGCCGTGCTTGCCACCGAGCTTGTTCAGTTCGGCCAGCAGTTCATGCGCCTTCATGCGCTTGCCGTTGATCGCGACGAGGTCGCCCTTCTCGAACTCGAGGTCGACGTATTCGGCGGCATCCGGCGCCGCCTCGGGCGACACGGTCCAGCGCCACATCGACTCTTCCGCTTCGGCGGCCGGGTTCTCGAGATGACGGCCTTCGAAGGAGATGTGCAGCAGGTTGGCGTCCATCGAGTACGGCGAGCCGCCCTGCTTGTGCTTCATCTCGATGGGAATGCCGTGCTTCTCGGCGTAGGCGAGCAGCTTCTCGCGCGAGAGCAGGTCCCATTCGCGCCACGGGGCGATAACCTTCACGCCGGGCATGAGCGCGTAGTAGCCAAGCTCGAAACGAACCTGGTCGTTGCCCTTGCCGGTCGCGCCGTGCGACACCGCGTCGGCGTTGGTGGCGCGCGCGATCTCGATCTGGCGCTTGGCGATCAACGGACGGGCGATCGACGTGCCGAGGAGATATTCGCCCTCGTAAACAGTGTTGCAGCGGAACATCGGGAAGACGAAGTCGCGCACGAACTCTTCGCGCAGGTCGTCGATGAAGATGTTTTCCGGCTTGATGCCGAACTTCAGTGCCTTCTGGCGCGCGGGTTCGAGTTCCTCGCCCTGGCCGAGATCGGCCGTGAAGGTGACCACTTCGCACTTGTAGGTGTCCTGCAGCCACTTGAGGATGACTGAGGTATCGAGTCCGCCCGAATAGGCGAGGACAACTTTCTTGACGTCGCTCATGTGGATTTCCGCTCTTTCCTTACCGCTTGACTGAAGGCCGTGTTGCCACGACCGCTTTTCGTTCCGGGGTCGGCGAAGCCTTCGCGCCCCCGGTCAAATGCTGTTCCTTCGCCCTGCCCTGCGCACGCGGTGGCTCCCGCCTGCGCCGGACGAAGCTGCTAGCTTTCGACCTTGCCTAGCATGAGGTACTCCATCAGCGCCTTCTGCACGTGCAACCGGTTCTCCGCCTCGTCCCACACGACGGACTGGGGGCCGTCGATCACCTCGGCCGTGACCTCCTCGCCTCGATGCGCCGGCAGACAGTGCATGAACAGCGCTCCGGAATTGGCCGCCGCCATCATGTCCGCATCGACACACCAGTCGGCAAAGGCCTTCATGCGCGCATCGTTCTCGGCTTCGAATCCCATCGACGTCCACACGTCCGTGGTCACCAGATCGGCGCCGCGGCACGCCTCCATGGGGTCCGCAAACAGCTCGAAGTGTCCGGTGCCGGCAAGGCCGGCGCGGGCGGGGTCGATCCCGTAGCCCGGCGGCGTGGACACGCGGACCTTGAAGTCGAGGACCTCGGCGGCCTGCAGCCAGGTGTAGGACATGTTGTTGGCATCACCCACCCAGGCGACCGTCTTGCCCTGGATCGAGCCGCGATGCTCGATGAACGTGAAGATGTCGGCCAGGATCTGGCAGGGATGATATTCGTTGGTCAGCCCGTTGATCACAGGCACCCGCGAATTCGCCGCGAAGCGGTCGATGATGTCCTGTTCGAAGGTGCGGATCATCACGACGTCGCTCATGCGCGAGATGACCTGCGCCGCGTCCTCGACGGGCTCGCCGCGGCCGAGCTGCGAGTCGCGCGTGTTCAGGTAGATCGCCGACCCGCCGAGCTGCTGCATGCCCGCCTCGAAGGACAGGCGCGTGCGGGTGCTGGCCTTCTCGAAGATCATGACCAGCGTGCGGTCGAACAGCGGGTGATACGGCTCGTAGCGCTTGAACTTGTCCTTGATCCAGCGCACGCGACCGAACAGGTAGTCGTATTGCTCGCGCGTGAAATCCTTGAACTGCAGGTAGTGCCGCGGCGTGTTCATCCCGGGCCTCCTTATTGCGCGAGGAACTTGCGCACCAGCGGCGCGAGCGCCGACACGAGGGCTCCGGCGTCCTGCTCGGTGAACACGAGCGCGGGCAGCAGCCGGATCACGCGTTCGGCAGTGACATTGATCAGCAGGCCCGCTTCGAGCGCCTGGCGCACGAGGTCGCCGCAGGGGCGGTCGAGCTCGATGCCTATCATCAGGCCGCGGCCGCGGATGTCTACGACCCCGGCCACGCCGGCCAGCGCTTCGCGCATGCCGTTGCAGATGGCGGCGCCGACGCGGACGGCGTTGTCCCGCAGCGCCTTGTCCTCGATCTCGTCGAGCGTCGCAAGGCCTGCCGCGCACGCGAGCGGATTGCCGCCAAAGGTGGAGCCGTGGTTTCCGGGCGCGAACAGGCCTGCCGCGCGCCCCGCGGTGACGCATGCGCCGATCGGCACGCCCGAACCGAGACCTTTTGCGAGCGTCATGATGTCCGGCTTGACGCCCGACTGCTGGAAACCGAACCAATGACCGGTGCGACCGATGCCGCACTGCACTTCGTCGCAGATCAACAGCCAGCCGCGCTCGTCGCATATCGCGCGCAATTCGCGCTGGAAGGCGTCGTCGGCGATGTTGATGCCACCTTCGCCCTGGACCATCTCGAGCATGATGGCAACGACGTTGTGGTTGTGTTCGCCGACCGCGCGGATCGCCGCGATGTTCTTGTACGGCACGCGCACAAAACCTGTCACGAGCGGCTCGAAGCCGGCCTGCGTCTTGCGGTTGCCCGTTGCGGAGAGCGTCGCGAGCGTGCGTCCATGGAAAGCGTTTTCCATGACGATGATCTCGGGATGATCGATGTTCTTCTTGTGGCCGTAGAAGCGCGCGAGCTTGATGGCAGCCTCGTTGGCTTCGCAGCCGGAATTGCAGAAGAACACTTCGTCCATGCCGGACAGGGCGGCGATGCGGTCGGCCAGTTCCTCCTGACGCGGGATGCGGTACAGGTTGGAGGTATGCAGCACGCTCGCGGCCTGCTCGGAAATGGCACGCACCAGCCGCGGGTGATTGTGGCCGAGAGTGGACACGGCAATGCCCGAAAGCGCATCCAGATAGCGCTTGCCGGTCTCATCGAAGAGCCAGACGCCCTCCCCATGCGTGAAAGCAACGGGCAGTCTGGCGTAGGTATTCATGAGATGCGACATGGGGGACCCCGTTCAGGATGTAGCAGAAACGCACACGGCGGCACATGCCGCCGTGAAAGGATTGAAGGATGATGTTAAGCGAAAACCGCAGGCGTTGTATAGGTTCTGGATCGACACACGGGAGGCCCGGGCGGTTGCGCGCGCCACGGTCAGGCGCACGCGGCGCAGGGCGGCGGGGTGCCCGTCGCGTACGGTTTTGCGCCTGCCGACAACATCCGCATCCCGGAATCATCCGTCGCATCGCGGGATAAAGAGGGGGATTTCTGCTAGAATTCGCCCCGTCTTTCGCGGTGCCAGCAGTTCCGGCTCCAGCCGGCGCACCATTCCCCAGGAAACTCCCGCAGCCGCCGAGCCTCGCCCTATGAACCAATCGATCGAAAGCTTCGTCATCATCGGAGTCACGCGCGAAGGGAAGACCTTCCGCCCGAGCGACTGGGCTGATCGGCTGTGCGGAATCATGTCGGCCTTCGGCGCCGACAACCGGATGATGTATTCGCCCCACGTGCGACCGGGATGCACGCTGAAGGGCCACAAGGCCGTGCTGGTGGATGCCCGGCTGTATGACATCGAACCGCTCGCCTACAAATTCCTGATCAACTTTGCGAAGGACAACGATCTGGTCGTCGACAGCATCGACGACGATCAGATGAAGATCTGAGGAAGGCGGGGTCAGCAAGCACGCAACGAATGAAGCTGAAATAAAAAAAACGGCGACCGAGGTCGCCGTTTTTCTTGTCGCAAGAACGCGCGGATCAGGCAGCCATGGCCTTGATCGCTGCGGACAGGCGGCTCTTGTGGCGGGCAGCCTTGTTCTTGTGAATGATCTTCTTGTCGGCGATGCTGTCGATGGTGCTCGTCGAGGTGCGGAACACCGCTTGAGCAGCAGCCTTGTCGCCACCGACGACGGCCTTTTGCACAGCCTTGATCGCGGTACGCAGACGAGAACGGAGGCTGCCATTGTGAGCGCGGGCCACGACCGCCTGACGGGCGCGCTTGCGGGCTTGTGCCGAGTTGGCCATATCTATGTTCTTCCGTTGAGTGGTTCTTGAAAACGCGCGAGTTTAACCATTCGATCGGCAAGGCGCAAGTGCACCGACCGGCAACAGCGGCTATCATCGCGTCTTTTGCCACGGCAGCCACCGATGAACCTGTTGCGCGCCCTTGCCACCGTCAGCAGCATGACCCTGCTGTCGCGGATCCTCGGCTTCGTCCGGGATTTCGTGATCGCGCGCACCTTCGGCGCCGGCATGGCGACCGACGCCTTCTTCGTCGCGTTCCGGCTGCCCAACCTGCTGCGTCGCATGTTCGCGGAGGGGGCTTTCTCGCAGGCCTTCGTGCCCATTCTGGCCGAATACAAGAATCGCCAGGGTCCGGAAGAGACACACAAACTGGTCAGCCGCGTGGCCACAGCCCTCGCACTGGCCGTGACGGCGGTGACCGCGATCGGCATCGTCGCCGCGCCGCTGATCATCTGGGTGTCCGCGCCGGGGTTCGCGGATGAGCCCGACAAATTCGCGCTGACGGTCGAACTGACCCGCATCACCTTCCCTTATATCCTGTTCATGGCGCTGGTGGCGCTGGCCGGCGGAGTGCTCAACTCATGGAGCCGGTTCGCCATTCCCGCGTTCACGCCGGTACTGCTGAACCTCTCCTTCATCGGCATGGCGCTGTTCGCCGCCCCGTGGTTCGATCCGCCGGTCCTCGTGCTGGCCTGGGCGGTATTCATCGGCGGCATCCTGCAACTGGCGCTGCAGCTGCGACCGCTCGCGCGTATCGGGCTGCTGCCGCGCTTCGACCTGAACCTGTCGGATCCGGGCGTGCGCCGCATCGCCAGACTGATGCTGCCGGCGATGCTGGGCGTTTCGGTGAGCCAGGTATCGCTGATCATCAACACCATCTTCGCGTCCTTCCTCGAAAGCGGCAGCGTGTCGTGGCTGTATTACGCCGATCGCCTGATGGAGTTCCCGGCGGGCCTGCTTGGCGCCGCGCTGGGGACGATCCTGCTGCCCAGTCTGTCGAAACTGCACGCGGACGAGCAGCCGGAAGCCTTCTCGTCGCTGCTCGACTGGGGACTGCGCCTGACGCTGATGCTCACGCTGCCGGCCGCCCTGGCGCTGGCGCTGCTGGCCGTGCCGCTGCTGTCGACGCTGTTCCAGCACGGCGCTTTCACGGCGACGGACGTGCAGCAGACGCGCCTGGCGCTCGTCGCCTACAGCGTGGGGCTGAGCGGCCTGATCCTGGTGAAGATCCTCGCGCCCGGCTTCTATGCGCGCCAGGACATCCGCACGCCGGTGAAGATCGCGCTGATCACGCTGGGCGCGACGCAATTGATGAACCTTGCGTTCATCGTGCCGCTCAAGCACGCGGGCCTCGCCCTGTCGATCGGGCTCGCCTCGCTGCTGAACGCGGCGCTGCTGTACCGGGGATTGCGCCGCCGCGGAGTCTATCGGCCGCAGCCGCGCTGGGGGATTTTCACGCTGCGCCTGCTGGTCGCGCTGGCAGTCCTGGGGGTCGTGCTGTGGTTCGGCATGGGCGACGAGACGTGGTGGTACGCGCAGCATGCGACCACGCGTGCGCTGCGCCTGTCCGCGGTCGTGCTGGGGGGTATCGCGGCGTACTTCCTGACGCTGTTCGCGCTGGGGATCCGCCTGCGGGACTTCCGCCGACGCGCGGCCTGACCTGCGTCGCCGCGCCACGGACACCGCCGGGGCACTACAATGAAGCGATTGATTCTCCCGATCGACATGTAAGGAGTTCCCTGGCATGAAACTCAGCAGCCAAAGCTTCGCCGACGGTGCGCGCATCCCCGGCGAATTCTCGTTCTGCATTCCTGCCGCCGAGGGGCACGTATGCTTGGGCGGCAATCGCAATCCGCATCTGGCATGGAGCGGCGTGCCGGCGGGAACGCAGTCCTTCGTGCTGATCTGCCACGACCCGGACGTGCCGAGCAAGGGCGACGACGTCAACCAGGAAGGCCGCGTCGTGCCCGCGAGCCTGCCGCGCGTGGATTTCTTCCACTGGGTCGTCATCGACCTGCCTGCGGACCTGCGGGAAATCGCGGCCGGCAGCTTTTCGGATGGCGTCACTCCCGGCGGGAAGAACGGACCGGAAGGGCCGCTCGGCTCGCGTCAGGGCATCAACGATTACACGGCGTGGTTTGCCGGCGATAAAACGATGCGCGGGAACTACCACGGCTACGACGGCCCCTGCCCGCCGTGGAACGACGAACTCGTGCACCGCTACGTGTTCACGCTGTACGCGCTGGACAAGGAATGCTGCTGCCTCGATGGCCAATTCAGCGGGGTCCAGGTGCGCAACACGATCGCGGGCCACGTGCTCGCCGAAGCGAAACTCACCGGCACCTGCACGCTGAATCCGTCGCTGCTCGGCTGAAATTCCCGCCGGAGACGGGCGCCGGCCGGCACCCTCAGTATCCGGCGGCAGCGCCTTCGCGACGCGGGTCGGCCGCACCGACCCAGTCCCGGCCGCGCCTGACGATCACACTCAACCCGCTGGTCAGGTCGCGCATCACGGTTTCGTGGCCGAAGGCGGCGAGGCCCGCCGCCAGTTGCCGTGCGTCGGCGCGGTCCTCGATCTCGGTGGGGCCATTGCGGCTGCCGACGTGCGGGCGCGCGAGCAAGGCGTCGGGCGCCATGTTCCAGTCGAGCAGGCCGACGAGGTTTTCCGCGACATAGTTGATGATCTGGCTGCCGCCCGGCGAGCCCGTCACGGCATGGAGTTTGCCGCCGGCGTCGAACACGAGCGTGGGCGACATAGAACTGCGGGGGCGCTTGCCCGGGCCGACGCGGTTCGGGTGCGGGCCGCGCTCGTCGGCGGGCACGAAGGAAAAGTCGGTGAGCTGGTTGTTGAGCAGGAAGCCCCGCACCATGCGCCGGCTGCCGAAGGCATCCTCGATCGAGGCGGTCAGGGAAACGGCGTTGCCTGCGGCATCGACGACCGAGATATGGGAGGTCGCGGGTTGCTCGACGTTCACCGCCTGCGGCGCTGCCGCCTCGCCCGGAGTGCCGGGCCGGGCCCGGTCGAGACTGTCGTCGAGCCGGATCTGTTGTGCGCGACCGACGAGATATTCCCGCGCGAGCAGCCGCGCCGGCGCGACCGGCATCGCGGCGGGGTCGCCGTACCAGGCATCGCGATCGGCGAACGCGAGCCGCCCTGCCTCGCTGAACAGGTGGGCCGCGAACGCCGAGTCGGGCGGGATGTCGGCGAGGCGGAAACGTTCGAGCATGCCGAGCATGGCCAGCACGGTGGCTGCACCCGAACTGGGCGGGGGCATGCCGCAGACGCGGTAGGCGCGGTACCTGCCGCACAACGGAGCACGCTCGACCGCGCGGTAGGCGGAGAGATCCTCGAGCGAGAGCGCCCCAGGGTTCGGACCGGAAGCGACTGCGTCGACGATGTCCCGCGCGATCGACCCTGCGTAGAAGGCATCGGCGCCCTGCTCCGCCACGGTGCGCATGACCTCGGCGAGCTGGGGATTGCGCAGCGTGGAGCCCTCCGCCAGCGGTCGCCCGTCAGCGTCGAAGAAGAGCTGCCGCGCGGACGGATCGTGCGCCAGGAAGCGGTCCTGTGCGATCAGTCTGTGCAGGCGTGGCGAGACTGCGAAGCCGTCAGCGGCGAGGCCGATCGCAGGCTGGAACAGGCGCGGCCAGGGCAGCCGGCCGTGACGGGCATGGACTTCGGCAAACATGCGCAGCAGCCCCGGCACGCCGACCGAACGCCCGCCCACGACGGCGTCGTAGAAGGCCATCTTGTCCCCTTGCGGCGTGAGGAAGAGACGCTCATCCACGGCTCGGGGTGCGGTTTCGCGCCCGTCCCACGCGCTCGTCCTGCCTTTTCGCGCGTCATGGTGGACGAGGAATCCGCCTCCTCCGATGCCGGAGGACTGCGGCTCGACGACGTTGAGCACCAGCGCGGCGGCGATCGCGGCATCGACCGCGCTGCCGCCGTCGCGCAGCACACCCACGGCGGCATCGCTCGCATGCGGGTTCGCGGTAACGGCCATCGCCCGCGGCGCGACGACGGCCGGCTTCGCGCGAAACCCGGACGCGGCTTCGGGCTGTGCGGGAATCTGTCCGAAGACGGGCCCGGGCGCAGGCAGGATCGTCAGGCCCAGGGTCAGGAGCGCCGCCAGCAGCGTTCGCGATGCGTTCATATCCCCTCCGAGTTCCGCATGCCGGCGGGTTGGCACGTCGCAACGATACCCGCGGCCGACGCCTGGCGGGCCACGCGGAGTGTATCGCGACGTTTCAGGGGATGTAGGCGGCGAGCTGCCGCGGGACCGAGGAAAGGCGCGGACGCCGGTAGTCCGGAACGCCCGCGGCGAACGCGGGATACACCTCGCCCTCGATGAGGGGGCGCAGGTAGCGCTTTGCCGCGTCGGTGACGTGGAGCCCGTCGGCACGGATGAAATGGGCGGGAACCCGGCGTTCGAGGTTGGCGATCGCGGCCACGTCCGGGAACACGATATCCCAGCGATAGGGGTCGTCGGACAGGCGCCGGATCGCCGGCATGACGCAGTCGCGCCCGGCGATGGCAGCTTCGACGGCGGCGCGCCCGACGGCACACGCCTGGGCGTGATCGACGGCGGAAACGAGATGCCCCGCCGCGCGCTGCAAATAGTCGGGAATGGCCCAGTGGTGCTTGTGGCCGAGACGCGCGTGAATCAGTCGCGCGATGCACTGGCCGGCGCCGCCGAGCTGCACGTGTCCCTTGCGGTCGTGATCCTGTTCCATCACGAGCGTGCCGTCGGCACGACGGATCCCCTCCGAGACGGTCACGGCGCAGTAGCCGAGGCGCTTCACGGTGGCGTCGACGGCGGCGAGGAAGGCGTCTTCGTCGAACGGGGCCTCCGGCATCAGGATGATGTGGGGCGGGTCGTCCGCCGTGCGCGCGGCGAGCGCACTTGCCGCAGCGATCCAGCCGGCGTTGCGCCCCATCACCTCGAGCACGAAGACGCGCCCGGCGCTGCTCGCCATCGATGCGATGTCGATCCCGGCTTCCAGCATCGACACCGCCGCATATTTGGCGGCCGAGCCGAACCCCGGCGAGCAGTCGGTGCCTTCGAGGTCGTTGTCGACCGTCTTGGGCACGCCCACGCACACCAGCGGATAGCCCCGCGCGCGGGCCGCGGCGGAGATCTTGGCGACGGTATCCATCGAGCCGTTGCCGCCGTTGTAGAGGAAATGGCCGATGTCGTGCGCGGCGAAGACCGCGAACAGGCGGTCATATTGGGCAGGGTTCCGGTCGGGCGGATCGAGATCGAAGCGGCACGAGCCGAAGGCTCCGCCCGGTATGTGCGAGAGAGCACCCAGATCGTCCGCGCCAAGCGCCGTCGTGTCGATCAGATCCTCGTCAAGTGCGCCGAGAATGCCGTGGCGTGCGGCGAACACCGTCCCGATGGCGTCGTCACGTTCGCGGGCCGCGGCGATGACCGCCGCAGCGGTGGCGTTGATGACCGCGGTGACGCCCCCCGACTGCGCATAGAGTAGATTGGTCCTGGCCATCGCGCTCTCGTGTGATGCAAAAGAAAACGCGGCGAGAAACGGGATGGCTCCCGCCGCTCGCCGCGTATGTACCGGAGACGCCCGCTTACTTCAGCGCTTCGAACGCACGCGCGGTGATCGCATCCACCGCGCCGAGCCCGCCGATCTTGCGGACCTTAGGGGCGGAAGCCGCACCGGAGGCGGCCCACTTGGTGTAGTACTCGACCAGCGGCTTGGTCTGGGCGTGATAGACCTCGAGGCGCTTCTTCACGGTTTCCTCGCGATCGTCATCGCGCTGGATGAGTTCCTCGCCGGTCACGTCGTCCTTGCCGGCAACCTTGGGCGGGTTGTACTTGACGTGGTAGGTGCGGCCCGAGGCGACGTGCACGCGGCGGCCGCTCATGCGCTCGACGATCTCGCTGTCGGGAACGTCGATTTCGAGGACGAAGTCGATCGGCACGCCGGCCTCCTTCATCGCGTCGGCCTGCGGAATCGTGCGCGGGAAGCCGTCGAACATGTAGCCGGCCTTGCAGTCGTCCTGTTGCAGGCGATCCTTCACCAGGCCGATGATGATGTCGTCGGAAACCAGGCCGCCCGCATCCATCACCTTCTTGGCTTCGATACCGAGCGGGGTGCCGGCCTTGACCGCGGCACGCAGCATGTCGCCGGTGGAAATCTGGGGAATGCCGAACTTTTCCTTGATGAAGTTCGCCTGAGTGCCCTTGCCTGCTCCCGGGGGTCCCAACAGAATCAAACGCATGAATCCTCTCCTCCCTGTCATGCCGCGCCGGTCCGGCCGCATGGTTCCCAAAAAATGAAGCCCGAAACTTACTCGACTCGCCCCGCGCGGTCAAACGCCGCCCGGACCCGCTCGAGGTCTTCCGCGGTATCGACGCCCGCTGCCGGCGCGCGTTCGACCGAAAGTACCCGAATGCGGTAGCCGTGCCACAGGGCGCGCAACTGCTCGAGCGCTTCCCAGTTTTCCAGCGGCGACGGCGCGAGGCCTGCGTAGCGGCGCAGGAAGTCCACGCGATAGGCGTAGATGCCGACGTGGCGCTGCACCGGCAGGCCCGCAGGGATGACGTCGCGCGCTTTGGCGAAGTCGTCGCGCGCCCACGGAATCGGGGCGCGCGAGAAGTACAGCGCCTGATCGCGCGCATCGCACACGACCTTGACCACGTTCGGATTGAAGAACTCGGCGGCATCGTGCAGCGGGTGCGCGGCCGTCGCGATCGCGGCTTCCGGCGTGTCGGCAAGTGCGCCGGCGACATCGGCGATCAGCGCCGGGTCGATCAGCGGCTCGTCACCCTGCACATTGACGACGATCTCGTCATCGCCCCAGCCGAGCGCGGCGACGACCTCGGCCAGGCGGTCGGTGCCGCTGGGGTGATCGGCACGCGTCATCAGCACGTCGCCTTCGGCAGCCTTCACGGCGTCGACGACGCGCGCATCGTCGGTCGCGACCCACGCGGACAACGGCCCCGCCTTGCGTGCCTGTTCGAGCACGCGCACCACCATCGGCTTGCCGCCGATGTCCGCGAGCGGCTTGCCCGGCAGGCGTGTCGACGCGTAACGCGCCGGAATGACGACGTGAAAACCCGCCATGCTCAGCGGCGCAGCGCGTCGACTTCTTCGGCGGGCAGCTGGCGGGCCTCTTCCTCGAGCATCACCGGGATGCCGTCGCGAATCGGGAACGCGAGACGGTCGGCCTTGCAGACTAGTTCCTGCTTGTCCTTGACGAAGTCGAGGGGACCCTTGCAGACGGGGCACACGAGGATTTCAAGCAGTCTGGCGTCCATGCGACAGTTTCTCCAGGATATGTTCGGCCGCGCCCGCCGGGATCTGTGCCCTGACCGGGAATTCCCAAGTGTCGGCAGGCGCGAAAGCCGAACATTTTACCGCATCCTTGCTGGTCAGGACTTTCGCCTCGCCGGGCGCGAAAGCGAGGTCGGCGGCGGTGAACGGATGATGGTCGGGAAAGGGATGAGGTACGACGTCCAGCCCCATCGCGCGCAGCTGATCGAAGAATCGCTCGGGGCGGCCGATGCCGGCGACCGCATGCACGCGGCGCCCCTGAAATGCAGCGGACCGGCATTGTTTCGCGCCATCGTGCAGGGCAATGAAGGTATCGCCTTCGAGCCGCATCGGAAACACCGGCGTGTCGCCGAGCGCCTGCTTCAGGCCGGCCGAGAACGGGCCGTGCGCGATCACGAGGTCGACTTCGCGCAGCCGGGAAAGCGGTTCGCGCAGCGGCCCGGCGGGCAGCAGCCAGCCGTTGCCGAGCGTGCGTTCATCCACGACCACGAGCTCGATGTCGCGTGCGAGGCGGTAGTGCTGCAGCCCGTCGTCGGACACGATGACGTTGCACGTGGGGTGTTCGGCGAGCAGCGCGCGCGCGGCGGCCGGGCGGTCCGCCCCGACGGCGACGGGACAGCCGGTGAGGCGCGCGAGGAGGACGGGCTCGTCGCCGTACAGAGAAGGATCGCCGCCTGCGGGGACGACGGCAACTCCGTCGACATGGCCGCCATAGCCGCGGCTGACCACGCCGGGCACCCAGCCTGCAGCGCGCAATTCGCGCACGAGCCAATCGACGACCGGCGTCTTGCCGCTCCCGCCAACGGCGATGTTGCCGACGACGATGACAGGAACGGGAAGGCGTTCGACGCGCCGCGGGTCACTGCGGTAACGGCTGCGCCGCGCCGCGGCGAGCGCTCCGAACAGCGCCGACAGGGGGCCCAGCAGGAACGCAACCGGCGACCGGCGTTGCCACCAGCCCGGACTGCTGCGCGCCATGGATCAGCTGCGCTGCAGCTGCGACTGCGGCGTCGACGACGCCCCGGCGGCAAAACGGCTCACGGGGCGGACTGGGTGGCGAAGGTGATGTGCGGCAGACCCGCACGCTGCGCCGCCTGCATCACGTCGATGACGCTCTGGTGGGCGGCCTTGGCGTCGGCCGTGATGACGACGACCGGGTCCGTACCGCCCGCGGGAACGGCGCGACCGAGCGCCGCAGCGATCGCGTTGATGTTCCTGTCGCCGACCGGCTGGCGGTTGACCAGCACGTCGCCGGCCGCGTTTACCGCGACGACGATCTCGTTCGGCGTCACTTCCGCCGCCTTCGTGTCGGCCGTGGGCAGATTGATCTCCAGCCCCGACACCTTCGAATAAGTCGTCGTCAGGACGAGGAAGATGATGAGTACCAGCAGGACATCGATCAGGGGGATCAGGTTGATGTCCGGGGCTTCGTGCTTGCGTCCGCGCTGGAAGTTCATGCGCATTCCCGCTCAGGGACGACGGTCGCCGTGCACGACCTCGACCAGCTTGATCGCCTGCTGCTCCATGTCGACGACGAAGCCATCGACGACCGCGCGGTAGTGGCGCCAGAAGATGATCGAGGGGATCGCGATGATCAGACCCAGGCCCGTGGCATAAAGGGCCGTCGAGATGCCCTGTGCGAGCTGCTGCGGGTTGGTCGTGGCCCCGCCCTGGGCGGCGAAGATGTCGATCATGCCGACGATGGTGCCGAACAGGCCCATCAGCGGGGCGATCGACGCGATGGTGCCGAGCGCGTTGAGGAAACGCTCGAGTTCGTGCGCGACGGCGCGACCGGTTTCCTCGATCGCCTCCTTCATGACTTCGCGCGAACTGCTGACGTTGCGCAGGCCCGCGGCGAGCACGCGCCCGAGCGGCGAATGGGCGGCGACGCGGCTGGCCATCTCGGACGTGGCGCCCTTCTGGCGCAGGTCGGCAAGTACCTTGTCGAGCAGCCCCTCGGGCACGATGCGCGAGCGACGCAGGGTCACGCCGCGTTCGATGATGAGGGCGACGGCAACGATGGATACCAGCAGGAGGGGCCAGACGGGCCAGCCCGCGGACTGGATGAGCGCGAACACGCAGGAACTCCGGAGCTCGAAAAAAGAAGAACTCTAACCCCCGGCCGCGAACACGGCAAGGGCGCAACCCTTTGTCATGGGGGCGGCAAGAATCCACAAAACCTGTGGATAAGTTTGTGGATTCTTCGCGAATTAGTCGCCAAATAGCTGGCGCAACAAGTGTTTTCTTACTTCGCTGAAAAATTAAGCAACAATTTTTTCGTTTAAAAACAGCAACTTGAAAATATCCTTAAATACTTCAGGGGTTCGTATATACACCATTGACAGAACGGGCGCCTTGTGGATTCCGCTACAATCCCGGCCCATGCAAAACACGGTATCCCTCCCCTTCGGCGGCGCCGACGACACGAACGGTGGCAGCCGGACGATCAGCGTTTCCGCGCTCAACCGGGTGGCGCGCGAGACGCTCGAGGCGCGCTTCCCGCTGCTGTGGGTAAGCGGCGAGATTTCCAACCTGACGCGGGCGCCATCTGGCCACCTGTATTTCACGCTGAAGGACGCCCAGGCGCAGGTTCGCTGCACGATGTGGCGCAATCGCGCCCAGTTGCTGCCGTTCCGCCCCGAGAACGGGATGCGGGTGGACGCCCGTTCGGTCGTGACGCTGTACGAGGCACGCGGCGATTTCCAGCTCAGTGTCGAGGCCTTGCGCCAGACCGGACAGGGGAACCTGTTCGAGGCCTTCCTGCACCTCAAGGAGAAGCTCGCGGCGGAAGGGCTGTTCGATCCGGCCGCGAAGCGGGAACTGCCGCCCTACCCGCGCCGCATCGGCGTCGTGACTTCGTCCGCGGCCGCGGCATGGAAGGACGTGCTGGCGGCGTTGCAGCGGCGTGCGCCGCACCTGGAGGTCGTCCTCTACCCGTCGCCGGTGCAGGGCGCGGACGCCGGCGCAAGGCTCGCGGAAGCCGTGCGCACGGCGGATGCACGTGCTGCGGAGGACGGCATCGACCTGCTGCTCGTGGTGCGCGGGGGCGGCAGCATCGAGGATTTGTGGGCCTTCAACGACGAGGCGCTGGCGCGCGCGATCCGCGCGTGCACGGTGCCGGTGGTGAGCGGGGTGGGCCACGAGACCGATTTCACGATCGCCGACTTCGCCGCCGACGTGCGCGCCGCGACGCCCACCGGCGCAGCCGAACTGGCGAGCGCGGGCTACCACGCCGCGCGTGCCCGCGTCGGTGAAATAGAACGATCCCTGTCGGCCGGAATGGAGCGGCGTCTGCACGGGCTGGCGCAGCGGCTGGACCGGGCGGCGTTGCGGCTGGTGCATCCGCGCGAGCGGCTGGGGCTGGCGCGCGAACGCAGCGAACGGCTCGCAGCCCGCCTGGGCGCGGCGATGACGCGCCGCCTCGAGCGCCTCGAAGGTGCACGGCGGGTCCTGGAACTGCGCCTCGTCGCACGCAAGCCCGACCTGCGCCGGGAGATGGAACGCTGCGTCCGCGCGGCACAGCGGCTGGGGGCAGCGGGCGAGCAACTGGTGCAGCGCCGCGCGGAGCGGATCGCCGCACTGGCGACCCACCTGCAGCACCTGGCGCCGCAGGCGGTACTGGCGCGCGGCTACAGCATCACGCGCGATGCCGACGGCCGCATCCTGCGCGCCGCCGACGAGACGACGGCAGGCGAGGAAATTTCGGTGGAACTCGCAATCGGGCGCCTGCGTGCTATCGTGAATAGCACGGAAGCATGAGGGGCGCGCGTGCGCGTGCCACGAGATCTCCCCGCGGACAGGCTGCACGGCCCGCAGGATTGCCAGCGGGGTCAAATCCCGACTAGAATAGTCAGGCTTTAACCCCGACAACCCTGAAACAAAACAGGAAGGAGAACAAATGGAACATACCCTGCCCCCCCTGCCCTACGCCAAGGACGCCCTGGCTCCGCACATCTCGGCCGAGACCATGGAGTTCCACTACGGCAAGCACCACCAGGCCTATGTGACCAACCTGAACAACCTGATCAAGGGTACCGAATACGAGAACCTCGACCTCGAGGCGATCATCAAGAAGGCCCCTGCCGGCGGCGTGTACAACAACTCCGCGCAGGTGTGGAACCACACCTTCTTCTGGAACGGCATGAAGCCGAACGGCGGCGGCGAGCCGACCGGTGCGCTGGCCGACGCGATCAAGGCCAAGTGGGGCAGCTTCGAGGACTTCAAGAAGGCCTTCACGACCTCGGCCGTGGGCAACTTCGGTTCGGGCTGGACCTGGCTGGTGAAGAAGGCCGACGGCAGCGTCGACATCGTCAACATGGGCGCCGCCGGCACCCCGCTGACGACCGGCGACAAGGCCCTGCTCTGTATCGACGTGTGGGAACACGCCTACTACATCGACTATCGCAATCGTCGCCCGGACTTCGTCGCGACCTTCCTGAACAGCCTCGCCAACTGGGACTTCGCCGCGAAGAACTTCGCCGCCTGATCCCCGTGCGACATCTGCCGGCCTCCCCGGAGGCCGGCCGCGAGGCCTCCCCCTGCGGTGCAGGGCGGAGGCCTCGCCGTTTCTGAATATACATTTCAGTTTTTCTTGGTTCTGGTTCCAAGCGCGCAACGGTAGATTTTCTCCATTGAATTCCATTCAAGGGAGAAAACACCATGACCACCAGCCTCATCCGCCGCAGCCTGCTGGCGCTCGCACTCACCGCCGGCCTGATCGGCAGCGTGCAGGCCGAGACGACGCTGCTCAACGTTTCCTACGACCCGACGCGCGAGCTGTACCAGGCCTTCAACCCCGAATTCACGAAGCACTGGAAGGCGAAGACCGGCCAGGACGTGACGATCAAGCAGTCGCACGGTGGCTCGGGCAAGCAGGCGCGCGCGGTGATCGACGGGCTGGAGGCAGACGTCGTGACGCTGGCGCTGGCCTACGACATCGACGTGATCTCTGCGAAGACGAGCAAGCTTCCCGCCGACTGGCAGAAGCGCCTGTCGCACAACAGCTCGCCTTACACGTCGACGATCGTGTTCCTCGTGCGCAAGGGCAATCCGAAGGGCATCAAGGACTGGGGCGACCTGGTGAAGCCGGGCGTCGAGGTGATCACGCCGAACCCGAAGACCTCGGGCGGCGCGCGCTGGAACTACCTCGCGGCGTGGGGCTACGCGCTGCAGCAGCCGGGCGGCAACGAGGCGAAGGCGAAGGAGTTCATAACCGAGCTGTTCAAGCACGTGCCGGTGCTCGATTCGGGCGCGCGCGGCGCGACCAACACCTTCGTCCAGCGCGGCATCGGCGACGTGTTGCTGGCGTGGGAGAACGAGGCCTTCCTGTCGGTGAATGAGCTGGGCCCGGACAAGTTCGAGATCGTGGTGCCGTCGGTGTCGATCCTCGCGGAGCCGCCGGTCACCGTGGTCGACGGGGTCGCGGCGAAGCGCGGCACGGCGGAAGTCGCGAAGGCCTACGTGGAATATCTGTACTCGCCGGTCGGGCAGAAGATTGCGGCGCAGCATTACTACCGCCCGGCGAAGCCGGAACTGGCCGACCCGAAGGACGTGGCGCGCTTTCCGAAGCTGAAGACCTTCACCATCGACAGCCTGTTCGGCGGCTGGGCGAAGACGCAGAAGGCGCACTTCGACGACGGCGGCGTGTTCGACCAGATCTTCACGCGCTGAGCCGCGCATCACCACTGACGACAAGCGCACGGAGAGAGCCGCGCATGCGACACACGACGCTGATCGTGCCGGGCTTCCACGGCAGCGGGCCGGACCACTGGCAGACGTGGCTGGAACAGCGCTTGCCGGACGCGCGGCGCGTGCGCGGCGTCGACTGGGAAGCGCCCGTGCTGGCGCGCTGGGCGGCGGCGGTGCGGCGCGAGATCGACGAGTCGGCGCACGCGGTATGGCTCGTCGCGCACAGCTTCGGCTGCCTGGCGAGCGTGGTCGCGGCGGCCGACCGGCCCGAGCGGGTCGCCGGAGCACTGCTGGTCGCGCCGGCCGATCCGGCACGCTTCGGCCCGCTCGGACTGCAGGAGGAAACGGCGGGGCCGATCGACGACCTCGGGCCGTGGCTGCCGCAGGGGCAGCTCGGCTTTCCCTGTGCGGTGATCGCCAGCACCAACGACCCCTGGGTGCGGCTGACGGTCGCGGCCTACTGGGCCGACCGCTGGGGGGCGCGCTTCATCAATGTCGGTGCGGCCGGGCACATCAACGTCGACTCCGGCTTCGGTGCCTGGCCCTACTGCCACGACCTGCTCGACGGCATGCAGCAGGCTCACGAGGATCTGCCGCTGGGCGCGATCTCCGGCCGGCGCGAGTCGCACAAAGGCCGGCGCAGCGCACTCGCACGCCTGCGCCATCACACCCGCAGTTCGCTCGAGCTGCGGCCCGGCGATCCGGATTAATTCCTCCCCCCTCGCCCCAGGCAGTAGCAGCGCCCGCCCGCGGACGGCCTCCGGTCCGGCCGACGGCGGGCGCCGTGCCGTATGTGCTTATCGCATCCGACGATAAGCACCGTATTTCTTCCCCGCTGCAATACATCCGAATTTTTCTTGGTTCGTCGGCGCACCGCCGCCGCGTAGATTTTGTGCATAGGACGGCGGCAGCGCATGAGGCGCACGCCGCGGACGTCGCACATTGCCCAGGGAGAATTCCAATGCATCCATCTCGAATCGCACGCGCCGGCATCCTCGCGCTGTCGCTGCTTGGCGCGACCAGTCTCGCGCATGCGGAGAATCTGAAGGTGGGCTACCTGCCGGTCACCGGCCACGCCAAGTTCTTCGTCGCCAAGGAATACGGCCTGTTCAAACAGGAGGGGCTGGACGTCGAGCTGATCGAGTTCCAGAACTCGGCCGACGGGCTCAATGCCGTCACCGCCGGCAAGCTCGACGTGGGCGCCTTCGGCACCACCGCACCGCTCGCGCACTACGCGAAGGGGGCCGACCTGAAGGTGATCGGCGGCATCATGGGGCTCGATGCGGCGCTGGTCGTGACGCCCGAAAAGGCGGCGTCGATCCGCAATATCGGCGACCTGCGCGGCAAGAAGGTCGCGACGGTGCGACTGGCGACGGGCGACGCGGTGCTGCGCGGCGCGCTGCACGACGAGAAGATCGACTGGAAGAGCGACCTGAAGATCTTCGAACTGAAGAATCCGCCCGCGGTGATCGAGGCGGTGAAGTCCGGCCAGGTCGATGCGGGGGTGGTGTGGGGGCCGCACGACATCCGTGCCGAGCGGCAGGGGCTGAAGATCGTCGTGCGTTCGTCCGAGCTGCAGCCGGGGCATCCGTGCTGCCGCATCGTCGTGACCTCGGACAAGCTCAAGCAGGGCGATACGCACGTGCGCTTCCTGCGCGCGATCCTGAAGGCGGAGAAGTTCGCGGCGGAGCGCAGGAAGGAAACGATCGACGCGATCCAGAAGTATGTGAAGCTCGATCGCGACGTGCTGGAACAGGGCTACTACTCGCCCCATCTGGACCAGTCGACCGACCCCAACGTGCAGGGCACGCAGAAGTTCTGGACGACGCTGGTGAGCTCGGAAGTGGTCGACGGCACGCGCCCGCTGGCGCCGATCTTCGATCTGACGCCCTACCGCAAGGCGCTCGACAGCCTCGCGAAGGAGAACCCGCGCGACGCGTTCTGGCAGGCGCGCCTGAAGAGCGAGCCGACGAGGAACCAGCTGTGAGCGGCGCGACGACTGCGGCCTTGCGCGTGGAGCGGCTGCGTTTCGGCTACGGCGGGACGACGGTGCTTGACGGCATCGACCTCGCGGTGGCGGAAGGCAGCTTCCTCGCCCTGCTCGGCCCCAGCGGTTCGGGCAAGAGCACTCTGCTGCGCCTGATCGCGGGCCTGGAAAGCCCCGAACGCGGGCGCGTGCTCGCCGGCAACCGGCCAGTCGCCGGGCCGGGCGTCGAGCGTGCGGAGGTGTTCCAGAACTATGCGCTGTTTCCGTGGATGCGCGTGGTCGACAACGTCGCCGAGGGCGTGCGCAAGGCGCGGCCGGGGATTGCCCGCACGGCGGCGCGCGCGCGGGCAGCCGACTACCTCGAGCGCGTGGGTCTGCCGGGCGTCGCGGAGAGCTACCCGTTCGAGCTGTCCGGCGGCATGCAGCAACGGGCGGCGATCGCCCGCGCGCTGGCGCTGGAATCGCCGTTTCTGCTGATGGACGAGCCCTTCGGGGCGCTGGATCCGGTCAATCGCGCCCGTCTGCAGGATCTGCTGGTCGAGCTGTGGCAGGGGCGCGCGCCGCGGCCGACCGTGGTGTTCGTGACGCACGACGTCGACGAGGCCCTGCTGCTCGCCGACCGCGTCGCGGTGCTGGGGGCCTCGCCGGGGCGGGTCATCGCGGACTTCGCGGTGCCCTTCGAGCGTCCGCGCTCGCGCGCAGCGCTGTTCGGCGACCACCGCTTCCACGCACTGCGCGAATCGATCGCCGAAGCGCTCGACGCGGACACGCTGGCCCGCCTCGCGGCGGCCTGAACCGTCATCTGGAGAACCGTTCATGATTTCCGAAACTTCGACGCTCGACGCCGTGTCGGTGCCCGCGGACACGCGGGACGACGCCGACACGGCGTCCGCGCGCTCAGCCCGACTCGCCTTCGCGTGGGAACCCTGGCTGCTGTGGCTGGCGCTGATCGCCGCGTGGCAGGGCATCGCCAGCCTGATCGCCGGGCAGGGCAATCCGCTACTGCCGCCCCCCGCGGTGGTGCTCGACGCGCTATGGCAGTCGCTGCCGGAGCTGTTCACGGGGACCTGGTCATCGCTGCTGATCCTCGTGCCCGGCTTCGCGCTCGCGGTCGTTGTCGGCGTCGGGTTGGGTCTCGTCACGGGCACGTCGCCGCGGCTGGGGCGGGCGTTCTTCCCCTTCGCGAAGGTCGCGGCGCCGGTGCCGCCGACCGTCTACATCCCCTACGCGATCGCCGTGCTGCCGACCTTCCACCTGTCGGCGACCTTCGTCGTGTTCGTCGGCGCCTTCTGGCCGGTGTTCCAGAACACGGTCGCCGGTGCGCACGCCGTCGAGGGGCGGCATCGCGACAACGCCGCGGTGCTGGGCTTTTCCCGCCTCGAATACCTGCGCAAGGTGGTCTTCCCCGCAAGCCTGCCGCACATCTTCTCGGGGATGGCCGTGGGCCTGGGCTTCGGCTTCATCCTGCTGACCGTCGCCGAGCTCTTCGGCGCGAACGCGGGCCTCGGTCGCTTCGTCCAATACTACGCGGACTTCGCCGACTACCCGCGCATGGTGGCAGGCATCCTGTACACCGGCGTCGTGACCTGGGCCGCGATGACCGTGCTCGAGCGGGTCCGGGCACGTGCGCTGTTCTGGCTGCGTTAAGGGGGCGACGATGAGCAGCTTTCTGCGCAAGCACGATTTTCCGGGGACTGTCGTCATGCCGGAACCACCCCGCCCCGACGATGAGGAAGACAAGGAACGCTACATCGCACGTCAATTGTGGTGGGCGCTCGCCGGCCTGCTGCTGTTCGCGCTGACCCTGCTGTTCGGATGGGGCGGCGCGTACGCGGCGGCGGGACGCTCCGCGCCGGACGCACCCCTCTTCGCACCGACAGTCGACCTCGCCACGGCGCTCGCCGACGCGCGCCGCGCCGGGCGCAAGGGGGTCGCGGTGCTGTACGAGATGGACGGCTGCGGCGAATGCGCACGCGTGAAGGCCTCGACCTTCCGCGATACCGCGCTGCAGCGCGAGTTGCGCACCCATTTCGTGCCGGTCAGCCTGCGCGCGGACGAGCCGGTGGCACTGCGCGACTTCGACGGCGGTGCGACGACGCAGGCCGCGTTCGCGAATGCCCAGCGCGTGTTCGCGCTCCCGACGGTGGTGTTCTACGACCTCGACGGTATCGCCGTGGCACGCCAGCCGGGCAGCCGCTGGCCGGCCGCCGAGTGGCTGCGGCTGGCGCGCTACGTGCGCGACGGCGGCTACGAGAACGCGCCGTTCCAGCCGCGCACGCCGGCCGCCGGACACTGACCGGGATGCGCCGCCGCGCAAGCGGCGCGCACCGGGAAATTCCCCGCCACCCGCACTGCGCCGCGGGCTCGCCGCCCGTGCGCGCGCGTTCGTCCCATTCCCATTTCCGTTTCCATTCCCATTTCCATTCGACGCACACAGGAGTTTTCCACGATGCAGGGATTGATGATGCAGCTGCCGCTGCTGATTTCCGGCCTGATCGCCCATGCCGACCGCAATCACGGCGATATCACGATCGTCAGCCGGCTCGCCGAAGACCCGCACGGCCCGCTGCACCGCACGACCTGGCGCGAAACCCACCGCCGGGCCCGCCAGCTGGCCAATGCGCTCGCGCACCTGAGCGTGCGCCAGGGCGACCGCGTCGCGACGCTCGCGTGGAACACGCATCGTCACCTCGAGCTGTACTACGCCGTGGCCGGCAGCGGCGCGGTGTGCCACACGGTGAATCCGCGCCTCTTCGATGACCAGATCGCCTGGATCCTCGCGCATGCCGACGCGCAGGTGCTGTTCTTCGACGCCACCTTCGCGGACATCGTCGCACGCATCGCGCACAAGCTACCGCAGGTGACGCACTTCGTGCAGATGACCGGCCGCGAACACCTGCCCGCGAAATTCCCGCGCGAGTTGCTCGCCTACGAGGATCTCGTGCATCGCCATTCGGAACACTACGCGTGGCCGCAGCTCGACGAAAACACGGCATCGAGCCTGTGCTACACGTCCGGCACGACCGGCAACCCGAAGGGCGTGCTGTACAGCCACCGCTCGACGGTGCTGCACGCCTACGCCTGCGCCCTGCCCGACAGTTTCGGCATCTGCGCGCGCGACACCGTGATGCCGGTGGTACCGATGTACCACGTCAATGCTTGGGGCCTGCCCTACATCGCGGCGCTCACGGGCGCACGCCTGGTGCTGCCGGGGCCGCTGCTCGACGGCGCGTCGCTGCACCGGCTGATCGTCGACGAGGGCGTCAGCTTCTCGAACGGGGTGCCGACGGTGTGGGCCGGCCTGCTGCAGCATCTCGCGCAGCAGGGCGGCGGGCTCGGGCGCCTGCGCCGTCTGGCGATCGGCGGCTCGGCCTGCCCGCCGGCCATGGCGGAGTCGTTCGCCCGTCACGGCGTCGAAGTGCTGCGGACGTGGGGCATGACCGAGCTGTCGCCGATCGGCACGGTGAATGTGCCACGCGCCGACGAGGCGACGCTCGCTCCCGAACGGCGCGAGGTGCAAGGACTCACGCAGGGGCGGCCGCTGCCGGGGGTGGAACTGGCGATCCTCGATGACGACGGCCAGGCGCTGCCGCACGACGGCGAATCCTTCGGCGAACTGGTGGTGCGCGCGCCGTGGTCGCTGCGCCAGTATTACGGGCGCGAGGAAGGCGACGGCTTCACCGCCGACGGCTGGTTCCGAACCGGCGACGTCGCGACCATCGACGCGGGCGGCTACATGCACATCACCGACCGCGCCAAGGATGTGATCAAGTCCGGCGGCGAGTGGATCAGTTCGATCGAGCTGGAGAACATCCTCGCGTCGCATCCGGCCGTCGCCGAAGCGGCGGCGGTCGCCGTGCCGCATCCGAAGTGGGACGAACGGCCGCTGATGGCGGTGGTGCTGAAGCCCGGCGCCGGACTCGACCGCAATGCGATGCGCGCCTTCTACGACGGCAAGATCGCGCACTGGTGGCTCCCCGACGACCTCGTCGTGGTGGACGAGATTCCGCACACGGCCACCGGCAAGATCAACAAGCTGGCGCTGCGCGAGCGCTTCCGCACCTACCGCTGGCAATCGCAGCCGGTCACCGTAACTCAGCCACGGTGACCGGCTGCGGCCCGCGTCCCGCGCGCGCGGGCAGCCGGGACGCGGGCCGCCCGTCGGTCGAGGGCGGAATTGCCGCAGCTCGGCACCGTATCCGCTTTCCGGCGGGGTGCAGTGGAGGGGCCACCAAGCGCATGGAGAGACGGACCGGCGGAAAGGCGCCGGACGCCTTTAGCAGGAATTCGAATAACCAGCCCGTTTTTTATTATTTAACGAGCACAAACGGCGCGCATAGACTTGATTCATGAAATGCATATGGAGCGCCAAGATATGAGCGCCAGCCGGACCTTCCGGGTGCTGCCGGGTTTCCACCTGACGCTCGGCTACACCCTCGCCTACCTCTCGCTGATCGTGCTGCTGCCGCTCGCGGCGGTATTCCTCAAGAGCGCCAGCCTCAGCGCCGCGGAATTCTGGCACGTGATCAGCGCCCCGCGCGTCGTCGCGACCTACCGGCTGTCCTTTGGCGTGTCGCTCGCCGCCGCCGCGATCAACGCCGTGTTCGGCCTGATGCTGGCGTGGTCGCTGGTACGCTACAGCTTTCCGGGCAAACGTTTCGTCGACGCCCTCATCGACCTGCCCTTCGCGCTGCCTACGGCGGTTGCCGGCATCGCGCTGACGGCGCTGTACGCGAAGAACGGCTGGATCGGGCAATACCTCGAACCGCAGGGCATCCAGGTCGCGTTCAAGCCGCTGGGCGTGCTGGTCGCGCTGGTCTTCATCGGCCTGCCCTTCGTCGTCCGCACCGTGCAACCCGTCCTCGAGGACCTCGACACGGAACTGGAGGAAGCCGCCGCCAGCCTGGGCGCCCAGCGCTGGCAGATCTTCCGCCACGTGATCCTGCCGGTGCTGCTGCCCGCGCTGCTGACGGGCTTCGCCCTGGCCTTCGCCCGCGCCGTGGGCGAATACGGCTCGGTCATCTTCATCGCCGGAAATATCCCGATGGTGTCCGAGATCACGCCATTGATGATCATCACCAAGCTGGAGCAATACGACTATGCGGGCGCCACCGCGATCGCCGTCGTGATGCTGGTGCTGTCCTTCCTGCTCCTGCTCCTGATCAACGGCCTGCAGGCCTGGACCGCGAAACGCACCGGGAGGGACCGCTGATGTCTGCCGCAACGACACTCAACTGGACTGCGGCCCCGCGGGGCGATGCCGCCGTCCGCTACGAATCCCGCGAGGCCACGCGCGAGGTGCCGTGGGTCAAATGGACCATCCTCGGCATCTCGCTGACCTTCTTCGCGGTGTTCCTGCTGCTGCCGCTGGTCGCGGTCTTCGTCGAAGCGCTGCGCAAGGGCTGGGAAACCTACTGGAGCGCGCTGATCCATGAAGATGCGCTGTGGGCGATCAAGCTCACGCTCACCGCCGCCGCGATATCCGTACCGCTCAACCTGGTGTTCGGCGTCTGCGCCGCGTGGGCGATCGCGAAGTTCGAGTTCCGCGGCAAGCATCTCCTCATCACGCTGATCGACCTGCCCTTCTCCGTGTCGCCCGTGATCGCCGGCCTGATCTACGTGCTGATCTTCGGCGCACAAGGCTGGCTCGGCCCCTGGCTCGCGGAGCACGACATCAGGATCATCTTCGCCGTCCCCGGCATCGTGCTCGCGACCGTGTTCGTGACCTTCCCCTTCGTCGCACGCGAGCTGATTCCGCTGATGCAGGCGCAGGGGCGCGAGGAGGAGGAAGCCGCGATCGTGCTCGGCGCGAACGGCTGGCAGACCTTCTGGTACGTGACGCTGCCGAACATCAAGTGGGGCCTGCTGTACGGGGTGATCCTGTGCAATGCGCGCGCGATGGGCGAGTTCGGCGCCGTGTCGGTGGTATCCGGTCACATCCGCGGCCAGACCAACACGCTGCCGCTGCACGTGGAGATCCTTTACAACGAATACCAGTTCGCCGCCGCCTTCGCGGTGGCCTCGCTGCTGGCCCTGCTCGCGCTCGTGACCCTGGCGGTCAAGACCTGGGTCGAGCACCGCGCGAGCGGCGGGAGTCAATCACGAGAAGCCCATCAGGACGCTGCATCATGAGCATTCAGGTCAGGAACATCCGCAAGACCTTCGGCAACTTCGTCGCGCTGAATGACGTCTCGCTCGACTTTCCCACCGGCGAGCTGGTCGCCTTGCTGGGGCCGTCGGGCTGCGGCAAGACGACGCTCCTCCGCGTCATCGCCGGCCTGGAACAGGCCGACGCCGGACAGGTGCTGCTGGACGGGGCCGACGCCTCGGGCACGCATGTGCGCGAACGCCAGGTCGGATTCGTGTTCCAGCACTACGCGCTGTTCCGCCACATGAACGTGTTCGACAACGTCGCCTTCGGCATGCGCATGAAGCCGCGCGATCAGCGCCCGTCGGAGAAGGCGATCCGCGCGAAGGTCGAGGAGCTGCTCGCCCTCGTGCAGCTCGAATGGCTCGCCGACCGCTTCCCCGCGCAACTTTCGGGCGGCCAGCGCCAGCGCATCGCGCTCGCCCGCGCGCTCGCGGTGGAGCCGCGGGTGCTGCTGCTCGACGAACCCTTCGGCGCGCTCGACGCGAAGGTGCGCAAGGAACTGCGACGCTGGCTGAGGAAGCTGCACGACGAGCTGCACATCACGTCGATCTTCGTCACGCACGACCAGGAGGAAGCGCTGGAAGTGGCCGATCGCGTCGTGCTCATGGACCGCGGCCACGTCGAACAGATCGGCACACCGGAGGAGGTCTACCGCCAGCCCGCGACACCCTTCGTCTACGGTTTCCTCGGGTCGGTGAACTTCTTTCACGGCCGCGTCGACGGCAGCAATCTGCGTGTCGGCGAGGATGTGCTTCCGCATGCGCCGCAGGATTTCGACACCGGCTCGGAAGTCATCGCCTTCGCACGCCCGCACGAACTGGACCTCGTTCCGGACGCGCATGCCGACACCGGCGTCGCGGCGCGCATCACGCGCATCCTTGCCTTCGGCGTCACCGTGCGCGTCGAGCTCGACGGCCTGAACGGAGCGACCGGCCAGCATTTTGAAGTCGAATTGACGCAGCAGTGCGTCACCGAACTCGCCCTTGCCGAGGGACAGACCGTGCGTCTGCTACCCTCGCGCCTGAAAGTCTTCCAGCGCAACGACGCCATCGGAGCAAGCGCATGAATTTCCAGCAGCTACGCATCATCCGCGAGACGGTGCGCCGCAACTTCAATCTCACCGAGGTCGCCAACGCCTTATTTACGTCGCAGTCGGGTGTCTCCAAGCACATCAAGGACCTCGAGGACGAGCTCGGCGTCGAGCTCTTCGTGCGCAAGGGCAAGCGCCTGCTCGGCCTCACCGACCCGGGCCGCGAGCTCGTCGTGATGGTCGAGCGCATGCTGCTCGACGCCGGCAACATCAAGCGCCTGGCCGAGCAGTACAGCAACCGCGACGAAGGCCGCCTGACGGTCGTGACCACACACACGCAGGCGCGCTACGCGCTGCCCCAGGTGGTGACCGAGTTCAAGAAGGCTTACCCCAAGGTACTCCTCAAGCTGCATCAAGGCAGCCCCGAGGAGATCGTATCGATGCTGCTGGACGGGCAGGCAGACATCGGCATCGCGACCGAGGCGCTCTCGGATGTGCCCGAACTGGCGTCCTTCCCCTACTACTCCTGGCATCACTCGGTGATCGTGCCCGCCGGCCATCCGCTCGAAAGCGCAACACCGCTCACGCTCGAGGCGATCGCCGAGTACCCGCTGATCACCTACCACGAAGGCTTCACCGGACGCTCCATCATAGACCGCGCCTTCGCCGCCGCGGGGCTATTGCCGGACGTCGCGATGTCGGCGATGGACGCGGACGTCATCAAGACCTATGTCGAACTCGGCCTGGGCGTGGGCATTGTCGCGTCGATGGCCTTCCAGCCCGGGCGCGAGGGCGAACTGCGCCAACTCGACAGCAGCCACCTGTTTCCCGCCAATACCACGCGCATCGCCGTGCGCCGCGGCCATTACCTGCGCGGCTTCGCCTACCGCTTCATCGAAATGTGCTCGCCGACGCTCGGCGAAGCGACGGTGCGCAACAGCGTCACCCCGACGGCCAACGGCCTCGCCGAAGAATGACGCAGCGCGCCACTCCCCGGCGCCTGCTATTCTCCAATTTCCGGACCATGGAGCCCACAAATGTCAAATTGGTACGCTGATAACGCCGAATCCATCGGCAAGACGCCGCTGATCAAACTGAATCGCATCACCGACGGAGCCCCCGCGATCGTGCTGGGCAAGATCGAAGGGCGCAATCCCGCCTATTCCGTGAAGTGCCGCATCGGCGCGGCGATGATCTGGGACGCCGAGAAGCGCGGCCTGCTCGGCCCCGGCAAGGAGATCGTCGAACCCACCAGCGGCAACACCGGCATCGCGCTGGCATTCGTCGCCGCCGCGCGCGGCATTCCCATCACGCTGACGATGCCCGACACGATGAGCGTCGAGCGGCGCAAGCTGCTGGTCGCCTACGGCGCCAAGCTCGTCCTGACCGAAGGCGCGAAAGGCATGAACGGCGCGATCGCCAAGGCAGAAGAGATCGCGGCGTCCGACCCGAACAAGTACGTGTTGCTGCAGCAGTTCACGAACCCCGCGAACCCGGCGATCCACGAGGCGACGACCGGCCCCGAGATCTGGAACGACACCGACGGCAAGATCGACATCCTGGTGTCGGGCGTCGGCACCGGCGGCACCATCACCGGCGTGTCGCGCTACATCAAGCAGACCCGGGGCAAGGCGATCCTGTCGGTCGCCGTCGAGCCGAGCGCGAGCCCGGTGCTCACGCAGACGCGCGCGGGCGAACCGCTGAAGCCTTCGCCGCACAAGATCCAGGGCATCGGCGCCGGCTTCGTGCCGAAAGTGCTGGACCTGTCGCTGGTCGACGCGATCGAGACCGTCAGCAACGATGACGCAATCCTCTACGCCCGTCGCCTCGCGCGCGAGGAAGGCATCCTGTCGGGCATCTCCTGCGGCGCTGCCGCGGCCGTCGCGGCGCGCCTCGCGCAGCGGCCCGAAAATGCGGGCAAGACCATCGTCGCGATCCTGCCGGACTCGGGCGAGCGCTACCTCAGCTCCATCCTGTTCGAAGGCCTGTTCGACGCGAACGGCGCGGCGCTTTGAGCGACGCGGTTTCGACGACCGACGCGGGGGCGGCCGCCCCCGCGGACAGCCCCACCGCCATCGCCCCGCAGGCGGACCTGCCCGCCGCAGAATTACCCGCGGCGGAAGCCCTACCCATCCTGTACCGCGACGACTTCCTCGTCGCCGTGCACAAGCCCTCGGGGTTGCTCGTCCATCGTTCCGTCCTCGATGTGCATGAAGAGCGCTTCGCGGTGCAGATCCTGCGCGACCAGATCGGCCGCCACGTGCACCCCGTACATCGCCTCGACAAGGGCACCTCGGGCGTGCTGCTGTTCGCGCTCGACCGCGAGACGGCAGCCCTGGTGTCGTCCGCCTTCGAACGACAGACGGTGCGCAAGACCTACCTCGCCGTCGTGCGCGGCCATCCGCCCGCGGAAGGCGTCATCGACCACCCGCTGACGCGCCGTTTCGACGACGCCGAGCGTCGCCCCCAGGCCGCGACGGACGCCCCCGCGCAGGACGCCGTGACGCACTTCCGCCGCCTCGCGACGACCGAACTGCCCCACCGGGTCGACCGCTATCCGACGAGCCGCTACGCGCTCGTCGAACTCGACCCCGCCACCGGTCGCCGCCACCAGATCCGCCGCCATCTGAAGCACATCTCCCATCCCATCATCGGCGACGCGACCTTCGGCAAGGGGCGGCACAACCGGCTGTTCGCGCAGCTCTTCGGCGTCTCGCGCCTGCTGCTCGCCTGCACCCGCATGCAACTCGCGCATCCGCGCAGCGGGGAAGCGCTCGACCTGAGCACTCCCCTCGCGGAAGACTTCGCCCGCGTGCTCGATGCACTCGGCTGGACCGATACCGCCGGAGCTGCATAACAAGCGAAAAACACGCCCGGCACGTCTTCGCCCAGCTCCGGCCAGCCGCCCCGCAGACCCAGCGCGCCGCTCACGTTTCATCGCTACAATCGCGGCCTCCGCCCACCGCACGCGCCCGACCGATGCTTCCGCCCGCCCTGCTCCTCCTCGGCCCCACCGCCAGCGGCAAGACCGCGTCCGCGCTCGCGCTCGCACGCATCCTCCCGGTCGAGATCGTCAGCGTCGATTCGGCCCTCGTCTATCGCGACATGGACATCGGCACGGCCAAGCCGACGCCAGAGGAACGGGCGGCCTGCCCGCATCACCTGATCGACGTCGTCAGCCCGGAAGAAAGCTATTCGGCCGCACAGTTCCGCACCGACGCGCTGCGCCTGATGGACGAGATCACCGCGCGCGGCCGCATCCCGCTGCTCGCGGGCGGCACGATGCTGTACTTCAAGGCGCTGCGCGACGGGCTGTCCGACCTCCCCGCCGCCGACGCCACCCTGCGTGCGGAGATCGACGCGACGGCGGCGAAACACGGCTGGCCCGCGCTGCATGCGGAACTCGCGCGCCTCGACCCTGAAGCCGCCGCGCGGCTCGAACCGACCGACTCCCAGCGCATCCAGCGCGCGCTCGAGATTGTCCGCCTCACGGGACGAGCGCTCGCCGACAGCTACGCAAAGCGCGAGATGGTGCCGCCGCCCTTCCGCCTGCTGCCGATCGCGCTCGCGCCGTCCGACCGCGCCGCGCTGCACGCGCGCATCGAGCAGCGCTTCGATGCGATGCTCGCCGCCGGACTCATCGACGAGGTGCGCCGCCTGCGCGAACGCTACCGGCTGGACCTGTCGATGCCCTCGATGCGCTGCGTGGGCTACCGCCAGGCGTGGGAATACCTCGACGGCACGGATGACTACGCCACGATGCGCTTCAAGGGCATCGCCGCGACGCGCCAGCTCGCGAAGCGCCAGCTCACCTGGCAGCGCCAGTTCCGCGAGACCTGGCCGGAATTGGTCGAACTCGACTGCCTGCGCCCCGACCTCACCGACGCCGTCGCCGCGACGGCACTACGCCTGCTCGAGACGTCACAGTAAGCCGCGCCACGCCCCCACGACGATCAGCCACAGCGACGCGAGCACATAACTCGCCAGGCAGTAGCGCAGGTTTCCCCGCGCCAAGCCCAGCGCCGACAGCCCGAAACGCCCCTGCAGCGACAGGTGCACGCCCGCCATCGGATTCAGCGCGAGGCCGATGCTCCACGCCATCAGGAAGATCTGCGCGAGCAGCATCGGGTCGGGCGCGAGCGGCGCGAGCCAGGTCGCCGCGATCACGATCGTGATCACCGTATGCACGCCGATCGCTGCGAGCGCCACCATCGCGCCCAGCACCAGCGCCGCCTCCACCGGACCGAAGCGGTCAAACGGCGTCCAGCCCGAGTCGCCCTGCATCAGCGCCTGCAAGCCGGTGGCAAACACGCCCGCGGCGAGGAACAGCATCAGCTCGCCCGACATCGCCGGCAGGCGGCGCAGCGCATGGGCGGACAGGCGTTCGACGCCATCGACCGGCCCGTTCGTCACCAACACCGATGCGACGCTGATCGCGAGCGCCGAGCCGCTGATTACCGCCAGCGACGACCAGCCGGGCAGCCAGACGAGCCCCGCCGACACCATCGCCGTCAGCACCAGCGGCAGCCACAGCGAGGACGCGCGCATCGGGAAGCCGACGAAGTCGCGCTCGCCCCCGTCCGCCGCCACCGGCAGGGTCCGCGTGACCAGCCACAACAGCATCGCCGCGAGGGGCAGACCGGCCAGCACGAGATCTTCCAGGCGCGCGCCCGGCGCGTAGGTCAGGGCCACCGCCATGGCGCCGAAGAACGGCGACCACAGCGCCGCGAGGAGAAAGCCGCGCGCGAGCAGCGCCGCCTGCGCCGCACTCAGGCGCCCATCCAGGGCGATGCGCTCGGCGATGATGAACACGACGGACATGTTGATGACCGCGCCGAGCACATGCACGCCCGCGAGCGTCTGCCACAGCGCCCGCCGCCCGCGCGGCAAGGGCCGCTCGCCGTCCTTGCCGAATCCCACGAGCTGCAGGAAGCTCACCGCCGCCAGCATCCCGAGCAAGGCAGTGTTCTGCGTCAGCAGCGCACTCCATGCCGGAGCGGCGCCGCGCCACACCGCCGCGAGCAGGGCGAGAACGCCCAGTCCGCACAGGATCAGCGCGAAGCGTCGCTGCTTGCCGTCGAGACGCGGCCACAGCGCGACGCCCGCCCCCCACGCGGCGAGCCCCGCCGGCCACGCCGGCAGGCCCGTGCGCGCGCCGTGCGCCAACGACAGCAGCACGAGCCCCGCCATCAACCAGGCGGCGAGGACCGTGCGCGGGCGGGAAAGCGCGTGGATATGCGCGTCGGACACGTCGCGGACGATCAGGCCGACGCGGGCGCGCCGTCCTCGACCGCGAGCCGGTCGCGTTCGCGCCGGGCGAGCAGGGTATAAACGGTCGGCACCACGAACAGCGTGAAGAAGGTCCCCAGCAGCAGGCCGCCGACGATCACCCAGCCGATCTGCTGGCGGCTCTCGGCCCCGGCGCCGGTCGCGAGCGCGAGCGGGATCGAGCCCAGCACCATCGCGCCGGTCGTCATCAGGATGGGGCGCAGGCGCAGCACCGACGCCTCGACGACCGCGTCGCGCAGCACCGCCCCCTGGTCGCGCAACTGGTTCGCGAACTCCACGATCAGGATGCCGTGCTTAGTGATCAGGCCGACCAGGGTCACCAGCCCGATCTGGCTATACACGTTGAGCGTGCCCCCGGCGAAATACAACGCCGCCAGCGCACCGGTCATCGACAGCGGCACCGTCAGCATGATGATGAAGGGATCGCGGAAACTCTCGAATTGCGCCGCCAGCACGAGGTAGATGAAGGCCAGCGCGAGCACGAAGGTCAGCGCGAGACTCGCCGAACTGGTCCTGAATTCGCGCGACTGGCCGTCGTAATCGACCGCGTAGCCGGCCGGCAGCACGCGCGCGGCGGTCGCGTCGAGCCACGCCAGCGCCTCGCCCATCGCGAATCCGGCCGCGAGGTTCGCCGAGATCGTCACCGAGCGCCGCTGGCCGAAGTGATTCAGTTCGCGCGGGCTGACGCGGTCCTGCACCTTGACGACGTTGGCGAGCGGGACCATCTCGCCGTTCCGGGCGCGCACGTAGATCTCGCGGATGTCGCGCGCGACCGCGCGGCTCGGCGCCGCCACCTGCACGATCACGTCGTACTGCTCCGCATCCTGCTTGTACCGCGTCACCTGCCGTCCGCCCAGCATCGTCTCCAGCGTGCGCCCGATCACATCGACGGGAATGCCGAGATCGGCCGCCTTTTCGCGATCGACGTCGACCGCCAGCTCCGGCTTGGTCAGCTTCAGGTCGGTATCCGGCGACACGAAACCCGGCTGCGTACGCATCTCGTCGAGGATCAGGTCGGTGTAGCGCGCCAGCTCGTCGTACGACTCCGAGGTCGTGATCACGAAGCTGATCGGCCGCGTGCGCGGACTCTGGCCGAAGGACGCCGGCAGCACCGGGAAGACCTGCAGGCCGGGAATCGCCGCGAGCTTCGGTCGCATTTCGCCGGCAATGGCGCTCGAATTGCGCTGGCGCTCCTTCCAGTCCGTGAAACCGGCGAACGAGATGCCCTGCGACACCGTCGGATTGCCCGAGATCACGAGATAGCGGTCGACCTCGGCGGTTTGCGCGTAGATCGCTTCCAGTTGCGTCGCGTAGCGCGCCATGAAGTCGATCGTCGCGCCTTCCGGTCCCGAGAAGATCCCCACGACGCGCCCGCGATCCTCGACCGGGGCGAGCTCGGTCTTCAGCGCCTTCAGCAGCACCAGCGAGCTGCCGGCGACCAGCGCGAAGGCGAGCATCACGAGCCAGCGCCGGTTCAGCGCGATCCCGAGTGCGCGCCGATACCCCGCCGTCAGCCAGCCGAGGAAATGCTCGATGGCGTTATACACGCGGCCGTGCTTCTTCTCGTGGCGCAGGAGCTTCGAGCACATCATCGGCGACAGCGTCAGCGCGACGAAGCCCGACACGATCACCGCCCCCGCAAGGGTCAGCGCGAACTCGGTGAACAGCTTGCCCGTGCGCCCGGTCATGAACGCCACCGGCGCATACACCGCCGCCAGCGTGATCGTCATCGCCACCACCGCGAAGCCGATCTCGCGCGCGCCGCGGAAGGCCGCCTGCAGCGGCTCCATGCCCTCCTCGACGTGACGGTAGATGTTCTCCAGCACCACGATCGCGTCATCGACGACGAGGCCGATCGCCAGCACCAGCGCGAGCAGCGTCAGCGTGTTGATCGAGAAGCCGAACACCAGCATCAGCGCGAACGCCCCCACCAGCGACACCGGGATCGTCACCAGCGGAATTAGCATCGCGCGCCAGTTGCGCAGGAAGAAGAAGCAGATCACCGCGACCAGCAGCACCGCCTCCCAGATCGTGCTGAACACCGACGCGATCGAGCGGTCGATGAACACCGTCGTGTCGTTGGCGATGTCCATGCGCATGCCTTCGGGCAGCTCCGCCTGCAGCACCGGCAGCATCTCCACGAGGCCGCGCTTGAGATCCAGCGGATTCGCCACCGACTGCTTGATCAGCCCGATCGACACTGCCGGCTTGCCCATGAAGCGCACCAGCGTGCGCTCGTTCTGCGCCGCCACCTCCACGCGGCCGACGTCGCGGATGCGCACGGCGTAGCCGCCGGCCGCCTGCGGCTGGCGCACGACGATCGACTCGAACTCCAGCGGCGTGGCGAGATCGGTCTGCGCCACCACCGCGAATTCGCGCTCGCGGCTCTCGATGCGCCCCGCCGGCAGCTCCACGTTCTGCCGCCGGATCGCGTCCTCGACGTCCTGCGGCGTCAGGCGGAAGGCCGCCAGCCGGTCGCGGTCCAGCCAGATGCGCATCGAATAGCGGCGCTCGCCGAACATGCGCGCGTCCGCCGCGCCGGACAGCGTCTGCAGGCGTGGCTTGACCACGCGGCTGGCGAAATCGGAGAGTTCCAGCGGCGAATGGCGGTCCGACGAGAACGCGATCCAGATGATCGGATTCGCATCCGCCTCGACCTTCGAGATCACCGGCTCCTCGATGTCGTCCGGCAGGCGCCGGCGCACGCGCGATACCCGGTCGCGCACGTCCGCGGCGGCGCTGTCCGCATTTCGCTCGACGCGGAAGCGCACCGTGATCTGGCTGCGCTCCTGGCGGCTGATCGACTGCAGCACGTCGACGCCCTCGATGCCCGCGAGCGAATCCTCCAGCGGCTTGGTCACCTGCGACTCGACGATCTCCGCGCTCGCGCCCGTATAGGTCGTATCCACGGTCACGACCGGCTCGTCGATGTTCGGGTACTCGCGCACCGTCAGGCGCGAATATGACATCAGCCCGGTCAACAGCACCAGCAGCGACAGCACCGACGCGAACACCGGGCGCTTGATGCAGATTTCCGACAGGACCATCGCACTACCCTCAGCTTGCCGGCTTCGCCGATCCGGCTGCGGGGGCGACCTGCGCCCCGCCCGCGCCGACGATCTTCACGGCCGCACCGTCACGCAGCTTCAGTTGCCCGGCCGTCACGACAACGTCGCCCGCCTGCACGCCCTTGACGATCTCCACGCGGGCGCCGCGCCGCGCCCCGGTCTTCACCTCGACGCGCTGCGCCTTGCCGTCGACCACGCGATACACGAACTGCACGTCGCCCGGCGCAGGCACCAGCACCTCCTCGGGAACCACCGCGACGTTGGCGCGCTCCTCCAGGATCAGCCGCACGCGCGCGAACATCCCGGGACGCAGGCCCAGCCCCTCGTTCTGCAGCGTCGCGCGCATCACCACCGCCCGCCCCTGTTCGTCGACGAGCGGATCGATCGCGCTCACCACCGCCGTGAACAGCCGGCCCGCGACCGCATCGGACGCGAGTTCCAGCTTCTGCCCCGGCCGGATCTGCGCAAGGTAGGTCTCGGGAAGCCGGAAATCCACCTTCAGCGTCGCGATGTCCTCCAGATTGACGAGATCCTCGCCTTCCTTGACGTAGTCGCCGACGCTCACGTTGCGGATGCCGACGATGCCGGCGAAGGGCGCACGGATGCGCATCTTGTCCAGCCGCGCCTCGGCGAGCGCCATGTTCGCGCGCGCCACCTCCAGCCGCGACGCCGCCTCGTCGCGCGCACTCTGGCTCAGGAACTTGCGGTTGAAGAGATCTTCGGTACGGCCGAAATTGGCCTGCGCCAGCGCGAGGTTCGCCTTCGCCTGCTGCACCTCGGCCCGCTGCACGGCGGCATCGAAGTCGACCAGCACATCACCGCGACGGACGGGGCCGCCCTCACGGAAGCGGATCGCATCGATGCGCCCCGCAACCTCCGGGCGCAGGACGACGGACTCGTTCGAGCGCAGCGTTCCCACCGCCGTCACATCGTCCGCCATCGCCTCGGCCAGCACCGTCACCGTTTCGACCTCGGCAGGCCCCTGCGCCGCCGGCGCATTGGCGCCCGCCGCCGGCTTCGCGCCGGCCACCGGCTGCACCGTGCCGACACTGCGGTTCGCGTAGTACGCATAGCCCGCAAGGGCGGCGAGTCCGGCAAGGCTGACGGCGGCAATCAGGCGGCGACGGGCGGGCATCTTCGGCGAGCACTCAAACTGGAACGGGATCCGGAAAAAAAACGAGCGCACCCTCTTCGGTGCGCTCCCTGCATCCTGCTGACAACCCGCCCGGCAACAAAGTTGCACGGACGGCCGGGCCCCGCATCGCGCGCGGCCCCGGAAAACTCAGGCGACCGTCGTCTGCGCCACGCCTTCGGCGCGCGCCTCGATACGACCGAGGCGATACACCGTTTCGCCCGCCGCCTCGAGATTCGCGACCGCCGCATCGGCCTGCTCGGCCGACACGATCACGACCATGCCGACGCCGCAGTTGAACACGCGGTACATCTCCTGATCGGCGACGTTGCCTTCCTGCTTCAGCCACTGGAACAGCGGCGGCAGCGTCCACGACGACGCATCGAGGCGCGCGGTCAGGTTGTCGGCGAGGATGCGCGGCACGTTCTCCAGCAGGCCGCCGCCGGTGATGTGCGCCATGCCCTTCACCACGCCCGGGATCGCGCGCATCAGGCCCAGCATCGACTTCACGTACAGGCGGGTCGGCTCCAGCACCACGTCGCGGAAGGGGCGACCGTGGAAATCGGCATCCAGATCCGGCTGCGCACGCTCGATGATCTTGCGGATCAGCGAATAGCCGTTCGAGTGCGCGCCGCTCGACGCCAGCCCCAGCACCACGTCACCCGGCACGATGCGCGAGCCGTCGATGATCTCGGACTTCTCCACCGCACCGACCGCGAAGCCCGCGAGATCGTACTCGCCGTCCGGGTACATGCCCGGCATCTCGGCGGTCTCGCCGCCGATCAGCGCGCAGCCCGACAGCTCGCAACCGCGAGCGATGCCGCCGACGACCGCCGCCGCGGTATCCACGTCCAGCTTGCCGCAGGCGAAGTAGTCGAGGAAGAACAGCGGCTCGGCGCCCTGCACGAGGATATCGTTCACGCTCATCGCTACGAGATCCTGACCGACCGTGTCATGCTTGTTCAGCTGGAACGCGAGCTTCAGCTTCGTGCCGACGCCGTCGGTGCCGGACACCAGCACCGGCTCGCGGTACTTCTTCGACAGCTCGAACAGCGCGCCGAAACCGCCGATGCCGCCCAACACCTCGGGGCGCATGGTACGTTTCGCGAGTGGCTTGATGCGGTCGACGAGGGCGTCGCCGGCGTCGATGTCGACACCGGCATCACGGTAGGAAAGCGAAGGTTTCGGGGAGCTCAAGATCGTTCCTCAGGCTTGCGGAATGCGCGTTCTGGCCGCTCGAGCGGACGGCCCAACTTGAGACCGCAACGCCAAGTGGCTACATTTACAGGTTTCGCGACCGCCCGGCGGCCGCGCCAAGTGCTCGATTTTACTCGAAATGAACCCATCCCGCGCCGACCGTCTGCAAACCGCCGCCTGGGCCGGCGTCGCCCTGGCGCTGGCCGCCCTGTTCTACGCCCTGTCGCCCATCCTCGCGCCCTTCGCGATCGCGGCGGTCTTCGCCTACATCTGCGATCCCGCGGTGAACTGGATGGTCGCACGCCGTATCCCGCGCACGGCTGCAGTTCTGCTGGTGATCGCCGGCATGGGCGCGACGCTGCTTCTCCTGCTGCTGATCCTCGCCCCGATGATCTGGCGCGAGGCGATCGCACTCGTCCGCCGCCTGCCCGACCTCATCGAACTCCTCAACGCCCACGTCGCCCCCCTGCTGCGCGCGCGCTTCGACATCGACTTCCAGCTCGACGCCGCCGTCGTGCGCACCTGGATCGCCGAACACTGGGACAGCGCCCAGGACCTCGTCCCGGTGATCCTCGGCCAGCTGCGTCAGGGCGGCCTCGCCCTGCTCGGCGCCGCCGCCAGCGTCTTCCTCGTGCCGGTCGTGATGTTCTACCTGCTGCAGGAATGGCCACACATCCTCGACGGCCTGCAGACCGTCATCCCGCGCCCGATGCTCGAACGCACGATGCGCATCATCAACGACATCGACCGCGTGCTCTCCGAATTCCTGCGCGGCCAGCTCTCGGTGATGCTGCTGCTGGCCGTCTATTACAGCGTCGGCCTGTGGATCGCCGGCCTCAAGTTCGCGCTGCCCGTCGGCGTCATCACGGGCCTGCTCGTCTTCATCCCCTACATCGGCTTCGGCGGCGGCCTGCTGCTCGCCATCCTCTCCGCGCTGCTGCAGGCCGAAGGCTGGCCGCCGCTGATCGGCGTCGCCATCGTCTTCGGCCTCGGCCAGCTCATCGAAAGCTTCGTGCTCACCCCCTACCTCGTCGGCGAACGCATCGGCCTGCACCCGCTCGCGGTGATCTTCGCGCTGATGGCCTTCGGCCAGCTCTTCGGCTTCGTCGGCATCCTCGTCGCCCTGCCCGCGAGTGCCGCGATCCTCGTCGGCCTGCGCGAAGTGCGCACGGCCTGGCTCGCAAGCCGCATCTATCTCGGCGACACCCCTGCCGACGCCCCCCCGCAATGAAACAGCTCGTCCTCGACATCCGCCCCGACGCGCCGCCCACCCTCGACAACTTCGTCGTCGGCGGCAACGAAGAACTCGTCGCCACGCTCGGCGCCATCGCCGCTCCCTCAGGCGCCCACTCAGGTGCCCCCCTACCCGGCCACCTCTACCTGTGGGGCCCTGCCGGCAGCGGCCGCAGCCACCTGCTGCGCGGCACGCTCGCCGCCGCGGGCGGGCGCCCGACGGCCTGCATCGCCGCCGCCGAGGTCGGCCGCGAGCTGCCGCAGACGCCGGGCCTTCTCCTCGCCATCGACGACGTCGACCGCCTCGGCGACGACGCCCAGATCGCCCTCTTCAACGCCTTCAACCGCTCGCGCAGCCTCGGCCAGACGCTGCTGCTCGCGGGCAAGGAAGCGCCGCGCCAGCTCGCCCTGCGCGAGGACCTGCGCACCCGCATCGGCCAATGCCTGATCTACGAGGTGCGTCCGCTCGACGACGAATCGCGCGCGGCCATCCTCGCGACCCTGGCCGCACGCCGCGGCCTGCGTCTGGCCGACGACGTCATCGACTTCCTGATGCGTCACGGCCGCCGCGACCTGCCCAGCCTGCTCGCGGTGCTCGACGCCCTCGACAACGCCTCCCTCGAACGCAAGCGCGCCGTCACCCTGCCGCTGCTGCGCGAAATGATGCAGGCCGGCCTCGACATCTGAGCCGGCCGCACGCCCCAAACCCAAGGAAACACACGTGGATCTCGTCCTTTTCGACCTCGACAACACCCTGCTCAACGGCGACTCCGACTTCGCCTGGGCGCAATTCCTCATCACCAAGGGCGTCCTCGACCGCGAAGTGCAGGAAGCGAAGAACATCCGGTTCTACGAGCAGTACAAGGCCGGCACGCTCGACATCTTCGAGTTCCTCGACTTCCAGCTCGCCCCGCTCGCCCGCCATTCGCGCGACCAGCTCGACGCCTGGCACCGCGAGTTCATGGCCGGCTCGATTGCCCCGATGATCACCGACAAGGCGCGCGCGCTGGTGCGCGAGCATCTCGACAGCGGCGCGCTCGTTGCCGTCGTCACCGCCACCAACAGCTTCGTCACCGGCCCCATCGTGCGCGAATTAGGCATCCCGCACCTCGTCGCCACCATCCCCGCGCAGGAGAACGGCGCCTTCACCGGCAAGCCGCGCGGCATGCCCGCCTTCAAGGCCGGCAAGATCGAACGCGTCGACGCCTGGCTCGAATCGCTCGGCCTCTACACCGGCAGCTTCGCCCGCTCGTGGTTCTACAGCGACTCGCACAACGACCTGCCGCTGATGTCGCGCGTCACCGACCCCATTGCCGTCGACCCGGACGACACCCTGCGCGCCCACGCGCAGACTGCCGGCTGGCCGGTCATTTCGCTGCGCTGACCCCGTCGCCTCGTGGGAGCGGCTTCAGCCGCGAATCGGCGCCCATTCGCGGCTGAAGCCGCTCCCACAGCACGATCCAACCCACAATGCAGTCCCTCCCGCAGCGCCGCATCGGTTATGATTCACAGCTTATGTTGACTGCAAGCCCCTCTCTCCAATGATCCGCAAGCTGCTGCGCAAGGTCTTCCGCCGCGCCGCCTCGCCCATCAACACCGAACCTGCGCTGGTCCCCGTCACCCAGCACGGCATCCGTCGCGAACAGATCTCGCCCGCCGCCCGCAAGGTGTGCACCGTGCTGCAGGAAAGCGGCCACAAGGCCTTCGTTGTCGGCGGCGCCGTGCGCGACCTGCTGGTCGGCCATCCTCCCAAGGACTACGACGTCGCCACGAGCGCGACGCCCGAGGACGTGCGCGCGCTGTTCCGCCGCTCGCGCATCATCGGCCGGCGCTTCAAGATCGTGCATGTCATGAGCGGCCCGGAAACGATCGAAGTGTCGACCTTCCGCGCCAGCCAGAGCGCCGAGGACACCGAGACCGACGAACACGGCCGCGTGCTGCGCGACAACGTGTACGGTTCGCAGGCCGAAGACGCCACGCGCCGCGACTTCACCGTCAACGCGCTGTACTACGACCCGACCACCGAACATATCCTCGACTACCACCACGGCGTCGCGGACCTCAAGCAGAAGACGCTGCGCATCATCGGCGATCCGCGCGCGCGCTACCGCGAGGATCCCGTGCGCATGCTGCGCGGCGTGCGCCTCGGCGCCAAGCTCGGCCTCGCACTCGACCCGGCCGCGCGCAATCCCATCCGCGAGATGGCGGAACTCCTCGAAAACGTGCCTGCGGCGCGCCTCTTCGACGAGATGCTCAAGCTGCTGTTCTCCGGCTACGCGGTGCGCTGCCTCAAGCAGTTGCGCGAGGAAGGCCTGCACCACGGCCTGCTGCCGCTCCTCGACGTGATCCTCGAGCAACCGATGGGCGAGCGCTTCGTCTGGCTGTCGTTGGAAAACACCGACGAGCGCGTACGCGCCGACAAGCCCGTATCCCCCGGCTTCCTCTTCGCGACCCTGCTGTGGCACGAAGTGCTCGCCAACTGGGAAACACGCAGGAAGGACGGCGAGCACACCCAGCCCGCGCTGTTCGCCGCGATGGACGAAGTGCTCGACAGGCAGGCCGGCAAGCTCGCGATCACCAAGCGCATCGTCGGGGACATCAAGGAAATCTGGGCCCTGCAGCCGCGCTTCGAGAAGTGCACCGGCAAGGCGCCGTACCGCCTCATCGAACAGCCGCGCTACCGCGCCGCGTGGGACTTCCTGCGCCTGCGTGCCCAGTCCGGCGAAATCGACGCCGCACTGCCCGACTGGTGGGATCGCTTTGCCCACGCGGGCCACGACGCGCGCGAAGCGCTCCTCGCCGAGACGCCGACCGCCGGCGAATCCGCCGAGCGCAAGCGCCGCCGTCGCCGCCGCAAGCCGTCCGCGGCCACTACCGAGGCCACGGCAAGCAGCAACGCGTCATGACCGGCCACCACCCGCCGCCGGGCCGCGACCCGGTGCGCGCGTTCGTCGCCCTCGGTGCCAACCTGGGCGATGCCGCCGCCGCGCTCGCCAGCGCCTTCGCCGCGCTCGACGACCTGCCCGGCACCCGCCTCTTCGCGCGCTCCAGCCTCTACCGCTCCGCACCGATCGGCGTCACCGGCCATCCCGATTACCTCAACGCCGTCGCCGCGATCGACACGACGCTGCCCGCACCCGACCTGCTTGCGGCCCTGCTCGACCTCGAGCGCTCGCACGGACGCCGGCGCGAGACCGAACTCGCCCCGCGCACGCTGGACCTCGACCTGCTCCTCTACGGCGACGCGACCATCGCCCTGCCCGGCCTCGACGTCCCGCACCCGCGCATGCACCTGCGCGCCTTCGTGCTCGTCCCGCTCGCCGAGATCGCGCCCGACACCGACATCCCCGGCCGCGGCCGCGCGGCGGACCTGCTCGACACCGTGCGCGACCAGCGCATCGAACGCCTTTCCTGATCCGCCCGCAACGCCGAATTGCCCATGACCGCCTGGATGCAGACCCTGCCCGCCTGGGTGCAGACCGCGATGCTGCTCACCGCATCGAACGTCTTCATGACCTTCGCGTGGTACGGCCATCTCAAGAACATGCAGTCCAGGGCCTGGTTCGTCGCCGCCCTCGTCAGCTGGGGCATCGCGCTGTTCGAATACCTGCTGCAGGTGCCGGCCAACCGCATCGGCGCGAGCGAGCTGAACCTCGCCCAGCTCAAGATCATGCAGGAAGTGATCACCCTGCTGGTTTTCGTGCCCTTCGTCGTGCTGTACATGAAGCAGCCGATCAAGCTTGACTATCTTTGGGCCGCCCTGTGTATGCTTGGCGCGGTATATTTCATCTTCAGAAACTAAAGGCGACGTTCCTGCATGTTGGACAAGGCACGCTACATCGTGGTCGAAGGCCCCATCGGCGCGGGCAAGACCTCGCTCGCCCGGCGGCTTGCAGAACGCCTCGACGCGCGGGCGCTGTTCGAGCAACCGGAACTGAACCCCTTCCTCGGCCGCTTCTATCAGGACGCCGAGCGCTGGGCGATGTCCACCCAGCTGCACTTCCTGTTCCAGCGCTTCGACCAGCTCGGCATGGTCGCCGAGGCAATGGAACAGCAGCAGCGTGTCGTGTCCGACTTCGTGCTGGACAAGGACCCCCTGTTCGCCGCGCTGAACCTCGCGCCCGACGAACTCGCGCTCTACCAGCGCGTATTCGACGCGATGAAACCCGCGTCGCCGCCCAAGCCGGACCTCATCATCTATCTGCAGGCCAAACCCGAAACGCTGGTCGAACGCGTCCGCCGGCGCGGCCTCGACACCGAGCGGCGCATCACCGAGCAATACCTCGAGCGCGTCGCCGAGCGTTACGCACGCTTTTTCTACCAGTACGATGCCGCGCCGCTGTTCATCGTCGATGCCGAAGTCCTCAATCCCGTCGACCACGATGACGACTTCGAACTCCTGCTCGATCGCCTGCGCAACATGCGCAGCTATCGCGAATTCTTCGGTTACGCCGCCTGAGCGAGCAGCCGGCAAACCACGAAACGGCTTGTACCCGCGCGGAATTTAGGAAAAACTCGCGCCTCTTTCGAGGAACCCCGATGAGCTACCTCCAGGACGGAAAACCCGTCACCCTGTCCGAACTTGGCAAGATGCGCACCGAAGGGCACAAGATCACCATGCTCACCTGCTACGACGCGAGCTTCGCCGCATTGCTCGAACGCGCCGGCGTGGACGTCGCGCTGATCGGGGACTCCCTCGGCAACGTCGTGCAGGGACAGAAGTCGACCCTGCCGGTGACGCTGGACCAGATGGTCTATCACACCGAATGCGTCGCCCGGGCCAACACCCGCCTCTTCATCGTCGCCGACATGCCCTTCGGCAGCTACCAGGAAAGCCCCGAGCAGGCGCTGCGCAACGCTGCGCGCCTGATGGCGGCCGGTGCCCACATGGTCAAGCTCGAAGGCGGCGCCTTCATGGCCGAAACCGTGCGCTTCCTCGTCGAGCGCGGTGTGCCCGTGTGCGCCCACATCGGCCTCACGCCGCAGTCGGTGAATCAGCTCGGCGGCTACCGCGTGCAGGGCCGCAGCGAAGCCGGCGCCGCCCGGCTCAAGGCCGATGCCCTCGCACTCGAACAGGCCGGCGCTGCGCTGATGGTCATGGAGATGGTCCCCGCGGCCCTCGCGGCCGAAGTCACCGCCAGCCTCACCTCGATGGCGACGATAGGCATCGGCGCGGGCCCCGACTGCGACGGTCAGGTGCTCGTACTGCACGACATGATCGGCGTCTATCCCGGCCGCAAGGCACGTTTCGTCAAGAACTTCATGACCGGCGCCGCCAGCATCGAGGACGCCGTCGCCAACTACGTGCGCGCGGTCAAGGACGGCAGCTTCCCCGCCGCCGAGCACTGCTACTGACCGCCGCCCGCCCCACCCGCAGGGAACACACGCCATGCAGATTCACACGACAATCGACAGCCTGCGCGCCGCGCGCAAGACCGCCGGCAAGGCGGCCTTCGTCCCGACGATGGGCAACCTGCACGACGGCCACATCGACCTCGTGCGCCAGGCCGGCGAGAAGGCCGACAGCGTCATTGCCAGCATCTTCGTCAATCGCCTGCAGTTCGGCCCCAGCGAAGATTTCGACCGCTACCCGCGCACGCTCGCCGCGGACTGCGAGCGGCTGGAGGCCGCGGGCGTCACCCATGTGTTCGCCCCGGACGAGAAGGTGATGTACCCCGAGCCGCAGCATTACCACGTCGATCCGGCGCCGGCGCAGATCAGCATCCTCGAGGGCGAATTCCGCCCCGACCACTTCCGCGGTGTCGCCACGGTCGTGCTGAAGCTCCTCAACATCGTCCAGCCCGACGTCGCGCTGTTCGGCAAGAAGGACTACCAGCAGCTGATGGTGCTGCGCAATATGGTGCGCCAGCTTGCGATTCCCGTCGAAGTGCTGCCCGGCGAGACCGTGCGCGCCGACGACGGCCTCGCCCTGTCGTCGCGCAACGGCTACCTCTCGCCCGACGAGCGCGCCGAGGCGCCGCGCCTCTATCGCCAGCTCGCACGCATCCGCGACGCGGTGCGACGCGGCGACCACGACTTCCTCAAGCTCGAGACCATCGCCGTCGCCGAACTCGCCGCACACGGCTGGAAACCCGACTACATCGCCGTGCGCCGCCAGGCCGACCTGCAGCCCCCGGTGCATGCCGACGACCCGCTCGTCGTTCTCGCCGCCGCCAAGCTGGGACGCACCCGCCTCATCGACAACCTGGAAATCTGACGCACAAGCGGGGCCGCAACGGTCCCGCAGGGCACTGCACACTTGCATCCGCGCCCGGTTCGTTCCAAGCTATGCCAGCATGCTCCCGAACAAGGGGAGAGCCGCGTGAATGCCTAACACGAACGGAGGGACACGATGCTTGCGACAACTGTGACAGTGCGACAGATTCTTGAACAGAAGGGCACGACGACGCACTCGGTGACGCCCACCGTCAGCGTCCTCGACGCCCTGGCGATGATGGCCAAACACGACATCGGCTCGGTGCTGGTGCTCGAAAACGATCGCCTCGTGGGCATCTTCACCGAACGCGACTACGCGCGGAAGCTCGTCCTCAAGGGCCTCAATTCGCGCGAAGCCACCGTGGGCGACGTGATGACGCCCAACGTGTGCACGATCACCCCGTCGCTGGCGATCGACGCGGTGATGAACATCATGACGGAGAACCGCTTCCGTCACCTGCCGGTGGTCGAGCACGGGCACATCGTCGGCATCGTCACGATCGGCGACGTCGTCAAATCCATCATCGACCTGCAGGAAAAGACGATCAACCACCTGTCGAACTACATCGCCGGCGAACTCACCACCTGAACATCCGGCGGGCCACCCACATCGCGACCCGCCAGTTTCATTCGCCCGACCACGAACCACCGTTCGGGCTGAGCCTGTCGAAGCCGTGCCAACGCCCTTCGACGGGCTCAGGGCGAACGGCTGTATCCAATTGCCGCGTCAATATCGGCACCGAGTTCACTCAATCCGCGAGCGCCTTGCCGACGATTTCCGCCACGTCGGGCGACAGCCCCGGCGTCGCGGCGACCCGGGCGATCTGCGCGCGGATGCTCTGCCGCAACGCGGGCGTGAAACGGCGCCAGTTCTCCAGCGCCCGCGCCATGCGCGCCGCGACCTGCGGATTGCGGCCATCCAGCACGATCACCTGATCGGCCCAGAACGCATGCCCGCTGCCGTCCGGCGCATGGAATTCGGCCGGGTTCGCACGGAAGAAGCTTCCCAGCAGCGCATACACCTTGTTCGGATTGGCGAGGCTGAAGGCCGGGTCGTCCATCAGCGCGCGCACGCGCTCCAGCACCGGCCCCGCGGCCGCGTCCCAGCGCCAGGCCGAGGCCTGCAGCGCGAACCACTTGTCCAGCACCAGCGCATCGTCACGATAGCGCTCATGGAAACGCGACAGCGCCGCCTCGCGCACGGGGCTCGCACTTTGCACCAGGGCAGCGAGCGCGCCGAAGCCCTCGGTCATGTTGCCGAAGCGCGCAAACTGCGCCTCCGCGCGCGCCAGCCCCTCGGGCACGCCGGCGGCCGCGAGGTACTTCAGCGCAAGGTTGGCCAGCGCACGCCGGCCCGCGTCGCCCGGCTGATAGCGATACTCGCCCGGCACCTCCATCGCCGCGCCGATCGCCTGCCAGTCCGGCGCCAGCCCCTTGCCCAGTTCGCGCGTCATGTACATCAGCGCAGCCCGCAGTGATGCCGGATCGGCAGGTTCCATCCGCTCCAGGAGATAGGTCTCCGACGGCAGTGCCGCCGCCTGCGCGCGGAAGGCCGGATCGAGCGCCGCGTCGTTCAGCAGCGCACGGAAGGCCTGCGCGAAGGCCGCCGGCAGCGCAAGCGCGCGCCCGGCGTCGGCATCCGCCGCAAGCGCGAGGATCACGCGCTCCGCATAGCGCTGCGCCGCATCCCAGCGGTTGAAGGCATCGGCGTCATGCGCCATGCGGAAGGCGAGCCGCTCGTCGCTCTCGTCGAGTTCGAGGATCACCGGGGCCGAGAACCCGCGCAACACCGAGGGCACGGGCTCGGCGGCGACGCCGACGAAGCGGAAAGTCTGCTCCGCCTCCGATAGCACCAGCACGCGCGTCGTCGCGCCGCCGTGGTTTTCCCCTTCCAGGGTCAGCGGCAAATCCTTGCCGTCGGGTCCGATGAGGCCCACCGCGACCGGGATCACCAGCGGCGCCTTGTCGGCCTGCCCCGGCGTCGGCGGCGTGTGCTGCGACAGAGTCAGCGTGTAGCGGCCGTTCGCCGCGTCCCACGCGCCGGCCGCCTGCACGCGCGGCGTGCCCGCCTGGCTGTACCACAGCATGAACTGGTCGAGGTCGTAGCCGTTCGCCTCCGCCATGCAATCGACGAAGTCGTCGCAGGTCACCGCCTGGCCGTCGTGGTAGCTGAAATACAGGTCCATGCCGTTGCGGAACCCCTCCGCGCCCAGCAGCGTGTGCAGCATGCGGATGACTTCGGCGCCCTTCTCATACACCGTCGCGGTGTAGAAGTTGTTGATCTCCTGGTAGCGCTCCGGCCGGATCGGGTGCGCCATCGGCCCGGCATCCTCGGGGAATTGCGCCGCGCGCAGCACGCGCACGTCGTCGATGCGCTTGACCGCGCGTGCCGACGCCGCCCCGGCGTCGCCCGCGGCCTGTGCGAGCATGTCCGCGGAGAACTGCTGGTCGCGGAACACCGTCAGGCCTTCCTTGAGCGTGAGCTGGAACCAGTCGCGACAGGTCACGCGGTTGCCGGTCCAGTTGTGGAAGTACTCGTGCGCGACCACGCTCTCGATGTTCTCGTAGTCGACGTCGGTCGCCGTGTCGGGCTTCGCGAGCACGTACTTCGCGTTGAAGATGTTGAGCCCCTTGTTCTCCATCGCGCCCATGTTGAAGTCGCTGACGGCGACGATCATGAAGCGGTCGAGGTCGAGCTCCAGGCCGAACACCTCCTCGTCCCAGCGCATCGCATGCACCAGCGAGTCCATCGCGTGCGGCGTGCGGTCGAGATTGCCCTCCTCCACCCACACCTGCAGCAGCACCTCGCGCCCCGAGGCGGTCGTGACGCGACGCTCCAGCGCGACCAGCTTCGCCGCGACCAGCGCAAAGAGATACGACGGCTTGGGGAACGGATCGACCCACTTCGCAAAGTGGCGGCCGCCTTCGAGCGCCCCCTGCGCGACGAGGTTGCCGTTCGACAGCAGCACCGGACATTCGGCGGCGTCCGCCTCCAGCGTCACGGTGAAGCGCGTCATCGCGTCCGGTCGATCGGGGAAATAGGTGATGCGCCGGAACCCCTCGGCCTCGCATTGCGTGAAGAAACCGCCGCGCGACACGTAGAGACCCGACAGCGCGGTGTTCGCCTGCGGATTGATGCGCGTGACGATACTGAGTTCGGCCCGGGCGGCATCGAGCGCGATCTCGATCCAGCCTTCGCCCCGGGTCAGCTGCCCGGATCCGGCGGGCACGCCGTCGACGCTCACGCTCACGAGCTCGAGTTCCTCGCCCAGCAGGCGCAGCGGCTCCGCGCGCGCCGAGCGCCGCACGCAGCGCAGCCGGGTCGTCACCAGGGTTGCCGCAGGATCGAGCGCGAAATGCAGCTCGATGTCGTCGATGGTCCACGCCAGCGGCGTGTAGTCGGATCGTTGAATGGTCGGGGCGTGTTCGCTTTTCATTGTTTCTCCGGCTGTCCGGCCGCGTACGGGACAAACCGTGAGTATACGCCCCCCGCGCCGCCCGACGCCCGCGTCAGGGAAGCAGCACGATGCGCGTGCCGGCGAGGCGATCGTGGAGGAACTGGCGATCGCGGTCGACCAGCGCCCACGCGAGCCCCAGGCCGAAGCACAGCAGCGACGGCCACGCGAGCGTGTAGCGCAGCCAGCCGGTCGCGACGCTGGGCACACGGCCGTCGGCCGTTACCAGGCGCAGCTTCCACGTCTGCATCGCGAGCGTCTGGCCGCGCCGACGCCAGTACCAGATGAAATACGCACCCAGCGCGACGTAGATGTGCAACCACGCCACCCACCCGGCCGGCGCGATGCCGAACAGGACACCGAGCACGAGGTAGGGCACGAGGAAAACGAGCGCGAGCACCCCCAGCAGCAGCAACCCCTCGTACAGCAGGCTCGCAAGGCGGCGGCGCACGCCGGCGAGTTCGACCACCTGCGCGACGACCTGAGGGTGGTTTGCGGAACGGGATTCAGCGTTGCGGGACGGGGCCGCGGTATTGCGCCTTGGGTCTTGTTTCTTCATTCCTTGTTGCCGCGCACGGGCGGTCGCTGTAAGGGGCGCACGATGCGCGGGCCGGACTTGAGCTGGCGCTCTTCCGGCGGAATGCTGCGGTAGCGCTGCCATTGTTCCTGCAGCGACTCGCGCCGCTCGCGCGGCATGCTGCGCAGCGCGCGGTACTGATCGCGCGCGCGCTCGCGCTGGTCCGGCCGCAGGTTCGCCCAGTCGCGCATGCGCGCGCTGATGCGTGCCTGCTCTTCCAGCGTCAGGCGCGAATAGCGGTTGGCAACCCCCAGCCAGCGCTGGCGCTGCACTTCGCTCATCGCATTCCAGTCGTCCGACAGCGGCGCGAGCACCGAACGCTGGGCAGCCGTCAGACCGGACCACGAGGGCGCACCGATCGGCGCGACCGCGAGGACCGGACCGCTCAGGGCGGCCATCAGGATCAGGATTGCGAATCGTCCTGCAGCCATGCCTTGAAGTCCGAATCCAGATAGGCGTCGATCGGCAGGTCGTCGATCAGCAGCGCCGTATCGACCTCCTCCATCTCGCTCACGCGCAGCCAGGTGGTCCAGTAATCGCCCGCCAGCACCGCGACGAGGATCGCCGCCGCCACCGCCGCCGGGCGCATCATGGGCGGGAACAGGCGACGCAGCGCGCTACCGATCTTCGCGCCGAACCCCGCCTGCACCGGCCGATGCGCGGCGAGGGCGCGCTCGCGCGCGAGCCGCAGACGGTCCGCGACATCGCCGTCCACGCTGCGCGCGGCCGCGGACAACTGGACCGCCACCCTGCGGGCAAAAGCTTCGTCGTTCATAACTTGATTCCCTTCGCTTTCAGGGCTGCTGCCAGCGTCTGCGTGGCGCGCGAGCAATGCGTCTTCACGCTCCCCTCGGAACAGCCCATCGCCGCTGCCGTCTCGGCAATATCCATCTCTTCCCAGTAACGCATGAGGAAGGCTTCCCGTTGACGGGGGGGCAGCCGCTCGATTTCCCGCTCGATCGCGGCCAGCGTGCGTGCGCGCTCGTACTGCCCGTGCGGCGTGTCGGCCTTCGCTTCGTCGGGTTCCCCGGCAAGGGTATCGAGCGGATCGTTGTCGCTGTCCTGTTCGTCGTCGCCGACGAAAGACGACAGCAGCGTCGTCCAGGTATTGCGCACCTTCTGCCGCCGTAGCGCGTCGTAGATGACGTTCTGCAGGATGCGCTGGAACAGCATCGGATATTCGCTCGCGGGACGCTCGCCATAGCTGACCGAGAGCTTGAGCATCGCATCCTGCACCGCATCCAGGGCCGCGTCGTCGTTGCGCAGCGCATACACTGCCTGCTTGAACGCACGCTTTTCGACACTCTGGAGAAATGCGGAGAGTTCTGCCCGGTTAGCCAGTTCTGGATCCTTATGAAAACCGGTTATTCAGGCCATTGTGCGATGCCGCAGCAGCCTTGACCAAACTGCGCCTGACCGGTAACGTTCAGCGTTTCGGAACGTAAGAATAGCGAGTTTGCGATGGTGCTGAGTGGAGCGGAAATTGTAATCAGGTGTCTGCAGGAAGAAAAGGTCGATTACGTCTTCGGCTACCCCGGCGGCGCGGTACTCTACATTTATGACGCACTGTTCAACCAGGACAAGGTGCGCCACGTGCTGGTGCGCCACGAACAGGCTGCCGTGCATGCTGCCGACGGCTACGCCCGCAGCACCGAGAACGTCGGCGTCGCACTGGTGACCTCCGGCCCAGGCGCCACCAATGCGGTCACCGGCATCGCCACCGCCTACTGCGACTCGATCCCGATGGTCATCATCAGCGGCCAGGTTCCGACCGCCGCGATCGGCCAGGACGCGTTCCAGGAAGTCGACACCGTCGGCATCACCCGTCCCTGCGTGAAGCACAACTTCCTGGTCAAGGACGTGCGCGACATCGCCACGACGATCAAGAAGGCCTTCTACCTCGCGAAGACCGGCCGCCCCGGCCCGGTGCTGGTCGACATCCCCAAGGATGTGTCGATGCACAAGTGCGAGTTCGAGTACCCGAAAGAGGTCTCGATGCGCTCGTACAACCCGGTCGTCAAGGGTCACCAGGGCCAGATCCGCAAGGCCGTGCAGCTGCTGCTGGAAGCCAAGCGCCCGATGATCTACACCGGCGGCGGCGTGATCCTCGCCAACGCGGCCGAACAGCTCACCAAGCTCACGCGCATGCTGGGTTTCCCGATCACGAACACGCTGATGGGCCTGGGCGGCTATCCCGCGAGCGACCGCCAGTACCTCGGCATGCCCGGCATGCACGGCACCTACGAAGCGAACATGGCGATGCACTACAGCGACGTGCTGCTCGCCGTCGGCGCCCGCTTCGACGACCGCGTGATCGGCAATCCGGACCACTTCGCCGAAGAGCCGCGCAAGATCATCCACGTCGACATCGACCCGTCGTCGATCTCGAAGCGCGTGCGGGTCGACGTGCCCATCGTCGGCGACCTCAAGGAAGTGCTCGAGGAGATGATCCGCCAGCTCGAGGCCAACGCCGCGCGCCCGAACCCCGACACGCTCGGCTCGTGGTGGAAGCAGGTCGACGAATGGCGCAGCCGCGAGTGCATGAAGTACAAGAACTCGGACGAGATCATCAAGCCGCAGTTCGTGATCCAGAAGCTGTGGGAAGTCACCGGCGGCGACGCCATCGTGACCTCCGACGTCGGCCAGCACCAGATGTGGGCCTCGCAGTACTACCGCTTCGACAAGCCGCGCCGCTGGCTCAACTCCGGCGGCCTCGGCACGATGGGCGTCGGCCTGCCCTACGCGATGGGCGCGCAGCTCGCGAACCCGGGTGCACAGGTGGCGTGCGTGACCGGCGAGGCCTCGATCCAGATGAACATCCAGGAACTGTCGACCTGCAAGCAGTTCCGCCTGCCGATCAAGATCTGCAACCTGAACAACCGCTACCTCGGCATGGTGCGCCAGTGGCAGCAGCTGTTCCACGGCGAACGCTATTCCGAGTCCTACATGGACTCGCTGCCCGACTTCGCGAAACTCGCCGAAGCCTACGGCCACGTGGGACTGAAGATCGAGCGCCCGTCGGACGTCGAGGGCGCGCTGCGCGAAGCCTTCGCGCGCAAGAACGATCTGGTGTTCCTCGACTTCCAGATCGACCAGACCGAAAACGTGTACCCCATGGTTCAGGGCGGCAAGGGGCTCACCGAGATGATCCTGTCCGCCGAAGACCTGTAAGCATCGACCAGAGACACACCATGAGACACGTCATCTCCCTGCTGATCGAGAACGAATCTGGCGCCCTGTCGCGCGTATCGGGCCTGTTTTCCGCCCGCGGTTACAACATCGAATCCCTGACCGTCGCGCCGACCGAGGATGCCTCGATGTCGCGCATGACCATCGTCACCACCGGATCGGACGACATCATCGAACAGATCACCAAGCAGCTGAACAAGCTGGTCGAAGTGGTCAAGGTCGTCGATATCTCTGAGGCCGCGCACATCGAGCGCGAGCTGATGCTCACCAAGGTCCGCGCTACCGGCAAGGACCGCGAGGAGATGAAGCGCATGGCGGATATCTTCCGCGCACGCATCATCGACGTCACCGACACGTCCTACGTCATCGAACTGACCGGCAACCAGGCGAAGCTCGATGCATTCATCAGTGCCATCGACCCGGCGCTGGTCCTGGAAACGGTGCGCTCCGGCGTCTGCGGCGTCGGCCGCGGCGACCGCATCCTGAAGGTCTGATCCACGGCCGCAGGACAGTCCGTTTCCGGACGATCGATCAACAGATTGCGACCGGCACGCCCGCCCTTATCATGGCGGCGGCCGGGCAACATCCCCACCGAAAGCAAAAAAGGAAAAGCATGAAAGTCTATTACGACAAGGACGCCGACCTCTCCCTCATCAAGGGCAAGAAGATCAGCATCATCGGCTACGGCTCGCAGGGCCACGCTCACGCCCAGAACCTGAAGGATTCCGGCTGCAAGATCACCGTCGGCCTGCGCAAGGACGGCGCGTCGTGGAAGAAGGCCGAAGCGGCCGGCCTGAAGGTCGAGGAAGTCGCCAAGGCGGTCAAGGGCGCCGACGTCGTCATGATCCTGCTGCCGGACGAGAACATCCCGGGCGTGTACTACAACGACATCGAGCCGAATATCAAGAAGGGCGCCACCCTCGCGTTCGCGCACGGCTTCAACGTGCATTACAACCAGGTCGTGCCGCGTGAAGATCTGGACGTGATCATGGTCGCGCCGAAGGGACCCGGCCACACGGTGCGCTCGGAATACCTGAAGGGTGGCGGCGTGCCGTCGCTCATTGCTGTGCACCAGGACCGTTCCGGCAAGGCCAAGGACATCGCGCTGTCTTACGCGGCGGCCAACGGCGGCACCAAGGGCGGCGTGATCGAAACCAACTTCCGTGAAGAGACCGAGACCGACCTGTTCGGCGAGCAGGCCGTGCTGTGCGGCGGCGCCGTCGAGCTGGTGAAGATGGGCTTCGAGACGCTGACCGAAGCCGGCTATGCGCCCGAGATGGCCTACTTCGAGTGCCTGCACGAACTGAAGCTGATCGTCGACCTGATGTACGAGGGCGGCATCGCCAACATGAACTACTCGATCTCGAACAACGCCGAGTACGGCGAGTACGTGACCGGCCCCGAAGTCATCAACGCACAGTCGCGCGAAGCGATGCGCGCCGCCCTGAAGCGCATCCAGACCGGCGAATACGCGAAGATGTTCATCCAGGAAGGCAAGACCAACTACCCGTCGATGACCGCGCGTCGTCGTCTGAACGCAGCCCACCCGATCGAGCAGGTCGGCGGCCAGCTGCGCGACATGATGCCCTGGATCAAGAAGAACAAGCTCGTCGACCAGTCGAAGAACTGAGACCGCTCGATGCATCAGGCCGGGCTCCGCCATGTGCGGGGGCCCGGCCTTTTTTCATATCGGATACGCAATGTCCAACAATAATTACCCTCATCCCATCCTGGCGCGCGAAGGCTGGCCCTTCATCGCGATCACGCTGGTCGTGGCGCTGGTGATCAACACCTCGGCCGGCTTCGCCTGGGCGCTGCCGTTCTGGATCCTGTTCGCCTTCGTGGTGCAGTTCTTCCGCGATCCGGCGCGCCCGATCCCGCAGGGTGCCAAGGACGTCCTGTCGCCGGCAGATGGGCGCATCGTGGCGATCGAGCCGGTGCGCGACCCCTACCTCGACCGCGACTGCGTGAAGATCAGCGTGTTCATGAACGTCTTCAACGTCCATTCGAACCGCATTCCCGTCGACGGCGAAGTCCGGCAGCGCTGGTACAACGCCGGACGCTTCGTGAATGCCGCGCTCGACAAGGCCTCGGTCGAGAACGAACGCAACGCCCTGCATCTGGTGACGCGCGACGGCCAGGACGTGACCTGCGTACAAGTCGCCGGCCTCGTTGCACGGCGCATCCTGTGCTACGTCGACCCGGGCGCCAAGGTGGCGCGCGGCCAGCGCTACGGCTTCATCCGCTTCGGCTCGCGCGTTGACCTGTACCTGCCGCCGGGGACCCGCGCACGCGTGACGATCGGCGACAAGGTCTCTGCCTCGAGCACCATCCTCGCCGAGCTTCCCTGATCGGCCGCCACCGACGGTGTGGTCATCCCGATCACCCCGCGCTGCGTTAGAATCGGCAACCGGCCACTACGCGCACCGCCCCTGCGCAGGAACGTCATATTCCATGCCACTGATCTCGAACGAAAAACGCCGCCGCGGCATCTACATCCTGCCCAACCTGTTCACCACGGCAGCCCTGTTCGCCGGTTTCTACGCAATCGTGCAGGCAATGAACCTGCGCTTCGAATCCGCCGCGGTCGCGATCTTCGTCGCCATGGTGCTCGACGGGCTGGACGGCCGCGTGGCGCGCCTGACGCGCACCCAGAGCGCATTCGGCGCCGAATACGACTCGCTGTCCGACATGGTGTCGTTCGGCGCGGCCCCCGCACTGGTGGTGTATGAGTGGGCGCTCAAGGACACCGGGAAATTCGGCTGGATCGCGGCCTTCATCTATTGCGCCGGCGCCGCGTTGCGTCTGGCCCGTTTCAATACCAACATCGACGTCATCGACAAGCGCTTCTTCCAGGGCCTGCCCAGCCCGGCTGCGGCGGCGCTGGTAGCCGGGCTGGTGTGGGTCGTGACCGACCTGGGTCTCGCCGGCCAGGACGTGCGCTGGCTTGCGGGCATGCTCACGATCTTCGCGGGCGTGTCGATGGTCAGCAACGTGCTGTTCTGGAGCGGCAAGGACATCAACCTGCGCAAGAGCGTGCCCTTCATCGTCGTGATCGCGCTGGTGATGGCGTTCGCGCTGGTGTCGAGCTACCCGCCGGGCGTGCTCTTCGGGCTGTTCCTCGTCTACGCCGGCTCCGGCTACGTCGTGTATGCGATGCGCTGGATGAAGAAGCGGCGCGCGGGAGCCAGCGCCGCCGTGCCGGCGCCGCAGCCCGCCGGCAACGGCGAGGACGAGGCGGACTCCGCTCAGAAATAGGCACTGCAGGAAGGCGGACGCCCGGACGTCCGCCCCCTCTCCCCGCCCCTGGGCGGGCCGAAGCGCCCGTCGCCCGGGACTTCACGAATTCTTCACCAGGTCTTGAGCGCCGCTTGACGGCCGGACTGCGAGCATCCTTGCCTGCCCGCATCCGGAGTCCTGCATGTCCGCCCTGCCCTCGTCCCGCAAGCTCAACGCCTATTTCCTGATCACCTGGCTGGTGGCGCTCGTGCAGCTGTTCTCGCAGCAGGGCACGGGCGACTACGCGAGCCCGGTGGTGGCCGGCTGGACGCTCGCAGCGACGCTCTCATACGCCTTCATGTACCTGCTGCCGAGCGTCGCAATCGGACATGGACTGCGCAGGCTGCTGGACGGCCGCAAGGCATTTCGGCGCGGGCCGGCGATCCTCGGCGCAGCCCTCATCGTGCTGACCGGTCTCACGCAGGTACTGCTCTTCGCGGACCGCGTGATCCACGAGATGTACGGCTTCCACATCAACGGCTTCGTCGTGAACCTGGTGTTCACGCCGGGCGGCATCGCCTCGCTCGGCGCGAGCCGCAGCACCGAGATCACCGCCAGCGCGATCATCCTCGCGCTATGTGCGCTGCAGGCCGCGGCCTGGGTGTGGGTGGTGCGGCGCGACACGACCGCAGGCGGGTGGAGGCTGCGCGGTGCGTGGGCACTCGCGCTGTTTTTCGTGCTGACCACCGGCGAGCGCATCGCCTACGGCTACAGCGAGATGTCAAACTACCAACCCATCCTGTTCGCCAGCGAGCATTTCCCGCTGTACCAGCCGCTGACCTTTCGCAACTTCGCGCAGAACCTGGGCTTCAAGGTGGATCAGGCCGGCGCGCGCAGCATGCAAGTGCGGGAAGAGAGCCTTAGCTATCCGCAGCAGCCGCTGCGCGTGACGGCGCCCGACATGCCCATGAACATCGTGTGGCTGGTCGCGGAGTCGCTGCGCTTCGACATGCTCGACCCGAAGATCATGCCGCGCCTGTGGACGTTCTCGAACGACGCCGTGCGCCTGGAAAAGCACTTCAGCGGCGGCAACATGACGCAGATGGGCGTGTTCTCGATGTTCTACGGCCTGTACGGCAACTACTGGTTCCCGATGCTGGCCGCACGCCGCGCGCCGGTGCTGATGGACGTGCTGCAGCAGCAGAACTACCAGTTCAGCCTGAACACGAGCCAACGCTTCACCTACCCGGCCTTCGACAAGACGGTGTTCGCCAACATGCGGCCGGCAGACCTGCATCCGCTCGAAGGCGGCGCGCCGGCCTGGCAGCGCGACGTGCGCAACATCGATGCGCTGATCGACTTCATCGACAAGCGCGATCCGGCCCGGCCGTTCATGACCTACATGTTCTTCGAGTCGACCCACGCGAACTACGACTATCCGCCCGAGGCGGAAATCGCCACCCCGGTGCTGCAGGACTTCAACTACCTGACGGCGGACTTCGGCGCGCAGATCGGGCAGATCAAGAACCGCTACATCAACGCGGCGCATCACGTGGACAGCCAGATCGGACGCATGATCGACCACCTGAAGAGGCGCGGCCTGCTCGACAATACGATCGTGATCGTGCTCGGCGACCACGGCGAGGAGTTCATGGAGCGCAGCCGCTGGGGCCACAGCGCGGAGTTCAACCGCTTCCAGACAAGCACGCCCGGGGTCATTCGCGTTCCCGGCCGTGCGCCGCGCGTCGTCGCCGGCATCACCAGCCACCTGGACATTCCCGCGACCCTGATGCCGCTGCTGGGAGTGCAGAACCCCGCCGAGGACTACTCGCTGGGCCATGATCTGCTCGCCGCGGATTTTCACCGCGACTACGCCGTGGCCGCCGACTGGAACCGTCTCGCCTACATCGGCGACGACTACAAGGTGACCTTCCCGGTCAATGCGATCGGCGCGGTGCGCAACGAGGCGACCGACGGCGACGATCGCCCGCTCGCCAGCGCGGACGAGGCGATCGCTGCGATCCGTTCGGCGATGGTCGAGATCATGGCGAATCTGGCACGATTCAGTCGACACCGCGGATAATGACGGGGGCGTGACGCCCCCTGCGTCCGACTGGAGACTGGAATCCGCATGCGGCTACTGTTGGTGGAAGACAACCGCGACATTCTTGCGAATCTCGCGGATTACCTCGCCCTGAAGGGCTACGAGGTGGATTGCGCGCAGGACGGGCTGACCGGACTGCATCTCGCCGCGACTCAGCAGTACGACCTGATCGTGCTCGACGTGATGCTGCCCGGCATGGACGGCTTCACGCTGTGCCAGCGCCTGCGCGACAGCGAGCGCAGTCACATACCGGTCATCATGCTGACCGCGCGCGACACGCTCGATGACAGGTTGCAGGGCTTCCGCACCGGCGCGGACGACTATCTGACCAAACCCTTCGCCCTGTCCGAACTCGCGGCCCGCATCGCCGCCGTGCTCAAGCGCACCCGGGGTGGCGGTCGGCGCGTACTCAGCGTCGCAGACTTGCAGTTCGACCTCGACACGCTCGCGGTCACGCGCGCCGGGCAGCCCCTGCACGTCGGACCGATCGGTCTGAAGCTCCTCGAACTGCTGATGCAGAAGAGCCCGAGCGTCGTCCGGCGCGAGGCGCTCGAGAGCGCGCTGTGGGGCGATTCCCCCCCCGACAGCGACAGCCTGCGCAGCCATATCCACACGCTGCGCCAGCAGATCGACAAGCCCTTCGGCTCCCCGCTGCTGCACACCGTACACGGGGTCGGCTATCGGCTGGCCGCGGCCTAGAGGATGAAGCGCTCCGGCCAAACCCCGTGCGCATGTCCGCGCACGACGACGCTGCGAAAGGTCTGACATGACGACACCGCAGAGCCTCGCGTCTCGCATCGTCGCAGCTTTCGTCCTGATGGCCGCAGTCGTCGCGGGCGTGTTCGCGCTGATCGTCGTCAACGCGATCGACACGGTGGAAACTCGCCTCGTCAGCGATGCGATGAACCGTCAGCTCGACTTCATCATCGATGAATCCGACGAGGGACGGTTTCCGGCGCTCGGTCCCGGTCTGGAACTGTACGTCGCACCGGTCGGCGCCAGCGCATCCCTGCCCGCGTGGCTCGCCCTGTTGCACGAAGGTCTGCATGAAACCGAGAACGACGACGAGGCCTATCACGTGCTCGTACGCGACCGCAGCGCCAAGCGCTATGTCCTCGTGCTCGACCAGGAGGACTTCGAACGGCGCGAGACCATGCTGTTCGTCGCGGTTACCGCCGGAGTCGTGATCTCCATCCTCGCCGCGGCCCTGCTCGGCCGGGCGCTCGCCCGCACCGTGATCTCGCCGGTCGTGCGCCTGTCGGGACAGGTGCAGCACCGCGACCAGCTGCTGCCGCTCGCACCGTCACTCGCCTCCGAATACGCTGACGACGAAGTCGGCAAGCTCGCCGCGGCGTTCGACGAGACGCTCGGAAGCCTGCGCGCGGCGCTCGAACGCGAACAGCTCTTCACCAGCGACGTGAGCCACGAGCTGCGCACGCCGCTGATGGTGATCGCCAGCTCCTGCGAGCTGCTCGAGGCGCAGAGCCTGGCGCCGCCACAGCGCGCGCAGGTCGAACGCGTCGCCCGCGCCTGCGCCGAGATGCAGGAGCTGGTGGAGACTTTCCTGGGCCTCGCGCGCGCGCCGCAGGAGCGCGGCACGAAGCTCGCGGGCACCTCACTCGCCGCCGTGGCGACCGAGCAGCTGCACCGCTGGCAACCCGAGGCGGCACAGCGCGGCCTCACACTCGATCTCGTCAGCGAAAGCGTGGACGACGGCGTCTATCCGGCCCCCCTGTTGCGCGCGGTGCTGACGAACCTCGTGCGCAATGCGATCCACTACACCGATGAAGGTTTCGTACGCGTGGTGCTGCGCAACGGCGGTTTTTCGGTGCTGGATTCCGGCGCGGGGATTCCGGAGGCGGAGCGGGCGCTGGTGTTCCGGCCTTTCGCCCGTGGTGGCAGTACGCGCGGGGACGGCATCGGCATCGGGCTGTCGCTGGTGCAGCGCATCTGCGACCGGCAGGGGTGGCAGATCACCCTCTCCCCCCGCGAAGGTTCCGGCTGCGAGTTCCGGGTCGAGCTGCGCGCCTCGTGACGCCAACTCCAGGCTCCCGACAGGCGCTTGGGGCGCGGCTGCCCGCCCCCTGAGGGCCCCAGCCGCTCAGCGCGTGAGCTCGGCGGTCAGCTTCTTCAGGTCCAGCGTGCGGGCGCGCTCGGCGATTTCCGGCGCATAGCGCTGCTGCAGCCCCTTGGCATTGTCGAAGATCTGGCCGAAGGCGGCCTTGAGCGCCGTCCCGTCGAGGCGCCGCCCGTCCGCGTAGTAGCGCTTCGCGACGTGTCCCAGTGCATAGGTCGTCGCGAACGAAAAGGCCGATCCGGTGGCCTCGCTGCCTATCGTGCGCCCGACGCGGCCGAGGACCTTGCCCAGCAGGCCGCCGACGAGCTTGCGGCCGAACTGCTCGACGTACTGCGAGGTGAGGCCGACACCGACCGTCGCGAGGAAATCGGTGATGTGGCCGCGGTCGAGTTCGAAGCCGTGGGCCTTGCCGACGCGATACACGAGGCGCGTCTGCAGCGGAATGATCGCCATCGAAGCGAGCGACTCGGGCAGCAGTTCGAGCGCACCGTTGAGGATCGCCGCATTCAGGATCATCTTGTCCAGCTCGGCCTGATCGGGCCCGGCAGGCGCCACCGGCGACGGGACTGACGGCATCTCCGGCAGGGGCTTGTCGACCGGCGCCCCGGCGAGCGCGTCGGCCTGGTTCACGATCGCGGCCGCGTCGCTGCGGCCGAGTTGCAGCAGGGCGCCGAGGCGCTCCAGGAAGGCCGTCTCGCCGGCATTGTGTACGCCGTCGGCATCGCACACGCCGACCGCCATCTCGAAGGCGAGCTGGCGCAGCTCGGGCGCATCCAGCCCGGTGACGGCCTGCTCGAGCGTCACGCGCTTCAGCAGCACGTCCTGGTACAGCGACATGACGTCGACGCCGGCACCGGCCGACAGCGACTCCGCCGTGCGCCGCACGTGGTCGCGCTCACGCGGGTCGTTGTGGCCGTCGGCGAAGGCCGCCATCAGGCAGACGGAGATCAGGGAGCGGTTCTGTTCGTGAGTCATCGTTTCTCTTCTCGCAACAACAATAGGGTTTCAGTTGGGGGCCGACCGGACGATCTCACGCGGCGGGCAGGAACAGCGCGGCACGCAGCCCGCCAGCCGGCGCCTGCCCCAGTTCGATGCGCCCGCCATAGAGCTGGGCGAGGTCGCGCACGATGCCGAGGCCGAGGCCGGAACCGGGCATCTCCTCGTCGGCACGCGCGCCGCGGGCGAACATCGCCTCGCGCGCGTCGGCCGGCAGGCCGGGACCGTCGTCGTCGATGACGATCGCGACTTCGCCTTCGCGCACCGCGACGCTCACGCCCACCTCGCGGCGCGCCCACTTGCACGCGTTGTCGATGAGATTGCCGAGCATTTCCTGCAGATCCTGCTCCTCGCCGCGGAAGGCCGCATCGTCGGGAATCGCTTCGATCGCGAAATGCAGATTGCGTTCCGCATGCACGCGCCGCATCACCCGCACCAGCCCCTCGACGGCCGGCCGCAGCGCGCTGCGCAGCCCCGGCACCTGCGTCGCCGCAGCGGCACGCGCACGCGCGAGGTGGTAATCGACCTGGCGCTGGGCCGTCGCGACCTGCTCGGCGACGAGGCGTGCGAGGGGCCCCTCCTCGCGCAGCGCGGCATTGCCCAGCACCGCGAGCGGCGTCTTGATCGCGTGCGCGAGATTGCCGGCCTGCGTGCGTGCGCGCTCGACGACCTCGGCATCGTGCTGCAGCACCGCGTTGAGCTCGTCCACCAGCGGCCGGACCTCGTTCGGGAAGGCTCCCTCGAGCCGCCGGCTGCGGCCGTCGCGCACCTCGGCAAGCTGCTCGCGCAGACGCTTCAGCGGGGCGAGGCCCACCGACACCTGCAGCAGCACCGCGGCGATCACGCCGGCCGCGAGCACGCCCAGCGCGATCACGAGCAGCCCGACGAACTCGCGTACCGGACTCGTCATGCCACGCTCGTCGGCGGCGACGATCAGCCGCAATGGCTGCGCGACGACTTCCTCCGGCTGCACGATGCGTTCCATCATCACCAGGCGTTCGCGATCCGGCCCGTCGATGCGATGCACGTGCACCTCGCCGTCACGCGGTCCGTCGGCCGGAACGGCGAGCGTCACATCCCACAGCGAGCGCGAGCGCAGCACGCCGCGGGCGGCGTCCCCGCCCTCGCGGTCCACCTGCCAATACAGGCCGGACAGGGGTCTGCGCAGGCGCGGGTCGCTCAGGTCGGTGCGCAGGGCCAAGCCCGCGTCGGGAGTGAGTTCGATGCTCGCCGTGAGCTGGTCGAGGTGGATGCGCAGTTCCGCCTCGAAGCGCTCTTCCACGTGGCGGCGGAAGAGATCCCCGAGCACGCAGCCGGTGACGGTCAGCGTCCCCAGGATCCACACCAGGCTGCCGGCCAGCAGCCGCGCACGCAGCGAGTTCCGTCCGCTCATTCCGGACATGCGAGGCGGTACCCGAGGCCGCGCACGGTCTCGATCAGGCCCGGCGGCAGCTTCTTGCGCAGACGCCCGACGAAGACCTCGATCGTGTTCGAATCGCGCTCGAAGTCCTGCGCATAGATGTGCTCGGTCAGCTCGGCGCGCGACACGACCTCCCCCTTGCGGTGCATCAAGTAGCTCAGCACACGCAGCTCGTGGCTGGTCAGCGTCACCGCCTTCCCTTCCACCGTGACCCGCCCGCCGCGCGTGTCGAGCAGCACCGGACCGCAGCGCAGCTCCGCGCTCGCATGTCCGGCGCTGCGCCGGATCAGCGCGCGCACGCGGGCGAGCAGCTCCTCCATGTGGAAGGGCTTGGTCAGGTAATCGTCGGCGCCGGCGTCGATCCCGGCGACCTTCTCGTGCCAGTTGTCGCGCGCGGTCAGGATCAGCACCGGCACCGTCCGCCCCGCCGCGCGCCACTTCTTCAGCACCGTCAGCCCGTCCATCTGCGGCAGGCCGAGGTCGAGCACGACCGCGTCGAGCGCTTCGACCTCGCCCATGAAATGCGCGTCGCGCCCGTTGTCGGCGCAATCGACCGCATAGCCGGCCTCGCGCAGCGCCTGCGACAGCTGCGCGGCCAGCGTGGGCTCGTCTTCCACGACGAGGATGTGCATCAGCGCTTCCCTCCATTGTCACCGCGCGAGCGGACGCCGAGCACGGTGCCGTCGCGCGCATCGACGTCCAGCCGCACGAGCGCGCCGCCGCTGCGCAGCAGGCGGATCTCGTAGATCCAGCGCCCGTGCTCGCGTTCGAGCTCGACCTCGACGACTTTCCCCGGATGTTCGCGCTCGACCTTGTCGAGGATCGTGCGCAGCGGCAGCACCTCCCCGCGCTCGAGGGCCGCACGCGCGCGGTCGTGATCGTGGTCGTCACCGCCGGCCGCGACCGGACCGATCGACAAGGCTGCAACGACCATCCCCACGACAGCCGATGTCACAAGCGTGCGCATCGAAACCTCCCTTCCCTGCCGCGCGCACCGTGCGCGCTGCTTTCCGGTTTCCGTTGTAAGGCGGCCGGAGTGAACCGCAGCTGAACGCCGTCTTCACCGTGCGTTCAGGCTCCGCCGCGCAAAGTACGTCCTGCAGCCAGAGCCGACACTCCGGCGATCCGATTCCAAAGACATTGTTCCACCATCAGCACAAGGAGCAAACATGAAAAGCCACCCCCTGCGGATGTTCCTGGCCGGCGCCGCCTTGCTCGCGAGCGGATTCGCCAGTGCCGAAACACCCGCCGACTTCCTCGCCCGCTACCAGACCGAGGCGCGGCAATCCACACCGGGCTTCAGCGCCTCAGCCGAACGCGGCGAAAAGTTCTTCACCGCCACGCACGGCGGCGAGTGGAGCTGCTCCACCTGCCACACCAGGAATCCCGCCGCACGCGGCAAGCACGCCAGCACAGGCAAGGCGATCGAGCCGATGGCGCCAGCAGCCAATCCCGAGCGCCTTGCCAGCACCCGCTCGGTCGAAAAATGGTTCGGGCGCAACTGCAAGGACGTGCTCGGCCGCACCTGCACGCCCGCCGAGAAGGCCGACGTCGTCGCCTGGCTGATGAATTCCCCCCGCTGACCCACACGGAGCTCCACGACATGACCGCCACCTTCCCCGCCCGCGCCCTGCGCGCACTCGCCCTGGTCGTCACCGCCGGCACAGCAGGCCTCGCGTTCGCCGACGACGACGAAGACAAGCGCCTGAACATCAATCACCCCACGTATCGCAGCGAATGCGGCAGCTGCCACATCGCCTTCCCGCCCGCGCTGCTGGGCGCCGAGTCCTGGCGCGCGATGATGGCCGGGCTCGACAAGCACTTCGGCTCGGACGCAAGCCTCGACGCCGAAACGTCGGCCGTAATCACGAAGTTCCTCGTCGCCAACGCCGCGCGGCGCGACACCGCCGGCAACGACGGCCGCCCGCAGCTGCGCATCAGCGACACCCCCTGGTTCCGCAAGGAACACCGCGACGGCCACGACGGCATCACGCCCGGGATCTTCCGCAGCGAGGCCGTCAAGAGCGCAGCCAACTGTGCCGCCTGCCACCGCAACGCCGCCGAGGGCGACTTCAGCGAACGCGACATCCGCATCCCGAAAAACGGAGCACGCTCATGAACACCAGCATCGCCTCCTCGAGCGCCGCAGGCGGAGCCTCCCGGGCCGCCGGCACGGCCGCCGCCGTGCGCGTGTGGGACGTCCCGACGCGCGTCTTCCACTGGAGTTTCGCGCTGTGCTTCGCGGGCGCCTGGCTCACATCCGACTCGGAACGGCTGCGCGACCTGCACGTGATGCTCGGCTACACCTTCGCCGGGCTCGCCGTGTTCCGCCTGCTGTGGGGCCTGATCGGCACCCGCTACGCCCGCTTCGCGAGCTTCATCTATTCCCCGCGCGAACTCGTGTCCTACCTGAAATCGCTGCTGGCGATGAAACCCCGGCACTACCTCGGTCACAATCCCGCCGGCGCTGTCGCGATCTTCGCGATGCTGGGGCTGGGCGCGCTGATCGCCCTGAGCGGCTTCGCGACCTATCAGGACATCGGCGGCGAATGGCTCGAGGAACTGCACGAAGGGGCCGCCAGCGCCATGCTCGCGATCGTCTTCGTGCATGTCGCCGGAGTCCTCGTCAGCAGCCTGCTGCACCGCGAGAACCTCGCCCGCGCGATGCTCACCGGCCGCAAGTCCGGCGCACCCACCGAGGGCATCCGCCACGCGCACCGCTTCGCCGGCGCCGCGCTCCTCGTCGCGGTGCTGGGCTTCTGGTTCGCCTACCAGAGCGGCGCGGCCGACGCGTGGCTACCGCAGCCGACCACGACCGCCGACGCGCGGGACCGGCACCACGACGACGATTAGGCGGGCATCGCGCCTTATCGTGCGCAGGCCGCTCGGGCTTCCCGGCCCGAGCGGCCTTTCGTCCGTCCCGGCCGTCACCGATAGCCGGCGGCAATCGCTCCCATATCCGTCGCGTCGCCGCTCCATCCTTGCGTTCGGCCAAATCCGCGGTTTATAGTCGTGCGCATGAACTCCGTCAGCGACCACCACCTCCTGTCGCTACGCCTTCTCCCGGCGGGCCTGCTGCTGCTCGGCCCGCTGCTGCGCCCCGCGCGCTAAATATACCCACCCACCTCGTGTTGCCCGACTTCCGCCAGCGTCCCAGCGCCGGCCGCTTGTCATATCCGGTTTTCCACCATTCCAGCAGGAGCCGACGATGAAAGACCAGTTGATCATTTTCGATACCACCTTGCGCGACGGCGAACAAAGCCCGGGTGCCTCGATGACGCAGGAAGAGAAGCTGCGCATCGCCCGCCAACTCGAACGCATGCGCGTCGACGTGATCGAGGCAGGCTTCCCCGCGGCCTCCAACGGCGACTTCGAATCGGTCCGCGCGATCGCCGAGACGATCAAGGAATCGACCGTGTGCGCGCTCGCCCGCGCCAACGAGAACGACATCCGGCGCTCCGGCGAAGCGATCCGCCCCGCCGCGCGCGGCCGCATCCATACCTTCATCGCGACCAGCCCGATCCACATGGAGAAGAAGCTGCGCATGACGCCCGATCAGGTCGTCGAGCAGGCGGTGAAGGCGATCGGCTGGGCCAAGGAATACACCGACGACATCGAATTCTCCGCCGAGGACGCCGGCCGCTCCGAGATCGACTTCCTCGTGCGCATCTTCACCGCGGTCATCGAGGCCGGCGCGAAGACGATCAACGTCCCCGACACGGTCGGCTACAACGTGCCGACGCAGTACGCGAACACCCTCCGCACCCTGATCGAGCGCGTGCCCAACTCCGACAAGGTGATCTGGTCCGTGCACTGCCACAACGACCTCGGCCTCGCGGTCGCCAACTCATTGGCCGCGGTGCTGGCCGGCGCACGCCAGGTCGAATGCACGATCAACGGCCTCGGCGAGCGTGCCGGCAACGCCGCGCTCGAGGAAATCGTCATGGCCGTGCGCACCCGCCAGGACGTCTTCCCCTGCGACACGCTCATCGACACGACGCAGATCGTGCCCGCCTCGAAACTCGTGTCCGGCGTCACCGGCTTCCCGGTCCAGCCCAACAAGGCCATCGTCGGCGCCAACGCGTTTTCGCACGAATCCGGCATCCACCAGGACGGCGTGCTCAAGCACCGCGAGACCTACGAGATCATGCGCGCAGAGGACGTGGGCTGGGGCGCCAACAAGCTCGTACTCGGCAAGCACTCGGGCCGCAACGCCTTCCGCAGCCGCCTGCAGGAGATCGGCATCGTCGTCGCGTCCGAGGATCAGCTGAACCACGCCTTCGCGCGCTTCAAGGAGCTCGCCGACAAGAAGCACGAGATCTTCGACGAGGATCTCAACGCACTCATGAGCGACGAGGGCGTCACGCCCGAACACGAGCACTTCCGCCTGCTCGCCTCGCGCTTTCACTCGGAGACCGGCGAAACCCCGCAGGCCGAACTCACGATCGCCGTCGGCGGCAAGGAAACCCGCACCAGTGCGCAGGGATCGGGCCCCGTGGATGCCGCCTTCAAGGCGATCGAGGCGGTCGCAAAGAGCGGCACCGAGCTGCTGCTGTACTCCGTGAACGCGATCACCACCGGCACCGACGCGCAGGGCGAAGTGACCGTGCGCCTGTCGCAGGACGGCAAGATCGTGAACGGCCAGGGCGCCGATACCGACATCATCGTCGCGTCGGCGAAAGCCTACCTCAATGCGCTGAACAAGCTGCACGGCAAGCTCGAGAAGCTGAACCCGCAGCTCTGACCCGCAGCTCCGACCAGTAACGGCCGCGGACAACCGTCCGCGGCCCGCACCGGACGGGATCAGGCCGAGGCGCGCCCCTGCCGCGAAGGCGCTGACACCCGCGCGTACCACACGGCACAGGCGAAGAGCAGCGCCGCCAGCACCGCTTCCGCGATCGCGAGCGTGCCGGCGAGCCCGGGGTCCGTCGCCCGCACCACCCCCTCCACCAGGTAGAGCAGTACCAGCATCGTCAGCCACTGGTAGGTATAGCGCCGCCCCTTCAGCACCCCGAGGAAGGCCCCCATCAACGGCAGCGCCTTCAGGATCATCCACGAACCGCCCGGCCGCAGCGGCGCGAGCCACGCCTCCCACAGCACGCACAACGCAATCAGCGCGACCAACAGCACTGTCGCCGCGAAGTTCAGGGTGCGCGCGCTCATGTCCGTCCCGCCGCGAGCGTCAGTGCAACCTCGGCGAGCCGCCGCCCCTGCGCAATCGCGAGCTCGATCTCATCCGCGCTCGGCGCAGGATTGCCGTCCGCCCCGGCGACATGGCTCACACCGTACGGTGTCCCCCCGGTGCGCGTGCGGTTGAGCGCCGGCTCCGTGTAGGGCAGTCCCATGATCAGCATGCCGTGATGCAGCAGCGGCATCATCATCGACAGCAGCGTCGACTCCTGCCCGCCATGCTGACTCGCGGTGGAGGTGAACACCGACGCCGGCTTGCCGGCCAGCGTACCATTCACCCACGGCCCGGCCAGGCCGTCGAGAAAGTACTTCATCGGCGCAGCCATGTTGCCGAAGCGCGTCGGACTACCGACCGCAACGCCGATGCATTCCTCGAGGTCGCGCACCTCGACGTAAGGCGGCCCCGACGCTGGAATGTCGTCCTCGACCGCCTCACACACCGTCGACACCTTGGGCACCGTCCGCACCCGCGCCGCCACGCCCGGCACCTGGTGGATTCCGAGCGCGATCTGCTCCGCGAGCGCCCGGACCGAGCCGCGATGGCTGTAATAAAGTACGAGAATTTCTTTCATCTGAACGGTCTGGATCGAATTGCGGCATTATAGCCGCCCCTCCGGCACCGCCCCGGCCCCATCCACCGCATCCGCCCCATCGGCCCCATCCACCGCATGTCCGTCATGCCCCTGCATCCCGCACGCGACTTCCTGCGCCTCGTCGCGCAGCGCTTCGTCGCCACCCGCTGCCCGCAGGTCGCCGGCAGCCTCGCCTTCACGACCCTGCTCGCGCTCGTGCCCCTCGTCACGGTCGTGATCGCCCTCTTCAGCAACTTCCCGGCATTCTCCGAACTCGGAATTTCGCTGAAGACCTTCCTGCTGGAAAACCTGCTGCCCGACCGTGCCGGCAAGATCATCGCGACCTACGCCTTCCAGTTCTCGCAAAAGGCCGCCAAGCTCACGCTGATCGGCACCGGCGCGCTGGTCGTCACGGCACTGATGCTGCTGATGACGATAGACCGCGTGTTCAACCAGATCTGGGGCGTGCGCCGCCCGCGCCCGCTGCTCACGCGCCTGACCGTGCACTGGTCGACCCTCACGCTGGGCCCGGTCGCGCTCGGCGCCAGCGCGCTCGCCACCGGCCACCTCGTCGCCAGCTCCGTCGCACTGGCCGGCAAGGGTTCGTGGGTCGTCGAAGCCTTCTCGACGCTGGTGTCGGCCGCGCTGCTGTGCGTCGTGTTCACTTTCCTGTACTTCGCAGTACCCAACCACAAGGTGCGCCCGAGCCATGCGCTCGCCGGCGGCACCACCGCGGCGCTGGCCTTCCTCGTGATGCAGCAGCTCTTCGCCCTCTTCCTCGCACGCATCCCGACCTACACGCTGATCTACGGCACCTTCGCGACGGTACCGATCTTCCTGCTGTGGCTCTACCTGTCGTGGGTGGTAATCCTGCTCGGGGCGATCCTGTGCGCGTCGCTGCCCGGCTTCTTCGAACGCACGCGGGTGCTCGCCCCCTTTGCCGGCGACCGCGCGTGGGCGGCGACCACGTTGCTGACGACCCTCGCGCGCGCGCAGGCCGAAGGCCGCACCGTAGCATTCGAACCGCTCGTCGGGGCGGCCCGCCTCAACGGCGACGAAGGCGAAAGCCTGCTCGGCGAGCTGTGCGAGGCCGGCTGGGTGGCACGCACCGACGAAGGCAACTGGCTGCTCAGCCGCGACGCCGCCGGCATCGGCCTCGCCGACGTGCTGTGCCAGCTCGCGCTGTCGCCCTCGGCGTGGCGCAAGGCCGGACGCAACGACCTGTCGCGCGATACGGCAGAACGCATCGAGAACGCACTGCGCGCCACCGACATCTCGATCGCGGCATTGGCCGCGGAGAAGGCCCAGCGTCCCGAATTGCAGGAACCTTGAACAACGTCCGGACCGGCTCGGGTCGCCACTAGATCGGGTAGGGATCGATCTCGTACTGGAACAGCTCGACGTTCGCCGTCTGCATGTCGAGGCTCAGCACGCGAGCCTGTGCCACATAGAGGTGTTCGCTTTCGTGCACCAGCACGAAGCGGCGCGACGCATAGGTTCCCGCCGGCGCGAGGATCGCCTGGTTGCGCCGCAACGCCGGCAGCGGCGGCAGAATGAGTGCGTGCGTCGTGGACTGCACCTCGCCACCGCGAAATCCTATCGTCACCGGCGTACAGGTCTGCGCCACCAGCTGCAGGCCGAGCTCGACCTGACCGGGGCTGTCGCTGCGGATCCAGCGCACGATGCACACCGACCACGGATGCCCGGCATCCCGGCGCAGCGCGACCGCCATGCCGGCACTCAGGCTGCCCGTCACGCCCTCGACGGACATCAGCGCGTACCCGCCGGGGCTCTCGTTGTACACCATCCATTCCGAGATGCGTTCCGTCGCGCCATCGGACCGGGCGGCCTCCCACACCGCGCGCAGGCCGACACACACCTGCACCGAATAGCGGTACGCCCGCCGCGACTGACCGCGATTCGGCGGCAGCGCCCAGCGATCGCGCATACGCCGCAGCAGCGAGACCATCTCGACCGGCGTCAGGCCGACCGGCAATCCGGACGCATCGGGTTCGAGCAGCTCGCCGTCGCGCTCCAGCCCCACCGCCTCGGCCTCGGCAATACGCTCCTTGAGCCAGTCGAGCTGCCCCGTGAGCGCACGCGAGACGCCGAACGCGGAAAAATGGACGAGCCCCTCGGCCACCGGCGGCGCGCTGCGGATCGTCGCAATCGGCGGCAGGTCCTCGCCGGAATCGATCCAGAAAGACGATGCGGCAGGCATCAGGGTTTCCCGCGACAGCGCCCCCTCGTCCGCAACGCCTTCCAGGTAATCGTTCGCCCACACCAGCTCGCGCGCCGTCAGGCTCTCGGGCTGCAGCACCGCCAGGGCCAGAAGGCGTTTCAGCGCATGCAGGGCATCGGCGGCAGCCGTTTCCGGCCGCGCGGATACCAGTGCGTCGAAGCCCCCCCCGGCTTCGACGATGCCATATGCCGCCAACCACAGTCCGGGCGGCGTGACGGCCCCGCCCATCGCGGCAACAACGAAGGCCTCATGTACCAGTCCCAACGCACGCGCCGTCACTGCCATCGGATCGCCGCGGCGCACCGGACGCCAACGCTCGCGCGTCGCAGCAGCCATTTCTCCCAGTTTGCCCGCGACTTCGAGCAAGGCCTCGACGAGTTCCCCTGCGACCGCATGCAGTTCGTGCGAAAGCGGCAACGCCGCATTCAGAAGGCGCGGCTTCAGGCGCCCGCACACGTCGAGAACCCTCGCCTCGAATTCGTCGATGCATTGCACGAGCGGTGCGCCGCCGGCGGCCGCTTCGGGCAGCCTCCCAAGGCGGCCCCTCAGGGCATTCAGCTCCGCATGCGGATCGTCGGCCGGCTCGCTCGCCAGCCACTCCAGCACGGAGGCCAACTGTTCGGAGACCGGATCGGATGCAGACATCGGGGTAAAATTTCCGCTCGGGGAGGTCTTAGCATTCTATTCAAGAATCACGCTCTTGAGCGGAATCCCGCGTCCCACGGGCCTTGCAGCGGAATCGGCATGCCCCGCTCGCCGACGAATCCCGATCCGCACTTGTCTCACGCGGCCGCTTGCCTTACAATCGCCTGCTTTTCGCATCTACTCATCAGGACACCCCAATGGTCGTCATTCGCCTTGCCCGTGGTGGCGCCAAGAAGCGCCCGTTCTACAACATCGTTGCAGCCGACTCGCGCAACCGCCGCGACGGCCGCTTCATCGAGCGCGTTGGCTTCTTCAACCCGATGGCAGCCGAGTCCGAAAAGGGTCTCGTGATCAACGCCGAGCGCCTGGCCTACTGGAAGCAGAACGGCGCCCAGCTGTCGCCGACGGTCGAGCGCCTGGCCAAGCAGGCTGCGAAAGCGGCCGCCTGATCCTGCCTGACTCTTCGCAGTCATGATGGTACTGGGGCGCATTGTCGCCCCTTTTGGTGTCAAGGGCTGGGTCAAGGTGCACCCCTTCGGGGACGACCCGCTCTCCTGGCGCGAAATGCCCCAATGGTGGCTCGCCGACAAGGCCGAAGCCCCCGATGAGGCGTGGCAGCCGGTGAAACTCGCCGGTTTCCGCGAGCACGGCGCGGGCCTCATCGCCTCGTTCGAAGGCGTGACGGACCGCAGCGGCGCGGAAGCGCTGCAGGGCCGCTACATCGCCGCGCCGCGCGAGGCGATGCCCGGCACCAGCGACGACGAATACTACTGGGGCGACCTGGTGGGCCTTTCGGTCGTAAACCAGTCGGGCGAATCGCTCGGCACGGTCGAGACCCTGATGTCTACCGGCGCCCACGATGTACTGCAGGTGCGCGACGGCGACGAGGAGCGACTGATTCCCTTCGTCGCCGCCTACGTGCTGAACGTGGACCTGCCGAGCCGGACGATCCGGGTCGACTGGCAAAAGGATTGGTGAACAACGGGTGAGCACACCAGTCGCCGCAAGGCGCTTCGACGTGATCACCCTGTTTCCCGAGATGTTCGCGGCGCTGACCGCCAGCGGCATCACGCGGCGTGCACTGGATCGCGGTCTCTACGACATCGCGTTCCACAGCCCGCGGGATTTCGTGGACGATCCGCACCGCACCGTGGACGACCGCCCCTACGGCGGTGGCCCCGGAATGGTAATGATGGCCGAGCCGCTCGAAAAGGCGATCGGCCAGGCGAAGGCGCAGCAGCAGGCGCAGTTCGGCGCCGCGGGACGCGTGATCTACCTGTCGCCGCAAGGCCGGCCGCTGGACCATGCGAAAGTGCTGGAACTGAAGGAGTTGCCCGCGCTGACGCTGCTGTGCGGACGCTACGAAGGCGTCGATCAGCGACTCATCGAGCGCTGCGTAGACGAAGAAATATCGCTCGGTGACTTCGTGCTGTCGGGCGGCGAACTGCCGGCAATGGTGCTGCTCGATGCGATCGTGCGCCAGCTGCCGGGCGCATTGAATGACGCCGTGTCGGCGATCGAGGACTCGTTCGTGGACGGGCTGCTGGACTGCCCGCACTACACGCGGCCCGAGATCTACGAAGGCGAGCCGGTGCCGGCGGTGCTACTCTCCGGCAACCACGCCGCGATCCGTCGCTGGCGACTGAAGCAGGCACTGGGCACGACCTGGCGCCGGCGCCCCGACCTGCTGGAAGGGCGCACGATGACGAAAGAAGAATTGTCACTGCTTGGTGAATTCAGGCAGGAGCAAGCAGGGGCCGAAGGCAGAGCCTGAAGCCCGTATACAAACCGCGCGCATCAGGCATGTCCTGCTCTGCCGCAAGGCCAAGTGCCATTGAATCGACAGGAGTCGCACAATGAACCTGATTCAGCAGCTCGAACAGGAAGAAATCGCCCGCCTGAACAAGACCATCCCCGAGTTCGCCCCCGGCGACACCGTGGTGGTGCAGGTGAAGGTCAAGGAAGGTACGCGCGAACGTCTCCAGGCCTACGAAGGCGTGGTGATCGCCAAGCGCAACCGTGGCCTGAACTCCAACTTCATCGTGCGCAAGATTTCGTCGGGCGAAGGCGTGGAGCGTACGTTCCAGACCTACTCCCCGCTGGTCGACAGCATCGAAGTCAAGCGTCGCGGCGACGTGCGCCGTGCCAAGCTCTACTACCTGCGTGAGCGCTCCGGCAAGTCCGCACGGATCAAGGAAAAGCTCAACTACAAGGGCACCGCGAAGCAGGCCTGATCGCGCGATTCAGCCCGCAGCACATGAAACGGGCCCCGCGGGGCCCGTTTTTTTCATCCTCGACGAGCGCGAGCGCAATGCCGCACGCGCGGGCACCCCGCACCGAACACGATTACTCCTTCTTCGCATCCTCATCGTCATCGTCGTCCGGAATCACCGCATCGACTCCGGCGCCGACAACTTTGGCACCCACCTTGACCGTCGTGGCCACCACCGTCACCGCCGCATCGGCGACAGCAACCACCGCGCACCCGCCGAGCATTGCCGCGCTCGCAACAGCGAGCAGCACACTCCTCAAACTCATTTGCACCGCCCCTTTCCGATAGAGGCCGCGCAACGGTCGCCGCGCGGCACTTCCGCCCCAACGGCGTCATTGCGCAATTATTCCCTCCAGCGGATGCCCCGTGTGTATCGGCTGGTATCGCGAGAGTGCCGACGCAGCCCACCGGCGGTCCGGCCACACAATGCCGCGCACAAGAAAAAAGCCGCCCAAGACGGCGGCTTATTTCTATACGGCTGGCGGAGAGTGAGGGATTCGAACCCTCGATACGAGTTTTAGCCCGTATGCTCCCTTAGCAGGGGAGTGCCTTCGACCTCTCGGCCAACTCTCCAACCTTAGAGCCCATCATCATAGCGATTCCGGGCGTGCCGGTCAAACTTAATTATGCAGCCACATCGAGGCCGAAAGCCTTGTGCAGCACGCGCACGGCGAGCTCGAGGTACTTCTCCTCGATCGCGACCGAGATCTTGATTTCCGACGTCGAGATCATCTGGATGTTGATACCCTCTTCCGCGAGCGTGCGGAACATCTGCGAGGCAACACCGGCGTGCGAGCGCATGCCGACGCCGACGATCGAGACCTTGGCCATGGTCCTGTCGGTGACGATCAAGCGAGCGCCGATGTGCTCCTTGACCGCCTCGAGCACCTTCACCGCCTTGTCGAGTTCGCCGCGAGCGACGGTGAACGAGAAGTCCGTCGTGCCGTCCTTGCTCACGTTCTGGATGATCATGTCGACTTCGATATTGGCATCGGCGACCGGTCCGAGGATCTGGTAGGCGATACCCGGCTTGTCGGGCACGCCGAGCACCGTGAGCTTGGCTTCGTCGCGGTTGAAGGCGATACCGGAGATGACGGGTTGTTCCATGTTCTGTTCTTCCTCAACAGTGATGAGCGTGCCCTCGCCTTCCTCCTGGAAGCTGGACAGGACGCGCAACTTGACCTTGTATTTGCCGGCGAATTCCACCGAGCGGATCTGCAGCACCTTGGAGCCGAGGCTGGCGAGTTCGAGCATCTCCTCGAACGTGATCTTGTCGAGCTTGCGCGCTTCCGGCACGACGCGCGGGTCGGTCGTGTAGACGCCGTCGACGTCGGTGTAGATCTGGCACTCGTCCGCCTTCAGTGCGGCAGCGAGCGCGACGCCGGTGGTGTCGGAACCGCCGCGGCCGAGCGTGGTGATGGCGCCGTGCTCGTCCACCCCCTGGAAGCCGGCGACGACGACGATGTTGCCGTCATCGAGATCCTTCTTGATCGGCGCCTCGTCGATATTCAGGATGCGCGCCTTCGTATGCGCGCTGTCGGTGAGGATGCGCACCTGGCCGCCGGTGTAGCTCTTCGCCTTGACGCCGATGTCCTGCAGCGCCATGCACAGCAGGCCGATCGTAACCTGCTCGCCGGTCGACACGACAACGTCCAGTTCGCGCGGATCGGGAGTACCTGCGACTTCCTTGGCGAGCGCGATCAGGCGGTTGGTCTCGCCGCTCATCGCGGACACCACCACCACCACCTGATGGCCGGCAGACTGGAACTTCGCGACCTTGCGGGCGACGTTCTTGATGCGTTCCGGATTGCCAACGGAGGTGCCGCCGTACTTCTGAACTATCAGTGCCATCGTCGTATCCAAATAACCGTGGATAAAACACGCAATTCTAGCGAAAGCCAGTGGACTTTGCAGATCGACGTAACCGAGGCGGCAAAACCCAATTTGGGCACTTATGGATTGCGGTTAACCCTAGGACTTTTGATTTTCCCATTGTATTTGTCCGGAATAGTAATCTATACTTCGATCACCATATGACTTAAGTCGTATGATCGCCTTCGGGCGCAGCTAATCCTCATAGCACAACCGACTTCACAACAGAGGCCCAAGAGATGAAAAGCACTGACACCATTGACGTTCGCGAGATCCGCCGCAAGCTCGGCCTGAACCAGTCGCAGTTCTGGTCGAAGATCGGCGTTACCCAAAGTGGGGGATCGCGCTACGAGAGCGGCCGCAACATTCCGCGTCCCGTGCAGGCCCTGCTCCGCCTGGTTCACATCGAGCAGATCGACATCAACAAGGTCAAGAAGGAAGACGTCGAGGTCGCCGAGTTCCTGAAGGCATCGAACCCGGACCTGTTCAAGACGCTGAAGAAGGAAGCCCGTGCAAAGCGCAAGGAGCGCACGTCGCGCTAACCCGGGCGGAGTAGTTCATGGCCATCAGGGGCTGACGCGAACCGTCAGCCCCGTTTTTCTTATGCGCTCGGCGATCGCCTCCAGCTCGGCCTCGGTGAGCGGCGACAGGCGCGGCGCCTCGGGCTGCATCGAGGGACGCGCGATACCGTAGAGCAGCACCCCGGCAAGGCGTTCGATGCCGGCTTTTTCCAGCACTGCCACATACGCAGCGATGTCCGCGTCGGACGGCGCCTGCCCGTCCCAGCGGAACATGCAGGTCTGCACCCAGGTCGTGCAGCGCTCGGCGCTCGCCTGCAGGCGGCGCGCGACGGCGTCAGGATCGGGCCCCACGCCGTTGATGCGGCGCATGCCTGCCCGCGTGCCTGCATCGAGCTTGAACCACACTTCCCCGCCCGCTTCACCGAGGCGACGCACGCCTTCGCGCACGCCCGCCTGCCCCATCAGGCTGCCGTTGGTGATGAGGCGCAGTGGCACTTCGGCGCCGAATCCGAAGCGCGTACGCAGGCGAACCGCGATGCCGACCGCATCGGCGAATTCGGCGGCGCTGGTCGGCTCGCCGTTGCCCGAAAAGGCGATGTCACGGACCTGGCGCAGCCCCTCGGGCACGTGCCGCTCGAGGTAGTCGCCATTGACGAGCGCATCGAGGAAGCCGGCGAGTTCGGCCTCGAGTTGGGCGAGGTCGATGCGGGGGGCACTGCCGCGCACGAGACCCGGCACCTGGCAGTAGGCGCAATGCCAGTTGCAGGCGTTGTTGGGATTCAGGTTGATGCCGACCGACACCCCGCCGGCACGGCGCGACAGCACCGGATAGACATAGGTGAGGCCCGCGAGGTCGCGGTCGTGGTTGCGGATCGTGAGTTGCCGGTCGCTGGAAGCCATCGATGAAGGTGCCGCGAATCGCGGTCGGAAGTGGCGGAGGGGGAGGCCCGAAAGGGTCGATCTGGACGGGTGCTATAATCCGCGCCCTGCACTCCCGAGGTCAATCATGCGCATCACCCGCCGCCTGGAATTCGACGCAGGACACCGGATTCCGGACCACGCCAGCCAGTGTCGCCACCTGCACGGCCACCGCTACGCGATCGAGATTACCCTGTCGGGGGGAATCATCGAGGCCGCCGGCCAGCCGGTCAATGGCATGGTGATGGACTTCGGCGAGGTGAAGTCGATCGCCAAGGCGCATGTCGTGGACATCTGGGACCACGCCTTCCTGGTGTTCCGCGGCGATGCGCAAGTCATGCAGTTCCTCGCCTCCATGCCGGGCCACAAGACGGTCGTGCTCGACTGCGTGCCGACCGCCGAAAACCTCGCGCACGAGGCATTCCGCATCCTCGATCCGCGCTACCACGACAGCTACGGCAACCACCTGCGCCTCGAGCGCGTGCGCCTGTACGAGACACCGAACTGCTGGGCCGACGCCGTGCGCGGCGACGCAGGCCTCTGAAACACCGACGCGATCAGTCTGCCGCTGCGGCCTCGGCGACCGCCTGCGCCAGTGCGGCCTCGCTGTGCACCACGCGCACTTCCCGCTGCGGGAAGGGGATCTCGATGCCCTCGGCACGGAAGCGCTTCCACACTTCCAGGTTGATGTGCGAGATCACGCCGAGCGTGCCTTCCTGCGGATCGGCGATCCATACCGCGAGGCGCATGTCGACGCCACTCTCGCCGAAGGCGACGACGAAGGCCTTGGGCTCCGGCTCCGCGATCACGCGTTCATGCGTCTTCGCCGCCTCGACGAGGATCTGCATTGCGCGCTCCAGATCCGTGGCATAGCTCACCTGGATGTTGATCGGCACGACGATGCGCGTGTCGCTGTAGGTTTCGTTCTGCACGACCGAGCCGATCAGGGTCTCGTTCGGCACCAGCGATTCGATGCCGCTCGCCGCGCGCAGGACCGTGTAGCGGGTGTTGATCTGGGTGACGACGCCGCGCTCGGCGCCGACCGAGATCAGGTTGCCGATGCGCAGGGAATGGTCGAGCAGGATGATGAAGCCCGAGACATAGTTCGCCGCGATCTTCTGCAGGCCGAAGCCCAGACCCACACCCAGCGCCCCGCCGAACACCGATAGCGTGGTGAGGTCGATGCCGACCATGGGCAGCGCGATCAGCACTGCGACGACGATCAGGAGCGCCTTCGCGACGCGCATCAGCACGAGGCGCATGCTGTCGTCGAGGCCGGCGGCACCGCTCAGCCGGCGCTCCAGCGCCCCCGCCGCCCACAGCGCGATGAGCAGCGTGAACATCACCATGCCGACGCCCTGCAGCAGCGTCCATAGCGAGAGCTTTTGGCTGCCGACCTTGAACGACACCCCGTCGAGCGCATCGATCACCTCGGGGAGCCAACCGAGGATATGCAGCGCAACCACGGCCCACGCGAGCGATGCGAAGACGCGCTCGAAGTTGCCCAGCCAGCTCGAGTGGCCTATGCCCTGCCGCACCGTGAAAACGACGAAGCGGATCGCGGCGAACGAGGTCAGCAGGGGCACAGCCAGATTGAGCAGGTGCACGCTCTGGTACTTGCCCAGCACCGCACGCGCGGCGAATACGAAGACGAGCGCCGACAACGGGAACAGCACGCGGCGCAGGCCGCTGCGGCCGAAGCGCTGGGCGGCGGTTTCGGCGTCGCCCCGGCGGGCGACACGCTCGAGCATTGCACGTTCGATCAGCCACGCGAGCACGAGACAGCCGACCAGGGCGCCGAGTTGCCACAGGACCGAGGGACTCTGCAGGTCGCTCCAGGTATCCATGAGCATGGCGGCGAAACGAATCTCTTCTTTCACGTTCCGGGTTTCCAGGGCAGACGGGTGATACGGGTTGCGTCGGCGCGGTGGCGGCGCCAGTTGTCCAGGTAGATCTGCGTCAGCGTGCAGTTGTCGCGCAGCACGAGCAGGTTCTCGGCGTTGCGCTTGACGGCCGATTGCGTGAAGTTGAAGGAGCCCGTGACCAGTGTGCAGACGGGGCCTTCGGCGTCGGCGATCATGACCTTGTTGTGGGCCGCGGCAAAGCGCGTCTCGAGCGATACCGGGATGCCGGCCGCGAGCAGCTCGGGCAGCACGTTGCCCTTGCCGCGCTTGTTCATCTTCGCGTCGGCGAGCACTTCGACGCGCACGCCGCGCTGGTGTGCGTCGATGAGCGCGCGCGCGATCGGCTTGCTCGTGAAGGCATAGGCCTGCACGTGCAGCGTCTTGCGCGCGTCGTCGATGACGTCGATCAGCAGCGCCTCGGGGCGGTCGGCAGGGGAAAATGCGACCTCGACCGAACCCCGCGCGGGCAGGCGCTGGCTTGCGGCGGCGCCTGACGGCGCCATGGCGATGAACGCTAGTGCGACGCCTGCGAGCAGTCGCACCGATACATCACGCCCCGGCATCCACGCGCTCCAGCACGGCCGCGAAGAAGCCGTCGGTGTCATGCACGCGCGGCGTCAGGCGCAGGCGCTCGCCGGTGTCGAGCGCGATGCCCTGCTTGCCGAGCACCTCGGCGGCGCTCACCTGGCGGAACTCGGGATGCGCGGCGAGGAAGGCGTCGACGATGCCGTCGTTCTCCTCGGCGAGCAGGCTGCAGGTCGCATACACCAGCCGGCCACCCGGTCTGACGAGGCGCGCAGCGGAGTCGAGGATCGCGCCCTGCTTGGCGACCATCTCGGCAACCGACTCGGGCGTCTGGCGCCACTTCAGGTCGGGGTTGCGGCGCAAGGTGCCCAGCCCGCTGCACGGTGCATCAACCAGCACGCGGTCGGCCTTGCCGGCGAGGCGTTTCACCTTGGCATCGCGCTCGTGCGCGATCAGCACCGGATGCACGTTCGACAGACCGGCGCGGGCGAAGCGCGGCTTGAGCTTGGCGAGGCGCTTCTCCGACACGTCGAACGCATACAGTCGCCCCGTCGAGCGCATCAGCGCACCGAGTTGCAGCGTCTTGCCGCCGGCGCCGGCGCAGAAATCGACGACCAGCTCACCGCGCTTGGGCTGCACGAGGAAGCCGAGCAGCTGGCTGCCCTCGTCCTGCACCTCGAAGGAACCGTCGAGGAACAGCGGATGTTTCTGCAGCGCGGGCTTGCCGGCGAGGCGGATGCCCTGCGGCGAGTACGGGCAGGGGGCGGCGTCGATGCCGTTGACCTTGAGGGCGGCGAGCACGGCCTCGCGGTCGCTCTTCAGCACGTTCACGCGCAGGTCGAGCGGCGCGGGACGGTTGAGACTGTGCGCGAGTTCGAGCAGCGTGGCCTCGTCGTGCGTCGTCAACAGGCGCTCGGCGAGCCAGTCGGGCATGTCGGCGCGTTCGCCGAGCGAGCCTTCTTCGAGGTCCTTCGCCTTGATCCCGGAGATCCAGTCGCGCTCGGTCGCCGACGCGAGACCTTCGAAGTTGCGCATCGGCCAGCCCTCGCCGCGCGCGAGCCACGCCAGCAGCAGCGCGCGCGGACGCGCATCGTCGCCGACCAGGCGGCGCAGCCAGCGCAGGCGCCGCACGATGCCGTACACGGCCTCGGCGATGAAGCCGCGGTCGCGGTGGCCGATCTCGCGGTTCTCGCGGAAGTGCCGCGACAGCACGACGTCGGCCGGATGTTCGAAGGTGAGCACCACGCCGAGGACCTGGGCGGCGTGGATCAGCAGGCCGCGCGAGGCGGCCTCTTCATGTCTTGCCATAGTTGTTCTTCAATTTCCGATGGTTGGATGGGCGAAGGCATTGTCCTCCGCCCGCAATTCGATCATGCCTTCTTCCGCCCGCTCGCCGCCGCTCCCCGCCACGGCGGGTTCGTCGCCGGCCGACCCCGGGGGCGACAGGCGCAGCTCGACGGCCTGCTGGTCGAGCACCTCGCCCTTGTCGTCGACGACGCGGATGCGCACCGGCAGCATGCCGTAGTTGCGTGCGAGCCAGATGTCTATCGTCAGGCTGCCGTTGCGTGCCTCGGCACGCACGCGCACGGTATCCAGCAGCCCGATCGGCAGCGGCAGCTTCTCGGGCCCGACGACCTCGACGGCCGACGGCGTGGCCTCGCGTCCGGTGATAACGTTCAGCTCGGTCGATCCGCTGACCGCGCCGACGATGCCGATCTGGTGCCACAGGCTCAGCAGATCCTGGTCGCCCGGGCGCAGGTCCGCGACACGCTCCTTGGCACCGCGCTTCATCGTCACCTTGCGCGCATCCCAGTCGAACTCGGCGCTGGCGGGCGTCTTGCGCGATTGCTCGACGCTGAAGCGCTCGGGCTTCAGGCCTTCGCGTCCGACGCTGCCCGCACTGCTCTGGGCGTAATGGAAGGAACGGAACATGCCGACGACGCCGGTCGTGCGCACGGCGACCGACATGCGATAGCGTTTGCCGTCGTGCGACCACTCATGCTGCGCCTCGCCGACGGCGAAACCGCCTTCGCCCAGATGCACACGGAAGCGGATGCTGCCGCGCTCGGGCCAGCCGGTGACGTTGAAGCCCTTGAGGTCGGCGGCCGCGACCAACTCCGCGGCTGCGTCGGCGACGGGCGCCGCATCGACGGCCGGCGGCACCTCGTCCGCTGCCTGCACCTCGGCAGCGGCGGGCGCCGCGATGGCGATCTCGCCTGCGTCTCCGGCCGAAGGGGCCGTCAGCGGAACTGCGGGCGGCGCTTCGACCGCGCGCGCGGGACTGGGCTTCGGCTTGGGCCGCGGTTTGGGCTGTTCCCGCACGACGGGCGGCGGGGGCGCCGCGACCGCCGCGAGGTCCACGGCCGGCTTGGGCTCGGCGACCACGAGCGTCGCGTGCAGGACCGGCGGCTCGATGCCGACGTGCGCCGGCCAGCCCGGCAGACTCAGCACGAGCGCGTGCGCGATCACCGAAGCGCCCGTCGCGAGGATCAGGATTGTCGGCTGCCGCACGCTCCGGCCCCGGCGCTGCGATCCAGGGCGGGGATCGTCCACCCGGCCCCATCGACCGCTTCGTCACGCACGCGCACCTGTCCGTGCGCGGTGATCGTCAGCCGGTCCTCGACGAACCAGCGCACCGCCTGCGGGTAGATACGATGCTCCTGCTTGAGCACGCGCGCCGACAGGCTGCCCTCGTCGTCATCGGGCAACACCGGCACGACTGCCTGGATCACGACCGGTCCGCAATCGAGCTCCGGGGTCACGAAATGCACCGTCGCCCCATGCGCCCGCACGCCCGCCTCGATCGCCCGCTGGTGCGTATGCAGCCCGGGGAAGGATGGCAGCAGCGAAGGATGGATATTCATCAGGCGCCCCGCGTAGCGGCGCACGAAGGCGTCGGTGAGCACACGCATGAAGCCGGCGAGCACGACGAGGTCGGCGCCGTGCGTGTCGATGCTCTCGGCGAGCGCGGCGTCGAAGGCTTCGCGCGACGCGAAGGCCTTGTGGTCGACGACGGCGGTCGCGATACCGTGCGCGGCGGCGAATTCGAGCCCCTTCGCGTCGGCGCGGTTGCTGATCACCGCGGCGATGCGCGCGCCCGGAATGCCCGCGTTCACGATGGCTTCCATGTTACTGCCGCGGCCGGAAATGAGGATGACAATGGACTTCATGAAGGTGTTCTTGGTATTCGGTTCGGACGCGAACGCGCGCGTCGGGGGAATCGGACAGGGACCGGCGCGAGATGTTCCGCAGACAATCCGGCACCGGCGCACGGAGGATGGATTTTCGCCAATGATACCGGAAGGGAGCCCCGGCCCCGAAACCCGGCCGGCACGCCAAGGCGACCGGGGCCGGGGCGGACTCCGTATAATTGCGCGTTGCGCCGCCTTTCCCCCGCCCCCATGCCCTCGATCCACCTGCTGTCCGACCTCCTGATCAACCAGATCGCCGCCGGCGAGGTCGTCGAACGGCCGGCCTCGGTGCTCAAGGAGGTGCTGGAGAACGCCGTCGACGCGGGCTCGCGCGCGATCGACGTGCAGCTCGAACAGGGCGGCGTACGGCGCATCCGCGTCGCCGACGACGGCTGCGGCATCGCGAAGGACGAGCTGGCGCTCGCGCTCGAACGCCACGCGACGAGCAAGATCGCGAACCTCGACGATCTCGAGCGCGTCGGCACGATGGGCTTCCGCGGCGAGGCGCTGGCGGCGATCGCGGCGGTCGCGCGCACGACGCTCACCAGCCGCGCCGAAGGCAGCGCGCACGCGTGGCGCATCGACGGCACGGAGCGCAGCGTGGCGCCGGCGGCACTCGGCGCGGGCACCGTCGTCGATGTCGCGGATCTGTATTACAACACCCCGGCGCGGCGCAAGTTCCTGAAGTCGGAATCGACCGAATACGCGCACTGCGACGAGATGTTCCGCCGCGTCGCGCTGGCGCGCCCCGACATCGGCCTGCAGCTCGCGCACAACGGCCGCGTCGTGCATCGCCTGCCCGCCGCGGACCACGCACGGCGCGTCGGCGCGCTGATGGGTGACGATTTCCTCGCGCAGGCGCGCGCCCTGGATGCCGATGCGGGGCCGCTGCGCCTGTCCGGTTTTGCATCACTGCCCGCGTATTCGCGCGCGAGCCGCGACGCGCAGTATTTCTTCGTCAACGGCCGCTTCGTGCGCGACAAGCTGCTCACGCATGCGGTGCGCCAGGCCTACACGGACATCCTGCACGGCAACCGCCATCCGGCCTATGTGCTGTTCCTCGAACTCGACCCGGCGGGCGTGGACGTGAACGTCCATCCGGCCAAGATCGAGGTGCGCTTCCGCGAGGCGCGCGCGATCCACCAGTTCGTGTTCCATGCGCTGACGCGCACGCTCGCGGAGTCGGGCGCCGGTCTCGCGGCCCGCGACGAAGCGGCGGCGGTGACGACGACCGCTAGCGCCGCGTTCACGTCCGAAACGCGCACGCAGGACGAACGCCCACGCCCCTTTGGCGGCTACGGCAACGCGCCGCCGGTGCAGGGGCGGCTGGCGATGGAGTCCGCGAGCCGCAGCTATTTCGATTTCGTCGGCACCGCGCGCGAGCCCGCAGCGGCCGCCAATCTCGCTCCAGCCACGACGCCAACGGCCAGCGCCGCACCACAGGCTTTCCGCCCCACCGCCTTCGCCCCCGCCGCGGGCCGTCCGACCGGCGCGATCGCAACGTCGCTGCCGCAGCACGCCGACGACTCCGCCCCGCTCGGCTACGCGCTCGGCCAGCTCCACGGCATCTACATCCTCGCGCAGAACGCGAAGGGGCTCGTGCTCGTCGACATGCACGCGGCGCACGAGCGCATCCTGTACGAGAAGCTCAAGACCGTCCTCGACGGCACCCCGTCGGTGCAGCGCCTGCTGATCCCGGCGGTATTCTCGGTGAGCGCGAAGGACATGGCCGCAGCCGAGGATTGTGCCGAAGTGCTCGCCGGCATGGGTTTCGAGATCGCGCCCGCCGGTCCGCAGGAACTTGCCGTGCGCGCGGTGCCGGTGCTGCTGGCGAACGCGCCCGTGGCGGAGCTGCTGCGGAAGCTGCTCGAAGAGTTGCGCGAATACCCCGCCTCGGAAGTCGTCACGGCACGCAGGAACGAACTGCTCGCGACGATGGCCTGCCACGGCGCCGTGCGCGCACACCGCAGCCTGACCATTCCCGAGATGAATGCGCTGCTGCGCGACATGGAGGCGACCGAGCGCGCCGACCAGTGCAACCACGGCCGCCCGACCTGGACCCAGCTCACGATGGGCGACCTGGACCGCTTCTTCATGCGTGGCCAGTAGCGGCGTCGAGCTGTCCGGAATCCGCCCCCCAGCCGCCCCGACTATACGAACGACATTTCCCACCGTGCATCGCCGGTCGGCGTCAGCCCCTTCGCCGTACCTGCCCATACCAGCATTTGCTTGCAATTTCGCAGGAGTTGGCGACAGAAAGTGATGGCATGCAGACGGCAGACGGCCTATAAATGTACAAGAGCGCCCAATTGGCGCTCGCGTGTCGCCCTGTCCGCCTCATTCCGCCCGCATGATGCGGGAAATTTGTCGTTCACGCTTTCATCCCATTTTGCGAAGCCCGGACGGAGCGCGCGTTTCCGGGGTTGATCCACGCGAGGACAGCAAGCACATCGACAGCATCGCGCGCGAGGCGGCTCCGAGGGAGAAATGACCATGCGCATGCTATTGATGGTGTTGTGGCTGTTGTTGGCCGGAGTCACTCCGGCGACGGCCTCGGTCCAGGTATCCATCGGCATCAACCTGCCCGTATATCCACAACTCGTGCGGGTGCCCGGTTATCCGGTGTATTACGCGCCGCGGGTGGCCGGGAATTTCTTCTTCTACGACGGCCTGTACTGGGTGTTCTACGGTGAAGACTGGTACGTCAGCTCCTGGTACAACGGTCCGTGGACGCTTGTCGCGCCAATAGCCGTGCCCGTGTTCATCCTGCGCATTCCGGTGCGCTACTACCGCGATCCGCCGATCTATTTCCGCAGCTGGCGCCGCGAGGCTCCGCCGCGCTGGCACGAACACTGGGGCGACGACTGGGCCGAACACCGACGGGACTGGAACCGCTGGGACCGCCGCGCCGCACCGCCGCCGGCGCCGCTCCCGATCTATCAGCGACGATACTCGGGCGACCGGTATCCGCGCGACATCCGCGAACAGCGCGACCTGAGCGGCCAGCATTACCGCTATCGGCCGCGCGACGCCGCAGCGCGCGAGTTCCTGCCCCAGCCGACGCCCCCGAGAACGCGCGGACCCGAGCGCGACGACCGCGAAACCGCGCGCCGCGAGCGCCCTCCTCGCACGATGGAGCAGGATCGGCGGCGTTCGGCGCCCGACGCGGAATCCCGGCAGGGCAGTCCGGTTCAGCGGCGGGCCGAGCCAATGCAGATGGAACCCCGGCAGCGGGAGCCCCGACAGATGGAACCGCGCCGGATGGACCCCGGGCGCGAAGAGCGGATGCGGGAAAGGGAGATGCGTGATCGCCAGACGGGTGGTCCGCGCATGAACGAGCGCCCCCCTCAGGACCGGGGAGGCCGCACGGAGCAGCGGGGACGCAAACAGCCGCCGCAGGAAGAGGAACGCGACCGGCGCGGCAGGGAGGAGCAGCAGAAGGAGCGATAGCGCGCGGCGCCCGTCTCGCGCCCTGCCTGGGGCACCTCACGCCGACTTGTCGCCCGCCCGGTCGTCGAAACCGACATATTGCGCGGTGAAGCTTGCCTTGCCGGCACGCAGGAAACGCTCGAAATCCCATTCCCCATCCACGAGCCGCCCCGCGCACTCCGGCCGGAAGACGTAGGTCCACGCCGTCTCCACCCGCCCGTCCTGAAGCCGCACGACGACCTGCCGGCGCTCGTACTCCTCGCCCTCGAAACGGTCCAGCCGCGGCCACGCGGATGCCGGCAGATCCAGATACAACACCCCCTGCACGCCGGCCCGCGCCGCCGACACCATCCCCGGATAGGCCTGGCCGAGCACCGGCTGTCGCCGATACCCGTCCAGCGAGGCTGCAACGAAGCTGCAGCGCGTGCCACTCACCGCGGCCATGATGTCCTCGCACATCAGCGAACCGTAGGTAAAGCAATGCTGCATGCCCGCGCCCTCGACGACCGCAAAGCCTCATATTAGCGGCCACGGCGATCGCGCGGAGCATCACCTCCGTGCCAGATCGCTGCCCAGCAGGTATCCTTGCACGCCTGCCGGCCTCCGCCGGCCCGCGACACAGCCCAGACACCATGACAGGCAAGCAATACGACGAATCGTCCTTCCGCGTCCTCAAGGGACTCGAACCGGTGCGCGAGCGCCCCGGGATGTACACCCGCACCGACTCGCCGACGCACATCATCCAGGAAGTCATCGACAACTCGGCCGACGAGGCGCTCGGCGGCTTTGCGAAGAAAATCCACGTGACGCTGCACCTCGACGGCTCGGTGAGCGTCGCCGACGACGGTCGCGGCATCCCGGTCGGCCTGCACCCCGAGGAAGGCGTGCCGGTCGTGGTGCTCGCCTACACGCGCCTGCACGCGGGCGGCAAGTTCGACAAGCGCGACGGCAACGGCGCCTACGCGTTCTCCGGGGGCCTGCACGGCGTCGGCGTCGCGGTGACGAACGCGCTCTCCACTCGCGTCGAAGTCGAAGTGAAGCGCGAGGGCAAGATCCACCGCATCGACTTTGCCGAGGGCGGCGAGAACATCGGCGCGATCTCGGTCGTCGGCGAGTGCGGACGCCAGACCGGGACGCGCGTGCGCGCGTGGCCCGACGGCAAGTACTTCGAAAATCCGCGCGTGCCGCAGAACGAGATCGAGCGCCTGCTGCGCTCCAAGGCGGTGCTGCTGTCGGGCGTGTCGGTGCGGCTCGATATCGAGCAGGCGAGCGGTCCGGCGTTGACCAAGACCTGGTCCTATCCGGACGGCCTGGCCGGCTATCTGCGCGAACAGGCGGGCGACCTCGAGCCGGTCGCGCCGCTCTACACCGCCGAAAAGTACGCCGACAAGGACGACGCGACGTTCGCGCCCGGCGAAGGCGCAGCCTGGGCGATCGGCTGGTTCGAACAGTCGGTACCGTCCGAGTCCTTCGTGAACCTGATCCCGACCGTCGCTGGCGGCACGCACGAAAGCGGCCTGCGCGCGGGCGTGTTCGACGCGGTGAAGAGCTTCATCGAGCACCATGCGCTGCTGCCGCGCGGCGTGAAGCTGCAGCAGGATGACGTCGCCGGGCGCATGAGCTTCGTGCTCTCTGCGCGCCTGCTGGACCCGCAGTTCCAGGGCCAGGTGAAGGAGAAGCTCAACTCGCGCGAGGCGGTCAAGCTCGTCTCGTCGATGATCCGCGATCCCTTCGAGATCTGGCTCAACAACCATGTCGAGGCCGGCAAGGCGATCGCCGAGCTGTCGATCAAGCAGGCCCTCGCGCGGCAGAAGAGCGCGCAGAAGGTCGAGAAGAAGAAGACCTCGGGCGTCGCGGTGTTGCCGGGCAAGCTCTCGGACTGCGAATCGGAGGACATCGCCGACAACGAGCTCTTCCTCGTCGAGGGCGACTCCGCAGGCGGCTCGGCGAAGATGGCGCGCAACAAGGAGACGCAGGCGATCCTGCCGCTGCGCGGCAAGGTGCAGAACGCGTGGGAGATCGACCCCGACCGGCTGCTCGCGAACGCCGAGATCCACGACATCGCGGTCGCGCTCGGCGTCGACGCGCATGCCGCGGGCAGCAACCCCGATCTGTCGGGCCTGCGCTACGGCAAGGTCGTCATCATGTCGGACGCGGACGTCGACGGCGCGCACATCCAGACCCTGCTGCTGACGCTGTTCTTCCGCCACTTCCCGGAACTCATCACGCGCGGCCACATCTACGTCGCCCAGCCGCCGCTGTATCGCGTCGACGTCCCGGCGCAGGGCAAGAAGCGCCCGGCGCGCCGCCTCTACGCGCTCGATGACGGCGAACTGGCGGCGATCCGCGACCGCGTCGAGAAGGAAGGCTTCAAGCCGGAGTCGATCGAGGTCGGCCGCTTCAAGGGCCTGGGCGAGATGAACCCCGACCAGCTGCGCGAGACGACGATGGACCCCGCGACCCGGCGCGTGCTGCCGGTGCACGTGCGCCCCGACGCGCTCGACGAGACGCTGCGCATGTTCACGCTGCTGATGGGCAAGGGCGAAGCCTCGGGCCGCCGCGCGTGGATGGAGGAAAAGGGCGATACGGTCGAGGCCGACATCTGAGTCGGAGCCTCGATGGCGGCGCCTTGCTGCGTCGCATCACGGCTCCTATAACGGAAACGCCCGTCCCGTTTTCGAGTAACCCTTCATGGCCGCGAACCCTGCCCCCCTCCTCGTTCGGCGTCCCCGCGCCGTACTGGTGGATCTCGCCGGCGTGCTGCATGTCGGCGAGCAGGCCATCCCCGGCGCGGTGAACGCCCTCGCCCGCCTGCGCGCCGCCGGGATGCCGCTGCGCTTTCTCACCAACACGACGCGCACGCCACGCCGCACGCTGGTCGCGAAGCTGCAGCGAATGGGCTTCGCGATCGCCGAAGACGAGCTCCAGACCGCTCCGCACGCGGCGCAGCAGCTCGTGCGCCAGCGCGGCCTGAAGCCGCTGTATCTCGTCCACCCTGACCTCGCGGCGGAAATCGGCCCGAGCGCCGACGCTCCCGATGCGGTCGTGATGGGCGACATGGGCCCCCATCTCGACTACGCGCAGCTCAATACTGCGTTCCGCCTGCTGATGGCCGGCGGCGCCTTCATCGCGATGGCGAAGAATCGCTACTTCATGGAAGAGGACGGCCTGTCGCTCGACATGGGCGCTTTCGTGAGCGGGCTCGAGTTCAGCAGCGGCGTCAGCGCCGAGATCGTCGGCAAGCCCGCGGCGGGCTTCTTCCACACCGCGCTCGCCGAACTGGGTGTCGCGCCGGCCGACGCGGTGGTGATCGGCGACGATCTGCACGACGACGTCGGCGCGGCGCTCGCGGCGGGCATTCCGGCCATCCTCGTGCGCACCGGCAAGTTCCGCCCCGGCGACGACGACGCCCCGGACGTGCGTCCGACGCTCGTCGCCGACGACTTCGCCGACGCCGTCACGCGTCTGCTCGCGCTCGCTTGATCAGGCGAGTTCGGGGATCGCCACCAGCTCGTAGCCGGCGCGCTGCAGCCCTTCGCGCAGAGCCCGCGCGGTCGCCACCGCATCGGCGTCGTCGCCATGCACACAGATGCTCTGCGCCTTCACGGGCAGGCGCTTGCCATTGATCGAGATCAGCGCGCCGGCTCCGAGCATGTCGAGCACATGGCGCAGGCAGGCCTCGGCGCCGTGGATCATCGCGCCCGGCTGCGAGCGCGGCACCAGGTTACCGTCGTCCAGATAGGCGCGGTCGGCGAAGATCTCCTCGACCACCCGCAGACCCGCCTCGCGCCCCGCGACCGCGAGCTGCGACAGCGCCGGCGCGAGCAGGATCAGGTCCGGGTCGAGCCGATGGATCGCACGCGCGACGGTCGCCGCGAGCTTCGCGTCGGCGCAGGCCATGTTGTTCAGCGCGCCGTGCGGCTTGACGTGGGTCACCGTCGTCCCTTCGGCGCGCGCGAGCGCGGCGAGCGCACCGATCTGGTAGATCAGCATCGCCTCGAGTTCGGTCGCGGGCACGTCCATGCGCCGGCGGCCGAAGCCCTGCAGGTCGGGGAAGCCCGGATGCGCGCCGAGGCTCACGCCGCAGCGCTTCGCGGTTGCGACGGTCTGGCGCATCACGAGCGGATCGCCGGCGTGGAAACCGCAGGCGACGTTGGCCGACTTCACGACCTCCAGCATTGCCGCGTCGTCGCCCATGCGCCAGGCGCCGAAACTTTCGCCGAGGTCGGCGTTGAGGTTGATGCGCTCAGACATGCTGTGCTCCACAGTAATGATTGAAATCGACGCCATGCAGGGCCCATTCGTCGCCGCGCACCACGCCGCAGATGAGGTTCGCGCCGTACAGCGCCGCCTCGTCGATGACGCCGGGCGGGCGAAAGTTCTGGATCGCGCCGACCCAGTCGGCAAGGCGCTGCACTTGCTCGCGCAATGCAGCCGCGGCCTCGGCATGGCTGACCGCGACGAAGCGCAGCTCGTCACCGGGCCGCAGATGCGCGAGACGCGGCAGGTCGGCGCGGATCACGGTCGCAATCTTCGGATAACCGCCCGATGTCTGGCAGTCGGCCATCAGCACGATCGGCTGACCGTTCGCCGGCACCTGGATCGTGCCCGGCGCGACGCCATCCGACACGATCTCGGCGCCCTGCTCGTTGTGCGCGAGCGTATCGCCTTCGAGACGCAATCCCATGCGGTCCATGTCACGCGTCACCGCATAGGGCCGCGTCAGGAAAGTCTCCAGCGCCTGCGGCGTGAAGTGGTCCTCCTGCGGCCCGAGGATCACGCGGATCGGCCCGGTCTCGTGATGCCACGGCGCCTGCGCACGGGATTCGAGCCAAGGATCGCCGCGCACCGCCTCGCATTGCAGGCGGTCGCCGGCCTTCGGCGCCCTGCCCTGCACGCCACCGATCGCCGCGCGCAGATAGGTCGAACGGCTGCCGAGTTGCGCGGGCACCTGCACGCCGCCCGAGAGCGCGACATAGCCGACACCGTGCGACACCCCGCCGATGCGGATGATGTCGCCCGGAAACAGTGTCGCCGTCCGCCACGGCGCCACCTTGAGCAGCTGGCCGCGCGTATTCACGACCTGAGCCCCCATATCGCCGGCGAGACCGATGCGCACGGTGCCGGACAAGGCCTTCAGCGACGGCCCGCTCAACCCCACTTCGAGCACCGCCGCCTCCGACGGGTTGCCGGCGAGCGCGTTGGCCGCGGCCATCAGCACCACATCGAGCGCGCCGGACACGGGCACGCCGATGTTGCGAAAGCCCGTGCGGCCGCGGTCCTGGACGCTGACAGCGAGGCCCGCATCGACTACCTCGACGACCGCGCTCATGTCGCCTCTCCTTCCTTCAGCAGCGAGGACAGATCGAACCGGCCGGCGGCGCATTCCTCGTCGAGCGCTTCGTAGGTGTCGGTGTCGATCGCCTGCCACACGACCTGGTCGCCCGGCGCGAGCAGGGCCGGCCGGCGCGCGTTGGCCGGATCGAAGAGGCGCACCGGGGTGCGCCCGAGGAGCCGCCAGCCGCCCGGGCTCTGCCACGGGTAGGCGGCGCACATGCGGCCGGCGATCGCGATCGAGCGCGACGGCACGACCTTGCGCGGCGTCGCCAGCCGCGGCATGTCGAGCGCTTCGGGCAGGCCGCCGAGGTAGGGGAAGCCGGGCAGGAAACCCAGCATGTAGACGGTGAAGACCGTCTCGGTCATCAGGCGCACGACGTCCTCGCGCCCCATCCCTTTGGCGGCAGCGACCTCGTCGAGATCCGGAGCGCAGCTCGCATCGAAGCACACCGGAATGTGCCAACGGCAACCGGCCGCGGAGAGGCTGCCGCTCTTGCCGGCAAGCTCCGCGAGCAAATCGTGCAGCGCCAGCGCGTCGGCGCGCAGCGGGTCGAAATGCACCGTCACCGAACGGAAGGTCGGCACCCATTCGACGACGCCTTCGAGGCGCCCGTCGCTCGACAGCGCGTCGAGCAGGCTCGAGAAGCCGAGCACGCGGCCGTGGATGGCGGGGTCGATGGCATTGCCGAACTCGACGGTCCAGGCGGCGTCGCCGACGCTCAGCAGACGCGCCGGCGGGTGAGCAAGGTCAGTAGTCATGGCGGGATTATTCCGCTGGAGAGGGCGTGCGCCCAGTGACTTGGATGCGTGGCTGCCCGCGCCGTGCCGTGCAGGACGGCGCGGGAAACCTTGCGGCCGGAGAGACGGCGTGCTCAGTTCTGCAGGACGAGGTCCCGGCCGCGCGTTTCCGGCAGCGGCAGGCAGGCGAGGATCACGAGCACGTAGCCGCCGGCCGCCAGCATGCCGATCACTTCACCGAGCGGCATGCTGGTGCTGAGGTAGCCGACCAGCGCCGGGAAGGTCGCGCCGACCGCGCGCCCGAAGTTGTAGCAGAAGCCCTGGCCCGAGCCGCGCAGCTCGTTCGGGAACAGTTCGGCGAGGAAGGCGCCCATCCCGGAGAAGATGCCCGACAGGAAGAAGCCGAGCGGGAAGCCGAGGAAGAGCATCATCGTGTCGGTGATCGGCAGCAGCGTATAGCTGTAGACCAAGGCGCCGGCACAGGTCGCGAAGAGCATGAAGCAGCGGCGGCGGCCAAGGTGGTCCGACAACCAGGCGCTCGTCAGGTAGCCCACGAAGGAGCCGACGATCAGCACCAGCAGGTAGCCGCTCGTGCCCAGCACCGACAGTCCGCGCTCGACCTTGAGGAAGGTCGGCAGCCAGGTCGTGACCGCATAGTAGGCGCCCATCATGCCGGTCGACAGCAGGCTGGCGAAGATGGTCGTCGGCAGCAGGTGCGGCGAGAAGATCTGCAGGAAGTTGCCGCCACCTTCGGCCTTCACCTTCGCACGGGCGACGTGGAACACTTCCGGGTCGTGGATGTTGCGGCGGATGTAGAAAATCAGCACCGCCGGCAGGATGCCGATCCAGAACAGCACGCGCCATGCCTGCTCGGCAGGCAGCATCGCATACACCGCCCAGAAGGCGATCGCCGCTGCGCCCCAGCCCACGGCCCAGCTGCTCTGCACGAGGCCGACCGCCTTGCCGCGGTTCTTGGCCTGGACCATCTCGGCGATCAGCACCGCGCCGACCGACCATTCGCCGCCGAAACCGAAGCCCTGCATCGCGCGGGTGAAGAACAGCTGCTCGAACGAGTTCGTGAAGCCCGACAGGAAGGTGAATAGCGTGAACCAGATGACGGTCCACTGCAGCACGCGCACGCGCCCGTACTTGTCGGCGAGCACCCCGGCGGCCCAGCCGCCGATCGCGGACGTGATCAGCGCCCCGGTCGCGATATAGCCGGCCTCGACCTTGCTCATCGCCCACGCCGCCATCAACGTCGGGATCAGGAACGTATAGATCATGTAATCGAACGCATCGACGCCGTACCCGGCAAACGCCGCGGTCAGGGTCTTGCGTTCGTTCTGGCTGGTTTCACGAAGCCACATGGTGAGTCTCCTCTTGGTGTTCGACACACGTCCCCCCGGTCTGTGCCGGGGTGCGACGAAAACAGGTTCGGTTCAGGAAAAGGCGAGCTGGTGATTGAGCAGATCGGTGACCAGCATCGCTCCCGGCGCGTGCGTGATGCACAGCTCGGGCCTGGCCTCCATCACCGCGGCCTGGGGTGTGACGCCGCAGGCCCAATAGACGGGCACTTCGCCCGGCAGGATCTCGACCGGGTCGCCAAAATCCGGCTTCGCCAGATCCGCGATGCCGATCTCGGCCGGGTCGCCGAAATGCACCGGCGCGCCATGCACGTTCGGCAGGCGGGACGTGACCTGGATCGCACGGATCGCGTTGGCCGCCGTCATCGGCCGCATCGACACGACGAGCGGACCGTGGAACTTGCCCGCCGGCGTGGTCGGGATGTTCGTGCGGTACATCGCGACATTGCGGCCGTTGGCCACATGACGCAGCGGGATGCCCGCGTCGAGCAGCGCCTGCTCGAAGGAAAACGAGCAGCCGATCACGAAGGTCACGAAGTCCGCCTGCCACAACTCTGCGATCGCCGTCGGCTCGGCGACAAGTTCGCCCTTGCGCCACACGCGGTAACGCGGCACGTCGAAGCGGATGTCGACGTCCGCGCCGAGCGTCGGCAGCAGCGGTTCGCCCGGTTCGGACACCGCCAGCAGCGGACAGGGCTTGGGATTGCGCAGGCAGAAGCGCAGGAAGTCGTCGGCATCGGCCGCGCGCAGGATCACCACGTTGCCCTGCACATGGCCCGGCGCGAGGCCGCTGGTATGCGAAGTCCACTGCCCCGCACGGATCGCCTTGCGCGCCGCGATCCCGGTCGTAAGCTCCGCAGCGGACGCGAACGCGCCGTCTCGATTGTTTTCCACCGAATGTCTCCTCGTCCTTTACCCGACGCTGTGATCGCGTCGTAAGCAAAGTATCGGTGGCGCCCGGAGGCTACACAAACGCAAAATTTCTTTGTGAGTTCATCGATTTTTTCGATGGTCTGCGCGCATTTTCCTCGCCTAGCCGGGCGCGTCGGACGCTTCCACGCCGTCGACCGGAAACCGCCGCACGAAAGCGATCGCCTCCTGCACCGCTGCTTCCATTTGCGGCGCCGACGGGTAGGCCCAGTAGGACGCGTGGATCGGCAAGGGCTCGAGCCGGGGCTCGGCATCCAGCACCGCGACATCAGCCCCCCTGGCGACGGTCGGCATGGTCGCCAGCGGCAGCGTCGCGAAGCCGAAACCGCCCTCCACCATGCGCACCAGCGCCGAGATCGACGAAATCGTATGGATGCGCCCGCCCTCGAGGCCCGCGCGCCGGATCAGCTCGAGCAGCGCAACGTGCGGCTGCGAGCTGCGCTGGAAGGTCAGCACGTCGTGCGCAAGGATCTCCGGCAAGGTCCATCTGCCTGCGCGTTCCGCATCGGCCCGACGCCCGACGAACACCATCTCCAGCGAAGGCATTTCCGCGACGCGGATGCCCTCGCCCACTGCGGGCAGTGCCGCGAACGCAAGATCGAGGCCGCCGCGCCGCAATTGCTCGGTGATCACCGGCGTCATTTCCACCGTCAGCTCGAACTCGATGTGCGGCTGCGTGCGGCGCAGATGCTCGACGAGCGGGATCAGCCAGGTGTGCAGCACCGACTCGATGCCGCCGATGCGCATCGTCATCGCCTGCGGCTCCGGCAAGCCGATCTCGCTCTTCAACTCGCGCTGGATGTCGAGCAGGCGCTCGGCGAACACGAGGAAGCGGTTGCCGGCATTGGTCAGGCGGAAGTGCCGTTCGCGCCGGTCGATCAGCGCCACGCCCAGCTCCTCCTCCAGGCTCGCGATGCGGCTCGACACCGCCGACTGGGTCAGGCACAGCTTGTCCGCGGCGCGGGTGACGCTCTTCAGACGGGCGACCCACAGGAAGGCTTCGACAAAACGCAGGTTCATGGACGAGATCGGCAAGGTCGGAAGCGCACGGCGATCGCACCGGGGAAGCACCACAAAAACCGAGGACGTGACCGCGGCTCACGCCCGACGCGCTCGACATCCTTGAACTTCAGCCCGGAACGCTGCCAGAATGCGCGCTGCCGCTGGCAGGCGGTCGAATGACTCTAAGCTGATCGGCGCGCCGGCGCAATTCGTTGCCGACGCGGTATCCCGGCCCGGACGATGACGTCCCTCGGCCCACATCGCCCCGCAGCCGTCGCCGTCCCGGCCAAGCGCCCCGGACCTCACGCCGTGCCACCCACCCAAGCCTTTCGACGCATCGCCCAATGACTTCAGACACGCTGGATCTCTTCAACGCCGCACCACCGGCGCCCCCCGCCCCTCCGGCCGCGGGCGGCGGCCACGACGCCCCGCCCCCCGACGACGGCACCCTCGCGCTCGACCGCTACGCCGAACGCGCCTACCTCGCCTACGCCATGAGCGTCGTGAAGTCGCGCGCGCTGCCGCAGGTCGAGGACGGCATGAAGCCGGTGCAGCGCCGCATCCTCTACGCGATGAACGAGATGCGCCTGTCGGCCACGTCCAAGCACGTGAAGTCCGCCCGCGTCGTCGGCGACGTCATCGGCAAGTACCACCCGCACGGCGACTCCAGCGTCTATGACGCAATGGTGCGCGTGGCGCAGGACTTCTCGCTGCGCTATCCGCTCGTCGACGGCCAGGGCAACTTCGGCTCGCGCGACGGCGACTCCGCCGCCGCGATGCGTTACACGGAGTGCCGTCTGACGCCGATTGCCGAGCTGCTGCTCGCCGAGATCGACCGCGGCACCGTCGATTTCGTGCCCAACTACGACGGCGCCTTCGAGGAGCCGCAGCTCCTGCCCGCGCGCCTGCCCTTCGTGCTGCTCAACGGCGCCTCGGGCATCGCGGTCGGCATGGCGACCGAGATCCCGCCGCACAACCTGCGCGAAGTCGCCGACGCCACCTGCCACCTGATCCGCCACCCGGAGGCCGGACTCGACGACGTCCTGCCGCTGCTGCCCGGCCCCGACTTCCCCGGCGGCGGCCAGCTCATCTCCTCGCCCGAGGCGATCCGCGACGCCTACGCGAGCGGGCGCGGCAGCCTGCGCGTGCGTGCGCGCTGGCACGTCGAGGAGCTCGCCCGCAGCCAGTGGCGCGTCATCATCGACGAACTGCCGCACGGCGTCTCCGCCGCCGGCGTGCTCGCCGAGATCGAAACGCTGACCAACCCGCAGCCGCGTGCCGGCAAGAAGGAAGTCAGCCAGGAACAGAAGAACCTCAAGCAGCTCGTGCTCGGCGTGCTGGAAACCGTGCGCGACGAATCGAGCGACAAGGCGCCCGTGCGCATCGTGCTGGAGCCGCGCTCGTCCCGCCAGAGCCGCGACGAGTTCATGGCGGTGCTCCTCGCGCACACCAGCCTCGAAAGCTCGGCATCGGTGAACATGACGATGATCGGCCGCGACGGCCGGCCGCAGCAGAAGAACCTCGTGCAGATCCTGCGCGAGTGGATCGACTTCCGCTACGTCACCGTCGAACGCCGCACCCGCCATCGCCTCGACGAGGTCGACCGCCGCATCCACATCCTCGAAGGGCGCATGATCGCCTTCCTGCACATCGAGGAAGTGATCCGCGTGATCCGCGAGTCGGACGAGCCCAAGCCCGCGCTGATCGCGGCCTTCGGCCTCTCCGACGTGCAGGCCGAGGACATCCTCGAGATCCGCCTGCGCCAGCTCGCGCGCCTCGAAGGCTTCAAGATCGAGAAGGAACTGGCCGAGCTCAAGGACGAGCGCAACGGCCTGCAGCACATCCTCGACAGCCGCGCCGCGATGACCCGGCTGATCCTCAAGGAGATCGAGGACGACGCGAAGAAGTACGGCGACAATCGCCGCACCGTGATCGAAGCCGTCGCCGCGGTCGCGCCGGCCGAGATCAGCGTGGCCGACGAACCGGTCACCGTGATCGTGTCGAAGAACGGCTGGGTGCGCTCGCGCCAGGGTCACGGCATCGACGCCGCGGCGATCAGCTACAAGGCGGGCGACTTCGCCTTCGCCGTGATCGAGACGCGCACCACCTGGCCGCTGGTCGTCATCGACAGCAACGGCCGCGCCTACACGGTGCGCGTGTCGGATCTCCCCGGCGGGCGCGGCGACGGCGCGCCGATCGCGACGCTGGTCGACTTCCAGGACGGCGGCAAGATGGCGCAGGTACTCACCGCGGAGCCCGAGTCGAGCTGGTTCTTCGCCAACTCCGGCGGCTACGGCTTCATCTGCACGCTCGCCGACGCGACCAGCCGCCAGCGCGCGGGCAAGGCCTTCATGACGCTCGAGAAGGGCGAGAAGGTGCTGGTGCCGGCGCGCGTCGTGGGCGAGCGCATCGCCGCGGTGTCGGAGCACGGCCGCATCCTGGTCTTCATGCGCAGCGAGATGAAGGTGCAGGCCGGCGGACGCGGCGTCATCGTGATGGCGCTCGACGACAAGGAGGCGCTCGTCGCGGTGGCCGTGCCGCCCGATGACGCGACGCTCAGGGTCGAAGGCATCGGTCGTGGCAGCAAGAGCATCGCCGTCGAACTCAAGCCGAACCAGCTCGTGCCGCTCGTCCATCGCCGTGCGCGCAAGGGCATGGCACTCACGCCCAAGGTCGCGCCCACGGCCCTGACGACCGCCTGATTCGCCGGCCGCGTAACTGCGGCCGGAACCCATTCGCCCCCACGTAGTCTTTCAGGAAGCGCACCCGACACACGCCGGCCTCGCACGAGGCCGGCGTGTGTCGTTGTGGCTGTTGCATCCCTCATAACCAAGACTCCGAATGGACCACGACATCTCCCTCATCACCACGGTCGCCGCAGCCTTCGGCTTCGCGCTGATCTTCGGCTTCGTCGCCGAGCGCCTGAAAGTGCCGGCGCTTGTCGGCTACCTCGTCGCCGGCATCGCGATCGGCCCCGCAACCCCGGGCTTCGTCGCCGACATCCACACCGCCTCCCAGCTCTCCGAGATCGGCGTGATGCTGCTGATGTTCGGCGTCGGCCTGCATTTCTCGCTCGACGACCTGCTTGCGGTGCGACGCATCGCCCTGCCCGGCGCAGTCGTGCAGATGGGCTTCGCGACGGTGCTGGGCACGGGGGTCGCATGGTGGTGGGGATGGAGTCCCGGCGCCGCGTTGGTGTTCGGACTGTCGTTGTCGTGTGCGAGCACCGTGGTGCTGCTCAAGGCGCTCGAGGCGCGCGGCGTGCTCGACACCATGAACGGCCGCATCGCGGTCGGCTGGCTGGTCGTCGAGGACCTCGCCACCGTCGTGATCCTCGTGCTGCTGCCGCCGCTCGCGGGCACGCTCGGCGCGACCACCACCGCGCCCGGCGACGCCGGCGACCCGCTGTGGCGCACGATCGGCAAGACCCTCCTCGAAGTCACTGCCTTCATCGCGCTGATGCTGATCGCCGGCCGGCGCGTCCTGCCCTGGCTGCTGTGGCAGGTGGCGCGCACCGGCTCGCGCGAACTCTTCACGCTGTCGGTGATCGCCGCCGCGATCGGCATCGCCTACGGCGCGGCCCAGCTCTTCAGCGTGTCCTTCGCGCTGGGTGCCTTCTTCGCCGGCATGATGATGCGCGAGTCCGAGTTCAGCCACCGCGCCGCCGAGGAGTCTCTGCCGCTGCGCGACGCCTTTTCGGTGCTGTTCTTCGTCGCCGTCGGCATGCTCTTCGATCCGGTCGTGATCGCCGAATTTCCGCTGCAGGTGCTCGCCGTGGTGCTCATCATCGTACTCGGCAAGTCGCTCGCCGCGATGGCGCTGGTGCTCGCATTCCGCTACCCGCTCAACACCGCGCTGACGGTCGCGGCGAGCCTCGCGCAGATCGGCGAGTTCTCATTCATCCTCGCCGGCCTGGGCCTCACGCTGGGTCTGCTGCCGCAGACCGGGATGAGCCTCGTGCTCGCCGGCGCGCTGATCTCGATCGCGCTCAATCCGCTGGTGTTCGCGTCGGTCGGGCCGATCCGGGAATGGACGCTGAAGCGCTCCGAGTTCGTGCGGCGGCTCGAGCGCCGCGAGGATCCCTACGCCGAGCTGCCGACGAGCACCGAGCGCAGGTACCTCGAAGGCCAGGTCGTGCTGGTCGGCTACGGGCGGGTCGGCCGGCGCATCGCACAGGCGCTCGCCGCGCGCGGCATCCCCTTCGTCGTCGCCGAGCAGAACCGCGAACAGGTCGAACAGTTGCGCAGCGAGGGTGTGGCGGCGGTCGCGGGCGACGCGTCCGAGCCGGCAGTGCTGATTCAGGCCCACATCGCCAATGCGGCGATGCTGGTGATCGCGACACCCGACCCGGTCAACGTCCGCCCCATGGTCGCCACGGCACGCACGCTCAACCCGGCCATCGAGATCGTCCTGCGCAGCCACAGCGAGGACGACTCCCGGCTGCTGCGCAAGGAAGGCATCGGCACGGTTTTCTACGGCGAGGAGGAGCTCGCCAAGGGCATGACGGGGCACGTGCTGGAACGCTTCGCGCCACGCACGAGCGCCTGAACCGCGGGGAAGCGATTCGGGAACCTCAGCGGGCCGGCGGCGTTTCCTCGCGCTCCGTCACCTCACCCGGGGGAAGGATAGCGCGGAGCGGATCGCCGTCCCGGATCTGCCCCGGCGCGCGTGGCGGCGGCTCGCCGACCATCGACTCGATCAGGATCGTGACGCGCCGGTTGCGCGCGCGGCCTTCCTCGTTGGTGTTGTCGGTAAGCGGCCGCTGGTCCGCGTAGCCGGCCGCGGTGAGGCGGTCGCCACGCACCCCCGACTCGATGAAGAGCCGCACGACCGTCGAGGCGCGCACCGCGGACAGCTCCCAGTTCGACGGGAAGCGCCCGGTGCGGATCGGCATGTTGTCGGTGTGCCCCTCTACCGTGACCGGGAACTCGGCACGCGCCAGCACCTCGGCCACGGCCCGCAGGGCCGCCACTGCCGGCGCCGAAAGCACCGCATCACCCGGCGCGAACAGCACGCGGGCGTTGATCTCGACCGAGATCCCGCGCGCGCCCTCGGACACGCTGACCTGCCCGCCCTGGGTGAGCGGCGTCAGCACGCGGCGGATGTCCTCGGCCATCGTCGTCATGCGCTTGTACTCGGCGCGGCGCCGCTTCTCGACCTCTTCGTCGGGGGTCGGCGACAACGGCGCGGGCTTGGGCGGGGCGACGGCCGGGGGCGGCGCGATCACCGGGTCGCCCGGCACATTCACGGTAATGTTGCGGAAGGCGTTGATCAGCGAATCGGACAGGACGCGGTACTTGCCCTCGTTCACCGACGACAGCGAATACATCACGACAAAGAACGCGAACAGCAGCGTGATGAAGTCGGCGTAGGACACGAGCCAACGATCCTGGTTCTCGTGGTTCGCGTCGTCCAGCTGGCGGTGTCGGCGGTGGCGTCGCATCGCGGCACGCTCAGGCCATGTAGCCCTGCATGCGGCTCTCGATGATGCGCGGGTTGTCGCCGTTGGCGATGCCCACCAGCCCGTCGACGAGCATCTCGCGCTGCGACACGCCGTCGGCCACGTAAGCCATCAGCTTCTTCGACATCGGCAGGAACACCAGGTTGGCGAAGCCCACGCCATACACCGTGGCGACGAAGGCCACCGCAATCCCCGCCCCCAGCTTCGACGGATCGGTCAGGTTCTCCATCACGTGGATCAGGCCCAATACCGCACCGAGAATCCCCAGCGTCGGCGCGTAGCCGCCCGCGGCCTCCCAGATGCGCGCGCCCTGGCGCATCTGCGCCGCCCAGGCGTCGATCTCGACCTCCAGCACCTCGCGCAGCCGCTGCGGCTCGACGCCATCGACGAGGAGCTGCAGCCCCTTGCGGGTGAACGGGTCGTTGATGCGCGGAATCTGCGCTTCCAGCGCCAGCAGCCCTTCCTTGCGTGCGATCTGGCTCCAGCTCGTCGCCTGGCGGATCAACGCCGCATGGCTCGACGGCGGCGGCACGAAGACCCAGCGGGTCATGCGGATGCCTTCGCGGAAAACCTTCAGCGGGCTCTGCAACATCACGGCCCCCAGCGTGCCCCCGATCACGATCAGGAAGGCGGTGGGCTGGAGGAGCGATGCGATATGGCCGCCCTCGATCACCTGCCCCATGATCAGGGCGGCGATGCCGAGGGTGAGCCCGACGACGCTGATCTTGTCCATGTCCGCAGTCCCCCGGCCGGCGCGCTCAGCCGCCGGACGGCGGATTCTTCGGCGGCCGTCCGCGACGCGCCCCGGTCGTGGCGCCGGCTGGCCGCGCGGTCCCCACGATGCGCGAGCGCAGGCGCGCCACAGCCTGGCTGTGGAGCTGGCACACGCGCGACTCGGAAACGCCCAGCACCTCGCCGATCTCGCGCAGGTTGAGCTCCTCGTCGTAGTACAGCGCCATCATCAGTTTCTCGCGCTCGGGCAGATCCTCGATCGCGCGCACGAGCGCGTTACGCATGTCGGCCTTCTCGAGGATGTCGGCCGGATTCGACTCGTGCTCGCCGAGGTGGCGCTCGAAGTAGTCCTCGCCCTCGCCGTCGGTGAAGTCCTCGAAATGCACGAGCTGGTAGCCGCGCGCATCCTGCAGCATGCGCTGGTACTCGGCAAGCGGCATGCCCAGCAGCTCCGCGAGCTCCGCCTCGCTCGGCTGACGCCCGTTGCGCTGCTCGAGTTCGTGCACCGCCGACTCGATGCGGCGCATGTCGCGCCGCATGCTGCGCGGCAGCCAGTCGTTCTCGCGCAGGCCGTCGAGCATCGCGCCGCGGATGCGCTGCACCGCGTAGGTCTCGAACTGCGCGCCCAGCCCGTCCTCGTAACGGCTGATCGCATCCAGCAGGCCCATCATGCCGTTCTGGATCAGGTCGTCCATCTGCACGCTGGCCGGCAGCTTCGCCATCAGGTGATAGGCGATGCGCTTGACCAGGGGGGCATAGGCCTCCACCAGATGGTTCTTGTCGAGATTACCTGCTGCGTCGTACATCCACTTCGCCTGTATTTTCTTCCGGCCCGGACGGGTTTCCGCATCTGGGGGCAAACCAGCGGATTTCCATTGTCCCCCTGCCGGCCCGCTTTTGCCAAACGGGTACGCGCTCAATCCCATGCCTGTCTCCCGCGCATTGCCGCCGCGCCGGCCTGTGCGTTGCCGAAAGCCGCGAGGCGCCGCAGGAAGGCGGCTTCCGCATCGCGCGGAGACGCTTCCGCCGCACTGCGCCCCAGGCCGGTTGCCAGCTCGTCGCGCTCGAGCTCGCCCAGCCAGGCGAGGGGCACCCCGACGTGGCGGCGCACCAGTTCGTTGAGGCTGCGAAAGAATGCCGCGGCGTCGGCACGGCCACGCGCACCGCACACCGCCACGTGCAGCGAGCCCGCCCCGGCAACGGCGAGGCCCTTGATCACCTGGTAGGCGTCCGTCGCACCGCTGCGGCTCGCCTCGGCGACGACCAGACGGCGTGGTGCCGCCAGCGCGAAGGGCGACGGATCGGCGGCGCTTTCGCACGCCGAATGGATCAGGATGAAGCTGGCGGGGCGCTGCAGCGTGCGCAATGCATCGAGCACGCAGTCGCGCCGTTCGTCGTCGAGCAGCGGCAATGCGAGAGCACATGCGGCCACCGGCACGCGCCCGAGCAGGCCCGGCACCGGCTGGACGAGCTCCCGCACCGAACTGCGGCCACCGAGCACGCTCAACAGATCTCCCCCGGCCGGCAGGCCGAGCACCCCGGCCAGCGAGTCCTCGCCCTGCACCTCGTCGAGCAGCAGCACGCGCTGGCTGTGCCCGGCGATACGGTGCGCCGCCTGCAACGCGGCATGCGCACGGCGGCGTCCGGTCGCGTACAGCGCGACAACCGTCGGGGGCGCGCGCCGGAACAGGCGCCGCAGCCCGGCCGCCTGGTCTTCCCGCGGGTCGATCATGTCAGACTCCGCCGGCCGCCAGCATCAGCGCCGCTTCGTCGCCCTGCAGCTTCCACGGCGACTCGGCAGATTGCTCGCGCAGCGCGCGATGCAGCAGGTAGGCGCGATTCGGCAGATGCAGGTCCTCCGGCACACGCTGGCCGTTGGCGACATAGAATACGTTGAGGTCGTTGCGCACGGCCACATCCAGCGCCGGGGCGAGCGACGCCGCCTCGTCGACCTTGGTCAGCACGCAGCCTGCCAGGTCCGGCCCGCTGTAGGCACGCACGACATCGGCAAGCGTGTCGCCGCGGCAGGTCGAATTGAGCAGCAGCAGGCGGCGCACGTCGCCGGCACCGGTGAGCATCGCCGCCTGCTCGGCCACCATCTTGTCGCGCTGGCTCATGCCCATCGTATCGATCAGCACCATGTGCTTGTTGCGCAGCTCGGCGAGCGTCTGGCGCAGGTCGGCCGCATCGCGCACCGAGAACACCGGGACGCCGAGGATGCGGCCGTAGATGCGCAGCTGCTCCTGCGCGCCGATGCGGTAGCCGTCGGTCGTGATCAGTGCCAGCCGTTCCGCCCCGTGGCGCACCACGCAGCGTGCCGCGAGCTTTGCCGTCGTCGTGGTCTTGCCCACGCCGGTCGGCCCCACCAGCGCATACACGCCGCCGCGGTCGATGATGTCCGCATCCGACGCGACCGCGCGCAGGTCGCGCGCGAGGGCATTCTTCACCGCAGCGCGGGCGTCCTCCGGCGAAGCCTCCTCATCCACGGATTCGGCCAGCCGGCGCGCAAGCACGCTGGAGAAACCGGCTTCGAGCAGTTCGCCGACGATATCCGCCCGTGCGGGCGCCTTGCGCCGGGTCTCGCCCCACGCGAAACCCGCGAGCTGGCGCTCGATCATGCTGCGGATACCGGCCATTTCCTTCATCAGCTGGACGTTCGCTTCCTGCAGCGAACGGATGCGTTCGTCCTCGACCGCGCGTGCGGGCTCGGCGGCGCGGACCTGCGCTGCGACCGGGACCGCCTGCTTCGGAGCGGGCGCCGTGGCCGCGGCAAGCGGAGCGGGCGCCGCATCGGGAGCACTCCAGTCATCGATCGAGTACTGTTCGCTCAGAGCCGCGGCGCGCGTACGCATCACATAGTCGGCCGTCTCCATGCGCGGCGGATTGAACGGGCGGATGATCTTTGCCGGCTTCGGCGTCGCGGCGGGAGCCGCGGGCGCGCGTCCCGACAGGCTCACCTGGAAGTCGTCGTCCTCGGCCGCCGCTGCGGGCGCAACGGGGGCCGACCGCGGGGCCGGCTGGGGCGAAGGGCCGGCAGCGCGCGGCGTCCCCGGCAGCGATCCGACGTCGTCTGCCGGCAGGGCCAGGATCTCGACGCCGCCTTCGACCGCGCGGTTCGACAGCACGATGGCATCGGCACCGAGTTCGGCCTTCAGGGCACGCAGGGCCTCACGGGCGGAGGGGGCAAAGTAGCGCTTGACGTTCATGGTGGTTCTCCCGACTACCGCGCTCTGTGCGCAGCATGGAACCGATTATGGTGGCGGGGAGGCGGATCGATAGCGCGGAATAGACCGGGTTTCCCCCCGCAAATCCGGCCCGCGACGGTTTCCTCAAAAGCGCTCAGCGCGCGGCGCCGCCGACCATCGCCGTGACGCGGATCGTGCGCGTCTCGGGCACTTCCGAATTCGCGATGACCTTGAGCGAAGGCACCGCACGGCGCAGGAAGCGCGACAGCAGCCAGCGCAGCTGCGGCGGCACCAGCAGCACCGGCGGCAACCCCATGTCCTCCTGCCGCTGCGATACCTCCGCCGCGTGCCGCAGCATGCCGTCGGCGAGGCTCGGCTCGATGACGCCGCCATCGCCGCCACCCGTCGACATCGCCTGCATGAGGATGCGCTCGAGCGCCGGATCGAGGGCCATCACCTGGATATCGGCATTGCCCGGGAACAGGCTCTGCAGGATCGAGCGGCCCAGCGCCTGACGCACACGCGAGGTAAGCTCGAGCGGATCCTGGGTGCGCGGCGCGTTCTCGGCGAGCGTCTCGATGATCGTGCGCATATCGCGGATATTGACCCCCTCTTCGAGCAGGTTCTGTAGCACGCGCTGCACCGTCGCCACCGGCAGCAACGCCGGCACGAGGTCCTCGACGAGTTTCGGCGTCGTCTTGCTGATGTGGTCGAGCAACGCCTGCGTCTCCTGGCGCCCGAGCAGCTCCGCGGCGTAGTTCAGGATCAGGTGATTGAGGTGCGTCGCGACCACCGTGCTCGCATCGACGACCGTGTAGCCCAGCGCATGTGCCTGCTCGCGCTGGCTCGCGTCGATCCAGTACGCCGGCAGGTCGAACGCCGGATCGCGCGTCTCGCGCCCGGCGAGCGGCCCGGTCACGCGCCCCGGGTTGATCGCCAGGAACTGGCCCGGATAAGCCTCGCCGGACCCGATCTCGACCCCCTTCAGGGCGATGCGGTACGCGTTCGGCTTGAGCTCGAGGTTGTCCCGGATATGCACCGGTGCCGACAGGAAGCCGACGTCCTGCGCGAACTTCTTGCGCAGCCCGCGGATGCGCTTCAGCAGCTCGCCGTCCTGCCCCTTGTCGACCATCGGGATCAGCCGATAGCCGACCTCCAGCCCCAGCACGTCCACCGGCGCGACGTCGTTCCAGCTCGCCTCCTGGCTCTCGGCCGCAGGCACCGCCGCCGCAGCCTCGGGCGCCACGCGTGCTGCCGCGGCCGCCTCCCTGCGCACGATGCCGAAGCGCCGCCATGCGAGCCAGCCGAGCGAGCCGGCCATCAGGATGAACACCAGGTTCGGCATGCCGGGAATCAGGCCCAGCACGCCGATGATCACCGCCGCGAGCATCAGCACCTGCGGATTCGAGAACACCTGGTTGATCACCAGGCCGCCCACGTCGGCGTCGTCGCCGACGCGCGACACGACCATGCCCGCCGCGACCGAAATGATCAGGGCCGGGATCTGCGCGACGAGGCCGTCGCCGATCGTCAGCAGCGTGTAGGTCTCGACCGCGATACCGGCCGGCATGTCGTGCTGCACGATGCCGACGAGCAGCCCGCCGACGATGTTGATCAGCAGGATCACGATGCCCGCGACCGCATCCCCGCGCACGAACTTCGACGCACCGTCCATCGCGCCGAAGAACTCCGACTCCTGCGCCACCTCCTTGCGCCGGCGCTTCGCCTCCGCCTCGTCGACCAGCCCCGCGTTGAGGTCCGCGTCGATCGCCATCTGCTTGCCGGGCATCGCATCCAGGGTGAAGCGCGCGCTCACTTCCGCAATCCGGCCGGCACCCTTCGTCACGACGACGAAGTTGATGACGACCAGGATCACGAACACCACCAGGCCGATCGCCGTATTGCCGCCGACGAGGAAGTGGCCGAAGGCCTCGATGACCTTGCCCGCGGCGTCGGGGCCGGTGTGGCCCTCGAGCAGCACGATGCGCGTCGACGCGACGTTCAGCGCCAGGCGCAGCAGCGTCGTCACCAGCAGCACGGTCGGGAATACCGAAAACTCCAGCGGCCGGCGCGTGTACATCGCCACCAGCATCACCATCACCGACACGGCGATGTTGAAGGTGAAGAACACATCCAGCGCGAACGCCGGCAACGGCAGCACCATCATGGACAACACCATGATGATGAAGATCGGCGCACCCAGCATCCGCAGGTTCGTCGGCGTCAGCAGCGCTCGCAGGTTGAGGACATCGTTCATTGCCAGCCTCTATCGCATCGTCGGTTCCGCACGCCCGCTCAGTCGGGCGCGCCGGGGTCCATGTCGGCGGGCACCGGCAGCTTGCCGGGCGCCGCGGGCGGAAGCCCGCCGTGAGCCATCCAGTGGTTGAGCTGATACACGTAGGCCATCACCTCGGCCACCGCCGTATACAGTGCCCCCGGCACTGCCTGCTCCAGTTCGCAGTGCTTGTACAGCGCACGCGCCAGCGGCGGCGCCTCCAGCATCGGCACCTTGTGTTCCTTGGCCAACTCGCGGATCTTCAGCGCGACCTCGCCGCGGCCCTTCGCGACGACGATAGGTGCGCGCATCTTGTCCGCGTCGTACTTCAGCGCCACCGAGAAGTGCGTCGGGTTGGTCACCACCACATCCGCCTTCGGCACCTGCGTCATCATGCGGCGGCGCGCCATCTCGCGCTGCATCGCGCGGATGCGCCCCTTCATCTGCGGATCGCCTTCCTGTTCCTTGCTCTCGCGCTTGACCTCTTCCTTCGTCATGCGCAGCTTCTTGTTGTACTGCCACAGCTGGAAGGGCACGTCGATCAGCGCGAGGATCGCCAACCCCATGATGATCAGCAACGTCGCGAACAGCACCATCTCGAGGAAGTCCGGCACCGCCGCTTCCACCGCCTCGCCCGTCAGGCCGAAGATGTGCTCGTGCTCGCGCCACACCGCGTAGACGCCCATCAGCCCGACCACCGTCGCCTTCAGCAGCGACTTCACCAGCTCCGCCAGTCCGTGCATCGAGAACATGCGGCCGATACCCTGGATGGGATTCATGCGTTCGAGCTTCAGCCCCAGCATCTTGGGCGCGAACACGAAGCCCCCCATCAGGACCGGCGCCGCAATCGCCGCGACCATCAGGACGCCGAACAGCGGCATCATCGTCAGCAGCGCATCGGTGAACAGGTCGCCGAAGCTCTCCAGCATCAGCTTCGCATCGAAGGCACGTGCCCGCTCGATCGCGAAGCCGGCGCGCAACATGCCGAGCATGCGCCCCGAGATCCATTCCCCCATCATCCACAGCGCACCGACGCCCGCGATCAGGACGAGAAAGGTCGACAGCTCGCGCGACTGCGGAACCTGCCCTTCCTCGCGGGCCTGCTCCAGCCGTCGTGACGATGGCTGTTCGGTTTTCTCGAGATCGCTGTCTTCGGCCACGGCCGACTCCTTGCCTGCACGCCGGATACGGCCCGTTCAGCACGGACACTCGGCGACGTGCGGCAATTATCGCCGCACACCGGCAAGCCCCGCCGCCGGATAAGCGCGGGAAAACAGCCCTAAATCGCGTCTTGGAAACTGCGGCGGCCGACGCGCCGCCATCGACGCCTCAGCGCCCGGCAGGCAGCCGGTCGATGCCGCGGATCACCGTACCGGCGCCGATGCCGCGCGCGGCGAACCAGCCCGCGTTCATCTCCAGCGCGAAGCGCGCCGGCGCCGCGGCACAATGGCTGACCTCCGATTGCGGCTGCATGTCGGCGATGTTCAGGATGCGCCCGTCGCGATCCATGAATGCCACCGACAAGGGAATCAGCGTGTTCTTCATCCACATGCAATGGCGCGCATCCTGCGTGAATACGAACACCATCCCGCGCTGCAGCGGCATCGCCTTGCGATTCATCAGGCCGATCTGGCGTGCCTGATCGGTATGCGCCAGTTCCGCCTCGATGCGGTGCATCCCCGCCCCCAGCTCCACCATCGGCAATTCCGCACGGGCCGCGGGCAGAAAGGTGGCGGCCAGCGTGACGATCGCCGCACAGCGGCCCAAAAGAGACGGAACATTCATCGCCGGCAAGCCCTGAGGGAATAAATGGGAAAGCGCGATTCTACCGCGCGCACCGCAGCGCGGCTAAGCACGCCGGATGCCTGAGGATCCGGGCCTGCGCCCCGGTGCTGCGCTGCCGAAGCGCCCGCCATCCACCTCCTCGGCGCGCCACGCCCCCGGCGGCAGACCCGCGAGCGACCAGGCTCCAATCGCCACGCGGATCAGGCGCAAGGTCGGGAACCCCGCCTTCGCGGTCATCCGTCGCACCTGCCGGTTCTTCCCCTCGCGCAGCACGATCTCCAGCCACGACGTCGGCACGCTCTTGCGGAAACGTACCGGCGGATCGCGCGGCCACAGCCAGTCGGGCTCCGCAATACGCCGTGCCTCGCACGGCCGCGTCACGAAATCCCCCAGATCCAGGCCCCCGCGCAACCGCACCAGCGCGTCTTCGTCCGGCTCCCCCTCGACCTGCACGACGTAGGTCTTGGGCAGCTTGTGGCGCGGATCCGCGATCCGGTGCTGCAGCGCGCCGTCATCGGTCAGCAGCAGCAGCCCCTCGCTGTCCGTATCGAGCCGCCCGGCCGCGTACACACCGGGCACCGCCACGAAATCCTTCAGCGTCGGCCGCCCCGGCTCCGCCGTGAACTGGCAGATCACGCCGAAAGGCTTGTTGAGGAGAATGACGCGGGGCATGCGCAGAATGATGGGTGGAAGATCCGGTCGCCGGAAGATGCGGGGAACATGGACAGGATCTGGCGGAGGCGGTGAGATTCGAACTCACGAACGGTTGCCCGTTGCCGGTTTTCAAGACCGGTGCAATCGACCACTCTGCCACACCTCCGGAAGCGGCGGAGTATATCACCCCGCCTTCGCATGTCAGCCCCGCTCGAACAGCGCGATCGACTCGACGTGCGAGGTCTGCGGGAACATGTTCGCGATCCCTGCGCCACGCAGCACGTAGCCCTTTTCGCGCACCAGCACCGCCGCATCGCGCGCGAGCGTCGCCGGGTTGCACGACACATACACGATGCGCGGCGGCATCTGCTGCTCGCTCAGCGCCTTGACCACCGCGATCGCCCCCTCGCGCGGCGGATCGATCAGCAGCTTGTCGAGGCGGCCGAGCGCGGCGAGGCTGTCCTCGGTGGTCTCGAAGAGGTTCGCCGCGTAGAACTCGGTCCGCTCCGCCAGGCCGTTGCGCCGCGCATTCTTCAGCGCCCGCGCGACCAGCGTGTCGCTGCCCTCGACCCCGATCACATGCGCCCCGCGGCGCGCGATCGGCAGGCTGAAGTTGCCCAGACCGCAGAACAGGTCGGCGATGCGCTCGCCCGGCTGCGGGTCAAGCAGCTGCATCGAGCGCCGGATCAGCAGCCGGTTGATGTCGACGTTCACCTGAGTGAAGTCCGTCGGCAGGAAGTCCAGCGTGACGTCGAACTCGGGCAGGGTATAGGCGAGCCCCGGCCCCTTCTTCGGATGCAGCGGCTTCGCCGTTGCCGGGCTGCCCGGCTGCTGCCACACCTGCACGCCGTGCGCATCGGCAAACGCCGCGAGGCGCGCGATGTCCTGCGGCGTGAACGGCATCAGGTTGCGGAACACCAGCACCGTGATGTCCTCGCTCACCGCGATCTCGATCTGCGGCAGCCGGTCGGGAATCGACAGTCCCGCGACCAGTTCGTGCAGCGCCGGCAACAGCGCCGACACATGCGCCGGCAGCACCGCACAGCTCTGCATGTCGGCAATGTAGCTGCTGCGCCGCTCGTGGAAACCGATCAGCACCCCGCCCTTCGACGGCACCATCCGCACGCCGATGCGCGCGCGGTAACGATAGCCCCATGCCGGCCCGTGGATGGCCGGATACATCACTGCCGGCGTGACCTTGGCGATGTGCCACAACGCATCCTCGAGCACGCGCTGCTTCGTCGCCGCCTGCGCCACCGAATCGAAATGCTGCATCGAGCAGCCGCCGCACGTACCGTAATGCGGACAGGGCGGCACCACCCGCTGCCCGCTGGGCTTGAGCACGCGCTCCAGCTCGGCCAGGTCGTAGCTCGGCCTCTGGCGCACCACCCTGTACTCGACCGTCTCGCCGGGCAATGCGCCATCGACGAACACCGCCTTGCCGTCCACACGGGTGAAGCCGCGCCCTTCATGGTCCAGTGATTCGATGACAGCAACCGGCATCAAGCGTCCGCCCAAAAGAGCGCGATTTTACCTACTCGCAGAGTGCTTTACCCGCCGGGTTCTATAATTGCTGCGAACGGGCGGCAAACAGGCGGTTGCATCCGGCCTCCGCCCCCGCCCCCGCCCGGCCCACCGTGCACGCCCCGACCATGGATACTCCACGCGAACAGACTTTCGACAGCTACGGCGAATACCGCGCAGCGCTCATCGACGCCCTGGAGAACGCGCAGCAAACGGTGATCATCTTCGATCCCGACCTGCGCGAGACGGGTCTCGAAAGCCCGCAGGGAATCGAGCAACTCGAGCGCCTGTGCTCGCAGAGCAGGCGCCGCGACACTCTGCGCATCCTGCTGCATTCCACCACCTGGCTGCAAAAGGACTGCCCTCGCCTCACGCGCTTGCTCAGCCACTACGCACACTGCACCAGTGTCCGTACCGCGGACGTTGGCGCACGCGGCTGGAGCCAGCCCTTCCTGATCGCGGATGACCGCCACCTCGTGACCCGCTTCCACCAGGATCTGCCGCGGGGGAAGAGCAGCACCGACGCATCGGGCACGCTGGCACACCTCGCTACGCAATTCGGAACATTCTGGGTGAATGGCGAGACAAGTGCTGTCGGCACGCCGCTTGGTATTTGACTTATCGTTTTTCCTTATTGCGTTGCACCAATAAACTATTGGCACAACCGAATCACATGCTAGAATTTCCTGAGGTTCACCGGGTGGGGTTCCGTTTACGCTTGCCCGGCTGGAACTGATCATCCATCTAGCCCCCACAAGAAAGGACACCGAACATGAAACAGTCGCTCCTCGTTGCTTCCCTGCTCGCCCTCGCCGTTGCCGCCTGCGGCAAGCCGGCCGAAGCTCCGAAGGCCGAAGCCCCCGCCGCCGCCCCGGCTGCTGCTCCCGCTCAGGAAGCTGCCCCGGCGGCTGCTCCCGCCGCTGCCCCGGCCGAAGCCGCCAAGGAAGCCGCTGCAACCGCCGTCGAAGCCGCCAAGGACAGCGCTGCCGCTGCCGGCACCGCAGTCGACGCTGCCAAGGACGCAGCTGCTGCAGCCGCCGACGCTGCCAAGAAGTAACGCTCTTCCAGCGACGCAAAAAAGCCGGCTTTCGAGCCGGCTTTTTTGTTGCACTTGACCCGTCCTGAAAGAAGTTGACACCTTTTCTGGAAAGAAAGGGGAAGTCAGATGGAAACGGGGATTAAGAGGACACAGCGGGACTACACGCTGGCTTTTAAACTGGCGGTGGTCGAGCAAGTAGAAAAAGGCGAACTGACCTACAAGCAGGCGCAGGAGCGTTACGGCATTCAAGGCCGGTCGACGGTTCTGGTCTGGTTGCGCAAGCACGGTCGCCAGAGCTGGGGTGCGATGGCACACTACGGTCGTATGAGTGACCCTGCCCAATCACCGAACAGCCAGACGCTCACGCCGGAGCAACGGATCAAGGAACTGGAGGTCCAGCTCAAGGAAGCGCGGGAAAAATCCCAATTCTTTGAAGCGGTGATCGAGGTTCTGAAGAAGGACTATGGG
>NZ_FTMD01000015.1 GCF_900156155.1 Aromatoleum tolulyticum
CTCGCGCCGCTGATCGTGCGCGAGATCTTCCGCATCATCAGCGAGCTGCGCCGGCGCGGGGTGTCGATCCTGCTGGTCGAGCAGAACGCGCGCGCGGCGCTGCAGGTCGCCGACTACGCGTACGTGCTGGAGACCGGCGAGATCTCGATGGAAGGCCCGGCCAAGCAGCTCGCCGATGATCCGCGCGTGATCGAGGCGTATCTCGGGCTGGGCGGCAAGCACCAGGACAGGCTCGCGGCCTGATCCCCTCATTCATTGCTTTCGACCGCCTGCGCCGGACGACGCGGGCGGCGCAGTGTTGTGCCCGTCGTCCGCTCATAAATATATCGATACGGCAAAGGAGGAGGCATGAAGGGTCTTGGAATGGCTGCAGGGTTTGCCGCGCTGGCGGTGGTTGCCGGACCGGCGTTCGCACAGTCGAACGTCACGATCTACGGTGCGATGGACATGTTCGTGGGGCAGGCGCGCGGGGAGCACAAGAGCCTCACGGTGGTCGACAGCGGCGGGCTGGAGCCGAGTCGCATCGGCTTTTATGGCACCGAGGATCTGGGCAACGGTTTGAAGGCGCTGTTCCGGCTGGAAAGCGGCATCGCCGTCGATACGGGCGGCACCGTGCCGCTGGGTGTGCTGTTCAGCCGGCAGTCGCTGGTCGGCCTGCAGGGCGGCTTCGGGACCGTCACGGCGGGGCGCCAGCACTCGCCGGGGTACTGGATGTCGCTGTTGCGCTACGACGCGCTGATGGGCGGGCCGTTTTCGCCGGTCACCGCGCTCGCGGCACAGGGGAGCATGAGCATCGTGTCGACCGGCCCGGGGCGGATGAACAACTCGATCAACTACAACTCGCCGAACTGGGGCGGGCTGACGGTCAGCGCGATGTACGGCCTGGGGCAGGAGAGCACGGTGAACCGCAACGCGGGCGAGTTCGCCGGCGCGAGCATCAACTATGCGAACGGCCCGCTGTCGGTCGGCTACGTGTTCCATCGCCTCGACACCAGCACCGTCGCCGCGCCCATCGTGGACCGGCGCCAGCGCGAGCACATGCTCGGCGCGTCCTACGACTTCAAGCTCGTGAAAGTGATCGGCAGCTACCAGTCGCTGGACGGCGACGTGGCGGCGGAGGCACGGCTGTGGAACCTCGGCGTGCGCATCCCCGTGGGCGCGGCGGGCAACGTGCAGGTCGCCTACGCTGCCTACAGGTCGGATGCGAGCCAGTCGGATTCGCGTTCCTGGGCCCTCGGTTACAGCCATGACCTTTCGAAGCGCACGGCGCTGTACGGGCGCGTGATCCGCGCCGACAACGACGATGCGGTGGCGCGCAGCGTCTATAACGGGTTGGCCGAGCGTGGCGGGGCGACGAGGTTGATCGGCGTCGGCATGCGGCACAGTTTCTGAGATTTACGCGAGGTTCCGGTTGCGGATCTCCGTTTGCCGGAACGTCGTGCGCGGGAGTGCACAAGGAAGTTAACAAACTAGTCGAACAAGTGTTTGACAAGTGACAATAGCGCTGCTAACTTTCACACCATGCCGGCTCCGTGCGAGGTCCGGCGACAGAGCGGCCAGAACCGCCACCCAATCGACCCGACACCGTCGGGCGCAAAGACACCAAAGGAGTGAGTGAACATGCAGGTCAAGAAACTCGCAGTGCTGTGCTCGCTGGCTGCTGCCTCGTACGTCTCGCCGGCCCTGGCCGACATCACGATCGGCATCTCGCTGTCGGCAACCGGACCGGGCGCTTCGCTCGGGATTCCGGAGAAGAACGTATTCGCGCTGCTGCCGGCACAGATCGGCAGCGAGAAGGTCAATTTCATCGTACTCGACGATGCGACCGATCCCACCATGGCCACCAAGAACGCTCGCAGGCTGGTCAGCGAGGACAAGGTGGACGTACTGATCGGCTCCTCGACGACACCGGCGACCGCCGCGATGGCCGAGGTGGCCAACGAGAGTGCCACGCCGCAGGTCACGATCAGCCCGGTGTCGCTGCCTGCGGAGCGCAACAAATGGGTGTTCCGCACCCCGCAGCAGAACAGCGTGATGGCCGCTGCAGTCGTCGGGCACATGAAGCAGAACGGGGTGAAGACGCTCGGCTTCATCGGCTTCTCGGATGCGTATGGCGAGGACTGGCTGACTTCGGTGACCGCCAAGGCGGAAGCGGCCGGGATCAAGCTGGTCGCGACCGAGCGTTATGCGCGTGCGGACACTTCGGTGAGCGGCCAGATCCTGAAGCTGGTGTCGGCGCGGCCGGACGCGATTCTCGTTGCCGGTTCCGGCAGCCCCGCCGCCCTGCCGCAGACCACGCTGGTCGAACGCGGCTACAAGGGGCAGGTGTATCAGACCCACGCGGTCGCGAATCAGGCCTTCCTCAAGGTCGCGGGCAAGGCGGCCGACGGCGTGATCATCCCGGTCGGGCCGGTCGTGGTGGTGGACCAGATTGCCGATTCGCATCCGTCCAAGGCGATGGGCAAGAGCCTCGTGACGAAGTACGAGGAAAAGTACGGCGGCGGCTCGTTCTCGTCCTTCGCCGGCCATGCCTTCGACGCGTGGCGGCTGATCGAGCAGGCGGTACCGGTCGCGCTGAAGAGCGCCAAGCCCGGCACCCCGGAATTCCGCGCGGCCCTGCGCGACGCGCTCGAGGGGAACAAGGAGGTCATCGCGAGCCACGGCGTGTACAACATGAACGCCAACGACCATTTCGGCCTGGACGAGCGCTCGCACGTGCTGGTGAAGATCGACAGCGGCAACTACAAGCTGATCAAGTAAGCAGCGCACGCGGGGACGATTCATGAGCACTGCGATCAACGAGACCGAGGCGATGTTCGCGCGCCCGGTCGTCAATGTCGAAGAACGGCCCGACGGCAGCCGCATCCTGCGCTCGGGCATCCCGCTGCCGCAGACGTACGCGCGCTGCGTCGGCGAGTGGCTGGAGCATTGGGCGCGCGAAGCACCGGAGCGCGTCTTCCTCGCCGAGCGCAATGCGGCGGGCGAGTGGGACCGGGTGAGCTACGGCGAGGCGCGCCGGCGCGTGGTCGCGATCGCGACCTGGCTGCTGGGGCAGAACCTGTCCGCGGAGCGGCCGGTCGTGATCCTGTCCGACAACTCCATCGAGCATGCGCTGCTGATGTATGCGGCGATGCATGTCGGTGTGCCTTCGTGCGCGATATCGACCGGCAACTCGCTGATGTCGAAAGACTTCGCCAAGCTCAAGGGCAACATCGAGCTGATGCGGCCGGGCGTCGTGTATGCGGATGACGTGGCGCGATTCGGCGCGGCGATCGAGGCGATCCGGCCGCTGCACGACGGCGTCGTGGTGGCGGGCCGGCGCAGCGGGCAGGCGCCGGGGTGCGTGGGGTTCGCGGATATCGAGGCAAGTGATGGCGAGGCAAGCAGCGACGAAGCCGCGGTGATGCGCGCCTTCGACCGCATCACGCCGGACACGACGGCCAAGTTCCTGTTCACGTCGGGTTCGGTCGGTACGCCGAAGGCCGTCATCAACACGCAGCGCATGCTGTGTGCGAGCCAGCTCGCGAAGGAGCTGGTGTGGCCCTTCCTCAAGGACGAGCCGCCGGTGCTGGTGGACTGGCTGCCGTGGAGCCACACCTTCGGCAGCAACCACAACCTGAACATGGTGCTGCGTTGCGGCGGCAGCCTCTACATCGACGACGGCAAGCCGGTGCCGGCGCTGCTGGGCAAGACGCTGCGCAACCTCAAGGACGTGTCGCCGACGATCTACTTCAGCGTGCCGCGCGCCTACGACATGCTGGTGCCCGAACTGCGCCGGGATGCGGAACTGCGCGAGGCCTTCTTCGGGCGCCTGAAGCTGATCTTCTACGCCGGTGCCGCGCTGCCGCAGCACCTGTGGGCGGAACTGGAGAACCTCTCGGAGGAATCCACCGGCCGCCGCGTCACGATGGTGTCGTCGTGGGGTTCGACCGAGACCGCGCCGCTCGCGACCGACTGCCACTTCCAGGCGGTGCGCTCGGGCGTGATCGGCGTGCCGGTGCCGGGCGTCGAACTGAAACTGGTGCCGTCGGCGGACAAGCTCGAAGTGCGCGTGAGAGGGCCGAACGTGTTCCCCGGCTACTGGAAGCAGCCCGAGCTCACGGCCAAGTCCTTCGACGAGGAAGGCTTTTACCTGATCGGCGACGCGGTCGAGTTCGTCGATCCGGCGCAGCCTGAGCAGGGCTTGCTGTTCGACGGCCGCGTCGGCGAGGACTTCAAGCTGCTGACCGGCACCTGGGTGCATGTGGGATCGCTGCGGGTGAAGGGCATCGACGCCCTGAAGCCGGTCGCCCAGGACATCGTCGTGACCGGCCACGACCGCGACGAGATCGGCTTCCTCGTGTTCCCGAACGTCTCCGAATGCCGCTCGCTGTGCCCCGGCCTGCCCGCCGATGCACCGGTCGAGCAGGTGCTGACGAATCCGGCGGTGCTGGCGCGGGTGCGTCTCGGGATGACGGCGCTGGCGCAGGGCGGAGGCGGATCCTCGACGGTGCCGACGCGCGCACTGCTGATGGCGGAACCGCCGTCGGTGGAGGCGGGCGAGATCACCGACAAGGGCTACATCAACCAGCGCGCGGTGCTGGCGCGGCGCAAGGATCTCGTTGCGGCCTTGTACGCGGAAATGCCGGACAAGACCGTCGTCACTGCATGAACCGGAGCCGCCCGGTCAAAGGCGGCACGACAAGTGGAAAGGATCGCCCCATGAGCGAAGAACTGGTTAAGACTTCATTCGAAAACAACATCTACACGGTGATGCTGGCGCGGCCTGCGAAGCGCAACGCGATCAGCGACCGTCTGCTCAATGCGATCGATGCCGCTTTCGCGGCCGTACCCGAAGGGACGCGGGCCATCGTCCTCGGCGGCGAGGGCGAGCACTTCTGCGCCGGGCTGGATCTCTCCGAGCACCAGCACCGCGACCCCTTCGGCGTGATGCAGCACTCGCGCAGCTGGCACCGCGTGTTCGACCGCGTCCAGAACGGCGGCATTCCCGTTGTCGCGGCGCTGCACGGCGCGGTGATCGGCGGCGGGCTGGAGCTGGCGACCTCGGCCCACGTGCGCGTGGCCGAGCCGAACACGATCTACCAGCTGCCGGAAGGGCGGCACGGCATCTTCGTCGGCGGCGGCGCGTCGGTGCGCGTCGCGAAGATCATCGGCGCGGGGCGCATGTGCGAAATGATGCTGACCGGACGCATCCTCGAATCCGACGAAGGCCAGCGTCTCGGTCTGTCGCACTACCTCGTCGGCCCCGGCGAGGCGCTGGCGAAGGCGCAGCAGCTCGCGCGCCGCATCGCCGAGAACGCGCCGATGGCGAACTGGGCGATGGTCAGCGCGGTCCAGCGCATCGACAACCTGGCGAGCGACGACGGCCTCTTCGTCGAATCGCTGACCGCCGCACTGACACAGACCAGCCCGGAAGTCGCCGAGCGCATCGGGCATTTCCTGCAACGCAAGGGACAGGGACCGCAGCGATGACGAATCCTTACGCAGCATCCGAAGCCGCGGCGCAAGCGCGCGCCTACGACGACATCTGGCTGGTGGCGGGGCAGCGCACGCCCTTCGCCGACTACAACGGCCCGCTGCGCGACGTGTCGCCGACCGATCTGGGCATCTTCGCCGCGCGTGCGCTGTTCGAGCGCAGCGGCATCCCGGCCGGCGAGGTCGATGCGATCGTCGCCGGCAACATGGCGCAGGCGAGCTTCGATGCCTACTTCCTGCCGCGCCACATCGGCCTGTATGCGGGCGTGAACCCGGCCGTGCCGGCGCTGCTGGTGCAGCGCCTGTGCGGCACCGGCTTCGAGACCATCCTCGCCGCCGCCGACCAGATCACGCTGGGCAAGGCGAAGGTCGCGCTGTGCGTGGGCACCGAGTCGATGTCGCGCAACCCGATCGCCGCCTACACGCACCGCGCGGGCTTTCGCATGGGGCAGCTCGACTTCCGCGATTTCCTGTGGGAGGCGACCAAGGACACCGCGCCGGGCGACAGCATGGGCGACACCGCCGAGAATCTCGCCAAGCGCTACGGCATCTCGCGCGAAGAGGTGGACCACTTCGCCGCGCAGAGCTTCGCGCGCGCGTGCGCGGCATGGGATTCGGGGTATTTCGCCGACGAGGTCGCGTCAGTCGTCAATGCGAATTGGGTGCTCCCGGGTTACAACCCGCGTGCGCTGAAGCTCGCTGATCGCGTCGAGTGCGTGGATCGCGACGGCCACGTGCGCCCGACGTCGCTGGCAACCCTGCAGAAACTGAAGCCGGCATTCGGCGGCGTGCAGACGGGCGGCAACAGCTCGGCGATCGTCGACGGCGCGGCCGCGGTGATCGTCGCGCACGGCGACTGGGTGCGGGCACACGGCGTGAAGCCGCTCGCGCGCATCGTCGCCGGCGCTTCGGTCGCGGTGCCGCCGGAGATCATGGGCATCGGGCCGGCGCCGTCGATCCGCGTCGCCGCGGCGCGGGCCGGGCTGACAGTCGGCGACCTGGGGCGCGTCGAGATCAACGAAGCCTTCGGCGCGCAGTACCTCGCGTGCGAGCGGGAGCTGGAGTTGGACCGCGAGCGCTGCAACGTGCATGGCGGCGCGATCGCGATCGGCCATCCGCTGGGCGCGTCGGGCGTGCGCCTGACGACGACGGTGGCGCGCGAGCTGCGCGAGGCCGGGCTGCAGTTCGGCGTGTCGTCCGCGTGCTGCGGCGGCGGGCAGGGCGTGGCGATCGTGGTCGAGAACGGGAATTATTGATGTGGCGACGAATACATGAACGCTTCCCGGGCGCCCTGTTCCTCGCCCTGAAGGGGGAGGTAAGGGGCGATGGGTTTCGGCCGCGTCTGCTTAACCCATCCCCACCCCAACCCTCCCCTTGAAGGGGAGGGAGTGAACACCGGCCGTCAATTCGAGATCAAGCGATTGTTGGCGGGAACATAAGGGACATCAAATGCAACTCGAAAACAGCACCTTCATTGTCACCGGCGGCGCTTCCGGCCTCGGTGAAGCGACCGCGCGCGCGTTCCACGCCGCCGGCGCCAATGTGGTCATCGCCGACCTCAACACCGCGGCGGGCGAGAAGCTCGCCGACGAACTCGGCCCGCGCGCGGCCTTCCATCGCACCGACGTCGCCACGGAGGGCGACGCGCGCGGCTGCGTCGGACTCGCCGTGTCGCGCTTCGGCGGCCTGCAGGGGCTCGTGAACTGCGCCGGCATCGGCACCGCCGCGAAGGTGCTGGGCAAGGACGGCCCGCATCCGCTCGACGCCTTCAGCCGCATCGTGAATGTGAACCTCGTCGGCACCTTCAACATGATCCGCATCGCCTCCGAAGCGATGGCGCAGGGCGCGGCCAACGCCGGCGGCGAGCGCGGCGTGATCATCAACACCGCTTCGGTCGCCGCCTACGACGGCCAGATCGGGCAGGCGGGCTACGCGGCGTCGAAGGGCGGCATCGTGTCGATGACCCTGCCGATCGCGCGCGAACTGGCGCGCTTCGGCATCCGCGTGGTGACGGTCGCGCCGGGCCTGTTCCTGACGCCGATGATGAAGGGCCTGCCCGAGGACGTGCAGAAGTCGCTCGGCGAGTCCGTGCCCTTCCCGCCGCGGCTGGGCGAGCCGGCGGAGTACGCGCAGCTCGCGCGCTCCATCGTCGAGAACGCGATGCTCAACGGCGAGACGATCCGGCTGGATGGGGCGATCCGGCTCGCGCCGCGGTGAATCGTCAAAATTGTAGGGCGGAAAAGCGAAGCGCCTTCCGCCGCATGCGTGGGCCAGTGGCTGCGCACCATGCGGCGGATAACGCCCTCGGCTCATCCGCCCTACGCCAGGCTCCGGAGACTGAAGCATGACCGAATACGCCGCGCCGCTGCGCGACATGCACTTCATCCTGCGCGAGCTCGCCGGGCTCGACGCCGTCACCGCCCTGCCGGGCTGCGAGGAGGCGACGCCGGACGTCGTCGAGGCCATCCTCGACGAAGCCGGCAAGTTCGCCGCCGGGGTGCTCGCGCCGATCAACCGTGCCGGCGACTTGCAGGGCTGCCGGCTGGAGGCGGACGGGCGCGTGACGACCCCCGAAGGCTGGAAGGAGGCGTGGCAGCAATACGTCGAGGCCGGCTGGATCGGGCTGTCGCTGCCGGTCGACTACGGCGGGCAGGGGCTGCCCAAGCTGGTGTCCACGCCCGTGTGGGAGATGTGGTTCTCGACCAACATGGCCTTCACGATGCTGCCGCAGCTCAATGTGAGCCAGGCCGAGGCGCTGCGCATCGCCGCGAGCGACACCCTGAAGCAGACCTGGCTGCCCAAGGTCGTGAGCGGCGAGTGGGGCAGCACGATGAACCTCACCGAGCCGCAGGCGGGCTCGGACCTCGCGGCGACGCGCGCCCGCGCCGAGCCGGCGGCGGACGGCACGTACCGCGTGTTCGGGCAGAAGATCTTCATCTCCTGGGGCGAGCATGAGCTCACGGAAAACATCGTCCATCTCGTGCTCGCACGCCTGCCGGATGCGCCGGCGGGGGTGAAGGGGCTGTCGCTGTTCCTGGTGCCGAAGTTCCTGCTCGACGCCGACGGCAGACCCGGCGCGAAGAACGACGTGCGCTGCATTTCGATCGAACACAAGCTGGGCATCCACGGCAGCCCGACCTGCACGATGAGCTACGGCGATGCGGGCGGGGCGGTCGGCTGGCTGGTCGGCGAGCCGAATCGCGGGCTGGAAACCATGTTCATCATGATGAACGAGGCGCGCTTCGGCGTCGGCGTGCAGGGCGCGGGCCTCGGCGAGCGCGCCTACCAGATGGCGCTCGCCTATGCGCGCGAACGCGTGCAGGGGCGCGATGCGATCACCGGCGAGGCCGGCAAGCCCATCCTGTGCCACCCCGACGTCAAGCGCATGCTGCTGTCGCTGCGCGCGCGCGTGATGGCGATGCGGGCGCTGCTGTACACGGCGGCGGCGTGGTTCGACACCGCTCACCATCACCCCGACGCGACGGTTGCGGGCAAGGCGCAGCGCTACGTGGACCTGCTGATGCCGGTCGCGAAGGGCTGGTGCACCGAGGTCGGCCAGCAGGCCTGCTGGGATGCGATCCAGGTGTTCGGCGGCATGGGCTTCGTCGAGGAGACCGGCATCGCGCAGTTCGCGCGCGATTCGCGCATCATCACGATCTACGAGGGCACGACCGGCATCCAGGCGAACGATCTGGTCGGCCGCAAGATCCTGCGCGAAGGCGGCGAGACGCTGCGCGAGCTGATCGCGGAACTGCGTGCGACGATTACGGCGCTGCGTGCCGAGCCCGGCTTCGGTCCCATCGTCGACGGGCTCGCCGAGAACGTCGGGGCGCTGAGCGAAGCGACGCACTGGCTGCTCGCGGCCGGCAAGGAGCGCCACGCCGAGGCGCTCGCGGCGGCCGTGCCTTTCCTGCATCTGCTCGGCACCGTCTGCGGCAGCTGGCAGATGGCGCGCCTCGCGCTCGCCGCGCGCCGGTGCCTCGCGGCGGGCGAGGGGGATGCGGCCTACCACGCGAGCCTGGTCGAGCTGGCGTGTTTCTGGATGGCCACCTTCGCGCCCCATGCCGCGGCGCACCTGCGCACGGTACAGTCCGCCGGGGCGCCCCTCGCAGCCTTCGACGACACGGCCTTCTATTAAGGCGGCAATTAAATACAACCGTTCGCCCTGAGCCTGTCGAAGGGCATTGGCAGGGCTTCGACAGGCTCAGCCCGAACGGTATTTGCTTGCCAGTTCAATAAGGGGAGGGCATCGCGCCCGTGTGTGCGCGGGCAAGCCGGCCGTGCGGTCGTGGTCTATCGTGAGCAATGGATGACCTGACCAGGCGGGGGCCCCATGAGCCGGATCGTGAACGTATTTGTCAGCTACAGTCACGACGACGGCGCATGGTGCGACGTCGTCGTGAAGCATCTGCAGGGCCTTCACGACCCGATCGAGGTCGAGGTGTGGATCGACCGCAAGGGCATCCGCGCCGGCGACAAGTGGCTGCCGGAGATCGAGACCGCGCTCGCGCAGGCGGACCTCGCGCTGCTGCTGATCAGCCCGTCCTTCCTGAGCTCCGATTTCATCCGCAAGACCGAACTGCCCAAGCTGCTCGCGCGCAGCAAGGAAGGACTGCGCGTGATTCCGGTGCAGATCCTCCCGAGCGCGTGGGAAGTGATCGGCTGGCTCAGGGAAACCGAGCTGCGGCCCAAGGTAAGGGACGAGAAGACGCGCAAGATCAAGGCGCTGGCGGAGTTCGGCAACGAGAAATCGGTCGCGGTGAGCCGCAGGCTCAGTGACCTGATGGTCGAGATCGCGGGAATCCTCCAGGACGACGCGAGCGACGCGAAAGCGGTCGCCGGGAACGGTCGCACGCCGGCAAACGATGATGCACATGCGCGCGCGGCCGCGTCGCTGCTCGTGGCGACGCTGCTGCAGGAGACTCCCGTCGAGGAGCGCGAGCCCTTCGCGCGGCGGAGCGTCGAACGCCTGGCGGAGTTCTGCAAGCTGTCGGGCGAGGCGCTTCTCAGCGCGGTGCGCCTTTTCGTCGAGTATCAGCTGCTGCGTGCCGATGCGCCCACCTCGGTACTGGAGCTGCAGGCGTCGCTGGACGGCCTCGACAACGACGAGACCGCGCAGCGTCTCGCCGGCGAGCTGAAGCGCGGCGCGCACGATGGCGACTTCAGCGGCAGCGTGATCGAGATGAAGTCGCTGTTCTTCATGCTTGCACGGGAGCGCGAGGCACTGTGGGAAAGCTACTTCGATGCGGTTGCGCGGACCGCACGCGATACCCCGGCGCGCGATGCCATCGCGACCCTCGCGCGCATCCGCGTGAACCTCGGCTTCATCGCGCCGCAATTCCTCGTCGCCGGACTGCTGTCGCGCTTCGAGGACGACTGGCGACCGGTCCTCAACGCGTACCGGCATTCGATTCCCAAGGCGGGCGGGCGCTCGGGGGCGTTCGAGAGCCTGCAGGCCTCGCAGTGGAACTGCTGGCTGGTATGGGGGCCCAGCATCCCGATCTGCCGCTGTGCGCAGTGGCAGGGGCGTTTTGCGTACCAGTACGGGTACGGAGATGAAAACAACTCGCTGCCGTTGATCGAGCTCGACCTCGCCGACAACGGCGAACCGCGCACCCTCGGCCCCCTGGTGTCGGATCTCGCCGCCGAGGGGCGCGGCGCGAAGCTGGTGCAACTCACCGGGCGGCTGCGCTGGGGGCCGGATTTCCTGCGTGAAGGCGACGCCGAGGGCGGCAAGGCTGCAGACGACGAAGCGACGCTCGACCTCATCGACGAGCTGGAACGCGACGATTCCGGCGAGGAACCGCCGCCGCGCAAGTATCCGATGGCGGCCGCGCAGGCGAGCCTGTGGTGCGGCGACGGTCCGCAGCACGCGCATCACGCCGACGGTCTCGTGCTGCAGCTGGAGTCCGTCGACCACGCCGTCGAGGAGACGCGCGTGTACTTCTCCGCCTACCTGTGGATGATGTTTCTCGTCGCGCTCGCCCGGCCCGACCCGACCGATCCGGACATCGGGCCGCGCCTGCTGCGCCGCAAGTCCTATCCGTCATGGCCGGAGAGTCCGGCCGAGCGCGTGCGCGTCGGCGACGCCCGCCTGTGGGAGAACCTGCTGCCGGTCTTCGTGCACGCCAACGTAGCCGACCCGGCGGCGCTGCACTTCCAGCGGCGCGCGGTGGTCGAGAACAGCGTCCAGTTGCTGCGCCAGGTGTGGGAGCGGCGGAACGAGTTCTTCGACGCCGACGACGTTGCCAGCGGCATCCGCTTCCACCTCGTGTGCAGTTCGGATTACTCCGGTTGCGACTGTGCGATCCGCTACGCCTCGGCCGACCCCTTGCCCGAGTTGCTGCGCCAGCGTCTCGAGGCGGAGAGCGATCGCGACTTTGCCGCGGCGGTGGTCGTGCCGGGCAGTTCCGACAACCCCGCGCAGCGACCGTGGGGGCTCGCCGGCTATTTCTCCTCCTGTCACCTGCCCGAGCTGGTGGCGGACTACTTCGGCTATGTCGACAAGCTCCAGCGGCAGAAGCCGCGCCGCTAGCCGGCATTTTCGCGAGCTCGACGCGTCGGCCGGCGGTCTCGCCGCGCTGGAGCGCTTCTACCGCGAGCGCTACGTCGCCGAGTTCCCCGACCCCGACGAACGCGAATCGCTCGACAACATGCGCCGCTATCTCGCGCTGAAGGCGCAGGGTTGGTACGGGAGCAACAACTACCACATCGTCGTCGCCGAACTCGACGGCGAAGCGGTCGGGGGCGTCGTGTTCGACTATCTCGCCATGCCGCGTGCGGGCGTGATCGAGTTCCTGTTCGTCGCTTCGAACCGGCGCGAGTCGGGCATCGGCCGCGCACTGCTGGACGAGGCGATCCGCCTCCTGCGCCGGGACGCCCGTCGGCACGGCGCGCGCCTGGCCGCCGTGGTCGCCGAGATGAACGATCCGTTCCGCCGCCCCGCGGCACCGGACAACATGGACCCGTTCCGGCGCGCGGCGATCTGGGGCCGCTGGGGCTTCGGCGTGCTCGAATTCCCCTACGTGCAGCCCGCGCTGTCGGCGGGACAGCAGCCGGTCGACTGCCTGCTGCTGATCATGCGCCCGTTCGGACGCGTGCCGCGCTCGGGCTTCCGCTCGCAATGGGTCGGACTTGTCGTCGCGGAGTATCTGCGCTGGGCGATGCGCATCGAGGAGCCCGCGGCGGACCGCGATTTCCTCGCGATGTCCGACGCACTCGCATCGCGTCCGCGCGTCGCGCTGGTTCCGCTCGGTCGCTACGCAGGCCAGGACCGGACGGACGGATTGGAGATCGACGTCGTGTCGTCGCCGGATCGGCCCCCGGACGGCATCGCGACGGCGGCCGCGATCGCCCGCGCGGCGATTCCCGTCCCCGGCCGCGTCGCCGCGCCGCAGGATTTTGCCGCCGCCTTCGCGGTCGGTGAGAGCGGCGCGGCGCACTACCACCTGTGGCTGCTGCGTGCGTCAGCGGACGCCCCGGCCGAGGGCATGGCGAGTTTCTTCACGCTGCCGACGGCCGGCTTCGGCGGCTATCTCGTCCTTGCGGGAAGCCTGCGCGGGCGCGGCCTGCTGCGCCGGGTGGTCGCACGCATCGAGGCGCGCATGAGGCAGGACGGGACGTCTGCGGAAGGCTGGTTCATCGAATGCGGAGCCGAAGCGGTGGCGGTGTTCCGGCACATCGGTTTCGTCGACGTGCCGTGCGACTACCGTCCGCCGGCGGTGGGCGAGGAGTCGCCGGGCGGGGCGCCCGAACGTCTGCACCTGCTGTTCAAGCCCTTCGGAATGCGCCGCACGCCGGGCCGCCTCGAGCGCGACTTCGTGTGCCGCGCGCTGCGGGAAATCCTGTGCTCCGTTTATGCGGTTGGCAATGCGGCAGCCGCTTCCTGCTATCGGCGGGTGCTGCGCACGCTGGCCGACGGCGATCGTCACAGGGGCCGAAGATGAATGCAGGTCGCTGAAAGCCGTTCTTTCATAATGGTTTTTATCCGACCGATTTAGTTGGATATAGGGCGCCGATTTGCTATAGATACGTCATCGACGGGGATGTATTGCCGCAAGTACGCTCCCACCTCCCCGAGGGCTGGCCGCATTCGCGAACCGGGGAGTGGAGTGGATATGACGATGGACGTTTGCAGTCTCCTGCTGGACGAGGCGCCCGATGCATTCGTGGTGCAATCGCCGGAAGGGATTGTCCTGCACTGGAGCAGGAGCGCCGAAACCATCTTCGGTTATCCGGCAGACGAAGTCGTCGGGCGGGACCTGCTCGACCTCGTCGTGCCCCCCGACCGGGCCGACGAGGAGCGCGGCATGCGTCGCGAGTCGCTGGAGAACGGCCTTGCCGCGATCGAATCGCTGCGGCGCTGCAAGGGCGGTTCCCTGGTCTACGTCTCGATCAGCGCGAAGACCGTGCGCGACGACAAGGGACGGCCGCAGTACCTGATCATCGGCATGCAGGACGTCACGCAGCTCAAGGTGATGCGCGACGCGAAGCTCGTCGAGGCGCGCTACGGCACGTTGCTCGAGTCGATGCCCGACGGGATCGTGCTGATCAACGCGTCGGGGCGCATCGTGTTCGCGAACAGCCAGGCCGAGGCCATGTTCGGCTACGAAGCGGGGCGCCTGCGCGGCCTGCCGGTCGAAGTGCTGTTGCCCGAGCGCCTGCGCGGCGGGCACGTCGCGCATCGTTCGGCCTACTTCGGCCAGCTGCGCACGCGGGCGATGGGCATGGGGCTGGAGCTGCACGGCCTGCGTCGGGACGGCAGCGAGTTTCCGGTCGAGATCGGCCTCAGTCCGCTGGAGACGGGGGAGGGCACGCTGGTGACCAGTGCGATCCGCGACATCACCGAACGCAAGCGTATCGAGCAGGTGCTGCATGAGAAGAACGCCGAGCTCGCAAAGGCCAACGCCGCGAAGGACCGTTTCCTCGCGAGCATGAGCCACGAGCTGCGCACGCCGCTCAACGCGATCATCGGCTTCACCGGCACGCTGCTGATGAAGCTGCCGGGCCCCCTGAACGAGGTGCAGGAAAAGCAGCTGCGCCGCGTCCAGTCGAGCGGCCAGCACCTGCTCGAGCTCATCAACGATCTGCTCGACATCGCGAAGATCGAGGCCGGCAAGATCGAGCTGGTCGTGGAGCCCGTGGATTGCCGGGCGTTGGTCGAGGACGTCGCTGCGACGCTGCGCCCTGCGGCGGAGGCCAAGGGGATTGCCTTCGCCGTCGAGGTGGTCGACGAGCCCTTGCGGCTGTCGACCGACCGCCGCGCCTTCAGCCAGATCCTGATCAACCTGGTGCAGAACGCGATCAAGTTCACCGAGCGCGGAAGCGTCACGATCCGGCTGGCGCGGCGCTCGGAGGGTGACCTCGCGCTGGTCGAGGTGAGCGTCCGCGACACCGGCACGGGCATCGGCGAGGAGGACCTGCAACGCCTGTTCGCCCCGTTCTCGCGCATCACGCCGCGCAGCGGCAAGTTTGCCGAGGGGACCGGTCTCGGCCTGCACCTGAGCCAGAAGCTGGCTGGGCACATGGGCGGCCGGATCACCGTCGAGAGCGAACCGGGCGTCGGCAGCACCTTCGCGCTCGTGTTGCGGGAGGGATGACCATGGCGGCGCGCATTCTCCTCGTCGAGGACAACCCCGCGAATCTCGAACTCGTCAGCTACCTGCTCGAAGCGGCCGGGCACATCGTGCTGATCGCCGAGGACGGCCGGCAGGGGCTGGAACTCGCCCGCAAGGAGCCTCCCCCCGACCTCATCTTGAGCGACCTGCGCATGCCCGTGATGGACGGCTTCGAAATGCTTCGACACATCCGTATGGACGCCGCCCTGAACGACGTCCCCGTGATCGCGGTCACAGCGTTCTCGATGTCGGGCGACCAGACTCGCGTGATGCTCGCGGGCTTCGACGGGTACATTTCCAAGCCCATCGTTCCCGAGACCTTCGTCGTCGAGGTCGAAGGCTACCTGAAGGCCGGACGGCGCAAGGCCGGTCCTGCTTCCGACCCATGAGGATGGATGCCGATGGCGAAGATCCTTGTCATAGATGACCATGCCGTGAATCGCGAGCTCATCGTGGCCCTGGCCGGCTACGAGGGGCACGAGGCGCTGGAGGCGGGCGATGGCGCCGAGGGGCTCGCCCTCGTGCGCGAGCGGCGTCCGCAGCTGGTCATCTGCGACATCCTCATGCCCAACATGGACGGATACGAGTTCGTGCGCCGGCTGCGCGCGGATCCGGTGATCGCCGACACGCCGGTGATCTTCTACACGGCCAATTACCACGAGCGCGAAGTGCGCAACCTCGCCGGCATCCTGGGCGTGTCGCGCATCCTCGTGAAGCCCTGCAACCCCGACGATATCGTGCGCGCCATCGACGACACGCTCCGCCAGGCTGCGAAGGAACTGCCGCCCGCCAGCGACGCCGAATTCGAGCGCGAACACCTGCGCGTGCTCACCGACAAGCTCGCCGCCAAGGCCGAGGAGCTCGAGCGCCGCGCGGCGGATCTCGCGGGCGAGGTCGAGAGCCGCAAGCTCGTCGAGGCGCAGCTGCGGCGCGTGCTGCGTGCGCGCAAGGTGATGGCCGAGTGCAACCGCACGCTGGTGCGCGCCTCCGACGAGCGGCGGCTGCTCGCCGACATGTGCCGCTTCCTCGTCGAGCTCGGGAATTACGGCGTCGCCTGGGTGAGCCTGGCGTGGCACGACGCCGACTGCACCGTGGAGACGGTTGCCGCCGCGGGCGAGGGCGCCGCGCTGCTGAAATCCTTCCGCTTTTCGTGGGGCGACAACGCCTGCGGCGACGGCCCGGTGGGCGAGGCGGTGCGCACGCGCGAAGCGCAGGTCGTGCACGACATTGCCTCGGACCCGCGCCTGGGACGCTGGCGCGAGGCGGCGCTCGGGCGCGGCTTCCAGGCGGCCGCGGTGCTGCCGCTCGTGTTCGAGCGCGAGATCTACGGCGTGCTGTGCATCGTCACGCGCGAGAAGGAAGCCTTCGACGCGGACGAACTCGAACTGCTCGGCGAGCTCGCCGACGACATCGCCTACGGCATCCACACGCTGCGCGCGCGCGTCGTGCAGCAGCGCACCGAGGAGACGTTGCGCCTGCGCAATCGCGCCATCGACGAGAGCATCAACGCCATCGTGATCAGCGCCGCCGACCGCGACGCCGACAATCCGGTGCTCTACGTGAACCCCGCCTTCACGCTGATGACCGGCTACGCGCCGGAGGAGGTCATCGGCCGCAACTCGCGCGTGCTGATCGGCAGCGACTGGGACCAGCCCGATATCGAGCGCCTGCGCGAGGCCGTGCGCCGCGGGCGCGATGCGCGCGTGGTGCTGCGCTGCTATCGCAAGGACGGTTCGCTGTTCTGGAACGAGGTCTCGCTCGCGTCGATGCACGACCCGAGCGGGCGCGTGTCGCACTTCATCTCGATCTTCAACGACCTCACCGACCGCAAGCGCTACGAGGCCGAGCTCGAACAGCAGGCCAACCACGACGCCCTGACCGGACTCGCCAACCGCAACCTGCTCAACGACCGCCTGCAGCAGGCAATGATCCATGCGCAGCGCAACGCCGGCGCGGTCGCCGTGATGCTGCTCGACCTCGACCGCTTCAAGCTCATCAACGACAGCCTCGGCCATGCCGTCGGCGACGAGCTGATCTGCGAGGTGGCGCGGCGCCTCGCAGCCTGCGTGCGCCAGGGCGACACCGTGGCGCGCCTCGGCGGCGACGAGTTCATGATCGTGATGTCCGAGCTGTGGGCCGAAAGCGATGCCGCGTCGCTCGCCGCCAAGGTGCTGCAGGCCGTGTCGGCGCCGATGAGGCTTTCGGGCCACGAGATGGTCGTTACCGGCAGCCTCGGCGTCGCGCTGTTTCCGCGCGATGGCGAATCGGCGGCCCTGCTGGTGAAGAATGCCGATGTCGCGATGTACCGGGCGAAGGAGCAGGGCCGCAACGACTTCCGCTTCTACGCGCCCGAGATGAACGCACGCATGCTCGAACGGCTGGAACTCGAAAACGGCCTGCGCCGCGCGCTCGACCAGGGCGAGCTGGAACTGCACTACCAGCCCAAGGTCGAGCTCGCCAACGGGCGCGTGGTCGGTGCCGAGGCGCTGATCCGCTGGCGCCATCCGGTGCTGGGCATGGTGTCGCCCGCCGATTTCATCCCGCTGGCCGAGGAAACGGGCCTCATCGTGCCGATCGGCGAATGGGTCATCAACACCGCGTGCCGCCAGTTGAAGGCCTGGCGCGAAGAAGGGCTGACGGGTGTCAGCGTCGCGGTCAATGTCTCGGCGCGGCAGTTCCAGCAGGAGGACCTCGTCGGCGTGCTGGGCGAGGCTCTGCGTGCGTCCGGGGTGCCGGCGCGGAGCCTGCACCTCGAAGTCACCGAGAGCGGCGTGATGAGCAACCCGGAGCGCACCATCGTGATCCTGCGCACGCTCAAGGACATCGGCGTGCTGGTCTCGCTCGACGACTTCGGCACCGGCTATTCCAGCCTCAACTACCTCAAGCGCTTCCTCATCGACAGCGTCAAGATCGATCAGTCCTTCGTCGCCGACCTCACGACTTCTTCGGAGGACGCCGCGATCGCGCGCATGGTCATTTCGCTCGCGCACAGCCTCAACCAGACCGTCGTTGCCGAAGGCGTCGAGACCGAGGCACAGCTCGATTTCCTGCGCCGCCACCGCTGCGACGAGATGCAGGGCTTCCTGTGCAGCCGTGCGATTCCCGCCGCGGACTTCGCCGATATCCTGCGCGGAGGGGGATGCCTGCCGTTGCCGGCCGCGGGCCGTCTGCACCATTGAAGCGGCGATCACAGACAACCGTTTGCCCTTGAGCCTGTCGCAGGGCGCTGCCAAGGCTTAGACAAGCTCAGCCCGAACGGAATTGAGTCCGCCGCGGCAATACGCGTGAAATCCCCGCCGACTGCCCCGCGCGCGGCGCGTTCGCCATAGAATTCGTGTCCGAGCCCACGCGAACACATCGGCCCCGCGGAACGCAAACGCTACCCGGCACTCTCCGCTTTCCTTCCGCCGCCGCCCACCATGTCCGAAACTTCCCTGCGCGTCCTGTCGGTGATTCCGCCGATGACGCAACTCAATACCCCGTATCCCTCTACGGCCTATCTCACCGGCTTCCTGCGTTCGCGCGGCGCCGATGCGGTGCAGGAGGATCTCGCCCTCGCGCTCGTGCTGCGCCTCTTGTCGCGCGACGGCCTCACGGCCATCCGCGGCCGCATCGAGGCGACGCCCGAGCGCGAGCGCAGCCCGCGCGTGAGGGCCTTCCTCGCGCAGTTCGAGCGCTACCGCATCACGATAGGCCCGGCCGTCGCCTTCCTGCAGGGCCGCGATCCCACGCTCGCGAACCGCATCTGCGGGCGCAACTTCCTGCCCGAAGGCTCGCGCTTCGGATCGCTGGACGTCTACATCGACCCGGAAGGCGGCGACCCGCTCGCGTGGGCCTTCGGCGCGCTGGGGCTGGAAGACCGCGCCCGCCACCTCGCGACGCTGTACCTCAACGACGTCGCCGACGTGCTGCGCGAAGCGGTCGATCCGCGCTTCGAGTTCGTCCGCTACGCCGAATCGCTGGCGCAGAGCCAGGCGAGCTTCGAGCCGCTGGCGCTGGCGCTCGCCGAGCCGCTCAACCTCGTCGACGAGACGCTGCGCGCACTCGCGCTCGATGCGATCGCCCGCCACACGCCGCAGCTCGTGCTGCTGTCGGTGCCCTTCCCCGGCGCGGTGTATGGCGCCTTCCGCATCGCGCAGGCGATCAAGGCGCGCGACCCGCAGATCGTCACCGTGCTGGGCGGCGGCTTCGTCAACACCGAGCTGCGCGAACTGAAGGAGCCGCGCGTCTTCGACTACTTCGATTACGTCACGCTCGACGACGGCGAACGGCCCGTCCTCGCGCTGCTCGACCACCTGCAGGGCGGCCGCGGGCGATCGCGCCTCGTGCGCACCTTCTTCCGCGACGCCGAATCGGGCGAAGTGCGCTACGTGAATATCGGCGAGGCCGACATCGCCTTCGCCGAAGTCGGCACCCCGACCTGGGACGGTCTGCCGCTCGACCGCTACCTGTCGGTGCTCGACATGCTCAACCCGATGCATCGCCTGTGGTCCGACGGACGCTGGAACAAGCTCACCGTCGCGCACGGCTGCTACTGGAAGAAATGCAGCTTCTGCGACGTGAGCCTCGACTACATCTCGCGCTACGACGGCGCGAGCGCGAAGACGCTGGTCGACCGCATCGAGGCGATCATCGCCGAGACGGGCCAGACCGGCTTCCATTTCGTCGACGAGGCCGCACCGCCCAAGGCGCTGAAGGCGCTCGCGCAGGAACTCCTCGAGCGCGGCGTGGCGATCTCGTGGTGGGGCAACATCCGCTTCGAGAAGTCCTTCACCCCGGAGCTGTGCCGCCTGCTCGCCGAGAGCGGCTGCATCGCCGTGTCGGGCGGGCTGGAGGTCGCCTCGGACCGCCTGCTGCAGCTCATGAAGAAGGGCGTGTCGGTGGACCAGGTCGCGCGCGTCACCAACGCGTTCACCGAAGCCGGCATCCTCGTGCACGCCTACCTGATGTACGGCTTCCCGACCCAGACCGTGCAGGACACCGTCGACGCCCTCGAATACGTGCGCCAGCTGTTCGAATCCGGCTGCATCCAGTCCGGCTTCTTCCACCGCTTCGCGTGCACGGTGCATTCCCCGGTCGGCCAGAACCCCGACGAATACGGCGTGAAGCTCGTCCCGCTGCCACCCGTGAGCTTCGCGAAAAACGATGTGCGCTTCATCGACCCGACCGGCGTCGATCACGACCAACTGGGCGTGGCGCTGAACAAGGCGCTGTACAACTACATGCACGGCATCGGGCTGGAACAGGACGTGCGCAGCTGGTTCTCCGACCGCGTGCCGCGCCCCCGCGTGCCGCGCAATTTCATCGAGCGGGCCTTGCGCTAGCCTCGTCCGCGACAACCCGCCGGGACCGGATATCTTTGCCGTGCTGCGAACCTTCGCGGCGCAATGGGCTCAAAAAAAGATACGCAATCATCGAACCGCCCGAAAGCGGGTAGTGCCGCTACCGATAGGGAGGTATCGGCGAGGCCATTGATTTCGATAATAATTCTGCAAAATCGAAGTCTTAATATCGACCGGGCAATCGGCGTCAGACCGCAACCGGACAGGTTTCAATGGAGGAGACAACCATGGCTACAGCAACGACCGAACGAGTTCCCCTGAACGAGCTGGAGAACGAATTCATTCCGCCGATCGGCGAAACCGCGCCGCGCGACATCGCGTGGGAGCAGCGCCTGAATGCCGAAGTGGCGTGGCAGCTCGCACGTGAGACTGTCGATGACGGTCTCGCGCAATGGACGGACCGGGCCGCGGAGGGCGCCTCGCGGCGCCTGCCGACGATGCGCACGATCGCGCGCATGAACACCGCCCTCGTGGCGCTGCGCGAGCGGCTCTACCAGATCCAGAACGAGGCCGCGAACATCGCGATCTCCGAGCTGGCATTGCGGCAGCAGTCCGATCCCGCAGCGTCGTCCGAAGATGCGTTCTCGCCGCTGCACGCCCAGAACGCGCGCCGGATCGAGGCGCTCGCCGCGTCCTGCTACGAACTGCTGGCCGGGGCACAGGGCAACCTTGCCGCGGTGGCGGGCAAAGTGCCGGCCGGGTATGCCGCCGACTCTGCCACCTCTGGCCGAGCCGGGCTGGAGGAATCGTTGCACGCCGAGCGCCGCCAGCGCAACGCGCTCATCGACTTCCCGGACCGTCGCGCCGCCGCGTGAGTTTTCGCGGGTGATGCATGTCCTGCGTCACTCGCACTCCCGGCGCGCACGGTCATCTGTCGCGCCGGGAGTTTCTTCTGCCGCAGTCGTCCCGCGTCGTCAGGCCGCGACCGATTCCCTGATCAGGTGATCGAAGGCCGCCAGCGAGGCTTTCGCGCCTTCGCCCATCGCGATGACGATCTGCTTGAAGGGAACCGTCGTGCAGTCGCCGGCCGCGAACAGGCCCGGCACCGAAGTCTGGCCGCGCGCATCGACGACGATCTCGCCGAATTTCGTGCGCTCGACCGTGTCCTTCACGAAGTCCGTGTTCGGCAGCAGGCCGATCTGCACGAAGATGCCTTCGAGCGCGAGGCGTTGTGATTCGCCCGACAGGCGGTCCTTGTAGACCAGGCCGTTCACCTTCGCGTCGCCCGTCACTTCGGTGGTCTGCGCGTTCGTGATCACCGTGACGTTGGGCAGGCTCGCGAGCTTCTTCTGCAGCACCGCGTCGGCACGCAGCGTGTCGGCGAATTCGAGCAGCGTGACGTGCGCGACGATGCCGGCGAGGTCGATCGCCGCCTCCACGCCCGAGTTGCCACCACCGATCACCGCGACACGCTTGCCCTTGAACAGCGGGCCGTCGCAGTGCGGACAGTAGGCGACGCCCTTGCCGCGGAATTCCTTCTCGCCCGGCACGTTCATCTCGCGCCAGCGCGCGCCGGTCGCCAGGATCACCGACCGCGCCTGCAGCGCCGCGCCGTTCTCGAGCCTGACCTCGAAGCCGCGCTCCTGCGGGATCACCGCCGCGGCGCGCTGCAGGTTCATGATGTCGACCTCGTATTCCTTGACGTGCTCCTCGAGCGCCATCGCGAGCTTCGGGCCTTCGGTGGCCTTCGCCGAGATGAAGTTCTCGATCGCGAGCGTGTCCATCACCTGGCCGCCGAAGCGCTCGGCGACGACGCCGGTGCGGATGCCCTTGCGCGCGGCGTAGATCGCGGCGGCCGCGCCGGCCGGCCCGCCGCCGACGACGAGCACGTCGAATTCGCCCTTCGCGGCGATCTTCTCGGCCGCGCGCGCCTGGGCGCCGGTGTCGATCTTGGCGACGATCTCGGCGAGCTCCATGCGGCCCTGGCCGAAGTGCCGGCCGTTGAGGAACACCGTCGGCACCGCCATCACCTGACGAACGTCGACCTCGTCCTGGAACAGCGCGCCGTCGATCATGGTGTGGCGGATGTTGGGGTTGATCACCGACATCAGGTTGAGCGCCTGCACGACGTCCGGGCAGTTGTGGCACGAGAGCGAGATGAAGGTCTCGAACTCGTAACTGCCTTCGATCGCGCGGATCTGCTCGATGACGTCCTGCCCGACCTTGGGCGGGTGGCCCCCGACCTGCAGCAGCGCGAGGATCAGCGAGGTGAATTCATGGCCCATCGGCAGGCCGGCGAAGCGTACGCCGGTGTCCTCGCCTTGGCGGTTGATCGCGAAGGAGGGCTTGCGTTCGGCGTCGTCGCGGCGTTCGACGATGGTGATGCGGTCGGACTGTTCGGCGATGTCGCCGAGCAGAGCCTGCATCTCGCGCGACTTGTCGCTGTCGTCCAGCGAAGCGACGATTTCGATCGGCTGGATGAGGCGTTCGAGGTAGGTCTTCAACTGGTTCTTGATATTCGCGTCGAGCATGGCGGGGTCATCCGTGAAATGCAGGGGAAGCCGGCGGCGGGCGCTTGTGGCGCCCCCGCGCCCCGGGGCGGAGCCCGGGGAGGGTGCTTCGGGGATCAGATCTTGCCGACGAGGTCCAGCGAGGGGGCCAGCGTCGCGTCGCCTTCCTTCCACTTGGCCGGGCAGACTTCACCCGGGTGGTTGGCGACGTACTGCGCGGCCTTGACCTTGCGCAGCAGCTCGGAGGCGTCGCGGCCGATGCCGCCGGCGGTGATCTCGACGATCTGGATGCGGCCTTGCGGATCGATGACGAAAGTGCCGCGGTCGGCCAGGCCTTCCGATTCGATCATCACGTCGAAGTTGCGGGCGATCGTGCCGGTCGGGTCGCCGACCATCGGGTAGCGGATCTTGCCGATCGTCTCCGAGCTGTCGTGCCACGCCTTGTGGGTGAAGTGGGTGTCGGTCGAAACGCTGTAGATCTCGACGCCCAGCTTCTGGAACTCGGCGTAGTTGTCGGCGAGGTCGCCGAGCTCGGTCGGGCACACGAAGGTGAAGTCGGCCGGGTAGAAGAACACCACGGACCACTGGCCCTTGAGCGATTCGTCGCTGACCGGAACGAATTTGCCGTTGTGGAAAGCGGTGGCCTTGAAGGACTTGATCTGCTGGTTGATCTGGGACATGTCGCACTCCTGAGTCGTAGTGGGGAAGAGGACCGGGCGGTGTGTCTCGCTCGATGGATGTCACTCTATCGACCGGGGTGCGATAGCTCCAATTGAATGAAAAAATAAACTCGATAGCTGAATGCGATTGTGGTCGTCAGCCGCGGGGCGCGGCGATCTCGTTCACCGTCGCATCGATCAGCCTGCGCGCGATGCTGATGCGGTGCGGCAGGCGCGGCAGCCGGTCGATCGCGAACCAGTCCGCGGCCTCGATCTCGTCGGCCTGCAGCGCGAGCTCGCCGCCGGCGTAATCGGCGACGAAGGCGATCATCAGGGAATGCGGGAAAGGCCAGGGCTGGCTGCCGAAATAGCGCACGTTGGCGATCTCGATGCCGACCTCCTCGCGCACCTCGCGCGCCAGCGTCTGCTCCAGCGATTCGCCCGGCTCCACGAACCCGGCGAGCGCGCTGAACATGCCTTCGGGAAAGTGCGGCGAACGCGCGAGCAGCAGTTCGTCGCCGCGCCGCACCAGCGCCATCACCGCCGGGGCGAGGCGCGGATAGTGGACCAGGCCGCAACCCGGGCACACGCGCGAACGCTCGCTCGCATGCGGTTCGGTCGCCGTGCCGCAGCGCCCGCAGTAGCGATGCGTGAGGTCCCACTGCACGATCTGGACCGCCCGGCCCGCGACCCCGAACACCATGTCGTCAAGCCGGCCGAACAGCGCGCGCAGGTCGCGCCATTCCATCCCTTCCGGGGGCGGCGCTTCCGCCCCGACCGCAGCGGCGTAGCAATGCCGTCCGGCGAGGTGTCCGACGTAGTGCTGCGGGCCCGACGGATCCAGTCCGCCCGGCTCGCTGCGCACCGGCACCCGCGTTTCGCCCTCGGCGGCGAACACGAGCAGGGCGTTGTTGCGGAATACGAAGCACAGGTCGTCGTCGGCGAGCGGGTCGGGCGAGAGGTGTCCGGGGATGAACATGGGCGCACTGGCGTCGGGTGGATGTTGCGGTCATGATGCGCGGCGCACCGCGGGCGCGCAACCGTGCCGTCCCGCGAATTGACATTCCTCATGGGGAAGGCGTCCATCCTGCGCTATGGTTGTCCTTTCGGCGACGAGAGGGAGCGTTTCGACATGAGCAGCGGCGCATGGAGTTGTCCGCACGACCTCGATGGCGTGTGCCAGCGCGTACAGGGCGCGGTGTGCGAACCCGGCATGCGCGGCTGCGTGCTCGAAGGCAAGGTGCGTTTCGCCCGCGAGGAGATGAACCGGCCGCGCAAGCCCGTCAAGGCAGTGCCGGCTCCCGCGGAGAAAAAACCGCCCCAGCCTCCGAAGCGTCGCCTGCCCTTCTGAGCCCCTGCACGCCATACCGGCAACGCGTGTGATGTCCGGCGGGAATTTTTTCCTGCCGTCATACGGCCGGTTCGCGATCTAATGATCCTCATTCCGGCTGCTGCGACATCGTGGCGCCAGTCGCTTTGAGGAAATCGCCGATGGGAGAGCAGGAGATCAGGCAGGATGCGAAGGCAGGCGTACGCAAGGTCGTCCTGGCGTATGCGGCTTTTGCGTCGCTGTGGATCCTGCTTTCCGACGAAACCGTGGGTTTCCTGGTCCGCGACCCCGACCTCATCGTGAAGGTCAGCCAGGCCAAGGGCTGGGTCTTCGTCGCAGTCACGGCGCTGCTGCTGTACGGCCTGCTGACGCGTCTGGTCGGGAGGCTGGAGCAGAGCCTGCGGCGCGAACTCGCATCGGAGACCGAACGCCGGCACGCTGAGGAACAGGTGCATAACCTGTCCTTTTACGATTCGCTGACCGGCCTGCCGAATCGCCGCCTGCTGTTCGACCGCCTCGGGCAATCGCTGCTCGCCGGGCGCCGCAGCGAAACGCGCGGCGCGGTGCTGTTCATCGACCTCGACGGTTTCCGGGCGCTTAACGACACACGCGGACACGAGGTCGGCGACAGCCTGCTGGTCGAGATCGCGCGCCGGGTTGCCGCCAACGTTCACCGCGAGGACACCGTCGCGCGCGTCGGCAGCGACGAGTTCGTCGTGGTCGTCAATGGCCTGAGCCCGGAAAAGGATGCCGCGGCGGTCGCCGCGCGCGAGATCGGCGAGCGCATCCAGGCCGTGGTCGGGCAGCCGTTCGAGGTCCATGGACATGAGATTCAGAGCTCGGTGAGCATCGGCATCAGCATGTTCTCGGGTGCCGACGGTACCGTCGACGAGCTGCTCAAGCAGGCCGACGCCTCGATGTTCGAGGCGCGCAGCCTCGGGCGCGGCGGCATCCGTTTCTTCGATGCCACGATGCAGGCGGCGCTGGAGGAACGGGTGCGGCTGGAAGACTGGCTGCACAAGGCGCTGCCCGACCAGTTTCGCCTCTACTACCAGATGCAGGTGGACGGTGCCGGCGCGATCCAGGGGGCCGAGGTGTTGATCCGCTGGCTGCACCCCGAGCGCGGCATGATTCCGCCGAGCGAATTCATCCCGCTGGCCGAGGAGACGGGGATGATCCAGCCGATCGGCCGCTGGGTGCTGGAAACGGCGTGCCGGCAGCTCAAGGCGTGGGAGGCCGACGTGGCCATGCGCCATCTCAAGCTCGCGGTGAACGTCAGTGCGCGGCAGTTCCGGCAGGAGGATTTCGTCCGCGAGGTGCTCGATGTCGTCCGGGCGACGGGGGCGGACCCCGCGAACCTCAAGCTCGAGCTGACCGAGAGCATGGTCGTCGAGAACATCGACCAAGTGGTCGACAAGATGGCGACGCTCAAGGCGACGGGCATCCAGTTCTCGCTCGACGATTTCGGTACCGGCTTCTCGTCGCTGTCCTGCTTGCGGCGGCTGCCGCTCGATCAGCTCAAGATCGACCAGTCCTTCGTGCGCGACGTCACGGAGAACGCCAACGACGCCGCCATCGTCCGCACCATCATCGCACTCGGCCAGAGCCTGGGCCTGGAAGTGATCGCCGAAGGCGTCGAGACCGCCGAACAGCGCAATTTCCTCGCGGTGCATGGCTGCGCCAACTTCCAGGGCTATTTCTTCAGTCGTCCGGTGCCGCTGGACGATTTCGAGCAGCAATTCTCCGCGGCACGCCGCCACCCGTGATTCCGGGCGGCGGCGCGTCACGCGCCTATCAGAACGGCATGATCAACCGGAACCAGGCCTTGTCGCCCTGGAAGCGGTTTTCCGCCCCGGATTCGTGCTGCCACTGGCCGATCAGCATCGTGCCGCCCTTGGTCGTGTAACTCACGCTCGGTCCGACCGCGAACACCTCGCCCTTGCGCCCCGAAGACCACGGCCCGAGGGCCGACGAGATCGTTTCGCCGTCGAGCTTGTCGTTGGTCGTCTGCTTCACGTAGTAGCCCGAGAGGCCCACGCCCCACGGCCCGAAGCGCTTGCCGGCCAGGTAGTCGACGCGAAACTCGTCGCCCGACTCGTAGTCCATCTTCGGCGCACCCGGCGCGGGGCGGAAGTCCTTGTTCTTCGTCTTGATGTTGTACATGAACTTGCCCGACAGCTCCCAGCCCGCATCCGAGATCCAGGTCACCGCAAGGACCGGTTCCACGCTCCAGTAGTTGGCACCGATACTCTTGAGCGGCTGCCCCGATTTGTATTCCCCCGTCGGGGCGAAGAAGTCGAGGGCGAACACCCAGTGCAGGTTGCCGGCGTGCCAGCCGATCACGAGCGGCGAGAACAGCATGTCGCCGATGCCGGTGACGGTCTTGCTGTCGCCGAGGGTCAGCTTTTGCTGTACTACGGGCAGGATGGCCTGTACCGCCCAGTCTCCGCCGAGGATCTTCGTGTTCGTTACCTTGACGACGCGCATCGCATCGAACCAGGCGCTGACGCCGGTGCCGGGCACCTTGTCACCGTCGCCGTCGCGCAGATCGTCCGCATGGTAGTAGCCGAAGTAGTTGAGGAAGTAGTTTCCGGGTGGCGGCAGTGCGCCCGCCACCCAGTTCTCGCTTCCATGTGGGTACTGGTCGCCGCCTTCCTTCGCGAATGCGCCGCCGACGACCAGTCCGGACAGGGCCGCCGCCACGCAGATCTGCTTCAGTCTCATGCTTCCTCCTCCTTGGTTTCTTGTATGCGATGCCGTCGTTGGCCGAATCGAGGCGTTGCCGTCCCTGGCCTCGGCCGGGCCATTGCCGATAACTGTTGCGGAAACGGGCTCAGGCCGCGCGATTCACGTGGAAGCGTTTCGCCTTCATGTCGAAGCGCGGCAGGATGTTGCGCCCGACGCTATGCACGCGCGGACGGAACGCGAGCACCGAATCGAGCCGTTCGGCGATCGAATGCACGACCGCGGGGTCGGCGCCTTCGCACAGCTCGACCTCGATGTCCATCTCGTCCATGTGCTTGACCTTGCTGACGGTGATGCGGAACTCGTCGACCTCGGTGAACTTGCGGATGATGTTCTCGACGCCCGCCGGGAAGACGTTCACGCCGCGCACCGTGACCATGTCGTCGGCGCGGCCGAGGATGCCGCCCTGGAAGCGCATGAAGGTCCGGCCGCAGGAACAGGGGTCGAGATTCACCTCGACGAGGTCGCCGGTGCGGTAGCGGATCAGCGGGAAGCCCCAGCGGCCGAGGTTGGTGATCACGAGTTCGCCGCGTTCGCCCGGATTCACCGCTTCGCCGGTCTTCGGGTCGATGACTTCGGCGATGAATTCGCTCTCGATCAGGTGTGTGCCGCCGGGCTGCTTCTCGCATTCGAAGGAATGCGCGCCGATCTCGGACGCGCCCGCGTGGTCGAAGCATTTCGCCGACCACGACGATTCGATGCGCTGCTTCGTGGAAGGGATGTTGGCGCCCGGTTCGCCCGCGTGGACGGTCGATTTCATCGCCAGCGAACTCATGTCGAAGCCGTGCTCGCGCGCGACTTCGGCCAGCCGCAGCGCGTAGGTCGGCGTGCAGCACAGCACCGTCGCACCGGTCTCGCGCATCAGTTCCAGGCGCTGCAGCGAATCGCGCCCGCCGCCGGGAATCATCACCGCGCCGAGCTTGCGCGCCCCCTCGAGTGCCGCCCAGAAACCGATGAAGGGGCCGAAGGCGAAGGCGAGGAAGACGCGGTCGCTCGCATCCACGCCCGAACCCGCGAGCACGTGCGCCCAGCACTTCGCCCACCAGTCCCACGAGTCCGCGGTGTCGAGCACCTTCAGCGGTACGCCGGTGGTGCCGGAGGTCTGGTGCAGGCGCGTGTACTGTTCGACCGGGTAGGTGAGGTTGGTGCCGAAGGGGCCGTTCGCCGCCTGGTCTTCCATCAGCTCGGCCTTCGTCGTCAGCGGCAGGCGCGCAAGGTCGTCGAGCGAGCGGATGTCGCGCGGCTCGATGCCGGCGGCTTTCCACTTGTTGCTGTAGAAGCGGTTCTTGCCCCACAGCTCGGTCATCATCGCCTGCAGTTTCTCCAGTTGCAGTGCGGCGAGCTGGTCGCGCGGGAGGGTTTCGGTAGCCTGATCGAAATACGCCATGTCTGTCTTCCTCGAAATTCTGGACGAACCGCCCCGCGGCGATGCCGTCCGGGCTCGGGAGCGGGCATTGCCGTACGGGCGGATGCTGCGGATTTGTCGGTCGAGCCCGCGTCGCGCGGGCTGCGGGCGCTCAGCCCGAGGGACGTGCTGTCGCTATGAACATGGCTATCTCCTCATCATTGTTCTGGCGCTCGTCCGGCGCCCCCATTTCCATGGTGCGGTGACTTCCTGGATGACGTCGTAGAACCAGCGGTCGATCAGCGGTGCGCCTTCGGGCGGCGTCTGCAGCGGCAGTTGCCCCGGTGCGATGAGGGCGATTTCGCCGGCGTCGTCGCCCGCAACCGGTTCGCCCGCGAGCGAGTGCGCGCGGTACGCGAGGATCACCGCGCGCACGCCGGTCTGCGAATACACGCCGATCAGCCCATCGACGGCGACTTCCAGCCCGGTCTCCTCGCGCGCCTCGCGCACGACGGCTTCCGCGAGCGATTCGCCCTGCTCGACATAACCTCCGGGCGGCGCCCAGTAGCCGCCGAGCGGGTCGAGATTGCGGCGGATCAGGACCAGTTTGTCGGCGTGCTCGATCACCGCCACCACGACCGGCGCGGGCTTGTGGAAGAACGTCTCGCCGCAGGCCGGACAGGTTTCGCGCTCGCGGTTGTGGATCTTCGCGAGGACCAGCGGCGTGCTGCATTGCGGGCAGAACTTGGGGGCCATCATGGTCTCCTTGGATTTGGCTCAGGCCGCCGCCGCATTGGAGCGGGCGGACATGGCGAGGTCGAGGCGCAGGTTCACGAGGTCGCCGTCCTGCAGCCCGAGCGCTTCGCGGATCGGCAGCGGCGCGACGATCTCGAACTTGTCGTCGGGGTAGTCGGGCATTTCCGGGAACACCACTGCGCCGGTGAGATGGCCCGCGATATGCACCCCGAAGCATTTCGCCGCGCAGAAGCCGTCCCGCGGCGTGATGGCGATACCGGTTGCAGTACGCAGGCGCGTGCGTGCCCAATCCCAGGCGTCACCGCGCATGCGCAGGTTGAAGGTGCCGGGCCACGGGATGAAACCGAGCTTGCGGCGGAATTCCGCGATCACCCAGTCGATCGCCGTGAAGCGCGAGCCTTCGCCGAGCCCCGGCGCGACTTCGCCTTCGAGTTCGAGGCTGGTGGCGGTGCTCAGCATGTCGGCTGCCCCTGCTGCGCCTTGGCGTGCTCGCGTTCCTCGTTGCCGGTCCAGCGCCCGAAGAGATCGACGTCGAGATCGAACTGGTCCAGTACCTTGGTCACCGACTGGTTGATGATGTCGTCGATGGTCTTGGGCCGGTGGTAGAAGGCCGGCAGCGGCGGCACCAGCACGGCGCCGGTCTCGGTCGCCTGCGTCATCAGGCGCAGGTGGCCGAGGTGCAGCGGCGTTTCGCGCAGCATCAGCACGAGCTTGCGGCGCTCCTTCAGTGTGACGTCGGCGGCGCGGATCAGCAGGTTGGTGTTGAAGCAGTTGGCGACGGCCGAGAGCGTCTTGATCGAGCAGGGGGCGATGATCATGCCGGCGTGCTTGAACGAGCCGCTCGCGATCGACGCGCCGACGTCGTTGTTGTCATGCACGCAGGAGGCCAGCCGCTTGACGTCGTTGATCGAATAGTCGGTCTCGTACACGATCGTGCGCTTGGCCGAGTCCGACATCACGAGGTCGGTCTCGACGCCGATGTGCTTGAGGGCTTCGAGGATGCGGATGCCGTAGATCGCACCGCTTGCTCCGGAAATGCCGACGACGATTCTCATGGTGCGTGTCTCCATCAATTGCGCAGCGTTGCGAGGAGGGCCTGCGCCTTCGCCAGCGCGGCGGCGGGCAGGGCGATGCGGTCGAATTCGGGGCCGGCGCCGCGCGTGGCGACAAATCCGGCCTTGGAGCCGGTGCTGGTGCCGGCGGAAGAGGGGTCGATGACGTAGCCTTCGGCGCCGCCGATGATCACGGTGTCGCGCTCGGGCAGGTAGCGCGTGGCCATCGCCCACGCGACTTCGCGCGGGTCGCGGATGTCCACGTCGTCATCGACGACGGTCACGGTCTTGAGGCGCTTGTCGAGGTTCAGCGCGAGCATGATCAGGCGCCGCACCTCGTGGCGCGGGCAGTTCCTGACGGCGATCGCCGCCGCGAAGCCGGCGGTGCCGCCGGTGAGGTCCAGATCGACGACACCGGCGACCATGGTCTGCAGCTGGCCCAGCAGCTCGGTGCCGGCTGCGAGCGAGAGCAGGGTGTCGACGTCGCCCGACCACGGACACAGGCCGGGGTAGATGAAGTTGTCGCGGTGCGTGACCGCCGTGACTTCGACCACCGGGCTGACGTTGGAGAAGTAGTAGCCGGTGTTCTCGCCGAAGGGGCCTTCCGGTTCGCGCACGCCCGGCAGGATCCGGCCTTCGATGACGATCTCGGCGCGTGCGGGGACTTCGACATTCACGGTCAGCGCGCGCACGAGCTCCACCGGATCGCCGCGCAGCCCGCCCGCCACCGCCATCTTGTCCGGCCCCAGCGGGCCGCTGCGCACGACGGATGCGAGCAGCGTCGCGGGCTCCAGCCCCAGCGCGATCGCGACGTCGAGGGCTTCGCCCTTGGCTTCGGCGTTCGCGTGGAATTGCGATAGCGGCGGGTTTGCGAGCAGGATGCCGAGGCGGTTGCCGCCCTTGATCATCATGCGGTGGATGCCCATGCCGCGGCGCCCGGTCACCGGATCGGTGCACAGCACCACGCCGGTCGTGATGAAGGGCGCGCCGTCCTTCTCATGGTGCGTCAGGACGGGCAGCAGCGGCAGCACCTCGTCCGGTGCGCGATGCACGACTTGCTGCACCGGCGCCGATTTCGCCCCGACCGGCGCGATCGCGCGCTGCTTGTTGTCGAGCCAGGTCTGCGCGAGGTGTTCTTCAGTGGTGCCGAAGGCGCGGGCGACGCGGCGGCGACCGCCAAACAGGTTGCCCGCGACGCGCGCACCCGGGTATCCGCGCACGTTCTCGAACAACGCCGCAGGTGCGTCCGCAGGCAGGCTGCGCAGCACCGCGGCGATCTCGAACTTCGGGTCGAATTCCTCGCGCACGTGCAGCAGGTCGTCGCCGAGGTCGGTCAGGAAGCTGCGCAGGTCGGGGTAGGCCATTGTTTCCGTGTTCCTTCTGGTTCAGCTACGTGCGTTTGCCGTGAGTCCTTCGCCTTTGCTTCGGACAGGCTCGTCGAAGGTCAGGGCGGGGCTTCGACAGGCTCAGCCCGAACGGCTAACTGAGCCGCGAGCTGCCAGGGCTGACGAGGGGTAGGAACCTCCGTTCGCCCTGAGCCTGTCGAAGGGCCCTAGCACTTACAGATACCGCGCCGGCATGCGCTCGACGCGCTCGATCACGCGGATCGAGAACTTGCGGTCACTCAGCTGCCCACGCCCCAGCCGCACCTGCAGGCTGTCGGGGAACTGGTCGAGCTTGCTCGACACCTCCACCTTCGCGCGCTGGTAGGTGTACTTGTGCAGCCCGTCGTTGAGCGTGCGGATCGTCAGCTCCAGCTCCTTGCCCTCGGCCAGTTCCCCGAGGTCCATCACGAACACTTCCCACTTGTTTGCCATGACCGCTCCTTATTTCTTCGCGCCGCGGAAGCCGTAATCGGCCCAGCTGTTGAGAACCCGTTCCTGGATGTTCTTGGGATAGACGTTCTTGAAGCTCACGAGCGTCGGCACGTCGTTGGTCTTGTCCCAATCGACCGGCCACAGGCAGTCGAACAGCACCTGCGAGCCGATCGAGTACTTGCGGTCATGTGGCGTCGCGTGCGGGTAGAGCGCCGTGCCGGTCGTGTTCTTGAACACATGGATGCCGCGCTCCGGATTGCAGCGCGTGCAGAACGCGTGATAGACCTCGTCCCAGTTGAAGATGTCGGTCTGGTCGTCGACCACCATCACCATGTGGAACCACGGGCCGAGCTTCGAGCCGAACGCGAGCTGCGCGATCTGCATCGCGATGCCGGCGTAGGTCGGCTTCACGCCGACGATCATCATGTGGTGCGTCGAACGCGGGTGCATGTACACTCCCGTCACCGGGATGCCCTGGCTCTTTAGCAGCTTCTCCAGCTCCAGGCCGAGCGAGAAGGAGCGCAGCAGCTGACCCTCGTCCTGCGGCACGCCCATGTTCGAGATCGTCATCGTCGCGTTGTTGCGATAGGTGATCGCATCGACGCGGAAGGTCACGCGGAAGTCGCGCGGGCTGGTGCGGTAGCCGGTGTATTCGCCGAACGGGCCTTCCTCGACCTTGTAGTCGGGCAGGATCACGCCCTCGATGATGATCTCGGCGTCGGCCGGGACTTCGAGGTCGTTGGTCTCGCACTTCACGAGTCGCACCGCTTCGCCCGACAACATGCCACACAGTTCCGGCTCGGGGATCGGGGAGGGCGCGCACGCCGCCATCGCGGCCAGCGGCGACAGGCCGATCGCGGTGGCGAACGGGCAGCCCTCGCCGCGGGGCAGGTAGTAGTCGGTCAGCGTCTTGCCGAGGTCCGAAAACGGGAACACCGCGCCCGACATCGTGCGGCCGTCCCACATCATCTGGCGGTACATGCCCCAGTTCACGTCGCCGCGCACCGGATGCTTGGTGATGACCCCGTGCCAGGTGCCGACGTAGCGCCCGCCGTCGCCGTCATGCACCAGCGGCACGGGCAGCTTGCACAAGTCCACGTCGTCGCCGAGCAGGATGTTCTCCTTGCACGGCGCATCGCGCTTGTCGATGACGACCGGGGCGATGGGCTCGCTGTTGGTACGCTTGAGGTATTCCGCGCCGATCTGCGGCAAGGTGGAAGCCGGGTCCATGCCGAGCGCGATCGCCATGCGGCGGTAGGTCGACAAGGGCGCGCCGAAGTAGCTGAAGCCCGGGTAGTCCTTGATGTTCTCCATGAAGGGCGCGGCTTCACCGAGCTCGCACACGCGGCGCACGATCGCACCGGCCTCGTTATCCCAATCCACTTCCTGCTTGATGCGTACCGCGTCGCCGGACTTGACGCACGCCTCGATGAACTCGCGGTTGCTTTTCGGTGCTGAAATCTTTCCCACGTCGATCTCCTTGCTGGTGTGGTCTGGGTGAATCAGTGGATCTTCGAGAGCATTGCGTCCCACTTGCCCTGTGCCTTCAGGATCAGCTCCGCGACCTCGCGCACCGCGCCGTGGCCGCCGCGCGCGGTCGTCACATAGGCGGCCGCTTCCTTGACGTCCGCCACCGCATCGCCGACCGCGATCGGCAGGCCGACGCGCTTCATCATCGACAGATCGACGAGGTCGTCGCCGACGTAGCAGACTTCGGCGTCGGAGATGTTCATCTCCTCGAGCATCTGCGCGTAGGGCTCGGTCTTCTTCTTGATGCCTTCGTGGAAGCGCTTGATCTTCAGCTCCTCGGCGCGATGGCGCACCGCGCCGGACTTCTTCGACGTGATGATCGCGACCTCGACGCCGCACAGTTGCAGCACGATCACGCCCATGCCGTCCTTGATGTCGAAGTTGCGCGACTCGACGCCCTCGTCGTTGATGACGATGCGGCCGTCGGTCATGACGCCGTCAACGTCGAGGATCACCAGCTTGATGTTCTTGGCCTTTTCCATGTCTTCGATTCCTTGTCAGATCCCGATCCCGTACTCGTGCCAGCGCGCGCGGATCTTCGCGAGCGTCTCCTCGTCCATGCGCGCCTCGACCGGCTTCTGCTTCCATTCGTACGGAATGCAGGCGTCCATCAGGATGCGAGAGGTCATGAGCTTGTCGGAGTCGGGATCCAGCGCGGGATCCAGCGGCGTCGAGCGCCCGCGCTTGATGAGCTCGGTACCGCGCATGGGGTCGTAGCGGCACGACAGCGCCCAGAACACGCGCTGCAGGTCGTCGGCCTGGATGTCCTCATCGACCGTGATGACGCCCTTCATGCCGTAGTTGCCGGTGTTGGTTCCGAGCACGGCGTCCGCGACCTGGCGGGAGTGGCCCGGATAGGCCTGCTTCAACGACACCACCGTCCAGAAGCGTCCCGCCGATTCGGGCAGCACGCATACCGACTGCACGCCCGGGATGCGCATCTGCTCGAGTTCGGTCCACAGCGTCGCCGTACGCGTGAAGGCGAGGAGCATATGCACGTCGGTCACCGGACGGCCCTGGCCCGTCGCCCACAGGATCGGGTTGTTGCGATGCAGGATCTGCTGCACTTCCAGCACCGGCTTCGGGATCGGCTTGTGCAGCTCGTCGGTGTAGTAGCCGGTGTATTCCGCGAACGGGCCTTCCGGCAGGAAGTTGTTCGGGTCGATCTCGCCTTCGAGCACGATCTCCGCACCCGCCGGCACCGGCAGGCCGGTCAGCGGCGCCATCAGGAACTCGGCCTGCTGGCCGCGCACCGTGCCCGTGATGTCGTAGTCGCTCGCGCCCTTGTGCATCAGCGTGCCGGCCATGAAGATCAGCGGATCGCAGCCGATGATCGCCGCCGCGGGCATCTTCTTGCCCATCTTGGCGTACTTCTTCATGATCCGCTCGCCGCGCTTGCCGGGCAGGATCTGCACGCCGCAGCGCTTGTCGTCGAGCATCTGCATGCGGTAGGTGCCGAGGTTCACCTCGCCCGTTTCGGGGTCCTTCAGCACCACCGATACCATCGTGCCGATGTAGCGCCCGCCGTCGAGCGGGAAGAACTTCGGCACCGGGAACATGTTCAGATCGACCTTGTCGCCGGTGAGAACGTTTTCCAGCACCGGCCCGTCCTTCACTTCCTTGGCCTTGATCAGGCCCTCGGAGGTGATCGTCTTCTTCATCCACTGCTGCGCCGACTGGCACAGCGTCAGGTCGTGCGGCAGGCCGAGCATGATCGCCAGGCGCTTGGTCGTCGCGAAGGCGCCCGTGAAGACCGGCGTGTCGTAGCCTTTCACGCTCTCGAACAGCAGCGCCGGGCCTTTCTTCTCCTCGGTGAGCTTGGAGACGTGCGACAGCTCCAGATTCCAGTCGACCTCGGTCGTGACGCGCTTGAGTTCCTTGGCTTCGGCGCACTGGTTGATGAAATATCTCAGATCCATTCGGATGACTCCTTGGCGGGAAAGCGGGATTTGAAAGTGACGGGAATCAGTGCGTGGCCTGCACCGATTCGATGACCTCGTAGCCGGCGGCAGTGAGCGCGCGCGTGACTTCGGCGGTATCGGCGTGATGGAAGCGGACGATGACCTTGCGCTCCTGGTCGCCGCTCGCGACGCCCTTCGGGCCAAGGCTGATGGGATAGATCGCATGCACTTCGGCGCCGGTGCCCTCGACGATGTCGGCGATGCGGCCGATCGTGCCCGGGCCGATGCGCGTCGGCGCGAGCGTCACGCCGCTGCGGCGCTCCCAGGCGCCGAGGAAATGCGCCGCGAGCGAGAACATCTCGATCGCCGAGATCATCCCCACGACATGGCCGTCGTCCAGCACGGGTAGCTGGCCGACGCCCGCTTGCTGGCCGACCTGCAGGCAGCGCTCCATCGTGTCGTTGGCATCGATGGTGGCGGGGTTGCGCACCATGATGTCCTTCACCTTCACGTGGTTGGAGAAGTAGTTGAGCTCATCCGGACTCTGGCTGCGGATCGCCGCGTGGGCGGCGCGCAGGCAGCCGGCGCGGGTGATCAGTCCGCGCAGGCGGCCGTCATCGACGACCGGCAGCGCATGCAGGTTGGTTTCGGAGAGAATCCGCTTCGCTTCCGACAGCAGCGTGTTGCTGCCGAGCACAGCGGGGTTGGCTTGCATCCAGTTGCGCACGATCATGATGATGTCCTCCTCAGGCCAGGCGCTTGCCGACGAGCAGGTTCGAGACGATGTAATCCATCGCCGAAGTCGCCCCGGTCGTTGCCGGCGCCTTCTGCCTGTTGCTCCAGATGGTCTCGGGACGGGCCTGCAGGATGAAAACGTTGCCGCCGGCCGGCAGGTTCTTGTCGATCGCCCACTCGATGTCCATCGGACGGCCGTAGTGCTTCTCGATCTTCTTGGCCATCCACGCCAGCTCGGTGATCTCGTCGTCGAGGATCGACTGGATGTTCTGGCGCTCGACCGGCACCTCCATCGCGACCGAGCGCTGCAGCTTGAGGTCGGCCGTGTAGCAGACCGTCTTGGTCGAGATCGTGCGGTCGATGATGTCCAGCGTGACCTTGTTGACCACGAAGTTGTCCGGCGTCACCTCGCCCGACACCACCGATTCGCCGAAGCCGAAGTTCGAGTCGATGACGATCACCGAGCGGTCGCCGGTCGATGGATGCAGCGTGAACATCACCCCCGCGGTGTAGGCGTTCGCCATCTTCTGCACGCCCACGCTGATCGCCACCTGCTCGTGCGGGAAGCCCATGCGGATGCGGTAGGCGATGGCGCGTGCCGTGTACAGGCTGGAGATGCACTTGCGCACGTGGTGCATCACGTCATCGATGCCGCGGATCCACAGGTAGGTGTCCTGCTGCCCGGCGAAGCTCGCGCCCGGCAGGTCCTCGGCCGTCGCGCTGGAGCGCACCGCCACCGGCACTGCCGGCAGGTAGCAGCGCACCGACAGCTTGCGGTAGGCCTCCGCGATCAGGTCCTCCAGTTCGATCGAGATCGGCCGCGACTCGATCATTTCGCGAATCGCGCGGGAGGCGGCCTCCAGCTTGTCCATGTCGTCGTGGTCGAGCCCCTGCAGTAGCCCGTTCACCTCGTCCTGGATACCCGCGTCACGCATGAATTGCCCGTAGCCGGCGGTGGTCAGGGCGAAGCCGGGCGGCACCCGCACGCCGGCATTGATCAGTTCGCCGAGTGAGGCGCACTTGCCTCCCACGAGCGGCACCGAGTCCTTGTTGCAGTCCTCGAAGAAGCACACCTTCGGGGCCCGGCTGTCGATGCCGGGCGCGAGGCGAGCTTCCTCGACCATCAGAGCGCTTCCCATGCTGGTCTCCCGCTTACTGGACAATGGTCACGATTCCGGACGAACCATCGACGCGCAGCGTCATGCCGGTCTTGATCACCCGCGTGGAATGGCCGGTGCCGACGACCGCCGGCATGCCGTACTCGCGGCACACGATTGCGGCGTGGCTCATCACGCCGCCGACGTCGGTGATGCAGGCCTTGATCTTGGCGAAGGCGGGCGCCCAGGACGGCGAGGTCGTCGGCGCGACGAGGATTTCCCCTTCCAGCAGGTCGCGGATGTCCTCCGCGCTGCGGCACACGCGCGCCTTGCCCTCGACGATGCCGGCGCTGGCGGGGAAGCCCTTCATCTCGGTGATGCTGTCGGGATCGGCGACGTCCTGCACCGAGGCCCAGGCGGAGAGCGAGCTGTTGGTCACACCCCACAGCACGATCGTGAAGGGCTCCTGGATCACCTCCGGCGCGATGCCGATCGCCGGCGGCGGCGCCCACTCACGGAATTTCTGCATCACGCCCTTGCGCCACTCGATCTCGGCCGGCCAGGTCGCGGTGCCGCGCGGGGTCACCCCCGTGGCCCAGGCGGTGACGATGTCCCACAGCGCCTGCTTGATCTCGTCGCGGCGCAGGTACCAGATGTCCTCGATCTCGGCGATGAGGCCGTGTTCCTGCATGACCGCGGCCACTTCGCGCATCTTGTTCCAGAACACCGAGTGGAACCAATGCTCGACGTAGAACAGGTGGTTCTCGACGTAGGGGAACACCGTGCGCGCGCAGCCCAGCAGCTCGTCGAACTGCTTGCGGTCCTCGTCGTTGTCGATCAGGTCGCGGTACTCGGCGGTGACGCGGTCGCGCTCGGCGCGCACGGCCTCCATCGGCCGGTCGATCGTCACGCCGGTGCGCAGCTTCGAGATGTAGGTCTGGATGCCGTCGAGCGGGATGTTGAGGTTGTCGTTCCAGCTGCGGTCGGTGTGGAACCAGCCCGTGCCGGACGAGATGTTGAACCACGGGTAGCGCGCCTTCTCGAAGGCCGCCAGCCACTCGTCGCCGTGGCGGCGACCCTGCAGCGCCGCCTTCACGTCCGCCCAGTCGCGATGGCCGGTCACGATGTCATCGACTTCCAGCGCGACCGCCTTCTTCGCCAGCTCCTTCAGCTCGTCGTCGGACTTGTACATGATCACGTCGATGCCCGAGATCATTTGCGTCACGCGCTGCAGCGGAATGCTCGGGAACAGCTTCTGCGTGAAATCCATGAAGAACACGTAGGCCGCGTAGCCCAGGTTCAGGAATTCGAAGTGGTACTGCCAGCACTTGATACCGAGGTTGATCAGGTCGTCGTAGTTCTTGATCAGGTGATAGCCGGTCGATTCGCCGACCCCGTCCGTCACCACGCGCAGCTCCTCGACCTCCGGCAGGCGCGGGATCTGCAGCGCCTCGAGCTCGGCGATGGTGGCCTCCATCTTCACCTTCCACTTCGCTTCGAGCTCGTCCCAGTTCTTGTAGTAGTAGCCGGCGCGCTCCATGAAGTTCGGCACGCGGCGGCCGATCTCCTCGGGGTCCTTCACCGGCACCGGCGAGATATAGACGTAGCCATTGATGATGCGGTGGTCGACGCCGCGCACCGGCGGCACCTGGAAGATGCGGTTGTTGAACTGCGACAGCGCGAGGTACCAGGCCTCGTCCCAGATCGTGTCGAAGGGGTAGAGCGGCTCCGGGTAATGCAGGCCGTCGTAGAACCAGAACGTCTCCTTCTCGTACTGGTTGCGCTGCGGATCGTCGGACACGAACTGGTACTGGTACGGATACATCCGCTCCCAACCCTCGGTCCCCGGGATCGTCTTGCCCTTCACGTCGTGCGGAACAGGAAACTTCATCGTGTGTCCCCTCGTGCTGTAGTTTTTTGGGTGTGGCCGGACTCGTTTTGCGACCGGTTGCCGGACAGCCATCGCAAGCGGTGTGCCACCACGCCATCGCGCAGTGCAGCAAATGACAATGCAAATGGAATGTTCCGGGGCGCGCGGATCGCCTGTGGGCGGGGAAGTCGCGCACTTGGTGCAGGTGCGGAAAATCGGGTCGAAAATCGCGCGTTTAGCCAGTAATCATGCGGGGTTCAGGCTCGTCGGCGTTTTGCATCGCTTGATCATTTGATGAGTTTTTTCGCTCGTTCCGGAGCGATCTCATCATTTGGTGAAAGCCGCGGCGGGGCCCTCTGCGACGGGTGTTATAGAGCGACTTCCAATCGTTTGACCTTTGTCAATACAACCCCCTCCGGCGACGCGTAGAAGGTACGATCCAGGAGGAGACAGCCAATGAGGACCAGGCAATGACCAGGGCCCATGCCAAGCCGTGCATCAAGGCGGACGACCTGCGCGCGCGCGTCCATTTCTGCGCCGAAACCGGCCAGATCTGGCTTCACGAACACCGCATGCTCCTCGTGCACGCCGAGGCCCAGTCCTCGCTGCGCAAGGAGCTGATCGACACGCTCGGCATGAACCGCGCGCGCGGTCTGCTGCTGCGCATGGGCTACGCGTCGGGCATGCGCGACGCCGAACTCGTGCGCACGCGCATGCCCGAACTCAGCGAGACGGACGCCTTCATGACGGGCCCGCAGCTGCACTCGCTCGAAGGCATCGTCGGCGTGATCCCGATCCGCGTCGAAGTCGACCGCGAGGCGGGGAAGTTCCACTGCGAATTCCGCTGGATCAACTCGTGGGAAGGCCACTCGCACCGGCGCCATTTCGGCACCCACCACGAACCCGTGTGCTGGACGCAGATCGGCTACGCCTGCGGCTACTCCTCCGCCTTCATGGGGCGCCGGATCCTGTTCAAGGAAGTCGAATGCGCCGGCATGGGCGACGACTGCTGCCGCATCGTCGGCAAGCCCATCGAGGAATGGGAAGACGCCGACGAGCACATGCGCTACTTCGCCCCCGATCCCATCGCGGACCAGCTCATCGACCTGCAGACCCAGGTCGTGCAACTGCGCTCGACGATCGCCGAGAAGGAAAACCTTCCCGCCGACATGATCGGCAATTCACCGGGCTTCCGGCACGCGCTCGACCTCCTCAAGCAGGCCGCCGCCGGCCAGATCACGGTCCTGCTGCTGGGCGAGACCGGCGTCGGCAAGGAGCTCTTCGCCCGCGCGCTGCACGAAATGAGCAACCGCCGCGACAAGCCGCTGGTGGCGATCAACTGCGCTGCGATTCCGCACGACCTCGTCGAATCCGAACTCTTCGGCGTCGAAAAGGGCGCCTACACCGGCGCGCAGGTCTCGCGCCCGGGGCGCTTCGAGCGCGCCGACGGCGGCACCCTGTTCCTCGACGAGATCGGCGATCTGCCGCTCACCGCGCAGAGCAAGCTGCTGCGCGTGCTGCAGGAAGGCGAAGTCGAGCGCCTCGGCGACGACAAGGTGCGCAAGATCAACGTCCGCCTCGTCGCCGCGACCAACGCCGGCCTTGCGCAGCTCGTCAAGGAAGGGCGCTTCCGCGCCGACCTCTACTACCGCCTCAACGCCTTCCAGATCGACATCCCGGCGCTGCGCGAGCGGCGCGACGACATCTCGCCGCTGGCCAGGCACTTCCTCGAGAAATACGCCGCGATCAACGGCAAGAAGCTGCTCGGCTTCACCGACAAGGCGAAGAAGGCGCTGGTCGGCTACGCCTGGCCGGGCAACATCCGCGAGCTGCAGAACACCATCGAGCGCGGCGTGATCCTCGCACCCCACGGCGGGCGCGTCGAGATCGAGCACCTGTTCCTGTCGCGCAGCGAGGACGAGGTGCAGGAACTGGGCCTCGACTCCGACGGCAAGCTCGACATCAACGGCCCGACGGTTGGCCGTGCGCTGTGCGATGCGGTGTGCGACGGCGCGATGACGCTCGACGAGGTCGAGGCGATGCTGCTTGAGGCCGCGATGGACAAGGCGCGCGGCAATCTGTCTTCGGCTGCCCGCATGCTCGGCCTGACCCGTCCCCAGCTCGCCTATCGCCTCAAGCGCCTGCAGGAGGAGGCCGCGACACGCGACGCGGCTCCGGGGGGCGCAGAGGGGACGACATGAGATGAGCGCATTGCGCGAAAAGGTGCTCGACTACCTGATGGCGCGCCATTCGATGACCATCGCCTCACATGGCGAGGAGGGCGTCTGGGCGGCGACGGTGTTCTATGTGCACGACGGTTTCCGGCTGTATTTCCTGTCCGCGCCGACCACGCGCCACAGCCGCAATATCGCCCACGACGGCCGGATCGCGATCACCATCCAGGAAGACTGTGCGGACTGGCCCGAGATCAAGGGCATCCAGGCCGAAGGGCGGGCGGTCGAAGTCAGCGGCGCCGAGGAAAGCCGTGCTCGCGAGCTCTACGGCGAAAAGTATCCGGTGGTCGGCAAGATCGCCCAGGCGCCCGCCTTCATCGTGAAAGCGCTGGCGAAGGTGCGCTGGTACCGCTTCGACCCCGAAAGCCTGTACTTCATCGACAACTCGGCCGGCTTCGGCCGCCGCGAAGCCGTCGAGTGCTTCAACCCGCCGTAGGGGCTTGTCCGGCAGGCCACCGATACATCCGCTTCAGTTCTGCTCCGCCAGCATTCCCGCCGGCGACTCCCGGACCGGATCCGCAGCGGGGCGCAGCTCGACCCCGCGAAACGCCCACGCTGCCAGCACCCCGATGCCCGCGAGCACGGGGATCAGCCAGCGGCCGCCGTCCCAGCCGCCGAGCGCGGTCGCCAGCGCGGCGATGGCGGGAACCCCCACGAAGGTGCCGACGTTCGCGCACTGCATCAGGATACCGTTGGCGATCGCGATGTCGGCTGGCGTGCGCGCGACCAGCGGAATCCCCCCCATCGCTGCGGCCGGCAGTACCCCCCCGGCGCTGCAGACGAACACCGCAGCGACCGAGCGCAACACCGGATCGTAGCCGGACGTGAACACGAACCAGCCGAATGCACCCATCATGATCATGACGCCGGCGAGCAGCGCCCATCGCGGAGCGCCCCGCGCCAGCCAGAAATCGGTCGTCAGGTTGCCGAGGATGTTGCCGCCCACAGCGAGGGCCGTAAGCCAGGTCGCGCCGTCCCGTGTGTAGCCCATGTGCTCGACGGCGAACGTGGGCAGCCAGGTCGCGATCATGAACCAGATCGCCGCATAGCAGCCGAAGCACACCCCCATCAGCCAGGGCGCCGGCTGCGAGAGGCGCGCGCGCGTGAACATCGCCACCGGTAGCGGACGCGGGCCGCTTGCCCGTTCCGTCCCGCGGTGCAGGGACAGTGCGACGAGCAGGCACGCGGCGATCGCGAATGCATTCGCCGACCACAGGCCGCGCCAGCCGTGGTGTTCGAGGATGTATGGCGCGACGGCCATCATCAGCCCCATCCCGGCCGGCATGTAGCAACTCCACAGCGTCAGCAGTCGTCTGCGCCGCGCAGGGTTGTCGGCCGCGGCGGCGGCCAGCAGCGAAGGGGCCGCGACGACGAGCAGCACGAATCCCGCGCCCTCGCACGCGCGCGCCGCGATCAGGGCCAGCCCGTCGGCCGCCGCTGCGCCGAGCGCCGAGCCCAGCCCCAGGAACAGCAGCCCCGCCAGAAGTCCGCGCTGCGCCCCGATGCGTGCGAGCGCCAGCCCGACGAGCACACCGAGCGTAGCGGCTGCGGCATTGATCGCTGTCGCGATCCAGCCGGCATGAACGAGGCCCACCCCGAGCTGATCCCTGATTTCGGCGAGTGCGGGAGGCATCTTGCCGACCTGGGCCGAGGCGAGGCAACCGGCGAGAAGCGCCAGCGTCGTCCTGCTGTCGAGGGTCTTCATGCGGATCCTGCGGAAGTGTCACGGAATGTCTGCAGGATGGAAGTAAAACCGTTTGAGGTCAAGCAAAAAAGCCGGGCTTCCGGCACAGGGGCGACGACGGCGCGCAGCACTGCGCGAGCGGCGCTATAGTATTCGTATTGCCTGCAGCATACGCGGGCCAGCCTGGAGTCGCCCATGGAACGCCCACATGGATTGCGTACCTGCCTGTACGACGAGACCCAGCTCGAACTGGTCCTCGCGGAAATGGCGCAAGGGCTCGTCACGCGCCTTGACCGCGCCGATCCTGTCGCAGTCGTCGGCATCCTGCGTCGCGGCGCCCCGCTCGCGGACCGCCTGGTTGCCGCCCTGCAGCGCCATCACGGCCTGCCGGCGCCGCTGCGCCTCGATCTCGGGATCAAGCGCTACGAGGACGACCTGACGCTGCTGCACCCGGAAACCCGCCTGGAAGAGAACGAGGAACAGCGCGCGCTGGACTTGCAGGACTACACCGTCGTCGTCGTCGATGACGTGCTATATACGGGGAATTCGATGCTGCGGGCGGTGGCCTGGCTGGCGCAGAAACAGCCGCGGCGGATCCTGGTCGTCACGCTGGCGGACCGCTGCGTCACGCGTTTGCCGATCCACGCCGATGTCGTGGGCGTCCGCTTGCAGGTCGCGCCGCCGGATGTCGTCGAATGCAACGTGCCGCCCTACGAGCCGACCTTCCGTATCGAGCTGCTGAAGCTCGAACCGGCGGATTCCCCGTCGCGGGCTTGAGCGCCGCGCAGGCATGAAAAAGGGGGCCGGCGGCCCCCTCGTGTCGATGCCTCAGGCGCCCGCTCAGGCAGCCTTGCGGCTCTTCGCGTTGCTCGCCTGCGCCGTCAGGATGGGCTGCATCGCGTTGCTGGCCGCGGCCAGATTGGTCTCGGCCACGTCGCGGCTGGTCTTGACGAAGCTCTCGTAGGCCGCGCTGGCATTGCTCATCGCGGTCTTGATCGCATTGACGAAGTCGTTGGTACCGGCAGGGGCGGTGTGGGCGAAATGCTCCACGAATTCGCCCAGGCCGCGCGCGGCTTCGTCGAACTGGCGGGTGCCGAAGGCGGCGATCTCGCCCTGGGTCTGGATGAACAACTCGTTCACGTTGCGGAAGTAGTCGGCGGCCTGTTCCAGCGACTTGTTCTGGGCGGCGAGGCGCGAGGAGAACTGCTCGCGCATGTCACCCTCGACCAGCGGCGCAGCGCTTACCGACACGCACGCGCAGGCGCTGCGTGCGGCGTCGATGTTGAGCGCCATCAGGCGTTCGGTCGCGTTCAGGATGGTGTCCGCGAGGGACTGGAAGGCTTCGATGTTGCCGTTCGCGGCTTTCGCCAGTTTCTGCGTGTTTACCAGGTTATTCACGTCAAGCTCTCCTCGGCTGTAGGTGATCGTGGGCGCTCTCGGATCTCCGTCGTCTGGGCGCCCGGCAGTGCGGAACAGGCATCCTACGTTGCGGGCCTTGCCGGTGACATACATCTTTCCGCGTGTTTTGGATACCTGCTTTCAGGTATTTTTCCCGCCACGGGCGTTATCCTGAAATTGTCGTGAGGCCGTTGCGGATGGCATATTTGGTGAGCTCCGCGACGCTATGCAGGTCGAGTTTGCGCATGATGTTGCGGCGATGCACCTCGACCGTGGATGCGGCCAGGTGCAGGCGTTCGGCAATGCGTCCCGAGGTGTGCCCCTCCGCGATCAGCTGCAGCACCTGGCGCTCGCGTGCGGTGATGCGCGGCGTCGAGGTGTCGCGCGGCGTGTGGTCCAGCAGCGCGCTCGCGACCGTTGCGGCGACGTCGGGGCAGAGATAGGTCTTGCCGAGCTGCACGGTGTGGATCGCCCGCAGCAGCTCCTCGCCCGCCTCGGCCTTGGTGACGTAACCGCGTGCGCCGGCATTGAGCAGGTCGAGCACGAACTGTCGGTCGGAAAAGGCCGACACGCCGATCACCTTGAGGTTCGGCCGCAGGGCCAGCAGGCGTCTGGTCGTCTCGATTCCGTTCATCGCGGGCATGCCGATATCTACGCACGCAATGTCGACCGGCTTGTCCGCAACGAGGGCCAGCAGTTCGTCGCCGGTGCCGGCGACGCCGATCACGTCGATGTCGGGTTCCTTCTCCAGCAGCGCACGCAACGCATGCAGGAACATGCGGTGATCGTCCGCCAGGGCGATATGCACTTTCGGGTTGTTCATGTCGACCTCGTGTTTGCGGTTCGCTCATTCGCCGGGCTTCTCGCCGGGCGCGGCTGCTTGCGGAATTCGCCTGCCTGGAGATCGAAGCTGACCCGGATCCCGGTACCGGTCCGCGGGCCAGACGTCAGTGCGAACGTTCCCCCGGCGAATTCGGCGCGTTCCTTCATGGTGATCAGCCCCAATCCCGGTGCGGTTCCGGACTCGCCGAGGTGCCGGGGGTCGAAGCCGATGCCGTCGTCGGCGATCTCCATGAGCAGGCGGGTGTCGCAATTCTCCAGATGAATGCGGACGTTCCTTGCGTGCGCATGCTTCGCGCAATTCGTGAGCGCCTCCTGGGTGATGCGGAAGAGCAGGGACTGGACATTCGAAGGCAGCTGCATCGTGAAGTTGGTGGTGTCGAGGTGTACCGCGATGCCGGTGCGCTGGCGGAACTGCTGCGCGTAGTCCTGTACCGCCGGGATCAGGCCGGCATAGTCCAGTGTTGCCGGGCGAAGGTTGGTGCAGATGTCGCGAATGCCCGTGGTGGTGTCGAGCAGCAGGGCCTGCGCGTCGTCGAGCAGGGGTTCGAGTTCCGCGTGAACGGGCGCGGGCAGCGCGTGCGCCAGGTTCGTGAGCGTGAGCTGCAGCGCGGCCAGATTGGGGCTGGTGTGATCGTGCAGTTCCGCGGCGAACTTGCGGCGCTCGTTTTCCTGCACATCGACCATGTGGCGCGAGAGCTCGGCGAGTCGCGTCGCGTGGGCCGCGCGCTCGAGTTCCAGCTGTTTGCGGTCGGAGTTGTCCGAAAGCACGGTCCGGCTCGCGACGAATTCGCCCTGCGCGTCGAAGATGGCCGTCGAACTGAGCAGCACCGGCATCGACGAGCCGTCCTTGCGCAGCAGCTCCATATCCATGTTGTGCATGAGGCCGGTCTTCTTGAATCGGCGGAACACTTGTCCGAACAGCGCCCGGCTCGCCGGGCAGAACAGTTCGTAGGCCCGCATGCGCCCGACGACCTCTTCGCGCGCGTAGCCCAGCCAGCGCAGTTGCGTGTCGTTGATGCGGATGATCATTCCGTCCGCGTCGAGCGAGTAGTAGCCGCAGGGGGCATTCTGATAGAGATCTTCGATCTCGAAGGTCTGGCGCCGCAGTTCCTGTTCCGCGAGCTTGCGTTCGGTGATGTCCTGCGTCGTACCGTAAAGCTTGTAAACACGCCCGCGGAGATCCTTGACCGGAACGATCGTGGTCGCGTGGTAGCGTCGGGCGCCCGACGGCAGGAGTACGGTCTGTTCCAGCTCCTGCCGCGCGCCGAAGTCGATCGCCTCCCAGAACGCGGCACGGGTGTGCTCCACGGACTCCAGCGAGTAATAGCCCAGCGCCTCGTTCAGGTCGGGTGTGCCCTGCGCGCTGGAGCGCTCAAAAAGACGGAACAGCTGCGGTGACCAGCTCATCGCGCCGGTGTCGCGATCCAGTTCCCAGTCGCCCATGCGTCCGACGGCCTGCGCTTCGTGCAGGCGAGCCTCGCTTGCGCGCAGAACCTCTTCGGCATTGGGTGGGTCGGCAATCTCCCGGGGCATGACAACCTCACTGCATCGAAATCGACGCAGGGGACATGAAAACGCGTGGCGCCGCGACGGAGTCCGCGCGCGCACCGACATTCGCGTGCGCGTCTCCGGGCGGCGCGAAATCCGGGGGTACCGCTTTCATTCTAGTGCGCCGGTCGGGAATATTTATAGGAATCGCACTCGTCCAAAGCACTCGATCGGGTCTCCTGCCGATACGTTCGCCGCGACCGGAAGATACGGACGTGGCACGCCTGCGGCTGCCTGTCCGGTCCAGCCGCATCGTCATCAACATCGGGAACAGTCTGGGCCCGCGCGCCGCACATCGTCCTGCGGAGGTGCGTGTCCCGCGGCGGCGCGTTCCGATGTCATTCGTGCAGCATGGCAGAAAATGACATCCGCGCCAGCTTCGAAGCGGTCGATCATACCGGCGGGAGTACCTCGGACCTATACCCGGAACCCCGTAGCAAAACGTAACGCAATGTTTCGCCCGGCGCGCCTCATTCGTCGGCCACGGCGCGGCGAGGCGGGCGCAGGAGGTAGCGCGCCGGATCGAGCGCCTCGACCAGCGAACGCTCCAGCGGCAGGGGGTCGCCTGCGAGCTCACTCGAGAGCAGTTCGGCGGCAAGTGCCGCCCAGACGAGTCCGCGCGCACCGAAGCCTTCGACGGCGTAGAGGCCGGGATGGCGCGGAATGGACGAGAGCGGGCTCGCGCGATCGGCCTGCTGCACGGACGGAACCGCGCCGACCATCGGCAGCCGGTCCGGCGATGCGGGGCGGAAGCCGACCCGCCCGTCGAGACGGGCGGGGTCGAAACCGGCGGCGAAGCCCGGCAGGATGAAGTCGAGCTTGGAGAGATTCTCGCGGTGATCGGAGACGCGCAGCGACGGATCCTCGTCGTCGACGGAAAAGGTCGCGCCTGCGCAGCGCACGCCGTCGATGGCCGGGCTGACGTAGCCGAGGCGGCACACGACCACGCGCGGCGCGCTGTCCGCCTGCGCCGGGAGATGGCTTACCTGGCCGCGTGCGCTGCGCACGGGCAGGGCGGCGGCCTGCGGGAACTGGCGGATGCCGACGCCGTTCGCGAGTATCGCGACGGGTGCGGCGGCGATCACGTCACCGGTGGCGTCGAGGGCGCGCCAGCCCCCGGCGCCCGATTCCAGCGCGGCGACTCCGCGGCCGAAGTGGCAGCGGATCGCGTCCGGGAAGGCAGCCAGGTTCGCCCTGCACAAGCTGGGCGGATTGACCCAGCCGCCGCCGGAAAACCACCACCCGCCCAGCGGCAGCGGCCAGCCGGCGATGCGCGACGCCTCGTCGTGCTCGACGAATCTCAGGTACTCCGCGGGAGCCTGCTGTGCTTCGACGACGCGCCGTTGCTTTTCCTCATGCACCGGGTCGCGTGCCAGATGCAGCACGCCGCAGGCATCCCAGCGCACGGCCAGGCCGCGGGCGCTCAGGCGCTGCAGGTGGCGCAGGCCGTACAGGGCGCCGGCGCGGGTGATGCGGGCGAGGCGGTTGTCGTCGAGGCTGGGCAGCGGGCGCAGCACGCCGCTGAGGTTGCCCGACGCGCCCTGCGCAGGCCCGGCGGCCGCGTCGACGACGTCGACCGTCCAGCCGCGCTCGGCAAGGCGGTTTGCGATGCTGCTGCCGGCGAGTCCGGCCCCGATCACGAGCGCATGGCGGGGCGAGGCCGCTGCGGTAGCGTCGCCGGCGTCACCGAACCGGGCACGCAGCATCTGGCGCTTGCCGCCGAACCCGGCGGCCCTCTCGCAGCGGAAACCGAGTTTTTCCAGCGCGCGGCGCACTGCGCCCGTCACCGACCAGGTTGCGAGGGTCGCGCCCGGTGCGGCCAGGCGCGATAGCTCGTGCAGCAGCCCGGCCGACCACAGGTCCGGGTTCGTCGCGGGCGAGAAGCCGTCAAGATAGAAGGCGTCCGCGCGGCACTGCAGTTCGGGGATCAGGTCCGGCGCGTCGCCCAACAGCAGCGTCAGGACGACGCGGCCGCCGTCGAGATGCAGGCGGTGGATGCCCGGCGTCAGCACCGGCCAGTGTGCCTGCAGCTCCGCCGCGAGCGGCGCGAGTACGGGCCAGCGGGCGTGCAGTGCGGCGAGATCGTCGCGACGGAAGGGATGACGTTCGACCGACACGAAGTGCAGCCGGTCACAGCGCCGCTCATCATCACGCCACGCTGCCCAGGTCGCAAGGAAGTTGAGCCCCAGCCCGAAGCCGGTCTCGACGATGGTGAAGCGCTCGCGCCCGCGCCAGCGTTCCGGCAGGCCGTTGCCACCGATGAACACGTGCCGTGCCTGCTCGAGCCCGCCGTCGCGCGAGTGATAGACGTCGCCGAAGGCGTCCGAGCAGGGCGTGCCGTCCTCGGTGAAGTTCAGGCGGGCGGGTTCGATCGGCATGGGCGTCGGGAAGAACGGTGAAGAAAAAGGGCGCCTCGAAAAAGACAAGGCGCCTTTCGGCGCCCTGTCTTCGTTGCCATATCCGGCTTACTCCATCCGCATCTGCGGGAAGAGGATCACGTCGCGGATGCTCGGGCTGTCGGTGAGCAGCATGACGAGGCGGTCGATGCCGATGCCGCAGCCGCCGGTCGGGGGCAGGCCGAACTCGAGCGCGCGGATGTAGTCTGCGTCGAAGAACATCGCTTCCTCGTCGCCGGCTTCCTTTGCCTTGACCTGCTCGAGGAAGCGTGCGGCCTGGTCTTCCGGGTCGTTCAGCTCGGAGAAGCCGTTGGCGATTTCGCGGCCGACGATGAAAAGCTCGAAACGCTCGGTGATCTCCGGGTTCGCGTCATTGCGGCGCGCGAGCGGCGACACTTCGGCCGGGTAGTCGATGATGAAGGTCGGCTCCCACAGCTCCGCCTCGGTGGTCTCTTCGAACAGCATCAGCTGCAGCGTGCCGAGGCCGGCGCCGTCGCGCGGTTCGGCCTTCAGGTCCTTGAGCTTGTTGCGCACCCAGGCGGCGTCGTTGAGCTGCTCGACGGTGTAGCCGGGGTGATACTTGCGGATCGCCTCGACGATGGTCAGGCGCGCAAAGGGCTTGGACAGGTCCAGCTCACGCCCCTGATACACGAACACCTCGGTGCCCAGCGCCTCGCGGGCCGCCTGGCGCAGCAGGCCTTCGGTGAAGTTCATCAGGCTGCGGTAGTCCGCGTAGGCCTCGTAGAACTCCATCATCGTGAATTCGGGGTTGTGGCGCGGGCTCAGGCCCTCGTTACGGAAGTTGCGGTTGACCTCGAACACCTTCTCGAAGCCGCCGACCACCAGGCGCTTGAGGTAGAGCTCGGGCGCGATGCGCAGGAACAGTTCCATGTCCAGCGCGTTGTGGTGGGTGATGAAGGGCTTGGCCGCTGCGCCGCCGGGGATGGGGTGCATCATCGGCGTTTCGACTTCGAGGAAGCCGTGGCTGACCATGTAGTTGCGGATCGACTGCACCATGCGGCTGCGCGCGACGAAGGTGAAGCGCGTCTGCTCGTTCATGATCAGGTCGACGTAACGCTGGCGGTACTTCTGCTCGACGTCGGTGAGGCCGTGGAACTTGTCGGGCAGCGGGCGCAGGCTCTTGGTGAGCAGGCGCACTTCCGTCACTTTGACCGACAGCTCGCCGGTGCGCGTCTTGAATACCGTACCGACCCCGCCGACGATGTCGCCGATGTCCCAGTGCTTGAAGTCGGCGTAGACGTCTTCGCCGACGGCGTCGCGGGTGACGTAGAGCTGGATGCGGCCCGACAGGTCCTGGATCGTGATGAAGCTGGCCTTGCCCATGACGCGCTTGAGCATCACGCGGCCGGCGACCCGGACTTCGACCGGATTGGCGTCCAGGGCTTCAGGCTCCTTGTCGCCATACAGCTCGTCGAGCTTGCCGGCGGTGTTTTCGCGCGAGAAGTCGTTCGGGAAGGCGCGGCCGGTGGCGCGCCAGGCGGCCAGTTTTTCACGCCGCTCGGCGATGATGTGGTTCTCGTCGGGCGCGGTGGCGGGGTTGTTGTTCTGGTCGCTCATGAATCGAATCGGCTGGTTGCGGCGAAAAAAGGCAATTGTGGCATGCCGCGGGATACCGGGCAAATTAGGACGGCGCGGGACGTTTGCCCCTGCGATCGTGCGGCATGCGCCGGCGCGGTGCGTCGCTTTTGCATTTGGCCTAAAGTGTCCGCCTTTGCGGCCGATAGAGGCTGCCATGTTTGGACAAAAATAAGCCGGAGAGTCCCCATGAGCTCGCCCGAGAGCCTGTATGTATCCATAGAGAAGACCTTCTGGAATTCGCTCACGAAAAAGTTGTGCAGCTTCCTGCTGCTATGGGTCATCAATCTTGTCTACCTGGGCGTCTACGCCAGCCAGCAGGCGAACCTCCGGACGCTTCTCGAGAAGGGCCGCGTTCCGCCGGAGTTGCTCACTCAGGCGATGACGACCCTCGATGCAGGGTGGTACCTGATGCTCGGGCTGACGGCGATCGCGCTGGTCGCGTGCACCGGGCAGATCCTCTATCTGCGCCACCTTATCGTGCGGCCGGTACGTCTCATCACGGACATCTTCAACGAGATCGCGCGTGGCGAGGGCGACTTCTCGCGCGACCTGCCGCTCGTCACGCACGACGAACTGCGCGACCTCGCGAGCGGGTACAACGATTTCGCCACGAAGATGCGGCAGATCATCGGCGATGTGCGCACGATGAGCGTGAACATCGCCCGCGATTCGGTGATCGTGCGCTCGTGCGTCGAGGAGTCCGCGCGGGATGCCCGTCGCCAGGGGCAGTTGACCGAGGTTGTGTTCAGCGCCAGTACCGAATCGACCTCCGCGATCGAAAGCGTGTCGGCGAGCACCCAGCAGATTTCGGCTTCGACGACCAAGAATCTCGAGATCGCGCGCAACTCGCTCGGTGAGATGCACGAAATCGCCAGCAAGATCAACGACGTGAGCGAGAAGGTGCTGCACTTCAACGCGACCGTCGACGATCTTTCGGTGCGTTCGGAAAGCGTCAAGAAGATCGCCTCGCTGATTCGCGAGATTGCCGATCAGACCAATCTGCTGGCGCTCAATGCCGCGATCGAGGCGGCGCGCGCGGGGGAAGCGGGGCGGGGCTTCGCCGTCGTTGCCGACGAGGTGCGCAAGCTCGCGGAGCGGGTCAATACGGCGGCGGTGGAGATTACCGGGAACATCGACGGCATGATCGGCCGGGTGCTGACCACGCGCGCCGAAAACGAGATCATCAACGCCGACGTGCTGCAGGCGCGCGAGGTGGTGACGCGCTCGGCAACGCATTTCCGGCACATGGTCGGCGAGTTCGAGGTGACCGGCGAGCAGTTGCTGCAGATTGCGACCGCGATGGAGGAGCTGTCGGCGACGAATGCCCAGGTGCATGAGAACGTCACCGCGATCCACGATCTTTCGGGCACCGTCGCGGAGCACATGGACGAATCGGAAGACTGCGCGGTGAAGCTCGCGCGCGCGACCGAGTCGGTGCAGGAACTGGTGTCGCGCTTCAAGACCGGCACCGGCGAGTTCGATCATGCGGTCGATCAGGTGCGCAGCTTCCGCGACCGCGTCCAGGCTCAGCTGGATGAGATGCGGGACGGCCGTGTGGATGTGTTCGATCGGCGCTACCAGCCGATCCCGGATACGTTCCCGCAGAAATTCAAGGTGTCCTGGGGTGACGAGTATGGCCGTCGCTGCCAGAAGCTGCTCGAGGAGTGCCTGGGCTCGATTCCCGGTTGCGTCTATGCGGTGGCGGTGAACACCGATGGTTACCTATCCGCGCACAACCTGAAGTATTCGAAGCCCCTGACGGGCAACCGGGACACCGATCTCGCGGGCAACCGTACCTGCCGCAAGTTCGACAGCCCCGCCGAGATCCGCGGGGCGCGCAATACGGAACCGCTGCTGCTGCAGACGTTCCGCCGCGATACGGGCGAAATCCTGTGCGATCTGGCGATGCCGGTGATGGTCGGCGGTCGCCACTGGGGCAACGTGCGTGTCGGCCTGACGGCCGAGGCGCTGATCGCGGGACGATAAGCGGGAGAACCGCCGGGCGCCGTCGCGCGCCCGGTCGCGTGCGGCGTCTGCCGCGCGTGGAGTCAGCGTGCCTGTTCGGGCAGGACGATGTTGACTTCCAGGACCTCGTAGTTTTCCTGCTTGTCGAGATGCACCTTGATGTCGTCCGGATTGACCGCGACGTACTTCGAGATCACCTCGATCAGCTCGCGCTGCAACGCGGGCAGGAAGTCGGCCTTGGCCGCATCGCCGCTGCGCTCGTGCGCGATCAGCAGCGACAGGCGGTTCTTGGCGATTTCCGCCGTCTTCTTCTTTTCGCCGAAGAGGCGGGCAAGGAAGGACATCTTACTTGCCTCCGAACAGGCGCTTGATCAGGCCCGGCTTCTCGTAGTTCACGTAGCGCAGTTCGCGGGTTTCGCCGAGGAAGCGCGCGACCACGTCGGTGTAGGCTTCGGAGACGTCGGAGCCCTTCAGGTGGATGGCGGGCGTGCCCTGGTTCGAGGCCTGGAGCACGGATTCGGACTCGGGGATCACGCCGATCAGCGGCACGCGCAGCAGTTCCTGCACGTCCTTGTAGGACAGCATCTCGCCCTCGTCGACGCGCTTGGGCGAGTAACGGGTGACGAGCAGGTGTTCCTTGACCGGCTCCTTGCCTTCCGCGGCGCGGCGGGACTTGGACTGCAGGATGCCGAGGATGCGGTCGGAGTCGCGCACCGACGAGACTTCCGGGTTGGTCGTGACGATCGCCTCGTCGGCGAAGGTCAGCGCGAGCACCGCGCCGCGTTCGATGCCGGCGGGGGAGTCGCACACGATGTAGTCGAAACCCATGTGCTCGAGGTCGTGGATGACCTTCTCGACGCCTTCCTCGGTCAGCGCATCCTTGTCGCGCGTCTGCGATGCGGGCAGCACGAAGAGGTTGTCGCAGTGCCTGTCCTTGATGAGCGCCTGGTTGAGCTTGGCGTCGCCGTTGATGACATTGATGAGGTCATACACGACGCGGCGCTCGCAGCCCATGATCAGGTCGAGGTTGCGCAGGCCGACGTCGAAGTCGATGACGGCCGTCTTGAAGCCCCGCAGGGCCAGGCCGGAGGAAAAGGCGGCGCTGGTGGTGGTCTTGCCCACGCCACCCTTGCCCGAAGTTACGACGACGACACGAGTCACGGTATGTCCTTCCTGAAAGTGTGCGCTGCGCTCAGCCGAGTTGCAGCGATTCGATGTCAAGTTTCTGTTCGGTGCCGCCGGCCGTGAGGCGCACGAGTGCCGCCCGGCCCGCGACGGAGGCGGGAATACCTTGTTCGAAGGTGCGGTAGATGCCTGCGATCGACACCAGTTCGGGGCCGAAATTGGTCGTCACGATGCGGGCTTCGGTGTCGCCGCGAGCGCCGGCCAGTGCGCGGCCGCGCAGTGGCCCGTAACAGTGGATGCTGCCGTCGGCGATGACTTCGGAGCCGTTGCTGACGCCGGCGAGGAGCACGAGGTCGCCGCCGCGGGCATACACCTGCTGGCCGGAACGCAGCGGGCGGTCGATGTAGAGCGTGTTCCCGCCGGGTGCCGGCGCCGCGGCGGGAGCCGGCGCGGGCTGTGCGGCCGGAGCAGGGTCCGGGCGCGCCGGTGGGGCGGGAGCGGCCCCCTGGCGCTCACGCAGTTCGGCGTCGTCCAGGATCGCCAGGCCTGCCTGACGCGCCGACGCGGCGAGCGCCTCGGGCAGGCTGCGCACGCCGACGGGTTGCAGCCGGTAGCGGCGGAACAGGCTCGCGAGGCCGACCCAGTCGATGCGTTCGGGATGCGCGCTCACGCCGGAGAAATCCAGCACGGCCGCTTCGCCGTTGAAGAAGTCGGGCATGCCGCCGAGCATCAGGTGCAGGGCATCGGCGAGCCGTGCCGGTTCGGTTTCGCGCAGGACCGCGATGGTGGCGCCGAGCGTTGCGTTGCGGAACTCGATCGAACGGGCGGCGTTGGGTGCGGACATGGGTGCGAAGAGGCCGAAAAGCTTTAAAGTCTACTGACGACAAGGGAATCGGGCAAGGTTCTCGCGGTGCATGTTGTCATGCGCCGTCAGCACCTTGCGGGGCGTCTCAGTGCAGGGTCGGAGGCGATTCGATGCTGCCAGGGCCCGCGTCGAAGAATTCGTCTATTTCGTCGGGTTCGAAACGGTATTCGTGGTTCGACAGGTCGTCGCGCACGATCAGCTCGCCGTGCTCGGCGTAGATGCGGCGGACTTCGCTTTCGCCGAGTGCGCGCAGCATCGCGATGATCTTGTCGCGGTCGGGCGGGAAGTCATGGATTACCGGGCGTGCGTCGTACAGGCGCACCGTTTCCTCGGCGAACAGGCGGCCGAGCAGGGTCTCGGGATCGAGCGCGAGGAGTTCCTCGCGCGTGACGGTCTGCGCGAACTGGTGCGCGCGTGACCATCCGTCCTCGTCGCACGCATCCGCGCCGGGCAGCTTCTGCAGGAACAGCGCGGCGGCGGCGTCCTTGCTGCACGCGAGCCACAGGCCGGCCGGCTGCTGTTCGGACTGCTGCAGGTAATGCTCGAACACCGCGGCGATGCTGTTGCCTTCGAGCGGGACGAGGCTCTGGTACGGCTGGTCCATGCCCGCGACGTCGAGCGTGAGTTGCAGGATGCCGTCGCCGACCAGTTCCGACAGGCGATCGCCGTCGGGAACGTGGTCTTCGAAGGCCGCGAAGCCGCGCAGGTTCAGGGCCTCGTTGCAGTCGATGACGAGCAGGCGCACCGGGCCGTGGCCCTGCACCTGGAAGGTGAGGCGGCCCGACTGCTTGAGGTTGGCGGAGATCAGCGCGGACACGGCGCTCATCTCGCCGAGCAGGGTGCCGACGTTGCGCGGGTAGTTGCGCCCCTTCTGCAGCGCCTGCCAGACGTCGTCCAGGCGCACCACGGCGCCGCGGATGTCGAGGTCTTCGAGCAGGAAACGGCGCACGTAGCTCTTGTGGTCCTTCATGGTCGGGCTCCTTCCCGGGCGAACAGCGCCGTGAGGCGTTCGGGGTCGAATCCGGCGATGGTCTCGCCCGATGCGGTCTCGATCACCGGCCGGCGGATGACGCTGGTGTGCGCGGCCATCAGTGCGATGGCGTCCGCGGCGCAGGCGATCGTCTGCTGCGCGGGATCGAGCTTGCGCCAGGTCGTGCCGCGCGTGTTGACCAGGGCCTCCCAGCCGAGGCGGTCGCACCAGCGCGCGAGCGTATCGGGGGAGATGCCGGATTTGCGGTAATCGTGGAAAGTGTAGGCGATGCCCTGCGCGTCGAGCCAGGCGAAGGCCTTTTTCATCGTATCGCAGTTCTTGATGCCGTAGATCGTCGTGTTCATCGTCGTGCTTTCGGTGGGGCGGCGGCGCTTACTTGCGCAGCGCGCGGGCCAGCGCGTCGGCCATCGCGCCGGCGGCGGCGGGGCGGTCGTTGCCGCGCGACGTTCCGCGCTGCGCATTGCGGTCCTGGCGCGGTGCGTCGCTGCGGCCACGCGGGGCGTTGTCGCGCGCCCCGCCGGCCGGGCGGGCTGCGGACGGTTCGTCGCTCATGCGCATCGTCAGCGCGATGCGGTTGCGCGGCAGGTCGACCTCCAGCACCTTTACCTTCACGACCTGGCCGGCCTTCACGACGCTGTGCGGATCCTTCACGAAGCGCTCGGACAGCGCCGAGATATGCACGAGGCCGTCCTGATGGACGCCGATGTCGACGAAGGCACCAAAGTTGGTGACGTTCGTAACGACGCCTTCGAGCATCATCCCCGGGGCGAGATCCTTGAGTGTCTCGACGCCATCGCGGAACGAGGCGGTGCGGAATTCCGGGCGCGGGTCGCGGCCGGGTTTCTCGAGCTCGGCGAGGATGTCCTGCACGGTCGGCAGGCCGAAGCGCTCGTCGGTGAATTCGACCGGGCGCAGGGTTTTCAGGAAGCTCGCGTTGCCCATCAGCTCGCGCACGTTCTTGCTCACCTTGGCGAGGATGCGTTCGACGACCGGGTAGGCTTCGGGGTGCACGGACGAGGCGTCCAGCGGGTTGTCGCCGTTGGGGATGCGCAGGAAGCCGGCGGCCTGCTCGAAGGTCTTGGGGCCGAGGCGCGGCACCTTCTTCAGCGCGTCGCGGCTCGCGAAGGGGCCGTTGGCGTCGCGGTGCTCGACGATGTTGCCGGCGAGCGTGGCGTTGAGGCCGGAGATGCGCGCGAGGAGCGCCGCCGAGGCGGTGTTCACGTCGACACCGACGGCGTTCACGCAGTCCTCGACGACGGCATCCAGGCTCTTCGCGAGGCGCGACTGGTTGACGTCGTGCTGGTACTGGCCGACGCCGATCGACTTCGGGTCGATCTTGACGAGTTCGGCGAGCGGGTCCTGCAGGCGGCGGGCGATCGACACGGCGCCGCGCAGGGACACGTCGAGATCCGGGAATTCGCGCGCGGCGAGTTCGGACGCGGAATACACGGACGCGCCGGCCTCCGACACCGTGACCCGGGTCAGGCGCAGTTGCGGCAGCGCTTCCATCAGGTCGGCGACGAGCTTGTCGGTTTCGCGCGAGGCGGTGCCATTGCCGATGGCAACCAGGTCTACCGCGTGTTTCTTCGCCATGGCGGCCAGCGTCGCGAGGGAGCCTTCGCGGTCGCGGCGCGGCTCGAAGGGGTAGATCGTCGCGGTATCGACGAGCTTGCCGGTGCGGTCGATGACCGCGATTTTCACGCCGGTGCGGATGCCGGGGTCGAGGCCCATCGTGCAGCGCGCGCCGGCCGGGGCGGCGAGCAGCAGATCCTTGAGGTTGCGTGCGAACACGCGGATCGCTTCCTCTTCGGCCCGCTCGCGCAGCTCGTTCATCAGTTCGAGTTCGAGGTGCAGCGAAATCTTCACGCTCCACGCCCAGCGCACGCTGTCGCGCAGCCAGCGGTCGGCCGCGCGGCCCTGGTCGCGGATGCCGAAGCGTGCGGCGATACGGCCTTCGCAGGGGTGCGGTGCGTCCGGGTCGGGCTGGTCGACGGTGAGCGCAAGGCGCAGCATGCCTTCGTTGCGGCCGCGCAGCAGCGCCAGCGCACGGTGCGAGGGCATGGTGGCGACGGGTTCGCGGAAATCGAACCAGTCGCGGAACTTCGCCCCCTCGGTTTCCTTGCCTTCGATCACCGTCGAGCTGACCTGGCCGTTTTCCTGCAGCCAGGAGCGCAGCGTGCCGAGCAGTTCGGCGTCCTCGGCGAAGCGTTCGATGAGGATCTGGCGCGCGCCGTCGAGCACGCTCTTGACGTCGGCGAAGCCCGCGTCGGCATTGAAATAGCGTTCGGCTTCCGTCTCCGGGACCAGGTTCGGATTTTCCAGCAAGGCCAGCGCGAGCGGCTCGATGCCGGCCTCGCGGGCGATCTGCGCCTTGGTGCGGCGCTTCTGCTTGTACGGGAGGTAGAGGTCTTCGAGGCGCTGCTTGGTCTCGGCGGAGGCGATTTCGGCGGCGAGGGCGTCGGTCATTTTGCCCTGTTCGGTGATCGACGCGACCACGGCGGCGCGGCGATCCTCGAGTTCGCGCAGGTAGCCGAGGCGTTCTTCGAGGTTGCGCAGCTGGGTGTCGTCGAGGCCGCCGGTGACTTCCTTGCGGTAGCGCGCGATGAAGGGCACGGTGGCGCCTTCGTCGAGGAGCTGGATGGCGGCGACCACCTGGCGAGGCTGGGCGGCGAGTTCTGCGGCGATGCGGTGTTCGATCGGCGGAAGCATGGATTCTGGCGGGCGCGTGCGCGGGCAGCGCCGTTTGTCTGGAAAGAGGGGGGCGATGGTGCAACAGGCGGGCTTGCATGTGCAAGCGCCGCCCGGTTGCAGAAATTGTCGCGTCAGAGCGCGATCAGGCTCTGGCGCCCGACCCAGCTTTCGCCGGCGTCGAGTTCGATGCGCTGGCGCGCGGCGGCGGCCTCGACGCACAGCATGTGGCGGAAGCCGTTGGCGGGCATGTCGGCGAGCGCGGCGCAGCGCTCTTCCCAAGGGTTCCACACGACGACGTCGGGGAATCCTTCCGCGTTGATGCCGAGGTTGCGGTTGCCGTCGCGCAGCAGCAGCGGGCGCTTCACGTCATGGTAGACGCGATCGGTTTCGTCCTCGACGACGACCACGTCGCCGGAGTCGCGCTTGATGCGGTCGTGGTCGGCGGAGTCGCGGTAGTTGTGGCCGTAGAGGCCTTCGAGGCGTGCGTTCTCGACTTCACGCACGCGCAGGTAGGTGTGCAGCGCCGCAGTGAAGGCGAACGGGGCGTGGCCGGTGTTCTCGACTTCGAGTTCGACATCGAGGCGTCCGCCGTCGACGACCACCGTCAGTTCGGCGACGAAGTTCTGCGGCCAGATCGCCCAGGTCTCGTCGGTCTCGGTGAAGCGCAGCGTGACGAGCGCGTAGTCGTCACCGGTGCGTTGTTCGTTCACGACCGACGGGCGGGTGCGCAGGATGCCGTGCTTCGGGAGCTTGCCGAGTCCTGCGAACTGCGGGAAGCACACCGGGATGCCGCCGCGGATTGCGGAGCTGCCGTCGTTGACGGCGGCGGGGCTGAGGTAGAGACGTTCCTCGCTGCCGGGAGGGATCCACGACAGGACCTGGGCGCCGAAAAGCGACACGACGGCGCGGGCGCCCGCCTGCGTGGCGAGTGCGAGGGCCGGCTGGCCGTGGAAGTCGATGGTTTCGATAGTGGCTGGCATCGCTGGCGTTCAGTCCTGCAGCGCGAGCACGCCGAGCTTGACGGTGCTGTCCTCGGGGTCGCTGGAAAGCACGAAGCCGAGGCCCTGCACGAACTTGAGCATGCGCTCGTTGTTGGCCAGGAACACGCCGTTCATGTACAGCAGCCCCTTGTTGCGCGCGGTTTCGATGAGCACGCCCATGAGCTTGCGCGCGAGGCCGCGGTGTTGCCAGTCGTCGGCGACGACGACCGCGAATTCGCAGGACTCGCCGTCGGGGTTGACGGCGTAGCGGCACACGCCGACCTCGACCTCGGTCACGCCATCCTCGCCGGGGATCGTCGCGAGGAAGGCCATTTCGCGGTCGTAGTCGATCTGCGTCAGGCGCGCGACCATCGCGGGCGGCAGTTCGCGCATGGTGTTCATGAAGCGGTAGTACTTCGATTCCGACGAGAGCTTGCGCACGAACTCGACTTCGAGCTCGGCGTCTTCGGGCTTGATCGGGCGGATCGTGACGATGGTGCCGTCGGGCTGCGTCCAGGTGCTGGTGAGCTGCGAGGGGTAGGGGTGGATCGCCATATGGGCGTAGCGGTCCACCGACGGCGAGACGTTCTCGACCGTGACGCGCGCGTCCACGGCGACGGCGCCGTGTTCGTCGACGATGAGGGGGTTGATCTCCAGCGTTGTGATCCACGGCAGTTCGCAGACCATTTCCGACACGCGCAGCAGCACGAATTCCAGAGCCTCCATGTCAACCGGCGGCATGGTGCGGAATTCGCCCAGCAGGCTGGCAACCCGCGACGACTTGATGAGGTCGTGCACGAGGTAGTTGTTCAGCGGCGGCAGCGCGACGGCGAGATCCTTGTTGGCTTCGACGCGGTTGCCGCCCTCGCCGAAGGTGATCACCGGCCCGAAGACGGGATCGCGGCGCACGCCGACGACCAGCTCGCGCCCGTTGCGCTTCATGATCATCGGCTCGATCGCGACGCCGTTGATGGCGGCGTCCGGCTTGTTGCGGCGGACGTCCTCGAGGATTTCCTGGTAGGCGGTGCGTACCGCGGCGAGGCTGCCGAGGTTCAGGCGCACGCCGCCCGAGTCGGCCTTGTGGATGATCGACGGCGAGTCGATCTTCATGACGACGGGCAGGCCGATCTCTTCGGCCAGCACCATCGCCTCGGTGGCGGAGCGGGCCACGACGGTCTGCGCGATGGGGATGCGGAAGGCCGCGAGCAGCGCCTTGGATTCCATCTCGTTGAGCACCTTGCGGCGCTCGGCGAGCGCGGTCTCGATGACCAGACGGGCGCTTTCGATGCTCGGCGGCTTCAGATGCGACAGCGAGGCCGGCGTCTGCATCAGCAGCTTCTGGTTGCGGTAGTACGCGGACAGGTGGCTGAAGAGCTCGACGGCCGGTTCGGGCGTGCGGAAGGTGGGAATCCCCGCGGCTTCGAAGGTCTTGCGTCCCTCGCGCACGAGCTCCTCACCCATCCAGCAGGTGACGACCGGCTTGTCGGCGGTCTTTTCCACCTCGACGATGGCTTCGGCCACGGCGGTGGGATCGGTGATCGCCTGCGGCGTGAGCATCACCAGCACGCCGTCGACGTTGGGGCCTTCCAGCACGGCCTGCAGCGTCTTCTTGTAGCGCTCGACGTCGGCATCGCCGAGCATGTCGATGGGATTGGCCCGCGACCAGCCGTTGGGCAGGATCGTGTTGAGTTTTTCCATCGTCCCCTCGGAGAACTCCGAGAGCGGGATTCCGAGGTCGGCGGCACGGTCGACAGCCATGACGCCGGGCCCGCCGCCGTTGGTGACGATCGCGAGGCGGTTGCCGCGCGGGCGGAAGTGCGAGAACAGCGCGTTCGCGGCGGCGAAGAGCTGGCCCATGTTGTACAGGCGGATGACGCCGGCGCGGCGCAGGGCGGCGTCGAACACCGTGTCGTCGCCGCTCACCGAGCCGGAGTGCGAACGGATCGCGCGGGCACCCTGCGGATGGCGGCCGACCTTGATCAGCAGCACGGGTTTCACACGCGCGGCGCCGCGCAGCGCACTCATGAAGCGGCGCGCATCGCGAATGCCTTCGACGTACATGATGATGCTCTCGGTCCGCGGGTCCGAGATCATGAATTCGAGGATTTCGCCGAAGTCGATGTCGCTCGAGGAGCCGAGCGAGACGACGGTGGAGAAACCGATGTTGTTCGGCTTGGCCCAGTCGAGGATGGAGGTGACCAGCGCCCCGGACTGCGAGATCAGGCCGATGGTGCCTTTGGTCGCGCTGACGTGGGCGAAGGTCGCGTTCAGGCCGAGTTCCGGGCGCATGATGCCGAGGCAGTTGGGGCCCAGCAGGCGGATGCGGTAGCGGCGCGCGGCCTCGACGACGTGGCGCTCGAGGGTGGCGCCGCGCGGGCCGCTTTCGGAAAAGCCGGCGGACAGGATGATGATCGCCTTGACCCCGGCACGGCCGCAGCCTTCGACGACGGCGAGGATCTTCTCGGCCGGCACGGCGATGACGGCCAGATCGAGCCGGTGCGGCACGTCTTCGACCGACTTGTGGCATGGAACGCCGAGCACGGATTCGTGCTTGGGGTTCACCGCGAACAGGCGTCCGCGGAAGCCGGCGTCGAGCATGTTGCGCACGACCACGTGGCCGATCGAGTTCTCGCGCTCGCTGGCGCCGATGACTCCGACCGATTTCGGTTCGAGCAGCGGGCTGAGGTAGTGCTTTTCTTTCATTGTCATTTGCCTGGATCCAGGTTCGTCAGTGGCCGTCCGCCAGTTGCGGCGCGCTGCTGCCGGCCATGCCGCGTGAATCGTGTTCGTGGTGATGCAGTCTGGTTCACCGTACGTGAAACTCAAGTTTACCGCAGTGCACAAATCTTATTGTGACATAAACGCTAACGATATCGGATCAGTACGAACCGCAAGGCCGGTCGGGCATCCCGCGTGCACGGCGAGGCGACGTCCGTGCGCATGCGCGGCGCCGCGACTAGAATCAACGTTCCCCAAGGCTTTTCGGGCTACACGGACCAATTCCCCCATCATGAAGAATATCGCCGACTACCCCAATTTCCGCCGCCAGGCATATATCGACGGCTGCTGGTCGGACGCCGACTCGGGCGCGACCTTCGCCGTCCGCAATCCGGCAACCGGTGAAACGATCGCGCACGTTCCCGACATGGGCGCCGCAGAGACGGCGCGCGCCATCGCCGCGGCGAATGCGGCGTTGCCTGCGTGGCGACGCACGCTGGCGAAGGAGCGCGCGACGTTGCTGCGGCGCTGGTTCGCGTTGATCGTGGACGCGGCCGACGAACTGGCGGCGATCATGACCGCCGAGCAGGGCAAGCCGCTGGCGGAGGCGAAGGGTGAGGTGACGTATGCGGCGTCCTTTGCCGAGTGGTTCGCCGAGGAGGCGAAGCGCACCATGGGCGACGTGATCCCGACCGTGGGCCAGGACCGCCGCCTGCTGGTGATCCGCCAGCCGGTGGGGGTGTGCGCGGCGATCACGCCGTGGAATTTCCCCGCGGCGATGATCACGCGCAAGGTCGCGCCGGCGTTCGCCGCGGGCTGCACGGTGATCGTGAAGCCCGCGGAGCAGACGCCGCTGACGGCGCTGGCGCTGGTGGCGCTGGCCGAGAAGGCCGGTTTCCCGAAGGGGGTGTTCAACGTCGTCACCGGCGATCCGGTGGCGATCGGCGGCGAGCTCACTTCGAGCCCCGTCGTGCGCAAGCTGTCCTTCACGGGATCGACCGAGGTGGGGCGCCTGCTGATGGGGCAGTGCGCGCCGACGCTGAAGAAGCTGTCTCTGGAACTCGGCGGCAACGCGCCCTTCATCGTTTTCGACGACGCGGACCTGGATGCCGCGGTGGAGGGCGCGATGGGGTCGAAGTACCGTAACGCCGGCCAGACCTGCGTGTGTGCGAACCGCCTGCTGGTCCAGTCGGGCATCTACGACCGCTTCGCCGAGCGCCTTGCGGAAGCGGTGAAGACGCTGCGGGTCGGCCCCGGGACCGCGGACGGGGTGAATATCGGGCCACTGATCGACGACGCGGCCGTCGCCAAGGTCGAGAGCCACATCGCGGACGCGGTGGGGAAGGGCGCGCGGGTGATGATCGGGGGCCGGCGCCACGCACTGGGCGGATCCTTCTTCGAACCCACGGTGCTGGCCGACGTGACGCCGGCGATGCGCGTCGCGCGCGAGGAAACTTTCGGTCCCGTGGCGCCGCTGTTCCGCTTCGACACCGAGGAGGAGGCGATCCGCATGGCCAACGACACGGAATACGGTCTGGCGGCGTATTTCTATTCGCGCGACGTCGGGCGCATTTTCCGCGTCTCGGAGGAGCTCGAGTACGGCATGGTCGGCGTCAATACCGGACTGATGTCGAACGAGGTGTCCCCCTTCGGCGGCATCAAGCAGTCCGGCCTCGGGCGCGAGGGGTCGGTGTATGGCATCGAGGAATACCTCGAGATCAAGTCGATCTGCGTCGCGGGCATCGATCGATGAGCGAGGCGATCCCGGTCGGCCACCCGCAGCCGGGCGAAACCTCGGCGTGGGTGCGCCGCTTCCTGCCGCTGGTGGCGCCGGGCGGCACGGTGCTCGATTACGCCTGCGGCAGCGGACGCCATGCACGCCTGTTCGCGGCGCGCGGCTTCCGCGTCGTGGCGGTGGACCGCAACGCCGAGGCCCTCGCAACGCTGGAGGGGGTGCCGCGCATCGAGCCGCGCTGCGAGGATCTCGAGGATGGCCCGTGGCCGCTGGCCGGTGAGGTCTTCGACGCGGTGGTCGTCACGAACTACCTGTTCCGGCCGCGCTTCGCCGACATGCTCGCATGTGTCGGGCCCGGCGGCGTGCTGCTCTACGAGACTTTCATGTTGGGCAACGAGCGCTTCGGGCGCCCGTCGAGTCCCGAGTTCCTGCTGCGTCCGGGTGAGCTGCTCGGCTGCCTGGGAGCGGGTTTCACGGTGCTCGCGTTCGAGCAGGGGGTCGTGGAGCGGCCGAAAGCGGCGGTCGTGCAGCGCGTGTGCGCGGTCAGGCGTCCGGCGGACGCGACTGCGCTGCCGCCCGCATCGGAGTGAGGAAAAGCGTGGGTAGCATCCCCCGAACTTGCTGCACGAGATGGGGGATATGCCCCAGGTGGGGGTTTTCGCACTAGGCCCTGAAATGGCCGTCTCGGCTGCGGACGGCGCGGTCATTGACGGTGGGCGTGTTTTTCATCGATGGCACGCCACGTGCATGGAAGGCATCAAACCCGGCGGTCCAGTCCGGGGATAACCAGCCAACCTAGCGGAGGCCGAAAAATGAATACCCCCAACGTCACCCTGCTCAATGCCAACCGTGTCGCCCGCCTGAAGACGCCTTACACGACCCGCCGCGTTCCGGCGTCCGCTTTCGTCACCCTGCTCGGCGGCCCGCGTGTCCCGCGCGTGGGCGATCTGATCCTTGCGCGTGTCGACAAGCTCGGGCAGCACCGCCACCTGGAACTCTCCTCGGGACGGCGGGCACGCTTGTATGAGGGCGACGAGATCGTCCTGGCCTACGGCAACCGCTACGCCCCCGACCAGTTCGAGGCCGAGGTGCCGTCCGATCTCGGTCCCTGCCACATGGTCGCCGGGGGAGGGGTGGCGGCGCGCGTGATCACGCGTCACGACAAGATGCGCGGCGCGACGGTGGTGCAGCCGCTGGGGCTGCTGGGCGATCGCAACGGGCGCCCGCTCAATCTCGCCGACTTCGCGCTGGATGCGCCGCGCGCCGACGGTCGCCGCGCCTTCACTGTCGCCGTGGTGGGAACCTCGATGAACGCCGGCAAGACCGAGACGGCGTCGAACCTGATCCGCGGCTTCGCGAGTGCCGGACTGCGTGTCGGGGCGGCGAAGGTGACGGGCACGGGGGCGGGCTGCGACATCTGGATGATGGTCGATGCAGGCGCGCAGTCGGTGCTGGATTTCACCGATGCCGGGCTGCCGTCGACCTACCTCGCCGAGCCCCAGGATGTGGAACGGGTGATGACCACGCTGCTGGACGTGCTGTATGCGAGCGGCGTCGATGTGGTGGTGTTCGAAGTCGCGGATGGCCTGTACCAGCGCGAGACCGCGCAGCTGCTGAAGTCGCCGGCGTTTGCACGGGCGGTCGACGCGGTGGTCTTCGCGGCCGGCGATGCAATGGGGTCGGCCGGCGGCGTGCAGTCCTTGCGCGCGATGGGCTTGCCCGTGGTGGCGGCGAGCGGTCTGCTGACGGCGTCGCCGCTGGCGATGCGCGAGGCTGCCCATGCGACCGGACTCGAGGTGCTCGATCTCGATGCGCTGCGCAGCCCCGGCATTCTCGACTTCATGGGGTTTCGGGCTGAGGAAAGCCTCGCCGTGGGAGCCATGTGATGCCGGGCGCAGCGTCGGCCGTGCCGCGCATGTGGGCCGGGGCACGGCGCACCATGCTGGCCGGGCTGGCCCTCAACGGCATTGCGCAGGCCGTCGTGGCGTTGGCCTGCGCCTGGCTGACGCATCGCTTCTTCGACGTCGTGATCGATCAGCGCACCGGGGGCTCGGGGCTGGCGTTCGCGCTGATCGGCGCGCTGCTGGGCGCGGGGGCAGCGCTCGCGGCCTTGCGCGTGATGGAGCGGGTGCAGGCCGAGCGTCTGGGGCAGGACTACGCTTCGGAACTGCGGCTCGCACTCTACGACGGCATGGCGGGGCAGTCGCCGCGGCGCATGCAGGCACGCAGCCGCGGCGCGACGTTCCTGCGCTTCGTCGGCGATGTAAAAGGGATCCGGCGCTGGATCAGCCTTGGTTTGCCGAGAATTGCGGTCGGCGTGTTGAGCGCAAGCGTGGCCTTGTCCGTGCTGGCCCTGGTCAATGGCGTCATGGCCTTCGCCGCGAGCGTGGGCTTCGTCGGCGCGGCGGTGACGCTGGCGCTCCTCAGCGAGCGCGTCGATCCCGCGGTGCGCGAGGCACGGCGGCGGCAGGCGCGCCTCGCGGCGAACGTGAATGACAAGATCGGCGGTATCGCCGTGGTGCAGGTGTTCGATCAGGTCGCACGCGAGCGCGCCCTGATCGAGCGGCAGGGGGCCGGTCTCGCCGACGCCATGGTCGCGCAGACGCGCGGCATGGCCCTGCTGAAATCCGCTGCGGAATTCAGCTCGTCCTTCGCGACCGCCGGGGTGCTCCTCGCGGGTGCGATCGAGGTGGCGACGGGTGAGCTGAAGACTTCGCAGGTCGTGGGTGCGATCACTGCGGTCGGCCTGATCTCGCCGGCGTTCCGCGACTTCGGCCAGGCCCTCGGCTACTGGCGTTCGGCGCGCGTGTCGATGGAGAAGCTCGCCGCCTTCCTTGCTGCACCGCGGTTCGTGACATCGCTGCGGGAGAACGGCAATCCCGCTCCGGTGCCGCTTGCGGCGTGCGGCGCGGCGGTCGATATCGAGTTCTGCGACGTGTCGAGCGGGACCGCATTGCGGAATTTCAGCGCGCGTGCGCCTGCCGGGGCGATGGTCGCGATCGTCGGACCGAGCGGGGCGGGCAAGTCGACCCTGCTCGCGATGGCGGCCCGCCTGCTCGAACCGGACAACGGGGAAGTCCTCATCGCCGGGGTTCCGATCGGACAGTATCGGTTGTCCGAACTGCGCCGCGCGTTCGGCGTCGTGATGCCCGACCTGCCGCTGCTGCGCGGTTCGATCGAGCGCAATCTGCGCTATCGCTGGCCCGACGCGCCGGATGCCGAAGTCGCCCGCGTGGCCGGCCTGTGCGGCATCGACGAACTGCTGGCGGATTTGCCGGACGGCGCGCGCACGCGCGTCGCGGACGCGGGGGGCAATCTGTCGTACGGACAGCGCCAACGCATCGCGTGGGCGCGGGCTCTGCTCGGAAATCCCTCGGTGCTGCTGCTGGACGAGGCCGACGCAAACCTCGACCCGGTCTCGGCGCGCGGTCTCGTGCAGATTCTCGACAGTTTCGCCGGCACCACGCTGATGGTGACGCACAGCTATGCGCGGATGATCCAGGCCGACCTCGTGTGGTACGTCGAGGCCGGACGATTGCTCGAATCCGGCACGCCGGAAGCGCTCATGGGCCGCGTGAGCCGCACCCGGCGGCTGTTCCAGCGTGAAGCCAATGCGGCGGGGTGAGCTCATGGACTGTGGCGAAATGCCTCCGCCGCCGCCTGCAATCGTCGCTGCCGCGCCGTGCCGGATGTCTGCAGCCGTACCCATGCCGCTGACAATACCGCAGGCGAGTTGGACGTCCGCGAAGGAAGTGGTTTCGACTTCGACCGCGGCGGATGTGCCGATTGCGCCCGGCCGGGTCGAGCAGCGCGTTCTCGAATCCGACGCGAGTCTGCAGTACGTCGTGTACGTACCGTCGCGCGGCGGCGCCGGGGCGCCGATACTCGTCACCGTGCATGGCATCTCGCGCAATGCATGGGAGCAGGTGAGCATGTTTGCCCCGTACGCGGAGCGCGCCGGCGTCGTACTGGTGGCGCCGCTGTACGAGCAGGCACGGTTTCCCCGCTACCAGCGTCTGAGCGCGAACGAGCGCGGCGAGAGTCCGGTCGCCGTCATGGAGGCGATCGTCGCCGAAGTGGCGCGTACGACCGGGGCCAGCGGGGAGCGTCTGCACCTCTTCGGTTTTTCGGGGGGCGGCCAGTTCGTGCATCGTTACGCGATGGCCCATCCGGACCGGGTGGCCGGCTACGTGGTCGGCTCGGCCGGCTGGTACACCTTCCCGGACGCGCAGCGCCGCTATCCCTACGGGTTACGATACAGCCAGCGCCTGAAGATGGGCGGCTTCGAACTGGGCCGGTTCCTTGCAGTACCGGGATGGGTGCTGGTGGGCGAGCGCGATGTGCACGAGGGCACGGCGATGCGCAAGACCGAGCGCGTGATGGTCGAGCAGGGCTTGTCGCGGATGGAGCGCGGACTCCGTTGGGTGGATGCGGTCAACGCCAGGGCCGCCGAACTGGGGCTGGCGGCGCCGGTACGCTTCGAGCAGCTGCCGCGCTCGCCGCATTCCTTCCGGCGCAGCATGCGCCGTGGCGAGCTGGGGCAACGGGTGTTCGCCCACCTGTTCGGGCTCGAGGAGAACGCGCTGCGGATGGCGGAGTTGGGAAGCACGTCATCTCCGGGCCCTGAAGGGCGGGGCACGGAATGAGTGCCGACTTCCTCTCCATGCGTCTAACATGCGCATGTGTCGTTCCCGGTTCCACCGGCGATGCATGGGGACGCGAATTGTCTGCGGGCTTGAGTGCGCGTATGAGTGCGGGCGGGGGGGATGGTGCGATGACCGGAACCAGACGCGAAAGACGAGCGACGCCCGTGTTGTTGCGACCGTTCAACCTGAGTCGCTGGTTCGCGCTGATCGGGCTGCTGTCGATCGCGTCGATCTCGGCGATTGCGGGATACCTGATCTCGGATTTCGTCACCGAGCGCATGGTCCGGCAGGAAGGCCAGCTGACTATGGAGATGGTCGAGAATCTGGTCATGACCGAGCAGTCCATGCGCAAGCTCCTCGTCGATCGCGAGCCGGTCAGCGTGGCCGAGCCGGGCGGGGCGTTTTCCCATCTCGCACTGATGCCGGGGGTGCTGCGGGCGAATCTCTACGATACGTCGCGCCGCATCCTGTGGTCGAGCGAGGCGGAGTTGATCGGGCAGCAGTTCGGCGCCAACGAGGAGCTCGACGAGGCCCTTGCGGGGCAGCTCGTCGCTCACGGCAAGCGTCATGAGGTCAGGGAAAAGGCGGAGCACATGCATCTGGCACGCGCGGCCAACTTCTTCGTCGAGATCTACCTGCCGGTGCGCGACGCGGACGGCAAGGTGCTGGGCGCGATCGAGCTCTACAAGAATCCCGTGGCGCTGTTCAATGCCCTGCAACAGCTCAATCGCAACATCGCGTTCGGCGCCGCGCTGGCCGGGCTTTTCCTGTATGTCGCCCTGTTCGGCATGGTGCGGCGGGCGGACCTGCTGATCTCCGAGCAGCAGCGCCGCCTGGTCGATGCGGAGACGCTGGCCGTGGTGGGGGAGATGAGCTCCGCTGTCGCCCACGGCATCCGCAATCCGCTCGCATCGATCCGCAGCTCCGCCGAGCTGATCCTGGTCACCGACGAGGAGACGGGACGCGAGGCGGCGGGCGACATCATTTCCGAATCCGACCGGCTCGAAGCGTGGGTGCGCGAACTGCTCTCCTACTCGCGGCCGCTGGACGAAAAGGCCGGCGCGGTGTCGCTCGCGCCCATCGTGGCGCGCTGCGTCGAGGAATTCGGGCGCGAACTGCACCGGCGCCACATCACCGCCTCGCTGCAGATGCCTCCCCAGGCGCCGGCCGTGCATGGCGACCCGCTGCTGCTCGCGCAGGTCCTGCACAGCCTGGTCGCGAACGCGATCGAGGCGATCCAGGCCGACGGGCGGCTGGAAATCGGCTGCGAGAGCGTGCGCGGCGGACGCCACGTGGTGCTCACCGTGCGCGACAGCGGCCCCGGCATGACCGTAGAGCAGTTGCAGCGGGTGGGCAAACCGTTCTATACGACCAAGACGCAGGGGCTGGGCGTCGGCCTTGCGCTCGCCCGGCGTATCGTCGAGCGCTACGGCGGCACGATGGAAATCGACAGCGCGCCGGGCTGCGGAACTGCGGTGCACCTGACGCTGACGTGTGCATGACGGGTTCGATCCGGCAGGAGGAGGGCTATGGGGCGCGCGATTCTGGTGATCGAGGATGAGGCAGTTCTCGGCAAGAACATCCGCATCTATCTCGAGCGCAGCGGCTACGACGTGCGCGTCGCCGGCAGCGCGGAGGATGGGCTGGCGATGCTCGACGTATTCAAGCCCGACGCGGTGATCCTCGACTTCAACCTTCCGGGCCTCAACGGCTTGGAGGCACTGACGCGCGTGCGGGCCTTCGATTCAGGTATCCCCGTCATCATGATCACCGGGCACGGCACGGTCGAACTTGCCGTGGAGGCGATGAAGTCGGGGGCGCGCGATTTCCTGACCAAGCCGGTCGCGCTGGGCAAGCTCAAGCTGCTGATCGACAAGGCTTTCGACGAGAAGCAGCGCGACAGCGCGCTGGACTACTACCATCGCCGCGAGGCCGATGCCACAGATCTGGCCAGCCTGTTCGGCGACTCCCCGCCCATGGTGGCGCTGAAGAACACCCTGCGCCAGTTGCTCGACGCGGAATCGCAGTTGCAGGATACCGATGCGCCGGCGGTGCTGGTGCTGGGCGAAACGGGGACCGGCAAGGAGCTGGTCGCGCGGGCCCTGCACTTCAACGGACCGCGGCGCGACAAGCCTTTCGTCGAGTTGAACTGCGCGTCGATTCCCGCACAACTGCTCGAATCCGAACTGTTCGGCTATGAACGCGGCGCTTTTACCGATGCGCGCGAGCGCAAGCTGGGCCTCGTCGAGACGGCCGAAGGGGGTACCCTGTTCCTCGACGAGATCGGCGACATGGATCTCTCGCTGCAGGCCAAGCTGCTGAAATTGCTGGAAGAAAAGACCGTGCGGCGCATCGGCAGCCTGCGCGACCAGCGCGTGAACGTGCGTATCGTCGCGGCCACGCATCGGCCGATGGAGACCCTGGTGCGCGAAGGCAGTTTCCGCGCCGACCTCTACTTCCGCCTGTGCGTGTTCCAGCTCAGCCTGCCGCCGCTGCGCGAGCGTGGTGCGGACATCCTGTCGCTGGCACGTCATTTCATCGCGCTCCACGCCGCGCGCTACGGCAAGAGCCCGCCGGCGCTGACGCGCGAGGCGGAGGCGCTGCTGCTGGCGCACTGCTGGCCGGGCAACGTGCGCGAGCTGCGCAACGTGCTCGAACAGGCCGTGCTGCTGGCGACGGGGCCGACCATCGACGCTCCTCAGCTGTCGCTGTCGACCGGCGTCACGGTGCAGTCCTTGCCCCATGCCGCGCCGGAGTCCGCCTCCGCAGCGCCTGCCGCGTCAGCCGCGCCCGCCGCGTCGCAGACGCTCGAGGACATGGAGCGCCGGGCCCTGCTCGATGCGCTGCGCCAGACCGGCTGGAACGTGTCGCGTGCGGCCCGCATGCTCGGTATCAGCCGCGATACGCTGCGCTACCGCATCGACAAGTTCGGGCTCACGGTCGCGAGCCTGTGACGGCGCTCATGCCTGCGCCGCGAGGATCCTCTGCGCCAGTTCGCGGATGCCGGCGGGGGTGAGATCGTCGCAGGCGAAGCTCGGGGCGTCGGGGAAGCGCGCGAAGTTGCGGTTCTGCGAGCGCCGATAGAGCGGGTCGTAATGCAGGTCGATGAACTCCCCGTACAGCGTGGGCAGGTCGTGCTGGCGGGCGAGATCCTTCCAGCGGTCGATGATCTCGTTGCTCTGCAGGCCGCGCAGGAAATCGATGCGGCTCTGCAGGTCGGGCACGTCGCGGCCGAGATAGTCGTAGTCGCGCACCAGGAACTCAATGCGCGCGTCGCGGGTCGCTTCGATCGCGACGCAGGGGCTCGCCCGCATGTGCGCGATGAGGCCTTCGGGCAGGTGGATGCGGCCGATCTTGCGGCTTTCGGCCTCGACGAAGACCGGGCGCTCGGGGTCGAAGCCGTGCAGCTTTTCGTACAGGCTGGTTTCGAAGGACTTCTGCGTCGGTTGCGGACGGTCGGGCAGGGCGCCCAGCACCGATCCCTTGTGCGCGGCGAGATCCTCGAGATCGAGCACCTGCGCGCCGAGCGCCGCGAGTTGTTCGAGCACGCGCGTCTTGCCGCTGCCGGTTGCGCCGCAGATCACGCGCAGGTCGAAGCGCTGCGGCAGGGTTTCCAGTTCGGTGACGACCATGCGGCGCCAGTTCTTGTAGCCGCCTTCGAGCTGGCATGCGTCCCAGCCGATGAGCCGCAGCCAGGTCACGAAGGAGCCGCTGCGCTGGCCGCCGCGCCAGCAGTAGACCAGCGGGCGCCAGTCCTTGGGTTTGTCCTGGAAGCGCTCGCGCAGGTGGCGGGCGATGTTCTCGGCGACCATCGCGGCGCCGATGCGGCGCGCCGCGAAAGCCGACTGCTGCTTGTAGATCGTCCCGACGATGGCGCGCTGCTCGTTGTCCAGCACCGGGCAGCTGATCGCGCCGGGGATGTGGTCTTCCTCGAATTCCGCGGGGCTGCGGGCGTCGATGAACTCGTCAAAGGTGTCCAGCTGTGCTACGGTCGCGATGCCTTTTTTCATGCCTTGTCGCGGCGCGCCGGTGTTTGCCGGGCGGCCGTCTTTCCCCTTCGGAATCCATGGATCAGATCAAACTCACGCAATTCTCCCACGGCGGCGGATGCGGCTGCAAAATAGCGCCCGCCGTGCTGTCGAAGCTCCTCGCCCATGCGCCGGCCGGCATCGTCCCGCCCGAGCTCCTCGTCGGCACCGAAACCGCGGACGATGCGGCGGTGTACCAGCTGAACGAGCGGCAGGCCATCGTGGCGACGACCGATTTCTTCACCCCCATCGTCGACGACCCCTACGATTTCGGCCGTATCGCCGCGACCAATGCGCTGTCGGACGTGTACGCGATGGGTGGGCGTCCGATCATGGCGCTGGCTGTCGTCGGGATGCCGCTCGACAAGCTGCCGCCCGAAGTCATCGGCCGCATCCTCGAGGGCGGCGCCGCGGTGTGCCGCGACGCCGGCATCCCGATCGCCGGCGGCCATTCCATCGACGTGCTGGAGCCGATCTACGGCCTCGTCGGGCTGGGCGTCGTCGATCCGGCGCAGGTCAAGAAGAACGCCGGCGCGCAGGCGGGCGACGTGCTGATCCTGACCAAGCCGCTGGGCATCGGCATCCTCTCCGCGGGGCTCAAGAAGGGCCTGCTGGCGGATGCGGACTACGCCGAGATGCTGCGCTGGACGACGCTGCTCAACCGCGTCGGCGCACGCCTCGCGGGCATGGGCGGCGTGCATGCGGTGACCGACGTCACCGGCTTCGGGCTGGCCGGGCACCTGCTGGAGATCTGCCGCGGTTCGAAGCTCGGCGCGACCGTGAACTTCGATGCGTTGCCGAAGATCGCCGCCGCCGAGAAGCTCGTGCGCGACGGCATCGCCACCGGGGCCTCGACGCGCAACTGGGCGAGCTACGGCGACGACGTGGCGATGGCTGCCGATGCGCCGGAGTGGCAGCGCAAGCTCATCACCGACCCGCAGACCAGCGGCGGCCTGTTGATCGCCTGCGCCGAGTCCGGCGTCGATGCGGTGCTGGCGGCGATCCGTGAGGAGCAGGGCAGCGAAGGCCACGTCATCGGACGCATGGTCGCGGGCGCAGCGGTGCTGCGCGTCGAGTGAGATCGATGGGGCCGGTTGTACGCCGGCCCGGCAGGCTGCCTCAGCCCTTGAGCAGCGCCTTCAGTCCCTTCCATACCGTTTCGACGATCAAGGGCTGGGCCTCGGCGGTCGGATGGATGCCGTCGGGCTGGAACAGTTCCGGCTTGTCGGCAAAGCCGTCGAGCAGGAAGGGGACGAGGGGCACCTTTTCGGCTCGCGCGACCTCGGCGAAGGTCTGCTGGAAGCGCCGCGTGTAGGCAGGGCCGTAGTTGGGCGGCAGCTGCATGCCCACCAGCAGCACCTTCGCGCCCTTGCTGCGCGCCGCCTGGATCATCGCGCTGAGGTTTTCGCCCATCAGCGCGGGCTGCAGGCCGCGCAGGCCGTCGTTGGCGCCGAGCTCGAGGATGAGGAAATCCGGGTTGTGACGGTCGAGGGCCGCGCTCAGGCGCGTGCGTCCTCCGGCCGTGGTTTCGCCGCTGACGGAAGCGTTTATCACGGTATGGCGGAACCCTTCGCGTGCAAGTCGCGTCTGCAGCAAGGTGGGCCAGTCTTCCTTCGGCCGCAGGCCGTAGCCGGCGGACAGGCTGTCGCCCCACACGAGTATCGTTGCCGCCTGGGCGGCGCCCGACAACAGGATCGCAAACAAGAAGGTCACGATGGATCGCAGCGGCATTGAGTTCTCCGTTCCGGTGATGCAGGTCTCGGCCCTGTCGAAGAGCGTCGAGCTGGCCGACGGCCAGGGTACGCTCCGGATTCTGCAGGATGTCACGTTCAGCGTCGCGGCCGGCGAGTCGGTCGCGATCGTCGGCGCCTCCGGCTCGGGCAAATCGACCCTGCTCGGATTGCTCGCCGGCCTGGATGTTCCGAGCAGCGGCGGCGTGCATATTCTCGGCCAGGACCTGTTCGCGCTCGGCGAGGACGACCGCGCGGCGCTGCGCGGCGAGTCGATCGGCTTCGTGTTCCAGGCCTTCCAATTGCTGCCGGCGCTGACCGCGCTCGAGAACGTCATGCTCCCGCTGGAACTCGCCGGCGCCCGCGATGCGGCGGCCACGGCACGCAAGTGGCTCGAGCGCGTAGGCCTCGGCAGCCGCCTGCGCCATTATCCCAAGCATCTTTCCGGCGGCGAACAGCAGCGCGTCGCGCTGGCGCGCGCCTTCGCACCCGATCCGCGCCTGCTCCTCGCCGACGAGCCCACCGGCAACCTCGACGCGGTGACCGGCGAAGCGGTGATCGAGCTGATGTTCGCCCTGAACCGGGAGTCCGGCACGACGCTGATTCTCGTCACGCATGACGAGTCGCTTGCCGCGCGCTGCGACCGCGTGCTGCACATGCAGGCGGGGCGCCTATCCGAACCGGCGCTGCGGCCCGTCTGAAGAGGCGCGTTCAGACCGCAGTGCTGGCGATGCGGCGCAGCACGCGCGACGCCGCATTGATTCCCGAGCGCACGGCCGATTCGAGCGTCGCGGGGTAGTCCGAATCGAGGTAGTCGCCGGCGAGCCACAGCCCCGGCACGGGCGTCTGCGCGCCCGGCCGCGAGACGCCGGGACGGCAGGCGAAGGTCGCGCGTCTTTCGGTGATCACCTGCGACCACTCGAGCGGCGGCAGGCGCTGGTCGAGTTCCTGCTCGAGCTGTGCATGCACGGCCAGCAGCAGGTCTTCGCGGGACAAGGCGTCGTGCGGCCCGTGCGCGCTGATGACGCAGGCGACGAGGCCATGCGGCCCGCCGAGCTGACCGCGGTCGAAGGCCCACTGGGCCGGCCCGCGCGCGAGGCCGATCATCGGATAGGGCAGGCGGACCGTGGGCCCGAGCGCGAGGTAGACGGTCGTGATCGGTTCGCTCGGCAGCGCGGCGATCATGGCCGACAGGCGCTCGCAGTTGCCGACGGAATTCAGCAGGGCGGTGGCGTGGTGGGGTGCCGTCGCGAGCACCACCTGCGCATAGACCTGCCGCTGCGCGGGGTCGCCTTCCAGCCGGAATCCGCCATGCACCTGATGGATCGCTTCGACCGGCGTTCCGGTGCGCAGCCTGCCGCGCCGCACGGCGAGGTAGCGCGCTGCCGGCACGGGGAAGAGTTCGGACAGGTCGACGCGCGGGATCAGCAGCTCGCTCGCCGCTGCGCCGGCGCCAAGGCTGTCGCGCAGCACGTTCGCGAACACCTGCGCGGAGGCCTCGGCCAGCGGCGTGTTCAGTGCGGCGACGCACAGCGGTTCCCACACCAGCTGCACGAGGCGTTGCGGCTGACGCAGCTCGTGCAGCAGTGCCGCCACGCTCTGCCCGGAGTCGACGCGGAAGCGCCGTTTCTTCAGCGCCCGCATCAGGCGCAGCATCGCGAACCGGTCACTCCAGCCCAGGCCCTTGGCGCTCAGCAGGCCGAGCGCCAGGTGCAGCGGAGCGGGCAGGCGGGCGGCCTGCAGGTGCAGCTGCCCCGGGGTGTGCAGGGTGAGCGGCAGGTGGGCGAGCTCCTTGGGCGAGCCGCCGGTCACGCGCAGCAGGCGCAGCAGTTCGCCGTAGGCGCCGAGCAGGATGTGCTGGCCGTTATCGATCCGCCAGCCGTCCTTCACCACCGCGCGCGCACGTCCGCCGAGCGTGTGCGAGCGCTCGAACACGGTCACCTGCACGCCGCGCCGGGCGAGTTCGACCGCGCACGCCAGGCCGGCGTAGCCGGCGCCGATGACCGCGACCGGGTGGTTCATCGCCGGGCCCGCCGCGTCGTCACGCGCGCACCCAGGTCTTGCCGGCGATCCACAGCTTGCGCACCGGCGTCAGCGACGTGCGGCGGTCGAGCACGAGGAAACCGTCGCTGGCGATCTCGCGCAGCAGCGTGCGGTAGATCGCCGCCATCACCAGGCCGGGGCGCTGGCTCTTGCGGTCTGCCGCGGGGAGCTGGGCGAGCGCCTGGTCGTAGAACTTTTCGGCGCGTTCGGCCTGGAAGGCCATCAGCGCGCGGAAGTTGTCGTCGTGGCGGCCTTCCATGATCTGGCTCGCCGGGACCTTGAAGCGCTGCAGATCCTCGATCGGCAGGTAGATGCGGCCGCGGCGCGCATCCTCGCCGACATCGCGGATGATGTTGGTGAGCTGAAACGCCATGCCGAGGTCGTGCGCGTACTTCAGCGTCTGGCGCTCGCGGTAGCCGAAGATCTCGGCGGCAAGCAGGCCGACGACGCTGGCGACGCGGTAGCAGTAAAGCTGCAGGCCCTTGAAGTCGAGATAGCGGCTCTGCGTGAGGTCCATCTCCATGCCGTCGATGATCTCGAGCAGCTGTTCGCGCGGCAGGTTGAAGCGCGCGCTGACGTCCTTCAGCGCGAATCCCACCGGATGGCTGGGGGAGCCCGCATACGCCCGCGACACCTCCTTGCGCCACCAGTCGAGCTTGGTCTGCGCGACCTGCACGTCGTGGCAGTCGTCGACGACGTCATCCACCTCGCGGCAGAACGCATACAGGGCCGTGATGGCCTGGCGGCGCTCCGGCGGCAGGAACATGAAGCTGTAGTAGAAGCTGGAGCCGCTCTTCGCGGCCTTGTCGTGACAATAATCGTGCGGATTCATCTGTTTCTCGGGTAATGCACGGACCGCCATGCCAGGCGCGGCCAGTCGCTGCGGGTGAGGGTGGGCCGGCGGCGGAACACGTCGTAGCCGACCGTCTCGATGCGTTCGAGGATGCGCAGGCCGCCCAGCACCATCAGGCGCAGCTCCCAGCCGATGCGTCCCGGCAGTTGCCGTGCGAGCGGTGCCCCTTCGAGCATCATCGCGCGCGCACGTTGCACTTCGAAGTCCATCAGGGCGCACCACGCAGCGTCGCAGCGCCCGCTGTCGATGTGCGCTTCGTCGACGCCGAAGCGCGCCATGTCGGCCTGCGGCAGGTAGATGCGCCGTTTGCGCCAGTCGATCGCGACGTCCTGCCAGAAGTTGATGAGCTGCAGGCTCGTGCAGATCAGGTCGGAACGTCGCAGGTTGTCCGGCGCCGCGGCGTCGTAGAGGTGCAGCAGCAGGCGGCCGACGGGACTCGCCGAGCGGCGGCAGTAATCGAGCAGTTCGGCGAAATCGGCATAGCGCGTCTTGCCGACATCCTGGCTGAAGGCGTCGAGCAGGTCGCGGAAGTACTGCAGCGGCAGCTTGTGGTCACGAACGTTCGCCGCGAGGCGGGTGAAGATCGGCGCGAGCGAGGCATCGCGCGGAGGCTGGCCGGCGCCGATCGCATTCAGTTCGATGCGGTAGTCGTTGAGCCGTGCGAGGCGCGCGACGGGCGCCATGTCGCCCTCGTCGGCGACGTCGTCGGCACTGCGCGCGAACGCGTAGATCGCCTCCACTGGCTCGCGCAGGCGGGCCGGAAGCAGGAGCGATGCGACAGGAAAGTTTTCGTAGTGGTCGACGGGCATGATCGGGGCGCCGCGAGTATACGCGAAGCCGCGCGCGCTGCCGCATGGCGCGCCGGGGCAATCGCACGAGCCACAGGGAAGTCGCGCCCTCTGGCGGGGTCAGTCCGCTTTCTCGTTGTCCGGCCCTTCGAGCGCGGTTGAGTCGCCGCGCTCCGGTTCCAGCGGATACCGCACGACGCGGTTGCGGCCGTTGCGCTTGGCCTCGTAGCACGCGGCGTCGGCCGTGATCAGGATCTCCGAAGGGTCGGTGTGCGTGCCGTCGATATAGGCCATGCCGATGCTGGCGCCGATCGAGAAGATGCGTCCCTGCCACTCGAAGTCGAACGAGGAGATGCTGTCGCGCAGTTCTTCGGCGATGGTCATCGCGTCGGACGGGCTGCAGCCGCGCAGGATCAACGCGAATTCGTCGCCGCCGATACGGCAGATGATGTCCTGATCGCGCAAACGCTGCTGGATCAGGAGCGCGATGCGCATCAGCAGGTCGTCGCCGGCAGCGTGGCCGCAGGTGTCGTTCACGATCTTGAAGCGGTCGAGATCGATGAAGCACAGCGCCCCGTGATCGCCCGCCCGGCGGGATGCCACGACGCATTCTTCGAGCTTCTGCTCGAACACGCGGCGGTTCGGCAGGCCGGTCAGCGGATCGTGCTGCGCCTGATACGCCAGCAGCGCGGTGGCATCGTCGATGCGCGACTGCAGGGTGCGATGGTTTTCGGAGATCGCCCGCGCCATCGTGTTGAAGCCGCGTTCCAGGGCAGACAGCTCCTGGCTGGTGGCATGTTCGGGGATCTCGACATCGAGCGCTCCGCCAGCCATCTGTCCGACCCCGCGGACCAGGCGTGCGACCGGACGCGAAACGGATCGCGCCAGTCGGACCGCAATCACCGCGGTGAGCAGCAGGCCGACGGCGAGGATCCCGAAGGACGACCAGATGATCAGCGATTTTTCCCGCGACGACGGCCGGGTGTCGAGCTCCACGTGAACCCAGCCGATTGTGCGCATCCCCTGCTGCGTGGCGCCGGCTTGCCAGCCGTCGACGAGTTCGTCGTCGATGTTGATGCCGCCCGACTTGATCGGCGCGACCACGGCGAGCATTTCCGGGGCCGTGTGCGGAATCGCGCCATCCTGGACGCGGCGCAGCATCTCGGGCTCCAATACGCTGATTCGCCCCCTGCTGGCGAGCAAGGTGCCCCGGTCGTCATACACGGCGGCGGCGCTTACTTCCCGCTGCGCCGTCGCCGCCTGCAGCAGGGATTGCAGCGTGGCGCGATTGCCGGAAATGACGCCGTATTCGGCCGCGGGGGCAAGGAAGCTGACGATCGCGTTGCCGCGCTCGTGCAGCGTCCGGTCCAGGGTCTGTGCGCCGCGATACAGCACCAGCGCCGTCACCAGCGTGGCGAGCAGCGCCGCCGGCAGCAGCGCCACCAGCAGCAGACGGTTATGCAGGGAAAGGCGGCTCGGGTTCAATGCGGCCTCCTCTTTTCGATCGCCTCGAGGAGGGCCGATTCGTCCGGAACCGGGTACTGCAGCGAACGCGCGACGTGGCGATTGACCCCGACACTGAAATACCTGGGCGCCTCCGTCACCGGCAGGTCGATGTGTCCTGCACCCTGTTGCGCGACGAGCCATTCGCCCGCCTGGCGAGCTGCATCTTCCGGCGCCGTGTAGACCGAGGCGATCGCTCCGGCCGTCACGTAAGCTTGCGAATAGCCGAACAGCGGTTTGCGGTAGCGGTAGGTGGTGAGCAGGATCGGGCGTGCCGTGCCGGAGCTGTACGCGATGGGGTCGGGTACCGCGAGAATCGCGTCCGAACCTTCCAGCAGGCGTTCGAGCGCAGGCAACAGGGCGTCGGTGTCCTCGATGGTCTCGAAGCTCATCGTCAGCCCATGGCGGGCGCCGGCCTCGGCAAGTGCGCTGCGCATCGGAGCGGACTGGGGGCCGAGCAGCACGCCCACGCGTGTCGTCTTCGGGTTGGTTGCGCGGATCAGGCGCATGTGCCGGCCAAGGGGCTGGTCGAGCACGAAACCGCCGAGCTTTGCGCGCGGATGGCGTTGCTGCAGCGCCCGCAGGTTGGGCGTCGAAATCAGTGCCACCAGAATGGGGGCCGTGCTGCGCTCGGCGATTGCGTCGGCCGCTTCCGTGCCCACCGCGATCACGACGTCGGCGCGTTTGAGGGCCGCCTCGTTGATCGCTTCACCGGTGCTGCCGGCATCGTTCAGACGGACGGAAGCCGAGGACGACACTTCCCGGCCCAGAGCGGTCGCGAAGGCCGTCTGCGCATCGCTCCGCTTCGACAGGACCACCGCCGCTTCGAGGGCGAACGCCGACGGGGCCAGCAGCGCCAGCACCCACAGGGCAAGGACGAGTCGCGCGAAGCGGTTCAGCATGTCATCCATGGCCTGCGACCAGCGTCGCGGAGGAACAGGGCAGCGTATGCTTGCAACAGGGCTCGCGTCGGAGCGGGCGTGCTCGTCGCCGTTGCGGAGGCTGCGCGCGAGGGGGGCACGGCCCGGGTGATCTTCATCCGCGTCATGCGCGCCGGATACACTGTGCTATTCAAATCGTGCAGCTTTCCATTTATGCCGGGTCGAGTCAATCCCGGATGTGCCCATCATAAGCTGCATGGATTTGCATCGCGGCCGTGCGTCATGTCTTTTTCCGGGGATGTCGTGCGGTCGATGCTTCGGGGGACCACGCGCCGGGCGGGAGGCGGCCGCAATGTTCGAGATCGACGATTTGAAGAAGGGATTCGGGACGGCCGGCGCGCGCGCGCTCTTCGAGGGGTTGTCGATGCGCGTGCAACGTGGCGAGTGCGTTGCGATCATGGGCGAATCGGGGGTCGGCAAGTCGACGCTGCTCAACTGCATGGCCGGGCTGGAACCGGCCGATGGCGGGAGCATCCGCCTCGACGGAAGCGAGCTCGTCGGGCTCGGCGACGACGCGTTGGCCGGATTGCGCCGGCGCAGCTTCGGCTTCGTGTTTCAGGCATTTCACATCCTCCCGCACCTCGACGTGGCGCAGAACGTCGCCCTGCCGCTGTGGCTGCTCGACGTCGATGACGCCGAGGCGGACAGGCGCGCCCGGGCAATGCTGGAGCGGGTCGGACTCCGCGACCGTGCCCGCGACTGGCCGCGCGAACTTTCCGGCGGTGAACTGCAGCGCGTCGCGATTGCCCGCGCCCTCGTGCATCGGCCGTCGCTGGTGCTCGCCGACGAGCCGACCGGCAACCTCGATCCCGGCCGCGCGGCGGGCGTGCTCGACCTGCTCCTCGAGTGCATTCGCGACGCGGGGGCGATGGGCATCCTCGTGACGCACTCGCAGGCCGCGGCCTTGCGCGCCGACCGCATCCTGCGCCTGACCGCGGGTGGTCTGCTGCCGGAGGCGGAGCGCACGTGAGCCGGGTACTGGGTCGGATCTTCGTCGCCAGCCTTGCCCGCCGCCGTCTCGCAACGGCGCTGTCGCTGTTCGCGATCGCGCTCGGCGTCGCCCTCGGCCTCGCCGTGCAGATCATCCACGGTGCGGCGCTCGACGAATTCGGCCGCGGCATGCGGCTTCTTGCCGGCGAGGCCGACCTGCAGGTGGCCGGGCCGCGCGACGGCTTCGACGATGCGCTGTACGGCCGGCTGGCGATGCGCGACGAGGTGGCCGATGCCAGTCCCGTCGTGGAGCTCGAGGTCCGCCTGCCGGCACATGACCGGTCGCTCCCCATCTTCGGTATCGATGCCCTGCGGGTCGCTCGCGTCCATCCGGCCCTGATGCCGCAGGTCGATGAGGCCCGGCGCGACGGCGCTGCCCTGGCCGCGCTGCAGTCCGACGCGCTGTTCCTAAGCCCGGCGGCCGAGGCCGAACTCGGCGTCTCCGCCGGCGAGCGGCTGGAGGTCCTGGCCGGCACGCGGGTGGTGTCGCTGCGTGTCGCCGGAGCGGTGCCCGGTGCGGGACAGGGGCGGGTGCTGGCGGTCATGGATATCGCCGCTGCCCAGCAGCTCTTCGGCCGATCGGGCCGCATCACGCGCATCGATCTGAGCCTGAAGCCGGGCATCGACGTCGCCGCCGCACGCGATGCGCTCGCGCCGGGGCTGCCCGCGGGCGTCGAAGTGCTCACTCCGCGCGCGTCCGAGGCGCTGGCGGCGGGCCTCTCGCGCGCCTACCGCGTGAATCTCACGATGCTGGCCGCGATCGCCCTGGTCACCGGCGGGTTTCTCGTCTTTTCCACCCAGTTTCTCGCCGTTGCACGCCGTCGCCAGGAGTTCGCCTTCCTGCGCGCGCTGGGGTTGGAGCGCGGGGCGCTGATGCGCGGACTGCTGGTCGAAGGTGCCGTGGTCGGGTTCGCCGGCGGCCTGCTCGGGATCGCCCTCGGGCACGGGTTTGCCGCCGTCGCCTTCGATGTCGCCGGCGGCGATCTCGGCGCGGGCTACTTCAGCGGCATGACCCCCGCGCTGCGCTTCGACCTGCCCGCGAGCGGCACCTATCTCCTGCTGGGCGTTCTCGCCGGGCTGGCGGGAGCATGGCTGCCGGCGCGCGAGGCACGGCGCATGCTGCCCGCGCGCGCGCTCAAGTCCGGCGACGAGGCCAGCATGTTCCGCTTCCATCCGCGCCCGCGCCGTGCCGCAGCCTGCCTGGCGGGCGCCGCGGTGCTGTGCCTGCTGCCGCCGCTCGGCGGCGTGCCCGTATTCGGCTACCTCGCCGTCGCCCTCATCCTGGTCGGCGCCGTGCTGGTGCTGCCGATGCTCGTGCGCGGCGTTACGCGCATCGCGTCGCGTCCGCGCCGGGCCCTGTGGAGGCTGGCGAATGCCCGCCTTGCGGCTGCCCCCGGTCAGGGTGTCGTCGCCGGCGCCGGGGTTGTCGCGAGCGTCGCGCTCGCCGTGGCGATGGCGATCATGGTCGCCTCCTTCCGCGACTCGGTCGATCGCTGGCTCACCGCCGTGCTGCCCGCCGATCTTTACGTCAGCGCCTCCCCGCAGGGGACCAGCGGCTTCCTCGATCCTGCCGCGCTGGCGCGGATCGCGGCCCTGCCGGGCGTGTCTCGAACCATGCCGGTGCGCTTCGACACCGTGCGCCTCGACGACCGCCACCTCCCGGTATCCCTGATCGCGCGTCCGCTGGACGGCGGAAGGCTGCTCCCGCTGGTCGGTCTGGCGACGCCGCCCCCCGTGGGCGAGAAGCCTGCGTGGGTGTCGGAAGCGATGGCCGACCTCTTCGCGCTCGGGGCCGGTGACCGCCTCGTCCTGCCGCTGGGAGGAAATCCGGTGGCCTTCCGCGTCGCCGGCGTGTGGCGCGACTACGCGCGACAGCAGGGCGCGGTCGCGATCGAGCTGGCGGACTACCGCGCAGCGACCGGCGATCTCGTCGCGAACGACGTCGGCGTCTTTCTCGCCGCGGGCACGTCCTTCGACACGGTCGCTGCGGCAGTGCGCGACATCCTCGGCGAGAACGCGGTGCGGATCGCGAGCCCCGGCGAGATTCGCGCCCGGAGCCTCGCGATCTTCGATCGCACATTCCTGGTCACCTACGCGATGGAAGCGGTCGCCGTGCTCATCGGCCTGTTCGGCGTAAGCACCAGCTTTGCAGTGCTGGCGATCGCGCGGCGCAAGGAATTCGGCGTGCTGCGCCATCTCGGGATGACGCGCGGCGAGGTCGGCCGGCTGATTACGCTCGAAGGCGTGCTCACGGCGGCGGCCGGCACCGCGCTCGGACTGGTTGCGGGAACCGCGGTGGCCTTCGTCCTGATCGAAGTCGTCAATCGCCAGAGTTTCCACTGGAGCATGGATCTGCACGTTCCGTTCGGCGGTCTGCTGGTTTTCGCCGCCATCGTGATCGCGCTTGCGGGGCTCGCGGCACGCGTGTCGGGCTATCAGGCGATGCGCGGCTCGGCCGTGCTGGCCGTGCGGGAGGACTGGTGATGGCCTGGAGGCGGATCTGGCGCACCCTTGTCTTCGCCGTGTGCGGCGAGCTTGCCGTGTCTGCGGCGACGGCCGGCCCCGACTATCCCCCCGTGCTGGCCGGGACGGTGCTGCGCTTTCCCGAAGATGGCGGCGCACATCCGGACTTCCGTACCGAATGGTGGTACGTCACCGGGTGGATCACCGACGAACGGGGCGTCGAGCGCGGCTTCCAGGTCACCTTCTTCCGCGTCCGCACGGGGATCGGGGAAGACAACCCGAGCCGCTTCGCACCGCGCCAGCTGGTGCTCGCCCATGCGGCGATCGCCGATCCTGCTGCGGGGCGCCTCCTTCACGCCGAGCGCAGCGAACGCGCGCTCGACCCGCTTGCCGGCGCCGCTACCGGGGCGACGCGCGTATGGATCCGCGACTGGCAGCTCGCATGGACGCAGGATCACTATCGCAGCCGCGTCGATGCCGGATCCTTCGCCTTCGACCTGCGTTTCGTTCCGCCCGGCCCTCCCGTGCTCAACGGCGACAACGGCTTCAGCCAGAAGGCCGGCGATCCGAAGCACGCGAGCCATTACTACAGCCGCCCGCAGCTCGCGGTCAGCGGCTCGCTGCGTGTGGATGGCGCCACCGTCGCGGTGACGGGCCGTGCCTGGCTGGACCACGAGTGGTCCAGCGAACTGCTGCCCGAGGGCGCGCGCGGCTGGGACTGGATCGGCATCAACCTCCACGACGGCGGCTCGCTGATGGCTTTCCGCATGCGCGACGAGCGGGGCGGGGCGCTGTGGTCCGCCGGCACGCTGCGCACCGATGGCGAAACCCGCGCCCTGCGACCTGGACAGGTGGCCTTCACTCCGCAGCGGCGCTGGCGCTCGCCCCGCACCGGCGCCGAGTATGCGGTCGAATGGAGCATCGACATCGACGGCCGCCGGCTGGAGCTGCGCCCGCTGATGGACGACCAGGAGCTCGACAGCCGCCGTTCGACCGGCGCCGTGTATTGGGAGGGCGCCGTACGGCTGCTCGAATCGGGCCGCGAGATCGGTCGCGGTTACCTCGAGATGACCGGCTACGCCGAACGCCTGCGGATGTGAGGCCGTGTATAATGCGCGCGCCGCTGCAATGGCGGCAGCCCGCATCGCGGGCACGGCGGGGCCCAAGTGGCGGAATTGGTAGACGCACCAGATTTAGGTTCTGGCGCCGCGAGGCGTGGGGGTTCGAGTCCCTTCTTGGGCACCATATGGCGCAGGCGGTCCGTGCGAAGCCGGGCTTCGGCCGCGCCAGCCTGTCATCGACAGGTATCGTCCTGCCTGCTTCGGGGCGGGACGCGTTCGATATCGAGGGAAAGGATCGCCCGCGGCGCCTTTCCGCATTCACGGAATACGCAATGACTAACGCGCAGTGGTTCCTGCTGGTGGGCGGCCTTTTGCTCGCGATGGGCCTGACTTCGTCGCTCCTCAAGCGCTTGCCGGTCACGAGCGCGATCATCTACCTCGCGGTCGGCATGCTGGTCGGGCCGACGGTGCTGCACCTCTTCCATTTCAATCCGCTCAAGGAATCCGCGCTACTCGAGATCCTCACCGAAGCGGCCGCGCTGATCTCTCTGTACGCGGCGGGTGTCAAGATGCCCGTTCCGGTCAGCCTGGCGCGGTGGCGCACGCCCATTCTCCTCGCGTTCGTGTCGATGGCGGTCACGGTGCTCCTGGTGACCGCCTTTTCCCACTACGCGCTGGGGCTGCCGCTCGGGGCCGCGGTCCTGCTCGGGGCGATCGTTGCGCCGACCGATCCGGTGCTCGCGACCGACGTCCAGATCCGCCATCCGGGCGACCGCGATCGCCTGCGCTTTACGCTGACCTGCGAGGCCGGCATGAACGATGGCAGCGCGTTTCCCTTCGTCATGCTCGGACTCGGTCTGCTCGGTCTGCACGAGTTGGGCGAACTGGGTACGCGCTGGCTGCTGGTGGACGTCGTGTGGGCCACGCTCGCCGGCATCGCGCTGGGCGCGGTTTCCGGTGCCGGGCTCGCCCACCTGGCGTATCGCCTGCGCAGCAGTCGGCCCGGGCACGGACTGCTCGACGACTTCCTGGGCCTGGGTCTGATCGCGCTGGTGTATGGCGTCAGCCTGCTGATCAGCGCATGGGGTTTCCTGGCAGTGTTCTTCGCCGCGGTCGCGTTGCGTCAGACCGAGCGGCAGCTGGCGGGTGCCGGGCCCGACGTGCCCGAGCGGCTGCTGGCGAACGACAGCGGAGAGGGCGGTGAGGGCATGCCGGCGGTGACGGTGAGCGAGGGCTCGCTGGTGTTCAAGGAGCACCTCGAGCGCCTGTCCGAGGTGGTGCTCATCCTGCTGATCGGCGGCACCCTGTTCGTCGACTCGTGGAGCTGGCGCGCGGTGTCACTGGCGCTGTTCCTGTTTCTCGTCGCACGTCCGGTGAGCGTGTTCGTCGGGCTTGCAGGCACGCGCACGCCCGGGAATGCCAAGGCGCTCGCCGGCTGGTTCGGCGTGCGCGGAATCGGCTCCCTGTACTACCTGATGTATGCGATCCAGCACGGGCTGCCGGAAAAACTCGCGCTCGAGCTGATCCACATGACACTGATCGTCGTTACCCTTTCGATCCTGTGTCACGGGATCAGCGTCAAGCCGCTGATGGAGCGTTTCTGGCAGGAGCGCTGATCAGTGCGCCGGCTTGGGAAGCGGCGAATACTCGAGCGGCACCCAGGCGTACACGCCCTTGCCGTCGGCGCGCACGTGGCCGATGCCGGGGAAGGGCAGATGCATGCCGGCGACCAGGGTCTTGCTCGCGGCCAGCGAGTACATGAGGCTGCGGCGGGTTGCGATCGCCTGGTTCTGATCGAAGTCGAACTCGATCGAGACGCCCGGCAGCGCGAACTGGACCGCATGCGAGTGCACGATGTCGCCCCAGATGAGCAGCTTCTGGCCGGACGACTCGACGGAGATCGCGCTGTGTCCCGGTGTGTGGCCGTAAGCCTTGACCGCGCGCACGCCGGACGCAATCTCCGTGCCGTCGGCGAAGGTGCGCCACTTGCCGCGTGCCTGGTAGGGCGCGGCGACGTCGCGTGCCATCCTGAAAAAATCCTGCATCTCGGGCTTGGCTGCGGCGGCGGCCTGCTGCGACAGCCAGAAGTCGTTGTCGAGCACCGACACGTAGACGTTCGCGTTCGGGAACACCGGCGGAGCCGCCGGATCGCCGAGCCCGCCGATGTGGTCGGGGTGCATGTGGGTCAGGATGATGGTGTCGACCTGCGCGGGGTCGTAGCCTGCGGCCCTGAGGTTGTCGACGACGAAGCCGAGCGTGGGGCCGAAGAGCTTGGCTGCCCCGGCGTCAACCAGGATCAGGTTGCCCCCGGTGTTGATCAGGTAGGCATTCACCGCGGTCTGCATCTTCGGGTTGCCCACGAACATGCGGGCCAGCATCCGGTTGAGGTCTTCCGGTTCGGCGTTCTTGAGCAGCTTGGTATCGAGCTCGATTGCACCGTCATAGAGCGCGGTGACTTCGAACTGTCCGACCATGGTCCGGTAGTAGCCCGGAACCTGGGTCTTAACCATGGGGGCTTCCGCCAGCGCCGGGGCTGCAGGTGCGAGGGCGAACAGCGCAGCACTCACGGCGAGGACTCGCTGGAGGCTCTTGTACATGTACATTCTCCTGTCGGTTGGGGCGATGAGCACGTCATGGAGAATAGCGCAAAACGTGCCCATCGCGAGGCGGGCGGCGGCATGTGCCGGCCACCCGGTCATGCCTGTCAGCGGGTGATCGGCCTGTAGCGGATGCGCTTCGGCTTCGCGCCTTCCTCACCCAGCCGCTTCCTCTTGTCTTCCTCGTATTCCTGGTAGTTGCCCGCGAAGAAGGTCCACTGCGAGTCGCCCTCCGCCGCGAGGATGTGCGTGCAGATGCGGTCGAGGAACCAGCGGTCGTGGCTGATGATCAGCGCGCAGCCGGCAAACTCGAGCAGCGCGTCTTCCAGCGCACGCAGCGTCTCGACGTCGAGGTCGTTCGACGGTTCGTCGAGCAGCAGCACGTTGCCGCCCGAAATCAGCGTCTTGGCCAGGTGCAGGCGGCCGCGCTCGCCCCCGGACAGGTTGCCGACGAGCTTCTGCTGATCGCCGCCCTTGAAGTTGAAGCGGCCGATGTAGGCGCGGCTGGGCATCTCGAAGCGGCCCACGGTCAGCACGTCGGCACCGTCCGAGATCGCCTCGAACACCGTCTTGTCGTTCGCCAGTCCCTCGCGCGACTGGTCGACCGCCGCGAGCTTCACCGTCGAGCCGATCGTGATCTCGCCCGCATCGGGCTGGTCGCGGCCCTCGATCATCTTGAACAGCGTCGACTTGCCGGCGCCGTTGGGGCCGATCACGCCGACGATCGCGCCGGGCGGGATGCTGAAGCTGACCTTGTCCATCAGCAGCTTGTCGCCGAAGGCCTTGGTCACCCCGTTGAACTCGATGACCTTGTCGCCCAATCGTTCGCCGGGCGGGATGAAGATTTCCTGTGTCTCGTTGCGCTTCTGGTACTCGACGGTGGCCATTTCCTCGTAGCGTGCCAGGCGGGCCTTGGACTTCGCCTGGCGGGCCTTCGGGTTCGAGCGCGCCCATTCCAGCTCCGTCTTCATCGCCTTCATGTGGGCGTCGATCTGTTTCTGCTCCTGCTCGAGGCGCTCTTCCTTCTGCTCCAGCCAGGAGGAGTAGTTGCCCTTCCACGGGATGCCGTGGCCGCGGTCGAGTTCGAGAATCCACTCGGCGGCGTTGTCGAGGAAGTAGCGATCGTGCGTGACCGCGACGACGGTGCCGGGGAAGCGCGTCAGGAACTGCTCCAGCCACTCCACCGATTCGGCGTCGAGGTGGTTCGTCGGTTCATCCAGCAGCAGCATGTCGGGCTTGGACAAGAGCAGCTTGCACAGCGCCACGCGGCGCTTCTCGCCGCCGGAGAGATTGCCGACGACGGCGTCCCACGCCGGCAGGCGCAGCGCATCGGCGGCGATCTCCATCTGGTTCTCGATATCGGAGCCGGCTGCGGCGAGGATGTTCTCGTATTTCGCCTGTTCCTCGGCGAGCTTGTCGAAGTCCGCATCGGGTTCGGCGTAGGCGGCGTAGATCTCTTCGAGTCTCACGCGCGCTTCGACGATCTCGCCCAGGCCGGACTCGACCTCTTCCTTGACGGTCTTGGCGGGGTCGAGCTGGGGTTCCTGCGGCAGATAGCCGATGCGGATGCCCGCAAGGTGCTGCACGTCGCCTTCGTATTCCTTGTCGGCGCCGGCCATGATGCGCAGGACCGTGGATTTGCCCGACCCGTTCAGGCCGAGCAGGCCGATCTTTGCGCCGGGGAAGAACGACAGGGAGATATCCTTGATGATCTGCCGCTTGGGCGGCACGACCTTGCTCACGCGGAGCATCGACATTACGTATTGGGCCATTGGGTCGCTTTTTTGTTTCGGTCAAACCGATATGATGAAGTGCGCAAAGGATACCTCAAGCCCGCCGGTGCTTGCGCTGTCGCGGAAGTGAGAAGGAATCCCGCGCCGTCGGCTGACGCGGCCGTTATTGTTTTGTTACACAATGGCCACATGAGGTGCGTTCCTGTTGCGCGCCTCAGCCCCCGATGGATCGCGAAATGCACGATGCCGAAGATCTGGGTGCCGACACCGCGCCGGTGCGTAGTTGGTCGCCCGTGGGGGGCGTATTCATCGCAGTCGCACTCGCCTGTGCGATCGGTGCGGCTTTCGTTGTCTGGCGCCATCTCGGCCAGCGTCACGAAGAGCAGGTGTACGCGCATCTCGCCAGTCATTCTGCCGAAGTCGTCCTGAAGGTCAGCGAGCGCTTTCACTCCTACCGCATGCTGCTGCGCAGCGGCCAGGCCTTTCTGCGCTCACGCGAGGATCTCGATCTTGCCGCGTGGCGGACCTACCTGCAGCGGCTGTCGTTCCAGGAAGACTTTCCGGGTGTGCAGGGAATCGGATTTGCCCAATGGATATTGCCGGATCAGCTCGAGGCACATACGCGGGCCATGCGCGAATTCGGCAGCAGCGACTACAGGGTGTGGCCCGAGGGGCAGCGGGAGTTCCTGAGCAGCATCGTCGTGCTTGAACCGGCCGATTGGCGCAATGCACGTGCGATCGGTTACGACATGTATTCCGAACCCGTCAGGCGCGAGGCGATGGATCGGGCCGTGCAGTCCGGCGAGGCGGCCCTGAGCAGAAAGACCGTTCTCGTCCAGGAAACGGAAACGGACGTGCAGGCGGGCGTTCTGCTCTACATGCCGCTGTTCGGCGACGGGATGCCGGTCGCGACGGAGGCCGAGCGCTGGATCGCACTCAGGGGGTGGGTCTACCTGCCGTTCCGGATGGCCAGCCTGATGCGCCAGATGCTGGACCAGCATCGCGGCCAGGTCCGCATGCAGGTGTTCGACGGGATCCACGCACCGGAAGCCCTGCTCTACGACAGTCATGCCGGAATGCCGGAGTCCGCTACCGGTCAGGTCAGTACCGAGCGCGCCCAGCTCGGCGGGATCGAGTGGATCATCCGCCTCGAGGCCCTGCCGTCATTCGACGCCGAACCCGACATCCGCCAGGCGGAATTCATATCGGTCGTGCTGGTCGGCGTCCTGCTCGTCATGATGGCGCTGTTTTTTGCGATTACCCGTGAGCGCGCGGCGCGCTTGGCGCGGACCACGGGTTCGTTGCGTCGGAGCGAGGCGAAATACAGCACGCTGGTGAATCTTGCCCACGACGGCATTGCGGCGACCGACGCGGATTTCCGGCTGACCTTCGTCAACCCCGGATTTGTGGACCTCGTCGGGCGCGCCGAATCGCAATTGCTCGGACATGCGCTGGACGAGTTGTGGGCCGACGGCAGTGGTGAAAGCCGCGAACTGATACTCGCCCGTCTCGAGGAAGGGCAGAGCAAACGCTACGAAGTACGAGTGACGCGCGGAGATGGCAGGCAGTTGACCGTCCTCGCCTCGCTGGCGCCGCTCAACGACGGCTGGGGCCGGATGAAGGGTGTCATCGCGCTCCTGTCGGACATCACCGAGCGCAAGGAGGCCGAGCGGCGCATTGCGCACATGGCTACGCACGACATCCTGACCGGTGCCGTGAATCGGCTCATGTTCGGCGAACTGTTGGGATACGCGCTCGTCCAGGCACGGCGCTCGGGGCACCGGTTTGCGCTGCTGTTCATCGACCTCGACCACTTCAAGCAGGTCAACGACGAACTGGGACACCATGTCGGCGACTTGCTGCTGTGCGAGGCGGTCCGGCGCATGCAGGGCTCGATCAGGTCCTCCGATGCGCTGGGGCGGCGGGGTGGGGACGAATTCGTCGTGCTGCTGCCCGAAGTCGGTGCCGACAAGGACGCCGAGATCGTCGCAGAGAAGATCCGTGCTGCGCTCGAAAAGCCGTTCGTGCTCGAGGGGCGCGAGGTGCGCATCTCGTCGAGCATCGGCATCGCCCTCTATCCCGAGGACGGCAAGGACGAACATGAGCTGATGTGCCGTGCCGACGAGGCCATGTACCGCGCGAAGCTAGGTGGGCGCAACCGCGCTTGCCGGGCGCGCTAGCGACAGGGTGCGACCCCGCGCGCGTCAGCCGATGGCGACCAGCGCGATCAGGTCGCCCTCGTCGATCAGATCGCCTTCATCGACCTTGACCTCGACGATGGTCCCGGCGCGGGGCGAGGGGATGTCCATCGCGGTTTTGCCGGTTTCCAGGACGATCAGCGGTTCGTCGTAGCCGATGGATTCGCCGGCCCGCACGAGCACGCTTTGCACGAAGACATCCTCGGTGCGGCAGTTTCCGCAGCTGTCCCAACATTCCGGGAACTTCGGCATGCGGATTTCGACGACCTGAGCCGCCACGGTCATCGTTTTCCGGAGGTGGTCGATACGGCGTCGACGAACATCACCGACTGGAAGGTGCGCTTGAGCAGTTTGCTGTAGAACTGCTCCATGGTCACCCCCTCGGCGAACTGCACCATGTCGCCGCGCATGATCTTCATCCTCGCGGTCGCGATCCAGTAGCTTTTTCCGGCCTCATCGACCTCGATGTAGGTGTACTCGTTGGCATCGATCGAATCGAGCGCGACGCCGGTACGGCGCAAGGCGGTGGAATGTTCCGCGCCGGGCCGGATCAGCTGCATTGCAGCGCCCGGTGAGGGGTGCCCTGGGGGCGGTGCAGGCCGGGCGGTTTGGGGCGCCATGGCCAACAGCGCCGCCAACAGGGGGAGGGACAAGCGTGCGGCGGCGTGCATAGGGAACACGACCGTCCGGCGAGGGAATTCCATGCTTCGATCCGGCTTGCTGCAAGTAAGCGGAAGTGTACTCCTGCATGGCCGTTCGCGCATCCAGTCCTTGTTGCTGCACGTAACGGGCGCTCATCCGGCGTCCTGCGCCGGACGGGCGCTCGCTTCTCGATCTCACTTCTCGACGAATGCGCGCTCGATCACGTAGTCGCCGGGCTCGCCGATGTGCTTCGAAATGTGGAAACCGCGCGAGTCGAGCAGGTCGCAGCAATCCTTGAGCATCGCGGGGCTGCCGCAGATCATGGCGCGGTCGATGGCGGGATCCAGCTCGGGCAGTCCGATGTCGCGGAACAGCTTGCCGCTGTTGATGAGGTCGGTGAGGCGGCCCTGGTTCTCGAACGGTTCGCGCGTGACCGTCGGGTAGTAAATGAGTTTGTCGCGCACGAATTCCCCAAAGAATTCGTGTTGCGGCAATTCGTTGGTGATGAAGTCGCGGTACGCCAGCTCGGACACGGTGCGCACGCCATGGATGAGCACGACGCGTTCGAAGCGCTCGTAGGTCTCGGGATCCTGGATCACGCTCATGAAGGGAGCCAGCCCGGTACCGGTCGAGAGCAGGTAGAGGTGCTTGCCCGGCTTGAGGTCGTGCAGCACCAGGGTGCCGGTGGGCTTCTTGCTGACGACGATCGGATCGCCCTCCCGCAGGTGCTGGAGACGCGAGGTCAGCGGACCGTTGGGCACCTTGATGCTGAAGAATTCGAGGTGCTCTTCGTGGTTCGGGCTCGCGATACTGTACGCACGTGTCAGCGGACGGCCTTCGACTTCGAGCCCGATCATCACGAATTGGCCGTTCGTGAATCGCAGCGCCCGGTCGCGGGTGGTACGGAAGCTGAAGAGGGAATCGTTCCAGTGGTGCACGCTCAGGACGCGTTCGGTCGCCAGGTTGCTCATCTCGGGTCTTGCTCCGCTCCGGTGTCAGATGGTGCGATTCTAGTTACCGACGCTAAGCTGATGCGTGGATAATTCAGATAATCAATATCTGAGAAATCGATATGAGGCATACCCTAAGGCAGCTGGAGATCTTCGTCGCGACGGCTCGTGCAGGTACGGTATCGAAGGCGGCCGAGCATCTCGCTATGTCGCAGTCCGCCGCGAGCAGCAGTCTTGCGGAATTCGAGCGCCAGTTCGACGTGCGCCTCTTCGATCGTGTCGGGAAGTCACTGCGCCTGAACGAACTCGGTCAGCGCCTGCTGCCGCGCGCGGTCGAACTGATTGCGCGCGCCGAGGATATCGAGGATCTGCTGCAAGGCGGCATGGGCTTCGGCAGCATGAGGATCGGCGCGACGCTCACGATCGGCAACTATCTCGGCACGCTGATCGTGGCGACCTTCCTGCAGCGCCATCCCGAGAGCCGCATCCACCTGAGCGTGCACAACACGGCAACCATCGTCCAGCAGATCGCGGGCTTCGAGCTCGACATGGGCATGATCGAGGGCAGCTGTCACCATCCCGACCTCGAGGCCGTGCCCTGGCTGGAAGACGAACTGGTGGTGTTCTGCTCACCCTCGCACCCCCTGGCGAGCGCGCGCCGGGCGAGCCTCGACGATCTGACCCGGCAGCCGTGGATCCTGCGCGAAATAGGCTCCGGCACGCGCGAGACCTTCGATCAGGCCACGCGCCACATCGCGGCGCGCATCGACGTACGCCTGGAACTGGAGCATACGGAAGCGATCAAGCGGGCGGTGGAGTCCGGGCTGGGGATCGGCTGCATTTCGCGCCTCGCGCTGCGGGAGGCGTTCCGGCGCGGCAGTCTGGTGCCCGTCGATACGCCGGAACTGGACCTCCAGCGCTCCTTCCATTTCCTCTGGCACCGCCAGAAGTTCACGACGCCGGGCATGCGCGCCTTCATTGCCCTGTGTCGCGAGATGACTGCGGGCGCACGCACCAGCGACGAGATTCCGCTCGCCTACATCCCCTGATCTTCCGGGGGCGATCGGCGCCAAGGCGTTCGCAGACGTGAAAAGGGCGCCTTGCGGCGCCCTGTGTGGTCTTTGGTAGTGAGCGGCTCAGCCGGCTTGTCCTGCCGTGCCGCCGTGGCCGGCCGCCAACGGCTTCGAAGGCTCCGCCTCGGGCATGTAGGAGGCAGCCTGGCAGGCGATGGAGGCGAGGTAGGGTACGCATTGCAGTCCGAGGATGCCGACCCACAGCTGCACCTCGAGGTCGTCGTAGCCACGCTGCAGCACCAGCACGACGCCACCCAGCACCAGCGCAAGCAGCAGGCCGATCTCCTCGCGCAGCGGCGAGAAGAAGGCGAGGGTGCCCTTGTCCTTCCACCCCTTGGGCGTGCGCACGAATTCGCCGCGCCGCTTGACGAGACCGGCGAACACGCCGCGCGCGATCGCATGCGCGAGGCCGACCGACAGCACCGACGCGCCGAGGATGTCCTTCCACGGCGCATCCATCGTGCGCCGATAAAGGATCGGGCCCAAGCCGGCCTTGAACGCCATGAAGGCGAGGATGGGCAGCGCCAGCGAGGTCACGGGCAGACCGAAGGCCTTGGGGTAGAACAGGATGCCGACTGTCCACGCCAGGCTGGCGAACGCGAACACGAGCTGCAGGGCGTCGCCAAGCCACGCGAACCAGCCGGTGAGGAAGTGGTAGCGCTGGGCGAGGTTGAGCCGGCTCGGGCCGATCATCGCCGGCAGGTGGTGCTTGAGGATCTGCATCGCGCCAAACGCCCAGCGGAAGCGCTGGCTCTTGATCGCCGGGAAGTCCGCCGGCGTGAGGCCGCGGCCGAGAATGTGGTCGACGTAGCGGGTGTCGTAACCCTTTTCGATCAGCCGCAGACCCAGTTCGGTGTCCTCGCAGATGCACCATTCCGACCAGCCGCCGACGTCGTCGAGCGCCAGGCGGCGCACGAGCGTCATCGTGCCGTGCTGGATCAGCGCATTACGCTCGTTGCGGTGGTGCATGCCGATGCGGAAGAAACCGTCGAATTCCCAGTTGCACATGCGGCGGAAGGGATGGGTTTCCCAGTCGCGATGTGCCTGCGGCGCCTGCACGACGGCGACGTCCGGGACGTCGAAATGCGGGATCAGGCACGACAGCCAGTCGGGCGACACGACGTAGTCCGCATCGACGACGCCGACGACTTCGGCGCGCGGGTCGGTCTGGCGCAGACCGAAGTTCAGCGCGCCGGCCTTGAAGCCGGGCCAGTTGTCCAGATGGTAGAAGCGGAAGCGCGGTCCCAGCTCGGCACAGCGCTTCTCCAACGGCTTCCACAGCGCCTCGTCCTTGGTGTTGTTGTCGAGGACGAGCACCTCGAAGTTCTGGTACTTCATCGCCGCGAGGCTGTCGATGGTCGCGATGACCATCTCCGGCGGTTCGTTGCAGCAGGCGAGGTGGATCGAGACGAAGGGCTCCCTGTCCGCATCGTGCGGAGGCAGGGGCAGGAAGCGGCGGTTCCACTTGCGTTTGAACAGCACCTCGCCGAACTCGAAGCCGTGCGACAGCAGCACCGCGATGGTCAGCACCGTTGCGCCGATCAGCATTGCGAGGCCGATGAGGTCGCGCTGCGTGAGGTAGTAGTCGGCCGGTACGTTGATGCCGATGACGAGCGTCGTCGCGCACGCCTGCACCAGGGCGGCCAGCCACAGGCGCCCCAGCACGCTCCAGTCGCGCAGGAAGAACGCGATCAGGAACATCGGCAGGAAAGCGATCAGCCCCGCGGTGCGCGCCTTCTCGTGCCAGCGCACATCCTTCACGACGAGGCCGTCGAGCGCGAATTTCGGGTGGCGGTCGGCATTGAACATGCCCCAGTACGCGCCGGCCCAGCCTTCGATCTCGATCTTCCATGGCTGGTCGATCGCTTCCATGATGTAGTAGTCGAGCGTGGCCGAACGCGGATGCGCGAGGAATTCGCGTATGAAGCGCGCCTGGTTTTCGGCCGAGGCGATGCCCTTGGTGTCGCCGCCGCCCAGGCTGTCCATGACCGGCCCGCGGCTGGGCCAGCCGATTTCGCCGATGACGATCTTCTTTTTGGGGAAGCGCTTCACGAGTTCGTCATAGCGCATGAGGGCGTAATCGACGGCGTTCTCGACCGGCACCCCCTCGTGGTAGGGCAGGAGATGCACGGTGATGAAGTCGACGCTGTCGGCAAGCTCGGGATTCTTCAGCCACACGTGCCAGGGTTCGGCGGTCGACACCGGCTTCTTCGCCCGTCGCAGCGCCTTGCGCGCCTTGTCGAGATGTACGGCGAGCTCCTTCACGGTGAGGTCGCCGCGCAGCAGCGCCTCGTTCCCGACCATGACCCGATCGACATGGGAATACTTGCGCGCCGACTCGATGACCGCGTCGACCTCCTTCGCGTTCTTTTCCTCGTCGGGACCGATCCACGCGCCGGCCATCACGGTCAGTTTGCGATCGAGCGCGAGCGGGACGATGGAGGGGTTTTCCAGGCTGCCGTAGGTGCGGATGTGTTCGGCAGACTGGGAGAGTAGATCGAGGTCGGCCCCGATCTCGGCTTCGCTCGGGTAGGTTCCCTGCAGCGGATTCTGGTCGCGCTGGAAGGGGCTGTAGGCGTATCCGTGGATGCTGTTGGCGGCGCCGACGAATTCGGTGCCGCGGTTCCAGCGTTCTGCGATCAGGTACTGCGCGCCGGCGACGATTCCGGCAAGTATCAGTGCTACGACAATTCGGTAAATCAGCGAAGCCGCGTTTTTCATCAGGATCAATGTCCCTCGAGGACTGCGTCAAACACCGCGGCGCCAGCGCCCGACGGGCGAGGCACCGGGCTTTGCGGTGCAATAAAATACTTCAAGCTATGCCAGAATTCATGCATACGGGCCCGTACAGCCGTTGGCCGCGGAGTTTATGCGCTTTTTCTTCCGCTTAGCAAAGAGAATGTGGGTTAATTTGCAACACCTTGCCACCCGGTATCGGGGAAGTTGATAAATAAGGAAAAACGGCGTTGTCAGGAAACGAAATGCGGTGGCGCGGCGCAGTCGTGAGGCTGCTCTGGGTGAGTTCGATCGTGCTGGTTGCGGTCCTACTGTTGCGTTACGCAGTGCTCGAGGCGGGCGTGTTCCCGTCCGACTGCAAGCCGCTGCTGGCCGATGGTCCGGAGGGCCTGTGTCTCGCGAAATGGGCGCTCGTCCAGACCTTCATGCAGCAGCGGCTCGGCTGGGCGAGCCTGATTCTGGGCGTGCTCGCCTTCGTGTCGCGCCGGCGGTCCGTCGCCTGGGGCGGATGGCTCTGCGGGATCGCCGGACTCGTGCTCTACAGCTTCGACTACGCCGCCGTCGGCGCCATGCTGTCGCTACTGGTCCTTGCGCGCGATGGCATACAGGCACGGCGCGGCGAGGAACAGGCCGGTCGCGAGCCAGGCGATGGCCTGCGGGTTGAGGGGCTCCGGTAACCAGCGGCCGACGACGCATGCGGCAATCACGAGGCCGCACACCTTTTCCTCGACGCCGAAACGGGTCGCCGTCCACCAGCCGGTGACGCCGAACACGAGGGCGGGAGCGAGGTACAGGAACACCGGGAAGTCGCGGTAGCGCGGGTCGGCGAACAGCAGCAGGGCAGCGACCGCCGCGGCGAACAGCAGGAATCCCCGCAGCAATCCGAGCCACTGTCCGGTAGCCGGGCCCGTTATGCTGCCCGCGCGAACAGCGGTCCAGGCCTCGTTCGCCGCGGCGATGGGCGTAGCGGCCGACCAGCGCGCAGCGGCCAAGGCGGCCATCAGGCCCAGGGCGCCGATGCCGCCGAGCAGCCACCACTCGAACGGATCGCGCCAGGCAAGCTGCGCATGCTCCCACCCGAGCACCGCGCCGAGCCCGGCGACGGCGCCGGTTACACCCAGTGCGGCACGGCGTACGGTACTCCCGTGCGTGCCGAGCGTCAGCAGCAGACACAGGGCAGCACCCAGCGCAGCGCCGGCCAGCGGGGCGGTGACTCCGGAACGTTCGGTGACGGGGCCGGCGAGGGGAAACTTCGGGCTCAGGTCGGTGCCGAGCATGCCCCAGTAGCCGCCGACCGTGCCCTCGAGCCGCCGCTTCCATGGCTGGTCGATGGCCTCGATGAGGTTGTAGTTCCAGCCCTTCGCGTGCGCGACATGCACGAACTCGCGGATGTAGCGCGCCTGATTGACCTGGGAGGGCTCCGAGCCCTGGCGCTGGCGTCCGGCGCTGGGCCAGCCGGTCTCGCCGATCATCAGCGGCTTGTCGAAATGACCGCGGACCTCGTCGAACACCTCGGCGACGTGGGCGACGGCGCGCTCGATCGCGACCGGGTGATCCTCCCAGAAGGGGAGGATGTGGACCGTGACCCGGTCGACCGACTCCGCGAGCTTCGGGTGCTTGAGCCAGAATTCCCATACGTCCGCGTACGTCACCGGCACCTTCGCGCGGGCGCGCGCATATTCGATCAGCTCGCGCATCTCCGCTTCGGTCCGCTCGCGGCGCAGCAGCACCTCGTTGCCGACGATCAGCATGCGAACGACGTCGGCGTATTCGTTGGCGAGTCCGAGCGCGTGGTCGAGCTGTTTCATGTTGCGCTTGGGATCGGCGTTGACCCAGGCGCCGAGCAGCACCTTGAGCCCTACCTCGCGTGCCACCGCGGGCACCTGGTCGAGTCCCTGGTCGACGGAATAGATGCGTACGCACTCGGTGATCTTCGCCAGCGCGGCGAGGTCGGCCGCGATCTGCTCGCGCGAGATCATGAGCTTTTCGTCGAAGGGCGTCTGGCCGGGAAGCCGGTAAGGGGCGTAGGAGACGCATTTCAGCCGCTCGCCGTCTGCGAGCCTGAGGTCATGCATCGGCACCGGCCGGGTCTGCTGCACGAGCACGATGCCCAGGACCAGCAGGACGACGAGGCTTGCGACGAGCAGGCCGAGCCAGTTGCGGTCGTTCAGCGGGGACGGGCTGTGCTTGGGCATGGAAATGCGTTCTGGGTTGTACTGCGATGGTCGAAAAAAAGCCACGCCGGTGTGGCGTGGCTTCCGTGGGCTAGAAGCGGCGCGATTTTAGCCTGCGTAGTCTTCCACCGGCACGCAGGCGCAGAACAAATTGCGGTCTCCGTACACGTCGTCGATGCGATTGACGCTGGGCCAGAACTTGTTCTCGCCCACCCAGGCAAGGGGGAAGACCGCCTGCTCGCGGGTGTAGCTGCGCGTCCACTCGCCGAGGAAGTCGGCCTGGGTGTGCGGCGCGTTTTTCAGCGGGTTGTCCTCGGCGGCCCAGCGGCCGGCTTCGATTTCGCGGATCTCGTTGCGGATGGAGATCATCGCGTCGATGAAGCGGTCGAGTTCGCCCAGGTCTTCCGACTCGGTGGGCTCGACCATGATCGTGCCGGCGACCGGGAAGGACATCGTCGGCGCGTGGAAGCCGTAGTCCATCAGGCGCTTGGCGATATCCACCTCGCTGATTCCCGTCGCCGCCTTGATCGGGCGGACGTCCAGGATGCACTCGTGCGCGACGCGCCCCTTCGAGCCCGTGTAAAGCACCGGGTAATGGTCGCCGAGGCGGCCGGCGATGTAGTTCGCATTGAGGATCGCGGCCTGGGTGGCCTGTCGGAGACCTTCCCCGCCCATCATCGCGATGTACATCCACGAGATCGGGAGGATGCTCGCCGAGCCGAACGGCGCCGCGCTGACGGCGCCCTGTCCCTTGTTCGGGCGGTCCTCGCCGCCGGTCGCAGCAACGACGTGATCGGCCATGAAGGGGGCAAGGTGTGCCGCGAGGCCGATCGGTCCCATGCCCGGTCCGCCGCCGCCGTGCGGGATGCAGAAGGTCTTGTGCAGGTTCATGTGGCTGACGTCCGCGCCGATGTGCGCGGGCGAGGTCAGCCCGACCTGGGCGTTGAGGTTGGCGCCGTCCATGTAAACCTGGCCGCCGTGTTCATGCACGATGGCGCAGATCTCGCGGATCGCCTCCTCGAACACGCCGTGTGTCGATGGGTAGGTGATCATCAGCGCGGCGAGGCGGTCGGCATGCAGCGCGGCCTTCGCGCGCAGATCTGCGACTTCCACGTTGCCCTTGTCGTCGCACGCGACCACCACCACCTCCATGCCGCACATCTGCGCCGTCGCGGGGTTCGTGCCGTGCGCGGACTTCGGGATCAGGCACACGTTGCGGTGTGCTTCGCCGCGGCTGGCGTGATAGCGGGCGATTGCCACGAGCCCGGCATACTCGCCCTGGGCGCCCGAGTTCGGCTGCATGCAGATCGCGGGGAAACCGGTGACCGCCTTGAGGTAGTCAGCCAGGCCCTCGATCATCTCGAGGCAGCCGGCCGCCTGCTCGCGCGGCGCGAACGGGTGCATGTTCGCGAATTCCGGCCAGGTCACGGGGATCATCTCGCTCGTCGCATTGAGCTTCATCGTGCAGCTGCCGAGCGAGATCATCGAGTGGTCGAGGGCGAGATCGCGGTTCTGCAGCTTCTTCAGGTAGCGCAGCATCTGGTGTTCGGTGTGATGTGTGTTGAACACCGGGTGCTTCAGGATCGCATCGTCGCGCAGCAGCGCCGGCGGGATGGCGCCTCCGTTGGCGGCGACGACGGCGTCGAGCGCGGCGATGTCGGCGCTCGCGCCGAAGCACTGCAGCACGGTAGCGATGTCGGCGGCCGTGGTCGTTTCATCTACCGAGATGCCGAGCACCTTGTCCGAGACCTTGCGCAGGTTGAAGCCGGCAGCGGCGCACGCGGCGGCGATCGCACCGGTCCGTGCGCCGGTTTCGACCTGCAGCGTGTCGAAGAAGGCCGCCGTCGGCACCGGGAATCCGGCCCGGCGCAGGCCTTCGGCGAGGATCGCGGCGAGGCGGTGGATGCGTGCCGCGATGGTGCGCAGTCCGTCCGGGCCGTGATACACCGCGTAGAACCCGGCCATGTTCGCCAGCAGCACCTGCGAGGTGCAGATGTTCGAGTTCGCCTTCTCGCGACGGATATGCTGCTCGCGCGTCTGCAGCGTCATGCGCAGTGCCGTCTTGCCGCGCGTGTCCTTCGATACGCCGATGATGCGGCCCGGCATCGCGCGCACATTCGCTTCGCGCGTGGCGAAGAAGGCGGCGTGCGGGCCGCCGAAGCCCATCGGCACGCCGAAGCGCTGGGCCGAGCCGAGCGCGATGTCGGCGCCCAGCGCAGCGGGGGACTTCAGCAGCACCAGCGCCATCAGGTCCGATGCGACGGCGGTCACCGCGCCCTTTGCCTTCAGCGCCGCGATCGCGTCGCCGAGGTCGGCGATCTCGCCGCGCTCGTTCGGATACTGCAGCAGCGCGCCGAACACTTCGTGCTCGGCCGCGCGGGCGGCCGGGCCGAACACCAGTTCGAAGCCGAAATACGTCGCGCGGGTGCGCACGACATCGATGGTCTGCGGGAAGCAGGCCTCGTCGACGAAGAAGGCGTTCGCCTTCGATTTGCTCACCCGTCGCGCCATCGTCATCGCCTCGGCGGCCGCCGTGGCCTCATCGAGCAGCGAGGCGTTCGCGAGTTCCAGCCCGGTGAGGTCGATCACCATCTGCTGGTAGTTCAGCAGCGCCTCCAGGCGGCCCTGGGAGATTTCCGCCTGATACGGGGTGTAGGCGGTGTACCAGCCCGGGTTTTCCATCACGTTGCGCAGGATCACCGCCGGCGTATGGGTGCCGTAATAGCCCATGCCGATCAGCGATTTCTTCACGACGTTCTTCTGCGCGATCGCTCGCAGCTCGGCCAGCGCCTCGTGCTCCGGTTTCGCCGCGCCCAGGGGCAGCGGCGCAGGCAGACGGATCGCCGCGGGGACGGTCTGGTCGATCAGCGCGTCCAGCGTTGGGGCGCCGATGGCCGCGAGCATCTGCGCGGCCTCGGCGGGATTCGGTCCGACGTGGCGGGCGATGAAGGCGTCGCGCTGCTCGAGCCGGGAAAGGGGGGCGCGCACGGAGGAGGAGACAGGGGTGTTCGACATGAAGGAAACTCGACTGGTGTGCCGGGCCGCGCGTCGTCGGCCCGGGAGGGAGGTGCGTGCGGCGGGATCAGGCGTTGGCGACGACGGCTTCGTAGCCGGCGGCGTCGAGCAGCTTGCCGAGATCGGCGGCTGCGTCGGGCCTGATCTTGAACAGCCAGGCCGCATAGGCGTCGGCATTCACCGACTCGGGCGCATCGACGGCCGCCTGGTTGGATTCGACGACCTCGCCCGCTACCGGAGCGTAGATGTCCGATGCCGCCTTGACCGACTCGATCACCGCGCACGCTTCACCCGCAGCAAGGGTGCGGCCCGCTTCGGGCAGCTCGAGGTAGACCACGTCGCCCAACGCCTCCTGGGCGTGATCGGTCACGCCCACGGTCAGCGTGCCGTCGGCTTCGACGCGGATCCACTCGTGCGACTCGGTGTACTTCAGATTTGCGGGAATGTTGCTCATGGCGGGCTCCAGTGATGGAAGGTTCGTATGCCGGGCTGTCGGTCCGGATGCAGTGTTGCGTCGGGAAATATCGGAAGATCGGCGTCAGGCTGGCGGGCCGTAGGCGCTGCTCGCCCGGTGCGCGACCGTGCCGCCCTTCAGCGCCGAGGCGTCGTTTGCGGCCCGGTTCATCTGGTCGGGACGATCGGCGGACGGCACGAGCTTGACGTTGTGGGGTGGGGAAAAACGGGCGACGGATCGGGCTGAGTGAAAAGGCGTCTGCATGGGAACGGGGCGCTCCTGCCGAAACGCGGAATTCGTTGTCGGAACTGCGGGTTGTCGAGACTGCAAGCGCAATGCCCTGGGGCCCGCGTTGCAGAGCCGTGCTCGCCCGACTCCGGGCCCGGGAGATTTCGGTCGAGGCCGCAGCCGATCCGGTCGATGCACCGGCTGCTGCATGCGTTCACATGCTCGCGTCGTTCCCCGGGCCGGCATTCGGTCGTCGGTCCACTTGCCTGCGCGATCTTCGGGGCATTGCCATTGGCGACTCCCTTGGCAGGAAGCTCCCCCGCGCGACGGGCGGACGATAGCACCAAGGTGAGGGGCTGGCAACGACCGGGGCGTCCGTGCGGTTTGCTATCATGAAAAAAACATCAGTCCCGGCTGCCCGCCGGGATAGCACCGCAGGCCCCCGACAATGTCCCCGAATGCCGATCTTCACTGCCACTCGACCGTATCGGACGGCTGGCTGACTCCGACCGAGGTGGTGCGGCGCGCCGCGGCCAATGGCGTTGAACTGCTTGCGCTCACCGATCACGACGAGGTCGGGGGGATCGACGAAGCGGTAGCGGTCGCGCATGAGTGTGGCATCGGCCTGGTGCCGGGGGTCGAGATTTCGGTGACCTTTCGCGACGAGACGATCCATGTCGTCGGTCTTGGCATCGACCACCGCAATGCGCAGCTGCTCGACGGCTTGGCACAGGTGCGCAGTGGTCGCGAGCAGCGGGCGCAGGCAATGAGCGATGCGCTCGACGCCGTCGGACTGCACGGCGTGCTCGCGGGCGCGCGCCGCTTTGCGCGCAATCCGGCGATGGTCGGCCGTGCACATTTCGCCCGCCACATCGTTGCGAGTGGACTGATGCCCGATGTCGGGACGGTGTTCCGCTACTACCTCGCCCGCGGCAAGCCCGGCTTTGTTCCGCACGTCTGGGCGCGGCTCGAGGACGCGGTGGGCTGGATCCGTGCGGCGGGTGGTATCGCGGTGATCGCCCATCCGGGGCGTTACCGGCTCTCCGCAAGCGACATGGAGGCGCTCTTCGACGGCTTCGTCGCCTGCGGCGGCGAGGCGCTGGAGGTCGTTTCCGGTGCCCATGCGGATTCCGATGTGCTGCGCTTTGCAAGCATCGCGCGCCGCCGCGGGCTGCTCGCCTCGCGCGCCTCCGATTTCCACGGCGGCAGCGAAAGTCCCGTCGATCTCGGCCGCTGCGACCCGCTGCCGCCCGACCTCGTTCCCGTCTGGTCGCGACTTCGCGCTGCTGCGCCGGCCGCCCACCTGCACTCCTGATCCGGAAGCATTCATGGCCCAGTTCTTTTCGCTTCACCCCGAAATTCCCCAACCGCGGCTGATCCGTCAGGCGGCCGAGATCATGCGCGCCGGCGGGCTGGTGGCATTTCCGACCGATTCGGCCTATGCGCTCGGCGGCATCACCGGCGACGCCGATCTGCTGCAGCGCATCCGGCGGTTGCGCGGCGTGGATGAACGACACAACTTCACGCTGATGTGTCGCGATCTTTCCGAGATCGCGAAGTACGCGAGGGTCGATAACGCCCAGTATCGTCTGCTGAAGGCGGTCACGCCCGGCCCATACACTTTCATTCTCGAGGGTACGAAGGAATTGCCCCGGCGTGTGCTGCATCCGAAGCGCAAAACGATCGGCCTGCGCGTTCCCGAGCATCCCGTCGTGGCCGCCCTGCTGCAGGAACTGGACGAGCCCATCCTCACCTCGACGCTCCTGCTGCCGGGCGACGACTTCCCCCTGACCGACCCCGAGGAGATCCGCGACCGGCTCGAGAAGCAGGTCGAACTGGTCATCGAGGCCGGCTATTGCGGCCCCGAGGCGACGACCGTGATCGACCTCACGTCGGGCGCGCCGGTGTTGATCCGCGCGGGCCGCGGCGACCTGGCGCCGTTCGGATTCGAAGCCGACTGAGCGCACGGGCGGACTGCGCGTGGGAGCGGAGCGGATTTGCCCGCTCTGCTAGAATGCGGCGTTTTGCCCCCTGACTTCATGGAATCGCTGATCGCCACCCTTGCCATCTGGGCCTTGCCGGTGCTGCTCGCCATCACGCTGCACGAGGCGGCGCACGGCTATGTGGCACGGCATTTCGGCGATCCCACCGCGGAGCAGGAGGGGCGCATCACGCTCAACCCGTTCAAGCACATCGACCCGGTCGGAACCGTGCTCGTGCCCGGCGCCATCCTTGCACTCAGTTCGTTGCTGGGCGGCGGCGGAATGCTGTTCGGCTGGGCGAAGCCCGTGCCCGTCAACTTCAACCGCCTGCGCCGGCCGAAGGCGGACATGCTGTGGGTGGCAGCGGCGGGTCCGTTCATGAATTTCCTGATGGCCCTCGGCTGGGCCCTGCTGTTGAAGTTCGGCCTGTCCGATCCGCTCGGCACCTACGCGGAGCCGATGCGCGAGATGGGGATGGCCGGCATCCAGATCAATTCGGTGCTGATGCTGCTCAATCTCCTGCCGATCCCGCCGCTCGACGGCGGTCGCATCGTGGTCAGCCTGCTGCCGCACCGGCTGGCATGGAAGTTCGCGCGCATCGAGCCCTACGGCTTTCCGATTCTTCTCGTGCTCCTTTTTACCGGCATCCTCGGTCACATCCTGTGGCCGCTGATCGCAATCTTCCAGACACTTCTCGCGACGCTTTTCGGGTTCTAAATCATGTACGCAGAACGCGTTCTCTCTGGCATGCGCCCGACCGGGCGGCTTCATCTCGGCCACTACCACGGTGTGCTCAAGAACTGGGTCAAGCTGCAGGAAGAATATCCCTGCCTGTTCTTCGTCGCCGACTGGCACGCGCTGACCACGGTTTATGACAGCCCCGAGGTCATCGCAGACAGCGTGTGGGACATGCTCGTCGACTGGCTCGCGGCCGGCGTCGACCCCGAGAAGGCGACGATCTTCATCCAGTCCAAGGTTCCGCAACATGCCGAGTTGCACCTGCTGCTGTCGATGATTTCGCCGGTCGGCTGGCTCGAGCGCGTCCCGACCTACAAGGACCAGCAGGAAAAGCTCGCCCACAAGGATCTGGCGACCTACGGCTTCCTCGGTTACCCGCTGCTGATGTCCGCGGACATCCTCCTGTACCGTGCCGACAAGGTTCCGGTCGGCGAGGATCAGGTGCCGCATATCGAGTTCACGCGCGAGATCGCCCGCCGCTTCAACCACCTCTTCGGGCGCGAGCCCGGCTTCGAGGACAAGGCGAAGGATGCCGTGAAGAAGCTGGGCGGCAAGACCGGCAAGCTGTTCGAGGAGCTGCGCAAGCGTTTCCAGCAGGAGGGCGACGCCGCGGCCCTCGAGCAGGCCCGGCTCATCCTGCGCGAAGCCGGCAGCGTGGGGCATGTCGATCTCGAGCGTCTGCATGGCTATCTCGAAGGCAGCGGCAAGATGATCCTGGTGGAGCCGGGCGCGCTCCTCACCGAGGCGGCCCGCATGCCCGGCCTGGACGGCCAGAAGATGTCGAAGAGCTACGGCAATACCATCTTCCTGCGCGAGGATCCGGATACCGTCACGAAGAAGATCCGCACCATGCAGACCGACCCGGCGCGCGTTCGCCGTACCGATCCGGGCGATCCGGACAAGTGCCCGGTGTGGCAGTTCCACGTCATCTATTCCGATGACGATACGCGCAGCTGGGTCCAGAAAGGCTGTCGCAGCGCCGGCATCGGCTGCATCGAGTGCAAGCAGCCGGTCATCGACGGCGTACTTAAGGAGCAGGTCGTGATGCACGAGCGCGCCCAGCGTTACATCGAGGATCCCGCATTGATGCGGCGCATCGTCGCCGATGGCTGCGAACGGGCAAGCGTGCTGGCCGAAGAGACGATGCGCGACGTGCGCGAGGCGATGGGGCTCTCGTATCGCTGACGCGCCGGAAAAGGGTGGCTTGCAGGATGAGTTCGGTATGACCCTGCCGCTCGCACTGACCCCGGCCGAGACGCCCGTCCCGGTCGAGGTCTTCGCTCGCCTGTACGGTGAGCCGCTCCTCGAGCTGCCCAAGGATCTCTACATCCCGCCCGACGCGCTGGAGGTGTTCCTCGAAGCCTTCGAGGGGCCGCTCGACCTGCTGCTGTACCTGATCCGCAAGGCCAATCTCAACATTCTCGACATCCCGATGGCGCCGCTCACGGCGCAGTATCTCGGCTATGTCGAGGCGATGCGCCGGCACAACCTCGAGCTTGCGGCCGACTACCTGTTGATGGCCGCGACGCTGCTGGAGATCAAGTCGCGCATGCTGCTGCCGCGTCCGCCGCGCGAGAGCGAGGATGAGTCGCTCGATCCGCGCGCCGAACTCGTGCGCCGGCTGCTCGAATACGAACAGATGAAGATGGCGGCAGCGCGGATCGACGCCTTGCCGCGGATCGAACGCGATCACGAGTGGGTCAGCATCTTCGTGGCCGAGAAGGTCGTCGAGCGCCTGCCGGACGTCAGTCTGCATGACCTGCAGTTCGCCTGGCTCAAGATCATGAAGAAGGCCCGTCTCACGCAGCACCACCAGGTGAAGCGCGACGAACTGTCGGTGCGCGAGCACATGACGACGATCCTGCGCAAGCTGGCGGACGGCAGCTTCGTCGTCTTCGACTCCCTGTTCGACGCCGCGCGCGGTCCGGCGAGCGTGGTCGTGAGCTTTCTCGCGGTGCTCGAACTCGTGAAGGAAAAGCTCGTGCAGGTCGCCCAGAACGAGCCCTTCGCTCCGATCTATGTGAAACTCGCCGATGCTGCCAACGACGCCTGAGGACTTCAAGCGCGTGATCGAGACTGCGCTGCTGGCGGCCACTGCGCCGTTGCAGGTGGCGGATGTCCGGCGCCTCTTCGATCCCGATCCCGGGGCGGATCTCGTCCGGCGCCTGCTCGACGAACTGCGTGGCGAGTGGAGCGGGCGGGGGGTCGAGCTGGTGCAGATCGCCTCCGGCTGGCGTTTCCAGACGCGACCGGAGTATCAGCTCTTCCTCGATCGCCTCAAGGAAGAAAAGCCGCCGAAGTATTCGCGCGCCGTACTGGAAACGCTGGCGATCATCGCCTATCGTCAGCCTGTCACGCGCGGCGACATCGAGGATATCCGCGGCGTCGCCGTGTCCCCCAACGTGCTGAAGACGCTCGAGTCGCGGGGATGGATAGACATCGTCGGGCATCGCGATACCCCGGGGCGCCCGGCCTTGTTCGCGACGACGCGGCGGTTTCTCGACGATCTGGGTCTGCGAAGCCTCACCGAATTGCCCGCGCTAACCGAAATTGAAAGGATCATGGACCTTGTCGACACCAAAGAAATCGAATCGGCCGCTCCGGCCGCCAACGAAGAAGAAAGCTGAGCCTGCTGCCGGGCCTCAGTCCGCGCGCGCACACGGCGCTCGTCAGCAGGATGGCGTCGGCATGCCGGCAGAGCAGGGGCGCGAACATCCGCCCCGGCGGGGGCAGGCCGCGGGGCGTGGAGCGCCGCAGGAAGAGCACGAACCGGAACGGCTGCAGAAAGTTCTCGCCCGGCTGGGGGTCGGCTCGCGGCGCGAGATCGAGGAATGGGTCGTCGCCGGGCGCGTCACCGTCAACGGCGAACCGGCGGAACTGGGTCAGAAGATCGGTCCCGGGGATCGCGTCAAGGTCAATGGCAGACTCGTTTCGGTGAGATTCACCACGCGTGCGCCGCGCGTGCTGATCTACCACAAGCCCGAAGGGGAAATCGTTTCGCGCGAAGATCCGGAAGGGCGGCCGACCGTCTTCGAACGCCTGCCGCTGCTGCGCAAGGGGCGCTGGATCGCCGTCGGCCGGCTCGATTTCAACACTTCCGGCCTGCTGCTGTTCACCAATGACGGCACACTCGCCAACCGTCTCATGCATCCGCGCTACGAACTGGAGCGCGAATATGCGGTACGCCTGCTCGGCGAACTCACCGACGAGCAGATCGAGTCGCTCAAGGCCGGCATACAGCTCGAGGACGGGCTGGCCCGCTTCACGGACCTCACCGACCAGGGCGGCGAGGGCTCCAACCACTGGTACAAGGTCACACTGTCCGAAGGGCGCAATCGCGAGGTGCGGCGCATGTTCGAGGCAGTGGGGCTGACGGTCAGCCGCCTGATGCGCGTGCGCTACGGCCCGGTGACGCTGTCGCCCCGGCTCAAGCGCGGCATGTGGATGGAGCTGCCCGAGGAAGAAGTGTGCAAGCTCGCCGGAGTCCCGCGGCCGCAACGCCAGGTTTCGGCACGAACCGCCGAGAAGGAGCGCCAGGTCAGGTTGCACCGCACCGCGCCGCGCGGACGGGGCTGAGAGCCGGGCCGCGCGGCCGGCTTCGCAATTGCCTGTTTTCAATGGGGCTGTTATCATTGCAAAGCTTTGATGCCGGCTTCGTGTCGGCATCGTATTTGTGGATGGAATCAACAAAGATGGGCGTTAGCCCATTTTTTATTTGTGGGCGTGGAAATGGACGTCGAACGTCTGGTCGAGCAGGTGGTCACCGGCCTCGGTTTCGAACTGGTGGATTTCGAGACTTCCCCGAAGGGGCGGTTGATGCGCGTGTTCATCGATATCGAATGCGGTGTGGATGTCGATGATTGCGCAACGGTCAGCAACCAGCTGACGCGCGTTTTCGAAGTCGAGAATGTGGACTACGACCGCCTCGAGGTTTCCTCGCCCGGCCTCGACCGGCCGCTCAAGAAGGCAGCCGACTTCGAGCGCTTCGTCGGTAGCGACGTGCAGGTTCGCCTGCGCATGCCGATCGGCAATCAACGGAATTTCGCCGGCGTGCTCAAGGGCTTTGCCGAAGGTGTGGTGCATCTGAGCACCGAGAAGGGCGAAGTCGCCCTTCCCTTCGACGAAGTCGAGAAAGCGCGTCTCGTGCCCAGATTTTGAATTCGAGTTGGAGATTTTGATTAATGAGCCGCGAAATTTTGCTGCTTGTCGATGCGCTGGCGCGCGAAAAGAATGTAGCCAAGGACATCGTGTTCGGTGCCCTGGAGACGGCGCTCGCCTCCGCAACGAAGAAGCGGATCAATGACGAAGCCGACGTGCGCGTGACGATCGACCGCGAGACCGGCGATTACGAATCCTTCCGCCGCTGGGTCGTGTTGCCGGACGAGGAGGTCGTCAACGACGAGGCCGAGATGGGCATTATCGATGCCCGCGAAGTCGAGCCCGGCATCCAGGTCGGCGAATACATCGAAGAGCCGCTCGAGCCGATCGATTTCGGCCGCATCGGTGCCCAGGCTGCCAAGCAGGTGATCCTGCAGCGCATTCGTGACGCCGAGCGCGAGCAGGTGCTCAACGATTTCCTCGATCGCAAGGAACACCTCGTTTCCGGCACGATCAAGCGCATGGAGCGTGGCAACGCGATCATCGAAGTCGGGCGCCTCGAGGCCATGATCCCGCGAGACCAGATGATCCCGCGCGAGAACCTGCGCGTCGGCGACCGCGTCAAGGCCTTCCTGCTGCGAATCGACCGTGGTGCCCGCGGTCCCCAGCTGATTCTGTCGCGCACGGCTCCGGAATTCCTCGGCAAGCTGTTCGAGCTCGAGGTGCCGGAGATCGAGGATGGCCTCCTTGCCATCAAGGCGTGCGCCCGCGATCCCGGCCTGCGCGCGAAGATCGCGGTGCAGTCGAACGACGCACGCATCGATCCGATCGGCACCTGCGTCGGTCTGCGCGGCTCGCGTGTGACCGCGGTGCGCAACGAGATCGCCGGCGAGCAGATCGACATCATCGTATGGTCGCAGGATCCCGCTCAGTTCGTGATCTCCGCATTGCAGCCGGCCGAGGTCGTGTCCATCGTCGTGGATGAGGAAAGCCACAGCATGGACGTCGTCGTCGACGAGAACAACCTCGCGATCGCGATCGGCCGCAACGGGCAGAACGTGAAGCTCGCGTCCGAGCTGACCGGCTGGACGATCAACCTGATGAGCGAAGAGGAGTCGGCGCAGAAGTCCGGGCAGGAGCGCCAGGGGCTGCGCGAGCTCTTCATGGAAAAGCTCGATGTCGACGAGGAGCTTGCCGACATCCTGATCGACGAAGGCTTCTCGTCGCTCGAGGAAATTGCGTACGTGCCGCTCGCTGAAATGCTCGAGATCGAAGCCTTCGATGAAGAGACGGTCAACGAGCTGCGCAATCGTGCGCGCAACGTCCTGCTCACCGAGGCCATCGTGACCGAAGAGCAGCTGGAAAATGTTTCCGACGATCTGATCAATCTCGATGGGATGGACAAGCCGCTCGCTGCCAAGTTGGCCGAGCATGGCGTACGCACCCGCGATGATCTGGCCGATCTCGCAGTCGATGAGCTCGTCGAAATCGCCGGAATCGAACAAGAACGTGCCAGCGCGCTGATATCCATCGCGCGTGCGCACTGGTTCGAAGAATGAGCGGAGGGCTCTGACTGATGGAACAAATGAGCGTAAACCAGTTCGCCGGCGAACTAAGAATGCCGGCAGCGGTACTGCTCGAGCAGTTGCAGAAAGCCGGTGTTGAGAAGACCAGCCCCGACCAGTTGCTGACCGAGCAGGACAAGGCGCGGTTGCTCGAGTATCTGCGTCGCTCGCACGGTGACAGCCAGCCCAAGGGCAAGATCACGCTGACCCGCAAGCAGACCTCCGAAATCCGCGCAACCGACTCGTCCGGCCGAGCCCGTACCGTTCAGGTCGAAGTGCGCAAGAAACGAGTGTTCGTCAAGCGCGACGAACTCGGTGGAGAATCCGGCGCCGGCGAGATGCCCGCAGTCGAGGAAGTGCTTGCTGCCGCAGTCGAGGAGTTCATCGAGCCCGTGGCCGAGACCGTGTCCGACGCTCCTGCGGTAGAGATTCCTCCCGTGGTCGAAGCAGAACCCGAGCCGGTCGTCGAGTCCGTTCCGGAGCCCGAACCGGAACCCGAGCCTGAACCCGAGCCGGTCATCGAAGCCGCCGCCGAGGAGCCCGAGCAGCAAGCCGCCACGGAGGCGGTCGACGATGCTCCCGCCGCGCCGGCGTCCACGCAGCGTCTGCGCGTTTCCATTCTCAGCGATGAGGAGCGCGCCGCGCGCGAGCGCGAGGCCCGCAGGCACGAGGAATTGCGCGCGCGCCAGATGGCCGATCTGAAGGCCAAGCAGGAGCGCGAAGCCGCGACACGTGCAGCCGCCGAGGCTCGCCGTGCGGAAGAGGAGGCGCGCGCCCGGGCGGAAGCCGAGAAGCGCGCGGAAGCCGCCAAGCCTGAATCCCGCGAGGCCGCCAAGGCGCCCACCGGTACCTTGCATCGCCCGGCAAAGACCGATGAAAAGGCGGGCGGCAAGGACGCCAAGCGCGGTGCACGCGGTGGTGCCGCGGACGCGGGTGCCGGCGACAGCGCAAAGCGCCGCGGTCTGAAGACCCGCGGTGAAGTCGGAGCCACGACCGGCTCATGGCGCGGTGCCCGTGGTGGTGGCCGCCAGGGTCGGGGACAGCAGGACGATCACAAGGCATTCCAGATGCCGACCGAGCCGGTGGTGCGCGAGATTCACGTGCCCGAAACCATCACTGTCGGCGACCTGGCTCACAAGATGGCCGTGAAGGCTGCTGAAGTGATCAAGGCCCTGATGAAGATGGGATCGATGGTCACCATCAACCAGGTGCTGGATCAGGAAACCGCGATGATCCTGGTCGAGGAAATGGGCCACAAGGCGTTCGCTGCAAAGCTCGACGACCCGGACGCCTTCCTCGAGGACGCTGCTGCGCAGGCCGATGCCACGGTGGAACCGCGTGCGCCGGTCGTGACCGTCATGGGTCACGTCGACCACGGCAAGACATCGCTGCTCGACTACATCCGGCGTACCAAGGTCGCCTCGGGTGAAGCCGGCGGCATTACGCAGCACATCGGCGCCTATCACGTCGAGACGCCGCGCGGCATGCTCACGTTCCTGGATACCCCGGGTCACGAGGCATTCACCGCCATGCGTGCCCGCGGCGCGCAGGCCACCGACATTGTCATCCTCGTGGTCGCTGCCGACGACGGCGTGATGCCGCAGACGCGCGAGGCGATCCATCACGCGAAGGCCGCGCAAGTGCCGATCGTCGTTGCGGTGAACAAGATCGACAAGCACGAGGCCAACCCGGATCGCGTCAAGCAGGAGCTGATCGCCGAGGGCGTCGTGCCCGAGGAATACGGTGGCGAGGTCATGTTCATCAACGTCTCGGCGAAGACCGGCGTGGGGATCGACAGCCTGCTCGAATCCGTTCTGCTGCAGGCCGAGGTGCTCGAGCTGACGGCGCCGGTCGATACGCCGGCCAAGGGTCTCATCATCGAGGCGCGCCTCGACAAGGGGCGCGGCCCGGTCGCGTCGCTGCTGGTCCAGTCCGGCACCCTGCGCAAGGGCGATGTCATGCTGGTGGGCGCCACCTTCGGCCGCATCCGCGCGATGCTGGACGAGAATGGCAAGGCGATCGACGAGGCTGGTCCGTCCATTCCGGTGGAGGTCCTCGGTCTTTCGGATGTGCCGTCTGCCGGCGACGAGGCAATCGTCCTCGCCGACGAGAAGAAGGCGCGCGAAATCGCACTGTTCCGCCAGGGCAAGTTCCGTGAGGTGAAGTTGGCCAAGCAGCAGGCGGCCAAACTCGAGAGCATGTTCGAGCAGATGGCCGAAGGCGAGGTCAAATCCCTGCCGCTCATCATCAAGGCCGATGTGCAAGGTTCGCAGGAAGCTCTCGTGCAGTCGCTCAACAAGCTGTCCACGGACGAGGTCCGTGTCAATGCGATCCACTCCGCAGTCGGCGCGATCTCCGAGTCCGACGTGAACCTGGCGCAGGCTTCGGGCGCAGTCATCATCGGCTTCAATACCCGTGCCGATGCCGGTGCGCGCAAGCTCGCCGAGACCTTCGGTGTGGATATCCGCTACTACAACATCATCTACGATGCCGTGGATGATGTTCGGTCGGCGCTGTCGGGTCTGCTGTCGCCGGAAAAGCGCGAGAATCAGCTGGGTCTCGTCGAAGTCCGCCAGGTGTTCCGCGTGCCCAAGATCGGTACCGTCGCGGGCTGCTACGTGCTCGAGGGTGTCGTCAAGCGTGGTGCACAGATCCGCGTTCTGCGCGGCAACGTGGTCATCCACACGGGCGAGCTGGAATCGCTCAAGCGCTTCAAGGACGACGTCAAGGAAGTCAAGTTCGGCTTTGAATGCGGCTTGTCAGTGAAGAACTACAACGATGTCCAGGAAGGCGATCAGCTCGAAGTGTTCGAAATCCAGGAAATTGCCCGGACGCTGTAAGAGATGCCCAAGGAGTATTCCCGCAGCCAGCGCGTGGCGGAGCAGGTCCGCCGCGAACTGGCCGAGCTGATCCGGCTGGAAGTGAAGGACCCCCGCGTGGGCTTCATCACCGTGACCGATGTCGAAATCACCCCCGACTACGCGCACGCCAAGGTGTTTTTCACCTCGATGCACGGCGAGGAGGGGCTCGACGAAATCCTCACCGGCCTGCGTCGCGCGAGCGGCTTCCTGCGCCGGGAGCTCGGAAAGCGTGTGCGTATCCACACGCTGCCCGAGCTGCATTTTCATTACGACCCGTCGGTTGAGCGCGGCAGCCGCATGTCGCAACTGATTGACCAGGTGGTGCGCGAGGATGATGCGCGCCACAAGGACGATCCGGAAAGCTGAGCGGTCTTGAAAGCGCAGAAGCAATTCAGGCACCAGCGCCGCGCGCTGGACGGCGTCCTGCTGCTCGACAAGTCGCAGGGCATCACGTCAAATGCGGCGCTGCAGACGGCGCGTCGCCTGCTCAATGCGGCCAAGGCCGGGCATACCGGCACGCTCGATCCGATGGCGACGGGGCTGCTGCCGCTGACTTTCGGGGAGGCGACGAAGTTCTCGCAGATGCTCCTCGACGCCGACAAGGAATACGAGGCGACGGTTCGTCTGGGTATCGAGACGGACACCGGCGATGCCGAAGGGCGTCCGATTGCCGAAGCGCCGGTGTCGGTCGCGGAGAATGATGTACGCACGGCGCTGGGGCGCCTCACCGGCGAGATCGAGCAGATCCCGCCGATGTACTCGGCACTCAAGCGCGACGGCAAGCCCCTGTACGAATATGCGCGCGCCGGCATCGAGGTCGAGCTGGCGCCGCGCCGCGTCACGATTCACGCGCTCGAGTTGCTGGAGTTCGCCGGGGAAACCTTTCGTATCCGGGTTGCATGCAGCAAGGGCACCTACATCCGGACGCTTGCGATCGATCTCGGGCGGATTCTCGGTTGCGGGGCGCATCTCTCGGCGCTGCGACGCACGCGTATCGGCCCGTTCGCAGCCGGCTCGGGTACGGTGACGCTCGCAGAACTCGAAGCCGTGCCGGCCGACGAGCGGGAAAGCTTGCTTGCACCGGCCGATGCACTGGTGTCGCACCTTCCCGAGGTTGTGCTTTCCGCTGCACAGGCCGCCGGTTTGCTGCAGGGGCGTGCGTTGGTTTACGAGGGTAGCGAACGGGGTCTTGTCAGGGTTTACGGCGATGGACGCTTTCTCGGCCTGGGGGAACTGGGCGATGACTGCCGCCTGTTGCCCAAACGCCTCGTTGCAACGGGTGCGGCAGCACCGCAGTCTTGATAATCATTGAGTTTTTCATGGTGCGTTGGGTATAATCCCACGCTTCTGATTGGCAGAATACGAAAAGAGTAAACACCCACATGGCTCTCGATACCGCATCCAAGGCGCAGATCGTCACCGACTTCCAGCGCGCACAAGGCGACACCGGCTCGCCGGAAGTGCAGGTCGCTCTGCTCACCGCCCGCATCAACGGGCTTACCGGTCACTTCAAGGCCAACGCGAAGGATCACCACTCGCGTCGCGGCCTGCTCAAGATGGTCAGTCAGCGCCGCAAGCTGCTCGACTACCTGAAGGGCAAGAATGCCGACAGCTATCGCAGCCTGATCGAGCGTCTGGGCCTGCGCAAGTAATTCGCTGACCGTGTCGGGTCTGACAGCGTCGCAAAAGACAAGGTAAGCGAGCAAGCCGGTGCGGATCCCGCGGGGTCGCACCGGCTTTGTTTTTGCTGTCAGGGTTGCGTGACCGGGACAGCTTCGCAGTTGTAGTCTGCTGCTTACACTCACCTAAAGGATATTCAACTTGCCTACCGCCATCAAAAAAACATTCGCATACGGCGCGCATACCGTCACCATCGAGACCGGCGAGATTGCCCGTCAGGCAGGTGGTGCCGTCATCGTGAATATGGACGACACCGTGGTCCTCGCCACCGTCGTTGCCGCCAAGGAAGCCAAGACCGGGCAGGATTTCTTCCCCCTCACCGTCGACTACGTCGAGAAGTTCTACGCGGCCGGCCGCATTCCGGGCGGCTTCTTCAAGCGCGAAGGGCGTCCGACCGAGAAGGAAACGCTGACCAGCCGCCTGATCGATCGCCCGATCCGCCCGCTGTTCCCGGACGGCTTCTATAACGAAGTCCAGGTCATCGTCACGGTGCTGTCGCTCAACCCGGAAATCGATTCGGACATTCCGGCGATGATCGGCGCATCCGCCGCGCTGGCAATCTCGGGCGTGCCGTTCAACGGCCCGATCGGTGCCTGCCGCGTCGGTTATGCCAACGGCGAGTACATCCTCAATCCGACCGTCGAGCAGCTCAAGACCAGCCAGCTGAACCTCGTCGTTGCCGGTACCGAGGCGGCGGTGCTGATGGTCGAATCCGAGGCGCAGGAGCTCTCGGAAGAAGTGATGCTCGGCTCGGTGGTCTTCGGCCACCAGCAGATGCAGGCGGCAATCCGCGCGATCAACGAACTCGTCGAGATCGCCGGCAAGCCCGAGTGGAACTGGCAGCCTCCCGCCAAGAACGAGGCGCTCATCAACCGCGTCAAGGAACTTGCGGGCGCCCAGCTCGAGGAAGCATTCCGCATCACCAGCAAGCAGGCCCGTACCGAGCGCGTGAACGAGATCCGCAAGAATACGATCGCGACGATCACCGCGGAGTTGGAGGCAGCACCGACCGGCAACGAGCTCAAGGACATCTTCCACGAACTCGAGGCCGGCATCGTGCGCAGCCGCATCCTCGCCGGCGAGCCGCGTATCGACGGCCGCGACACCCGCACCGTTCGCCCGATCGAGATCCGCGTTGGCGTGCTGCCGCGCACGCACGGCTCGGCACTGTTCACGCGTGGCGAAACCCAGGCTCTCGTGGTCGCGACGTTGGGTACCGGGCGTGACGAACAGATCATCGACGCGATTGCGGGTGAATACCGCGAGAGCTTCATGCTGCACTACAACTTCCCGCCGTTCTCGACCGGCGAAACCGGCCGCATGGGCGTGACGAAGCGTCGCGAAGTCGGTCACGGCCGTCTGGCGAAGCGCGCGCTTATCGCGGCGCTCCCGGCGCCCGAAGATTTCAGCTACACGGTCCGCGTCGTGTCGGAAATCACCGAGTCCAACGGCTCGAGCTCGATGGCGTCGGTGTGCGGCGGCTCGCTCGCGCTGATGGACGCCGGCGTGCCGATGAAGGAGCATGTGGCCGGCATCGCGATGGGTCTGATCAAGGAAGGCAATCGTTTCGCCGTCCTGACCGACATCCTCGGCGACGAGGACCATCTCGGCGACATGGACTTCAAGGTCGCGGGCACCGAGCGGGGCGTCACGGCGCTGCAGATGGATATCAAGATCCAGGGCATCACGAAGGAAATCATGCAGGTTGCGCTCGCGCAGGCGGGCGAAGGTCGCATGCACATCCTCGGCATCATGAAGCAGTCGCTCGCCTCGCATCGCGGTGAGGTGTCCGAGTTCGCTCCGCGCATGATCACGATGAAGATCAATCCCGAGAAGATTCGCGACGTGATCGGCAAGGGCGGTGCGGTGATCCGTGCGCTGCAGGAAGAGACCGGAACCGTGATCGAGATCGGCGACGACGGCAGCGTGACCATCTCGTCGGTCAGCGCCGAGGGGGCGCAGCTCGCGAAGGAAAAGATCGACGCCATCACGGCGGAGGTCGAGGTCGGCAAGGTGTACAACGGCACCGTCATCCGCCTCCTCGATTTCGGCGCGATCGTGAACATCATGCCGGGTCGTGATGGCCTGCTGCACGTGTCGCAGATCGCGAACGAACGCGTCAACAACGTTGCCGACTACGTCAAGGAAGGTCAGGCCGTGCGCGTCAAGGTTCTCGAGACCGATGAGCGTGGCAAGATCCGCCTGAGCATGAAGGCGCTGCTGGATCAGTCGGCCGAATAATCCGGCCGGACGAAATGAAAAGGGACGCGGCAGCGTCCCTTTTTTTGTCCTGCGTCCGGCTGCGCGGAAGGCGCGCCGGCAGTGACGCTATTACTTTGCGACTTGGCGCTCGCGCATTTCCTCGAGGGTCTTGCAGTCGATGCACAGCGTCGCCGTGGGGCGCGCTTCCAGCCGTTTGAGGCCGATCTCCACGCCACAACTGTCACAATAGCCATACTCACCGGCATTGATGCGGCCGATGGCCTCGTCGATCTTCTTGATCAGCTTGCGTTCGCGGTCGCGGTTGCGCAGTTCGAGTGCAATGTCCGATTCCTGGCTGGCGCGATCATTGGGATCGGCAAAAGCGGTCGCTTCGTCCTGCATCGTGTGAACGGTGCGCTCGATATCGCCAGCCAGTTCCCGTTTTACCGACTCCAGCATGTTGCGGAAGTGGGCCATCTGCTTCTCGCTCATGTATTCCTCGCCCTTTTCGGGGACGTACGGCGGGAACTGTTTCTGCAGTGTATCGTCCGGCATGACTTCGGCTTCCGGTGGGTAATTGAAAGAAGCGAACTAATATCAGAAACTGATCGGGCGGGCAAGGAAAGACGCACCTCTCCGCTTTATTCGATGTTTTTCGGCGCGAATGAAATTTTCTCGATTTCACGTTTGACGCATCGGGAATGAGTGTGTATTATTCGCGGCTCTCGGGGTGTAGCGCAGTCCGGTAGCGCGCTTGCTTTGGGAGCAAGATGTCGGGGGTTCGAATCCCTCCACCCCGACCAGCTAACCCCGATGCCCGCGGGATCTGCCCGTAGCTCAACTGGATAGAGCACCGGCCTTCTAAGCCGGGGGTTACAGGTTCGATTCCTGTCGGGCAGGCCAGTAAAGGTTTTTGACTGTAGAATTTCTGCAGTCTGAAAGTGGCGGCATTAGCTCAGTTGGTAGAGCACTGGATTGTGGCTCCAGTTGTCACCGGTTCGATCCCGGTATGTCGCCCCAAAGAATCAAGTAGTTAGCGAATCGCAGTATCCAAAGTGGTTGTAGAACGATCTACAAAAGCGGGCCCGCTTGTTTTTAAAGGGTTCCGCACTGGATTCGTGAATCATCCGCGAACTGATCCACGAACTGGTCACCCTGTCCTTCACCGAAGCGGCCGATAACGCCGTGTTCATCGGCGGAATGGGTATCAGGAAGTCATCTTGCCACGGCGCTCGGGTAAGGCGCGCCAGCTAGTGCTTGCGGGCGTGCCCGTGCTTCAGGCTGCACCGCATGCTTTGCATGTCTGTGATCGCGATCGCTTGGGCGGTAATGTGAAACTCCTACCCCGAATGCGTGGTGAAGATTCGCGAACTATGCAGTCAGGAGTTTTTGCCTTGGTCTGCCCCTAGCGCGGCCAGCTGTAGCTAGGTCAAGGACGTGTTGATCACAAACAACCGATCGGTCGGAAAATGGGGGCCGCTATACGGCAGCGGCGTCGCCGCCACAGCCGCTCTCGGTCGGCTGCTGGGGCGCAGTCAGGTCATCACAATCCGGGGCGGCAGCCAGCGGTTGCGCGACAAGCGCCTCTGCGTCTTCTGCAGACGGCCGTAGCCCCCGACTCGATCACGCCGGAGAGTTGATTAACCCAAGAAGCAACACTCCATATCGCTTGATAACGGACTGTATTCGTGTTGATTACCTACTCAGGATGGTTACAGCAACCGCGGCTTCCTCGATCCCGAGCAGACCTCCGCCGTTCTCCTGGATCGCGTGCCGCACGCCCGGGACCTGCCGTCCGCCGGCTTCGCCGCGCAATTGGGTCGTGAGCTCGAACAATTGGCCGAGGCCGGTGGCGCCGAGGGGATGCCCCTTGGACTCGAGTCCGCCTGACGGATTAACCGGAAGTCGCCCACCGAGCGTGAATTCGCCACGCTCGGCGGCGGCCCCGCCCTCGCCGAATGGAACGAAGCCGAGGTTTTCAACCTGGATGATCTCGCCCGTTGCGGATGCGTCATGTACTTCGGCCACCCCGACGTCGTCCGGACCGATGCCGGCCTGTTCGTATGCTTGTCGCGCGGCGAGGTGGGCGGCTCCCTGTTGGGGCTGATCGATGCTTCGATGACTGAAACTGCGCATCACACTGGCCGCGACGCGGATGCAGCGCGACCGGTCGGCACCCATGCGGCGCAGGCCTTCTTCCGTGCACAGGATCGCCGCCGCCGCACCATCCGACAGTGGCGCACACATCGGTAGCGTCAGAGGGTAGGTGATCGGCGGCGCGGCCAGAACCTCGTCGACCGTGAATGGCTTCCGGAACTGCGAGAACGGATTGTGCACCGAGTGCTGGGACAACGGGTTCCGCCAGTACACGAGTAATACGCCGATGCACCTGCCGAGTGACCTGAAGGGGCTGAAGATCCGGATCCAGTCCTCCAAGGTTTTCGATGCTCAACTGCGCAACGTTGGTGCCCTGCCGCAGGTGATGGCCTTCAGCGAGGTCTATCAGGGGCTGCAGTCCGGGGTGATCAATGGTCAGGACAATCCGGTGAGCAACATCTACACCCAGAAATTCCATGAAGTCCAAAGGCACCTGACGATGACCAATCACACCTATCATGGATATGTGGTTGTCACGAACAAGAAGTTCTGGGAAAAGTTGCCCGCGGATCTCCGCGCCGTGCTCGAGACGGCGCTCTCCGAGACCACCGCGCGCTATGGCCAGTTCGTCGAGGAGGAGGACAACGCTGCCCTCGACGCAATCAAGCAGTCGGGAAAGATGGCGATCTATGAACCGACGCCGACGGAGATGAAGGTGGTAGTGGTCGAGCGGGCGGATGTCCGCTCGAATGTGCTCACTCATGAAAGCGCTGCCTGAACGGTGGGTTGTGGCATGCAGTCACTCGGCTGCCGGTGAATTCCCCAAGTTCACGGCCATGCGGATGCTGGAGGGGAACCCCGTTTCGGTGATCGTGAAGTTCTCCGGCGCTGATGCGTCCGCCGCAGTTCGCCGCTGGTCGGACCTCCTCGTTTGCGAGCATCTGGCATTGGAGACCCTGTCCGCTGAACTTGGCGTCCGTACGGCCCGGAGTGCGATTTGCCACCACGCCGGCCGCACCTTCCTGGAAGTGGTGCGTTTCGACCGTCGTGGTGCCCACGGGCGGCTACCGATGTGTGCGCTGTCGAGCCTGAATGCGGCGCTCTTGGGCAAGGTGGGGTATGGCCGGAGTGCGGTGCGTCCTGACGAAACCGGATGGACGCATGGCTGCGCATAAGACTGCTACTTGCATCCGTCACGACGTAGAACGGATCAAGCCCCCGACGCCGCGCCCCTCCCATCAGCGTGCTTCAGGCACGATGCCGTACTTGCGAAGCCTGTACACCAGCGTCGGGCGGCTGATGCCCAGTACTCGGGCGGCGTGCGACAGGTTGCCGTTAGCCTCCGCCACGGCCGCGCGCAACATGGCCACCTCCGTTTTCGCCAGTCCTGGGTGCCCGACCGCGGCGGTCGACAACGATTCCGCGTCCCCCGGTTCGCTGACACGCCCGATACTGCCGCTGCGCTTCAACATGAACGCGGTGGTATCGACTTCCTCGCCGCTGGTGAACAGGTGGCATAAGTCGAGCGCGCCGCCATCCTCGGCCAGGATGACCGCGCGTTCTATCATGTTCTCCAGCTCTCGCACGTTGCCGGGCCAGTCGTAGGCGAACATCGCATCAACCGCCCGTTCGCGGAAGCCGGTGATATGTTTATCGTGTTTGCGGGCCATGCGCTGGAGGAACCAGTTCATCATCAGCGGGATGTCGTCGCGGCGCTGGCGCAGCGGTGGCACCTGGATCGGAAAGACGTTGAGGCGGAAGAAGAGATCCTCGCGGAATTGTCCGGCTTTGACGGCTTCGCGCAGGTTCACGTTCGTGGCGGCAACCACCCTGACGTCCACCTGGCGCGTGCGCGTATCGCCCACGCGCTCGATCTCGCCCTGCTGCAGCGCCCGCAGCAGCTTGCCCTGCGCCGTGAAGCTCAGCGTGGCGATCTCGTCCAGAAAGAGCGTGCCGTGGTCGGCCCGTTCGAAGCGTCCGGCGCGAGACGTAGTAGCGCCCGTAAAGCCGCCGCGCTCGACGCCAAACAGTTCCGATTCCATCAGATGTTCCGGAATGGACGCGCAGTTCACCGCGACGTAGGGTCCATCTGCGCGCTTGCTCAGGCGATGCAGGTTGTTCGCGAAGACTTCCTTGCCGACACCGCTCTCACCCAGGAACAGCACGGTAGCGTCGGTGGGCGCCACCTTGTTGACCATGTGGCAGACCGTATTGAAGCCGGCGGAGATGCCGACCACGCCGAAGCTATTCTCCGGTGCGCTGGACAAGCGAGCGGCGATGCGGCTCGTAGCGGGCAGTGGCGCCTCGGCCTGCGGCGCCCATTTGACGAAATCGCCGATCCGCAGGAAGCGCAGATCATCCTGGGCGTCTTCCCATTCCTCCACCGGCTTGCCCACCACGCGGCATTTCGCGTGCCCCATCCCGCGGCATTCGGTTTCCCGCCACAGGATGGGACGACCCATGAACGCGCTGGTGTAGCCGCACGCATAACCGATCAGCATCCAACACACCGATTCGTTGCCGATACCGTAGGCGGCGATGTGGGCCTCCGCCTCGGAGCTGTCCACGAGATAGAAGTCGCCGAAGTAGTGGCCATGCTGGACGTCGATATCCAGCGCCACCGGCTCGCAATGCACCATGCCCTCCAGCGAGACGAGTTGGGGACCGGCCAGGAAGTCGTCATAGGTATTCAGGCCAGCGCGGACCTTGCGCGCCATCGCCGCGTCTCGCGTGCCGGCCTGATAGCCGATGCGGGTGATCAGTCCGCGCGCCGTTTCCTTGTCGAGGCTCTCGATCAGTTCCTGCCGCAGGGCGCCAAGCGAGCTGACATGCATCAGGATCATGCGCTGATCGTCAAGCCAGATGCGGCCTTGCTGGGGCGCGAAACGCAGGCGCTTGGCGAGGTCATGGAACGCCGGCACATGGATTCCCTTGGGCGTCGCGCGCCGCTCGGGGTGAGTGTGCGCCGGTGAGTCGGGCTCGAGTACTTCGGGATGCCTTTTCGCCATGATTTCCTCGATCGCGGCCGGCGCGGTTGCGGGCACGGGAACTCGCCGCCGCGCATCGCGCGAACCGGTCAGGCGACCGCCGTCCACCGGCCCGCGCAGGCCATACAGGGTTCGATTGAAAGAGCTTATGCCCAGCGGCCAGATAGGGCGATTGGTTTCATCAAATGATAGGGAATCTCGAGAAGCTGGCAAGCGAGCTTTGTTCGAGTGAACGCCTAGGTAATCGATCATTTGATGCACGATGCCTCCGCATCGATTCGATCAAATAATCGAATCGCAGCCGAGCAGTGCACCGCGAGATTGCGTCCTGCTGCGTCTGTAGAAAGGCGTCCCCGTCTTCGCCTGTCTGTCGTTTCGAGGGTCTTCCCTATAACTATCGAGATATTTACGGGGTCAGCACATCGCTGGCACATATTCTGCTCGGATCTACCGTCACCGCGTAGTGGCAAGTGCAGGCCCACCAAACCACGAATGGGAGATATCCATGACATCCCCAACGACATTGCGGCGATCGGAGGCGGCGCGCTGCCTCACCGAGGAGGCAGTGCTCATGAAGGGTGACGTGTTCGACGTGGAATTGGACGACGAGCAGGGCGAGGATGCCTCGGTCGGCTACGAGGCGATCTTCCGCAACACGCCCGTGGCAATCTGCCACCTGTACAACCGCAGGATCAGGCGCTGTAACCGGCGCTACGAGGAATTGTTCGGATACCAACCCGGCGAACTCGACAACCAGTCGGTCGGCGTGCATTACCTGAGCAACGATTCGTTTTCGACGATCGGCCGGAAATATGGCCATTTTTTCGAGAGTCATCACACCTTCAAGGACGAGCGGCCGTTCGTGCGCAAGGACGGCACGCTGATCTGGTGCATCGTCACCGGCACCTTGCTTGATCCGGCCAACCCGAAACTCGGCAGCATCTGGGTGGTGCAGGACATCTCCGAGCACAAGCGGATCGAGGAGGAATTGAAGGCCGACGTCGAGAAGCTCGAAATCGTCGTGCAGCAGCGGACCGTGGAGCTCAGCCGGCACGTCGCAAGCCTCGAGGAAGAAGTCGCCACGCGCCAGCGCGCGGAAGAAGCCGCGAACGAGAATCGCGAGAAATACCAGAAGCTCTTCCACATGCTGCCGATCGGCATTTCGATTACCGATCCACACGGCGAGATCCTCGAGGCCAATTGCCAATTCGCGGAAATGGTCGGCTTGCGGCGTGCTTCGCCCGAGAACTGGCGGACACTGCCGCTGCGTTTCTTCCTGCACGACGGAACGGAGATCCCGAGGCACCGCCTGCCCTGGCAGCTCCGCGATTTCCAGAAGGATTCGATCAACAACATCGAAATCGGGATGCGCGACGGGAAGGGGCGCAAGCTGCGCTGGCTGAGCGTCAGCTCGTCGCTGATCGAGCGCAAGGACAAGCAGTTCGTCGTCGCCGCGTTCACCGACATTACCTACCGCAAGCGCATCGAAGAGCTCGAACGGCTGCGCCACGCGGAGCTCACGCGGCTCGGCCGGATCAACTCGATGGCCGAAATGGCGGCCGCCCTCGCGCACCAGATGGGGCAGCCGCTGGTGTCCGCGGTCAATTACCTGAACGGCTGCAAGCTCCGTCTCGAGCGCGTCGACGGCGTCGGGGAGATATCCGAGTCCATGGGGCTCGCGCTGAAGTATCTCGAGCAGGCCGGCGAGATCCTGCGCCACGTCAAGGACTTCGTCTGCAAGCACAAGCCCGACAAGGAACCGGAGAACATCAACGAGGTGATCAAGGACGCGCTCTCGTTCCTCAATTTCGAGGTCCGCCGTCACGACGTCAGCGTCGACCTGCGGCTGCTGCAGGACCCCCCGCTGGTGCCGCTGTGCAAGGTCGAGATCCAGCAGGTGTTGTTCAACCTGATGAAGAACGGCATGGAAGCGATGACGAGCCTGCCGCCCGGGGCGCGCAAGCTCGTGATCGGCAGCGAGATCATCGATGCGGGCGGGGCGATGACGGTGTTCGTCCAGGACCA
>NZ_FTMD01000016.1 GCF_900156155.1 Aromatoleum tolulyticum
AAAACTGCCGATCCGAGCGAATGGAGTACAGCGCGATCAGCAATTGCCCCTTGAGCAGGCGCTCGGGCGGGATCGACGGCCGTCCGACACTCGAATACAGCGCATTCAGATCCGCCGAAATGGCTGCGAGCGCCCGATCGGCGAGCTTCTTCACCCGCCGCAGCGGATGATCCGCGGGCACGCGCGACTCGGGCGAGAAGTAATGGAACATCGAGGACTGGGGATCGAGTTGGCCGCGCATCGCTGTCAGGACGGGAGTTTCGGGAATGCCTCTATGACAATCAACTCGTCAGTTCGTTCACTGGGTTTTGCATCACCCTGCTAGCGCTTTGGCCGGTAGCGGCATTCACCGCGCTGGTGGTCAGCATGAAGCGAAGATTCAAGGCAAGTTGCTTGAATGACCGTTGCCACAGCACCATGACGATGGCGAAGACGCCACCGGCGGCGAAGGTTAGCACGACCGCGCCGAGGGTCTGAAGCGGGCCGAGGAATGCGCCGATCATCATCATCAGCTTGACGTCGCCCGCGCCCATCGCTCTGAGGGCGTATAGGGGCAATAGACAGACAAATCCAACCATCAATCCCTGCAGCAGCGGGATCAAGCCGATGCTCCCCGGCAAGAAATCATCCAATACGCCTAGGCCTGGCGTCGCGATGCTGTGGAATAAGACTGCCGCTACCATTCCTAGAGCCACAAGGAGGTTTGGCACTTTGCCTCGACGTATATCAACGACAACGGCTAATGCCAGCACGGCAATCAGTACCGCAAGTCCGATATTCATTTGCCGTCAGTCCTCTCGAACAACTTTGCCCGGAGACCAGTGCGATGGCGCAATTTGATTCCAGCGCCGTCGCAACTGGTTGGCACTTTAGATCGCGTGTTCTATCAGAACGTACATGTGGACGGGGTTGTGAGACATGTGGCGATCTTGGAGAAGAGCGCGTTCAAGTTGGTTCCGACCGCTTTAGCGCCAATGATAATCATCACTGCGATCAGGGCGGCAATCAGCCCGTATTCAATCGCCGTTACCCCTTCCTCGTCACTCGCGAACTGTTTGAGCATTTCCAACATGATTTTCTCCTTCATCTAAAAGACGCCGGACCTCCCGGCTACACCCCGGAGCGGGAGGCCCGTTCCGGATAATCAGTACGAGTCGCCTTACGACCCGAAGCAAGACTGCTACTTACTCACAAAATCGCGTCCGTGACTGTCCGTGCGATATCGTCATAGAGCGTCTTGACACTGTCGCCCAACAGAGCGACAGAAATAACGATCGCGCCGAAGATCAGGGCCGCCAGCAGTGCATACTCGATCGCGGTCACCCCGTCCTCATCGAACCAGATAGCGCTGAGTCGCTTACCGATCTGCGCGGCTTTCATCACGTCGCTCCGGCCCGTCACTGTTGATTGCAGATTAGGGCCGAAACGTCGTTCCGGCATCGGTGTTTGGACCTAATTCACGTGGGTACATGTGCCGGGGTGAAGGCATGACAATTGTCATGGGCCTTGGCGTTGCCCGTGCGTGCAGTCGCGCGTCCATTTGGGAGAGGAGAGGCAAGCCAGGAGCATTCGTGTCGAGCTACCCTGTCCCAGTGGGGGGCAGGAATCACACGAATACGTCTCTCGTGCGAGCGCGTTGGCGAGCAGCGCCATCCCCGCCGCCACGTCGCTTCCCGACGCAGTTTTCGAAATTGCATCGCGCGCGCCGAGGCGCAGTGAGCGAGCGCGGATCTCAGGGGCCGTGTGGCAGGCGAATACAATGACCTGGCTTCACATCCTCCGATACGGTCCGGTTTGCTGCTTGCGTTGCCTGTGATGTGTTACCGCGACCGAACGGGTATTCCAGTGTGAAATTTCAGCCTTACGTCCGATGGGAAGGCCAGCAATGCGCAGGTTGCACGGAACTATCGTGGTTTTGCAGCCCTTGATTTCCAGCTGGGACGCAAGGGGCAGCGTCGCGGCGTTCACCGCTGATGGTACGGGTGAACGGAGCAAGCGTTGGTTTTGTGCGAATCCGATTGTTCGGTTCTGCGTGATCGGAAAACTGAATCGATCTCCGAGTTCCCATGTGTAACGCAGGATTTACCGACTCATGACGACAATCGACAGCGCCTGCGGCGCGACGCCGTTCGGATTTCGAACATATGGTGTTTCATGGCCAATGCTGGTCGGTTTGGTTTCGCTCGCTGCCGTGTTGGGAATCCCGCGGTTCAGTGCATTGCTGGGGGATCCTGACACATATTGGCACCTCGCCGCGGGGCGGTGGATCCTCGATCACGGTGTAGTCCCCAAAAGTGATCCATTCTCACATTCGATGCCCGGTACCCCCTGGATGGCACATGAATGGCTTTCGGAGGTGTTGCTTGCTAGCGTGCATGACATCTTGGGGTGGACGGGACTCGTCGTGCTCGTGGCGTTGGTCTTCGCTGGTACGCTGGCGTATCTGGCGCGTTTCCTGCTGTCGCGTATGGAGCCGATCTATGCGCTACTGTTGACGGCATTCGCCGCGGGCATGTTAATGGGGCATCTGCTGGTGCGCCCGCACGTTCTTGTTTGGCCCTTTCTGGCTGTCTGGGTGGGAACTTTGGTGAATGCGGGGGAGTACCGGAGAAATCCCCCTTGGTGGGCGCTGCTCCTGATGCCGCTGTGGGCCAATCTGCATGGCAGCTTCATTCTCGGGATTGGACTGGGGGCGGTACTGGCCTTGGATGCAGTTATGAGCCTGCCCGCGGACAAGAGGCGCAATAGCGTGTTGCCGTGGGCTGCCTTTGTCGGACTGAGCGCGCTGGCGGCGCTGGTGACGCCTTGGGGCTGGAACGGGCTTGTGTTTCCGTTTCAGGTGAGCAGCATGGAACTCGCCCTAAAGGTTATTGACGAATGGCGTTCGGCGGATTTCCAGCAGCTGCAGACTCTGGAACTCTGGCTCCTGCTTGTATTGGCTTTGGCGTGCTCGGGACGTATGCGCCTGCCACTAATAAGGCTGATCCTCGTGCTGGGGTTGGCGCACCTCGCACTTAAACATCAGCGCCATGTGTCGCTTCTCGGGTTGGTGAGTCCCTTCTTGATTGCGGCATCCTTTGCGGGTGCCGGGCGTGAAACGAAGGATACGAAGCGCGATGCGGAATTCCTGGATCGCATGTTCGCTGCGTTTGCGGTGCCTGCACGACGTGGGGCAATCGCCGTTGCCGGATTGCTTGCAGCCGTGATGATCGGAGCAGTCTTTCAATCACGAGAGTTTTCGCCACTAGCGAAAAGTACCCCCGATGCCGCGGTGGACGCGGCGATCCGCGCCGGAGCTACAGGGTCGGTACTCAACTCATATAATTTTGGTGGATACCTTATCTACCGAGGCATCCCTGTGTTCATCGACGGGCGCGCCGACATGTATGGCGATGGCTTTCTGAAGCGCTATATCGACGCGGTGGGACTGGCGGATACGAATGCGCTTGAGATGCTGCTGGCGGATTACCGAATCGGCTGGACCTTGCTGGACGCTGGTGCCCCCGCCGTGGCGTTATTGGACCGCTTGCCGGGCTGGAGGCGGGTTCATACCGATGGGGTGGCTGTCGCTCACATCAAGGAATCCGTCGCGGTCACTCAATGAGAGAGCCGTCGTACGACGACGGCCGTGGAAAAATTTTTGGGCGTCTCACCTATGGAGCGATCCGTTTTCGGAGGACCAGTGCGAATCCGCCGGAGTCAGGCGCCAACGCGCCGCACGCCGTGCTGCCGGGTCGCGAGACGCGGACGCATTGCGGGCCGTGAGGGCTGGAATTCACTGACGAGATAAAGGGGGCGGCCCTTCGCTTCGTCGAAGAGTCTCGCCAGGTATTCGCCAATCACGCCCAGGGCAGCAAGCTGTATGCCGCCAAGAAAGAGGATCACGGTCATCAACGAGGGGTAGCCCGCCACGGCGTTGCCGAAGCGCAGCGTCGACACGATGATGTAAGCGCCGTACATGAAGGCGAAGGCGGCCGTAAGGGCGCCGATATAGGTGGCGGCCTTGAGCGGGGCGGTGCTGAAGGAGGTGATTCCCTCCAGCGCGAAGTTCCACAGTTTCCAGTAATTCCACTTGCTGCGCCCGGAATGGCGAGGGGCGCGCCGGTAGGGTACGGCCTTTTGCGGGTAGCCGATCCAGGCGAACAGCCCTTTCATGAAGCGGTGCTGTTCGCGCAGCCGGCCAAGCGCCTCGACGGCGCGGCGGCTGAGCAGGCGGAAATCCCCGGTGTCGCGCGGGATGTGGAAGTGGGCGAGCTTGCCGATGACGCGATAGAAAAGCCGTGCGGTAAGTTTCTTGGCGAGACTTTCGCCGTTGCGCTCGGTGCGCTGCGCGTAGACGACGTCGTAGCCCTCCTGCCAGCCGCGAACGAGCTCCGGGATGAGTTCGGGCGGATCCTGCAGGTCGGCGTCGATCACGACGACTGCGTCGCCCCGCGCGTGGTCGATGCCCGCCGTCATCGCAAGGTCCTTGCCGAAGTTGCGCGACAGTTCGATGATCGCGATCCGGTCGTCCCGCTGCCGCAGGGCGCGCAGCACGGAGGGCGTACCGTCGGTGCTCCCGTCGTTGACATAGACGATTTCGCATTCGAGCGGCAGCGCAGTGGTGACGGCTGTGAGCCGCCGCTGGAACTCAGGCAGGACATCAGCTTCGTTGAATGCGGGAATGACGATCGAGAGCAGCTTGCGGTCTTTCATGACTCCCTCTCTCCGGTCCTTGGTGCGGGCGAATGGGTGGTTCGCCGGCTCGATTCGGGCCTTTCAAGCATGGACCAATTGTGTCTGCAAGGCATCGTTGGATCCGCCTGCCGAAGATAGTGCGTTGCTGTCGGTGCGTCCGTGACAGATGTCCCGGTCTTCAGCCCGGTCGGATGCCAGGTTGTGGGCGTGTTAGCCTTATAAGGCCAAGCTGTCGGCGCATGGATGCTCGCGATCGATTCAGCCGGACACTTCGGCCGTTTCGACGATGGCGGCTAGCAGTTCCGCGCCCGGCGCGGTTTTCGTGACGAGCCGTGCGGCACCTAGCGCGAGCGAGCGTTGGAGGGTGGCCGCGTCGCAGTGGCAGGTGAAGACGATGATGGTGGCGCAACAGGCGTTGCGGAGTTGAGTGATCAGTGCCAGTCCGTCCTCGCCGCCGAGTTCGGCGTCGAGGACGATGACGTCTGGCTGGAGACGCCGCGCCAGGTCAAGGGCTTGGCGGCCGGTGGTGGCGCAGCCGGAAACCTGCATCGCTTTTCCTTCGCTTTCCACGAGCGCGCTCACTCCGGCCAGAATCGCCCGCTGGTCATCGACCAGCAGCACTTCAATCGGACGGGCAACGGTGAGGCAGGGCACGACGGCGTGCTCCACGCATGCGGCTTGGGCCGCGATGGTCTCAACATACCGTGCATTGGGTAGTTTCGCCCATGGGATGATACGCGCGGGAGACCCGTGACAAATTACCCGGATGGGAGGCCGGGCGGGGTCGGGTCAGTCGTCGGCGAAGACGTCGTCGAGGCTCGTCGCCTCGATCACGCGGTCGGACCAGGAGAAGGGGGTGTCTTGCGATACGCAGACCTTGATCAGCGTGTCCGCCGGCGTTGGGGCTGCTTCGCCGCAACAGTCGTTAGTCCGCTTTGGAATGCGTTAAGGTAGCGCTCTACTCGGGAGCTTCCGGCATCGTCTCCCATTGATAGCGTGGTTCGCAGGAGTTGGCCGATCAGTTGCTGCCGTAGCCCGGCGTCGGTCAGGATGACCGTTACGGCCTGCGTCGTGCGCGGCAGGGAGATTTCCGCAGCGTCCTTGCCCAGCAGTATGGCGCCTGCGAGTTCCGGATCGAAATCGGCCGCCTGCAGCAAAACCGGCTCAGCATCGTAGAGCCGGTCGATGTTGCCGGCGTCGCAGTAGTGCCGCGCGATCAGCAGGAAGTCCGCGGCATCCTTGGTGGTTTCCCGATGACGGTCACGCCAGGCGATGAGCTTGAGCATCGCAAGGGCCGGCAGTGAGGCGACAGGAACGCAAAGGTCGTCGGCCACGCCGACCATCATGGCCGACTGGCGAGCTTCGGCGAATCCGGCGACGCTCATGAGGATCTCCATGCCCGGGGGCCAGGCGATCGTTCCGTCAGTTGATTCGACACCGCCAAACGGCAACAGATCAAGGGGAATCCCGAAGGCCGCATCGTGTGCGTCGTACATAAGCCGATGAGCAATGCCGGCCTTCTCGGAGAACGCTCCCTCCCGGGTCAAGTTGGCCTTGAGCGCGTCGAGCGTGGTCCAATCATCGATGTGGATTCCCAGATCGACATCGCGGGTGGCGCGGCCCGTGTGTCGGCCAAAGACGTGGAGCAGGATCAGGTCGCGCGCCAATGCGCCACCGACGAAGTATTCGATGCCCAGTTCGCGTGTGGCGGCATCGACCCGGCGCAGAATGTCTTGAAGGAGGGGATCAACCGGGCGGTCGGGTCGCACCGTCAGTTGTGGCGAGGTATTGGTCATGGATCAATTTCGCTGTTTCGACATTGCGCGGATCGGCGGTGGCCATCAGGTCGGCATAGATGACCAGAGGGGGGGCGACATCATCGGCTTGACGCGGGGTGTCGGGAGTCCAAAACGCATCCAGGAGCTCGACCTCACCGTTAGCATCAGGACGAAGTCGGTTGGCAAGGATGAGCGCATCCGGCTTGCCTTGGAGGTAGACCGTGGCAGTCGCTGGTTTCAGGTAGCCGGTAATCTTTGCTGCGGCAACTTCGCCTCCCCAGTAGGCATTGTGCTGGCGGACATCTTGATCCCGCCACCAGTCGTTCTTGGGTGCGGTGAAGCGACGAGCGTTCAGCTTGGGCCTGAGTTTGATCGGATAGTGGGTTATCCACTCTTCCTGGAGGCGACGCGGGGCCAGTAGACGACGTGGGCCGGGCTTTTCGGGTGCGAGATGGCCGCGGTGTTCCAGATCCATCAATACGTCACCCACAGTTCCAAGCGCTACCCGTGCGGCCTTGGCGATGTCGCGGTATGGTGCATTTGCGAGCACGGGGCGATTGAGCAACGCAAACACGATCCGGAGTCCAGCGGGGGTCAAGGCGCGATAGGCGGGAGTGATACGCGTTTGGACGGGGCGGCGTTTTCCCGTGATGTAGACGAACAACCCGGGGGCTTCAATGTATGCATTGCCAGCCTCGTCCATGAACGGGAGGCGCAGCGCCCGGCATTGCTGGGCGGTCACTGCGGTGATGTATGGGGCGACCAGGATGAGCGGATGCGGCGCATGTTCGCCCTTTGCTTTGATCGTCCCCAAGGTCTGAAAACGGTCGACCGCTTTGATCTCTGCGAGAAAGCGGACAGTACGATTGTCTACAAGGACATCGAGCAAGGCATCGGCTCGCAACTGGTCGGCAGGCGCGGGCCAAATTCTCGTGCGCAAACCGGTTTCGTTTGCAAAGGCCTCGGTCGCGCGCTCAAGGATTTCTTTTTCCTTCAAGGGGCTGCCTCGATCCACGGCCGTCGGTTGGGTTTGTTCGCGTTACGTGAACGGTTGTTGAATATGAACGGCGTTCTCGTTCATTATTTTCGATTGTTCTTTATACGTGAACGTTTGTCAAACTTGAACAAGCAGGTGGCATTTCAAGCGACTGCAGAGCATGGTGCGACACCACGTCTTTGAGCTTGCTCATGTTTGCCTCCGTTTCCATTCCGACCACAGTTCCTTTGCGCGTTTGTGGCCGTGCCCGTCCGGCATCAGAAGGCGACAACAGCCTCATTTGAGCAGGTGGCCGTGCCGGTTTCGCACACCTTGTAAGTATAGGAACCGCCGCCGGTGCGGTTGATCGGGTCGGTGTAGGTGCCGTCGTTGGGTTCGTTGACGATGACAGCACCGTTGCGCAGGATGCTCATGGTTCCCGCGGTCGTGACGGTCCATTGCAGGTCGGCCTTTTGCTGGCCTTTCACCTTGTAGCCGGTGGCCGTCAGGGTGATGCTCGCAGGCGGAGGGGGCGGGTTGTCGGCGGTGAGGGCGAGGTGGGCGTTGATGCGGCCGTATCGCACCCAGGCGCGGAAGTTCTGGCCGAGTGCGCCTTGGGCGTTGGCGGTGTTCTCGATATGGGCGCGGGCCTGGGTGTTCGTGATGTTCCCGTAGCGGGTGAGCACGAGCGCGGCGAGGCCGGCGACGTGGGGGGAGGCCATCGAGGTGCCGGACAGCCAGTTGTAGCAGCCTTCCGGGTCGTCCGCCGGAATGCCGCAGCCGGCGTTGGGGTAGGCCGACAGGATGTCGTGGCCGGGGGCGGCGACGGAGACCCACGACGAGCCGAAGCTCGAGAAGTAGGCGAGGTTGTCGTGGCGGTCGGTGGCTGCGACGGAGATGACTTCGGGGAAGGCGGCGGGGTAGTGGCGCGTCGAGGCGTAGTCGTTGCCGGCGGCCGCGACGAGGACGACGCCCTTGCTCCAGGCGTATTTGATGGCGTCCGCTTCGGCCTGCGAGGGCGAATAGGGATCGGGGTCGCTGCCGTAGCTCATGTTCGCCACGCGGTAACCGTTGTTGGCGGCATGCATCAGGCCTGCGACGGAGTCGGCGACGTCGCACATGCCGAGCAGGGGGAAGGATTCGGACGGCCATTCATGGCATACCTTGAGCGAACCGATTTTCGCGTTCCAGCCGACGCCGGCCGTGCCCTTGCCGTTGTTTGTGTTCGCTGCGGCGATGCCGGCGACGTGGGTGCCGTGCCCGATCACGTCCGCCGTGGTGGTGCTGTCGGTGAAGTTCTGTTGTTCGACGCACTTGCCGAGGAGGTCGACGTGGGTGCATTCGACCCCGCTGTCGAGAATCGCGATCTTGATGCTGTCATTGCTGCGGGAGAGATCCCACGCTTCCGGTGCGTCGATGTCGGCATCCAGCGTGCCGGTCACGTTGGCACCCGACGCCGAATCGTAGAGCGGCTGGCCGGTGTTGTTGAGGCCCCATTGCAGGGCCAGGTACTCGGTGCCGAGCCCCGTCGGGAGCATCGGGTCCCGGCCTTCGGTGGGGAGGATCAGCGGGCGGTGGAAGTTGGGTTCGGCATAGCGGACGTTCGGATTGCGCTCGTAGAGCGCGGCCGTCGCTTCGACCGCACCCGAGGGAATCCGCAGGAAATGCACACCGATGGCGTCGAAGCGCCTGATCACCTGTGCGCCGGCCGCGGCATGGGCCTGCGCGATGTCGGCGCCGGGGGTGCCGGGGCGAAAGGCGACCAGTAGCTGGTCTGGCGCGAAGCGGGGTGGCGGTGTGACGCCGGCGGGCAGGTCGCCGGCGTGGGCGTGCGGCTGGGCGAACAGCAGGCAGGCTCCGACGAGCGGGGCGAGGAAAATGGCGCGACGCATGGTCTCTCCTCCGGTGTGGCGGTGGGTGCGTGACGGGCAGGGGGCACGGCATGCTCCCGCGCGGCGTCTCGTGCGCGGGGGCGGTCATGGTGCCTGTCGGCGGATTCGCGGGCGATTGCAGTGTCCGCGCTACTTTCCAAGACTAGTGTTCGGGCAGGCGTTGCGCGCGGGCGGAGGTGCCCCTGCCGGGCGTGACAAATGAACTAGTTGCAGGCCGTCCGGCTCATCGCCGGCCGACCAGTGAACCTTGGCTGCGGTGTGCCGCGCAAGATACTGTCGAGGCTGGAGCGGTGCAGCGCGACGAGTGAGCTATTGCGCGACGGTGCCTATGCAGCGTTCCTTGGCGTACAGGTACAGCTCGAGCCGGCCATGCACTTCGAGCTTGTGGTAGATGGCGGTCAGGTGGTTGCGCAGCGTGTGTTCGCTGATGCCGAGGTCGTCGGCGATGACGAGGCTCTTGGCGCCCTTGTAGCGTACGACGGCGCCGATGACTTCGACCTCCTTGGGCGTGAGGGTTGCGATGCGGGCGTCGTCGGGGGCGGCGGCTTTCTTTTTGCCCGTGAGCATGTTCATGATGTCGCCGATGAGCGCGCGGTTCACCCAAACGTCGCCTTCGTGCACCTTTTCGATCGCGCGCAACAGGACGTCGACGGGTTCCTCCTTGCGCACGACGCCGCGGGCGCCGGCAAGCACGGCGCGGCGATGGGCGTCGAGATCGCGGGCGCCGGTGAGGACGAGGACCTTCGCGCCGTAGGTCGAGAGAAGCTCGGCGAAGGAGTCGCTGGAGTCGTGGCCGCCGAGGTCGAGGTCGATGACGATGACGTCGGCCTCGCGGCTTTCCGGGGATGCGAGAAGTTCGGCGATGCTGGTCGCGCTGCCTGCCAGTTGCATGCGTTGCGCCGTGCCGACGAGGCGTTCGAGGCCCCACAGCGTTGCGCGATGGTCATCGACGAGGAAAACACGGATTGGGCGTTCGGTGACTTCAATCATGATCGGTCGCCGCTCAGGTTGTTTTCGGGATCGAAATCATTAGAGCAGTGATGCCGTTCCGCTGGATGTCGACTACGACACATCCACTTACAGAATCCGCGCGTTCGACAACCGAGCGGGGTACGAAGGGTTCCGGAGGCGAGTCGATGTCGTGCGGGTTGCGGACCTCGACGACGTAGTTATTGTCGTCCGCGCGGACGAGGATCTCCGCACGTGGGGCGGCAGTGTGGCGGCGGATGTTGGTGAGTGCCTCGCTGACCATCGGGAAGATGGCAGCGGCGAGTTTGCGCCGGATCGACAGATTGCCTTCGCACTGCACCGACACGTCGATGCCGAACAGTTCCTTGAAGCGCCTGGCCTGTCGCTGCAAGGCGGGGCAGAGGGCGTCGTCGCCGCCGGAGGCGCCGTTGCGCATGCCGCTCACGAGCTCGCGCAGGGTGTGCAGTTCTTCGAGCGCGACTTCTTGCAGGGTGAGGATGTCCGTGCGCAGCGGATTGTCCGCGCCGGCCTTGCGCGCGAGGGCTTCGATGCCGTACTTGAGGCCGAGATAGGGCTGGATCGCATTATCGTGGAGGTCGCGGCCGATGCGAGCTCGTTCGGTGGCCATCGCCTCGTCGGCGAGGCGCTCCAGCAGGCCGGCGTTCTCGAGCACGGGGGCGAGCTGGTCCATGACGCCGGCGACGAGGTCGGCGTCGTGGGAGCGATAGCGGCGGTGCGCGGATTCGAGCACCAGGCGGCAGGGATGGGGGCCGCGGCGGCAGATGGGGATCGCGATCATCGAGTGCGCGTCCAGCGCCTCGGCGAGATCCTGCACGGCCGCGCGTGCCGCGTTCGTGGGCGCCTTGTTCACCAGATCGAAGCCGCTGGTGTATCGCAGCGGAAAGCGGCCGAGGACGTGGGTGTAGTGGTGCACGCTGACGACGTCCGCGGGCAGGCGCACCAGCGCGTCGACGAAGGCGGTGCGCAGTTCGCCGTCGAGTTCGCCGAACCGGCCGTTGCGGTCGCAGCGGAACAGCCGCGCGTCGCCGCCCGGGAGCCAGATCAGCAGCAGGCCGAGATCGGCCGTGAAGTGTCGTGCGACGGCCCGCAGCAGGGTCTCGGCGACGCGCTTGACGCCGAGGCGCGGGTCGGCGGCGCCGAGCAGGCGGTCGGCGATGGACATCTGCTCGTTCATCTGCACGCCGGCGCGCGCGAGGCCGGCAACCAGTGGTCCCAGGATCAGGATCGACAAGGGCTGGAGGATGATTTCCGGCGAGTGTCTGCCGATGTCCATGTCGCGGAGGAGCAGTTCGCCGGCCGCGCCTGCAGCGGAGAATAGCGAGATCACGAGGCCGGGCACGAAGCCGAAGCTCAGTGCGGCGAAGAGCACCGGGAAGAGCAGGAGCAGCGTATAGAGACTGCTCTGCGTGCCGGCCAGCCACGCGAACAACAGGATCCAGATGGCGTCGATCCAGGAGGTGAGCATGGAGCGGATCGGGCGCGTGCCGTGCAGCTCGACCCAGCACAGCCAGCCCGCCCAGGCCGCGTAGCCCAGCACTGCGATCATCATCGTCGGGCGGGTGGAGGCCGACAGGGAGACGGCCTCGGTGGCGGCGACGATCGCGATCAGCACGCGGATGTTCGCCAGCACGCGCCGCAGCTCGGGGCTGTTGTCGGCGCGTGCGGCCGCTCCGTTTCTGCGGGCAGGCGTGTTCGAGTCGCTCTGGCTTCCTGGCATCGCGTGGAGTCTCCCTGCGGGCCGTAACGCGCTTGCGTCCGGGGAGTCGCTGCTCCCTTACCTGCTTCAGGATGTTAGTGAGCGCGGGATTATTGCGAGAAGTTACAAATTCACGGTGTCCGTCATGTGTGCGGGTTGCGGGAATCCGCGTCAGCCGGGGACGTCAAAGAAACGTGCGGGCCGGAAGTGTGGCTGGCGGACGGACGGGAGAAAAGCATGGATGCGACGCGTACCGAAACCGATTCGATGGGGCCTGTCGAGGTGGCGGCGGACCGTTACTGGGGAGCCCAGACGGAGCGCTCGCTCGCGCACTTTCCGATCGGTACGGACCGCTTCCGCTGGGGGAGGGCGATGATCCGGGCGCTGGGAATTCTCAAGAAGGCGGCGGCACAGGCGAACGCCGAGCTGGGCGAGCTGCCGCCGGAGCTGGCACGGCTGATCGGCGTGGCGGCCGACGAGGTGATTTCCGGCGAACTGGATGCGCATTTTCCGCTGGTCGTGTTCCAGACCGGCTCCGGCACGCAGTCGAACATGAATGCCAACGAGGTGATCGCGAACCGCGCGATCGAGCTGGCGGGGGGCACGATCGGGTCGAAGCGGCCAATTCATCCGAATGACCACGTCAATCGTGGGCAGTCTTCGAACGATACGTTTCCGACCGCAATGCACATCGCGATCGTCGGCGAACTGCACGATCGCCTGCTGCCGGCCGTGCGGCGCCTGCGCGATACGCTGGCGGACAAGGCGAAGGCCAGCGAGGAGATCGTCAAGACCGGTCGCACCCATCTGCAGGATGCGACGCCGGTGACGCTCGGCCAGGAGATCGGCGCGTGGGTGGCGCAGATCGACTTCGGCCTCGCCGCGGTGACGGCGAGTCTCCCGGCCCTGTACGAGCTGGCGATCGGCGGCACGGCCGTCGGTACCGGGCTCAATGCCCATCCGCGCTTCGGCGATTGCGCGGCGGCGCAGATCGCGCAGCTCACCGGCCATCCGTTCCGCAGCGCGCCGGACCGCTTCTTCGCGCTGGCGGCGCACGATGCGCTGGTGCAGACCTCGGCCGCGCTGCGCACGCTGGCGGGCGGGCTGATGAAGATGGCCAACGACGTGCGCTGGCTGGCGAGCGGGCCGCGCTGCGGCATCGGCGAGCTGTCGATTCCCGAGAACGAGCCGGGTTCGTCGATCATGCCGGGCAAGGTGAATCCGACGCAGTGCGAGGCACTGACGATGGTGTGCGTGCAGGTGTTCGGCAACGATGCCGCGGTCGCGTTCGCCGGTACGCAGGGCAACTTCCAGCTCAACGTGTACAAGCCGGTGATGGCGCACAACGTGCTGGAGAGCATCGCGCTGCTGGCGGATGCGTGCGACGCCTTCGAGGCGCACTGCGCGCGCGGCCTGAAGCCCAACCTGCCGCGCATCCGCGAGAACCTGGAGAAGAATCTGATGCTCGTGACGGCGCTCAACCGCCACATCGGCTACGACCGCGCCGCGGAGATCGCGAAGAAGGCGCACCACGAAGGCCTGTCGTTGCGCGAGGCGGCGCTGGCGAGCGGCTACGTCCGCGCGGAGGAGTTCGATCTGTGGGTCGATCCGGAGGCGATGACGCGGCCGGGCGGGTAGGAGGCGGGACTCGACTCACCACCGTTCGCCTTGGGCTTGTCGAAGGGCAGCTCCGTAGGGCGGATGAGCCGAAGGCGTTATCCGCCGGAGGGGGCGTCTGGATTGGCCCACGCGTTCGGCGGAAGGCGCTTCGCTTCTGGCTGCGCCGAAACTTCGTTTTCCGCCCTGCGACGACCTTGTTCAGGCGACCTTGTTGCGTGCCTTGGCGATGCGCCCGAGGGCTGCGCGGCCGCTGTTGATGTGGGCGCGCATCAGCCGTTCCGCGTCGTCCGCACGGCGCGCGGTGAGCGCGGCGAGGATCTCGCGGTGTTCGGCGAGCGACTGCTCGAGGCGGCCTTCGCCGAACAGCGAGTGATGGCGCGACAGCTTGATCACGCGGCGCAGATCTTCGATCGCGTGCTGCAGCCAGCGGTTGTCGGCGATTTCCTGCAGCGCGAGGTGGAAGGCCTGGTTCGATTCGAAGAAGCCGTTGATGTCTTCCGCCGCTGCGGCCTTTTCCAGTCCGGCGTGGATCGCGCGCAGGTGGTCGAGGTCCGCGTCGGTGGCCTTTTGCGCCGTGGTCTGGGCGCACTGGCCTTCGAGGAGGGCCATCACGGCGAAGATCTCGTCGAGATCGCGCTCGGAGATCTCGGTGACGTAGCACCCGCGGCGCGGTTTCAGCGTGACGAGCCCTTCGGAGGCGAGCACCTTCAGCGCCTCGCGCAGCGGCGTGCGCGAGATGCCGTAGTTGTCGGCGAGCGCCTGCTCGTCGACCCAGGTGCCGGGTGCAAGTTCGTGCGAGAAGATGAGCTGGCGCAGCCGCTCGGCGACTTCCTGGTACAGCGCGAGCGGGGCGATGCGGGTGGCGGTCATGGGGGCTGTTCGATGCGGAAATGTTGCGGGCCGAATTGTCGTCGAAATTCCGGCTCGCCGACTGTTGCATTCATAATTATGGATAAAGTATTATTCGTGCGACGGTACAAGTCAACTTCCCATGTGCGGCGTAGGATTGGGAGCTTGCGCTGGCGGACCCTTGGCCTGCTGCGCAACGAGAGGGAGAGGGAGCTACGCCGAATGCATGGGAGCGCCGGCGACCGCCTGCAGTCTTCGGACTGCGGGCGGTCTCGTCGTCGCCAGCCAGCCGTTCAAACAGCAGTACGAGACAACGCTAACGCCGCCTGCCGCGGCCAATGGAATCGGAGAGGGTTTGTCATGCCGAACGACAAGATGCCGGCTTATCCGCAGTCGGACCTGGAAGCCTGGAACAAGGCGGCCGCGAAACATGCGCCGGGTGGCGACGTGGCGAAGCTCAACTGGGTGACGCCCGAAGGCATCGCGGTCAAGCCGCTGTATACCAAGGCGGACACGGCCGACCTGCAGCACACCGATACGCTGCCCGGCTTCGAGCCCTTCCTGCGCGGCCCGCAGCCGACGATGTACGCCGTGAAGCCGTGGACCATCCGCCAGTACGCCGGCTTCTCGACCGCCGAGGAGTCGAACGCGTTCTACCGCAAGGCGCTCGCGGCCGGTGGCCAGGGCGTGTCGGTCGCGTTCGACCTCGCGACGCACCGTGGTTATGACTCGGATCATCCGCGCGTCACCGGCGACGTCGGCAAGGCCGGCGTGGCGATCGATTCGGTCGAGGACATGAAGATCCTCTTCAACGAGATCCCGCTCGACAAGGTGTCGGTATCCATGACGATGAACGGCGCCGTGCTGCCGATTCTCGCCGGCTACATCGTCGCCGCCGAAGAGCAGGGCGTTTCGCAGGACAAGCTCTCCGGGACCATCCAGAACGACATCCTCAAGGAGTTCATGGTCCGCAATACCTATATCTACCCGCCGACGCCGTCGATGAAGATCATCGCCGACATCTTCGGGTACACGGCGCAGCACATGCCGAAGTTCAACTCGATCTCGATCTCCGGCTACCACATCCAGGAAGCGGGTGCGAACCAGGCAATCGAACTCGCGTTCACGCTCGCCGACGGCCTCGAGTACGTGCGCACCGGCATCAACAGCGGCATGGACGTCGACACCTTCGCCGGTCGGCTGTCCTTCTTCTGGGCGGTGGGGATGAACTTCTACCTCGAGATCGCCAAGATGCGCGCGGCGCGTCTGCTGTGGTGGCGGATCATGAAGCAGTTCAACCCGAAGAGCGCGAAGTCGATGATGCTGCGCACGCACTCGCAGACCTCGGGCTGGTCGCTCACCGAGCAGGATCCCTACAACAACGTCGTGCGCACGACGATCGAGGCGATGGCCGCGGTCTTCGGCGGCACGCAGTCGCTGCACACCAACGCGCTCGACGAGGCGATCGCGCTGCCGACCGAGTTCTCGGCACGGATCGCGCGCAACACCCAGATCATCATCCAGGAAGAGACGCACATCTGTAACGTCGTCGATCCGTGGGCCGGCTCGTACATGATGGAAAAGCTGACCCAGGACATGGTGGACAAGGCCTGGTCGCTGATCGAGGAGATCGAGACGATGGGCGGCATGACCAAGGCGGTCGAGTCGGGCTGGGCCAAGATGAAGGTCGAGGAATGTGCCGCCGACAAGCAGGCGCGCATCGACTCGGGCAAGGACGTCATCGTCGGCGTGAACAAGTACAAGCTGGCGAAGGAGGATCCGATCGAGATCCTCGACATCGACAACCACGCGGTGCGCGAGTCGCAGATTGCGCGCCTCACCAAGATCCGTGCGACGCGCGACAGCGCCGCCGTGCAGGCCGCCCTCGATGCGCTGACGAAGTGCGCCGAGACCGGCGACGGCAACCTGCTCGACCTCGCCGTGAAGGCCGTGCGCCTGCGCGCGACGGTCGGCGAGATCTCCGACGCGCTGGAGAAGATCTTCGGCCGCTATCGTGCCAACCCGCAAGCCGTGTCCGGCGTGTATGGAGCCGTCGTGGAAAACGATGCCGACTGGAAGGAACTGAAGGCCGACATCGAAACCTTCGTCGCCGAAGAAGGCCGCCGCCCGCGCATCATGATCGCCAAGCTCGGCCAGGACGGCCACGACCGCGGCGCGAAGGTTGTCGCCTCGGCCTTCGCCGACCTCGGCTTCGACATCGACATCGGCCCGCTCTTCCAGACGCCGGAAGAAGCCGCGCGCCACGCCGTCGAGAACGACGTGCACGCGGTGGGCTGCTCGAGCCTCGCCGCCGGTCACAAGACGCTGGTGCCGCAGATCGTGAACGAGCTGAAGCGGCTCGGCGCGGACGACATCGTCGTCTTCGTCGGCGGCGTGATCCCGGCGCAGGACTACGATGCGCTGTATGCTGCCGGGGCAAAAGGCATCTTCGGACCGGGCACGCCGATTCCGGCGGCCGCGCGTGAAGTGCTGAAGCAGATCCGCGCGACGCGGAAACAATGACATTCCGTTAATGACCGTTCGCCCTGAGCTTGTCGAAGGGCTTGTCAATTCCCGGCAATGCGACCTTTTCTTGTTTATATCCTGCGATGCACGGATACCTCTTACTACTGCGGGCATACAGACGATTTGGAGCAGCGAATGCGCCAACATGAATCTGGGCTGGTGGGGTATACCGCATCGCGGAAGCCGGTGACTTTGCTGTGGGCCGGTGAGTTCGAAACGCGCGAGCAAGCCATCGCCTTCGAAAGGAAGATCAAGGGTTGGTCCAGAGCCAAGAAGGAAGCATTGATTGCGGGAGATTGGAACAGGATCACGGAGCTTGCCAACGCCAAGCGTACTTGGGGCCCGGAGATGCCCTTCGACAGGCTCAGGGCGAACGGTGAGAAGGTCTGATGCGGGAAGTTCAATCTGACCTCTCGTCCGCCGACCGTGCGCTGGTTGACGGCGTGCTCGCGCGTCAACTGCGTCCCCTCGCCAAGACCATCACGTTGATCGAGTCGCAGCGCGAGGACCACAAGGCGCGTGCACGGCACGTGCTCGAAGCGCTGCTGCCGCATACCGGTGGGGCGATGCGGGTCGGCATCTCGGGCGTGCCGGGGGTGGGCAAGTCGACCTTCATCGAGGCACTGGGGCTGTATCTGATCGAACAGGGTCTGCGTGTCGCGGTGCTGGCGGTCGACCCGTCCTCGTCGCTGACGGGCGGTTCGATCCTCGGCGACAAGACGCGCATGGAGCTGCTGTCGCAGAACCCCGCCGCGTTCATCCGACCGAGCCCCTCTGCGGGCAGCCTCGGCGGCGTCGCCGAGAAGACGCGCGAGACGATGCTGGTATGCGAGGCCGCGGGCTTCGACGTCATCATCATCGAGACCGTCGGCGTCGGGCAGAGCGAGACCGCGGTCGCCGGCATGAGCGACATCTTCTGCCTGCTGCAGCTGCCCAACGCGGGCGACGACCTGCAGGCGATCAAGAAAGGGATCATGGAGATCGCCGATCTCATCGTCATCAACAAGGCGGACATCGACGCCGGTGCGGCGATGCGCGCCAAGTCGCAGATGAAGACGGCGCTGCACATGCTGCGGCCGGCGAGTCCGAACTGGACGGTGCCGGTGCTGACGCTGTCCGCCCTGCAGAAGCACGGCATCGCCGACTTCTGGACGGCGGTGACGGATTACCGCAAGGCGATGCAGGCCTCCGGCGAGTTCGAGGCCAAGCGGCGCCATCAGGCGCTGGCGTGGATGTGGGATCTGATCGACGCGGGGCTGCGCAGTCATTTCCGCGGACATCCGCAGGTGAAGCACGAATTGCCCGGGCTCGCCCGCGCGGTGGAGGAGGGGACGACGACGCCCTCGGCTGCCGCGATGCGCTTGCTCGGATATGTGGAGAAGGCCGCAGGCTGCTGAGACGCAGGCTACCCACCACCGTTCGGGCTGAGCCTGTCGAAGCCCTGCCGATGCCCCGCCCTTCGACAGGCTCAGGGCGAACGGTATCGAGTTGCCGCGGTAGTGGACGCTAGTACCGATGCAAGCAGTTTCGAACAGAATTGAAGTTGAAGGCCCGGTCGGCACAAGGTCGGGGACAGCAGAACAAGTCAAGGAGGTCATCAATGCAAGAGATCATTCGTCAGCTCGACGAAAAGCGCGCCAAGGCGCGCCTCGGCGGCGGGCAGAAGCGCATCGACGCGCAGCATTCCAAGGGCAAGCTCACCGCGCGCGAGCGCATCGAGCTGCTGCTCGACGAAGGCAGCTTCGAAGAATGGGACATGTTCAAGGAGCACCGCTGCACCGAGTTCGGCATGGAAGCGGACCACACTCCGGGTGACGGCGTGGTGATCGGCTACGGCACCGTCAACGGTCGCCTGGTGTTCGTGTTCTCGCAGGACTTCACGGTGTTCGGCGGCTCGCTGTCCGAGACCCACGCGGAGAAGATCTGCAAGGTCATGGACCACGCGATGAAGGTCGGCGCGCCGGTGATCGGCCTCAACGACTCGGGCGGCGCGCGTATCCAGGAAGGCGTGGATTCGCTCGGCGGCTACGCCGACGTGTTCCAGCGCAACGTGATGGCCTCGGGCGTCGTGCCGCAGATCTCGCTGATCATGGGCCCCTGCGCCGGCGGCGCGGTGTATAGCCCGGCGATGACCGACTTCATCTTCATGGTGAAGGATTCCTCGTACATGTTCGTGACCGGTCCGGAAGTCGTGAAGACCGTGACCCACGAGGAAGTGACCGCCGAGGAACTGGGCGGTGCGGTGACCCACAACACCAAGTCGGGTGTCGCCGACCTCGCGTTCGAGAACGACGTCGAGGCGCTGATGATGACCCGCCGCCTGATCGGCTTCATCCCGTCGAGCAACCGCGAGAAGGCCCCGACGGTGCCGGCGATCGACCCGGCCGAGCGCCTCGACTTCTCGCTCGACACGCTGGTGCCGACCAACCCGAACCAGCCCTATGACATGAAGGAAGTCATCATCAAGATGGTCGATGACGGCGACTTCTTCGAGCTGCAGCCCGACTACGCCAAGAACATCATCATCGGCTTCGCGCGCATGGAAGGCGCTCCGGTCGGCATCGTGGCGAACCAGCCGCTGGTGCTCGCAGGCTGCCTCGACATCAAGAGCTCGATCAAGGCGGCGCGCTTCGTGCGCTTCTGCGACGCGTTCAACATCCCGGTCGTGACCCTGGTCGACGTCCCGGGCTTCATGCCGGGCACGACGCAGGAATACGGCGGCATCATCAAGCACGGCGCCAAGCTGCTCTACGCCTACGCCGAATGCACGGTGCCGAAGGTCACGCTCATCACCCGCAAGGCCTACGGCGGCGCCTACGACGTTATGTCGTCCAAGCACCTGCGCGGCGACGTGAACTTCGCGTGGCCGTCGGCCGAAATCGCGGTGATGGGCCCGAAGGGCGCGGTGGAGATCATCTTCCGCGGCGAGAAGGACGATCCCGCCAAGCTCGCGCAGCGCGAAGCCGAGTACAAGGCGCGCTTCGCCAACCCGTTCGTGGCCGGCGCGCGCGGCTTCATCGACGACGTGATCATGCCGCACGAGACGCGCAAGCGCGTGTGCCGCTCGCTGTCGATGCTGAAGAACAAGGAACTCGAAAACCCGTGGCGCAAGCACGGCAACATCCCGCTCTGATTGCCCAGGGAGACTGAGGAATATGTTTAAGAAAATCCTGATCGCAAACCGCGGCGAGATCGCCTGCCGCGTCATCAAGACCGCCCGCAAGATGGGCATCGCCACCGTCGCCGTCCATTCCGAGGCCGACAAGGATGCGCTGTTCGTGGAGATGGCCGACGAGGCCGTGTGCATCGGACCGGCTGCGTCGAAAGAGTCCTATCTGCGCATGGACAAGATCATCGACGCCTGCAAGCAGACCGGCGCCGAAGCGGTCCATCCGGGCTACGGCTTCCTGTCCGAGAACGCCGAGTTCTCGCGCCGCCTGGAAGAGGAAGGCATCAAGTTCATCGGGCCGAAGCACTACTCGGTCGCCAAGATGGGCGACAAGATCGAGTCGAAGAAGCTCGCGATCGAAGCCGGCGTGAATACGATCCCCGGCTACAACGACGCGATCGCCGGCCCCGCGGAAGCGGTCGAGATCGCCAAGAAGATCGGCTATCCGGTGATGATCAAGGCGTCCGCCGGCGGCGGCGGCAAGGGCCTGCGCGTTGCGTACAACGACCAGGAAGCCTTCGAGGGTTTCTCGTCGTGCGTGAATGAGGCGAAGGCGTCGTTCGGCGACGACCGCGTGTTCATCGAGAAGTACGTGCTCGAGCCGCGCCACATCGAGATCCAGGTGCTCGGCGACTCGCATGGCAACTACGTGTACCTGAACGAGCGCGATTGCTCGATCCAGCGCCGTCACCAGAAGGTCATCGAGGAGGCGCCGAGCCCCTTCGTCGACCCCGACATGCGCAAGGCGATGGGCGAGCAGGCGGTGGCGCTGGCACGTGCGGTGAACTACGAATCGGCCGGCACGGTCGAGTTCGTGGTCAGCGGCGCGACCAAGGAGTTCTACTTCCTCGAGATGAACACCCGCCTGCAGGTGGAGCATCCGGTCACCGAACTCATCACCGGCCTCGATCTGGTCGAGCAGATGATCCGCGTCGCCTATGGCGAGAAGCTCCCCATCGCCCAGGCCGACGTGAAGATCAATGGCTGGTCGATGGAGTGCCGCATCAACGCCGAAGACCCGTTCCGCGGCTTCCTGCCCTCGACCGGCCGCCTGGTGAAGTTCCAGGCGCCGACCGAGATTCCGGGCAAGGTGCGCGTCGATACCGGCGTGTATGAAGGCGGCGAGATCTCGATGTTCTACGACTCGATGATCGCGAAGCTGATCGTGCACGGCGCGAACCGCGAGCAGGCGATCGAGCGCATGCGCGACGCGCTCAACGCCTTCGTGATCCGCGGCATCAGCTCGAACATCCCCTTCCAGGCCGCGCTGCTGCAGCACCCGCGCTTCTGCTCGGGCAACTTCAACACCGGCTTCATCGCCGAGGAGTACCCGCAGGGCTTCGACGCGTCGATGGTGCCGCACGACGATCCCGCGCTGCTCGCGGCGGTCGCGACCTTCGCGCGCCTGCGCTACATCGACCGCGCCGTGCAGATCGACGGCCAGCTCGCCGGCCACGGCCGCAAGGTGGGCAGCGAGTGGGTGGTCGTGATGGGCGGCAAGCAGTACCCGATGTCCGTGCTGCATACGGCCAACGGGCTCGACATCACGCACGCCGACAAGACCTACAGCATCGTCTCCGACTGGAAGTTCGGCGACCTGCTGTTCCAGGGCACCGTGAACGGCGCGCCGATCTGCCTGCAGATCGAGCGCCGCGGCCTGCGCTACCGCATCTCGCACTTCGGCCTGCAGGTCGAGCCGATCGTGATGACCGAGCGCGCCGCCGAGCTGCTGGCGATGATGCCGGAGAAGCTGCCGCCGGACATGTCGAAGTTCCTGCTGTCGCCGATGCCGGGCCTGCTGCGCGACATCTGCGTCGCCGAAGGCCAGGAAGTGAAGGCGGGCGAGAAGCTCGCGATCATCGAGGCGATGAAGATGGAGAACGTGCTCAAGGCCGAGCAGGACGGCAAGGTCAGCAAGGTCGTCGCGAAGCCGGGCGCGAGTCTCTCGGTGGACGAAGTCATCATCGAGTTCGAGTGATCGGGACGGCCGCCGCCGCATCTGCGGCGGCGCCTGTCTGAACGCCGAAAGGGCCTGCGCGAGCAGGCCCTTTCTTTATCGGGGCAGCGTCGCGGCTTTCGGCACAAGCGCAGGCGCGCGGGAACTGCAGCCGAACGCGCCGTGGGGCCTGCTTTCGCCCCGCACCGGCTCGATCCTTTCTTTGTATTTCTGCATTGACAGAAATAACAGAAGGTTTAGAGTTGCCCCCATGGAACTCAAACCGATCGCCGAACGCTTTGTCCTCCACTGGGGGGAGATGGGATCCCGCTGGGGGGTCAATCGCACCGTCGCGCAGATCCACGCGCTGCTCTACCTCGCCGGGCGACCGCTCGACGCCGAGGAGATCACCGAGACGCTGGGGGTCGCACGCTCGAACGTGAGTACCAGCCTCAAGGAGCTGCAGGCGTGGAACCTCGCGCGGGTCGTGCATCTGAGGGGGGACCGCCGCGACCATTTCGAGACCTCGACCGACATCTGGGAACTCTTCAAGCTGATCGTCGCCGGGCGCCGTCAGCGCGAGATCGATCCGACGGCGGTCGCGCTGCGCGAATGTCTGGAGAATCCGGCAATCGATGACGAGGACGACGGGACGCGGCAGCGTATCGAGGAGACGCTGAAGTTCATCGAGATCATGTGCACGCTGTCGGACGAGATGTTGCGGATCAGGCCGGAAACCTTGATGAAGACGCTGGGTGTCAGCGCGAAGATCAGCAAGACGTTCAGGAAGAAGGGCTGAGCAGGCTGGCGGGACCACGGGCTTGACCGCCCGTTTTTTTGCGGCGTGAATTTCTGTTTTTACTGAAACAACTGTCTGAAAAGGAGAGTAGCCATGGGTATCGTGAATTTCCTCGTCGAAGTCTCCATTCCGGTCGTCATCGGGTTCGCCGTCAGCCGCTACCTGCAGGAAGTCACGACACGGCTGCTGTGCGACCTGTGCGGTACGTACGACCGGTCCGAGTTCTGGGTGCGCGTCAATGCGATCATGATCACGGGCATCCCGCTGATCCTCGCGCTCGCCTTCGGGCGCAGCAGCAATCCGGGCGCGGCGATCGACGTGGTTGCGCGTCATGCGCTGATGATGACGGCGCTCGGAATCGTCGTGTCCGTCGCCGTCGTCGCGCGGATGATCATGCGCAACCTCCCCGACCCCGCAACACGCAGGGAACTGCTGGAGATCGCGCAATGAAGATCCTCGTGTGCGGTGCCGCCGGCTTCATGGGGATGGCGATCTGCGCACGCCTCGCGGCGGCCGGCCACGAGGTCGTCCGCGGCGTGAGGAAGCCCGTCCGGGCGGGTGACATCGCGATCGACTTCGCAGCGGATACGGCGGTGGAGCGGTGGTGCGGGCGGCTGGCCGGTGTCGAGGTCGTCGTCAATGCGGTGGGCATCATCAGGGAAAGCGCGGACGCGCGTTTCGACGACGTGCACCAGCGTGCACCGGCGGCGCTGTTTGCGGCCTGCGCGAAGGCCGGGGTGCGACGGGTGGTGCAGATCTCGGCGCTCGGCGCCGAGTCCTGTGCAACACCTTACTTCGCGAGCAAGTACGCGGCCGACCGTTGCCTGACGAGCCTGCCCGTGGAATGGCTGATCCTGCGGCCGTCGCTCGTGTATGGGCCGGACGGCATTTCCGCGTCGATGTTCCGCATGTTCGCGAGCCTGCCGGTGGTGCCGTTGCCGGCGCTGGGCGCGGCTACGTTCCAGCCGATCCATATCGACGACCTCGCCGCGGCGGTCGAGCGGGCGGTGGCCTCCGACACGCCAAGCGGGCAGCAGATCGACCTGGCCGGCGGCACGCGCGTGTCCTATCGCGAGATGCTGGAGTGCTTGCGGCGGGGGATGGGTTTCCCGCGGCCGTTGTACCTGCGCATCCCCGCCCCGCTCATGGCGCTTGTCGCGCGTGTTGCCGGCTGGATTCCGCGGGTGCCGCTGACGCCGGACAGCTGGCGCATGCTCCGCGCCGGCAGCGCCGCCGATGCGGCCGCCACCGCGACGCTGCTGGGGCATACGCCGAAGGGCATCGAGGACTTCATTCCGCCCGCGGAATCGGAGCTGTTGCGCCAGCGCGCGCTCGCCGCCTGGCGCGGGCCGCTGCTCCGACTCGCCCTCGCGTTCGTCTGGATCGCGACCGCGTTCGTGAGTGTCTTCGTCCATCCGGTCGAGCACAGCCTCGAGCTGCTGGCACGCGTCGGGCTGGACGGATGGCCGGCGACGCTTGCGCTTTATGGGGCCGCGGCACTGGATCTCGCGCTGGGCATCGCCTGCCTCGCCTATCCGCGCCGGGCGCTGTGGGCCGCGCAGGCGGCGCTGGTGGTCGGCTACACGGCGATCATCGCCGTCGCGCTGCCGGACTTCCTCGCCCATCCCTTCGGGCCTGTGCTCAAGAACGTGCCCATCCTCGCCATCCTGTTCATCCTTGCCGCAGAGGAGCCGTCATGGACTACCTGACCGTGAAGACGATCCACATCCTTTCGTCCGTGCTGATGGTCGGCACCGGCTTCGGCACGGCCTTCTATCTCTTCTTCGCCAACCGCTCGGGATCGGTCGAGGCGATCGCCGTGGTGTCGCGCCTCGTCGTGCGCGCGGACTGGTGGTTCACGACGCCCGCGGTGATCGTCCAGCCGCTGTCCGGCGCCTACATGATCCACCTCGCCGGCTATCCGCTGGACGCGCCGTGGCTCGTCGCCTCGCTGGCGCTGTATGTGCTCGCGGGGATCTGCTGGCTGCCGGTCGTGTGGTACCAGATCGCGATGGGGCGGATGGCGATCGCCGCCCACGAGCACGGGGATGTGCTGCCGCAGCGCTACTGGGCCTATGCGAAACGCTGGGAGCTGCTCGGCTACCCGGCGTTCACGGCGATGGTGGCGGTGTATTTCCTGATGGTCGTGAAGCCGGCCTGAGGCGGTTCGCGTGGGCGGATATCCGCATCTCGCGCGGCGCCCGCGGGCGATGTTCTTTGTGTATGCTGCAGGAATGTATTCGCGCATCGATTGCCCGTCCCCATGATGAACGTCGCTGCCGATGGTCGGACGTATGCGCTGGCGTTGCTGCTGGCATTGGCCGGCGGCTGCGCGATGCAGCCGCCGGCCGGGCATCCGCCTGCCGAGAGCCCGCCGCAGCGGAGCAAGGTGCCGCGCCACAACGGCCACGCGACGGCGTGGCCGCTTGCCGAGCTCGGTGCCGCTGAAGGGCGGCGGGTCGGCGTGCAGGTGCAGGGCGCCGTGCGCTGGTTCGATGCGGATGCCCTGCGCGCCGCCTGGGCCGCGGCCCGGCGCGTGGGGGCGGCGACGCCGGGCGCTCGTCCGCAGTACCTGCTGGTCGACAACCCCGGTGCCAACGCCTTCGCGATACGCTCCGGCCAGGACGGCGTGATCGGCATCCACGTCGGGATGGTCGAACTGCTCGGCGCGGACGAAGCGGCGTGGGCGGCGCTGATCGGGCACGAGCTGGCGCACCTGAACCTGCGTCACACGGAACAGCGCCTGTCGCGCCGCAACGAGACCGGCGGCATGGTGGCCATCGCGAGCGTGCTCCTGACCGCGGTGGGCTTCCCCTTGACGCCGCTCTTCGCCGAATTCGCGACCAACATGGCCGAGAATGGGTACAGCCGCGACGACGAGCGCGCCGCCGACGAGGCCGGCATCGCCTACATGCGCCGCGCAGGCTACGATCCGGAGGGGGCGGTGCGCTTCTTCGAGAAGCTCTCGACCAGCGGACAGCCGGAGCGCTTCGCCTTTCTCGGCACCCATCCGGACGGTGCCGAACGCATCGCGGCGGCACGCGCCCTGGCGGAGCGCGAGCCCGACTGAAATCCTCCGCAACGCGTCCGTCCCAAGGCCCGGCCGAGGCTGCGCTATGATTGCGCCGCATTCCTGAATTTGCGGAGGTTACATGAAGCGCTTCTTTGCCCTGATCGCGCTCGCGTCGCTCGTCGGCGCATGCGCTGTGTATACGCCGGCCGGTTCGGTCGTGGTCGATCCGGGCGGCCATGGAGGCTCGGGTGGCGGATTCTGTCCGCCGGGACAGGCGAAGAAGGGGAACTGCTAGCCGGGAAGGCTCAGCGATAGATGCGAACGACACCGGCTCCGTGCCGGTGTTTTTATTCAGGGGTAGCGGTCCGGATCGCGGCGAATGTTCCCGTTCGCGGCTGCATCCCCTGGCGCATCGGTATCGGTAAATGGCATAGGCATGCAAAAATGCTATAGTAATAGCTTTGATTGCCGCTTCCGCCATGACGACATCCTCACGGGTGAGCCACGCTGCGCCCGCCTTTTCACTCACTCCGCCTGAGGTGCCGCCGGCCGTCAGCGATGAGCAGGCGACCGACGCGATTCCGCTGAGCGCCGAGCGTGTCGCCGAAATCGATGCGCAGGTCGAGCGCTTCGTGAATGCCTTGCTGACGGAGGACGTGCGGGGCGACGTCTTCAAGTCCAGGCTGGACTCCGCATTCCGACTGGGGCGCGAAGAGATTTCCATGGCGTCGGGTCTCATGACCGGCCGCTTCATGGAGCGCAACATGATCGGCATGGAGGACTCGCCCGCATTCCGGGCAATCGAGGACTTGCGCAGACAGCTCGATGAACTCGACCCCGGCAAGGAAGGGGACCTGCTGTCGCGCAACAAGCTGCTCGGCATCCTGCCGTTCGGCGACAAGCTGAAGACATACTTCCGCCGCTTCCAGAGCGCCGCAACCCAGATCCAGGCAACGCTGCAGCGCATCTATGCGGCGCGTGACGACATGGAGCGCGATGCGCTGGAAATCGAGGCGACGCGCGCACGGTTATGGGAAGCGCTGCAGAAGCTCAAATCCGCCGCGCATTTCGCCGAGCGTCTCGACGAGCACCTCGCACAGAAGGCGGCCGCGCTCAGGTCCGTGGATATCGAACGGGCGACGGCCCTCGAACAGGAAGTGCTGTATTACGCCCGGCAGAACCTGCAGGACATCCTTACCCAGCAGGCGGTGTGCGTGAACGGCTACCTGTCGCTCGACGTGCTCAAGAAGACCTGCCGCGAGATGGTGATCGGTTGCGACCGGGTGGCGACAACCGGCATGTCGGCGCTCGCCGTGGCGCAGACGGTCGCGCGCGCGACGGGCAATCAGGTCAAGGTGATGAACATGCTCGCCGGCGTCAATGGCACGATCGAAAACCTGATAGCGGAGTCGGGCAAGCTACTGAACAACCACGCCGAACGCTGCGTTCAATTCGGCAGCAATCCGCTCCTGGGCGTCGACAAGATGAAGGAAATGTTCGATCTCACCTTCTCCGCCATGGACACGATGGACACCTTCCGCAGCAAGGCGCTCGAGGTCATGGGGCAGCACAACGCGGTGATGCGCGAGCAGCTCAGGCGATCCGAGGCCTATATGGATACTGCCCGCCAGGCGCGGATCGCCAGGGGTACGCCGGCGCAGATCGACGGCCCGGTCCGTCTCTAGTACATCGTTTTCACTAAAGGAGAAGCAAGCAATGTCCCAGAAATATCTCATTCGTCGCGACACCCCAAGCTGGATCTTTCAGGTGTGGCTGACATTCGGTCTCGCAGTCATCGGGTGCGCGGTCGGCATCTGGAACATGCCGAGCGAGGATCTCGATCGGGCGTTCGTCGCCATCGGCTATTTCTTCTGCCTTTTCGCCGCATTCACGCTCGCGAAGATGACCCGTGACAACCGCGACGAACGTATCGATACCAACGGCTGGGTGATGACGGTGTGGGTCGGCTTCGGTGTCGCGATCGCGCTGACGGCCTGGGGGCTGATTCGCATGAAGATCGGGGGCTGGGAAAAGGGCTACATGGTCGTGGCCTGGATGTTCCTCGTGAGTTCCGTGTTCACCCTGGCCAAGACCGTCCGTGACAAGCAGGAGGCCGACCTGATGGACGGAGCGATCGACATCCAGGGCAGTCCGGAGGCCGCTGCCAGCCTGCAGTCCTGAGCAGGAGCGCGCTGTCGGGAAGGAGTGCGGTTGCCCGCGCTCCTTTAATTCTTCGTATTGAGGAAGGCTTCGTGGTTGGCCAGCTGCTCGGCCTTGCTGGCGGCGAGGTTTGCCTGGATGCGCTCCAGTCTCGACTGGAGCGCATCCAGCTGGCGGCAAAGGGACTCTTCCAGCGTGCGACCGTCCCGAAGCCGGCCGGTGCGGCCGGCGGCGGTGGCCGCGTCCATGTAGTGGCGGCAGGCATCGGGCAGGTAGCGCGAAACCATCGCGTGCGCGAAGAAGCGTTCCTCGCTCGACACGTCGAGCGCCGGATTCCCGCCTTCCGCCAGCGTGGCGAGAACCTGTGCGAGCGTCGCCTTGATCCGCGCCAGTGTGGCCAGGGCGGCCTCGGGAAGATGCGGCGAAACGTCCGCGAGGAAGGCGTCCAGGCTTTCGGCCGCGCGTCCGAGGTCCAGTCCGAGCATGTTCGGCGGCGCGGCGGAGCTTGCGCGGTGTCGCGATGCGAGTGCGACGCCCGCGCCCAACGTGACCGCTCCCGCTCCCGCCAGCCACGTCGAATGTCCTGCCCCGAATGTTGCGGCGATCAGGCCGCAGCCGAGGACGGCCAATGCGATCGCGCAAAGGCGATAGGGCAGCCTCTCCCGTGTGACGGCCGTCCGGTGCAGACTCGACGTCAGCGGGCGGCCGACAAGTCCCTTCCGGTTTGCGCGAACGAGTCGCTGGATTCGCTCCGTGCTGGGTGGCCGCTCTGGGGGGCGTTTTGGCGATCCGCCCGCGGGCAGCGTGCCCGCGACCCATCTTGCGCGTCGACGCATATCGTTACCGGAATCAAATCGAGCACATTAGCATAATCCGGGCGGGCTGCTGAGTCCGCCGGCCGGCAACGGCCGATGGCGGGTGATCGCCGCGGACGTCTTGCCCATGCAATTGGGACATCGCTCGTTTTTCTTTGGGTACGTCCCAGGCGCTCCCACTTGGCGCAGTTCGATACGAGCGGGCGACGTGGGGGACTCCGTCCCCTGCTCGATGAGCACTGCACTGCACTAAAAGCGACAAACGCGACAAACCCCGGTCTGCGGCTGCGACATGGTCATTTTTGAAAAACGTGTAAAAACAATGCGGTAGTCGTAATTCTCGATCTGGTACGGACCTTGCGAAAAGTGGTCACGGACTGAACTGCACACAGTCCCGAACGTGCCGGAGCCGAGGATGAGCAAACAGCCGATCTATCTGGATTACTCCGCCACCACGCCGGTCGATCCCCGCGTGGCCGAACGGATGATCCCCTACCTGACCGAGTTATTCGGCAACCCCGCGAGCCGCTCGCATGCCTTCGGCTGGGCGGCCGAGGAGGCCGTGGAGAACGCGCGCGAAAACGTCGCCGCGCTGGTCGGCGCCGATCCGCGCGAGATCGTGTGGACCTCGGGCGCGACCGAATCGAACAACCTCGCGATCAAGGGCGTGGCGCGCTTCCACTCGGGCAGGGGCAGGCACCTGATCACCGTGAAGACCGAGCACAAGGCGGTGCTCGACACGATGCGCGAGCTGGAGCGCCAGGGCTACTCGGTTACCTATCTCGACGTGCTGCCGAACGGCCTGCTCGACCTCGACGCCTTCCGCGCGGCGCTGCGCCCGGACACGATCCTGGCGTCGGTGATGTTCGTGAACAACGAGATCGGCGTGATCCAGCCGATCGCGGAGCTGGGCGAGATCTGCCGCGAACGCGGCGTGCTGCTGCACGTCGATGCGGCGCAGGCGACCGGCAAGGTCGACATCGATCTCGCACGGCTGAAGGTCGACCTGATGAGCTTTTCGGCGCACAAGACCTACGGCCCGAAAGGGATCGGCGCGCTCTACGTGCGCCGCAAGCCGCGCGTGCGGCTGGAGGCCGAGATGCACGGCGGCGGGCACGAGCGCGGTTTCCGTTCCGGCACGCTGGCGACGCACCAGATCGTCGGTATGGGCGAGGCCTTCCGTATCGCGCGCGAGACGATGGGCGCCGAGAACGAGCGCATCCGCATGCTGCGCGACCGGCTGCTGGCGGGCTTCGCGGACATGGAGGCGGTGTCGGTCAATGGCGACCTCGAACGGCGCGTCGCGCACAACCTGAACATCAGCTTCAACTACGTCGAAGGCGAATCGCTGCTGATGGCGATCAAGGAGATCGCGGTCTCGAGCGGCTCGGCCTGTACCTCGGCGAGCCTCGAACCCTCGTACGTACTGCGCGCGCTGGGGCTCTCCGACGAGCTCGCGCACAGCTCGATCCGCTTCAGCATCGGGCGCTTCACGAGCGTCGCGGACGTCGATTTCGCGATCCGGCTGATCCGCGACAAGGTCGGCAAGCTGCGCGAGCTGTCGCCGCTGTGGGACATGTACAAGGCCGGCATCGACCTCGATTCCGTGCAATGGGCGGCGCATTGATCCTTAAGGCGCCGATCGAACACCTCCGTTCGCCCTGAGCTTGTCGAAGGGCAATCGCAGGGCTTCGACAGGCTCAGCCCGAACGGTATTTCATCGCCCGGTTAATTGGAGATTGGAAATGGCATACAGCGAAAAGGTCCTGGACCACTACGAGAACCCGCGCAACGTCGGCTCCCTGGATGCGGGCGACGCCGGTGTCGGCACCGGCATGGTCGGCGCGCCGGCCTGCGGCGACGTGATGAAGCTGCAGATCATGGTCGGCAAGGACGGCGTGATCGAGGACGCGAAGTTCAAGACCTACGGCTGCGGCTCGGCGATCGCGTCGAGCTCGCTGGTGACCGAATGGGTCAAGGGCAAGACGCTCGACGAGGCGCTGGCGATCAAGAACACCGCGATCGCCGAGGAGCTCGCGCTGCCGCCGGTGAAGATCCACTGCTCGATCCTCGCCGAGGACGCGATCAAGGCGGCGGTGGCCGACTACCGCTCGAAGCGGTCGGCCGGCGACCTGCCGTCCGCGTCCGAGTACGCCGCCTGCGAGCCCGAGGCCGCCTGAGCCTCACCCACCCCGACCGTCCCGCCCGACCCCTCTTCAAGGAGCCTCCCATGTCCGCCTGTGCCACCTCTCCGGCTGCCACCTCTCCGGCTGCCGCCCCGTCGGCCTGCAAGCCGTCTTCCCTCGCCACCTGCCAGACCGCGGCCGCACCTGCCGCAGCCGACGGCGCGCCCTTCCTGTTCACCGATGCCGCCGCCGACAAGGTGCGCGAGCTGATCGAGGAGGAGGGAAACGCGAGCCTCAAGCTGCGCATCTTCGTGTCCGGCGGCGGCTGTTCCGGCTTCCAGTACGGCTTCGCCTTCGATGAGGCTCTGGCCGAGGACGACGTCGCGGTCGAGCGGCGCGGCGTGCAGGTCGTCGTCGATGCGATGAGCTACCAGTACCTCGCCGGCGCCGAGATCGACTTCGAGGAGGGGCTCGAGGGCTCCCGCTTCGTGATCAAGAACCCCAACGCCACCTCGACCTGTGGCTGCGGCAGTTCCTTCTCGGTGTGAGGGGCGCGCCATGTCCGTCACTCTCAGCGAATCCGCCGCGCGCCGCGTCAATGCCTTCCTTGCGCAGCGCGGCAAGGGCATCGGCCTGCGGCTCGCGGTGAAGACCAGCGGTTGTTCCGGGATGGCGTACGCGCTCGAATTCGTCGACCGGCAGGAAGCGGACGACCTGACGTTCGAGAGCCACGGCGTCACCGTGCTGGTGGACCCCAAGAGCCATGTGTACCTCGACGGCACCGAACTCGACTTCGTGCGCGAGGGGCTCAACGAAGGCTTCAAGTTCCATAACCCCAACGTCAAGGACCAGTGCGGCTGCGGCGAGAGTTTCAACGTCTGAGCGACGTTGGCGCGCAGCCCTTTCACGCACACGAGGAAACAGGATCATGGCCCTTCTGCAGATCAGCGAACCCGGCCGCTCGGCCGCCCCGCACCAGCACCGGCTGGCCGTCGGCATCGATCTCGGTACGACCAATTCGCTCGTCGCCAGCGTGATCAGCGGCAGCGCCGCGGTGATTCCCGATGCCGACGGGCGCATGCTGCTGCCTTCGGTCGTGCGTTTCCGCGCGAACGGCGAGGTGACGACGGGCCACGCGGCGCTTGCGCACCAGAGCGAGGATCCGCTCAACACCGTCTCGTCGGCGAAGCGCCTGATGGGGCGCGGTCTCGCGGACGTCGAGCGCGACGGGCATGTGGTGCCCTATCGTCTGCTCGATGCGCCGGGCATGGTGCGCGTCGACACGGTTGCCGGCGCGCGGAGCCCGGTCGAGATCGGCGCGGAAGTCCTGCGCACGCTGCGCGAGCGCGCGGAGGCGAGCCTGGGCGGGGCGCTGGTCGGTGCGGTGATCACGGTGCCGGCCTACTTCGACGATGCCCAGCGTCAGGCGACCAAGGACGCCGCGCGCCTCGCCGGCCTGGACGTGCTGCGCCTGCTGAACGAGCCGACCGCCGCGGCGATCGCCTACGGCCTGGATAACGCGGCGGAGGGCGTGTATGCGGTGTATGACCTCGGCGGCGGCACCTTCGACATCTCGATCCTGAAACTCGCGCGCGGCGTCTTCGAGGTCCTCGCGACCGGCGGCGACGCGGCGCTCGGCGGCGACGACTTCGATCGGCGCGTCGTCGCGTGGGCGCGTACCGAGGTCGGCCTCGGCCAGCCTTCCACGCAGGACCTGCAGACGCTGTACGCGCGCTGCCGCGCGGCGAAGGAGGCGTTGTCGGGCACCGATCGGGCGGTGATCCGCGTGCCGATGGGCGCCGACGATCCGGTCGACCTGATCCTGTCGCGCGAGACCTTCGTCACGCTCACGCAGGACCTCGTCGAGCGCACCCTCAAGCCCGCGCGCCGGGCCTTGCGCGATGCCGGGCTGGCCGCGGAGGACATCCGCGGCGTCGTGCTGGTCGGCGGCGCGACGCGCATGCCGCACGTGCGCGCGGCCGTCGCGAAGTGCTTCGGCCGCGAGCCGCTGACGAACCTCGACCCCGACCAGATCGTCGCGCTCGGTGCCGCAATGCAGGCCAACGTGCTCGCCGGCAACCGCGGCGAGGACGACTGGCTGCTGCTCGACGTGATCCCGCTGTCGCTGGGCCTCGAGACGATGGGCGGCTTGATGGAGAAGATCATCCCGCGCAACTCCACGCTCCCGGTCGCCCGCGCGCAGGAGTTCACGACCTTCAAGGACGGGCAGACGGCGATGGCGATCCATGTGCTGCAGGGCGAGCGCGAGCTGGTCGCGGACTGTCGTTCGCTCGCGCAGATCGAGCTGCACGGCATTCCGCCGATGGTCGCCGGGGCTGCGCGCATCCGCGTGACCTTCCAGGTCGACGCCGACGGCCTGTTGTCGGTGTCGGCGCGCGAACAGAGCAGCGGCGTCGAGGCCGCGGTCGTCGTGAAGCCGTCCTACGGCCTGACCGACGCACAGATTGCCAGCATGCTGGAGGATTCGCACGCGCGTGCCGAGGAGGACCTGCAGTTGCGCATGGTGCGCGAGGCGCAGGTCGACGCGCGCCGGCTGCTGGATGCGACCGAGGCGGCGCTCGCCGAGGACGGGCAGGCGCTGCTGTCGCCGCCCGAGCGTGCCGCGATCGCGCGTGCGATGTACGCGCTCGGCGAACTGCTGGAGGTGCATAGCCCCGAGAGTCTCGCCGCGCTGCGCCAGGCGACCGACGGACTGAACCGCGCGACCACCGAATTTGCCGCCCGCCGCATGAACGCCGGTGTGCAGCGCGCTTTCTCCGGTCAGCGGCTGGATCAGCTCGAACAACTCGTCTGAGCCCCCCGAGGATAGCCACAAGGACTTCGCCATGCCGCGCATCACGCTGCTCCCCCACGCGACGCTGAGCCCCGAAGGCGCGGTGTTCGAGGCGCGTTCCGGCGCCTTCCTGTGCGACGCGCTGCTCCGGCAGGGGGTCGCGCTGGAGCATGCGTGCGAGAAGTCCTGTGCGTGCGCGACCTGCCATGTCGTCATCCGCGAGGGCTTCGCATCGCTCGCGCCCGCCTCGCCCGACGAGGAGGACCAGCTCGACCGCGCCTGGGGGCTGGAGGCGCAGTCGCGTCTCGCCTGCCAGGTGGTGATCCGCTCGGACGATCTGGTCGTCGAGCTGCCGCGCTACAGCCGCAACCTCGCGCGCGAGGCGCATGACGGAGGGTCCGTGCGATGAACGCCGCCGATTGCCCGGATCTCGTCTCTGCGCCGGTGGCCGCGCCGGGCCTGTTCGCCCTGATGCGCGAGGACGTCGCCTGCGTGTTCGCGCGCGATCCGGCGGCGCGCAGCCGCCTCGAGGTGCTGACGATCTACCCCGGCATCCACGCGATCGCGGCGCACCGCGTCGCCCATGCGCTGTGGCGGCGCGGCCTGCGCTACCCCGCCCGGTTGCTGAGCCACGTCGCGCGCATGGTCACGCACATCGACATCCACCCGGGAGCGCGCATCGGGCGGCGCTTCTTCATCGACCACGGCTGCGGCGTGGTGATCGGTGAAACCGCGGAGATCGGCGACGACGTCACGCTGTACCACGGCGTCACGCTCGGCGGCACGACCTGGAACCCCGGCAAGCGTCACCCGACGCTGGGCAGCGGGGTCGTCGTCGGCGCCGGCGCGAAGATCCTCGGGCCGATCACGATCGGCGACAACGCGCGCGTCGCGGCCAACTCGGTGGTCATCGAGGATGTCAGCGCGGGCATGACCGTCGTCGGCATCCCCGGGCGCACGGTGCTGCCGCGCAGTCGGCGGCGCATCCTCGCGCAGGGCATAGACCTCGACCATCACCAGATGCCGGACCCGGTCGGCAAGGCCATCGCGTGCCTGCTCGACCGCATCGGCGACCTCGAGCGCAGGCTCGCGACGGTTGCGCCCGCGGATGCGCAGGCGGACGCCTGTCATGCCTGCGCGCCCGAGGATTACTGCGTCCAACCCGTGTTCGCGCCGGCGGGCACGCCCATTACCCTTGCGCCGGGCTCTACGCGCGGCGTCGTCACTGGAGGAGCCCCCCCATGAGCACCCTGATCGAAAGCCTGGCCAAGCTTTCGGACGCCGAGGAATTTCTCGACTTCTTCGCCGTGCCCTACCAGCAGGCCATCGTGAACGTGAACCGCCTGCACATCCTGAAGCGCTTCTACCAGTACCTGCGGCAGGACAAGGGGCTCGGGGCGTCGTCCGACGAAACCGAGCTGTACAAGCGCTACCAGGGGCTTCTGGCGCGTGCCTACGACGATTTCGTGCGTTCGACGCCGGCCGACGAGAAGGTCTTCAAGGTCTTCCAGGAGGCCGGCGGCGCGCGTGGCGTGAGCCTCGACTCGCTGCGCACCTCGCTGCCCTCGCAGCGCTGAGAACCCGGCCCCGGCGTCGCGGTGCCGATCGTGCCGCGAGCCGGGATGCCGGTCCGGATTCCAAACGACAAGCGGAGAACCGCCATGCCCCGACCCCAACGCCACGTTTTCGTCTGCTCCCAGAACCGCCCCGCGGGACATCCGCGCGGCGCCTGCGCGCACAAGGGCGCGTCCGATGTGCTGCAGACCTTCTGGCAGGAGTTGCAGAACCGCAACCTGTACGCCGAGATCGCCGTTACCTACAGCGGTTGCATCGGACCCTGCGATCAGGGCGCGAACGTGCTCGTGTATCCGGAAGGGGTGCTGTACCGCGGCGTGCAGAAGGAGGATGTCGCGGAGATCTTCAACGAACACCTGATCGAGGGGCGGCCCGTCGAGCGCCTGCTCGCGCCCGCCGAGGTGTGGTGAGCGCCCCGTTGGGGGCGCGCGGCTAGGGCGCCGGATCGGTCTCCGGGCCGAAGCAGGCGTCGTAGTCGGAGCAGGCCGCGCAGCTCGGCGATTTGCACACGAAAATATCCGCACGTTCGCACAGCTGCTTGTAGAGGAACTTCTTCCACTTCATGTCGCCGCTATTGCGCCGGGCCAGCGTCCTGAAGCGCGTGTCCATGAGTTCGGACAGCGCGCGGCGGTGCGGCAGCCCGAGGTCCTGCCACAGGTGATCGGCGCCCATGCTCGCGGTGGCGACGGCGTGCGCGAGGGCGTGGGAGCTCGCGTCGGCGTCGTTGCGGTGTTCGAGCAGCAGCGTGACGAGATCGTGGAATTCGTCGATCGGGTCGCCGGCGGCCTCGGCGGCTTGCGCGGCTTCTGCGGGCGCGAGCAGGGCGGCGTGGTGGGCGTGGGTGAGGCGGGGGAAGCGGTCGGCGAGGACGGCCGCGAGGATTGGCGGGGCGAGGCCGGCGATGGGGACGTCGTAGGGGGCGGGGCGCAGGGGCGCGTTCGTGATGACGCCGGCGAGGGCGAGGGTGACGACGTCGTCCGGCGTGCGCGCGGCGGCGAGGAGCTCGGGGTAGGTCGGGGCGGAGCCCGCCGTGGCCCGACGCAGCCGCGCGATCGCCGCCAGGGCACCGTCGGGGAGCGGAGTGCAGGCGGCGGTCGGCATGATTCCGTCCTCGCCTACACGAAACTCAGCAGCTCGACCGCGATGTCGGCTTCGCCGATCACGGCCTGACAGGCGAGCCGCGATTTCGAGCCGACGCCGACGATGCTGTCGAGCTTTTCGTTTTCGTCGCGCTGGATCTTCGACAGGGTCTTGCGGCCGTCCTGCACGAAGAGGTGACAGGATCCGCACTGGGCCTTGCCGTCGCACTTGTGGCCGACGTTCTCTCCGGCGGCGAGCAGGGCCTGCAGCAGGGTGGTGCCGGCGGCGACGGCTACGGTCTTGCCGGCGGGCTGGATGGTCAGGGTGGGCATCGGTGGCGTCCTCGTTCTCTCTCGGGGTTGGGGTTAAGGCGGTTCAGGCGGCGCTCGCGGCGCGGTGCGTGTAGCACTTCTTGGGGCAGATCTTCATGCACGCCTCGCAGCCGACGCAGTTCTCCGGGTGCGCGATCGTCATGACCTTCTTCTCGTACTCGTCGTCGTCCCCGTCGTCGCCGACCGCGATGCGTTCGCCTTCGTCGTCGAGGCCGACGAGCTGCAGCACGTCGCGGCCGCAGACCTTGAAGCAGCGGCCGCAGCCGATGCACTTCTCTTCGTTGATGGATTCGGCAAAGCGGGGCGTCCAGGCGCGGCCGCTGGGCAGGGTGATGGTGAACTCGGCCATGAGCTCAGCCTCCGAGTTCGGCGATGCGCGCGCGCATGGCGGCGAGTTCGTCGAAGGCCTGGAAGGCCTTCGCGGCGATGTCGGGGATCTTCTCCCAGCCGATCGGCAGCTCCTCCGAGAGGTCGTGCAGCTCCATCTTCAGGTTCATCGCGCGGGCCGAGAGTTTCCTGACCTGGGCCTTCAGGTCGTCGAGCGTTTCCATGTCCTTCTCCTGGATCAGCCGTAGTTCGCGACGTCGGGGAATTTCGCGATCATGTCGACGCCGGCCTCGACCCACTTGGTGCCTTCGGCGGCGAGCTTTTCCACCGACTCGAAGCCGAAGCGGTGGATGTCGCGCAGGTAGCGATTGACGACGATCAGCCTCCCGGCGGCGAGGTTGAGCTGGCCGAAGCCTTCGTGGCTCATCTTCATCATCGGCTTGACCATGATCCCGGTGCGCCGCTCGATGGCGAGGCCGACCGCGTTGTAGAAGAGCTCCAGCCGCCACAGCGTCTCCGGGTCGGGGTCGCCGATGATGGGGATCTCGCGGCGCTGTTCCCGGGTGATGATGTAGGGCGCGAGCAGCGTCTCGTTGCTCTTGCCGTCCCAGGTGCCGTGGGTGTCCTGCGCGCGCCATTGTTTGACGAGCTCGACGATGAACTCGCTCGTCATCGGGTCGGCGGCGAGCGCCGTTGCTTCTGCTGCTTCAGCCATGTTCCACCTCGTCTTCGAAATCGAATTCGCGTTCCTGTCCCTTCAGCAGCGCCTTGCGCAGCCACGGCGGCGGCGTGCCGGCGAGCGTGGCCTGCAGCTTGTCGAGGATGTCGAGGATGGGCTCGGGCTGCGGCACCTTGACGGGATGGATCTTGTTGGCGACGACGCGCGCGGCGCCCGAGCCGCCGATCGCGGCGACGTAGAGGATCGCGCAGTCGCGGATCGCGTCGAGCTTGGGCGCGAGCTTGTCTTCGTTGCCGTCTTCCTGCAGGTCGCCGTCGAAGACGAAGGTCGTGACGAAGTCGTAGCCGTCGGGGCGGACGTCATACACGGCGATGTTCTTGGCCCAGCCGAAGTGGGCGTCGACCCTTTGCAGGTCCTGGGTGGTGAAGGCGACTTTCATGGTCAGCTCCTTTGCGGTGGGTTTCAGGCGGCGAGACTCGCGCGTGCGACGGCCTGCAGCGTGGCGGCAGGCAGGGCCCAGCGGGTCGGCCCGACCTCGTGGTGTTCGGCGAGGAACATGTTGCCGAGCGTGAAGATCAGCGCCTTGGTGCCGCGGTAGCCGACGGACAGCTGGTCGCCGGCGCCGAGACGGTCGAAGAGCGGCAGGCCGGCGCGGTGGAAGGGGATGTGCAGCCGTTCGGCGGCTTGGCGGCCGTGCGAGTGGGTGATCATCAGGTCGCAGTCGCGGGCGCCGATCTCCAGGTCTTCGAGGTCGCCGATCAGGACTTCGTCGGTCGGCAGACGCTCGAGGAGCGGCGAGGCGGTGGTCGTGACCGCGGTGTGCAGTGTCGCGCCCATCTCGGTGACGAGGCTGCCGAGCGCCCACAGCAGGTCGGGTTCGGCGCCGATCGCGATTCTTTTGCCGCCGATGAAGAAGTGGCCGTCGAGCATCGCGTCCTGCAGCTGGCTGCGCTGGCGGCGCCATTTCTCGGGCACCGGCGTGCCGGAGATGTCAGCGAGATGGGCGATGAACTGGTCCATCGCGTCGAGGCCGGTGAGCCGGTCGAAGACGCGGTAGGGGACGCCGGCGCGGGCGTGCAGAGCTTCGGCGGCGGGGCGCATCTGCTCGCCGATCGCGAGTGCGGCGATCGAAGCGCCGAGGCGGCGGGTGTCGGCGAGCGTCGTGCCGCCGATCGTCGTCGGGCTGAAGTCGTCGTTGATATGGCCGTCGAGCGAGCCGGAGACGTCGGGCAGGAAGATCGGCGCGAGGCCGAAGGATTCGACGATCTCGCGCACTTCCTCGATGTCGCGCGGCGTGAGGTGGCAGCCGGGGAGGACTGCGACCTGGCGCGAGCGCTGCGGACGCAGGGGGTGGACGTTGGGGATCGGATCGACGAGCGTGTCGATGATCGCGGTCGTGGCCTTCGCCCAGCCGTCCTGGAAGGCGCCGAGGTAGTCCGGCGTCGAGACGTAGACGATCGCGGTGTCGGCGATCTCGGGGTGGCGCTGGCGGATCAGCTTGAGGAAGCCCTCGACGTCGTCGCCCTTGGTCTCCGTGAGGCCGGTCGAGCAGATCGCGATCAGGTCGGGCTTGGCGCGCGTGCGGATGTTGAGGATCGCCTTCTCGATGTTCTCCATGCCGCCCATGATCGTGGTGGCCTCGTTCATCGCGGTCGTCTGCAGCGGGATCGCCTCGCGGAAATGGCGCACCAGCACGACGAGGCCAAAGGAGGTACAGCCCTGCGAGCCGTGCATGACCGGCATGCAGCGGTTCATGCCGAGGAAGGCGTAGCTCGCGCCCAGCGGCTGGCTCATCTTGAGCGGATTGACCGCACAGGCCTTCTTGGGGATCGTCACCTTAGCCATGGGCCACCTCCACAGCGGGGGCGTCCCAGGGGGCAACTTTGCGCACCTGCTTCCACACCGGGTTGTGGAGCGTTTTGTCGATCTCCGCGACGAGGCTCACCATGCCTTCGTAGCCGGCGTAGGCGTAGTGGCGTTCCTGGTTGATGTCGAGCCACGGCATCTTGGCCTTCAGCGCGACGAACTGCGAGCGCCCGCCGGAGAGCATGATGTCGGCGCGCGCTTCCTTGAGCATCGCGTACATCTCGCGCGGGCTCATGTCGTCGATCATGTGCGCCTCGTCGCCCATGATCTCCTTGATCTTTTCCTTGTCTTCCTTGGTCGATTTCTTGACGCTGGTGCCGACGATCTCGATGCCGACTTCCTGCAGCGCGGCGACCACCGACCAGGACTTCACGCCGCCGGTGATCAGCAGCACGCGCTTGCCCGCGAGGCGGGCCTTGTAGGGTTCGAGCCGCGCCCAGGCGCGCGCTTCTTCGGCGGCGATCAGCGCTTCGGTGCGCGCCATCAGTTCTTCCGGCGCGCCGCGCTGGATCAGCAGGCGCGCGATCTCGCGCAGCGAGTCCGACACGTCGCCGATGCCGTAGAAGGAGCCCTCGAAGAAGGGGATGTCGTAGCGCTCCTCCATCTTGCGCGCGACGTTGATCATCGCCTTCGAGCACACCATCATCGCCGCCTTCGCGCGATGCGCGTAAGCGACCTCCTTATAGCGCGCGTCGCCGCTGATGCAGGACAGCACGCGGATCCCGAGCGCGTCGAGCAGCGGCGTGATCTGCCACAGCTCGCCGGAGAGGTTGTACTCGCCGATGATGTTGATGTCGTAGGGCGTGGTGAATTCCGGTTCCTCGGTGCCGATCACGTAGTCGAGCAGCGCCTCGGCGCCGAGCTTGTTGCCGAGGTTCTTCACGCCGGCGAAGCCGGGCGAATTGACCGGGATCACCGGCTTGCCGAACTTCGCGCTGGCGGCCTTGCACACGGCCTCGACGTCGTCGCCGATCAGCGCGGTGACGCAGGTCTGGTACACGAACACCGCGGGCGGGTCCTGCTTGTCGATGATTTCCTTGATCGCCCTGAAGAGCCGCTTCTCGCCGCCGTAGATGACGTCCATCTCGTTGATGTCGGTCGTGAAGCCGGTGCGGTAGGTCGTCGGGCCCGAGGACAGCGCGTGGCGGTTGTCCCAGGAGTTGCCCTCGCACGCGATCGGGCCGTGCACGAGGTGGGCGACATCGACGATCGGCTGCAGCGCGATCTTCGCGCCGTCGAAGGCACAGCCGCCGGCCGCCGCGCCGGGCGCGAGCTGCTTGGTGCAGCCCTTCTTGCGTTCCTTCTCCGACTTGCCCTGGTTCTTGTCGCAACCGGGTTCGTCGAAAACGGCCTGGATCTTCTGGTTGAGCAGGGCGCTCATCTCTTGCCTCCGCGCGACGGGTGCTGCGGGTTCAGAAGGCGCCGGGCGCGGCGACCGAAGCCGCCGGCCCGGCGCGTCCGGGGACGCCTTACCGGATGATGTCGAAGCTGTAGTCGGTCTTCGACGCCACGTTGGTGTTGGCGTCCAGCGCCTCGAAGTACTCGTCGAGGATCTGCATCAGCACGTGCAGCCCGCCCTGGTAGCCCCAGATCGGCAGCCGGTGGTAGTGGTGGCGGTCGAAGATGGGGAAGCCGATGCGGATCAGCGGCGTGCCGGTGTCGCGCTCGAGGTATTTGCCGTAGGTGTTGCCGATCAGGAAATCCACCGGCTCGGTGTTGAGCAGCGAGCGCATGTGCCACAGGTCGCGCTTCGGATAGACGTGGCAGTCGCGGCCCACCGGCGAGGCGTCGAGCAGCGCCTGCACCTTCGCGGCCCACTTGTCGTCACCGTTGGTCGCGAGGATGTGGGTCGGCTCGCAGCCGAGATCCAGCAGGAACTGGGTGAGGCCCAGCATCAGGTCCGGATCGCCGTAGAGCGCGAACTTCTTGCCGTGCAGGTGGGCCTGCGAATCGGTGATCGCATCGACGAGCCGCCCGCGTTCCTTCTTCAGCGCTTCGGGCACCGGCTTGCCGGTGATGCGCGACAGCTCCTTGAGGAACTTGTCGGTGCCGGTGACGCCGATCGGCGAGTTCAGCGCGACGACTTCCTGGCCCTTCTCGGCGATGTACTTGGCGGTCTTCTCGGCGCTGTACTCCTGGTAGATGAAGGTGGCCTTGGCGTTGATGGCAGCCGCCGCCTCTTCCTTGGTCGTGCCGCCGTCGTACATGCGGAACTGGCCGTCGGTGGGGGTATCCCAGGCTTCCGACGGATCGCACAGGAAGGTCGCCTCGACGCCCATCATCGAGAACAGGCGCTTGATCTCCTTCATGTTGCCGACGACGTAGCCGTCGAAGCCGCCGATGAAGTTCACGGTCTCGTTGGGCGCGCGTTCGAGCTTGGGCGCGGTGCCCGCCTTGCCGTCCCAGAAGTGCTGCAGGATGCCCTTCAGCGCGTTGTCGTAGCCGGTGACGTGGCTGCCGACGAAGGCCGGGGTGTGGGCGAAGGGCACGTCGAACTCGGCCGGTACGCTGCCTTTCTGCTTGGCGGTCTTGATGAACGCGTCGAGGTCGTCGCCGATCACCTCGGCCATGCAGGTGGTGGAGACGGCGATCATCTCCGGCTTGTACAGGCTCAGCGTGTTGGCGAGGCCGTCGACCATGTTGTTGAGGCCGCCGAACACCGCCGCGTCCTCGGTCATCGACGAGGAGACGCAGGAGGTCGGCTCCTTGAAGTGGCGCGAGAAGTGCGAGCGGTAGTAGGCGACGCAGCCCTGCGAGCCATGCACGAAGGACAGCGTCTTCGAGAAGCCGTTGGCGACGAACACCGCGCCGAGCGGCTGGCAGGCCTTGGCGGGGTTCACCGTCAGCGCCTCGCGCTTGAAGTTCTTCTCGCGGTAGTCCCAGCTCTTGGTCCAGTCGCGGATCTCGGCGACCTTGTCGGCGGGGTGGCCGAATTCGAAGTTGGCCTTCTTGTTCTCGAACAGCTCCGTGTATTCAGGCTGGCGGAACAGCATCTCGTGGTCGATGACCTTTTCAGCGTTTTGCGGCATGGTGAATCTCCTGGAAGCGTAAGGATTTGGGCGTCAAGGTCAGGCTGCGAGTGTTGGTTCGCCTTCGGCGAGTGCTGGCTCGCCTTCGGCGAAGGGATCCTTCGCCAGCCCCCACACCGGGCTGTTGATGGCCATGTCCATGTCGCGCGCGAAGATCGCGAAGCCGTCGTAGCCGTGATAGGGGCCGGAGTAGTCCCACGAGTGCATCTGGCGGAAGGGCACGCCCATCTTCTGGAAGACGTACTTCTCCTTGATGCCGGAGCCGACCAGGTCGGGCTTGATCTTGTCGACGAACTGCTCGAACTCGAAGCCGGTGACGTCGTCGTAGATCAGCGTGCCGTCCTTCACGTAGTGCGTGGTGCGCTGGTAGTCGTCGCCGTGGCCGAACTCGTAGCCGGTGCCGACCACGTTCATGCCGAGGTCCTCGTACGCGCCGATGACGTGGCGCGGGCGCAGGCCGCCGACGAAGAGCATCACCGTCTTGCCTTCGAGGCGCGGCTTGTATTTGGCGATCACCGCCTCGGTCAGCGCGCGGTACTTGGCGATGACCTTTTCGGTGTTCTCCTTGATCTTGTCGTCGAAGTGGCTGGCGATCTCGCGCAGGCTGGCCTCGATCTTCGACGGGCCGAAGAAGTTGTACTCGACCCAAGGCACGCCGTACTTCTCTTCCATGTGGCGCGAGATGTAGTTCATCGAGCGGTAGCAGTGCAGCACGTTGAGCTTTGCCTTGGGCGTGTTCTCGAGCTCGGCGAGGGTGCCGTCGCCCGACCACTGCGCGATCACGCGCAGGCCCATCTCCTCGAGCAGGATGCGCGAGGACCACGCGTCGCCGCCGATGTTGTAGTCGCCGATGATCGCGACGTCGTAGGGGCTGCTCTCGAACTTGTTCTTGTCCGGGTCGGTCTTGTCGAACACGAAGTCGCGCACCGCGTCGTTGGCGATGTGGTGGCCGAGCGACTGCGACACGCCGCGGAAGCCCTCGCAGCGCACCGGCACGATGGTCTTGCCGCCGTATTCCTTGGACTTCTTCTTCGATACCGCCTCGATGTCGTCGCCGATCAGGCCGATCGGGCATTCGGACTGCACCGTGATGCCCTTGTTGAGCGGGAAGAGTTCCTGGATCTCGTCCATGATCTTCTCCAGCTTCTTGTCGCCGCCGAAGACGATGTCCTTCTCCTGGAAGTCGGAGGTGAATTGCATCGTCACGAAACTATCGACGCCGGTCGTGCCGATGTAGTAGTTGCGGCGCGCCGCCCACGAGTACTGGCCGCAGCCGACCGGGCCATGGCTGATGTGCACCATGTCCTTGATCGGGCCCCACACCACGCCCTTGGAGCCGGCGTAGGCACAGCCGCGGATCGTCATCACGCCGGGCAGCGACTTGATGTTCGACTTGACGTTGCAGTCGGGCTTGCCTTCCTCGTGCACCGCCAGATGCTTGGCGCGCTTCTTGGCGGTCTTTTCCGGGTAGGCCTCGAGGACCTCGGCGATCAGTTCCTTGTTGCGGGTCTTGGTTTCTTCAACGGTGAGGCTCATGGTGCTCTCCAGTCACGGTCTAAGTTGTCGCTGAGTTGTCAGCTGAGTCGTCAATCCGGCACGCCCTCGACCTGCGAGAGCTCTGCGCAAAGCGCGGACCGGCGGGGCGGGCGAACGGCCACCCTGGCCGCGCCACACTTTCGGCGGAGGTCTCCGCATTGCGCGCCTGCAGCCCCGCGCGGGGACGCAGGCGCGCGGGGGGCGCTCAGGCCGCCAGTTCGGCAGCGCTCTTGCCGATCAGCGACGTGTCCTCCTGCTTCATGATCCCGAACTCGAGCAGCAGGTCCTCCAGCTCGTCCATGGTGATCGGCGTCGGGATCGTGCCCTTGCCCTTGTTGGCGTGGATCTTCTGCGCCAGCTGGCGGTATTCCCCGGCCTGCTTGGATTCCGGGTCGTACTCGAGCACGGTCATGCGGCGCAGCTCGGCGTGCTGCACGACGTTGTCGCGCGGGATGAAGTGGATCAGCGAGGTGCCGAGCTTCTTCGCCAGCGCGTCGGCGAGTTCGTACTCCTTGTCGGTCTGGCGCTCGTTGCACACCAGGCCGCCCAGGCGCACGCCGCCGGCGTTGGCGTACTTCAGGATGCCCTTCGAGATGTTGTTGGCGGCGTACATCGCCATCATTTCGCCGGACATCACGATGTAGATTTCCTGCGCCTTGTTCTCGCGGATCGGCATCGCGAAACCGCCACACACCACGTCACCCAACACGTCGTAGGAGACGTAATCGACGCCGTCATAGGCGCCGTTTTCCTCGAGGAAGTTGATCGAGGTGATGACGCCGCGGCCGGCGCAGCCGACGCCGGGCTCCGGGCCGCCGGACTCGACGCAACGGATGTCGCGGTAACCGACCTTGAGCACGTCCTCGAGCTCCAGGTCCTCCACGGAACCCGCGTCGGCGGCGAGCGACAGCACGGTGTCCTGGGCCTTGGCGTGCAGGATCAGGCGGGTGGAGTCGGCCTTCGGGTCGCAGCCGACGATGAGGATCTTCTGGCCCATCTCGGCCAGCGCCGCGAGGGTGTTCTGGGAGGTCGTGGATTTGCCGATCCCGCCCTTGCCGTAGAAAGCGATTTGCCTGAGGTCAGACATTTGAATCTCCTTGACATCGAAAAATCAGGTTGAGGTTTTCAGCGCTTACCGTTGCATGCATCCGGTATTGGCCGCTCCGAAACTCTTATAGGTCTTCGTCTCAAGTTGCGCGTTCGGCGAGACATCACGGTGCAAGCCTCTTCAGCAACCCTTGTGCCAGTGCGGGGAAAATCTTGTAACGTGATGAATAAAAAGAATAAAAACTGTTTTGACGCGTTTCCGTGACAGGCGCCTGCGCGCTTTACAAACCGAACAAAGGGCACAGAGCGACGCGTGCACGGCGTTCCGCGGCGCGGGCGGGCGAGGGTCGTTGCATGGCGGCTGCGGGCTCGATCGTCGCGCGGGCGCAGGGGGTGGGCGGCCTGCGCAGCGCAGGCCGTGCCGCCGGAATGGGCCTTGCTTCATTGCGGATGGACTTCACGCACAGGAGCGCATCATGCAGATCGGCGTCGACACCCAGCGGGCAGTGGAAAACAAGCGCATCTTCGTCATCGACGACGATGACGTGAGCGGTATCGCGCTGCAGTTCATGCTCGCGGACGAGAACGAAACCCACGTGTTCGGGGAACTGGACGCGGCGCTCGACAAGGCGAGCGCGTGGCCGCCGCAGCTCGTCCTGCTGGGGCACGGCCTGTGCGGCGGGCGGGAAGGGGGGCTGATCGCGCACCTTCGGGCCAATCTGGGCGGCGCGAAGATCCTGCTGGTGTGCGATGCCGCCTCCGCGCCCGATGTCGCCGCGCTGCGCGCATACGGTGCCGACGGCCTGCTCACGCGGCCACTGGACCTCGCCACGGTACGGCGTAAAGTGGACGCCCAGCTCGGGCGGCGCACGCCGCTCGGCATTCCCCTTGTCGTCCGTTGAGGCTTCCTCCCGATGCATCCGACCTTTCCGAAGATCGTCGCCAACGCGAACCCGCACTACCAGAAGCTCGGTGGCGAGGCGGGCGTGCGCCGCCTGGTCGAGCGCTTCTACGAGCTGATGTGCGAACTGCCCGAGGCGGCACGGATCCGCGCGATGCACCCGCAGGATCTGGCGCACGCGAAGGAAAAACTCTTCATGTTCCTGTCGGGCTGGCTGGGCGGACCGCCGCTGTACGCACAGCGCCACGGCCCGCCGCGACTGGGGCGGGCGCATGCCGGTTTCGGCATCGACCGCGCGGCGAGCGCGGCGTGGATGCTGTGCATGACGCGCGCGCTCGACGAGCAGGTGGCCGACGCCGAGCTGCGCGCGCAGCTCGTCGCCGCGTTCGCCAAGGTGGCGGATTCGATCACGCGGCACTGAGGGGAGCACGCCGCGGCGTCTGCCTATGGCGCGGGCGGCGCTGCTGTTGGTATCTTGCGGGTTTCACGGCTACCGGCTGCCGCGGCGACCCGCGCTGCGCCGGCCACCCGCTTCGCATTCGACCCGATCATGACCCCCTACAACCGATTTCCGCCTGTCGCGCCGCCGCGCGACCGATTCCTGCAGCGCCTGCTCATCGTCACGCTCGCCCTTGCAGCCCTGATGCTGCTGTGGAAGGTGCTGCCGGCCATCGAGGACTGGTTCAGCCCGAAGCAGGCGGCCGAGCGCACCGTCACGCCGCGCGGCGACCTCGCCGCGGACGAGAAATCGACCATCGAGCTGTTCGAGCATGCGCGCGGTTCGGTCGTGTTCATCACGACGGCCCAGCTCGTGCGCGACGCGTGGACGCGCAACGTGATGCAGGTGCCGCGCGGCACGGGTTCGGGCTTCATCTGGGATGACGCCGGCCACGTCGTGACGAATCTCCACGTGATCCAGGGCGCCTCGCAGGCGACCGTGAAGCTTTCCGACGGGCGCGACTACCAGGCGGCGCTGGTCGGGGCGAGTCCGGCGCACGACATCGCGGTGCTCAGGATCGGCGTCGGTTTCAAACGCCCGCCGCCGGTGCCGATCGGCACGAGCGGCGACCTCAGGGTGGGGCAGAAGGTGTTCGCGATCGGCAACCCCTTCGGCCTGGACTGGACACTGACGACCGGTATCGTGTCGGCGCTGGACCGCTCGCTGCCCGGCGAAGGCGGCGAGACCACCATCGAGCACCTGATCCAGACCGACGCCGCGATCAATCCCGGCAATTCCGGCGGTCCGCTGCTCGACTCGAACGGGCGGCTGATCGGGATCAACACGGCGATCTACAGCCCGTCCGGCGCGTCCGCCGGCATCGGCTTCGCCGTGCCCGTCGATACCGTGATGCGCGTGGTGCCGCAGCTCATCCGCAACGGCAAGTATGTCCGCCCGGTGCTGGGCATCGAGATCGACGAGGGCGTGAACGAGCGCCTGCAGCGCGAACTCGAGGTGGAGGGCATCGTGGTGCTGCGCGTGATGCCCGGGTCGGCGGCGGACAAGGCGGGCCTGCGCGGCATCCGCCGCGAGATCGACGGCAGCATGTATCCGGGCGACATCATCGTCTCGCTCGACGACAAGCCCGTCGATTCGGTCGCCAGGCTCACGGCCCGCCTCGACGACCATCGCGTCGGCGATGTCGTGAAGCTGGGCGTGCTGCGCGAGGGCAAGCCGCTGAGCCTGTCGGTCACGCTGCAGCCCGGCAACTAAAGGGGGCTACGCCGGGGGGCCGCGCTCAGGCGGCGGCCTCGGCGAATTCCTCGTGCGCGGGCAGCAGCAGCGGCGCGGCGCCCGCTTCGATCACCTCGGCGCCGACATGCACCGCCTGCACGTCGTGCCGCCCCGGCAGCTCGTACATCGTGTCGAGCAGCGCCGCTTCGAGGATCGAGCGCAGGCCGCGCGCACCGGTCTTGCGCGCCAGCGCCTTGCGGGCGATCGCCGACAGCGCCGCGGGCGGGATCTCCAGTTCCACGCCTTCCATTTCCAGCAGCTTGCGGTATTGCTTGACCAGCGCGTTCTTCGGCTCGACGAGGATCTGCACGAGCGCGGCCTCGTCGAGCTCGGCGAGCGTCGCGACGACCGGCAGCCGGCCGACGAATTCGGGGATCAGGCCGAAGCGGATCAGGTCGGCCGGCTCGACGTCGGCGAAGAGTTCACCGAGGCTGCGCCGGTCTTCGCCGTCGCTGAGTTCCGCAGCGAAGCCGATGCCGCCCTTCTCGCGCCGGCGGCGGATGACCCGTTCGAGTCCGTCGAAGGCGCCGCCGCAGATGAAGAGGATGTTGCCGGTGTCGACCGGGATGAAGTCCTGCCCCGGGTGCTTGCGCCCTCCCTGCGGCGGCACCGACGCGACGGTGCCTTCGATGAGCTTGAGCAGCGCCTGCTGCACGCCTTCGCCGGAGACGTCGCGCGTGATCGAGGGGTTGTCCGACTTGCGCGCGATCTTGTCGATCTCGTCGATATACACGATACCGCGCTGGGCCTTGTCGACGTCGTAGTCGCACTTCTGTAGCAGCTTCTGGATGATGTTCTCGACGTCCTCGCCGACGTAACCGGCCTCCGTGAGCGTCGTCGCGTCGGCCATCACGAAAGGCACGTCGAGCAGCCGCGCGAGGGTCTGCGCGAGCAGCGTCTTGCCCGAGCCGGTGGGACCGACGAGGAGGATGTTGCTCTTCGACAGCTCCACGTCGCCGCCGCCCGCCGTGTCGTGCTGGTGGCGCAGGCGCTTGTAGTGGTTGTACACCGCGACCGCGAGGATGCGCTTCGCGGCTTGCTGGCCGATCACGTACTGGTCGAGGATCGCGTGGATCTGCGTCGGCGTGGGCAGGGCGCGGTCACCGTCGGCGAGCGCCGCGGCGGTGAGCTTCGCCGCCTCGTCGTGCACGATGTCGTTGCACAGGTCGATGCATTCGTCGCAGATGAACACCGACGGACCGGCGATCAGCTTGCGCACTTCCGCGGCGCTCTTGGCGCAGAACGAGCAGTGGACCGGCACGCCGGTCGGGGACGATTTCTTCTCTGACATGCTGCAGCCCTCCGTGTCAGGCTCGTGGGGCCGAAGGCGCGCCGCGGTGGGCGAGGACCTCGTCCACCAGCCCGTAGGCGACCGCTGCCTCGGCGGAAAGAAAGTTGTCGCGGTCGGTGTCCTTATCGATCTGTTTGACGGTCTTGCCGCTGTGCCTGGCGAGCATGGCGTTGAGCCGTTCGCGCAGGTAGAGGATCTCCTTCGCGTGGATCGCGATGTCCGAGGCCTGGCCCTGGAAGCCGCCCAGCGGCTGGTGGATCATGATCCGCGAGTTGGGCAGCGCGAAGCGCTTGCCGGCGGCCCCGGCGGCGAGCAGGAAGGCGCCCATCGAGGCGGCCTGGCCGACGCACAGCGTCGATACGTCCGGCTTGATGAACTGCATCGTGTCGTAGATCGCAAGCCCGGCCGTGACCGAGCCGCCCGGCGAGTTGATGTAGAAGTGGATGTCCTTGTCCGGGTTCTCGGATTCCAGGAACAGCAGCTGGGCGACGACGAGGTTCGCGGTGGCGTCGTTCACCGGCCCGACGAGGAAGACCACGCGCTCGCGCAGCAGCCGCGAGTAGATGTCGTACGCGCGCTCGCCGCGGCCGCTCTGTTCGATGACGGTGGGGATCAGGCCGAGGGCCTGCGGGTTCCAGTGGTCGCCTGCGTACATGGGGTGCGCTCCTTTTCCGGGAAGGGGCCTGTTGTGGGGGCTTATGCCGCTGCCGCCTCCGCGCCGAGCGTGGCGAACCGCGCCGCGAACTCGGCGAGCGGCAGGTCGATGCGCGTGATGTTCTGTTCGGCGAGGAAGCGCAGCTCGTTCTTCGTCGGCTCGCCCGGCAGCACGGCCCAGTGGCGGTCGGACGAGCGCTTCATGATCTGGCGCGCGAAGCTGCGCTGCAGCTGGTCGTTGAAGCGGCAGCCGAGGAAGAGGAAGTTGCGCCCGCTGCGGAGGTACTGCACCGCCTGCGGGATCGGCGTCTGGATGTCGATCTCGGTCAGCACCTCGACGTAGTCGGAGTCGGAGACGAGGTAATTCGCGGCCGGGGCGCGTCCGCCGAGGGGCTTGTAGAGCAGCGTGGTCCAGCCGGCGGCGTATTCGTCCGGTGTCACCGCGCCGTCGGCGTCGTAGAAGCCGAACCAGTTGCCGAAGTGCTCGGACTGCGACAGGCCCTGCACCTGGCCCCAGTCGCGTCGCGGCGCGAGCGCGGCCGGCATCGCGTCGTCGTACCAGGCGTCGACGACGAGCGGCAGCGGCAGTTCGGCGAGCCGGCGATGCAGCACCGAGGGTGGCACGCTCACGGCGTAGGCGTCGTTCATCAGCGCGACGAGGCTCTTGCGGTGCTTGAAGTTCTCGATGTACTGCGCCGCCGCGGTGAGCTTGCCGCGGATCTTGTGCGGCACGGTGGTCTTCGCGGTGAGCGTGGCGACGAGCTGCTCGGGCGAGGCAGGCACCGGGCAGTCGGGCAGCAGGTCGAGCATGCCGGGGCCGAGGTAGGGGATCAGCGTGCCGGCGGCGAGGGCGGCGCCGATGTCTTCCAGCGCGGGGGCGTTTGCAGTCATTTCCGGTCTCCGAGGGGGGTATCAGTAGATCGCCGCGCCGGCGCCGACATTCACCGACGAATCCTTGGCGGTCTGGACGATGAAGCGCACCTGGTCTTCGGCGAGGTGAGCGTGGAAGGGCAGGGCGAGCGCGCGGTCGGCGATCTTTTCGGTGACTTTCAGGTCGCCGCGCTTGTAGCCGAGCGTCGAGTAGAAGTACTGCTGGTGCAGCGGGTTGCAGAAGGCGGCGGCCCCGATCGACTCGGTCGCGAGGTCGTCGACGATCTGGTTGCGCGCGCTCTTCGTGAAGCGCGTGCCCAGATGCACGAGGAATAGCAGCCAGTGGATCTCGTCGATCTCGGGCGCGATGTAGGGCGGCTTGATGCCTTCGAAGGACTGGATCTGGGCGAGGTAGTAGCTCTCGACCTTCTTGCGCCGTGCGAGGATCTCGTCGATGCGCTGCAGCTGCGCCAGGCCCAGCGCGGCGGTCACGTCGCCGATGCCGGCCTGGGCGGGCACGCGGTTGGCGATCGAGATCGAGAAGCGCTCGTCGAGCGCGCGGCTGCGGTGGTAGCGCAGCTCGCTCGCGAGTTCCGGGTCGTCGGTGACGATCATCGCGCCTTCGCCGCAGCACAGCGCCGAGGGCTGCGAGAAGTCGAAGATCGCGAGGTCGCCGAAACCGCCGACGAGCCGGCCCTGGTAGCGCGAGCCGATCGCTTCGGTCGAGTCCTCGATCAGCTTCAGACCGTGGGTCGCCGCGAGCTGGCGGAATTCGTTCCACGCCGCCGGATGGCCGTTGCTGTTGCCGGCGACGATTGCGCGCGTCCTCGGGCCGATCTTCTGCGCCGCCTTGTCGGGCGCGAGGCAGCCCGACCAGTAGTCGATCTCGGCGAACACCGGGGTTGCGCCCGCGAGCACGATCGCATGGGCGATCTGGTGCCAGCCGTACGCCGACGCGATCACCTCGTCGCCGGGGCCGATGCCCATCGCGCGCAGCCCGAGCATCAGGCCCAGCGTGCCGCTCGCGACCGCGATGCCGTAGCGGCGGCCGACGTAGTCGGCGAATTCGTCCTCGAAGGCTTCGACCCGCGGGCCGGCGGACAGGCGCGACGACTTCAGCACCGCGCTCACCGCGTCGATCTCGGCGAGGCTCATGTCGGGGTCGTTGAGGGGGATCCAGCCGTCGTCCATGGTGCGTCTCGCTATCTGTGCGCCGCGATCACGACACCGCCGGCGTGCTGCGGGTCGGTCGTGATGCGCCAGCAATGGTCGGAGTTGTCGACGAGGTAGAGGTCGTAGTCGCCGGCGCGCGTCGCGGGGGTCTCGCCGTCCATGTCGGAGGCGTCGCAGCGCGTGAACACCATGCCGGGAAGGGCCGCGCGCAGTGCCGGCAGCGGGTTCTCGGCGGGGCCGGTGCGCTGCAGCAGCGTGCACACGTGGGCGAGCTGTTCCGCGGTGACGCTCATCTCAGTCTCCGAGGCGGCGTGCTTCGACCGTGATCGGCAGCCGCGTGTCGGCCGCCATCTCCGGCAGTTCCAGCTGCCAGCCGTTGCCGAGCGTGACCTTGCCGCCCCACAGCCCTTCCTTCTCCATCGCGACGATGGGCTCCTCGAGGTCCTTCTTGGGCACGTAGGCCGACAGCGCGCCGGCGTGGTCCTTGCGGATCATGATTTTCATGGTGCGGGCTCCAGGTTTGCGTGAATCGGATTCATGCCGCCTCTCCGACGAGCGGGCACACGATGCAGGGCAGCAGCTCGAGGACCCGGTCGATGTCGGCGGTGGTGGTGTCGCGCCCGAGCGAGAAGCGCAGCGCGGCGAGCGCCTCGGCGCGGCTCTGGCCCATCGCGAGCAGCACCGGCGAGGGCTCGCTGCCGCCGGCCGCGCAGGCCGAGCCGCTGGAGGCGCAGATGCCGGCGCGGTCGAGGCGGTCGAGCACGATCTCGGCGTCGACGGTGGCGAAGCGCAGGTTCGTCGTGTTGCCGATGCGCGCGGCGACGGCGCCGTTGAGGCGGGTCTGCGGGATGCGTTGCAGCAGGCCGAATTCGAGCCGGTCGCGCAGCGCGGCGAGGCGGGGGATGTCCTCGGTCGGCGCGCGCGCAGCGAGCTGGGCGGCGACGCCGAAACCGACGATCGCGGCGAGGTTCTCGGTGCCGCCGCGCCGGCCGCGCTCCTGATGGCCGAAGACCATCGGCGGCAGCGCGAAGTCCTTGCGTACATGGAGCGCGCCGACGCCCTTGGGGCCGTGCAGCTTGTGCGCCGACAGGGTGAGGAGGTCGATCGGCAGCTGCGCGAGGTCGATCGTCACGCGCCCGGCGGCCTGCACGGCGTCGCAGTGGAACAGCACGCCGCGGCGCTGTGCGATTTCGGCGATCTCGGCGACCGGAAACAGCACGCCGGTCTCGTTGTTGGCCCACATCAGGCTCACGAGCGCGGTGTCGTCGTCGATCGCCGCGTCCAGTGCGGCGCGGTCGAGGCGGCCTTCCGCATCTACGCCCAGCGTCGTCACGCGCACGCCGCGGCTCTGCAGGTGACGCAAGAGCATCAGCGAGGATGGATGCTCGACCGCGCTCGTGACGATGTGGCGCCGGTCCGGCCGCGCCGCGAGCGCGCCGAGGATCGCCATATGGTTCGCTTCGGTCGCGCTCGCCGTGAATACGATGCGCGCCGCGACGGCGCCGATCAGCGCCGCGACCTGAGCGCGCGCGGCATTGAGCCGCCCCTTGGCCTCGGTGCCGAGGCGATGCGCGCTCGACGGGTTGCCCCAGCCGTGTTCGAGGCACTCAGTCATCGCGGCGATCACCTCCGGCGCGGGCCGGGTCGTCGCGTTGTGGTCGAGGTAGATGGGCGCGCCCATGATCGTCAGCGTCCGCTTACGGCCAGAACACGCGGAAGGGGTCGGCGAGCAGCGCCATCAGCACCGCGTCGATCTGGCGGCCGCTGTCGTAGAACATCCACTCGCCGCGCGCGTGGTCGCGGGAATACAGGCGCCAGCTGCCGCCGGCGCCGTCCCACACGAGGCGCGCGATCTCGATGTCGCCACCGGCCGTATCGACATTGCGCGAGCAGCACGGGCTGACGACGCGGTAACCGTCGTCGCAGGCCTCGACGCGCGGCGACACGTAGCGGTAGCGGATGCGCTTTTCCAGCAGGCGCTCGATGCGCCGCAGGTCGAGCTCGTTGGGCTGGGTGCGCAAGCCGGCGCGCGGGGCGTCGGCCGGCGCGACCGGGGCGGGGGCGGAGCGTTTCATCGCGTGGGCCTTCATGCTCAGCTCGCCCGCGCGATTTCTTCTTCGAGGCAGCCGATCACGCTGCCGTCGGGAAACTCCACCAGGTACACCGGCGCGTCGGTCTCGGTGTGGCGGCCGATCTGCACGATCTCGCCGACCGTGCCGGCGCCGGCGAGCAGGGCGTCGGGTTCGCGGTCGGGGTAGGAGCCGTCGTTGAGCAGGTCGGCGACAGCGATCACGCGCATGCCCCAGTCGAATTTCGGCAGTCTCGGATCGATCATGCGGGTGCTCCCGGAATGTTTTCGAGATCGGCCGCGGCCGTTGCGGCATCGGCCTCGTCTTCATCGTCGTCGTAGTCGAGCGATTCGAGCTCGCGCCCCTTCATGCCGACGCGGTAGCCGTGGTCGACGAACTCGACGCCATAGATGTAGAACTGCTGCAGGAAGGTGCCGATGCTGCTGACGTAGCCGACGTCGCCCTTCTTGACGAGGATGTCGCCGATCTCGCGGCCCGGAAAGGTGCCGTCGTTGCGCACGGTCTTCGTGCTCATGACTTTCTCGCCGTAGCCGAAGCGCGGCGGAGCGTTCAGTTCCACGATGTCGCCGTCACGGTTGATCTTCATGCTGGGCTCCTGGGTCGGTGGCATTCATGCGACGCGGTTTCCGCGGCCGCGCGCGGCCTCGCGTACCGCGGCATCCTCGTCGTCGAGCAGCGAACCGAGGCGCGACGGCTCGATGCGCTGCGCGACTTCATGGCGGATACGCCAGTCCGGGTCGTCCGCCAGCAGCGGCAGTTGCGCGGCCGGCAGGCGCTGCGCGACCACGAGGCGCACGCCGGGATCGGCGTCGCCGGCCATGCCGCGCAGGCCCTCGGCGTCGATGCGGCGGGCCACCGCGACGCGCACCTCGCGGTCCGGATCGTGCTGCAGCATGCGCAGCAGGCCGGGCGGCAGGCGGCGGGCGATCACCGTGCGCACGTAGTAGTCCGGGTCGTCGAGCATGCTCTTCAGCGCCGCCGGCTCCAGCCGCGCCGCGACGCGGATGCGCACTTCGCGGTCGGGGTCGTCGCGCATCTGCATCAGGTAGCGCTGCGGCAGGCGCTGGGCGATGCTCCAGCGCACGGTCTCGTCCGGATCGCCGAGCAGCCGCGGCAGCAGGAACAGGTCGGCGTGCTTGGCGGCGACGGCGCGCACCTCGAAGTAGGGATGGTCGAGGCAGGTGTCGGCCACGTTCGGGTTCCACGCGAAGAAGCGGTCGATGCGTTTCGCGTAGCGGTCGGCGACGCAGGCATGCCCCGGCGTGCAGCGGCCGGCGGCGCGCAGTTCGCGGTGGGGGCAGTTCGTACAGTCGATCGCCCGACCCTGCCAGTCGACCGCCGGGATGCCGTCGGGAAGAGTGTCAGTGTCGGGGACCATGATCGCGCCTTCAGGCCTTGCGGCGGATCGAGTCGATGCTGATCGCCGCCACCCCCGCCGGGCCGGACGGGGCGCTCGTGCTGCAGCCGCAGCTCGCGGCGTTGGGGTTGATGAAGGTCAGGCCGGAGCTCATCGGCGTGTCGGCGAAGTCGATCGTCACGCCCTCGAGCAGCAGCCGCGACTCGGTCGGCAGGATCAGCGTGAGGCCGTTCCAGTCCAGCGTCGCGTCCCCGGCGCGCGGCGGCTCGACATTGAACTCCGACGCATAGCCGGAACAGCCGCCGGCCGTGACCTGCAGGCGGAAGCCGGCATCCGGCCCGCCTCCGCCGAAGCGCACCATGCGGCGCATGAACTTCTCGGCGGCGGGGGTGATGGAAATGTTCATGGGTTGATCTCCTCAGGCGGCCTCTTCACGGGGCCAGGTTTCATCGATGATGCAGGTGTCGTCGATCGGGCACACCGCGACGCACTGCGGCTCGTCGTGGTGCCCGACGCATTCGGTGCATTTGTCCGGGTCGATCACGAAGATGCTCTTGTGCGCGCTGATCGCCTTGTTCGGGCATTCGGGCTCGCACGCACAGCAGCCGGTGCATTGGTCGGCGACGATCATGTAGGCCATGGCAATCTCCTGTCCCTAAGCCGCTGCGACGTACGCGCCCTGGCGGATGTCGGCATCGCCGCGCGGCTGATGGACGATCTCGCCCGCGGCGACCTTGTCGAGGTATTCGCGGAAGTAGGCGATCGCCGAGCGCTCGATGAACTCGAAGGCGTAGCGGTCGACCGGGTCGATGCCCGCGGCCTTCAGCTCGTCGCGCGGACAGCCGCCGATCTTCGCGACGAACACCGCATGGCAGTCGTTGATCGCGCGCACCACCGTCGGCAGCGCGTCCTCTTCGCCGTAGCCGCCCTGGCAGTAAAGATCGACGCGGCGATGGCCGACGAACTTCGCCCCGGCGGTCGAGACCTCGTACACCTGGAATTCGCTCGCGTGGCCGAAATGTTCATTGACCTTGCCCTCGCCCTTGGTCGCGACCGCGATCATCAGCTTGATGTCGCTGTCCGCGCCGGCGAGCTCCGCGAGTTCTTCCCGCTTCGCGGCGACCTTCGCCTGACGCTGCTCCTCGACCAGTTCCTGGTAGGCCTGGCGCGTCGCCGCGTCGTACTCGACCTCCATCGCGTCGATCCTGTCGGTCGTGAACTCGGCGCTGCGGTCCTCGCCCAGCAGCCCGACCGCATCGGCGCGGCACTGGCGGCAGTGGCGCATCATGTTCATCTCGCCCTCGCAGGCGTCCTGCAGCGCCTTCAGCTCCTGCGCCGAGGGGCCGCGCTGGCCGGTCAGGCCGAACACCGTGCCGTGCTCGGGCGCCGAGATCAGCGGCATGATGTTGTGCAGGAAGGCGCCGCGCGACTTCACGGCCTTGTTCACCTCGACGAGGTGGCGGTCGTTGATGCCCGGGATCATCACCGAGTTCACCTTGCACAGGATGCCGCGCTCGGTGAGCATCTCCAGCCCCAGCAGCTGCCGTTCGCTGAGGATGCGCGCCGCGTCGATGCCCTTCCAGCGCTTGTTCTGGTAGTAGATCCACGGGTAGATGTGCTGGCCCACCTCCGGATCGACCATGTTGATGGTGATCGTCACGTGGTCGACGTTGAAGGACTTGATCGTGTCGACGTGGTCCGGCAGCGCCAGCCCGTTGGTCGACAGGCACAGCTTGATGTCCGGTGCGGTCTTCGCGATCAGCTCGAAGGTCTTGAACGTCTTCTCCGGGTTCGCGAGGGGGTCCCCCGGGCCGGCGATGCCCAGCACCGTCATCTGCGGGATCGCCGATGCGACCGCGAGCACCTTCTTCGATGCCTGCTCCGGCGTGAGCTTCTCGCTGACGACGCCCGGGCGCGACTCGTTGGCACAGTCGTACTTGCGGTTGCAGTAGTTGCACTGGATGTTGCAGGCCGGCGCCACCGCTACGTGCATGCGGGCGTAGTGGTGGTGGGCTTCCTCGCTGTAGCAGGGGTGGTTCTTCACCTTCTCCCACACTTCCGGCGACATGTCCGCGGGACCTGCCGACGAGCCGCAGCTCGCCTTGCCGCTGCCGCTCGAGGTGCCGCAGCCCTTGTGTTCCGCGACCTTGTCGAGCAGCTGCGCGAGCGGCTTGATGTCCTGCACGCCAACATAAGCGGTAGCTTCCATGGAGACCTCTCTGTGAGTGGTGACGGGGACTTCGCCCCTTCGCGACTCACAGAGCCAGAACCATGCCATCGATGTTTGTTGCAAATAATCAGTGGCTTGCGCGGATTGTGCGCTCGCAGCAGCGCGTGACAATCCGGACATTCGCAACGCGTCGCGACGTATTGTCGAGAGCGCGACGTCGCGGCCGGGGGCGTCGTGCGCGGACGAAAAAAGGCCACGGCGCCGGGAGAGGGGAGCGCCGTGGCCCGCAAGGGAAGGGGAAAGGGAAGGGGAGGGGCGGATCAGAACTTCTTCACACGCAGGTCATGTTTCTGCAGCGCGTAGCCGAACTGGCGCGGCGACAGGTTCAGCAGCCGCGCCGCCTTCGCCTGCACGCCGCGCGACTGCTCCAGCGCCCACAACAGCGTTTCGCGCTCCGACAGGCCGGCCTCGGGTTTCGGCGCGTCCTCGGGCGGCGCCCGGTGGATCGGTATTGTCACGATGCGGCTCGTCGGCCGCTCGCCGGCGCCCTCGTCGTTCAGCTCGTGCAGGAGCTGCGTGAGGCAGCGGTTGTGCTGGCAGGGGATGTTCAGGTCGCGGATGAGCGTGCCGCGTGTCATCGTCGCCGTGCGCTCGACGCAGTTCTCCAGCTCGCGCACGTTGCCCGGCCAGTAGCAGTGCTGCAGGATGTGCATCGCCTCGGGCGTGATCTCCAGCTCGCGCTCGTTCTCGCCGTTATAGCGCGCGAGGAAGTGATCGACCAGCGAGGGGATGTCCTCGCGCCGCTCGCGCAGCGGCGGCATGAAGATGCTCACGACGTTGATGCGGTAGTACAGGTCGGAGCGGAAATCCCCGCCCGCCACCGCGCGCTCGAGGTCGCGGTTGGTCGCGGTGATCAGGCGCACGTCGACCTTGATCGGGCGGTTGCCGCCGACGCGCTCGAACTCGCGTTCCTGCAGCACGCGCAGGAGCTTGGCCTGGAAGGCGAGCGAGATCTCGCCGATCTCGTCGAGGAACAGCGTGCCGCCGTTCGCGAGCTCGAAGCGCCCTTTGCGCTCGAACTGGGCGCCGGTGAACGCGCCCTTCTCGTGCCCGAAGAGTTCCGATTCGAGCAGCGTCTCGGACAGCGCCGCACAGTTCACCTTGATGAACGGGCCGTCGCGACGCGGGCTCAGGTAGTGGATCGAGCGCGCGATCACCTCCTTGCCGGTACCGCTCTCGCCGCGCAGCAGGATGGTCGAGCGCGACGGTGCCGACTGGTGGACCTCGGCGAATACCTTCTGCATCGACGACGAATTGCCGACGACGTTGTCGAGGCTGTAGCGTTCGCGCCGCCGCGCCTGCATCGGCGCGCGCCGCTCCTCTGCGAGCGGTACCGCCTCGGCGCTGCGCTCGTGATGGAGGCGCACGGCCTGGCCGATCAGGTTGGCCACCATCTTCAGCAGATGCACGTCGGCGTCGAAGCGGTGCGAGGCGTCATAGACTACGCGCTCGACGCCCATCACGCCGACCACCTCGCGACCGGTGCGGATCGGCACGCCGATGTACGCCACGCGCCGCCCCGGCCCCTCCAGTTCGCCGGTGCAGCTGGCGCAATGGATGAAGCCGTGTTCCTTCGTGATGTCCGGGATCACGACGGGCATCCCGCTGCGCAAGATCCGCCCGGGCAAGCCTTCGCCGATGCATTCGCGGCACTTGCGGAATTCCTCCCCTGACATGCCGCTTGCACCAACCAGGTGCAATTCGCCCGATTCGTGCACCAGACTGATCGTCCCTTGGCGGGTCTCGAGATAGATCGTGAACACGTTCAGGATCCTGTGCATCATCCGCGGGAGGTCCACGGCTTCGCCCAGGATCTTGCTGATTTCATAAATGGCGACGAGCTGGAGATGCTCGTTGCGGACCGGAGTCTTGCTCATGCGGCCCCTCCTGCAGGAAGACGACGATTTCCGGATGCGGTCGAACGACCATTCCCGGCTGCGCCCGCGGCACCGGATTTGTCCGCCGGCCACGGGCGGCCGGGAACGAATGACCGCACAGTCAATACGGGAAACCTAGCAAGTTTTGCGCCGCAGCATTCACGGGGGGCGCTGCCCCGGTGTGTGTCCGCCGGACTTCCCCGCCGGCGGCGGGGTCGGGATGTGCCGGGCCGCTGCGCTCCGCGATGGGCCCGCCCGGCGCCCTGCGGCCGCAGCATGCAAAGCGGACAATCGCGACAAGGCCGAGCGGGGCGTCCGCACATACGCAGTTACGCGTAAGCACGGCTACCTGTGCCGGCCTCGTCCATAATGGAAGTTGTTACAGGACATCAGGACGGGGAAAACGCATGCTGTTCCGCAACGGCCGCGAGAGCGACAACATCGAGGATCGCCGTGAAGAAGGTGGCGGCGGGGGCGGCTTCGGCGGCGGTCGCAGCATCGGCGTCGGCACGATCGTGATCGCGCTCGTCGCGATGTATTTCGGCATCGACCCGCGCGTGATCCTCGACACCGCGAGCGTCAGTCAGTCGCCGCCACCGGCCGCCCGGCGCGCGGCGCCGCGCTCGCCGGCCGAGGACGAGCTGGCACGCTTCGCGTCCATGGTGCTGGCGGATACCGAGGACACCTGGGGGACCATCTTCAAGTCAGGCGGAGGGCAGTACCATCAGCCGCGCATGGTGCTGTACACCGGCGCGACGCGCAGCGGCTGCGGCGTCGGCCAGGCGGCGATGGGGCCGTTCTACTGCCCGGCGGACCAGAAGGTCTATCTCGACCTGTCCTTCTTCAACGAACTGAAGGACCGCTTCCGCGCGCCCGGCGACTTCGCACAGGCCTACGTGATCGCGCACGAGGTCGGCCATCACGTGCAGAACCTGCTGGGGATTTCGGAAAAGGTGCAACAGGCGCGCGAGCGCGTGTCGGAGCGCCAGGGCAACCAGCTATCGGTGCGGCTGGAACTGCAGGCGGACTGTCTCGCGGGCGTATGGGCGCATCACGCCGATCGCAGCCGCCAGGTGCTGGAGGCGGGCGACGTCGAGGAAGCATTGGGGGCCGCCACCGCGATCGGTGACGACCGCCTGCAGAAGCAGACGCAGGGGCAGGTGGTGCCCGACAGCTTCACGCACGGCAGCTCCGCGCAGCGCGTGCGCTGGTTCCGCACCGGCCTCGAGAAGGGCTCGCTGAAGGCGTGCGACACCTTCAGCGTCGCAAAACTGTAGGCGTCAGCTCAGCCGGCCAGCTTCGCAAACGCCTCGACGACTTCCGCCGGCGCCTGCACCAGTTCCACCAGCACGCCTTCGCCGCCGATCGGGAACTCGTCGTTGCCCTTCGGGTGCAGGAAGGTGATGTCGTAGCCTGCCGCGCCGCGGCGGATGCCGCCCGGGGCGAAGCGCACGCCGTTGGCGGAGAGCCATTCCACCGCCTTCGGCAGGTCGTCCACCCACAGGCCGACGTGGTTGAGCGGCGTCGCATGCACGGCCGGCTTCTTCTCCGGGTCGAGCGGCTGCATCAGGTCGACCTCGACCTTGAACGGACCCTTGCCCATCGCGCAGATGTCCTCGTCGACGTTCTCGCGCTCGCTGACGAAGTTGCCGGTCACCTCCAGGCCGAGCATGTCCACCCACAGGGTCTTGAGCTTGTCCTTGCTCGGGCCGCCGATGGCGATCTGCTGGATGCCGAGGATCTTGAACGGGCGTTGCGTCATGGAAGTGTCTCCGCGATTCGTCTGGATTAAGAATTCATAATTATGGCGAGTCTGCGTGGGGGCGTCGAGAGGGGCGCGGGCAATCGTGCGCGCACAATCTCGCGGTCGTGCCGGCTGCCGATCGTGCTCGTCGATGTGGGTGTAGGGCGGATGAGCCGAAGGCGTTATCCGCCGCATGATCGGCCGCTCCAGCTCAACCGTCGCGTGGCGGAAGGCGCTGCGCTTTTCCGCCCTACGAATCGTTCATGCAAATGCCCTGCGTCGGGCACGAGAGGCGCTCACTCCCAGCTCACCTGTGCGGCGAACAGGTAGCCGGCGCCATAGACCGTCTTGATCATCTTGGGGCTGTGCGGGTCGTCGCCGAGCTTGCGGCGCAGGCGCGAGATGCGCACGTCGATGCTGCGGTCGAACGGGTCGACGTCGCGCTCGCCGAGCAGCTGCTCGCGGCTGAGGATCTTGTTCGGGCGTCGCACCAGCGTCAGCAGCAGGGCGGCTTCGGCCGACGACAGGGCGGTTTCGCTGCCGTCCGCGTGCACCAGCGAGTGGCGTCCGGTGTCGAAGCGCCAGTCGCCGAAGCGGGCGACGGTGCGTTCGGCGGGCGCCTCGGCGCCGGCCTCGGGCGTGGCCGAGCGCGCGTAGCGGCGCAGGATGGAACGCACGCGGGCGACCAGCTCGCGCGGTTCGAAGGGCTTGACGATGTAGTCGTCGGCGCCGAGTTCGAGGCCCAGCACTCGGTCGGTGACGTCGTTGCGGCCGGTGAGGATCAGCACCGCGCAGGGGCTGCCGTCCTGCAGTTCGCGCACCACCTGCATGCCGTCCATGTCGGGCAGGCCGAGGTCGACGATCACGAGATCGGGCGAGGTCTGATGCGCACGCGCGAGCAGGTCGCGTCCGGTGCGCAGGTGTTCGCTGCGGAAGCCGTAGCCCGACAGCGCGCTGCAGATGATGCGCGCGATGTCGGGCTCGTCTTCCAGCACGAGGATCAGCGGCGACGAAGTCTCTTGTCCGGTCATCGGTCGGGGGCTTCCTCTCTCTGGACGGCTGCGGTTCCTGGGTGTTCGAGCAACTCGTCGAGCGCGGCGGCGAGCGTAGCCTGGTCGAAGGGCTTGCGCAGCACGGGCACGTCGAGCTCGGCGGTGCCGGCGAGGGCGTTGTCGCTCGCGTAACCGGTAATCATGAGGATGGGCATGTCGGGACGCAAGGCGCGCGTGCGCGTGACGAGTTCGCGCCCGCCGATGCCGCCGGGCATGATGGTGTCGGTGACGAGGATCGCGATGTCGGATACGGCTTCGAGCAGCAGCCACGCTTCGACGCCATCGGCCGCCTCGATCACGGTGTAGCCCAGCGCGGTGAGCTGCAGGCGGATGACGCGCCGCACCTCGGGTTCGTCCTCGACCAGCAGGACCGGGCCGGACACGCTGCGCCCCGCGCTCACGAGCGGGGCCGTACCGCTCTCGGCGACCGCCGCGGGGGCTTCCGCACGCGGCAGCACGAAGGTGACCGTCGTGCCCTTGCCGGGCGTGCTGCGGATGCGGATGTTGCCGCCGGACTGGCGCACGAAGCCATACACCATCGCCAGGCCGAGTCCGCTGCCGCGCCCGAAAGGCTTGGTCGTGAAGAAGGGCTCGAAGAGGCGCGGCAGCAGTTCCGGGGCGATGCCGCTGCCGGTGTCGGTGACGTCGATCTGCACGTAATCGCCCGGCGGCAGCTCGGCCAGCGCGGCCGGCCCTTCGTCGAGGTGGCGCTCGCCGATCGCGATCGTCAGGTCGCCGCCGTCGGGCATCGCGTCGCGCGCGTTGAGCGCGAGGTTGAGCAGCGCGTTCTCGAGCTGGTGGGCGTCGACGAAGGCGTGCAGCGGCGCCGGAGGCGCCTGCGTGTGCAGGCGTACGTTCTCGGTCAGCGAGCGTGCGAGCAGCTGCGCCATGTCCTGCACCAGCGCCCCGACCTCGACCGCGCGCGGCTCCAGCGCCTGGCCGCGCGAGAAGGTGAGCAGGCGCTTGATGAGTTCCGCACCGCGGCGTGCGGCGTGCAACGCCGGGTCGAGATGTTCGCCGTGCGTGCCCGGCGGCATCTGCGACTGCAGCGCAGCCAGGTTGCCGATGATGATCGTCAGCAGGTTGTTGAAGTCGTGCGCGAGGCCGCCGGTGAGCTGGCCCACCGCTTCCATTTTCTGCGCCTGGATCAGCGCGGCCTGGCTCGCCTTCTGCTCGGTGATGTCGGTCGACAGCACGAAATAGCCAAGCACTTCGCCCTGCGCGGACATCTCCGGCACGATCACGCTGCGCGCATGCACCGTCCGGCCGTTGGCGAGCTTGCGGGCGTACTCGTAGCTCACGCGTTCGCCGCGGTCCACGACCGCGAGCCTCTGCCGGACGACCGGATAGAGCTCGGGGCCGAACACGCTTTCGATGGTGCGCCCGACGATCGCCTCCTTGCTCAGCCCGAACCACTCCGCGTAGCCGCGATTCGCGAACTGGTAGATCTCGTTGCGGTCGACGTAGGCGATCAGCGCGGGAATCGAGTCGATGATGGTCTTGAGCTTTTCCTCGCTGTGGCGCAGCGCGCCCGCGATCTCGTCGATCTCCGCGTTGGCGTGGGCGAGGCGGGCGTTGGCGTTCTCGAGTTCCTGCGTGCGTGCCTTGACGCGGGCCTCCAGCTCGAGGTTCTGCTGGTGGATCACCTCCTCGGCGCGGCGCTGTTCGGTGATGTCGGTCCACAGCGAGACGAAGCCCAGGTTCGGGATCGGCACGCCGCGGATGGCGAGGATCTTGCCGTTGGGGCGCTTGCGCTCCGCGTAGTGCGGCAGGAAGGCGCGTGCCGCCGCCATGCGTTCGGACACCAGCTTCTCCAGTTCGCCTTCCCCGTATTCGCCACGCTCGGCGTTGAAGCGCACGAACTCCTCGAAGGGCGTGCCGACGCGCACCATGCTTTCGGGGAAGTCCAGCAGGCGCAGCATCGCCTTGTTCCAGGTCACCAGCTTCGGCGTCGCATCGAATACCGCGATCGCCTGGTCGAGCAGGTCGAGGCCCGCAAGCAGCAGGTCGTAGCGGCGCAGCTCGTGCGAGGACATGCGCGACGGCGCTTTGGCGCTCTGGGTCGGTGGCGGGGTGCGAAGCATCGGGTGGTCGGTCGCTCAGGGGTGGAAGGGCGCTGGAAGGTGGCTGTGTTGCCCCATTCTAGTGCGACCGCGGCTTCGCCGTCGCGTCTGCGCCATGGGCATGCAGTTGCCTGCGGAAGCGCTCGGGCGACACCCCGGTCCACGCGACGCAGGCGCGATAGAAGGCCGAGGTGTCGGCGTAGCCGAGCTCCGCGGCGATCGTCGCGACCGGCAGTTGCGTCTTCGTGAGCCGCGACAGCGCGATGTCGCGCCGCAGGGCGTCCTTGATCGAGCGGAAGGTCGCCCCTTCGTCCTCGAGGCGGCGGTGCAGCGTGCGCGGCGAAAGGTGCAGGCGGGCAGCGACGTCCTCGAGCGCGAGGCTCGCCGGCAGTGCGTCGCGCAGCAGGTCGCGCACGCGCAGCACCATGTCGCGGTCGCGCCGGTACAGCATCGTGATCTTGCCCGGTGCGCCGTCGAGGAAGGCCTTGAGCGCCGCCTCGTCGCGCCGCACCGGCAGGTCGAGCAGGTTGTCGCGCAGGCGCGCGACCAGCGTGCCGGCGTCGAAGAAGGAATGTTCCGTATAGACCAGCGCGTAATCGTCGGCGTGCGCGGGGCGCGGGTAGGGGAAATGCACCGAATCGAGCGCCAGGCCGCGGCCGACGAGCCAGCACGCCACCGCGTGGATCAGGCGCAGCAGCCATTCGAAGGCGAACACGCGCGCCGGGTCGCCGCGCCAGTCCGCGAGGCGGCGCGTCTCGGAGATGCGCAGCTCGGCGCGCTCGTCATCCGGGGCCTCGGCGCGGCGCACGCTCACCGCGAGGTCGGGCAGCACGATGCGCAGGAAGCGTGCGGCGCGGTCGAGCGCCTCGCCCAGCGTCGCGGCGCCGAGCATGCCGCGGCACAGGAACTCGAAGCTGTCCGTGCGCATCGGCCGGGCGAACAGCGCGAAGCCTTCGTCGTCGAGCGCGCGCGTGATGTCGTTGTAGAGGCGTGCGTAACGGTCGATCGGCACCCGCGTGGCGGGGTCTGCAAGGTCGATGCCGGCCGCGGCGAGGAAGGGGGTCGGATCACGCCCGCGGCCCTGCATGCCCGCGAGCATGCCGGTCACGAAACCCATCGCCACCGTGGCGCGCTTCGGGCGAAGCGGCGCTGCGTCGGCACCGGGGGGCGGCAGGGTGGTGGGCATGCGGAAGCGTCCTGACGGGCGATGAGCGATTGGCGGATTTTGCACGATTGTCGTCGGCACGCACAATGGCAAATGCTCCATCCGCCTTCTAACATTAAGCCCACAAACATGACCGAGCGCCGTCCGGGCGCCAACCAGAGGGAAGAAGGCATGACCAATCTCAGCGAAGCCAAGAAGCTCGTCGCCTACAAGCCGCAGCACAAGGTGCGTTTCGTCACCGCCGCGGCCCTGTTCGACGGCCACGACGCGTCGATCAACATCATGCGGCGGATTCTGCAATCGACCGGCTCCGAGGTCATCCATCTGGGCCACAACCGCTCGGTCGGCGAGATCGTCAACGCGGCGCTGCAGGAAGACGTGCAGGGCATCGCGATCACCTCCTACCAGGGCGGCCACGTCGAGTTCTTCAAGTACATGATCGACCTGCTGAAGGCCAACGGCGGCGAGAACATCAAGGTCTTCGGCGGCGGCGGCGGCGTGATCGTGCCGTCCGAGATCAAGGAACTGCACGAGTACGGCGTCACCCGCATCTACTCGCCCGAAGACGGCGCGATGATGGGCCTGCAGGGCATGATCAACGACCTCGTCGCGAACTCGGACTTCGACCTGACCAGCGCCGCGCCCGGTTCGGCCGACGCCGTCGTGAAGGCGCTCACCACCGGCGAGCGCAAGACGCAGCTACGCAGCCTGTCGCGCATCATCACCGCGCTGGAGAACGGCGCCTACGGTGAAGACGTGAAGAAGGCGCTCGTCGAAGCCGCCGCCAAGGTGAAGACCCCGACGCTGGGCATTACCGGCACCGGCGGCGCGGGCAAGAGCTCCCTCACCGACGAGCTGGTGCGCCGTTTCCGTCTCGACCAGAACGACAAGCTGCGCGTCGGCATCGTCTCGATCGACCCGTCGCGCAAGCGCACCGGCGGCGCGCTGCTGGGCGACCGCATCCGCATGAACGCGATCGAGCACGAGAACATCTACATGCGCTCGCTGGCGACGCGCGACACCGGCTCGGAAGTTTCCGCCGCGCTGCCCGAAGTCATCGCCGCGGCCAAGCTTGCGGGCTTCGACCTCGTCATCGTCGAGACCTCCGGCATCGGCCAGGGCAACGCCGCGATCGTGCCCTACGTCGACCTGTCGCTGTACGTGATGACCCCCGAGTTCGGCGCCGCGAGCCAGCTCGAGAAGATCGACATGCTCGACTTCGCCGACTTCGTCGCGATCAACAAGTTCGACCGCAAGGGCGCCGAGGACGCGCTGCGCGACGTGCGCAAGCAGTACCAGCGCAACCGCGAGCTGTTCTCCACCCCGACCGACGAAATGCCGGTGTTCGGCACGATGGCCGCGCGTTTCAACGACGACGGCATCACCGCGCTGTACCAGGCGATGTTCCCGCGCCTGGTCGAGAAGGGCCTGAAAGCCAAGCCCGGCAGCTTGCCCAAGGTCACGATCAAGGCCTCGAGCCGCGGCCGCGCGATCGTCCCTGCCGAGCGCGTGCGCTACCTCGCCGAGATCGCCGACAGCGTGCGCGACTACCACAAGCACGTCCAGCAGCAGGCCCGCGTCGCGCGCGAGCGCCAGTCGCTGAAGATCGCCAAGGCGCTGTTCGAGCAGTGCGGCAAGGAGGCGGGTTCGTTTGCCGAGATGATCGACTGGAAGGACGGCGAGCTGACGCCGGCCGCGAAGAAGCTCCTCGACATGTGGCCGCGGACCAAGGAGCTGTACGCCGCCGACGAATACGTCGTGAAGATCCGCGACAAGGAGATCCGCACCAAGCTGACCTCGGATTCGCTCTCCGGCACCAAGATCCGCAAGGTCTCGCTGCCGAACTTCGACGACGACGGCGAATCGCTGAAATTCCTGATGAAGGAGAACGTTCCCGGCTCCTTCCCCTACACCGCCGGCGTGTTCGCGTTCAAGCGCGAGGGCGAGGATCCCACCCGCATGTTTGCCGGCGAAGGCGACGCCTTCCGCACCAACCGCCGCTTCAAGCGCGTGTCCGAAGGCATGCCCGCCCACCGCCTGTCGACCGCGTTCGACTCGGTGACGCTGTACGGCTGCGACCCCGATCCGCGTCCGGACATCTACGGCAAGATCGGCAACTCCGGCGTCTCGATCGCGACGCTCGACGACATGAAGGTGCTGTACGACGGCTTCGACCTGTGCGCGCCGACGACCTCGGTGTCGATGACGATCAACGGCCCGGCGCCGATCATCCTCGCGTGCTTCTTCAACACCGCGGTGGACCAGCAGGTCGCCAAGTTCCGCGCCGACAACGGCCGCGAGCCGACCGCCGACGAGTACCAGAAGATCAAGGAATGGACGCTGTCCTCGGTGCGCGGCACCGTGCAGGCCGACATCCTGAAGGAAGACCAGGGCCAGAACACCTGCATCTTCTCGACCGAATTCGCGCTGAAGATGATGGGCGACATCCAGGAATACTTCGTCCATCACAAGGTGCAGAACTTCTACTCGGTATCGATCTCCGGCTACCACATCGCCGAGGCCGGCGCGAACCCGATCTCGCAGCTCGCCTTCACGCTGTCGAACGGCTTCACCTACGTCGAGTCGTATCTCGCGCGCGGCATGCACATCGACGACTTCGCCCCGAACCTGTCCTTCTTCTTCTCCAACGGCATGGACCCCGAGTATTCGGTGATCGGCCGCGTCGCGCGCCGCATCTGGGCGGTGGCGATGAAGAACAAGTACGGCGCGAACGAGCGCAGCCAGAAGCTGAAGTACCACGTGCAGACTTCCGGGCGCTCGCTGCATGCGCAGGAGATGGACTTCAACGATATTCGTACTACTTTGCAGGCGCTGATCGCGATCTACGACAACTGCAACTCGCTGCACACCAACGCCTACGACGAGGCGATCACGACGCCGACCGAGGAATCGGTGCGCCGCGCGATGGCGATCCAGCTGATCATCAACCGCGAATGGGGCCTGGCGAAGAACGAGAACCCGAACCAGGGCGCCTTCATCATCGACGAACTCACCGATCTCGTCGAGGAAGCGGTGCTCAAGGAATTCGAGGCCATCGCCTCGCGCGGCGGCGTGCTCGGTGCGATGGAGACCGGTTACCAGCGCGGCAAGATCCAGGAGGAGTCGCTCTACTACGAGCACAAGAAGCACGACGGCTCCTACCCGATCATCGGCGTGAACACCTTCCTCAACCCGAAGGGCCAGGCGCAGCAGGAAATCGAGCTCGCCCGCTCGACCGAGGAAGAAAAGCAGGGCCAGCTCAAGCGTCTCGCGGACTTCCACGCCCGCAACAAGACCGAGGCGCCGAAGTGGCAGGCCAAGCTGCGCCAGACCGTGATCGAGAACGGCAACGTGTTCGAAGTGCTGGTCGACGCCGTGCGCTACTGCTCGCTCGGCCAGATCACCAGCGCGCTGTACGAGGTCGGCGGCCAGTATCGCCGCAGCATGTAAGACGCGCTTGCCGCTTCGGCAGCAGCAAAACGGCGCCTGCGGGCGCCGTTTTGCTGCCCGGTTGCGGCGAAACCCCAAGCCTGACTACACTAGGTACAGAACCGTCGGAGATCGCCATGGGGCACATCGAACTGATTCACAAGCTTGAATCCTTACCGTGTGCGCAGCGCACCGCTGTGATGCAACTCGTCGATGCCCTGTTCGCCGAGCGACACCATGACGCCAGCCAACTCGATGCGGCGATCGCGGCGGCGCGCGGATCGTGGCCGAAAACGATGAGTGCCGACGAGATCGACGCCGAAGTGGAGGCAATGCGCGACGAATGGGACGAACGCCGCTGATGCCGTGCGTTGTCGATACGAATCTGCTGATTTACTTTCTGGCGGGCGCCTCGATGCGCCAGTTCTTCAGCGCATTGAGCATGCATTGCGGGAGCAGGCCAGAATCTCGGTGATCACCCGCATGGAGGTGCTGGGATGGCGTGGCCATACCGACGAGAGCCGCGCCCGCGCCCGCTTTCTGCTGGATCAGCTCGACGAGATTGCCCTGACCTCGGTTGTGGTCGAGCGCGTAATCGAGATGCGCTCGACCATCGCCATCAAGTTGCCGGACGCGATCATCGCCGCCAGTGCGCTGATTGAGGGCTTGCCTTTGATGACCCGTAATATCCGTGACTTCAAGGCGGTAGCTGGTCTGCAACTGATCGACCCGTTTTTCGTCTGAAGCGGGACTGCCCTTCGATGGCGAGGCAATGATCGCGAACGGCAACGTGTTCGAGGTGCTGGTCGACGCCGTGCGCTACTGCTCGCTCGGTCAGATCACCAGCGCGCTGTACGAGGTCGGCGGCCAGTATCGCCGCAGCATGTAAGCGGACAGCACTCCGGCATCACGAAAGACGGCGCCTGCGGGCGCCGTTTTTTTGCCCGCAGCGCCGGATGGCGCGCGAGGCGCACCATGTTGGGGCGAAGATTAATGAGAATTTAAAAAATCGTTGATCGAATGCCCAATGGTGGTGCATAAATGCGGGCGAACTATCGCCGACTCGTCTGAATGCACCATTTGAGGGAATCCGATGAAATACCAGTCGCTCGAGAACTTTCTGGAACACGTCGCGGCACGCAACCCGGGGCAACCCGAATTCCTGCAGGCCGTCACCGAGGTGATCGAAAGCCTGTGGCCCTTCATCTCCAGTCATCCGAAGTATGCGGAACAGGGGCTCCTCGATCGCCTGGTCGAGCCCGAACGCGTGATCATGTTCCGCGTCTCCTGGGTCGATGACCACGGCGACGTGCAGGTCAACCGCGGCTATCGCATCCAGCACAGCTCGGCGATCGGCCCGTTCAAGGGCGGCATCCGCTTCCACCCCTCGGTGAACCTCTCCATCCTCAAGTTCCTCGCCTTCGAGCAGACCTTCAAGAACGCGCTCACGACGCTGCCGATGGGCGGCGGCAAGGGCGGCTCGGACTTCGATCCGAAGGGCAAGAGCCCGGCCGAGGTGATGCGCTTCTGCCAGGCCTTCGTCAGCGAGCTGTTCCGTCATGTGGGCTCCGACACCGACGTGCCGGCGGGCGACATCGGCGTGGGCGGCCGTGAGGTCGGCTTCATGGCGGGCATGATGAAGAAGCTGTCGAACCGCGCCGACTGCGTGTTCACCGGCAAGGGGCTCGCCTTCGGCGGCTCGCTGATCCGCCCCGAGGCGACCGGCTACGGCACCGTGTATTTCGCCGAGGAGATGCTCAAGCGCAAGGACATGTCCTTCGACGGCCTGCGCGTGAGTGTGTCCGGCTCGGGCAATGTCGCGCAGTACGCGGTCGAAAAGGCGATGGCGCTCGGCGCGAAGGTCGTCACGGTGTCCGATTCGAGCGGCACGGTGATTGACGAGGACGGCTTCACGACCGAGAAGCTCGCCGAGCTGATGGAAGTGAAGAACCACCTCTACGGCCGCGTCAGCGACTACGCGCAGCGCGTGAAGGCCAACTTCCTGCCCGACGTGTCGCCGTGGCACGTGCCGGTCGATGTCGCGCTGCCGTGCGCGACGCAGAACGAGCTCGAGGGCGAGGATGCGCGCAAGCTGGTCAAGAACGGCGTCAAGTGCGTCGCCGAAGGCGCCAACATGCCCTCGACGGCGGAGGCGGTGCGCGTGTTCGAGGACGTCGGAGTACTGTACGCGCCGGGCAAGGCCAGCAACGCGGGCGGGGTCGCGACTTCGGGTCTGGAGATGAGCCAGAACGCGATGCGCCTGTCGTGGCCGCGCGAGGAGGTCGATGCGCGCCTGCTCGGCATCATGCACAGCATCCACGATGCCTGCGTGCAGCACGGCCGCCGTCCGGACGGCACGGTCAGCTATGTGGATGGCGCGAACGTCGCCGGTTTCGTGAAGGTGGCGGACGCGATGCTGGCGCAGGGCGTGATCTGACGTCCGCGCACGGGCGGGGCGGGGCGCTCAGTGCAGCGCGACGTCACCGCCCGGCGAACGGCTCCACGGCGACTGAGCCTCCCATTCGTCGAACTGTTCGGTCGGGATCGGCCGGCCGACGAAGTGGCCCTGCGCGGTGTCACAGTTCAACTCCAGGAGCCGGTCCCACAGCGCCTCGCTCTCCACGCCCTCGGCGACCACGCCCAGACCCAGGTTGTGCCCCAGTTCCACGGTCGAATGAACGATGACCGCGGAACCCGCGTTGGTCAGCATGCTGGTCACGAAGGAATGGTCGATCTTGAGTGAATCGACCGGCAGCTTCTGCAGGTAGCTCAGGCTGGAATAGCCGATGCCGAAGTCGTCGATGAAGAGTTCGACGCCGAGATCCTTGAGCTGGACGAGCGTCTCCAGCGCGCCGGCCGGATCCTCCATCAGCGCGCTTTCGGTGAGTTCGAACTGCACCAGCTCGGGTGGCAGCGCCCAGGTTGCGAACAGGCCGCTGATGCGGTCGATCAGGCGCGGATCGCGCAGGTCCTGCGCCGACAGGTTCACCGACAGCGGCCGCTTGATCCCCTTTTCGTGCCACGCGTAGGACTGGCGGAAGGCGGCTTCGAGCACCCAGCGCGTCAGCGGCATGATCAGGCCGGCGTGTTCGGCGAGTGCGATGAATTCGCCCGTCGCGATCATGCCGTGCTGCGGGTGCTGCCAGCGCACCAGCGCCTCGGCACCGCAGATCTCGCTGCTGCGGATGGCGACCTTCGGCTGGCAGTACAGCAGCAGCTCGTTCTGGTCGATCGCGCTGCGCAGCTCGCTCATCAGCTCCAGCCGGCGCGTGCTCTCGCGGTCTTCGGTGCCCTTGTACAGCGTGTACTTGCACGCCGTCCTGCGCGCCTGCACTGCGGCGATCTTCGCACGCCGCAGCAACGCCTCGGGCGTATTGCCATGCCCGGGGTATAGCGAGATGCCGATATGGGCGTGCGGATCCATCGCCAGCCCGGCAAAGATCACCGGGTCGCACACCTCGCGCATCGCATGGTGCGCGACGCGCATCGCCGCTTCCGCGCTCGAGCGCGGCATGATGATCGCGAACTCGTCCTCGCCGACGCGCGCGACCGACTTGTTCGGGCCGGCGATGTGCTGCAGGCGCCCGGCCATCTCGACGATCAGATGGTCGCCCTCCTGATAGCCCAGCGTGTCGCTGATCTCCTGGAAGCGCCCGACCTTCAGCAGCAGCACTGCCATCGACTGGTTTTCCTGCTGCGCCTGCGCGATCTCCACGGCGAGCGTTTCGCCCACCGAGCTGCGGTTGGGCAGGTCGGTCAGCGCGTCGAAGTATGCCATGTGGCGGATCGTCTCCTCCGCCTCGCGGTGGCGCTCGCGCATGCGCAGCGTCGCGATGCCGAAGGCGAGATCGTCCGCCATCTCGGCCAGGAGCCCGGTCTCGCATTCATCGAAAGCATCGGGCTCGGTGGCGAAAATCGTCAGGTTGCCGATGGTTTCGCCCTTGATGATCAGCGGGAAGGCAGCGAGCGCCGCATACCCGCGCCTGAAGGACTCATTGAGCGATATCGGCAGCTGCACGTCGGGGATGTTGTGCAGGTCCTGGATGACGACCGTCTTGCCGCTGCGGATCGCCGTGGCCGTCGGGCCGCGTGCGTCGGGCGTGTCGCCTTCGGCCCAGCTGAAGTGGCCGAGTGTCAGGAATCCCTCCTCGACGCCGTGGTGCGCCATCGGGCGGATGGTCCGTTCCTCGTCGTGCTCGGCGTAGCCGACCCACGCCATGCGGTAGCCGCCGAGCTCGACGATCACCCGGCACATCTCCTGCAGCAGCGTTGCCTCGTCCTGCGCCCGCAACAACGTGCGGTTGCCCGCGCTCAGCGTGCGCAACGCGCGTTCGGCGTAGCTCATGACGCTCTCCTCTGCGCTTGCACCGCAACGGCGTCCGTCGGCCCGATTGCCGTGCCGGCGGCGAGCGCTCGTGCCGGCGACAATTCATCCTAGTGCTCAGGGCAGGGCGGCGCAACGCTGCGCCGCCACGTCCGTCACGCTCAGGATGCGGTCGAGCGTGCCTTCAACGCGCCGATCACCACCGGCAGCAGCGACAGCACGATGATGCCGACGATCACCAGCGTGAGGTTCTGCTTGATCCACGGCATGTTGCCGAACCAGTAGCCGGCAAGCGTCAGCGACACGACCCAGGCCACCGCACCGACGACGTTGAACAGCGTGAAGCGCGCGTAGCTCATGCTGCCGATGCCTGCGACGAAGGGCGCGAAGGTGCGGAACAGCGGCAGGAAACGCGAGATCACCAGCGTCTTGCCGCCGTGTTTCTCGTAGAAGAGGTGCGTCTTCATCAGCGCCGCCTTGTTGAACAGGCGCGAGTTCTCCCAGTGGAAGACCCTGGGGCCGAAGTAGCGGCCGATCGAGTAGTTGATGGTGTTGCCGAGCACCGCGGCGGCCGTCAGCGTGAGGATCAGCAGCGAGATGTCCATGTTGCCCAGCGCCGCCAGCGCGCCGGCAATGAACAGCAGCGAGTCGCCGGGCAGGAAGGGCGTCACGACGAAGCCGGTCTCGCTGAAGATCACCGCGAACAGGATCGCGTAGATCCAGATGCCGTAGGTGCTGACGAGCACTTCGAGGTGCTTGTCGAGGTGAAGGACGATGTCGAGCAGCGGGGCGAGGAATTCCATGGACGGATGCGCAGGTGGGAAAGGCCGGAATTCTACCCGACCCCCGGGCCGGCGACCGGAATGCCGGGCGGCGACGTCGCGGACGGATAGCGGGAGCGAACATTCTGGTGGGCGATTGTTGCAGGAACCGCCACGATGAATTGTTTGTTTCAAACTTGCCGAGCGCGGCGCTGCCTTCTATAGTCCGCCCGCACCGGCGGGCCGTGACCGATGATCGGGTCGGAAGGGGCGTGCCGGCCTTATCGCGGGAAATTCCGGATGTCAGGCCTGTTACGCAAGTTCTGGATCGAGCCGCCCGTGCGCGCGGTGATGCTGCTGACCGCGCTGATGCTGGCGGTGCTGGCCGGCGGCACCGCATTCCTGCTCTACGACATGCGCCAGCGCGAGATCGAATACGCGCGCAGCGAGATCTCGACCCTCAGCCGCATCCTCGCGGAGCAGACCGCGCGCACGCTCGACGGCGTCGTGATGGCGCTGCGCGGCGCCCAGGAAAGGCTCTCCGACAACATCGGGATGCAGCTCGAACTCGACAGCTTCCCCGTCCAGGCGCTCCTCAAGGCCCGCGCCGAAGGGCTGCCGCAGTACTCGTCGATGTTCGTCGTCAATGCCAGCGGGGTCGTCATGAATTCGACCCTGCTCGGCACCCGTCCCGGCTTCAACGAAGCGGACCGCGACTACTTCGCGCGTCTCGTGCGCAAGGACGAAGGGATCTTCATCAGCCAGATGTACCGCCGCCGCTTCGACGGTGAGTGGACCTTCTACCTCAGCGCGCGGCTCGTCGATGCCGGCGGCAATTTCCGCGGCGTCGTCGCTTCGGCGGTCGTCGCGAACTATTTCGAATCGTTCTACCGCCGGCTCGACCTGCGCTTCGGCAAGCAGATCCAGCTGATCAACGCGCGCGGCAACCTGGTCGCGAGCTTCCCCAGCGACATGGACAAGGTCGATCAGCCCGTCGCGGGTTTGCCTACGCTCACCGAGAAGGCGGCCGACCCGAACGGCACGATCCGCGTTACCGAGACCCTGGCCGGCGAGAACCGCTTCGTCGCCTACCATCGCGTGCCGCGCTATCCCTTCCTGATCGGCGTCGCCGTGGATCAGGACTCGGCGCTGGTGTCCTGGCCGATGACCGCACGTCCCATCGTTGCGGGCGCCGGCATCGTCGCCGCGCTGCTGCTGGCGGCCTCCTGCGGTGTCGCGTGGAGCATGCGCCGGCGTGCGCTGATGGCGAGCGCGCTGCAGCACAGCGAAGAGCGCCTGCGCGAGATGGTCGAGTCGGTGATGGACGCGATCGTCACCATCGACGAGGACCTGTCCGTGGTGCTGTTCAACCGCGCGGCCGAGCAGATGTTCGGCGTCCGTGCCGACGACACGATCGGCAAGCCCTTCGACCGCCTCCTCGGGAGCGAGTCGCGCGGCGCCTATCACGCCATCGTCGGGCGGCGGCGCAATTCGGGCGAACCGCGGCATGCGCGCCGCGGCCGCGCCGAACTCACTGCCCGCCACGCCGACGGCCGCGAATTCCCCGCCGACGCTACCTTTTCCTCCACCGAGACCCAGGGGCAGCGGTTCCTCACCGTGGTGCTGCGCGACCTGACCGAGCGCAAGCGCATCGAAACCCATCTGCGCGAAACCAATCGCCAGCTGCAGGAACTGTCCACGGCGCTGCAGCGGGTGCGCGAGGACGAACGGGCCGGCATCGCGCGCGAAATGCACGACGAACTCGGGCAGCGGCTCACCGCGATCAAGCTCGAACTCTCCTGGCTGGGCGGCCGCCTGCCGGGCGAACGCGCCGACCTGCAGGACAAGGTGGGCGTGATCAAGGAGCAGCTCAACCAGACGATCGCCTCGGTGCGGCGCATCACCTACGAGCTGCGGCCGCTGATCCTCGACGACCTGGGCCTGCGCGCCGCGATCTCGTGGCTCACGGACGATTTCTCCAAACGGACCAACATCGAACTGGTGCTGGATCTGGACGACGACGAACCCGAGCGGGGCAGCGCCGAGGCGACGACGCTGTTCCGCGTGCTGCAGGAATCCCTCACCAACGTCACGAAGTACGCGCAGGCGAGTACCGTATGGGTGGCGTGCCGGCGCGACGGCAGCGACTGGCGCCTGACGGTACGCGACGACGGCATCGGCTTCGTGCTCGATGCGGCGAATCAGGCGGGATTCGGCCTGCTCGGCATGCGCGAGCGCATCCGCCTGGTGCAGGGAACCTTCGTGATCCACTCCACGCCCGGCGACGGCACGACGATCGACGTCACCGTCCCGGCCCGGCAATGAGGCAGGCAAGATGGAAAAACTCAGGGTACTGCTCGCCGACGACCACGCGATCATCCGCGACGGCCTGAAGCAGATCCTCGCCGACACGGAAGACCTTGCGGTGTGCGGCGAGGCGGCCAACGGCAACGAGGCGCTGCTGCTCGTGCGCGAGCAGGAGTGGGACGTCATCGTGCTCGACATCTCGATGCCCGGGCGCAGCGGCCTCGATCTCATCCGCCTGATCCGCGACGAGAAGCCCAAGCTCCCCATCCTGATCCTGAGCATGCACCACGAGGAGCAGTACGCCGTGCGTGCGCTGCACGCCGGAGCGTCGGGCTACCTGACCAAGGAGAGCGACGCCGAGCTGCTCGTACAAGCGATCCGCCGCGTCGCGCATGGCGGCGTGTACGTGAGCGACACCGTCGCCCAGTTGATCGCGCGCGGCCTCATGCCCGCCGCGAACGAGCTGCCGCACACCACCCTGTCGGACCGCGAATACCAGATCTTCCACCGACTCGTGCTCGGGCAGGGCCTCACCGACATTGCCAACGAGCTGTCGCTCAGCGTCAAGACCATCAGCACGCACAAGACGCGCATCCTGCAGAAGATGTCGATGACGAATACGTCCGAGCTGATCCGCTATGCGGTCGCGCACCACCTGGTGAAGTCGACCGACGTGTAAGTCCGCGCCGCACCCGCGCGGCGCCTTCCGCTTCCCCTCTCCCGCCTCGTTTCCGGCCCCGCCGGGCCCCTGCGCCGCGCCGCGAAGGCCGCGGCATGCCCGCGCGCGCCCGGCGCTTGCACCGCATCGGCCGCGATCGCGGGCTGCGCGGCATTAGGAATTTTCCTACACGCAATTTAAACCCTGTCCGATATGTGGTTTTGCGCGGATTCGTGAAAATTTCGTCACGTCGGATCGCGTCCCCAACTGCGGTCGCTACGACGAAAGTCCAGCTTCAACAGGAGAGTTCAAATGCAATTCCGTCTCAACCGCGTGTCGCTGCTCGTTGCCGCCACCGCCGCGATCCTCGCCTCGTCCTCGTCGTACGCCGTGGATGCCGACGCCGCCAAGGCGCTCGCGAAGGACAACGACTGCTTCAAGTGCCACGCCATCGACAAGACCAAGAAAGGCCCTGCGTACAAGAAGATCGCCGCCAAGTACAAGGGCAAGGAAGCGGAAGGCTTCGAGAAGATGAAGAAGAACATCACCACCGGCCCGAAGGTGAAGCTCGAGGACGGCACCGAAGAAGAGCACAAGATCATCAACACCAAGAACGAGGCCGAGATCAAGAACCTCATGGAATGGATCCTTTCGCAGTAAGCAGCGTGGCCTGAATCGCACCGCCCGGTCGGGCGGTGCGGCAATGACGTTTGGAAACAAGGGGGTAACATGAGAAAAATACGAAGCTTGCTTGCAGTGCTGGCCTGTATCGGCAGCGTCTGCTCCGGGGCGGTGTTCGCCGCGGATGCGCCGAAGGAGGCGCCCAAGGACATCGTCCTCGCCGGTGATGCCAAATGCACGTCCTGTCACGACGAGGCGGATGCCCCCGGCGTGCTGCACATCGGCAAGACCAAGCACGGCACGCGCGCCGACGGCCGCACGCCCACCTGTACCGATTGTCACGGCGACAGCGACAAGCACGTGACTTACAAGGGCAGCGACAAGCCGCCCAAGCCCGACCGCACCTTCGACAAGCAGTCCGCGACCCCCGTTGCCGAGCGCAACGCCGCCTGCCTGTCCTGTCACCAGACCGATCCCAAGCGTCACCTGTGGGCCGGCAGCACGCACGAGCGCCGCGACGTCGCCTGCAGTTCGTGTCACGACACGCACACCGCCGACGACAAGGTCCGCGACAAGCGCACCCAGGCCGAAGTGTGCTTCGCCTGCCACAAGGAGCAGCGCGCGCAGGTCAACCGTCCGTCGCACCACCCCATCCCCGAAGGCAAGATGGCCTGCTCGGACTGCCACAACCCGCACGGCACCACCGGTCCGAAACTGCTCGTGAAGGACAGCACCAACGCGACCTGCTACACCTGCCACGCGGAGAAGCGCGGCCCCTTCGTGCATAACCATGCGCCGGTCACCGAAGACTGCGCCAACTGCCACAACCCGCACGGCACCGTCGCCGACGCGATGCTCAAGACCCGTCCGCCCTTCCTGTGCCAGCAGTGCCATGACCCCGCCAACCACCTCGGCACGATTCCGGGTGTCGCGGCGAACACCGATCTCAGCCGCACCGTCAATGGTCTCGCGACCGGCTCTCCGGCGGTTCAGAACAACGGTCTCAATTCCGTTGGCGTCACTCAGGCGCGCGGCTGCCTGAATTGCCATACCGAGATCCATGGCAGCAACAGTCCGGCGAACGCCTCCAAGGCGTTGCGCTTCTGGCGTTAAGAGTCAGGGAGAGAAACCATGCACAACAATCGCGTTTTCAAGCGGACCGTGCTCGCGCTGGCCGTGTCGATGGCCTTCCCCGTCTCGTCCGCCATCGCCCAGGAAGACGTCGCGGAGCTGATCAGCCCGAACGTCGCGGAAGCAGGCGTCAAGCTGCAATATCTCGACGACGTCAATCCGCTCTACCGGCAGTACAACGGCATCAATGATGACGGCGTTAATGCGAGTGCCGACGTCAAGATCATCCAGCGCTCCGATGCGGGCCGCTGGCTGCGCATCGAGGGCCGCGACCTCGGCCTGCGCACGCAGGAATTCGGTGCGTCGCTGGAGCAGCAGGGCGACTGGAAAGTCGGCATCGACTACAACCAGATCCCGCGCTTCGCTCCCTTCGTGGTGTTTACGCCGGTGACCGGCATCGGCCACGACACGCTCAACCTCGGTACGCGCATCGACGACAAGGACCTCAAAACCGAGCGCACCGCGACCTCGCTGACCGCCACCAAGTTCATCAGCAAGAATCTGCAGGCGAACGTCACGTTCAAGAACGAGGACAAGAAGGGCGAGCGCCTGTTCGGATCGAACGGCAACGTCGGCGGCTTCCTCGGCCAGCTGTTCACGCCCGAGCCGATCGACTCCAACCACAAGCAGATCGAGGCCTCGATCGACTATGCCACCGAGAAGTTCTACGTCTCGGGCGGGTATTACGGCAGCTTCTTCGAGAACAAGGCGGGCAAGGGGCTGTTCGTCAATTACGGCACCACCGGTGGTGCCGGCAACCCCGTTGCGGTGCAGGGCTCGCCGACGCAGATGAGCCCGCTGTCGCTCGCGCCGGACAACCAGGCGCACCAGTTCCACATTGCCGGCGGCTACAACTGGAGCCGCGACACGCGCGCGAACCTGAAGATCAGCAAGACCTTCGCGACGCAGGACGACAGCTTCCTGCCGAATTCCGCGCGCGTGCCGTACTACGCGGGCATGAAGCGCTCGGACCTGGGCGGCAAGGTCGATACGACCAACGTGTTCGGGTCGCTGACGTCGCGTGTCACGGACAAGCTCAACCTGCTGGCATCGTGGGCGTACGAGGATCGCGACGACCGCACGCCGCAGGTCGACTACCTGGTCGACGTGGGCCACGGCGGCGCGATCCTGCAGAACAATCCCGAGTCGCAGAAGACGCACCGCGGCAAGTTCGAGGCGAGCTACCGCCTGCCGCGGGGCTTCAACCTCACCGCCGGCTACGACTATGACTTCAAGAAGTACGAAGGCATGGACGAACTGTTCCGCGACGAGATCACCGAGAACACCTACCGGGTCGATGTACGCAAGTCCCTCGGTGACACGGTCAACGGCAGCCTGATGTTCGCACACAGCGAGCGCGACGGCTCGAGCTGGGGCACCACGCCGAACCTGGTGAATGACGGTACCCACGCGGTCGGCCTGCACTGGACCGCGCCGACCCAGTTCTCCGACCGCGAGCGCGACAAGCTCAAGCTGATGGTCGACTGGATGCCCATCGACCCGCTGTCGGTGCAGTTCGCCTATGAGTATGCGCTGGACGACTACAAGACGCGCATCTTCGACATGGGCCTGAACGAGGGCCGCTCGGAACTGTTCTCGCTCGACGCGTCGTACCGCTTTAATGACCGTTGGAAGGCGAACATGTGGTATTCGCACAGCACCAACGACATCGAGCAGAATTCGCTCAACAGCACCTTCGGTTCCCTGTGCAACGGCACTTCGGTCCGTAACACCTGCGTGCCGTGGGGTGCCGACCTCGAGCTGAGTTCCAATGCGTTCGGCGCCGGGTTCGACGGGCAGATCAGTTCGAAGCTGTCGGTCGGCGGGCAGTACCTCTACAGCCGCGACGTGAACAAGTACGACATCTCCTACGCGGACGAGGGGGCATTCGCGTCGCCCCGCGTGGGCCCGGGATTCTCGTCGATCCGCCAGGGCGCGGGAATTCTTCCCGACACCGAGTACACGCTGAATACCCTGCGGCTGTTCGCGAAGTACGCAGTGACCAAGGCCACGGCTATTCGTTTAGACTATGTCTGGGACCGGCGCGAGCTGGACGACTACACGTGGTCGAGCTGGACCTACTCGGACGGGACGAAGGTCCTCGTGAATCCTGATCAGATAACGCGCGTGATTGCGGTGACGCTCTCGCACGCATTCTGATTCACGGCAGCAACGGCCGGGCCGCAGGCGGCCCGGTTTCGTCCGGGGACAGGAAGTCGCCGGGCAGGGGGCCCACGAGCACATATGACGCTTGCGCGTCTGACGATTGGCGTGCGACGTGCCGGCCCCCTTTTTTTTTGTGTGTGGCGCGCTGGCTGCGCCGCGAAAAGGGGAGCATCAACGTGAAAATACGCAACATTCGGGGCCTGCTGGCGGCGGTCGCGTCTGCCGCGCTGCTGTGGCCTTTATCGGGCCATGCCGCCGGTGGCGGCGACGCTCCGGCCGCGCTCGATAACGCGACCTGCCTGAAGTGCCACCAGAGCGGAAAACCGGAGATCCAGGTCGAGGATGCCGAGGGCGAGAAGGTCGCCCTGCCGGCCGTCGATACCGCCAAGCTTGCGAAGGGCGTGCACGCGAAGCTCGACTGTGTGGCCTGTCACACCGACATCGTCGACGCGAAGGAAAAGCACGAGAAGGCGGCCAGTTCCGCGAAGCCCGACTGTGCCGGCTGCCACGAGAAGCTGTGGGACGAGGCGAAGAAGAACAACCAGGCCGCGAGCAAGGAGCGCCTGGGCATCGTCGTCGAGAATATCGCCGCCTACAAGGAGTCCTTCCACGCCCGCCCGGACGCGGATAATCCGGACCGGCCAAAGGCCTATTGCAACCAGTGCCACGCGACGCACGACTTCGCCGTGCCGCCGGCCGGGACGCCCGAGCGCGAAAAATGGCGCATGACGATCCCGGAGACCTGCGGTGCCGCCTGCCACGAGGATCAGCTCGACGACTTCAAGAGCTCCGTGCATGGCAAGCTGATCGAGAAGGGCGACCCGAAGGGGGCGGTATGTACCGACTGCCACACGACGCACGAGATCCGCAATTCGTCGTCCGAGGCGTTCAAGCTCAAGAACGTGCTCGCCTGCGGCGACTGCCACACGGAAGAGCTGCACAGCTATCGCGATACCTACCACGGGCAGGTTAACCGTCTCGGCTTCGTGTATACCGCCAAGTGCGCAGACTGCCACGGCAGCCACGGCATCAAGGCGGGCGACGATCCGAAGTCGCGCGTGCATCCGGACAACCGCCTGAAGACCTGCCAGAAGTGCCATGACGACAAGAAGCCGGGCATGGTCAAGGCGACGGCCGGCTTCGTGACCTTCGGCCCGCACGCCAACACGCACGATTTCGAGAAGTATCCGAAGATGTGGATCGCCGGGACGTTCATGACGGCGCTGCTGATCGGCGTGTTTGCCTTCTTCTGGCTGCACAGCGGCCTGTGGTACTACCGCGAGTGGCAGGAGCGCAAGGAACGCAAGACCGTGCCGCACGTTCGTACGGGCGAGCTGGGCATCCATGAAGGCAAGCATTTCGTACGCTTCGCCCGGGGCTGGCGCATTGCGCACCTCGCGTTCGCGCTGGTGACGATGACCCTGGTGCTGACCGGCACGACGGTGATGTTCGCCGACAGCGCGTGGGCGCCCACGGTTGCCGCGGCGCTGGGCGGGCCGAAGGTGATGGGCATCATCCACCGCGTTGCCGCCTCGCTCTTCGTCGGCATCTTCCTCATCCACTTCGTGTACGTGATGTCGCGCCTGCTGCGTGATCGCAACTTCCGCTGGTTCGGGCCGGATTCGCTGATCCCGAACTGGAAGGACCTCGCCGATTGCTGGGGCATGTTCAAGTGGTTCTTCGGGAAGGGGCCGCGGCCGAAGTTCGATCGCTGGACCTACTTCGAGAAGTTCGACTACTGGGCGGTGTTCTGGGGTGTGAACATCATCGGCTGGAGCGGCCTGATGCTGGCCTTCCCGCACGTGACGGCAAGCTTCCTGCCGGGCTGGGTGTTCAACGTCGGCACGCTGGTGCATGGCGAGGAAGCCTTCCTTGCGGCGGTGTTCCTCTTCACGGTGCACTTCTTCAACAACCACTTCCGTCCCGACAAGCTGCCGCCGCCGGACGTGGTGATGTTCACCGGCACGCAGTCGCTGGAAGAGTTCAGCCGCGAGCATCCCGCGCACTACCAGCGCCTGGTGGAATCCGGCGAGCTGGAGAAGTACCTGGTCGATGCGCCGTCGCGCCAGCTGCATGTCGGCTCGGTGATCCTCGGCCTGACCCTGATCACCGTCGGCCTCGTGCTGCTGGTGCTGGTGGTGACGGGTTTCTTCAGCTGATCGCAGCCTGAAGCAGTAACGCAAAAGGGGAGGGCGACCTCCCCTTTTTTTCGTCTACGGCCCGGCACGCAAGGTGCCGCAGCGCGGCGTCCGGGCCGTTGCGGCGGTGTTACGGCCGACTGCAACAATTCACTACATTTCACAAACAGTTGCGCAAACATGGCTTGCGAGACTGCACGCATGGAAGAGCGCGAGCGGCCGCCACAAGGCTGCCGCCGACGCCGCGGCGCACACGATTGCGCCGGACCCCGGACCCGATAACGACAACCAGGCCGGGTGGAGACGCAGGATAAAAACCAAAGGAGGAGATGGTATGTCCGACAGACACGGGCAAACCGCGCATCCGGCCGCCCTGGATACCTTTCCGCGGCTGCTGATGCATCATGCGGCCGTGCGACCCGGCCGGCCGGCGATGCGCGAGAAGGAATTCGGCATCTGGCAGACCTACAGCTGGGCCGAAGTCGCGCGCAGCGTGCGCGCCATCGCCTGCGGCCTGGCGGAGCTGGGCTTCAAGCGCGGCGACCGGCTCGCGATCATCGGCGACAACCGCCCGCGCCTGTACTGGTCGGTTGCTGCCTGCCAATGTCTCGGCGGCATCCCGGTGATGCTGTATCAGGACGCGGTGGCCGCGGAGATGACCTACGTGCTGCAGGACGCCGAGATCCGCTTCGCGGTGGTCGAGGACCAGGAACAGGTCGACAAGATGCTCGAGATCCACCCCGAGGTGCCCTTCCTCGAGCATGTGATCTACGACGATCCGCGCGGCCTGCGCCACTACAGCCAGCCGATGCTGATCGGCCTCGACGAGCTGCAGGAGATGGGCGGTATCCATGATCGCAACCACACCGACTTCCTTGACGGGGAGATCGACAAGGGCGCGAGCGACGACATCTCGGTGATGTTGTACACCTCCGGCACGACCGGCAAGCCCAAGGGCGTGTGCCAGACCCATGCGGCCTTCATCGCCGCGGCGACCGGGGCGATGGGCTTCGACAAGCTCTCCGAGCAGGAGGATATCCTGTCCTACCTGCCGATGGCCTGGGTGGGCGACCACCTGTTTTCCTTCGCGCAGGCGATGGTCGCGGGCTTCACGATCAACTGCCCGGAGTCCGGCGATACCGTGATGACGGACCTGCGCGAGATCGGCCCGACCTACTACTTCGCTCCGCCGCGGGTGTTCGAGAACCTGCTGACGCAGGTGATGATCCGCATGGAGGACGCGAGCGCGCTGAAGCGCAAGCTCTTCGCACACTTCATGGAGGTCGCGCGTCGCTGCGGATCCGACATCCTGGACGGCAAGCCGGTGTCCGCGGGTGACCGCCTGCAGTACGCGCTGGGAAATCTGCTGATCTACGGCCCGCTGAAGAACGTGCTGGGCATGAGCCGTATCCGCGTGGCCTACACGGCGGGCGCGGCGATCGGGCCGGATCTCTTCCGCTTCTACCGTTCGATCGGCGTGAATCTCAAGCAGCTCTACGGCCAGACCGAGACCTGCGCCTACGTGTGCCTGCAGCCCGACGGCCAGATCAAGCTCGATTCGGTCGGCAAGCCTGCGCCCTTCGTCGATGTGAAGCTGGCCGACAACGGCGAGATCCTCGTAAAAGGGCCGATGCTGCTGAAGGCTTATTACAAGCGCGCCGATGCGACGGCCGAGTCGATCAACGCCGACGGCTACTTCATGACCGGCGATGCGGGTTACTTCGACGAGGACGGCCACCTCAAGATCATCGACCGCGCCAAGGACGTCGGCAAGCTCAAGGACGGCTCGATGTTCGCGCCGAACTACATCGAGAACAAGCTCAAGTTCTTCCAGCACGTGAAGGAGGCGGTCACCTTCGGCAATGGCCGCGATTGCGTCACCGCCTTCATCAACATCGACCTCGAGGCGGTCGGCAACTGGGCCGAGCGGCGCGGCCTGCCGTACTCGGGCTACACCGATCTCGCGTCGCAGCCGGCCGTGTATGAACTGATCCGCGACTGCGTCGAGAAGGTGAATGCCGACCTCGCGGCCGATCCGCAGATGAGCGGCTCGCAGGTCAAGCGTTTCCTGATCCTGCACAAGGAACTCGACGCCGATGACGGCGAGCTGACGCGCACGCGCAAGGTGCGCCGCAACTTCATCGCCGAGCGCTACGCGGAATTGATCGAGGCGCTGTTCGAGGGCAAGAAGACGCAGCACATCGACACCGTCGTGAAGTACGAGGACGGCCGCGAGGGCCGCATCAGCGCCGACCTGCGCATCGAGGAAACGAAGACCTTCGCGCCGCAGGCGTCGAAGCAGGCGGCGTGAGGGGGAGGGTGATGATGATGAACGACATGCCGCAGGCGGTGCAGGCGCAGGAGCAGGCTCAAGGCAACGGGCGCCGCATTGGCGACGTGGTCCTCGACCTGCAGAACATTTCGCTGTCCTTCGGCGGGGTGAAGGCGCTGACCAACATCAGCTTCAACGTGCGCGAGCACGAGATCCGCTCGATCATCGGCCCGAACGGTGCCGGCAAGAGTTCGATGCTGAACGTGATCAACGGCGTCTATCACCCGCAGGAGGGCCGCATCCTGTTCCGCGGCGAGGAGCGCCGCAAGATGGAGCCGCACAGGGCGGCCGCGCAGGGCATCGCGCGCACCTTCCAGAACATTGCGCTGTTCAAGGGCATGAGCGTGCTCGACAACATCATGACCGGGCGCAACCTGAAGATGAAGTCGGGTCTGCTCGCGAACGCGCTGTACTGGGGGCGTGCGCAGCGGGAGGAGATCGAGCACCGCGTGAAGGTCGAGGAGGTCATCGATTTCCTCGAGATCCAGGACATCCGCAAGACGCCGGTCGGCGCGCTGCCCTACGGCCTGCAGAAGCGCGTGGAACTGGGCCGGGCGCTTGCCGCCGAGCCCAGCCTGCTGCTCCTCGACGAGCCGATGGCCGGCATGAACGTCGAGGAAAAGCAGGACATGTGCCGCTTCATCCTCGACGTGAACGACCAGTTCGGCACGACCATCGTGCTGATCGAGCATGACATGGGGGTCGTGATGGACATCTCCGACCGCGTCGTGGTGCTCGACTACGGCAAGAAGATCGGCGACGGCGTGCCCGAAGAGGTGCGCGCCAACGAGGACGTCATCCGTGCCTATCTCGGCACGTCGCACTGAGCGGGAGCTTCACATGGGATTCTTTCTTGAAACCTTGTTCGGCGGCTTGATGGCCGGCATGTTGTATTCGCTGATCGCGCTGGGCTTCGTGCTGATCTACAAGGCCTCGGGCGTATTCAACTTCGCGCAGGGCGCGATGGTGCTGTTCGCAGCGCTGGCGATGGCGCGCTTCGCGGAGTGGATTCCGAAGTGGCTGGGTTTCGACAACCTGGTCGTTGCGAACCTGCTCGCGTTCGTCGTGGCGATGGCGCTGATGGTCGTGCTGGCGTGGCTGATCGAACGCCTGTGCCTGTCCAGGCTCGTGAACCAGGAAGGCATCACGCTGCTGATGGCAACACTGGGCATCAGCTACTTCCTCGACGGCCTGGGTCAGACGCTGTTCGGCAACGACATCTACAGCATCAACGTCGGCATGCCCAAGGATCCGGCAATGATCCTGGAAGGCACTTTCGAGGGCGGACTGCTGATCAGCAAGGAGGACCTCGTCGCCGCGCTCATCTCCGCCGCGCTGGTGCTGGCGCTGGCGCTGTTCTTCCAGAAAACCGCGACCGGCCGCGCGCTGCGTGCGGTGGCGGACGACCACCAGGCCGCCCAGTCGATCGGCATCCCGCTGAATCGCATCTGGGTGATCGTGTGGTCGGTCGCCGGCTTCGCCGCGCTGGTCGCCGGCATCATCTGGGGCTCCAAGCTGGGCGTGCAGTTCTCGCTCTCGCTGGTCGCGCTGAAGGCGTTGCCGGTGGTGATCCTGGGTGGGCTGACCTCGGTGCCCGGCGCGATCCTCGGCGGGCTGATCATCGGCGTCGGCGAGAAACTGTCCGAGATCTACCTCGGTTCCTTCTTCGGCGGCGGCATCGAGATCTGGTTCGCCTACGTGCTGGCGCTGGGCTTCCTGCTGGTGCGCCCGCAAGGCCTGTTCGGCGAAAAAATCATCGACCGCGTCTGACGCGGCTGCATATCCCGGGAGAGTTTCCACATGCTCTACAGAGAAAACGGCCAGTTCAAGACGAGCTACGCGGCCGACCAGCAGATCTTCCCGATCGCGCAGGACCGCATCGCGATCGGACTGGTGCTCCTCGTCGCCTTCGTCGTGATGCCGCTGGCCGGCTCGGAGTACCTGTTCCGCGCCGTGCTGATCCCGTTCATGATCCTCGCGCTCGCGGCGCTGGGACTCAACATCCTGGTCGGCTACTGCGGCCAGATCTCGCTCGGCACGGGCGCCTTCATGGCCGTCGGAGCCTACGCGGCGTACAACTTCCTGGTGCGCATCGACGGCATGCCGCTGATCGTCGCGATGCTGCTGGGCGGCCTCTCCGCGACCGTGGTGGGGGTTCTGTTCGGCATCCCCTCGCTGCGGATCAAGGGGCTGTACCTCGCGGTCGCGACGCTCGCGGCGCAGTTCTTCACCGACTGGGCCTTCCTGCGCGTGAGCTGGTTCACGAACAATTCGACCTCGGGCTCGGTCAGCGTTGCCGGCCTCAACGTGTTCGGCCTGCCGATCGAGTCGCCCGTCGCGAAGTATCTGTTCTGCCTCACGGTCGTGTGCGTGTTCGCGCTCGCCGCGAAGAACCTCACGCGCAGCGCGACCGGCCGTCAGTGGATGGCGATCCGCGACATGGACGTCGCCGCCGCGGTGATCGGCATCCGCCCGGTGTATGCCAAGCTGACCGCCTTCGCGGTGAGCTCCTTCATCGTCGGTGTCGCCGGCGTGCTGTGGGCCTTCGTGCATCTGGGCGCGTGGGAGCCGGCGGCGTTCAGCATCGACCGCTCCTTCCAACTCCTCTTCATGGTCATCATCGGCGGGCTGGGGTCGATCATGGGCGCCTTCTTCGGCGCGGCCTTCATCGTGGTCCTGCCCATCATCCTCGACCAGGTCCCGCACTGGTTCGGCATCCCGCTCTCCACGGCGACCACCTCGCACCTCGTGCACATGATCTTCGGGGCGCTGATCGTGTTCTTCCTCATCGCGGAGCCGCACGGGCTGGCGAAGTTGTGGAGCATCGGCAAGCAGAAGCTGCGCCTGTGGCCCTTCCCGCACTGACGCGGGGCGCCACCGGTTCAACGTAGTCGCGGTTCGGCAACAGAACGGCAGGCACGCCGAAAGTGCCAATCAAAATCAAGGAGGAGACACCATGAAACGCAAGGCTTTCGCGCTCGTCGCCGCACTGGCGGCATTCGGTGCAGGTACCCTGTCCGCCCCGGCGGCGGCACAGCAGGCCAACGAGCAGTTCTTCCCGCTGCTCGTGTATCGCACCGGCGCGTACGCTCCGAACGGCACCCCCTGGGCCAACGGCAAGCAGGACTACGTCAAGTACATCAACGCCACGGGCGGCATCAACGGCGTGAAGATCGCATGGGAGGAATGCGAGACCGGCTACGCGACCGACAAGGGCGTCGAGTGCTACGAGCGCCTGAAGAGCAAGAAATCCACCGTGATCGACCCGCAGGCCACCGGCATCACCTTTGCGCTCACCGACAAGGCACCGGTCGACAAGATCCCGTTGATCACGCTGGGCTACGGCCTTGCCGCTTCGCAGGACGGCGGCGTGTTCAAGTGGAACTTCCCGCTGATGGGCAGCTACTGGACCGCGGCCGACATCCTGATCCAGCATCTCGGCAAGAAGGAAGGCGGCCTCGACAAGCTCAAGGGCAAGAAGATCGCGCTGGTCTATCACGATTCGCCCTTCGGCAAGGAGCCGATCCCGCTGCTGCAGAAGCGCGCGCAGATGCACGGCTTCGAGCTCGTGCTGCTGCCGGTCACGGCGCCGGGCGTCGAGCAGAAGGCGACCTGGCTGCAGGTGCGCCAGCAGCGTCCGGACTACACGCTGCTGTGGGGCTGGGGCGTGATGAACTCGACGGCGCTCAAGGAAGCGGTCGCGACCGGCTATCCGCGCGAGAAGCTGTTCGGCGTGTGGTGGTCGGGTGCCGAGCCGGACGTCAAGGACGTCGGCGCCAACGCCAAGGGCTACAGCGCGCTGGCGCTGAATCCGCACGGCACGGACTCGCCGCTGATCAAGGACATCCTCAAGAAGGTGCATGACGCCGGCAACGGCAGCGGCCCGCGCGACGAAGTGGGCTCGGTGCTGTACATGCGCGGCCTGCTGATCCAGATGCTGGCGACCGAAGCCGTGCGCACCGCGCAGGAGAAGTTCGGCAAGGGCAAGGTCATGACCGGCGAGCAAGTGCGCTGGGGACTCGAGAACCTCAACGTCGACGAAAAGCGCATCGGCGAACTCGGGCTGGCCGGCCTGATCCGTCCGATCAAGACGAGCTGCACCGATCACATGGGCTCGTCCGCGGCGCGCATCCACTCGTGGGACGGCACCACGTGGAAGATGCAGGCGGATTGGTATGAAGCCGACAAGAGCGTCGTCGATCCGCTGGTCAAGGAAGCGGCCGACAAGTACGCGACCGACAAGCAGATCAAGCGTCGCGACGCGAGCGACTGCGCGGCCTGATCGCCGCAAGCGCGCGCGGCAGTCCGGCTGCGGCCGTCTGCAGCGCGCGGGCTTTCCGCCGAACCGGCCGTGCCTGGGCATGGCCGGAGCGAAAACCAGCTACCGGATGAACCGATGAATACGTCCAACCTCCTTCTCAATGTGAATGGCATCGAGGTGATCTACAACCACGTCGCGCTGGTGCTGAAGGGCGTGTCGCTGCAGGTGCCCGAAGGCCGCATCGTCGCGATCCTGGGCGGCAACGGCGCGGGCAAGACGACGACGCTGCGCGCGGTGTCGAATTTGCTCAAGGGCGAACGCGGCGAGGTCACGAAAGGCACGATCGAGCTCGACGGCGAGCGTGTCGAAAGCCTGTCGCCGTCCGACCTGGTGCGCCGCGGCGTCGTGCAGGTGATGGAGGGGCGGCACTGCTTCGCCCACCTGACGATCGAGGAAAACCTGCTCGCCGGCTCCTACACGCGCAAGGACAAGGGCGAGATCGCCGCCAACCTCGACAAGGTCTACACCTACTTCCCGCGCCTGAAAACGCGCCGCACCAGCCAGGCCGCGTACACCTCCGGCGGCGAACAGCAGATGTGCGCGATCGGCCGCGCGCTGATGTCGAACCCGCGCATGGTGCTGCTCGACGAGCCCTCGATGGGCCTCGCGCCGCAGATCGTCGAGGAGGTGTTCGAGATCGTGAAGGACCTCAACGTGAAGGAAAAGGTGAGCTTCCTGCTCGCCGAACAGAACACCATGGTCGCGCTGCGCTACTCGGACTTCGGCTACATCGTCGAGAACGGGCGCATCGTGATGGAGGGCGAAGCGAAGAGCCTTGCCGATAACGAGGACGTCAAGGAGTTCTACCTCGGGCTGTCGGGCGAGGGGCGGAAGAGCTTCCGCGACGTGAAGCATTACCGCAGGCGCAAACGCTGGTTGTCTTGAGGACGGGAGATCGCGGCGCGATGCGGTGGTGCTCGGGCGCTTGTGTGCAGCAGTACACGGCGCACCCTCGCACCGCGCTTTCCCGCCGCCGCGGCCAGGCAACGCGAGCAGGGGACACTGCTGAGGGACCGTTCGCGCCGAGCCTGTCGAAGGGCGGGAGCGTCGCAGGGCTTCGACAGGCTCAGCCCGAACGGTATTTGGCAGCCGGACCAATAGTGGTCCGGCGTGTGCAGGAATCTAGAGATGAACTACTACGACGCCAGAGAAACCCGTGACCCCGCCGAGCGCGAGCGGGAGCTGATGGCCCGCCTGCCGGCCCAGATCGCCCATGCGAAGGCGAATGCGCCGGCCTTTGCGGTGGTGCTGGAAGGCGTCGATGCGGCCACGGTCACGAGCCGCGAGGCGCTCGCGTGCCTGCCCGTCACGCGCAAATCGGAACTGCTTGAACGCCAGAAGGCCGCACGTCCGTTCGGCGGCTTTGCCGCGACGGCGTGGGGTGCCGACTGCCGCCGCGTATTCGCCTCACCCGGCCCGCTGTACGAGCCGGAAAGCGCGCGGCCGGACTACTACCGCCTCGCGCGCGCCTTTTTCGCGGCCGGCTTCCGCGAGGGCGACCTCGTCCATAACACCTTCTCGTACCACTTCACCCCGGCCGGCTCGATGATGGAGACCGCCGCGCACGCCCTCGGCTGCACGGTTTTTCCCGCGGGTGTCGGCCAGACCGAGCAGCAGGTTGCCGCAGTTGCCGACCTGCGGCCGAACGCCTATGTCGGCACGCCGTCCTTCCTGCGCATCATCCTCGACAAGGCCGGGGAGATGGGCATCGTCCCAAGTTTCACGAAGGCCTTCGTCTCCGGTGAAGCCTTCCCGCCCGCGCTGCGCGACGCGTTCGCCGCGCGCGGCATCGTGGCCTACCAGGCTTACGCGACCGCCGACATCGGCCTCATCGCCTACGAGACGCCGGCGCGCGAGGGCATGGTGCTCGACGAGGACGTCATCCTCGAGATCGTGCGTCCCGGCACCGGCGACCCGGTCGCTCCGGGCGAAGTCGGCGAGGTCGTCGTCACGACCTTCAACCCCGACTATCCGCTGATCCGCTTCGGCACCGGCGACCTCTCGGCACTGATGCCCGGCCCCTCGCCCTGCGGGCGCACGAACCTGCGCATCAAGGGCTGGATGGGGCGCGCGGATCAGACCACCAAGGTCAAGGGCATGTTCGTGCATCCCGGCCAGATCGCGGCGGTCGCGAAACGCCACCCGGAGATCGTGCGCGCGCGCCTCGTCGTCGACAACCCGGACCTCAACGACCGCATGACCCTGCACTGCGAGACGGTACACCCCGGCGAGATGCTGGCCGGCGCGATCGCGGCAAGCATCCGCGAGCTCACGAAGCTGCGCGGCGAAGTGAGCTTCTGCACGCCCGGCAGCCTCGCCAACGACGGCAAGGTCATCGACGACGTGCGCAAGTACGACTGATTGACGCGCGGGAATCGTTCCGGGATGTCGCGCCGCGCGGACGGTAGAATCGTGCGTCCCCACAATCCGATACCGAAAGCATGAGACAGAAGCCCCTCGCGAACCTGCGCGTCCTCGACCTCACGCGCCTCCTTCCCGGCCCCCTTGCGACCCAGCACCTTGCCGACTACGGCGCCGAGGTCATCAAGATCGAGGACACCGGTGCCGGCGACTACGCGCGCACGATGGGCGCGATGAACGGCGATACCAGCTATTTCTACCAGGTGTGCAACCGCGGCAAGAAGAGCGTGCGCCTGGACCTCAAACAGGCCGAAGGCCGCGAACTGTTCCTGCGCCTCGTAGACACCGCCGACGTGGTCGTCGAAGGTTTCCGCCCTGGCGTGATGGACAAGCTGGGCCTCGGCTACGACGCGCTGTCGGAACGGAATCCGAAGATCGTCGTATGCAGCATCTCCGGCTACGGCCAGACCGGCCCCTACGCGCTGCGCGCCGGCCATGACATCAACTACATCGGCTACGCCGGCGTGCTCGACCAGATCGGCGTGGCCGGGGCGGCGCCCGCGATGTCCAACCTGCAGATCGGCGATCTCCTCGGCGGCACGATGTCCGCGCTGTTCGGTCTCCTGGTTGCCGTGCTCGATGCGCGCGCGAGCGGACAGGGGCGGCACGTCGACGTCGCGATGACCGACGCCGCGCTGGCGCATGCGATCTTCCCGCTCGCCGAAGTGCTCGCGCACGGCGGCGTGAAGCCGCGCGGCGAGGACCTCCTGACCGGCGGGGTACCCTGCTACGGCGTGTACGAGACCGCCGACGGGCGCCACATGGCGGTCGGCTCGCTGGAGGAGAAGTTCTGGCACCTCGTGTGCGATACCCTCGGCCGCCCCGACCTCAAGCCCGTGCATCTCGCGACCGGCGACGAGGGCGCCCGCGCGCGCGCCGAGGTTGCGGCAATCTTCCGCAGCCGCACTCTGGCCGAATGGACGGCGATCTTCGACGGCGTCGACTGCTGCGTGACGCCCATCCTGCGCCTCGAGGAAAGCCTCGAGAATCCGCAGCTCCGCGCGCGCGGCATGGTCACCACAGTCGACGGCGTGCGCCAGTTCGGCCCTCCGGTGCGCCTGTCGGGCTTCGAGCCCGGCCCCTTCACGCCCGCGCCGCAGGCCGGTGGCGACAATGACGCGGTGCTGGAGTCGCTCGGTCTGGATGCCGCGGAGATTGCCCGCCTGCGCACGGCCGGCGTGATCTGAGCGGCAGCAGCAGGGGGTAGGGCGTAGAAGCCGCAGTCGCGGCACAGCCGGTCGCGCGTTAAGCTTCACCGATGCAAAGCCTGCTCCTCCTGCTTCCCGATTTCTCGCTGATCCTCCTCGGCACGGTCCTGCGCCGCCACCTCGTCGACGGTGAAGCCTTCTGGACCGGCGTCGAAAAGCTGGTCTACTTCGTGCTCTTCCCCGCGCTGCTGTTCAACGCGCTGGCGACCGCCGACATCGATCCCGGCCGCGCGCTGCCGCTCTTCCTCTCCGGCCTCGGCACGATGGTCGCGGGCTTCGCGCTCGGCTGGCTCGGGCGCGGCCTCATGGGGCTCGATGCGATGGGCTTCGCGTCGCGCCTGCAATGCGCCTATCGCTTCAATACCTACATCGGCATCGCGATCGCCGGCAAGCTGCACGGCGCTGCGGGCATCGCGCTGATGGGCGGTCTGTGCGGCGCGATGGTGCCGTTTGCGAACGTGATGGCGGTCGGCATGCTCGCGCGCCACGGGCAGGGCAGCCTGCTGCGCGAGCTGTCGCGCAACCCGTTGGTACTCGCGACGCTCGCCGGCCTGTTGTTCAATCTCGCCGGGTTCGATCTGCCCGGACCTCTGACGTCCTTCCTCAAGCGCCTCGGCGATGCCGCCGTGGCACTGGGGCTGCTTGCGGTCGGTGCCGCGCTGCGCTGGGAAATGGTGGGCGGACGCTGGACCGGCTCCGCGTGGATCGTTGCGGTGAAGCTGCTGTTCCTGCCTGCAGTGGCCTGGCAGATCGGTCGTGCGCTGGGAGTCGAAGGCGTCGCCTTCGATACGCTGGTGCTGTTCGCCGCGCTACCGAGCGCGAGTTCCGCCTACATCCTCGCGATGCGCATGGGGGGCGACGGCGCCGGCGTCGCGTGGCTGATCTCGGCGACCACGCTCCTCGCCGTTCCCTCGCTCACCTTCTGGCTGCATCTCCTGTAAGAGGCAGCACGGCGCACGGGGGGCGGCGCCTCGGCGTCCGCCCCTGGCCTGGCCTATTTCCTTTGCGCCGCAGGCTTGCGCGAACCAGCCGCTTGATCGGCGCCGGCCGCGGCAGGATTCGCTGCCCCCGCCTGTGCACCGGCCGCCTGGGCTCCGCTCATCGCGGCCCACGGCCACATCGCTGCCGACGCGAACGGATTGGCTTGCGCTTCGCCGGGTCCCTGGTTGCCCGACTCGCGCGCCTGATGGCTCATCGCCTGCACGGCCGCAATCGCCGCGCGCTGCACCTCCAGCCCCTGCGTCGTCATCTGCAGCATGCTGAGGTTCATCTTCAGCCAGTTCTCCACCGCCTTCAGGTCGGCGATACGCTTGTCGAGTTCACCCACGTCCAGCGTGGGTGTGATCATGCCGGGCAGGGAGAAACCCATGCTGTTCCACATGCCGCGCACGAATTCGAGCGGATCCTTCGCCGAGTTGTCATTCGTCATGTCTCTCCCCCTCGATTGAATACGCCTTCATAGTACTCCTCCCCCGTACGGATGGGACGAGCCCTGGTCCGACTGCGCCGCGACTAGTCGTGACGCCCGGGCAGCCGATTCAGCAAAGCCCGCAGGCGTGCGGGGCGCACCGGCTTGTGCAGCAGGGGCAGACCTTCCTCCTGTGCCTGACGCAGCGTGTCCGGCCCCGTATCGCCTGTTACCAGCACCGCCGGGATTTCGGTGCCCTTCCACGCACGCAGGCTGCGGATCACATCTATTCCATTGAAGCGGCCATCGAGCCGGAAGTCACTGATGATCAGTTCCGGGATGGACCCCTCCCGGTTCATCGCATCGACGAGCGATTCGGCGTCGCCGGCCGCCGCGACCTTGCAGCCCCACGACGTGAGCAGGCTCTGCATGCTGCCGCGCGCCAGCGGATCGTCGTCCACCAGTGCCACGTGCAAGCCGCCCAGATCGCCGGGATTGCGCCCGCTCTCGCTGCCCGCCGGGGCGGACTCAGGCTTTGCGAGCGGGACTTCGACCGCGAAAACCGAGCCCCGTCCCGGGCTGGAGCGCAGCGTCAGATGATGTCCGAGCAGCTCGGTCAGGCGCCGTACGATGGGCAGGCCGAGTCCCAGGCCCTTGTCGCGCGAACGCTCGGGGTTATGCAGCTGCACGAACTCCTGGAAGATCGCGTCGTGCGATTCCTCCGGAATGCCGACGCCGTTGTCGCGCACTTCGATGCGCAGCCGGTCGCCGCGTCTGCGGCACGCCACCAGCACCCGCCCCTTGCGCGTGTAGCGCACCGCGTTGCTCACGAGGTTGCTGAGGATGCGCTCGAACAACACGGGGTCGCTGCTGATCCACGCATCCGTCGGCCGTGCTTTCAGGTCGAGGTCGCGCGCGTCGGCCCCGGGGCGCTCGTCGGCCGCGATCCGGTCGAGCAGCGGCTGCAGCGGGAAGGGCCGGATATTGGGCTGCACCACGTTGGCATCGAGGCGCGAGATGTCCAGCAGGCTGTCAAGCAGATTCTCCATCGCCGCCGCCGAGGCGGCGATGCGCTCGACGAGCCGGTGCGCGTCGGGTGCGTGCTCGTGCTGCGCCAGCTCCGCGATGAAGAGGCCCAGCGCATGCATCGGCTGGCGCAGGTCATGGCTTGCCGCCGCCAGGAAGCGCGATTTCGACAGCGTCGCACGCTCGGCCTCGTCCTTGCTCGCGCGCAGCTCCGACGTTGCCGCGGCAATCTGGCGGCTCATGTCGTCATGTGCGCTCGCGAGTTGAGCCGCCATCTGGTTCACCCCGTCCGTCAGCGTGCGCAGCGTGCCGCCGCCGACGGGAGGGACGCGGGCCGAGAACTGTCCCCGGCCGATGCGCTCCACCGTCACCGCGACCTGGCGGATCGGGCCGGTCACACCCCGGCTCATGTAGTTTGCCAGCATCATGCTGCCCAGGAGCACGAGCACGATCGCAACGCTTCCGGTGAGCAGCAATTCGCGCTGGCGGTCGTCGAGACGTGCGCGCGACATATCGACGACGACCGCCCCCAGCATCGGCGGCGGAGCGGCTGCCAGCGCGTTGCCCGGCGAATGTCCGGACAGGTCGTCGTCGAGGTCGACCGTGCTCGGAACGACCGGTTCGATGATGCGCAGCGTCTTCGGCGTGTCGAGCAGGCGTCGTGAAGGTGTCAGCTGCGAGAGCACGGGCAGCGACTCGTCCAGGTATCCGCTGCGCGCCAGCGCTTCGCCGCCGCGGTCGACGATCAGCACGCCCGTCACGTCGTCCTCGGCAAGCATCGCCGTCGCCAGCCGCTGCAGCGTGTCGCGGTTGCCCGAAAACAGCGCGTACTCGCTCGCCGCCGCGAGCTGCCGCGCAAACGCCTGCCCGCGGGCGTGATACGCCTCCTCGTGGTCGGCGACGCGCGAGCGGGTGTAGAAGGCCGTGAGCACGATGGCCAGCACCAGCATCGGCAGCACGGCCACCAGCATCACCCGCGCGCGGACTCCCCAGGCGTCGATCATGGCTTCACCTCCGGACGCCCTTCGCGCTGGCGCAGGCGGGCGGCGATGTGCTCCGCGGAGTCCAGCTCGATCGCCAGCGAGCGTGCCACACTGGGATTCGTTGCGATCTCGAACTCGCGAGGCGCCTGCGGCGGGGGCAAGCCGCCCCCGGCGAGCACGCGGCGCACGGCATCGGCGGCCTGGCGGGCGATCTGTGCCGGAGTCGAATACAGCGCCAACAATGCCCCCGCCCGCACATAGGCGGGCGAGAATCCGACCAGCGGCGCGCGGCGTCGGTAGCTCGTCAGGAGCACGTTCTGGATCGTGTAGCTGTTGAACAGCACGCCGTCGGGCAAAGCCAGCAGTACCGCGGGGTCGGCCAGCAGGCGCTCCAGCGCGGGGTAGATCTCGTCCACGGTGGAGATCTTCTCGATGGTCGCCCGCAGTTGCTGTTCCCGCGCGACCGACGCCAACCGGCGCGCCAGATCCTCCGAGGCGGGACTCGCGAGCAGGGCCACGTTGGGCGTTTGCGGAAGGGCGATGCTCAGCAGCGCGATTTGGCGATGCACGGGCTGGTCGAGGAAGATCGCCGAATATCGGTCCGAATGCGGCCCGTACTGAAGGAGGTCGAACGCGTCGCGCGGGATCAGCGTGTGCAGCACGGGTGCCGCGGGCATGCGGACGCCGACGGCCTTGGCCGCCTGCGTGCCGATCGTGACGACGATGCGCGCATCGGCAAGCGCCCCGCGGTCGAGGTCGCGCAGGCCGAGGACCGCCACGTCACCATCGGGGACGCCCGGAGCCAGTGCATTGCGCAGTGCGACCAGGGTTTCTTCGTGGGCGCCGCTGCGCTCGCCCGTGACCACCACCACGCGCGAGCCCGCGAATGCGCGACCGCAGCAGACCGCAAGGACGGCAAGCGCGAGCAACAGGGTGCGCAGAAGGCGGCGGTCGAGCTGCAGCATCGGCGCTTCAGCGGCGCCGCCCCGCGCGCGTCGCGCGGAGTGGTCGGTTATCCGGAAGCGCAGGTGAACGACTGGTCCGGTCCCCTCGCGCGGATGTCGCGGCAGGCGTCGGCCAAAGCCGGGCCGGTTGCGGAACTCGTATGCTCATCGGGTGATGATAGTTTCGGTACGCCCGGCATGACAATGCGTGATGTCCGCGCGGCGGTCGTGATGATTGGTTGTCTGAATATAACAGGGTGATTTTCCCCGATATTTTTGCCCACAAGGGGGAAAATTGCTCCTGCCTTTTGAGACAGTTCCCGCATGCTATCCTCACGCCTTTGGAATTGCAGCATAGCGGAGCGCGTCGTGACCCGGATTCTCATCGTCGAAGATCATGCCCTTGTGCGTGAAGCCATGGCGCAGACCCTTGCTCGCCTCGAGCCGGGCGTCGAGTGCGTGGAGGCAAAGGGTTCCGAGGACGCGCTCGCCAAGCTGGAGGCCAGCCCCGACTGGGACCTCGCCGTGATCGACCTGATGCTGCCGGACCTGAACGGCTTTTCCCTGCTGGGCGTGCTCGCGAAGCGTTTCCCGGACGTCCCCACGATCGTCGTCTCCGCCCTCGACGACGCGGCGTCGATCCGGCGTGCGATGAAGGGCGGTGCCTCGGGCTTCGTGTCGAAGGCGGATTCGGGCGACACGCTACGCGCAGCCGTGCGTTGCGTGCTCGATGGCGGCGTGCATGCGCCCGATATCGCCAATGACCCGGCCGCCAAGCGCTCCGGCGCGCCCGTCAGCGAACGCTTCGGTCTCACCGCGGGGCAGACCCGCGTGCTGGAACTCCTCGCACAGGGGAAGACCAATCGCGAGATCGCCGACCTGCTCGGCCTGTCCGAAGGCACCGTGAAGGTGCACATGTCGGCGATCTTCCGCGCGCTCAACGTCAGCAGCCGCGCCCAGGCGCTGATCGTCATCGCCCGTCACGGCTCGCGGCTCTGATCCGCGGCCGGCGCAGCCCGGCAGCGCTAGCGGGTGCCGCAGCAAAGCTGCGTCAGTGGGGGCGCCGGTTCGCCTGCAGGCGCATTGGCATGTCGGCCGGCGACAGCCGGCCGCTCAGCTGCGGTTCGTCCTCGTCGTCCGCCGCTGCGGTCGATTCCGTATGCTCGATGTCCATGAGATCGAGAACCTGCCGCGCCAGCGCGCGGCAAGCGTTCGCCACTGCCGTCGGCAGGTGCTCCGGAATCTGCTTCTGCAGCAACAGCTTGGTGCCCGATAGCGCCAGCACCGGATTCAGGATGCGGTGGCGGTACGCCCCCATCAACTGCGCGACGCTGCGATCGACCGCCTCGCGCTGCCATGCATTGGTCGGCCACTGCGTCGGCACCGCATAGGCGCGCGGAAACATCTCCAGATCGCGCACGACGGTGCGGATGTCCTCATGCGACTCGCGGAAGGGTAGCAGCACGATGTCCGACATCGCGTACAGCTTGCGGTCCATCTCCGTGCGGTTGCCGCCGCCGTCGATCACGCCCAGCCAGCCTTCGAGCGAACGCAGCTTGTCGACGACCTTGGTGAGTGCCTCGCGCGTGCGTGCATCGGCGGTGATGTAGCGGCGCCCCGCGGGACTCAGCGGTTCGCGCGACGTGTCGGTCAGCACGCAGGCGGCGCGGTGGCCCAACAGGCCCAGCCCCTGCGACAGCATGTGCGACAGGGTGGTCTTGCCCGTACCGCCCTTGTTACCGATCACACAGATGATTTCAGCCATGCCGGTGTTCCTCACTCGCGGCCCCCACGCCGCACGATTGCATTATCGGTTCGGGAGCTTGCGTGCAAGAGGCGAAAAAGCGCCCGGATAAGCCCGCTATTTCGACGCCCGCCCGTCCGTGACCCGATACACGTAGAGCCGTGTCGCCCGCCTGTCGCCGACCTCGACGACCCTGTCCGGTTTACGGCCGGGAATCGGAAAACTGTTGCTTACGACGAGCGCGCCGGGCGCGAGTTCCTGCAGCGCCTTGGCCCACACGCGCTCCATCGGCACCGGCGACAGGAAGGCATAGACGACGTTGTAGGGAGCCCACGATTCCGCGAAGAAGTCTCCGCGCCGCACAGTAATCTGCCGCCCCGCGCGGGGGGCGAGCAGGCGGCTCAGCAGCCACGGCGCGGGCGCGGCTTCCACGCCGTCGAAGCGGCAGTCCGGGCGCAGGCGCGCCAGCCCCCGCAGCAGCGACCCCGTGCCGCTGCCCAGGTCCAGTACCCGCACCGGGCGACCGGCCGGCAGCATGCCTGCCAGCGCGGCAATCGTCGCGCGGTTCGACAGGTAGAGCGGAACCTGCGTGCGAAAGCTCGTCCAATACACGACGAGCAGCAGCGCAAACGCGGCGAGATACCACGCCGGAGCGATGCCCGCCCGCCCGGCGACGACCAGCAACGGCGCGAACACCGCATGGATCGCCAGCCACCAGCGCGCGCTGCGCATCGCCGCCGCCGCAGCCGTCGCGCCCAGCGCCTGCATGCCGGCCAGCGGCCAGATGCCCGGCGGCAGCCATCCGGCGCCGGCGAACAGCAGGGCGCAGGCCCAGCCGGCAATCTGGGCGAACAGGGCTTTGAGCGCAGGCGGCATCCGGGGACGAGGAAGGGCAGGGGAGCGCGATCATACCGCGCCCCCGTGCCGGCGACCCGTCAGGCCGCCTCGGAAGCGCCCGCATGCCCCTCGCCGATGGGCTCGCGCCAGGCCGCCAGCAGTTCGGCCCGCCGCGTCGCCGCCTGCGCCATGTTGTGCGCCTTGATATGACCGTATCCGCGGATCTGCTCGGGCAGTTTCGCGATCTCGACCGCCGCCGGCAGGCGCAGGAAGGAGAGCGTCTCCAGCAACTCGATGATGTCGCGCTCGTACTGCGGGATCAGCGCCCGCTCGGCCCGCCGCTCCGCGCTGTAGCCGAAGACGTCCCACGCCGTGCCACGCACGCGCCGCAGCCGCGCGAGCCAGCGGAATGCCTTCAGCATGCGCGGGCCGTAGGCCTTCTTGCGCAGCTTTCCCGTGTTCGGATCCGGGCGCGCGAGCAGCGGCGGCGCGAGATGGAAACGCAGCTCGTAGTCCCCCTCGAAACTCGCCTCGACGCGCGCCCAGAAGGCCGGGTCGGTGTACAGCCGCGCGACCTCGTACTCGTCCTTGTAGGCCATCAGCTTGAAGAGGCCGCGTGCCACCGCCTCCGTCAGGCGCAGCGTTGCGCCGGTCCCGGCAACGCGCGTCTCCGCACCCCTGACCCGTTCGACCAGACGGCGATATCGCGCCGCGTAAGCCGCATCCTGGTATGCCGCCAGCGTCTCGTCGTGCATCGCGATCAGCCCGTCCAGCGTTTCCGTCCGGATCGGGACGACCTGCGCCGGTTCCAGCACCCGCGCGACCGCCTCGGGCTCGACCGCCGCACGCCGTCCCCATTCGAAGGCCTGGGTGTTCATCGCCACGGCCACCGCATTGAGCTCGATCGCCTTCAGCAGCGCCGCCCGTGTCACCGGCACCATGCCCTTCTGCCACGCGTAGCCGAGCAGGAAGGCGTTCGTCGCGATGGCGTCGCCCATCAGTGCCGTCGCTGTCCGCTGCGCATCGATGAAATCGGCCGCCTGCCGCTCCGGGCCATCGCCCACCGCCTCGCGGATCGCGCGCTCCATGCGCTCGACCGGAAAACTCCAGTCCGGATTGCGCGCGAATTCCGAGGTCGGCGTCTCCGCCATATTCACGATCGCGCGCGTGCGTCCCGCCGCCATCTTCGCCAGCGCCTCGACGCTCGCCGTGACGACGAGGTCGCCGCCGATCACCGCCTGTGCCTCGCCGGCCGCGATGCGCACCGCGTGCAGGTCGTCGGGCCGGTCGGCGACACGGATGTGGCTGAACACCGAGCCGCCCTTCTGCGCGAGCCCGGTCATGTCCAGCACCGTCACGCCCTTGCCGTCGATGTGCGCGCCCATCCCGATCAGTGCGCCGATCGTCACGACCCCCGATCCGCCCACGCCGGTCACGAGCATGCCGAAGGGCGCGGCCGTTCCCGGCAGCTCCGGTTCGGGCAGGGTGGCGATCCACGCATTGTCGGCCGCCTGCGCGCCGCCCCTGCGCAAACGTCCGCCCTCTATCGTGATGAAGCTCGGGCAGAAGCCCTTGAGGCACGAGTAATCCTTGTTGCATGCCGACTGGTCGATCTGGCGCTTGCGCCCGAACGGCGTCTCGACGGGCACCACCGCCATGCAGTTCGACTGCACGCCGCAGTCGCCACAGCCCTCGCACACCGCCTCGTTGATGAACACCCGCCGCGCCGGATCGGGGTAGGCGCCACGCTTCCTGCGCCGGCGCTTCTCGGCCGCGCAGGTCTGGTCGTAGATCAGCGCCGTGACGCCCGGCGACGCGCGCAGCTCGCGCTGCACCGCGTCCAGCTCGTCACGATGCCGCACCGGGACGTGCGGGATGTCCGACGGACCGTAATGGCGATCGGTGCCGTCGGTCACGACGACGATGTTGCTCACGCCCTCGGCCTGCAACTGGCGCACGATCTTCGGCACCGTCAGCCCGCCGTCCAGCGGCTGCCCGCCCGTCATCGCCACCGCGTCGTTGAACAGGATCTTGTAGGTGATGTTCACCCGCGCCGCGACCGCCTGGCGGATCGCCAGCAGGCCCGAGTGGAAGTAGGTGCCGTCGCCGAGGTTCGCGAACACATGCTGTTCGTGCGTGAACGGCGCCTGCCCGACCCATGGCACGCCCTCGCCGCCCATCTGCGTGAAGGCGCCGGTGCGCCGCTCCGGCATCCACGTCGCCATGTAGTGGCAGCCGATGCCGGCCACCGCGCGACTACCCTCGGGAACGTGCGTCGACGTATTGTGCGGACAGCCGGGGCAGAAGGTCGGCACGCGGTCGATCGCAAAGAAGCGCTCCGCCAGCGCCTTCTCCTTCTCCAGCAGGAAGGCGAGCCGCGCCTCGATGCGCGCCGACGTGAAGAAGCGCCCGACGCGCGCCGCGATCACCTGCGCAATCATCGCCGGCGTCAGCTCGCCCGCCGCCGGCAGCAGCCATTCGCCGTGATCCACGCCCCCGCCTGCCTGCGGGATCATCGCCCACTCGCCCTTCTCGTCGAACTTCCCGACCACGCGCGGGCGGACATCCTCACGCCAGTTGTACAGCTCCTCCTTCAGCTGGTACTCCAGCAGCTGGCGTTTCTCCTCGATCACGAGGATCTCGTCCAGCCCCGCCGCAAATTTGCGCACCCCCTCGGCCTCCAGCGGCCACACCATGCCTACCTTGAACAAGCGGATGCCGATCCCGGCCGCGAGCGCCTCGTCGATGCCCAGGTCGTCGAGGGCCTGGCGCACGTCGAGATAGGATTTGCCGCAGGTGATGATCCCCAGTCGCGGCCCCGGCGAATCGATCACGATGCGGTTGAGGCCGTTGGCACGGCAGTACGCCAGCGCCGCGTACAGCTTGTAGTGCAGCAGGCGCTTCTCCTGCACCAGCGGCGGATCGGGCCAGCGGATGTTGAGGCCGTCGGGCGGCAGCGCGAAGTCGGTCGGGATCACGACCCCCACGCGGAGCGGATCGACGTCCACCGACGCCGAGGTCTCCACCGTGTCCGCGAGCGCCTTGAATGCCACCCAGCAGCCCGAATAGCGTGACAGCGCGTAGCCATGCACGCCGAAGTCGATGTACTCCTGCACGCCTGCCGGCGCCAGCACCGGCATCATCATCGCCTTGAAGTAATGGTCGGTCTGATGCGGCAGCGTCGAAGACTTCGCCGCGTGGTCGTCTCCGGCCACCACCAGGACGCCGCCATGCGGCGAGGTCCCGGCCGCATTCGCGTGGCGGAACACGTCGCCGCTACGATCGACGCCCGGCCCCTTGCCGTACCACATCGCGAACACGCCGTCGTACTTCGCCTGCGGCGACAGGTTGACCTGCTGCGTGCCCCATACTGCGGTCGCCGCGAGATCCTCGTTTACGCCCGGCTGGAACACGATGTCGTGGCTGGAAAGATGCGTCTGCGCCTTCCACAGCGTCTGGTCCAGCCCGCCCAGCGGGGATCCGCGGTAGCCGGACACGAAGCCGGCCGTATTCAGCCCCGTCGCCCGGTCGCGCTCCTTCTGGATCATCAGCAGGCGCACCAGCGCCTGATACCCGGTGAGATACACGCGCCCCGATGTCTGCGTGTACTTGTCCTCGAGGCTGACCTTCCTCACCGGCGATGCATCGCTGCGGGGATCGGCTTCGGCCATGGCGACTCCTTGCGCAAGAACTGCGTTTCCGGACCACCGCGCGGACAAGTCCCCGCGATCCGGGCCAGCCTAGCCCCACGCGTCGGGCATCGCAATGGGGGGGCGTTCAGCCCGCGCGAACGACCTTGCCCGGATTCATCAGGTTGTGCGGATCCAGCGACAACTTCAGCGCCCGCATCGCGTCGACCGCGGCGTCACCGTGTTCGGCGACGAGGAAATCCTGCTTGCCGAAGCCGATCCCGTGTTCGCCCGTGCAGGTCCCGTCCATTGCCAGTGCCCGCTCGACGATCCTGCGGTTGAGCGCCTCCGCGCGCGCAATCTCGTCGGCACTGTCCGGATCGACCAGGATCACCGTATGGAAGTTGCCGTCGCCGACATGGCCGACGATGGGCGCGATGAATCCGCTTGCAGCGATGTCCTCGCGCGCCCCGGCGATGCAGTCCGCGAGGCGTGAAATCGGCACGCACACGTCGGTGGTGACGCCGCGGCAGCCCGGCCGCAGATTGATCGACGCGAAATACACGTCATGGCGCGCCGCCCACAGCCGGCTGCGATCCTCGGGGCGCGTCGCCCATTCGAAATCCTTGCCGCCATTCTCGCGCGCGATCTCCTGCACGGTCTGCGCCTGTTCCTCGACGCCCGCCGCCGAGCCGTGGAACTCGAAGAACAGCATCGGTGCCTCGCGCAGGCTCGTCTTGCTGTAGCGGTTGATCGCCTGCACGGTCAGCGTGTCCAGCAGCTCGATGCGTGCCACCGGCACGCCGAGCTGGATCGTCTGGATCACCGTGCGCACCGCGTCGTCGACGTCCGGGAAGGCGCACACCGCCGCGGACACCGCCTCCGGCAGCGGGTGCAGCCGCACCGTCAGTTCGGTGACCAGCCCCAGCGTACCTTCCGAGCCCACCATCAGTGCGGTGAGATCGTAGCCCGCCGAGGATTTGCGCGCCCGTCCGCCGGTGCGGATCACGCGCCCGTCCGCGAGCACCACCTCCAGCGCCATCACGTTGTCGCGCATCGTCCCGTAGCGCACCGCATTCGTCCCCGAGGCGCGTGTCGAAGCCATCCCCCCGAGGCTCGCATCGGCCCCCGGATCGACCGGAAAGAACAGCCCCGTGCCGTGCAGCGCCGCGTTGAGCTGCTTGCGCGTGATCCCGGGCTGGATCACCGCATCCATGTCGTCGCCGTGAATCGCGAGCACCCTGTTCATCTGGGAGAAATCCACACTCAGGCCCCCATGCAGCGCGAGCACATGTCCCTCCAGCGAGCTGCCGACCCCGAACGGCACGATGGGTACGCGATGCGCGTGGCACGCACGTGCGATCTCCACTACCTCGCCGGTCGTGTGCGGCCACACGACCGCGTCCGGCAGCATGTCCGGGAAGTGCGATTCGTCATGCCCGTGATGCGCACGCACGGCCTCCGCCGTCGAAAAGCGCTCGCCGAAGCGCGCGCGCAGCGCATCGACAAAGCCGGCAGGAAGCGGCTCGCGCGAACCGGGGGCGGGGAGCGTCATTGCAGCGACTCCATGGGGAAAGGTGCGCCATCTTCCCCGATTTCCTTTCCGGTCGCACGACGCGCCGCCGCATCGCCGTCCTTGCCAAAGCGGGGAAAACTCGCCCGTCTGAAAAAAAGTTCGAATGATGTTTGACACGCGCAAAATGATCCCCTATAGTGCGCGTCTTCGTTTGGAGGGGTTCCCGAGCGGTCAAAGGGATCAGACTGTAAATCTGACGGCACTGCCTTCGAAGGTTCGAATCCTTCCCCCTCCACCAAGTTTCTGCGACCGGCTCGCTGTTCGAGCTGGTCTGGGTGTAAAGCGTTTCGTCTGCGTTGTATGCGGGTGTAGCTCAATGGTAGAGCAGAAGCCTTCCAAGCTTATGACGAGGGTTCGATTCCCTTCACCCGCTCCAGGCTTGGCGCGCTTAGGTTTTTACGGAGCCCATGTAGCTCAGTGGTAGAGCACTCCCTTGGTAAGGGAGAGGCCACGTGTTCAATCCACGTCATGGGCACCACGCTTTTTCGTGTTGTTGTGGTCGATCTGTTCGGTCCGGTTTTCTGAATCTGTCAAAGAGGTACTGGCATGGCTAAGGGTAAGTTTGAGCGGACGAAACCGCACGTAAACGTTGGGACGATCGGCCACGTTGACCATGGCAAGACGACCCTGACCGCAGCGATCACGACGATTCTGTCGTCGAAGTTCGGCGGCGAGGCGAAGGCCTACGACCAGATCGACGCGGCGCCGGAAGAGAAGGCGCGCGGCATCACGATCAACACCGCGCACGTCGAATACGAAACCGCGACCCGTCACTACGCGCACGTCGACTGCCCGGGTCACGCCGACTACGTCAAGAACATGATCACCGGTGCGGCGCAGATGGACGGCGCGATCCTGGTCGTGTCGGCCGCCGACGGCCCGATGCCGCAGACTCGCGAGCACATCCTGCTGGCGCGTCAGGTCGGTGTTCCGTACATCATCGTCTTCATGAACAAGTGCGACATGGTCGACGACGCCGAGCTGCTCGAGCTCGTCGAGATGGAAGTGCGCGAACTGCTGTCGAAGTACGACTTCCCGGGCGACGACATTCCCATCGTCAAGGGTTCGGCGCTGAAGGCGATCGAAGGCGACAAGGGCGAGCTCGGCG
>NZ_FTMD01000018.1 GCF_900156155.1 Aromatoleum tolulyticum
CCCATAGTCCTTCTTCAGAACCTCGATCACCGCTTCAAAGAATTGGGATTTTTCCCGCGCTTCCTTGAGCTGGACCTCCAGTTCCTTGATCCGTTGCTCCGGCGTGAGCGTCTGGCTGTTCGGTGATTGGGCAGGGTCACTCATACGACCGTAGTGTGCCATCACACCCCAGCTCTGGCGACCGTGCTTGCGCAACCAGACCAGAACCGTCGACCGGCCTTGAATGCCGTAACGCTCCTGCGCCTGCTTGTAGGTCAGTTCGCCTTTTTCTACTTGCTCGACCACCGCCAGTTTAAAAGCCAGCGTGTAGTCCCGCTGTGTCCTCTTAATCCCCGTTTCCATCTGACTTCCCCTTTCTTTCCAGAAAAGGTGTCAACTTCTTTCAGGACGGGTCACAGCTGAAAGAAAAAGGGGCGCCCGGTGGGCGCCCCTTTTTTCTGCTTGCCGCAGCTGATCAGTGCTATTTGTGGGTTTCGACCTGCTGCAGCGGCTCGTCGGAAACCACCAGCGAAGGCCGCGGACGCCGGCCGAGCGGACGGGCAGGTGCCTCTTCGGCATGGACCTGGGCGAAAGCCTGGACCTTTTCGCGGCTCGTTTCGATCATGACGAGACCGCTCTCCGCCAGCGAGCTGCCGAGATCGATCGGTGCAGACGGCGCATGAGAGGCCTCCGGTACCTCGGCCGCGCTGGCCTGCTCGACCGCGACGACCGGGGCGGCCTCGGCTTCCGCCGGAGCAGGTTGCTCGGCTTCGGCTGACCCGGCTGCCGGCGCGACTGCGGGGGGCGCAGCGGCTTCCACTGCCGGCGCAACGACTTCCGCGGGCGCCTCCTCGGCTTGTGCCGTCGGCGCTGCTTCGATGGCCGCTATTTCCTCGACGATCGTTGCGGCATCGTCCACGGTGCCGGCGGGGGCTGCTGCCGCCATCGCACGAACGGGCATGGGCGCTTCCTCGACCTCAGCCGGAACCGCTTCGGCTGCGCTGGCGACGACGGGCAGCGGGGCCTCGGTTTCCGCAACAGTGATCGCCGCTTGGGCTGGCGCGGCAGTTGCGACTGCCGCCGCCTCGACCACTTGCGGGGCCGGTTCCGTCTGTGCGGCTTCGCCTGCGGTTACCGCTTCGATGGCCTCGGTGCCCGTTGCCGCTGCAGCCACGACTCCCTGGTCTTCACCCGGGCGCCGATCGCGGCGACCGCGGCTGCGGCGGCGGCGCTTCTCGGGCGTACCTTCTTCGCCCGTCGGTGCGCCTGCCTCGGTCACACCGGCTGCTGCGACGGTCTCCGCGATCTGCTGTTCGGCTGCATTCTCTACGGTCTCGACGGGCTTGGGCTGGCGCGGACCGCGCTGGCGGCGGCCTTCGCTGCGTTCCGCAGTTTCGGGGCGCTCTACGCGTTCGGTGCGTTCGGTGCGTTCCTGGCGTTCAGTCCGTTCGGGACGCTCGGCCCGTTCGGCGCGCTCCTGTCGCTGTTCGCTTCTGCCGCTGCTGCGGGCGCCTTGCGACGGCTCCTCGCGTTCGGTGCGCTGGCCTTCGCGGCGGTTGCGGTTGTTGCCGCCGCGGCGGTTATCCCCGCGCTCGCCGCGCGGACGCGCTTCGCGCTTGGGCTGTGCTTCTTCCACGGGTTGCGGAGCAGGGGACGACTTCTCACCGCGCAGCCACCCAAAGAGGCGCGCAATCAGGCCGGGCTGTGTGGCCGAGGGGGTGACAGGCTCGGACTTCGGCTCCACCACCGGTGCAGGCTGTGCAGGCGCGATGCCCTTCACCACGGCTTCGGCACGGGCCGGTTTTTTGTCGTCCTTCGTCGGCAGGCGCAGGTCGACTTCGGCAGGTTTGCCGACCAGCTGGTAGCTGGCGAGCGTCACTTCTTCCTGGTTCAGCTGGTCGTGGCGCAACCGGATGATCTCGTGGTGCGGCGTCTCGAGATGGCGGTTGGGGATGATGATCAGCTGGATCTTGTGCCGGTACTCGATGTGCGCGATGTCCGAACGCTTCTCGTTGAGGAGGAAGGTCGCGACATCCACCGGGACCTGCAGGTGCACTGCGCCGGTGTTTTCCTTCATCGCTTCCTCTTCGAGGATGCGCAGGATGTGCAGTGCGGACGATTCGGTGCTGCGGATGTGACCGGTGCCGTTGCATCGCGGACAGGGGATGTAGCTCGTTTCCGCAAGCGCGGGGCGCAGGCGCTGGCGCGAAAGCTCGAGCAGGCCGAAGCGGCTGATCTTGCCGGTCTGGACGCGTGCACGGTCGTGGCGCAGCGCGTCACGCAGGCGGTTCTCGACCTCGCGCTGATTCTTTTGCGACTCCATGTCGATGAAGTCGATGACGATCAGGCCGCCAAGGTCGCGTAGACGGAGCTGGCGTGCGATCTCTTCGGCCGCTTCGAGGTTGGTGCGGAAGGCCGTTTCCTCGATGTCCGCGCCCTTGGTCGAGCGGCCGGAGTTGACGTCGATCGAGACGAGGGCTTCGGTATGGTCGATCACGACCGCGCCGCCGCTGGGCAGGCCCACCTGGCGCGAGTAGGCGGACTCGATCTGGTGTTCGATCTGGAAGCGCGAGAACAGCGGCACGTCGTCGCTGTAACGCTTCACGCGATTGACGTTGGCCGGCATCACGTGGGCCATGAACTGAAGGGCCTGCTCGTACACGTCATCCGTGTCGATCAGGATTTCGCCGATGTCCGGCTGGAAGTAGTCGCGGATCGCGCGGATCACGAGGCTGCCTTCCTGATAGATCAGGAAAGCGCCCGACTGTGACTGTGCAGCGCCGTCGATCGCTCGCCACAGCTGCAACAGGTAGTTGAGATCCCACTGCAGTTCCTCGGCGCTGCGGCCGATCGCTGCGGTGCGCGCGATCAGGCTCATGCCCGGGGGAACTTCGAGCTGATCCATGACTTCGCGCAGTTCGCTGCGCTCGTCACCCTCGACGCGCCGCGAAACGCCACCCCCTCGGGGGTTGTTCGGCATCAGGACCAGATAGCGTCCCGCCAGTGAAATGTAGGTGGTAAGGGCCGCGCCCTTGTTGCCGCGCTCGTCCTTTTCGACCTGGACGATGAGTTCCTGGCCTTCCTTGAGCGCGTCCTGAATGCGCGCCTTGCCGGCATCGACGCCGGGCGCGAAGTAGGAGCGGGATATTTCCTTGAACGGCAGAAAACCATGCCGCTCGGAGCCGTAGTCAACGAACGCAGCTTCGAGACTGGGCTCGATACGCGTGATGACGGCCTTGTAGATATTGCTCTTGCGTTGTTCCTTGGCGGCCGATTCGATATCGAGGTCGATCAGTTTCTGACCATCCACGATTGCGACGCGCAGTTCCTCGGCCTGCGTCGCATTGAAAAGCATGCGCTTCATTGATTTCGTTCCCCCGCGCGAAACCCACGGGCAGGACGAACCGCGCGCACCATCGCGCTTGTTACGTGATCAGGAGCGGGTAGGTTCTTCTACTTTTTTCCGGTCGGTAATGGGCTGTGATGGGTCGGCTGGTCGATGTTCATGCATTCCCGCCTGGGGCCGGAACGCTTGATCCTGCGGGTGCGTTACGCGTCTTTGTTCAATCCAATGGATCGAAGATTGTCAATTGCGTTACCATCGATGCCTTTTTCGGCAACGACAGCACGTTGTGGTTGTCCGGGAGCTCTTCTGGGGCTCGTTGTCGACCGCTTTCCTCCGCATCGGTGCGAGAGGGGCGTCGATGAAACCGGGACTAACCGGCGGCAAGTATATTTCAGGATGATGGCACAAGGCAAAGCGACGACGGTCCGGCGCGAACGCGTCGATGATTCGGTCGCCGGTCAGCGGATAGACAATTACCTCATGCGCTTGTGCAAAGGGGTACCGAAAAGCCACGTCTATCGGATCCTGCGCAGCGGGGAAGTGCGCGTCAACGGCGGACGGGTCGGTCCGACCTACCGCCTCGCGCTCGGGGACGAGGTGCGGATTCCCCCCGTACGCGTCGCGGAATCGAACACGCCGGCGGTGGTGCCTGCGGGCAAGGCTCTGCCCGTCGTGTACGAGGATGATGCCCTCATGGTCGTCGACAAGCCCTCGGGGAAAGCCGTGCATGGTGGCAGCGGCGTGAGCTTCGGTGTCATCGAGCAATTGCGCAGCCAGCGGCCGGAAGCACGCATGCTCGAACTGGCGCATCGCATCGACCGTGAGACCTCGGGGCTCCTGATCATCGCGAAGAAGCGGTCGGCGCTGACCGCGCTGCACGACATGATGCGCGAGGGGCGCGTGGAGAAGTGCTATCTCACGCTGGTGCCCGGCAGGTGGGCCAACCCCTTGCAGCACGTGAAGGAGCCGCTGTTCAAGTACCTCACGCCCGAGGGGGAGCGGCGCGTGCGGGTGAGCGCTGACGGCAAGCAGGCGCATAGTGTCGTGCGGCTCGTGAAGCGCTGGCAGCGCTTCAGTCTGCTCGAGGTGGAACTCAAGACGGGTCGTACCCATCAGATCCGCGTCCATCTCGCTCACCTCGGCTTTCCGCTGTGCGGCGACGACAAGTACGGCGATTTCCCGCTCAACAAGGCGCTCGAGCAGGAGGGGCTGAGACGGATGTTCCTCCATGCAGCCCATCTCTCCTTCGTCCATCCGCTTACCGGGGAGCCGATCGTGCTGCAGTCGCCGCTTCCCGACGAGCTGCAGGGTTTCATCGATCACCTGGATGCAACAGAGTCTCGCAAGAATGGCTAAGCGCTTCGACCTCATCGTCTTCGACTGGGACGGAACCCTCATGGATTCGGCGGCGGCGATCGTAAGCGCGATCATGGCGGCGTCACGAGACCTCAATCTGCCGGAGCCGTCCGAGGCGCGCGCTCGCCACGTCATCGGACTGGGGCTGGCCGACGCGCTGCGCCATGCCGTGCCGGATTTGCCCGAGGCCGACTATCCCCGCATGGTCGAGCGCTATCGTTACCATTACCTGGCGCGGGATCAAGAGCTGTCGTTGTTTCCGGGTGCGTACGAAATGGTCGAGGAGCTTTCCGCGGCGGGGCGGATGCTGGCTGTCGCAACCGGAAAGAGCAGGCTGGGCCTCAATCGCGCGCTCGAACTCAGCGGGCTGGGGCCGTTCTTTCACGCCACCAGGTGCGCGGACGAATGTTTCTCCAAGCCGCACCCGGCGATGCTGGAGGAAATCATGGACGAGCTCGGCGTCACTCGGGAGCGCACGCTGATGGTCGGTGACACGACGCACGACCTTCAGATGGCGAGGAATGCGGGGGTGGCCGGGCTTGGCGTGACCTTCGGGGCGCATCCGCGGGAGGCGCTGGAGGGCGAGGAGGTCGTCGGGCTTCTCGATTCGCCCGCCGAGCTTGTCCTGTGGCTGCGCAAGTACGCCTGACCGCGGGAGGGGTCAGCTCGCGAGCAACAGGAAGAGCGTGGGGCGTCTGGCCAGCTCGGGCCTGGGCTTCCGGCGCCAGTCGGCAATGCTCGCGCTGTGCACCCATTCGCTGTCCGTCGTCAGTTCGCGCGCGACGCATAGCCGCGTCGCCGGACGGCAATTCGCCAGCAGGGCGTCGAAGAGGCGTTCGTTGCGGTAGGGGGTTTCGATGAAGATCTGCGTACGCTGCAGGCGGCGCGATTCGTCCTCGAGTTGCCGGATGCGCCCGTCCCGTTCCGATTCGGAAACGGGCAGATAGCCGTTGAAGGCAAAGCTCTGGCCGTTAAGGCCGGACGCCATCAGGGCCAGCAGAATCGACGACGGGCCGACCAGCGGTCGCACCTCTATGTCCAGTGCGTGCGCGCGAGCCACCAGTCTTGCTCCTGGATCCGCGACCGCCGGGCAGCCGGCTTCCGACATCAGGCCGATATCGTGGCCCTGAAGTGCCGGGGCCAGCAGGGCATCGAGTGCGGCCGGGGCATCTTTCTCCGGCAAGACCTGGATGTCGATATCGCGCAACGGGCCCGGGTGTTCGAGGCGCTTGAGTTCCGTCCGTGCCGTCTTTGCGTTTTCGACGACAAAGTGGCGGAGCCGGCGGGCGACCGCCTGTACCTCGTGCGGGAGTATGTGCGAGCACACCGTGTCGCCGAGGCTCACCGGTACGAGAAACAGGGCCCCGCGTCGTGCGCTCATGGGAGCTGCATGCCTTCGGCGCGCAAGAGGCGCGACAGCGCGATGAGCGGCAGGCCGATCAGCGCTGTCGGGTCGTCGCCGGAGAGCGACTCCAGGAGTGTGATGCCGAGACCTTCCGACTTCGCGCTGCCGGCGCAGTCGAGGGGGCGTTCCTTGTCTACGTAGCGCCGGATCTCGTCATCGTCGAGATTGCGGAAGCGCACGAAGGTCGGGACGTTTTCGCTGCGGACATGTCCGTTGCGGGTGTTGACGACCGCGAGTGCAGTGTGGAACGTGACCGTCTGTCCGCTCATGCGGCGCAATTGGGCGACGGCTCGCTCGACGGTGCCCGGCTTGCCGAACACTTCGTCGCCGATGTGCGCGACCTGATCGCTGCCGATCACGAGGGTGTCGGGGTGATTGAGTGCCACCGCCTGCGCTTTCTCGATTGCGAGGCGATTTGCGGTCGCGGGCGGTGTCTCGCCGGGCAGGGGGGTTTCGTCAACCTTCGGGCTGGCGGTCTCGAACGGGGTCTGGAGGCGTTCGAGGAGCATGCGGCGATAGGTGGAGGTCGAGGCGAGTACGAGTTTCATGGTCGAAGGGGGGTGCGAACGGCGGCCGGGCGATGCGGGTGAGGCTTGTGCAGCCTCGCCGGTAGCGCAAATCCTTGAAAATAGGCGTTTCAGGGTTTTGACAGGGGAAGCCGAAAATAATATCATGCGCCTCTTATGTCGCAACGCCGTGTTCTTCCGGATCCTTTCAAGTTTGCAGCCGAAGGCCATAGCCTGAGCGGGGTCATTCCGCTGACGCAATTGCCGCGACTCGGCGACATGCTGCTGGATAAGGCCGGTAGCGTGCAGTTCAGTCTGGTCGGCGAGATGGGGATGGACCGCAGGCCGCGCATGCATCTCGCCATTTCGGGTGAGTTGCAGGTGCGTTGCCAGCGCTGCCTTGGTTCCATGGTTTGGCCGGTGGACGTGGACGCGCTGTTCGAACTGGTCAGGCCCGGTCAGCCGATCGCGGATGACGAACTGGAAGAAGACGAGTTCGATGCAATTGAAGCGACGTCGGACATGGATGTGACGGCGTTGGTCGAGGATGAGATCGTGCTGACGGTGCCAATTGCGCCTCGGCATGAAAAGTGTGAGGCGCCCCGCCCCGATGGTGGCGCCGTAAAGGAATCGCCTTTCGCGTCGCTTGAGAAGTTGCGCAAGACCGACGGCGCGGAATAGGCGCGATATTTGTACTAGGAGTTTTTCATGGCCGTTCAGCAGAACAAAAAATCCCCCTCCAAGCGTGGCATGCATCGTGCCCACGACTTCCTGACCAATCCGCCGCTCGCTGTCGAAGCGACCACCGGCGAAGTTCACCTGCGTCACCACATCAGCCCGAGCGGTGTGTATCGCGGCAAGAAAGTCGTCAAGATCAAGGGCGAATAAGTCCTGTCTTTCAAGGCGGCGCGGCGCTTAGGGCGTCTGCGCCGTTTTTTCATCCCGAGTCCCTGTTCGAGGTGCACGAAAGCTCCATGGGTGTCACCGTTGCGATAGATTGCATGGGCGGCGATCATGGTCCGTCCGTGACGGTGCCGGCCGCGCGGGCCTTCCTGCGCAACCATCCCGAGGCCAAGGTCATTCTGGTCGGGCGCCAGGACGCGCTCGATCAGGCCGTGGCGGCCATCGGCAATGGTTTCGGTGATCGTCTGTCGGTCCGTGCGGCGTCCGAGGTCGTCGAGATGGACGATCCGCCGGCGATCGCCATGCGCACGAAGAAGGATTCCTCGATGCGCGTCGCGGTCGACCTGGTGAAGGCCGGCACGGCCCAGGCGGCAGTGTCCGCGGGCAATACCGGCGCGCTGATGGCGATCTCGCGTTTTGTTCTGAAGACGCTCGACGGCATCGACCGGCCTGCGATCGCGACAATCCTGCCCACGCGGAAGGGGCAGGTGTATGTGCTCGACCTCGGCGCCAACGTCGATTGCGAGCCCGAGCACCTGCTCCAGTTCGGCATCATGGGGGCAATGCTCGTGTCCGCGGTCGAGCACGTCGATCGCCCGTCGGTAGGACTGCTCAACATCGGCGAAGAGGCGATCAAGGGTAACGATGTCGTGAAGCGCGCCGGCGAACTGCTGCGCGGCAGCGGCCTGAACTTCTACGGCAACGTGGAAGGCGACGACATCTACAAGGGTACGACCGATGTTGTTGTGTGCGACGGGTTTGTCGGCAACGTGGCGTTGAAGACGTCCGAGGGGCTTGCGCAGATGCTTGCGGCCTTCCTCAAGGAGGAATTCAGCCGCAGCCTGCTGACCAAGGCCATGGCGGTAGTTGCGATGCCCGCGCTCAAGCGTTTCAAGAGCCGCGTCGATCATCGTCGCTACAACGGTGCGGCCTTGGTCGGGCTGCGTGGTGTCGTGGTCAAGAGCCACGGATCTGCCGACGTGTATGCGTTCGAGCAGGCCATTCACCGAGCCGCCGAGGCCGCGTCGAATCGCCTTGTCGAGCGCATCAGCGAGCGCATGGCGGCAATGGGGAGAGCAGCATGATCTATGCACGAATCGCCGGCACGGGAAGTTTCCTGCCGGGTGAGCCGGTCAGTAACGACGATCTCGTCGCGCGCGGCATCGATACGTCGGACGAATGGATCGTCGAGCGTACGGGCATTCGCACCCGTCACCTCGCGGCAAGCGACGTCACGTCGAGCGATCTCGCGTGCGAGGCGAGCCGTCGCGCCATCGCGGCCGCCGGGCTGCAGCCGGAAGACATCGATCTCGTCATCGTCGCGACCTCCACGCCGGACTGTATCTTCCCGAGTACCGCAACCCTGCTGCAGGCCAAGCTCGGGATGCGCAACGGTGCCGCCGCGTTCGATGTGCAGGCCGTGTGCACCGGCTTCGTCTACGGACTGACGATCGCCGAGAAATTTATCCGCTCCGGCAGTCACAAGCGCGCGCTGGTGGTTGGTGCCGAAGTGTTCTCGCGCATCCTCGACTGGTCCGATCGCGGAACCTGCGTGCTGTTCGGCGATGGGGCGGGCGCGGTCGTGCTCGAGGCGTCCGATGTGCCGGGTATCCTGGCGACCGCACTGCACGCGGACGGCAGCCATCACCCCATCCTGTGCGTGCCTGGCGCGGTGGCCTCGGGCCAGGTGATCGGAGACCCCTTCCTGCGCATGGACGGTCAGGCGGTATTCAAGTTTGCGGTCAAGGTGCTGGGCGAGGTCGCGCACGAGGTGCTCGCCGACGCCCGAGTGGAGTCTGAGACGGTCGACTGGCTGATCCCGCATCAGGCCAACATCCGCATCATCCAGGCGACCGCGAAGCGGCTCGGCGTGCCGATGGACAAGGTGATCGCGACGGTCGATCGGCATGGCAACACCTCGGCGGCATCGATCCCGCTTGCCCTCGATCTGGCTGTGCGCGACGGGCGTATCCGGACGGGCCAGCGGATCATCGTCGAAGGCGTCGGCGGCGGTTTCACGTGGGGCGCCGCGCTGCTCCAATTCTGAGACAGGACAAGAACAATGGCTTTTGCTCTGGTGTTCCCGGGACAGGGGTCCCAATCCGTCGGAATGATGGCGGGCTACGGCGACCGCGCCGAGATCCGCGATACCTTCACCGAGGCATCCGATGCGCTCGGCGAGGATCTCTGGCAGATGGTCAATGATGGGCCTGCCGAGCGACTCGCGCTGACCGTCAATACCCAGCCCCTGATGCTCACGGCCGGTGTGGCCGCATATCGCGCGTGGCTTGCCGCGGGTGGTCCCAAGCCGCAGCTGGTTGCGGGTCACAGTCTCGGTGAGTATTCCGCGCTCGTCGCTGCCGGTGCGATGGCCTTCGCTGATGCTGTTCCGCTCGTGCGTTTCCGTGCGCAGGCGATGCAGGAGGCCGTTCCTGCCGGTGAAGGCGGCATGGCCGCGCTGCTCGGTCTGGAAGTCGAAGCCGTTCGCGAAGCCTGCGCCGAAGCGGCTCAGGGCGAAGTTGTCGAGGCTGCGAACCTGAACGCCCCCGGCCAGATCGTGATTGCCGGAGCCAAGGGCGCGGTCGAGCGCGCGATCGAGGCGGCGAAGGCACGCGGCGCCAAGCGCGCGATGCTGCTGCCGGTGAGCGCCCCGTTCCACTGTGCGCTGATGAAGCCGGCGGCGGAGCGCCTCGCCGAGCGACTCGCCTCGGTGGCGATCGGCAAGCCGGAAATTGCCGTGATCAACAATGTGGACGTTGCCGTATACGACGATCCCGCGAGGATCCGCGACGCTCTCGTGCGCCAGGCCTTCTCTCCGGTACGCTGGATCGAGCTGGTGCAGGAGATGGCGCGCCGCGGCATGGGGCACGTCCTTGAGTGCGGACCGGGCAAGGTCCTCGCGGGCATGACGAAGCGGATTGCGGGCGACGTGCAGGGCGGCTCGATTCACGACGCGGCGAGTCTCGAACAATCCATTGCGGTCTTGAGGTAATTCAAATGAGTTTTTCGCTCGAACGGCAGGTGGCCCTCGTGACCGGTGCGTCCCGCGGGATCGGACGCGCCGTGGCGCTCGAACTGGGCCGGCTGGGCGCGACCGTCGTTGGCACTGCAACTTCGGAGGCGGGGGCCGCCGATATCGAACATGGCCTGCAAGAAGCGGGCATCAAGGGTTGCGGGATGGCGCTCAACGTCACCGACGCGGCCGCGTGCGAAGCGGCCATCGGCGAAATCGAGAAGCGCTTCGGCGCCGTCGGCATCCTCGTGAATAATGCCGGCATCACGCGCGACAACCTCGCAATGCGCATGAAGGACGATGAGTGGGATGCCGTCATCGACACCAACCTGAAAGCGGTGTTCCGCATGTCGCGGCTGGTCATGCGCGGCATGATGAAGGCTCGTGGCGGCCGCATCATCAACGTCACATCCGTGGTCGGTAGCGCCGGCAACCCGGGGCAGGCGAACTATGCAGCGGCAAAGGCCGGTGTCGCCGGCATGAGCCGTGCGCTGGCGCGCGAGCTGGGTAGCCGCAACATCACGGTGAACTGCGTGGCTCCGGGCTTTATCGACACGGACATGACCCGTGCCCTGCCGGAATCGGCCCGCGACGCGCTGCTGGGCAACATTGCGCTCGGCCGGCTCGGACGTCCCGAAGAAATCGCCGGAGCGGTGGCCTTCCTGGCCTCGCCCGCTGCCGCCTACGTTACGGGCACGACCCTGCACGTGAATGGCGGTATGTACATGTCGTAATCGCCGGCGGCGATAGCGGTTCTCATCCTTTTTGGTAGAATACGCCGGCTTTTTTTCTTACATATCTGGATCATTCTGGGAAGGAGTTAGTTCATGGAGAACATCGAGCAGCGCGTCAAGAAAATTGTCGCCGAACAACTTGGTGTGAACGAGTCGGAAATCAAGATCGAGTCCTCGTTCGTCGACGATCTGGGCGCGGATTCGCTGGATACCGTGGAACTGGTCATGGCCCTCGAGGAAGAGTTCGAGTGCGAAATCCCGGACGAGGAAGCTGAGAAGATCACCACGGTTCAGCAGGCGATTGACTACGTCAACGCCCACCTGAAGAAGTAAGACTGATTACCGGAGCGAACATTGACCCGTCGCAGAGTCGTCATTACCGGCCTGGGCATCATTTCCCCGGTCGGGAATACCGTTCCGGAGGCCTGGGACAACATTGTCAACGGCCGCTCCGGTATCGGCGAGATCACGCGCTTCGATACCACGAACTTCCCGGTGAAGATCGCCGGTGAGGTGAAGGGTTTCGATATCGGCACGTATCTCTCGCCGAAAGAGGCCCGTCGTATGGATGTGTTCATCCATTACGGCATGGCCGCCGGCATCCAGGCGTTCCAGGACGCCGGACTGCAGGTTACCGCCGAGAACGCCGAGCGCATCGGCGTAAATCTGGGCTCGGGTATCGGCGGTCTGCCGATGATCGAATCCACCCACGACGATTACCTGAAGGGGGGGGCGCGCAAGATTTCCCCGTTCTTCATTCCCGGAACGATCATCAACATGATCGCGGGCAACCTGTCGATCATGTTCGGCCTGAAGGGGCCTTGCCTGGCGATGGTCACCGCCTGTACGACCGCTACGCACTGCATCGGCGAAGCCGCGCGTCTCATCCAGTACGGCGACGCAGACGTGATGATCGCCGGCGGCGCCGAGTCGACCGTGACGCCGCTGGCCGTCGGTGGTTTCGCCTCCGCCCGTGCGCTTTCCACGCGCAACGACGATCCGCAGACGGCGAGCCGTCCGTGGGACAAGGGGCGCGACGGTTTCGTGCTGGGCGAGGGCGCCGGCGTGCTGGTGCTCGAAGAATACGAGCACGCGAAGGCGCGTGGCGCGAAGATCTATGCCGAAGTCGTCGGTTACGGCATGAGCGCCGACGCCTACCACATGACCGCTCCGTGCGAGGATGGCAACGGTGCGGCGCGCTGCATGACGAATGCGATGCGCGATGCAGGCATGGCGCTTGACGAGGTCGACTACATCAATGCCCACGGCACGTCGACGCCGCTCGGCGACCTCGCGGAAACGACGGCGGTCAAGCGCTGCTTCGGCGACCGCGCGAAGTCGATTGCGGTGAATTCGACCAAGTCGATGACTGGTCACCTGCTGGGCGCAGCGGGAGGCGTCGAGGCGGTGTTTACAACGCTCGCGATCCATAATCAGATCGCTCCGCCGACGATCAACATCTTCGAACAGGACGAAGGTTGCGATCTCGACTACGTTGCGAACAAGGCAAGGCCGATGGAAATCCGCGCCGCGCTGTCGAACTCGTTCGGCTTTGGCGGCACGAACGGAACCATCGCGTTTCGCCGCGTCTGAGTTGCAGGTGCGGTAGCCCGTGCGCTACCCGCTTGAAATCGGACTCCGCCCGTCGAGGCTGATGTTCCTGATGAACGCCGCGATCCACGCGATCGCGGCGTTTGCATTTCTGCGCTCGTCCTTCCCTCTGCCATTCGTCATCGTCATCGTTGCAGGGCTGGCATTCTCACTGCGCTCGGCGATCCGCGCCGAAAGAGCGAAGGCGGGCGTGTGTCTGGTGCTGCAGGATAATGGCGAACTGTACGTTGATCCGGATGGCCGCGGGCGCCGAACGGTGTATGCGGTGGCCGAACCGGGGTGTGTCGATTTCGGTTGGGCCGTTTGGATTCACTGGCGCGGTACGCGGGTCCGACGTTCGTCTCGCCTGCCGATCGTCGGAGCGCTGATGCTCGTAAGAGGGAATGTCGGTGGCGACGAGTGGCGGGGTATGAAGGTCTGGCTCAGACACAAGGTCGGCGCCGCCCGGTCGGACGCCGCCGGGGACGACGCACCCGCGCAGCGCTGATCCAGCAGGGGGCGAATCGGGCCCTGCCGGAGGGCGCGTCGCCGCTCCTCAGCGCCGGTGCGGTCTCAGAACCGTGGGGCGTGCCACCGACAGCGTGTCCGGGTAATCGCGCGAGCTGTGCAGGCCGCGGCTTTCCTTGCGGCGCAGGGCGCAGCGCACGATCAGGTCGGCAGTGACCACGAGGTTGCGCAGTTCGATCAGATCGTTGCTGACGCGGAAGTGCGAATAGAACTCGTTGATTTCGCGCGCGAGCAGGCGGATGCGGTGCTGCGCGCGCTGCAGGCGCTTGGTTGTGCGTACGATGCCGACATAGTCCCACATGAAGCGCCGCAATTCCGCCCAGTTGTGCGAAATCACGACTTCTTCGTCGGCGTCGGTCACGCGACTCTCGTCCCAGTCCGGAAGTCGGGGCAGGGTGCGGCGCGGTTGGGAAAGGATATCGTTCGCCGCCGCTTCGCCGAAAACCAGGCACTCGAGGAGCGAGTTGCTGGCGAGGCGGTTGGCGCCATGAAGGCCCGTGTACGCAGATTCGCCGACGGAGTAGAGGCCCGGTACGTCGGTGCGGGCGGCGAGATCGGTGACGATGCCCCCGCAGGTGTAGTGAGCTGCGGGTACGACGGGAATCCCCTCGCGGGTGATGTCGATCCCCAGTTCGAGGCAGCGTGCGTGAATATTGGGAAAATGCTCGCGCAACCAATCGGCCGGCTTGTGGCTGATATCGAGATAGACGCAGTCGATACCGTGTCTCTTCATCTCGAAGTCGATCGCGCGGGCGACGATGTCGCGCGGAGCCAATTCCGCGCGGGCATCGTGCGCCGGCATGAATCGGGTCCCGTCGGGCAGCTTCAGCAGCCCGCCTTCACCGCGCACGGCTTCCGAAATCAGGAAGGATTTCGCTTGCGGGTGATACAGGCAGGTCGGGTGGAACTGGATGAATTCCATGTTCGCCACGCGACAACCGGCCCGCCATGCCATGGCGATACCGTCGCCGGTCGCGACGCTCGGGTTGGTCGTATACAGATAGACCTTGCCCGCTCCGCCGGTCGCAATGACGGTATTGCGGGCGCCGATCGTCTCGACGCGGTCATTGGCGATGTCCAGCACATATGCGCCGAGGCAGCCCTGGTCGGGCTGGCCCAGCTTGTCGCCGAGGATCAGGTCGACCGCGATGTGGTTTTCGAGGATGTCGATGTTGGGATGCTTGCTGACCTGTTCGGTCAACGTTGCCTGCACCGCTGCGCCGGTGGCGTCCGCTGCGTGAATGATGCGCCGGTGCGAGTGGCCGCCTTCGCGGGTGAGGTGGTATCCGAGGCTCGACTGGTCTTCGCGAGTGAAGGGGACGCCGCGCCCGATCAGCCATTCGATCGCGGTCTTGCCGTGTTCGACGACGAAGCGCGTGGCCTTCGGGTCGCACAGTCCGCCGCCCGCGACGTAGGTGTCCTGGATATGGGCTTCGATGCTGTCGGAGGTGTCGAGGACTGCGGCGATGCCGCCCTGTGCCCAGGCGCTGGCACTGTCGGAAATCGCGCGCTTGGTGACGAGGGCGACGCGAAGGTGGTCTGCGAGACGCAGCGCGATGGACTGCCCCGCGGCGCCGCTGCCGAGGATGAGTACGTCGTATTGTTTTGACAAGATCGTATGTGCCAAGGATCGACCGATTCATGAACTATATCACGTTCGGTATGCCGGTCCGGGACGTCGGGCCGTACACCGTAGGCGGGCGCCGGAAAACCCCATTGCGGTCTGAACTATTTCAAGGCGTGTCGGTCTTCTGTTTAGCTTCGAACTTTGCCGGAGACGGGGTGGGGTCGCTATACTGGCGCGGATTTTGCCCAACATAGAGAAACGACCCGCCCATGAGCGATCGCGAGATAGATCAGCAGCTTGTCGAGCGCGTGCAGCGCGGTGACAAGCAGGCTTTCGGCTTGCTGGTAGCAAAGTACCAACGCAAGCTGCACAGGCTGCTGTCCCGCTTGATCCGCGATTCGGCAGAGGTCGAGGACGTGGCCCAGGAAACGTTCATCAAGGCGTACCGCGCCTTGGGTTCGTTTCGTGGCGATAGTGCTTTTTACACGTGGTTGTACCGTATCGGGATCAATACCGCTAAGAACTATCTGGTTTCGCAAGGCCGCAGGGCGCCCACCTCGACGGGATTCGATTCCGAAGAGGCGGAGACCTTCGAGGAAGGCGAGCAATTGCGCGACATCAATACGCCGGAACGGCTGATGATGACGCGGCAGATCGGCGAGACGGTCGATCAGGCAATGGAGGCGCTGCCTGAGGAGTTGCGTACGGCGATCATGCTCAGGGAACTGGAGGGTCTGAGCTACGAGGAAATTGCCAGCATCATGGATTGTCCGATCGGAACGGTGCGTTCGCGAATCTTTCGCGCACGCGAGGCAATTGCTGAAAGACTGCGGCCGCTGCTGGATACGGCACCTGATAAACGTTGGTAGGTGGTACTCATGAAGGACAGATTGTCGGCACTTCTGGATGGTGATCTCGATGAGCAGTCGGCGCATCCGGTGTTCGAGTCGATGCGGCGCGAGCCGTCATTGCGCACCGACTGGGAGGCATACTGCCTGATCGGCGACGTGCTCCGTGGAGACCGTGACGGGAACGCCGGTTTTGTCGGGCGCGTCATGGCGAATCTCGACGAGGAGCCCACCTTGCTCGCGCCTCCCCGGTACGCCGCTGCGGAGGGAGGGCGGTTGTGGCGGTCCCTGATGCCGCTGGCGGCCTCCGTGATGGGCGTGGCCGCCGTGGGGTGGGTTGCGCATACCTTGTACAGCGATCAGGGGCAGGGTGCCGGCAGCCCCGTTGCCGTCGCGCGATCGTCAGTTGCAGTGGCGGCGCATACAACGGTACGTCCGGTTGCGGTTACGCCGACGCCGGTTGCGGTGGATCCGACCCGCGAATATGTCTTCGTTCATCAGGCGATGTCCGGCGGCGGGCCCATATCAGGTGTGATCCAGCACGTGCGTACCGTTTCCGATGTCGGGCAGGACAGTGGTCGATGAGGCGGATGTCGGCTGTTTTGGCGGTCTGCGCGGCATTGATGCAGGCGCCGGCCATTGCGGAGTCTCCGAGTGATCCACTGTCCTGGCTCGGACGAATGGCGACTGCGGGCCAGCGCCTGAATTACTCCGGTACTTTCATCTATCAGTCGGGAAAGAATTTCGAGACGTCGCGCATCGCGCACATGAGCGATGCGAATGGCGAACACGAACGCCTCGAAGTGCTCGACGGCAGTCCGCGCGAGGTGATCCGCAGCAACAACGAAGTGCGTTGCGTGCTGCCGGACCAGAAGACCGTCATCATCGACCGCCCGGGTACCCGACGTGCATTCCCTTCGCGACTGCCGGTGGCATTCGGCGGCCTTGCGGAAAATTATCGTATCCGCAAGGGCAGCGTGGGTCGGGTGGCGGGTCTTGATGCGCAGCAGATCATCCTCGAGCCGAAAGACGACCTGCGCTTCGGTTACCAGCTGTGGGCGGAACTGCAGTCGGGCCTCCTGCTCAAGGCACGCACCGTTGACGATCGCGGCGAGATCGTCGAGCAATTCACCTTCAGCGATGTCAGGATAGGCGGCGAGATCGGCAGCGATGCATTCCGCCCGCGCATTACGAAGAGCAGCGACTGGCGGATTGTCCAGGCCAATGGCGTCGAAGTGCGCAAGGAGGAAAGCGGTTGGGCGCTGAACGCGCCGCTGGCTGGATTTTCCCTCGTGTCGGTGATGCGCAGGCCCCTCGGTCGCGATCGGGGCGAGGCGCTGCACATGGTGTACAGCGACGGACTCGCTTCGATCTCGGTGTTCATCGAGCCGAACGATGGGGCACGCGTAGAACCCGGGCCGCTTGCGAGTGGCGCGATCAACATCTACAAGCGTGTCGTGGGCCCGTATCTCGTGACGGCTCTGGGCGAGGTGCCCTTGCGTTCGGTACAGCGCCTGGGTGACGCGATCGAGCCGGTGGCGCGATGAACGAAGCGCAGGGCGTGGTAGAGCGGGTCGACGGTGCGCGCGCGTGGGTTCGCCTGACCGAGCGGGCGGGGGGCTGCGGACGCTGCGACGAGCCGGGCGGATGCCGCTCGACGGGCCTCGCGTATGCGTTGAAGGCGCCTGAGGAAGTGTTTGCGGTTCCGAATCCTTTCGATGTTCGGCCGGGCGAGCTGGTGCGCCTGCGGATGCGCGACGGTGCGCCGTTGCGGGGCGCGCTGCTGGGTTACGGCCTGTCCGTCGGGCTGCTGCTGATTGGTGCCGCGCTCGGCAGCGCACTCGCCGACCCCGGTGCGCAGGACCCGAGCACCGCGGTGGGGGGGCTTGTCGGACTTGCGGTCGCGCTCGGGATCAATCGCGCGGTCTTCCGCAGCCGGACCGTGCGTCGCGGATTCGAGATCGAGATGGTGCGCGGGAGCGCCGAATGTGGTGTGGCGGGGGCGCAGCAGGAATGAACGTCGGGCGTCTGCTGCGCGCACTTGTCTTTGCGCTGTCCTGCGTATTTGCAGCCTCTGCCGCGTGTGCCGCGGGCAGCCTGATTGCCTTGCCCGATTTCACGCAGCTCGTGCAGCGGCATGGTGCGGCTGTCGTGAACATCAGCGCGGCGCAGGCGGGGAAGGGCGCCGGGCCGGGGTTCCCGGGGCTTGCGCCGGACGATCCGATGTTCGATTTCTTCCGGCGCTTCATTCCGCGCAAGCCCGAACATCCCCGCATCGATCCCGACAACAAGTCGCTGGGTTCCGGCTTCATCGTGAGTGCGGACGGCTATATCCTGACCAACGCACACGTCATCGAAGGGGCGGAGGAGATCATCGTCCGCCTGGTCGACAAACGCGAGTTCCGCGCGCGCGTGGTGGGGGCGGATGCGCGGTCCGATGTGGCGCTGATCAAGATCGACGCGACCGATCTGCCGCGTCTGGCGATCGGGGACCCGGACAAGCTGCAGGTTGGGGAGTGGGTGGTTGCGATCGGATCGCCCTTCGGTTTCGACCATTCGGTGACGGCCGGCATCGTCAGCGCGAAGGGGCGCAGCCTGCCGGACGAGAATTTCGTGCCCTTCATCCAGACGGACGTCGCGATCAACCCCGGCAATTCGGGTGGGCCGCTGTTCAACCTCAAGGGTGAGGTGGTCGGCATCAATTCGCAGATCTACAGCCAGACCGGCGGTTTCATGGGGCTGTCGTTCGCGATCCCGATCAACCTCGCCATGGAGATCCAGGGGCAGCTCAAGTCCAGCGGCCGCGTGCAGCGCGGGCGTATTGGTGTCGCCATCCAGGAAGTGACGCGCGCGCTCGCGGAGACCTTTGCATTGCCGCGTGCGGAAGGGGCGCTCGTGAGCGCCGTCGAGCCGGGTGGTCCGGCGGCGAAGGCGGGCATCGAGCAGGGCGACGTGATCGTGCGTTTCGCCGGCAAGGCGGTCGAAGAGTCAAGCGATCTGCCCCGGATCGTGTCCACGAGCCGTCCCGGATCCCAGGTCAACCTGGCGCTGTACCGGGCGGGCGCACTACGCGAGATCAATATCGTGGTCGGCGAATGGACGGACGAAGGCGGTTCGCGCGCGCGCCGAAGCGAGCGCGTGCAGCCGGCGCCCAACAAGCTCGGCCTCGTGCTCGCACTGCCGACCCCGGCGCAGAAACGCGAGCGCAACGTGGAGCACGGGCTGGTCATCGAACGGGTGCAGGGCGCCGCGGCGCGCGCCGACCTGCAGGTGGGCGACATCGTGCTCGCAATCGTGTCCGGTGGGCGCCAGATCGCGCTGAAGTCGGTGGATGGCTTTGCTCGCCAGGCTGCGGAGGTCAAGGACGGCCAGTTGGTGACCTTGCTGGTGCACCGCGGGTCCGGAACGAGCTACGTGACCCTGAGGGCGGGGGATTGAGCGTGGTACGCGAGCTCACCGTCATGAGTCGCGAATGGTGTCATCTGTGTCACGATCTCGTTGACCGGTTGCTGCCCTTGGCTGCCGAACTCGGGTGGGCCGTGCGCGTCCTGGATGTCGATGCCGATCCTGTGCTGGAAGCGCGGTGGGATGAGCTGGTTCCCGTCGTCCTGGCCGGCGACACCGAGCTGTGCCATTACCACCTCGACGAGGCGGCGATCCGTGCCTATTGCGGGCGTTTTCCGCTAGAATCCGCGGCTTAGCCGATTCAACCGATTCATCCTGGGTGCCGCATGGCACCTTTATTTTGTTGGCGCATGCAACACATCCGAAACTTTTCCATCATCGCCCACATCGATCACGGCAAGTCCACGCTGGCTGATCGGCTCATCCACTATTGCGGCGGGCTCTCCGATCGCGAGATGGAGGAGCAGGTGCTCGATTCGATGGACCTCGAACGCGAGCGCGGGATCACGATCAAGGCGCAGACGGCCGCTCTGCAGTACAAGGCGAAGGATGGTCAGGTCTACAACCTGAACTTGATCGACACGCCGGGGCATGTGGACTTCTCCTACGAGGTGAGCCGTTCGCTGTCGGCCTGCGAGGGCGCGCTGCTCGTGGTCGATGCGTCGCAGGGTGTCGAGGCGCAGACGGTCGCGAACTGCTACACGGCGATCGAGCAGAATGTCGAGGTCGTACCGGTCCTGAACAAGATCGACCTCCCCGCGGCGGATCCGGACAACGCGCGCCAGGAAATCGAGGACGTGATCGGCGTCGATGCGTCCGAGGCCGTGCTGTGTTCGGCGAAGACGGGGCTGGGCATCGAGGACGTGCTCGAGACCGTCGTGCGCCGCGTCCCGCCGCCCAAGGGCGATCCCGCGGCGCCGCTGAAGGCGTTGATCATCGACTCGTGGTTCGACAATTACGTCGGTGTCGTGATGCTGGTGCGCGTCGTGGACGGCGTGCTGCGGCCGAAGGACCGCATCCTCCTGATGGCGAACGGTGCCCAGTATCCGTGCGACCAGGTCGGCGTGTTCACTCCGCGCTCGGTTCCGCGTACTGAATTGTCCGCTGGCGAGGTGGGCTTCATCATCGCCGGCATCAAGGAACTGCAGGCGGCGAAAGTGGGTGACACCGTGACCCTCGCGAGCCGTCCGGCGGTCGAACCGCTGCCCGGCTTCAAGGAGATCAAGCCGCAGGTGTTCGCCGGCCTGTATCCGGTCGAGTCGAGCGAGTACGACCAGTTGCGCGATTCGCTGGAGAAGCTGCGCCTGAACGACGCCTCGCTGCAGTTCGAGCCGGAAGTCTCGCAGGCGCTGGGCTTCGGTTTCCGCTGCGGCTTCCTTGGCCTGCTGCACATGGACATCGTGCAGGAGCGCCTCGAACGCGAATTCGACATGAACCTCATCACCACTGCGCCGACCGTCGTGTATGAGGTGGTGATGAACAGCGGTGAAGTGATTCATGTCGAGAATCCTTCCAAACTGCCCGACCTGTCGAAAGTTGCGGAGATTCGCGAGCCCATCATCACGGCGACGATCTTCATGCCGCAGGAATATGTCGGTCCGGTGATCACGCTGTGCAACCTGAAGCGCGGCGTGCAGGTCGATATGCGCTACCACGGCCGCCAGGTGCAACTGATCTACGACCTGCCGATGAACGAAGTGGTGATGGACTTCTTCGACAAGCTGAAGTCGGTGTCGCGCGGCTACGCGTCGCTGGACTATGAGTTCAAGGAGTACCGTGCGGCCGATCTCGTGAAGCTCGACATGATGGTCGGCGGCGAGAAGGTCGATGCGCTGTCGGTGATCGTGCACCGCGCCTCGGCACAGTATCGCGGGCGTGAAGTGGCGGCGAAGCTGCGTTCGCTGATTCCGCGCCAGATGTTCGACGTCGCCGTCCAGGCAGCGATCGGCTCGCACATCATTGCGCGCGAGACCATCAAGGCGCTGCGCAAGAACGTGCTCGCGAAGTGCTATGGCGGCGACATCTCGCGCAAGAAGAAACTGCTCGAGAAACAGAAGGAAGGCAAGAAGCGCATGAAACAGGTCGGCAACGTCGAAATTCCGCAGGAGGCCTTCCTCTCCGTGCTGCGGGTGGACGAAGGCAAATAAGCGGCGGGGCCTTGCGCCGCGCTGCGTTGAATCGCGACGAAACGGAGTCTGTGTGAATTTTGCGCTGGTGTTGTTCCTGCTGCTGGTGGCAACGGCGATCCTTTGGGGCATCGACCACTTCTACGCGAAGAAGCGTCGCTCTCCCGGTGCCCCCTCGCCATGGTGGGTCGAGTACGGTGCCAGTTTCTTTCCGGTGATCCTGATCGTGTTCGGCCTGCGCTCGTTCATTGTCGAGCCGTTCAAGATTCCGTCCGGGTCGATGATTCCGACGCTGCTCGTCGGTGATTTCATCCTCGTGAACAAGTGGACCTACGGCATTCGCCTGCCGGTGATCAACAAGAAGATCGTCGAGGTGAATTCGCCCAAGCGCGGCGACGTGATGGTGTTCCGCTATCCTGCCGATCCGTCGATGGATTACATCAAGCGCGTCGTGGGACTTCCGGGCGACAGGATCGAGTACATCGACAAGCGCCTGCGCATCAATGGCGAAGCGGTGCCGATCGCGCCGCAGGACGATTACCTCCATCCGGATCGCCTGTACTACTCGCCGCGTTTCCTGGAAAAACTGGGTGCCGTCGAGCATTCGGTATTGATCGAGCGTGACGTGCCGCCCTTCGTGCCGCAGGTACTCGATTATCCGCGTCGCGAGAACTGCACCTATACTACGGCCGGCGTGCGTTGCACCGTACCCGAAGGGCATTACTTCGTGATGGGCGACAACCGCGACGCGAGCAGCGACAGCCGCGTCTGGGGATTCGTTCCGGATGAGAACATCGTCGGCAGGGCGTTCTTCATCTGGTTCAACTTCAACGACATGAAACGGATTGGCGGGTTCCACTGATACGGAGACGGCATGCGGATGAAGAAATGGCAACAGGGCGTGAGCCCTATCAGCGTACTGGTTGTCGGCGGGCTTCTCGGCTTCGTGCTGTTGATCGGCTTTCGTGCCGTTCCGGCAGTAAACGAGTACTTTGCGATCCAGCGCATCATTAACAAGGTGGCCGATGAGGGCGACGGCGGGGCGTCGATCGCCGACATGCGCAGGAGTTTCGAGCGCCGCGGCCAGATCGACGACGTGGTCACGGTGACCGGTGCGGACCTCGATATCAGGAAGGATGGCGGCAAGGTCGTCATCGACGTCGAGTATTCCCGCAAGGTCCCGGTGGTGACCAACGTCAGCCTGCTGATCGACTTCAAAGCGACGACGACTGGAAGATAGTGGCCGCCAACCTGGATCGCCTTCAGCGGAGCGTCGGATATCAGTTCACGGACCGCGCGCTGCTGGAGCAGGCTCTCACGCACCGCAGCTTCGGGCTGCCCAATAACGAGCGTCTGGAGTTCCTCGGCGACAGCATCCTGAATTGCGTCGTCGCGATCGCGCTGTTCGAGCGTTTCGGCGAGTTGCGCGAAGGCGAGATGTCACGTCTGCGGGCCTCGCTGGTGTGCCAGGACGGCCTGCATGGCATTGCCCGCGAACTCGATCTCGGCGAGTACCTGCGCCTGGGCGAGGGGGAATTGAAGAGCGGCGGGTTCCGTCGGCCCTCCATCCTCGCCGACGCACTCGAAGCCATGTTCGCGGCAGTCTTTCTCGACCAGGGTTTCGACGCGGCGAAGACGGTGATCGATCGTCTGTATGCGCCGCTGATCGCAGCCATCGATCCCCGCGTGGCAGCCAAGGATCCGAAGACCGCACTGCAGGAATACCTGCAGGGGCGCAAGATGGCGCTGCCCACCTACACGACGGTGAAGGTGCATGGCGAGGCGCACGCGCAGGAATTCGAGGTCACCTGCGAGGTCAACGCGCTGAAGATCCGTACCACCGGGCGGGGCGCGAGCCGTCGCGCCGCCGAGCAACAGTCGGCCGAGAATGCGCTGGCGCAGTTGAGGAAGTCATGAACGAGAATATCGGCCCGGAAAACGGGCCTGCCGCAGCGCCCGAAGGATTTCGCACGGGCTTCGTCGCCATCGTCGGGCGGCCCAACGTCGGCAAATCGACGCTGCTGAACCGCCTGATCGGGCAGAAGATCAGCATCGTTTCGCGCAAGGCGCAGACGACGCGGCATCGCGTGACGGGCATCCTGACCAACGATGACGCGCAGTTCGTCTTCGTCGATACGCCGGGTTTCCAGACCAAGCATCGCAACGCGCTCAACCGTTCGATGAACCGGACGGTGTCGCAGGTGCTCGCCGACGTCGATCTCGTGCTCTTCGTGATCGAGGCCGGCCGCTTCGGCGAGGACGACCGCAAGGTGGTCGAGGTGCTGCCGCAGGAAGGGAAGGTGGTCCTCGTCATCAACAAGGTCGATCGGCTTGCCGACAAGAGCCAGTTGCTGCCCTTCATCGCGCGCGTGAAGGACGTGTACCCGTTCACCGAGATCGTGCCGCTCAGCGCCGAGCGGGGGACCAACGTCGAACAACTGCTCAAGGCGGTGACGCCGCTCCTGCCCGAGGGCGCGCCGATGTACGGCGAGGATGAGATCACCGACCGCAGCGAGCGTTTCCTCGCAGCCGAGTTCCTGCGCGAGAAGCTCTTCCGCCTCCTCGGGGACGAACTGCCCTACGGCATCGCGGTCGAGATCGAGAAGTTCGAAACGGAAGGCAATCTGCGTCGCATCCACGCGGCGGTCGTCGTCGACCGTGCCAGTCACAAGGCGATCGTCATCGGTAGGGGCGGCGAGCAGTTGAAGCGCATCGCCTCGGAGGCGCGCGTGGAGCTGGAGCAGTTGTTCGACGGCAAGGTCTTTCTCGAGGTGTGGGTCAAGGTCAAGAGCGGCTGGGCGGATGACGAGCGCGCGCTCAAGAGCCTGGGCTACGAATAAGGCCTGCGGGCGCATGCCGTCGTGAGCCAGAAGCAGCGCGTCGACCAGCAGCCCGGTTTCGTCCTGCATACACACCCCTGGCGCGAGACCAGCCTCATCGTCGAAGTCTTCTCGCGCGATCACGGTCGCGTCGCAGTGGTCGCCAAGGGCGCGCGGCGTCCGATGTCGGCGCTGCGCGGCGTCATCATGGCGTTTCAGCCGTTGCTGCTGGACTGGTCCGGTGGCGGCGAGATGAAGACGCTTGTGCGCGCCGAGCGCTGCGGCGGACAGCCCTTGCTGGCGGGGCGCGCGCTGATGTGCGGTTACTACCTGAACGAGCTGCTCGTGCGCCTGACCGCCCGCGAGGATCCGCATGCCGCGCTGTTCGATGCGTACGCACGTGCGATTGCGACCCTTGGCCGCGGCGAGCCGCAGGAGCCAGTCCTTCGTCGCTTCGAGCTCGCGCTGCTGCGCGAGCTCGGCTACGGCATCGGTCTCGCGTCGGACAGCGACTCGGGCGCGCCGCTCGATCCCCGTGCCGACTACGTCTATATAATCGAGCGCGGTCCGGTGCCGCTACCGGAGGACGCGGGGGATCTGCCGGCGACGAGCGGGCAGACCCTGCTCGACATGGAGCGCGACGATTTTTCCCGCCCCGAAACGCTGGTCCAGAGCAAGACCTTGCTTCGTATGCTGATCAATCATTACCTCGGCGGGCAGATCCTGCAGTCGCGCCGGGTTCTAAAGGAGTTGCTGGAGCTGTGATCGAACTCGGCGTGAATATCGACCACGTGGCGACGCTGCGCCAGGCGCGCCGCACCTGGGAGCCGGACCCGGCATGGGCGGCCGTGGAGGCGCATCTCGGCGGTGCGGATGGCATCACCGTGCATCTGCGCGAGGATCGGCGCCACATCCAGGACGAGGACGTGCGCAGACTGCGCGAGCTCACGCAGGTCAAGCTGAACCTCGAGATGGCCGCGACCGACGAAATGGTCGGGATCGCGTGCCGCCTGAAGCCGGAGATGGCGATGCTGGTGCCGGAGGGGCGGCACGAGGTGACGACCGAAGGCGGCCTCGATGTCGTCGCCCAGGAGGCGCGGTTGACGAGCGTCGTGGGGCGGCTGGCCGACGCCGGGATCGTCACGAGCGTGTTCATCGATGCGGAGATTGCGCAGGTCGAGGCCGCCGCGCGCATCGGCGCGCGCGTGTGCGAGATCCACACCGGACCTTATGCGCATGCCTTCCACAATGCCGGACGGGACGCCGAGAGCGCGTCCGTGCTCGCGGAAATCGCGAAGGTGCGCGAGGCGGGTGACGCGATCCGTGGCCTGGGCATGCGCTTCAACGCCGGCCACGCCCTCAACTTCTACAACGTGCAGCCGATCGCACGGCTCGCAGGCGTGCGCGAACTGCACATCGGCCACGCTATCGTCAGCCGGGCGGTGTTCGCCGGTATGCGCGAGGCGGTGCGCGAGATGAAGCGCCTGATGCGCGAGGCCGCGGGGCAGGGCTGCTGAGCGACGCAGGATGATTCACGGGATCGGTACGGACATCGTTCAGATCGCCCGCCTGGGCGCTGCGCTGGAGCGCAATGGCGAGCGTTTCGCCGCGCGCATCCTTGCGGCCGGCGAGGAGCGCGAAGGCTTCCGGGCGAGTCGCGATCCGGCCCGATTCCTCGCCAAGCGTTTTGCCGCCAAGGAGGCGTTCGGCAAGGCTCTGGGCACGGGCGTTGCGGTCCCGGCAACCCTGCACGCGGTGCGGGTCGGGCATGACGAACTCGGCAAGCCGGTCTACCTCTTTGACGACGGACTTGCCACCTACATGCGGGAGCGCGGACTGACTGCGCACCTGAGCCTGAGCGACGAAACCGATTACGTGGTCGCGTTTGCGCTGATCGAGAAACCATGAATTCGACAACTCAAGACAAGCTGCACCTGCCGCTCGGGCCGGTGATGCTCGACGTCGCGGGCACCGCGCTCACCGACGAGGAGCGCGAACGCTTGTGCGATCCGCTGGTCGGCGGTGTGATCCTGTTCGCGCGCAACTTCACCGGTTCGGAGCAACTCTCGGCGCTGACGGCCGAGATCCACGCGTTGCGAGATCCGGCCCTCGTGATCGCGGTCGATCACGAAGGGGGGCGCGTGCAGCGCTTCCGCACCGACGGCTTCACGCGTCTGCCGTCGATGCGGCGGCTCGGACAACTGTGGGCACAAGACCACGTCGCCGCGCTGGACGCGGCACGCGCGGTCGGCTACGTGCTTGCGTCCGAACTGCTGGCTCACGGCGTGGACCTCAGCTTTGCGCCCGTGCTGGACCTCGATTACGGCTGCAGCCGGGTGATCGGGGACCGCTCCTTCCATCGCGATCCGCAGGTGGCGGCGTCGCTCGCGCAGGCTCTCGCCGCCGGTATGGCCGAGGCCGGGATGGGCTGCGTGGGCAAGCACTTCCCGGGACATGGTTTCGTCGAGGCCGATTCGCACCTCGAAATCCCGGTCGACGAGCGCGACTTCGACGCGATCTGGAACGAGGACATCGTCCCCTACCGCCATCGCATCGGACGGCAGCTCTCGGGTGTGATGCCGGCGCACGTCATCTATCCGAAGGTCGATCCGAATCCGGCGGGCTTTTCGCCCTTCTGGCTGCAGGACGTGTTGCGCGGACGCGTCGGCTTCAAGGGCGTCGTGTTCAGCGACGACCTGACGATGGAGGGGGCAGCCGTGGCCGGCGACATCCTCGCGCGTGCCAAGGCGGCCTATGCAGCCGGCTGCGACATGGTGCTGGTGTGCAATCGCCCGGATCTGGCTGCCGATCTGCTGGACCGCTGGGTTCCCGAGGTGCAGCCCGAGAGTCGCGCACGCATCGGTGCCTTGCGCGCGCGTCCGCAGTTCTGCGATCCCTTCTCGCTCGAACTGAGTCCGGTCTATCAGCAGGCGCGCGGGACGGTCGCCGAGATTCCCGCAGAGCTCGCCTGAGTCTTCATCCGGTTCCGAGTCCGCCGGCAATGACCGATCCCGCCGCGCCTTTCGATGCCAAGGCCTTCCTGAAGACGGTGCCCGAGGAACCCGGCGTCTATCGCATGATAGGCGCCGAGGAACGGGTGCTGTACGTCGGCAAGGCCAAGAATCTCAAGCGGCGGGTGTCGAGCTACTTCCTGCGCACGCAGCCCAGTCCGCGCATCGCACTGATGGTCGCGCAGATCCAGCGCGTCGACGTGACGGCGACGCGTTCGGAGGCCGAGGCGCTGATCCTCGAAAACAACCTCATCAAGAGTCTGGCGCCGCGCTACAACATCCTGTTTCGCGACGACAAGTCATATCCGTACATCGAACTCTCCGGCGACGGGTTTCCGCGCCTGGCCTACCATCGGGGAGCCTTCGCGAAAGGCGCGCGGTACTTCGGACCCTTTCCGAACGCTTACGCCGTGCGCGAGAGCATCCATCTGCTGCAGAAGACCTTCCAGCTGCGCACCTGCGAGAACTCGGTGTTCCAGAATCGTTCGCGCCCGTGCCTGTTGCACCAGATCAAGCGCTGCACGGCACCCTGCGTCGGCCTGATCGACCGTGACGACTACGCCGCCGACGTGAAGCTCGCGGCGCGCTTCCTGGACGGGCGCGCGTCCGAGGTCATCGACGACCTGAGCGCGCGCATGCATGCCGCCTCCGAGCGCCTCGCGTTCGAGGAAGCGGCGGCGATCCGCGACCAGGTGCGCGTGCTGCAGGCCGTGTTGCAGCGGCAGTATGTCGACAGCCGCAGGGACGAGGACGTCGACATCATCGCCGCGGTCGAGGAGGGCGGGCTGACCTGCGTGAATATCGCGATGGTGCGTGGCGGCCGGCACCTTGGCGACCGTCCGCAATTCCCGAGCGCTGCAGCAGGCTGCGGTGCCCTGGACGGTGCGCTGGCCTTCGTCGAGCAGCATTACCGCGACCACGGCATGCCGGCGCGGCTGCTGCTCGATGTCCCGCTGGAGCCGGTCAAGGCCCTGATGGCGGAGATCAGTGACAAGCCTTGCGCCCTGGTGACGCCGCGCAGCGCCGCCGAAAAGGCGTGGATGGAGATGGCGGAGAACAATGCGCGCCTCGCCATCCTCGCCCGCGCGCGTGACACGGGGCGCAGCGAGGCGCGTCTGGAGGCGCTGCGCGAGGTGCTGGACCTGCCGGAGGCGCCGCGCCGCGTCGAATGCTTCGACATCAGCCACACGATGGGCGAGGCGACGGTCGCGTCCTGTGTCGTGTGCGTCGATGGGGCGATGAAGAATTCCGAATATCGTCGCTACAACATCGCCGGCATCACCGGCGGCGACGACTTCGCGGCGATGCGGCAGGTACTGGAGCGCCGCTACGGCAAGGTCGCCGCGGGTGAGGGGCTGTGCCCCGACCTGATCCTGATCGACGGCGGCAAGGGGCAGGTGAGTTCTGCACTCGAAGTGCTGACCGAGGTCGGGCTCGAGTCGATCGCGATGGTCGGCGTCGCCAAGGGCGTGGAGCGCAAGCCGGGCCTCGAGACGCTGATCTTCCCTGACGGGCGCGCTCCGCTGAATCTCGCGTCGGATCATCCCGCACTACACCTGATCCAGGAAATTCGCGACGAGGCGCACCGTTTTGCGATCACAGGCCACCGCGCGCGCCGGGCGAAGGCGCGCATCGGCTCGCGCCTCGAGGATATTCCCGGCGTCGGTGCGACCCGGCGGCGCAACCTGCTCGCGACCTTCGGCGGGCTCGACGGCGTGCGTGCCGCCACGGTCGAGGATCTATGCCGCGTCGATGGGGTGAGCCGAAAGCTCGCCGAAGCGATATACAATGCGTTGCACTAGCCATGCATTTGTCGCATTTCCGTCATCTTCTCAATGCAGATCAACATTCCGAACTCGCTGACCTGGGCGCGCATCGCGCTGATACCGCTCTTCGTCGGCGTCTTTTACCTTCCGGAACAGTGGCTTGATCCGCAGGAGAAGAATTTCGCTGCGACCCTGATCTTCATCGTCGCAGCGGTGACGGACTGGTTCGACGGCTACCTTGCGCGGGCGCTGAACCAGACCTCGGCCTTCGGCGCCTTCCTCGATCCCGTTGCCGACAAGCTGATGGTTGCAGCGGCCTTGATCCTGCTCGTGCAGTTGGCGCGCGTCGATTCGATCATCGCTGTGGTCATCATCGGACGCGAGATCACCATTTCCGCGCTGCGCGAATGGATGGCCCGCATCGGCGAGTCCGCGGGTGTTGCGGTTGCGTTCGTCGGCAAGCTGAAGACCGCCGCGCAGATGACCGCGATTCCTCTCCTGCTGTATGACGCACCCTTGTTGCACGTGAACGTCAGGCTGTTCGGCGAGGTCCTGATCTATGCCGCGGCGGCGCTGACCCTGTGGTCGATGGGTTATTACCTGCATCGCGCGATGCCGCATCTGGCGAACGAAGGAAGCAAGGCGAGGCGTCCCGGCTGATGCTGGGCAGGGGCGTCGTCGCACGGTAGAATGCCCAGCCCTTGCAGGCCGGGATGGTGAAATCGGTAGACACAGCAGACTTAAAATCTGCAGCCTTTGGGCGTACGGGTTCGAGTCCCGTTCCCGGCACCACGCGCCAACGGGCATGCGTTTGCCCCAGTCCGGAAGTCCACGTGATCGTTCTCAACCTCAGCTGCGACCATGAGCACCTGTTCGAGGGTTGGTTTGCCTCGTCGGCGGCTTACGACGAGCAGCGCGAGCGGGGATTGGTGTCCTGTCCGGTGTGCGGATCGACCACGATTTCCCGGCGTCCCAGCGCACCATACGTGAACACGGGGGCGTCAGCCCCGGTGCCGGAGAAAAAATCGGGCTTGCCTACGGGTGCCGGGGCGGCGCCAGCTGCTTCGGTTGCGCCGAACGCCGATGTGGTTGCGGCGGCGATGGCGATGCTGCGCCGTCTCGGCCGGGAGTCGGAGGACGTGGGCGATCGCTTCGCCGACGAAGCGCGCCGTATTCATCATGGTGATAGCGAGGCGCGCAATATTCGCGGCCGTGCGACGCGCGACGACGTCAGCGAGCTGATGGACGAAGGCATCGCCGTATTGCCCTTGCCTGCGGACGAGGATCTGCACTAAGGGCTGCGTCGGTGTGTCGGCTGGTCGTCAGCAGCGCGCCTGGACCAGGGGAATCCACATTTCGTCGGGCGACAGCCCGCCGTGAACGCCGATCATCGCGTGTTCCTGTTCGCCCGGAACATGGTCGCGAATCGTCCAGCCCGGTTCCATCAGCAGGGCGTGGGTTCCGATGCGCTCCCGCAGTCGCCGATGAGGTTTGCCCGGGCCGAAGACGCCGAGCCCGATCAGGTCGTCCGATTGCGCGACGATCGCCTTTCCCCTCAGGCACTCGCGTGCCAGCAGTTCGAAGTCGCGTTCCGCCCCGCGGCGCACGGCGCAAAAGGCGGTACGCCGCTCGCCGAACAGCGGCGCTGCCAGCATGGTTTGCAGCTCGGGCAGGGTGTCCAGATCGATCACGCATTCCGGCGGCGAGTCGATGAAGCCGTGGTCGGCCGTGAGGACGATGTCGGTCCCGCTACCGCGCAGTCGTTCCAGAAGCTGCCCGAAGGCCGCGTCGATGCGCGCGAAGTGAGTGACGACATCCTTCGAGTTGCAGCCGTAAGCGTGGCTGAGGCCGTCGAAGGTCGGGTAGTAGGCATGCACGAGGACGGGATGGCTTCCGCTCGCCGCGATCGCCCCCGCGATGGCATCGATCATCCCCTGCAGGCCCTTGTAGCCCAAGGTCGTTGCTCCGCGGCTGTGCCGGCGCGAGTAGGGGGAGAATGCCAGGTCACGGGGCGAGACGAAGATCGCGGGACGCTTGCGGCGCTGGAACAGCGTGCGATAGGCAAAGAGCCGGGGTACGGCCAGCGGGCCCCTCAGCGGGGTGCCGCCGCGCCGGATGGCCGGCAGCGGTGCGATGACGCCGCCGAAGCGCCGGTCGTGGATGAACCACCCAGTGAGGCCGTGGCGTGCGGGGGCGAGACCCGTCATCGTCGTCGTGACGGCGCTCGCGGTGGTGCTCGGGAACACCGAGGTAAGGCGACCCGTCCGGTGGGCGAGGAGGGTTCCCCGGGCACCGGTGCGCTGCAGGAACATGTCGCCGAGGCCGTCGATGAGGATGAACACGAGCTTGCGCGGGGCGGCGTCCGGGGCCGGGGGCGAGGATGGGCCGGGTGCCTGCCAGGGACGGCCATCGAGATAAGAGCGCACGCTGCGGATCAGCGCGAACAGGCCGCCGTCGCGGTAGTCGGGAAGCACGGCATCGTGCGGCAGCTCGATGCGTGGAGAGTCGGACGGATCGGATTGCCGGGAGCGGGGCATGAGTATGGGCGGCAGAAAGACAAAAAGGGAAGGTGCATCGGCACCTTCCCTTTGTCAAATGCTGGAGCGGGAAACGAGTCTCGAACTCGCGACCTCAACCTTGGCAAGGTTGCGCTCTACCAACTGAGCTATTCCCGCGTATACTTCTGGAGGCGCGAGCCGGAGTCGAACCGACCTACACGGATTTGCAATCCGGTGCATAACCGCTTTGCTATCGCGCCAGTTGTCTGCTCTGACTCCCGATACGCCTCGATCGGGTGAAAAGGCCTTACGGAGCCTTTTCGAGAATCTGGAGCGGGAAACGAGTCTCGAACTCGCGACCTCAACCTTGGCAAGGTTGCGCTCTACCAACTGAGCTATTCCCGCGAAAGACCGCCATTATAGGTCGTATTTCGGCGGTGTCAACTGCTCCCGCAATCCCGTTCTTAGCGATCGCCGTGAGGCTTCTTCTTGCCCGGTTTGAAGCCGGTGCCTTGCGTTTCGCGACGGTCGGAGTGGAAGGGCTTGCCGCCGTGCGGGCGGTCGCCGCCCGGCTTGCCGGCGGGCTTGTCCCACGGTTTCGCAAAGGGTTTGCGGGGCGCGTCCTCGCCGCGCGGAGCCGGCTTCGCGCCGAAGCGCGGGCCGGGGCCGGGCCGGGGGCGTGCGGCGTCGCGCTGCGCCTCGTCGTGGTCCAGCGGGCGGATGTTCAACTGGCGCTGCCGCACACGCACGCGACGCAGGATGTCGAGGACGTCGTGAGGCAGGTCGCCGGGCAATTCGACGGTGCTGTAATCCTCGTAGAGGTTGATCTGGCCGATGAAGCGGCTCTCGATGCCGGCTTCGTTCGCGATCGCGCCGACGATGTCCTTGGGGGTCGCCTGCTGGTTGCGTCCGACCTCGATGCGGTAGCGCTGCAGGCGCCCGTCGGCGAAATCGCGGCGGCGCTCGAGGATGGCATCGCGGTTCTCGCGTGCGGGGCGTTCCGCGCGCGGGGCGGATTGCGCTGCGGCGATGTCGGGGCCGGCGCTCCGCGGCAGTTGCAGGGGGCGTTCGCGCTGCGCGAGGAAGGCGAGGGCGGCGGCAATGTCGTGGATGTCGGCGTCGTGACTGTCTTCCATGCCGGCGACGACCTCGCGGAAGAAATCGAGGTCTTCGGATTCGAGCACGGTCGCCACCTGCTGGCGGAAGGCTGCCACGCGCTTGTCGGCGACGGCTTCGCGCGACGGTAGTTGCAGCGGCTCGATCGGCTGGCGCGTCGCCCGTTCGATCACCTTGAGCATGCGCATCTCGCGCGGCGCGACGAAGAGGATGGCGCTGCCGGTGCGGCCCGCGCGACCGGTGCGGCCGATGCGGTGAACGTAGGCCTCGGTGTCGTAGGGGATGTCGTAGTTGATGACGTGGCTGATGCGCGGCACGTCCAGGCCGCGCGCGGCGACGTCGGTCGCGACGACGATGTCGAGGCCGCCGCCCTTGAGCTGTTCGATGACCCGTTCGCGCAGCTGCTGGGTCATGTCGCCGTTCAGTGCGGCGGCGGCGTAGCCGCGCGCCTCGAGCTTCTCGGCGAGTTCGACGGTGGCGGTCTTGGTGCGCACGAAGACGATCGCGGCGTCGAACTCCTCCTCGACCTCGAGGATGCGCGTGAGGGCGTCGAGCTTGTGCGCGACGGCGATCTGGCAGAAGCGCTGGCGGATCGTCGTCACCGTCGTCGTGGCGGTCTTGATCTTCACCTCGCGCGGCTCGCGCAGGTAGCGGTGGGCCACCCGCCGGATCGCGTCCGGCATCGTCGCGGAGAACAGCGCGGTCTGCCGTTCGGCCGGGACGTGATCGAGGATCCATTCGACGTCGTCGATGAAGCCCATGCGCAGCATCTCGTCGGCCTCGTCGAGCACCAGCGTCTTCAGGCTGCCGAGGTCGAGGCTTTCGCGCTCGATGTGGTCCATCACGCGTCCCGGCGTGCCGACGACGACATGTGCGCCGCGGCTCAGCTGGCGCAGCTGCACGACCATGCTCTGGCCGCCGTAGATCGGCAGCACGTGGAAGCCGGGCAGGTTCTTCGCGTAGCGCTGGAAGGCTTCCGCGACCTGGATCGCGAGTTCGCGCGTCGGGGTCAGCACGAGGACCTGCGGCTTGCGGGCGGAGAGATCGAGGCGGTCGAGCAACGGCAGCGCGAAGGCCGCCGTCTTGCCGGTGCCGGTCTGGGCTTCGCCCAGCAGGTCATGCCCCGCGCGCAGGTGCGGGATGCAGGCCGCCTGGATCGGCGACGGGGTTTCGTATCCGATGCCGGCAAGGGCTTCGAGGATCTGGGGGCTCAGCTCGAGCTGGGCAAAGGATTCGATAGTGGGGTTCATTGGGGGTCGTGAGGAGGGATTGGATGGCGCGCCCGATGTTGCCTGCATCGTACCGAAATCGCGGGAAGGTCGCTCGGCGCGGAGGCATGCCGTGTGACCCGGTCTGCTGCTGCCGCGCGTTGCATCGGCGCTGGACCGTGCCGGCTGCGCGGGAGGGTGAGGGGGTGGAGTCGAGAACCGACTCGTGCAGGCGAAGACCGAACTCGCCTTTCGGGGTGATGGTCGCGGCAAGGCGGACGGGCATGGCCGGTCCGCCTGCGGATGCTCAGGCGCGCAACGCTGCGGTGCGGTGGGCCTGGATGATGGGCAGGATCTGCCCGAAGATCTTGGGGCTGCCGGCGACGACGTTGCCGGTTTCCATATAGGTGCCTTCGCCGGCAAGGTCGCTCACCAGTCCGCCCGCTTCCTGGATCAGCAGTGCACCGGCTGCCACGTCCCAAGGCTGCAGGCCCATCTCCCAGAAGCCGTCGAGGCGTCCGCAAGCCACGTAGGCGAGGTCGAGCGAGGCGGCGCCGGGGCGGCGGATGCCGGCGGTCTTCTGCGTCAGGTCCTTGAACATCGCGAGGTAGGCGTCGACGTGGTCGAACTGGCGGAACGGAAAGCCCGTGCCGATCAGCGATTCGTTCAGGCGGACGCGCTTGGAAACGCGGATGCGCCGGTCATTGAGGAAGGCGCCGCGGCCCTTGGTGGCGGTGAACAGCTCGTTGCGCGTCACGTCGTAGACAACGCCCTGTTCGAGCGCGCCGTTCTTCGTCAGCGCGATCGAGATCGCGTACTGGGGGAAGCCGTGGATGAAGTTCGTCGTGCCGTCGATCGGGTCGATGATCCACTGGTATTCGCTGTCGGAGGACTGCGCGGACGCGCCCGACTCCTCTGCTAGAATGCCGTGCTCCGGGTATGCTTCGCGCAGAACCTCGATGATGGCGGCCTCGGCGGCCTGATCGACTTCGGTGACGAAATCGTTCGGGGACTTGGCCTGGACCGACACCTGGTCCAGCTGCAGCGAGGCGCGATTGATGATGGAGCCCGCGCGGCGGGCGGCTTTCACTGCAATGTTCAGGGTGGGGTGCATGCGCGTCGGTCTCGCTGGAGTCGGGGGCCCGGAGAGCGTCCCGCTCGAAAGAATTCCAATAAAACGAAGTATTTTAATATGAACGGAGCCATCGCGCTCGACCGCATCCGCATCGTACTTTCCCGTACAAGCCATCCCGGCAACATCGGCGCCGCTGCGCGTGCGATGAAGACGATGGGGCTCGGCCGTCTCTGGCTGGTCCAGCCGGCCTCCTTTCCTGACCCGGTGGCGGAGGCGCGCGCCTCCGGTGCCGGCGATCTCCTCGCGGCCGCGCGGGTGGTCGGCTCGCTCGAGGAGGCGCTCGAGGGCACCATCCTCGCGGCGGCCGTCACGGCGCGCCGGCGCGAGCGTTCGGTGCCCGTGCGCATTGCGCGCGAGGCGGCCCCGGAGCTGGTGTCGTTTGCCGAAAAGGGCGAAGTCGCGCTGGTGTTCGGCAACGAGACGAGCGGACTCACGAACGAGGAGGTCGGGCTGTGCTCGATGCCGGTGACGATCCCGGCGAACCCCGCATTTTCGTCGCTCAACCTCGGCGCCGCGGTGCAGCTGCTGTGTTATGAGCTGCGCATGGCGGCGCTGAACCCGCTTCCGCCCGCCGAGCCACTTCCGGACCTGGCCGCGTTCGAGGAGGTGGAGGGGTTTCATCGTCATCTGGAACGGGCGATGACGGTCAGCGGATTCTATGACCCGGCAAATCCGAAGCGCCTGCTGCAGCGCCTGCGCCGCCTGTTCGGCCGCATCCGGCTTGAAAAGGAGGAGGTGAATATCCTCCGCGGCATCATTAGTGCGCTTGAGCGCAAAGCTGAGTAAAATACTCGGAATTAAAAAACCGGACACCGGAGCAAGCCACACATGTTCAGACGTCTGCGCGAAGACTTGGCCAGCGTTCGCGAACGCGACCCCGCCGCCCGCTCGACCTGGGAGGTGCTGACCTGCTATCCCGGCGTGCACGCGCTGTTCCTGCACCGCTTTGCGCACGGAGCATGGAAACGCGGCTTCTACTGGGTGGGGCGATTCGTCAGCCACGTCGGCCGTTTTCTCACCGGCATCGAGATCCATCCGGGAGCGACGATAGGCAGGCGCGTCTTCATCGATCACGGCATGGGGGTGGTGATCGGGGAGACGGCCGAGATCGGGGACGATTGCACGATCTATCAGGGCGTGACGCTCGGCGGGACCTCGCTGTACCGCGGTGCGAAGCGGCATCCGACGCTGGGCAAGGGGGTCGTGATCGGCGCCGGCGCGAAAGTGCTCGGCGGCTTCACGGTCGGTGACGGCGCCCGGGTCGGCTCCAATGCGGTTGTTGTCAAGCCGGTGCCGGTCGGGGCCACCGCGGTCGGCAATCCCGCCCGCGTCATCGAACCCGATCGGGACAGCGCGCGCGACCGTGCTCGCGAGCAGAAGGCCGAGCAGATGGGCTTCTCCGCCTACGGCGTGACGAAGCAGATGGACGACCCGCTGAGCAAGGCGCTGCATGGGCTGCTCGATCACGCGGTCGAGACGGACCGTCGCATCCAGATGCTGGTGGAGCGTCTGGAAAAGGCCGGATTCAACCTCGATGTGGCGATCGAGAAGAGCGACGAATTCGACGCCGAGCGCCTATCGAAGATGGTTGATTGAGTGACATCCGATTAGTTGACTGATTTTGTCGGGCTCCGTATAGTTGAGCGAAACGTTCGGGTATTCCCCCGGGCGAGAATCTCCGCGACAGAAGGAGCTCCGACATGAGACTGACCACCAAAGGACGTTTTGCAGTCACCGCGATGATCGATCTGGCATCGCGCCAGGCCGAGGGGCCGGTGACGCTGGCCGGCATTGCCGACCGGCAGAAGATCTCGCTGTCGTATCTCGAGCAGTTATTCGGCAAGCTGCGCCGCCACAAGCTGGTCACCAGCGTGCGTGGTCCCGGCGGCGGCTACAGGCTGGCGCGCGACATGTCGCGCATCACCGTTGCCGACATCATCGTCGCGGTAGACGAGCCGCTCGATGCGACGCAGTGCGGCGGCAAGCAGAACTGCCAGGACGAGCATCGCTGCCTGACGCACGACCTGTGGGCAAACCTCAACAAGCGCATGTACGAGTACCTCGATTCGGTGACGCTGAATGCGCTGGTCCATCGCGAGGTCAAGCCCGACCCGGACATGAGCGTCCTCAAGGACGTGCGCCGGCGCGCGATGGTCGCGATGCGCGAGGCAGCGGCGGCCTGACGGGACGGTTCGAACGTGTTCGCCCCCGTCTATCTCGACTGGAACGCCACCGCGCCGCTCGAGCCGGCCGTGCGCGAGGCGATGCTGCCGTGGCTCGACAGCCGCTTCGGCAATGCGTCGAGCCGGCACGAATACGGGCGGCAGGCGCGTGCCGCGGTCGACGAGGCGCGTGCGCAGGTCGCCGCGGCGGTCGGCGCCCACGCGACGGAAGTGATCTTCACCAGCGGCGGTACCGAGGCGAACAACCTGTTCGTGAAGGGCGCGGCGGGTCTGATGAAACCGGGGCTGATCGCGATCAGCGCGATCGAGCATCCGTGCGTGCGCGAACCGGCGAAGCAGCTGCGGCGCGCCGACTGGACGCTGCGTGAAATCGCCGTCGATCGCGCCGGGCTGGTCAAGCGCACCGACTGGCTGGCCGTGCTGGCGGCGAAACCGGTCCTCGTGTCGGTGATGCTCGCGAACAACGAGACGGGTGTGCTGCAGGACGTCGCGACGCTCGCACGCGAGGCGAAGGAAGTCGGCGCCTGGTTCCATACCGACGCGGTGCAGGCGCTGGGCAAGATCGGCGTGGATTTCCGCGCGCTGGGCGTCAATGCGATGACGCTGTCGGCGCACAAGGTCGGCGGTCCGCTGGGGGCGGGCGCCCTAGTCGTCGACAAGCGGCTGGAACTCGCGCCGCTGCTCGCCGGAGGCGGGCAGGAGCGCGGTCTGCGCTCGGGCACCGAGAACGTTGCCGCCATCGTCGGCTTCGGCGTCGCATGCGAGTTGGCAGCGGCACGCGTGTCCGGCGAGAATGGCCGTTTGTGCGGCCTGCGGGATACGCTGGAAGCGGGTCTGGCTACGCACGGCATGCGGATTTTCTCGGCCGGAGCGCCGCGCCTGCCGAATACCGTGTTCTTCGCCGCCGACGGCGTGGATGGCGAAACCCTGGTGGCGCGGCTCGACCGCGCAGGTTTCGCGTGTGCGAGCGGGTCGGCGTGTTCGAGCGCGAATCCGGAACCGTCGCACACCCTGATGGCGATGGGTGTCGAGCGTGAGACCGCGCGCGGCGCGGTGCGCGTCAGCCTGGGGCGCGACACGCAGGAAAGGCATGTAGTCGATTTTCTGGCCTGCCTGGGGCAGCAGATGAACGAACTGAACAATCTGACCGCCGTGGCGGTTCAATGATCGACGGAGGATTACCGATGCTGAAGTTTCCGATTTACCTGGACTATTCCGCGACCACGCCGGTCGATCCGCGCGTCGCGCAGGCAATGATCCCCTGGCTCACCGAGCATTTCGGCAATCCGGCGAGCCGTTCGCACGCCTACGGCTGGGAAGCCGAAAAGGCGGTCGAGGATGCGCGCGAGCAGGTCGCCGCACTGGTGAATGCGGACCCGAAGGAAATCGTGTGGACTTCAGGCGCGACCGAGTCGAACAACCTTGCGATCAAGGGTGCCGCGCAGTTCTACAAGGGCAAGGGCAAGCACATCATCACCGTGAAGACCGAGCACAAGGCCGTGCTCGACACCTTCCGCGAGCTCGAGCGCCAGGGCTTCGAGGCGACCTATCTCGACGTGCAGGAGAACGGCCTGATCGATCTGGCTGCGTTCAGGGACGCGCTGCGCCCGGACACGGTCCTCGTTTCGGTGATGTTCGTGAATAACGAGATCGGCGTGATCCAGCCGATCGCCGAGATCGGCGAAATCTGCCGCGAGAAGGGCATCGTGTTCCACGTCGATGCGGCACAGGCGACGGGCAAGGTCGACATCGACCTGCAGACGCTCAAGGTCGACCTGATGTCGTTCTCCGCGCACAAGACCTACGGTCCGAAGGGCATCGGCGCGCTGTACGTGCGCCGCAAGCCGCGTGCGCGCCTCGAGGCGCAGATGCATGGCGGCGGTCACGAGCGCGGCCTGCGCTCGGGCACGTTGCCGACGCACCAGATCGTCGGCATGGGCGAAGCCTTCCGCATCGCGCGCGAGGAGATGAAGGTCGAGAACGAGCGCATCCGTGCGCTGCGTGACCGCCTGCTCAAGGGCCTGCAGGACATCGAGGCGACCTATGTGAACGGCGACCTCGAGCACCGCGTCCCGCATAACCTGAACATTTCCTTCGCCTATGTCGAAGGCGAGTCGATGATCATGGCGGTGAAGGATATTGCCGTGTCGAGCGGTTCGGCCTGTACGTCGGCGAGCCTGGAACCGTCCTATGTCCTGCGCGCGCTGGGGCGCAACGACGAACTCGCCCATAGCTCGATCCGTTTCTCGATCGGCCGCTTTACGACCGAAGAGGAAATCGACTACACGATCGACCTCATGCACAAGAAGATCGGCAAGCTGCGCGAACTGTCGCCGCTGTGGGAAATGGTGCAGGAAGGCGTCGATCTGAATACCGTGCAGTGGGCAGCCCACTGAGCACCTGAGACAGGAGATACGATAATGGCATACAGTGAAAAAGTGCTCGACCACTACGAGAATCCCCGCAACGTCGGCGCCTTCTCGAAGGAAGACGAAGGCGTGGGCACCGGCATGGTCGGCGCCCCGGCCTGCGGCGACGTGATGAAGCTGCAGATCAAGGTCGGCAAGGATGGCGTCATCGAAGATGCCAAGTTCAAGACCTACGGCTGTGGTTCGGCGATCGCGTCGAGCTCGCTGGTGACCGAATGGGTCAAGGGCAAGACGGTCGAACAGGCGCTCGAGATCAAGAACACGCAGATCGCCGAGGAGCTCGCGCTGCCGCCGGTCAAGATCCACTGCTCGATTCTCGCCGAGGACGCCATCAAGGCGGCCGTGGCAGACTATAAGAAGAAGCACGAAGGCTGAATCTGGAGGCGGAATCATGAGCGTCACTGTTAGCACGAGCGCAGCCAAGCACGTTTCGAACTTCATCGCCAAGCGCGGCAAGGGCCTGGGGATCCGACTCGGAGTCCGCACCTCGGGTTGTTCGGGCATGGCCTACCGCCTCGAATTTGTCGACGAGACGCACGAAGACGACGTGGTGTTCGAGAGTAACGGCGTGAAGGTCATCGTTGACCAGAAGAGCCTGGCTTATCTCGACGGCACCGAGCTCGATTTCGTCCGCGAGGGCCTCAACGAAGGCTTCAAGTTCAACAACCCGAACGTCAAGGACTCGTGCGGCTGCGGCGAGAGCTTCAACGTCTGAAAGCGGCGATCCGGATCCGATGAGCATCGACCTCCAGCAGGACTTCTTCGGGCTGTTCGGGCTGCACCGCCGGTTTCGTATCGACGAGGCGGCGCTCGAGTTCGCCTACCACGATCTGCAGGGGCGCGTGCATCCCGACCGTTTCGCACATCTGCCCGACAGCGAGAAGCGTCTGTCGATGCAGTGGGCGACGCAGGTGAATGAAGGCTTCCGCACGCTGCGCAAACCGCTGCCGCGCGCGACCTACCTTCTCGAACTGCTAGGCATCGACGCCGGGTTGCATACGAACACCGCGATGTCGCCGACCTTCCTGATGGAACAGATGGAGTGGCGCGAGGCGGTCGAGGAGGCGCGGGCGGCAGGTGATTCGGAGGAGCTCGCGCAACTTCACACGCGCTTGCGCCAGCATTCGCGCGAGGTGTTCGACGAGCTCGCGCGGCAGTGCGACGACGAGCAGGACTACGCAGGTGCCGCGGAAACCGTGCGCCGGCTGATGTTCATGGAAAAACTACAACACGAGATCGACGACGCCCTCGAGGCGCTGGAGAGCTGATGGCACTTCTGCAAATCGCCGAACCCGGTCTGTCGACCGAACCGCACAAGCACCGCCTGGCCGTAGGCATAGACCTCGGCACGACCAATTCGCTCGTGGCGACGGTGCGCAACGGTATCGCCGTGTGTCTGGTCGATGAGGATGGACGCGCCATGCTTCCGTCCATCGTCCGTTACCACGCCGACGGCAAGGTCGAGGTCGGCCGCAGCGCGGCGGTGGCGCACGCGACCGATCCCAGGAACACGATCATCTCGGTGAAGCGCTTCATGGGGCGCGGCCTCAAGGATGTCGCCTACATCGAATCGATGCCTTACGATTTCGTCGATGCGGGCGGGATGCTGCGCCTGCGTACCGTGCAGGGCGTGAAGTCGCCCGTCGAGGTGTCGGCCGAGATCCTCAAGGTGCTGGCTGCGCGCGCGCAGGCGAGCCTGGGCGGCGAACTCACCGGTGCGGTGATCACGGTGCCGGCCTATTTCGACGACGCGCAGCGCCAGGCGACGAAGGATGCGGCGAAACTCGCCGGCATCAACGTGCTGCGATTGCTCAACGAGCCGACGGCAGCGGCAGTCGCGTACGGTCTCGACAATGCGGCCGAGGGCGTCTATGCGGTCTATGACCTCGGCGGCGGCACCTTCGACCTGTCCATCCTCAAGCTTTCGCGCGGCATCTTCGAGGTGCTTGCGACCAATGGCGATGCGGCGCTCGGCGGCGACGATTTCGACCACCGGCTGTTCTGCTGGGCGCTGGACCAGAGCGAGATCGATCCGCCTTCGAGCGAGGACGCGCGCCGTCTGCTGCTGAAGGCGCGCGAGGCGAAGGAATTGCTGACTGCGTGCGAGGAGGCCTCGATCAAGGCGACGCTGGGGTCCGGCGAAAAGGTCGATCTGGTCGTCACGCGCGACCAGTTCGCCGACATGACGAAGCATCTCGTGCAGAAGACCGTCGCGCCGATGCGCAAGGTCCTGCGCGATGCGGGCCTCGCGCCCGAGGACATCAAGGGCGTCGTGATGGTGGGCGGGGCAACGCGCATGCCGCACGTGCAGCGTGCGGTGGCCGAGTTCTTCGGCCAGGAGCCGCTCACGAACCTCGACCCGGACAAGGTCGTCGCGCTCGGCGCGGCGATCCAGGCCAACGTGCTGGCGGGCAACCGCAAGGAAGAGGACGACTGGCTCCTGCTCGACGTGATCCCGCTGTCGCTCGGGCTCGAGATGATGGGTGGGCTCACCGAGAAGATCGTGCCGCGCAATTCGACGCTGCCGATCGCGCGGGCGCAGGAGTTCACGACCTACAAGGACGGCCAGACGGCCATGGCCTTCCACGTCGTGCAGGGTGAGCGCGAGCTCGTCGCTGACTGTCGTTCGCTGGCGCGCTTCGAGCTGCGCGGCATCCCGCCGATGGCGGCCGGTGCGGCGCGCATCCGCGTGACCTTCCAGGTCGATGCCGACGGCCTGCTGTCGGTGTCGGCGCGCGAGATGTCGTCGGGCGTCGAAGCCAGCGTGCTGGTGAAGCCGTCCTATGGCCTGACCGATGACGAGATTGCGGGCATGCTGCGCGACGGCGTCGAGCGTGCGTCGGAGGACATCGACGCGCGCGCGTTGCGCGAGCAGCAGGTCGAGGCCGACCGCGTGATCGAGGCCACCCTCGTCGCGCTGGAACAGGACGGCGATCTTCTGAGCGGCGAGGAACGTGCGGCGATCGACGCGGCCATCGCCGAAGCCCGGGAAACCGCTGCGGGTCACGACCCGCGTGCGATCAAACGCAGCACGGAAGCGCTGTCCCGTGCGACCAACGATTTTGCCGCCCGGCGCATGGACAAGAGCATCCGTGCGGCGCTGGCGGGTCACAAGGTGGATGAGATTCAGGTATGACGCAGATCATCGTATTGCCGCACGTGGAACTCTGTCCGGACGGGACGGTGATCGAGGCGGAGCCGGGCACGTCGATCTGCGATGCGCTGCTGCGCAACGGTATCGAGATCGAGCATGCGTGCGAGCAGTCCTGTGCCTGCACGACCTGTCACGTGATCGTGCGCGAAGGTTTCGACTCGCTCGACGAAGCCGAGGAAGAGGAGGAGGACCTCCTCGACAAGGCCTGGGGCCTGGAGCCGCAGTCGCGTCTTTCCTGCCAGGCGGTCGTCGCGGAGACGCCGCTGGTGGTCGAGATCCCCCGCTACACGATCAACATGGCCCGGGAGGGCAAGCACTGATGAAGTGGACCGAGGTTCAGGAGATCGCCATCCAGCTCGCGGACAAGTTTCCCGAGACCGATCCGACGCGCGTCAATTTCGTCGATCTGATGAACTGGGTGATGGCCCTTCCCGAGTTCGAAGACGATCCGCAGCATTGCGGCGAACGCGTGCTGGAGGCCATCCAGCAGGCCTGGATCGACGAAGTGGCCTGACGCGACGGCGTGCAGATCGCCGGTCCGCGTTACCGCATCAGAAGCGTATCGTGTCGTCGGGCGGTTCGTTCAGGCCAAGCCAGTAGCGGGCGATCAGCGCGGTTGCGCGCTCGAATTCCTGCGCATTGAGAGGTTTTCGCACGTAGCTGTTGGCGCCGAGCCGGTAGGCCTCGCGGACATCTTCCGCGGTGCAGGACCTGGCGAACATCACGACCGGCATCAGCGAAGTCCTGAGCTCGGCCCGGATGCGGCGCAGCACCTCGAGGCCGTCGATCCGGGGAAGGTCGGGATCGAGCACGACAACGGCCGGCAGGGTCGTCGGCTTCGGTGGCGGGTGGTCGTTTTCGGTGGACAGGAAGGCGAGGGCTTCGATGCCGTCTCGCGCGACGACGAACCGGCTGCCGAAACCGTTCGCGCGCAGTGAAGCGAGTGCCCGGGCCTCGTGGTCCGGGTCCCCTTCAACCAGCAGGACGTAACTGCCGCCAGCCATGCCGCCACCTCCTCATTCCTGACGAGTCGTGGCAGCGGCGCAGGCGGCTCCGGCCGTCCGCGGGCTTCAGGCCTGGGCTTCGGGCAGTTCCTCTGCGCGCAGCAGGAAGACCATGTCGTCGCCGCCGCTGGAAGACAGCCAGACGAAGGGCAGGTCGGGGAAGGCCGCTTCCACGATATGACGATTATGCCCCACTTCGACGGCAAGCACGCCACCGGGATTGAGGTGCGCGTGCCCTTCGGCGAGGATGCGGCGCACCACGTCGAGACCGTCCTCGCCTGCGGCCAGCGCCATCCGCGGCTCGTGGAGGTATTCGGCCGGCAGCGTCTCCATCGAATCGGCGGTGACGTAGGGCGGATTGCTGATGATGAGATCGAAACGGCGTCCCGCGAGTCCGTCGAACACGTCGCTGTTCACGAGCTCGACCTGCTCCTCGAGGCCGTATTCGGCGACGTTGAGGTGGGCCACTTCGAGCGCATCGTCGGACAGGTCGGCGCCGACCACGTGGGCGTTCGGGAAGGCGTGCGCCATCAGGACCGCCAGGCAGCCGGAGCCGGTGCACAGGTCCAGTGCGCTGCCGACGCGTTCCGCATCCTCGATCCAGGGCGCGAAGCCGTTTTCGAGCATTTCGGCGAAGAACGAGCGGGGCACGATCACGCGCTCGTCGACGTGGAAGCGGAAATCGCCCAGCCAGGCCTCGCCCGTGAGGTAGGCGGCGGGGACACGCTCCTCGGCGCGGCGTTCGATGACCGCGAACAGGGCTTCGCGTTCGTCGGCGGTGATGCAGGCGTCGAGGAAGGGTTCGAGGCGGTCGAGCGGCAGCGACAGGGTGTGCAGCAGCAGCCACACGGCCTCGTCGTAGGCGTCGGCGCAGCCGTGGCCGAAGAACAGGCCGGCGCGGTTGAAGCGGGTGACGGCGTAGCGCAGCCAGTCGCGCAGGGTCACGAGTTCGGCGAGCGGACCGCTCTCGTGTTCGTGCGTGTGCTCTTCGCCGTTGTCACAGTGTTCGCAGTGGTCGGTCATGCTCGGTCTCGTCAGCGCGCCAGGAGGGCGCGCAGGGTACGTTCGTAGATCAGGGAAAGCGGTTCGATCGCGTCGATGGCGACGCGTTCGTCGAGCTTGTGGATGGTGGCGTTGACGGGCCCGAACTCGACGACTTCCTTGCAGATGTCGGCGATGAAGCGCCCGTCCGAGGTGCCGCCGCTGGTCGACAGCTCCGTCTCGACGCCCACCGTCTCGCGGATCGCGCCGCCGATCGCCTCGACGAGCCTGCCGCGGCCGGTCAGGAAGGGGTTGCCGGAGAGGTGCCAGTCGAGCGTGTAGTCGAGCCCGTGGCGGTCGAGCACGGCATGGGTGCGCTGCTTGAGCTCCTCGGCGGTGCTGACCGACGCGAAGCGGAAGTTGAACAGCACTTCGCACTCGCCGGGAATCACGTTGTTCGCGCCGGTACCGGCGTGGATGTTGGAGACCTGCCAGGTCGTCGGCGGGAAGAATTCGTTGCCCTCGTCCCAGCGCGTCGCGGCGAGTTCGGCGAGCGCCGGCGCGAACTCGTGGATCGGGTTGCGCGCGAGTTGCGGGTAGGCGACGTGGCCCTGCACACCCTTGACGCGCAGCGTGCCGGAGAGCGAACCGCGCCGGCCGTTCTTGATCATGTCGCCGAGGGTCTTCACCGACGTCGGCTCGCCGACGATGCAGTAGTCGAGGGTTTCGCCGCGCCCCGCCAGTGCCTCGACGACCTTGACGGTGCCGTGGCTCGCGACGCCTTCCTCATCCGAGGTCAACAGCAGCGCGATCGAGCCCTGGTGGTCGGCGTGGGCGGCGACAAAACGTTCGATCGCGGTGACGAAGGCGGCCAGCGAGGTCTTCATGTCGGCAGCGCCGCGGCCGTAGAGGTGGCCGTCACGCACGGTCGGCGCGAAGGGAGGCGAGGTCCAGGATTCGAGCGGGCCGGTCGGGACGACGTCGGTGTGGCCGGCGAGGCACAGCACGGGGCCGGTGTCGCCGCGGCGCGCCCACAGGTTGCACACGCCGCCGGTGTCGATGCGCTCGAAACGGAAGCCGAGCGGGGCGAGGCGCGCGGCGATGAGGTCCAGGCAGCCGCTGTCTTCGGGCGTTACCGACGGACGGGAGATGAGTTCGCAGGCGAGCGCGAACGTTGCGTTCGGGGAGGAGTCAGTCATTGCCATCGGGCGGCGGATGCCGCCCCGGGGTCAGGGTTGGGGATGCGTGGCGAATTCAGTGCGCCGGACCGTCGTCGAGGTGCAGCGCGAATTCGCTGAACGACGTGCCGTCGGCATTCTTGTTCTGGGGTTCGAAGTCGACCGAAGGCGGTGCGTCGCTACCTTCTGCGCTGGGCGCGGCGTTGATCTGCGCGTTGTTGATCAGCCACGCGAGGTTGGTCGGCGAGTCGGCGTTGGCGAGCGCCTCCTCGAAGCTGATGATGCCGTCGCGGTAAAGGCGGTGCAGGTCCTGCTCGAAGGTCTGCGACCCGGGCGCAAGGCTCTGCTGCATCGCTTCCTTGACCTCGTTCAGTTCGCCGCGCTCCACCAGTTCGGAGACGTGGCGCGTGTTCATGAGGATCTCGACCGCAGGAATGCGCATGCCGTCGGGTTTGCGCACGAGACGCTGGGAGATGATGCACTTGAGCGCGACCGCAAGGTCGAGATACAGCAGGGAGCGGTTTTCCAGCGGGAAGAAGTTAACGATGCGGTTCAGCGCGTGGTAGGCGTTGTTTGCATGCAGCGTCGCGAGGCACAGGTGGCCGGTCTGCGAGTAGGACAGGGCGGCCTGCATCGTCTCGCGGTCGCGGATTTCGCCGATCAGGATGCAGTCCGGCGCCTGGCGCATCGCGTTGCGCAGCGCATCGTGCCAGCTCAGGGTGTCGATGCCGACCTCGCGCTGGTTGACCACCGACTTGCGGTGCTTGAACAGGTACTCGATCGGGTCCTCGACCGTGAGGATGTGGCCGGAGCGGTTGCGGTTGCGGTGGTCGATCATCGACGCGAGCGTCGTCGACTTGCCTGAGCCGGTCGCTCCGACCACGAGGATCAGGCCGCGCTTCTCGGTGACGACTTCCGACAGCACGGGCGGCAGGCCGAGGGATTCGAGCGAGGGGATCTCGCCCTGGATATAGCGCACCACGATGCCGATGCTGTGGCGCTGCCAGAATACGTTGACGCGGAAATTGCCGAAGTCGCGCCGGCCGAAGGACAGGTTGAGCTCCTTCTCGCGCTCGAAGGTCTCGATCTGCTCGGGGTTCATCATCTCGTAGATCATCCGCTTGATCATGGAGGGGTCCATGACCTGCTGGTTGATCGGCATCGTGATGCCCTGGATCTTGATGTGGATCGGGGCGCCGGCCGAGATGAAGATGTCCGAAGCGAGCTTTTCCGCCATCAGTTGGAACAGCTTGTCGAAAATCATCCGGAGATTCTCCTGAGCGTGGTTGGGCGGACTTCGGTGTCGGGGCGGCCTTGCACGGCCGCCCCGGAACGGGCGATCAGGCGCCGCGCAGCAGTTCGTTGATGCCGGTCTTGGCGCGGGTCTGGGCGTCGACGCGCTTGACGATCACGGCGCAGTACAGGCTGTACTTGCCGTCGGCCGAGGGCAGGCTGCCGGGCACGACGACGGCGCCGGACGGCACGCGACCGTAGAAGACTTCACCGGTCTCGCGGTCGTAGATCTTGGTGCTCTGGCCGATGTAGACGCCCATCGACAGCACGGCGTTCTCCTCGATGATCACGCCTTCGACCACTTCGGAACGCGCGCCGACGAAGACGTTGTCCTCGATGATGACGGGGCCGGCCTGCACCGGTTCGAGCACGCCGCCGATGCCGACACCGCCCGACAGGTGCACGTTCTTGCCGATCTGGGCGCAGGAGCCGACGGTGGCCCAGGTGTCGACCATCGTGCCTTCATCGACGTAGGCCCCGATGTTCACGTAGGACGGCATCAGCACGACGTTCTTGCCGATGTAGCTGCCCTTGCGCGCGACCGCGGGCGGCACGACGCGGAAGCCGCCTTCGCGGAACTGCTCGGGGGTGTAGTCGCCGAACTTGGTCGGCACCTTGTCGAAGAAATTCAGCGCGCCGGCCGATTGCACTTCGTTGTCGCGCAGGCGGAACGAGATCAGCACGGCCTTCTTGATCCACTGATTGACGGTCCAGTTGCCGTCGATTTTCTCGGCGACGCGCAGCTTGCCGCTGTCCAGCCCGTCGATGACGGTGGCAACCGCGTCGCGCACGATTACGGGGGCCGCGGAGGGCGACAGGCCGGCGCGGTTCTCGAAGGCTTCGTCAATGATCTTTTGCAGGTCTTGCATGGGGGATTTCCGTTTGTATTTCAAAGAGTTTGGCAGAAGGCGGCGATGCGCTCGGCGGCCTCGACGCATTCTGCCGTTTCGGCTACGAGTGCGATTCGCACGAACCCGGCGCCCGGATTGACGCCGTTCGATTCCCGGGCGAGGAAGCTGCCCGGCAGAACCGTCACATTATATGCAGCCTGCAGGCGGCGGGCGAACTCGGTGTCGGCGATGGGGGTCTGCGCCCACAGGTAGAAACCGGCGTCCGGGCGCTGCACCTTGAGGTGCTTCGCGATGATCGGCATCGCGCGGTCGAACTTCTCGCGGTACATGCGGCGGTTCTCGACGACGTGCGCCTCGTCGTTCCACGCAGCGACCGAGGCGGCCTGGATCGGCAGGCTCATCGCGCAGCCGTGGTAGGTGCGGTAACGCAGGAAGCCCTTCAGCACCTTGGCATCGCCCGCGACGAAGCCCGAGCGCATGCCCGGCACGTTCGAGCGCTTGGACAGGCTGGAGAACATCACGAGGTTGCGGAAGTCGCTGCGCCCGAGGGCGTGGGCGGCCTGCATCGCACCGACCGGGGGCGCGTCGTCGTCGAAGTAGATCTCCGAGTAGCATTCGTCGGCGGCGATCACGAAGCCGTAGCGGTCCGACAGCTCGAACAGGCGGGCCCATTCCGCCTGCGACAGCATGCGGCCGGTCGGATTGCCCGGCGAGCATACGAACACGAGCTGGACGTCGCGCCACACCGCCTCGGGAATGCTGTCGAAATCCGAGCCGAAACCGTTTTCCGGCAGGTTGTTGAGGAACACCGGTTCGGCACCGGCGAGCAGGGCCGCGCCTTCGTAGATCTGGTAGAACGGGTTCGGGCTCAGCACCTTGGCGCCGGGGCGGCTGCCGTTGATCACCGCCTGGGCGAAGGCGAACAGCGCCTCGCGCGAGCCGTTGACCGGCAGCACCTGGGTCGCCGGATCGACCTTGGGCAGGCCGAAGCGGCGTTCCAGCCAGCCGGCGATCGCCACGCGCAGCGGGTCGCCGCCGATCGTCGCGGGGTAGTTCGCGAGCCCCTGCAGGTTGTCCATGAGCGCCTGCATGATGAAGGGCGGAGTCGGGTGCTGCGGTTCGCCGATCGACAGGCGGATCAGTTTCAGGTCGGCCGGGGGTACGACGCCGTCGAGCAGCGCGCGCAGTTTTTCGAAAGGATAGGGCTGGAGGCGGTCGAGGTTCGGATTCACGGCGGACTGTTTCGGCTTGTTTCGATGGGCATGCGCCTGTGCCTGAAGGCGAGGGCATTGAGCGCGCGATGGTATCATGACGGGCTTTCGCCGGCCCCGGCCGGCCAACTCCAGTTCCGATTCGACCCGGCTCCGTCACGAAGTGCGTCTCTCCAAGCTCAAACTCGCCGGTTTCAAGACCTTCGTCGATCCGACCACCGTCCTCACCCCCGGCAATCTCGTCGGTGTGGTGGGGCCGAACGGCTGCGGCAAGTCGAACATCATCGACGCGGTGCGCTGGGTGCTGGGCGAGACGCGCGCGAGCGCGCTGCGCGGCGAGTCGATGCAGGACGTGATCTTCAACGGCTCGACGACGCGCAAGCCGGTGTCGCGCGCGAGCGTCGAGCTGGTGTTCGACAACGCCGAGGGCCGTGCCGCGGGGCAGTGGTCGCGCTATGCGGAAATCTCGGTCAAGCGCGTGCTCGACCGCAGCGGCGAGTCGACCTACTTCCTCAACAACGTCCAGGTCCGGCGCAAGGATGTCATCGATCTCTTCCTCGGTACCGGTCTCGGCCCGCGCGCCTACGCGATCATCGAGCAGGGCATGATCTCGCGCATCATCGAGGCGCGTCCCGAGGAGGTGCGCGGCTTTCTCGAGGAGGCCGCGGGCGTCACGAAGTACCGCGAACGCCGGCGCGAGACCGAAGGCCGGCTGTCCGACGCGCGCGACAACCTCGCCCGACTCGACGACATCCGCATGGAGCTCGGCGAGCGTATCGGACACCTGGAGGTGCAGGCGGAGATCGCCGCGCGCTACCGCGACCTGAACGCCGCGCACACGCAGCGCCAGCAGCTGCTGTGGCTGCTCAAGCGCAACGAGGCGCGCGCCGAGCAGGCGCGCGTGGAGGGCGAACTCAATCAGCTGTCGTCGAAGATGGAGGCCGACAGCGCCCGCCTGCAGGAGCTCGAGAACGCCGTCGAGGAGGCGCGTGCGGGGCACTTCGAGGCATCCGAGGCCACGCACGCCGCGCAGTCGGATCTCTTTGCGGTGTCGGCGGAAGTGACGCGGCTGGAAGCCGAATTGCGCCACCTCGACGACGCGCGCAAGCGGCTGGAGGCGCGGCTCGCGCAGCTCGCGACCGACGAGGCACACTGGCAGGAGCGCCAGGCGGCGCTGGCGGCGGAGCGCGAGCGCTGGACCGGTCTGCTCGACAATGCGGCGATGCGCGCCGAGCAGGCCGAGGCGCGCCATGCCGAGATTGGCGAGCGCCTGCCCGAGGCGGAGGCCGCCCGGCAGGCTGCCGATACCACGGTTGCCGCGGCGCGGCGCGAACTCGCGCAGACCGAGCAGCAGCTGCGCGTCGAGGAGGCCAACCGCGCGAGCGCCGTACGCGCGATCGATGCGCTGAACCAGCGCCGCGGGCGCCTGACGGGTGAATCGGGCGGTATCGAAGGGCCGGACGAGGCCGTGGTTGCGCAGCAGGAAACCCGCCTCGAAGCCCTGCGCGAGGCGCAGGAAGGCCATCAGGAGGAGCTCGCTGCGGTCCAGATGCGCCTGCCCGAGGCGCAGGCCGCGCTGAAGGCCGCGCTCGAGCATGAACGGCAGGTGCAGCGGCGCCTCACCGAACTACGGGCGCGGCGCGATGCGCTCGTGCAGCTGCAGGCCAAGGTGCAGTCGCAGGGACAGCTGGGTGACTGGTTGAAGCGCCACAAGCTGGCGGAGCTGCCGCCGCTGTGGCGCGACCTGCGGGTCGAGCCGGGCTGGGAAATGGCGGTCGAGGCCATGCTGCGCGAGCGGCTGGCGGCGCTGACCGGCGACGTGAGCGAAGCGGCGCGCGCGATGTTCGACGACGCGCCGCCGGGATCCTTCGCGCTCGCCTTCGGCGACGGCGTGGAATCCGCCGCCGAGCCTGCGCCGCTGCCCGGTACGTTCGCGCTGATGGACAAGATCTCGTTCGTGGACGAAGGGCTTCGGCCGGTCGTCGCCGACTGGCTGCGCGGTTGCCTGGCCACCGACGGCCTGGAGCCGTGGGTCGAGCGGCGCGGGGAACTCGCTGCGCACCAATGCCTCGTCGGACCGCGCGGGCAGATCCTCACACGGCACGCCCTGGTGCATTACGCGCCGGACAGCCGCACGCACGGCGTCATGGAGCGCCAGCGCGAGATCGACGGCCTGGCGGAACAGCAGCGCGGGCTCGAAATGGAGGCCCATATCGCCCACGACGCGCTGATTGCGGCCGAAGGCGTGACGGCCGAGCTGCAGGAACGCGGCAACGTGTTGCGGCGCGAGCTGCAGGCGGCGCAGCAGCAGGTGCATGCCGAGCAGGTCGAGCTCCTGAAGCTCACGCAGGCGCGGCAGCGCGCCGAGGAGCGCCGGGCGCAGCTCGCGCGCGACCTCGAGGACATCGTCCATCTCGAGTCCACCGAACGCGAACACCTCGCCCGCGCGGAGATGGAGCAGGCGCGTGCGGCGGAGCTGGCCGAGCTGCAGCGCGAGCGCCTCGACGGCGCGCTGGAGGTGCTGGCGGAGCGCGACAACGTGCTGCGCGAGACGCGCTCGCTCGAACAGGCGCTCGCGCGCGAACTACAGGAAGCGCGTTTTTCGGAGCGCGAGTGCGCGGGCAAGCTCGAAGACATCGCGCGCAATCTGCAGCTCGCCGGCGAACAGCTCGAACGGATCGCGGTGGAGGTCGAGGCGCGCCGGCACGAGCTCGACGCGACCGACAGCGGTCGCAGCCGCGACGCGCTGCAGGAGGCGCTGGAGCTGCGTGCGAGCCGCGAAGCGGGGCTGGCGGCGCGGCGCGACGCGCTGGAAACGGCGGCGATGCGGCTCAGGCAGACCGAGGAGCTGCGTCTGCGCACCGAGCAGGAGGCGGCGCCCGCTCGCGGACGGGTGGCCGAGCTGCGGCTCGCCGTGCAGGCGGCGGAGCTCGCGGCGGCGCAGTTCGACGAGCGGCTGGCCGAGGCGCAGGCTGACGAGGCGGCGCTGCAGCCCCTGCTCGCGCCGGACCTGCGCGAGGGCTCGCTGGTGCGGGAAGTCGGGCGGCTTGCGCGCGAAATCGCGGAACTGGGCCAGGTCAACCTGGCGGCACTGGACGAATTGCGCAGCGCGCAGGAGCGCAAGGGCTATCTCGACGCGCAGTTCGATGACCTGACGCAGGCGATCGAGACGCTGGAGGATGCCATCCGGCGCATCGACCGCGAGACGCGCGAGCAGCTGCAGGACACCTACAATACCGTGACGCAGCATTTCGGCACGCTCTTCCCGCAGCTCTTCGGCGGCGGGCAGGCGCGGCTGGTGCTCACCGGCGACGAAATCCTCGACGCGGGGATCCAGATCGTTGCTCAACCGCCCGGTAAGAAGAACAGCTCGATCCACCTGCTGTCCGGCGGCGAGAAGGCGCTCACCGCGATTGCGCTGGTGTTCTCGATGTTCCAGTTGAATCCTGCGCCATTCTGCATGCTTGACGAGGTCGACGCGCCGCTGGACGATACGAATACCGAGCGTTATTGCCAGATGGTGAAGCGCATGTCATCACAGACACAGTTCATCTTCATCAGCCACAGCAAGATCACGATGGAGATCGCGCAGCAGCTCGTGGGGGTGACGATGCAGGAACAGGGTGCCTCGCGCGTGGTGGAAGTGGATATGGAAGAGGCGCTGCGCCTGGCGGAGCCGGCAGCGGCCTGAACATGAGCGCCGCCGCGCGCCGGAACGGTGACGCTGCGGCAAGGTTTGATTGCGAAGCCCAGAGAATTGCGAGGCCCGCTGCGCGATGCGGCGGGACCGACAACGGGAAGGAAGATGGATAACGAATTGCAGATCGGGTTGGCGGCGCTGGGGGTGGCTTCGGTCGTCGGAATCGTCGCCTACAACAAGTGGCAGGAACGCAAGCACCGCCGCGAGGCGGAGCAGGCCTTCAGGTCGGACCATCGCGACGTGTTGCTCGAACCGGCGGACGGCGCTGCGGACGACGTTCTCTCCGAGCGCGTCGAACCGTCGATGGGCGAGACCGATGCGGAACACCGGCGTGCGCCCGCGGCGGCACATGACTCGGGTGTGCGCAAGGTGACGCCGGGGGTGCCGGATGCCGTCGATCAGCGCGTCGACTGCGTGATCCGCATCGAGGCGATCGAGCCGCTGGAGGCGCCGCGCCTGTGGGCCGCGCAGAGCGAGCAGCTGACGGGGATTTCCAAGCCGGTGCGCTGGTTTGCCTTCGACGATGGCGCAAACCTGTGGCGCCCCCTGGACGCGCATAGCGCGGGCGCCTTCCACTGGTTCTGCGCGGCGATGCAGACGGTCGACCGTCGTGGCCCGATCAGCGAGAACGATTTCCTGCACTTCTCCGGGGGCATGCAGCGCGTGGCCGACCAATTCCTCGCGGTGCCGGCGGACCTGCCGGCTCGTGGCGAATCGCTGCGCAACGCGGCCGATCTGGACAAATTCTGCGCGAGCGTGGACGTGCAGATCGGCATCAATGTCGTCAGCAACGGCCAGCCCTTCGTCGGCACCAAGATCCGTGCGCTGGCCGAATCGCACGGGATGACGCTGGCGACGGATGGCGCCTTCCATGCGCGCGACGAAGAGGGCAACACGCTGTTCACGCTCGGCAATATCGAGCCGGCATTGTTCGCCGCGGAGGAAATGCGGGATCTGACGACCAGCGGCCTGACGCTGGTGATCGACGTACCGCGCGTGCCCAACGGCGTGTTCGCGTTCGAGCGCATGATGCGCCAGGCCATGCAGATGGCGGATGCGCTGCAGGGCACGGTGGTCGATGACAACCGTGCCCCCTTCGGCGCGGAGGCGGCCGCGCTGATCCGCAGCCAGATCCAGCAGTTCCAGGCGCAGATGGCCAGCGGCGACCTGCCGGCCGGCGGTCCCGTGGCCTTGCGCCTGTTCTCGGCCTGATGATCGCTTCGGTCCAGGTGTTCGAGCGCGCCGCGCAGTTGCGGCGCGAGCTCGAAGCGCACAATTACGCGTATTACGTGCTCGACGCGCCGACGGTTCCCGATGCGGAATACGACCGGCTGTTCCGCGAGCTGGAGGTGCTGGAGCGGGAGTTTCCGGAACTGGCAACGCCCGATTCGCCGACGCAGCGGGTCGGCGGGGCACCGATGTCCGGACTCGCGCCGGTGCGCCATGCGGTGCCGATGCTGTCGATCCGCACCGAGACCGACACCACGAACGGCGGCGTCGTCGCCTTCGACACGCGCGTGCGCAACGCGCTGGGACTCGGGCCTGCGGACGGGCCGGTCGAGTACCTCGGCGAGTTGAAGTTCGACGGGCTGGCGATCAGCCTGCGCTACGAGCACGGTATGCTGGTGCGCGCGGCGACGCGCGGCGACGGCGAGACCGGCGAGGACGTGACGCACAACGTCCGCACGATCCGCCAGATTCCGCTGCGCCTGTCGGGCAGGCCGCCGGCGCTGCTGGAGGTGCGCGGCGAGATCTACATGCGCCGCGACGATTTCGAACGTCTGAATGCGCGTCAGGAGCAGGCCGGCGAAAAGCTGTTCATCAATCCGCGCAATACTGCAGCGGGCGCGGTGCGCCAGCTCGACCCGCGCATCGCCGCGAAGCGCCCGTTGTCCTTCTACGCATACGGGCTGGGAGAGAGCGGCGACTGGTCGCTGCCGCCGACGCAGTCTGAGCTGCTCGACGCCTTCGCCGCGTTCGGCCTGCCGGTGTGCGAGCATCGCGTCGTCGCGGCCGGTGTCGAAGGCCTGTGCGAATTCCACGACCGCATCGCGGCGCTGCGCGACAGCCTGCCGTACGACATCGACGGGGTCGTGTACAAGGTCAACCGCTTCGATCTGCAGCGCGAGCTGGGCTTCGTCACGCGCGAGCCGCGCTGGGCGGTCGCGCACAAGTACCCGGCGCAGGAAGAGATCACCGAGCTCCTCGGCATCGAGGTGCAGGTCGGCCGCACCGGCGCGCTGACGCCGGTGGCGAGGCTGAAGCCGGTGTTCGTCGGCGGGGTTACGGTGACCAACGCGACCCTGCACAACGAAGGGGAAATCCTGCGCAAGGGCGTGCTGATCGGAGATCAGGTCATCGTACGGCGGGCCGGCGACGTTATACCGGAGGTCGTCGGTCCGGTCGTCGAACGGCGCACGGGCAGCGAGCGGATCTTCGTGATGCCGACGCGCTGCCCGGTGTGCGCGTCGCATGTCGAGAAGGCCGAGGACGAGGTGGTCGCACGCTGCACGGGCGGGCTGTTCTGTCCCGCGCAGCGCAAGCAGGCCCTGCTGCATTTCGCCGGACGGCGCGCGATGGACATCGAGGGGCTGGGCGACAAGTTGGTCGACCAGCTCGTCGAGGCCGGAATCGTGAAGACGCCGGCGGACCTGTACAAGCTGGGCGTGCTGGCACTGGCGAACCTGCAGCGCATGGCCGAGAAGTCGGCGGCCAACCTGCTCGCGGCAATCGAGAAAAGTCGGCACACGACGCTGGCGCGCTTCATTTTCGCGCTCGGCATCCGCAATGTCGGCGAGGCGACGGCCAAGGATCTGGCGCGGCATTTCGGCTCGCTGGACGTGCTGATGGATGCGACGCCGGAGCAGTTGCTGGAGGTGCGCGACGTCGGACCGGTGGTCGCGCAGAGCATTGCCGGCTTCTTCGCCGAGGCGCACAACCGCGAGGTGATCGAGCAGTTGCGCGCGGCGGGGGTGACGTGGGAAGAAGGCGCGCCCGCGGTTCCGGCCACGGGCAGCGCGAGCGGCAAGGTTTTCGTGTTGACCGGCACGCTGCCGACGATGAGCCGCGACGAGGCGAAGGCCCTGATCGAAGCGCATGGCGGCAAGGTCAGCGGGTCGGTATCGAAGAAGACGGATTACGTGGTTGCGGGCGCGGAAGCCGGTTCCAAGCTTGCGAAGGCGGAAGAACTGGGCGTGGCGGTCCTCGACGAGGATGGACTGCGACGCCTGCTCGAACAAGGTTGAGAATATGGCACGGACCAGACGCCGGGCTGAAGTAGACGATGAAACAAGGGAGAGTCATCCAATGAAAAAGGTCACCAAGGCGGTCTTCCCGGTCGCCGGCATGGGCACGCGCTTTCTGCCGGCCACCAAGGCCAGCCCGAAGGAAATGCTGCCGATCGTCGACAAGCCGTTGATCCAGTACGCGGTCGAAGAGGCGGTCGCGGCCGGCATCACCGACATGATCTTCATCACCGGGCGCACCAAGCGCTCGATCGAGGACCATTTCGACAAGGCCTACGAGCTGGAAACGGAACTCGAAGCGCGAGGCAAGAAGGAGTTGCTGGCGCTGGTGCAGCGGACGGTGCCCAAGGGCGTGAACTGCATCTACATCCGCCAGTCCGAAGCGCTCGGCCTGGGGCACGCGGTGCTGTGCGCCGCGCCGGTTGTCGGCGACGAGCCTTTCGCGGTGATCCTCGCCGATGACCTGCTGGACAACTACGGCGCCGAGCCGATCATGCAGCAGATGGTCGGCGTGTACAACTACAACCGCTGTTCGGTGCTGGGCACGATGAACGTGCCGCGCGAAGACACCCGCCAGTACGGCATCGTCAGCACCGAGAGCCAGCAGGGCGACGTGCAGCGCGTGACCGGCATCGTCGAGAAGCCGAAGCCCGAGGAGGCGCCGACGACGCAGGCCGTGGTCGGGCGTTATATTCTGACTCCGCATATCTTCGACCACCTGCGCTCGATCAAGCCGGGCGCTGGCGGCGAACTGCAGCTGACCGACGCGATCGCGTCCTTGCTCAAGGAAGAGGCGGTGCTGTCCTACCAGTTCCAGGGCGTGCGCTACGACTGTGGCTCCAAGCTCGGCTATCTGAAGGCGACCGTCGAGCTCGGCTTGCGTCATCCGGAAGTCGGCACCGACTTCGCAGCGTATCTGGCGGATCGCAAGTAATCCCGACCGCCCTGATGGGCGGTCGGAAATGAAAAAAGGCGCTGCAGATGCAGCGCCTTTTTTGTCGCCCCGCCGGATTCAACCCGGTGGTCGCGGTCAGCCTCAGGCGTTTTCGGCCTTGTTCGCGCGCTTGCGCTCGTTTTCGGTGAGGTAGCGCTTGCGCAGCCGGATCGACTTCGGCGTGATCTCGACCAGTTCGTCGTCGGCGATGAACTCGATCGCGGATTCGAGCGTCAGCTGGATCGCCGGGACCAGGCGCACCGCCTCGTCCGTGCCGGAGGCGCGCACGTTGGTGAGCTGCTTGCCCTTGATCGGGTTCACGACGAGGTCGTTGTCGCGCGAGTGGATGCCGATGATCATGCCTTCGTACACCGGGTCGTTGTGCGTGACGAACATGCGGCCGCGGTCCTGCAGCTTCCACAGCGCGTAGGCGACGGCCTGGCCGTCGTCCTGCGAGATCAGCACGCCATTGCGGCGCTCGCCCATCGCGCCGGCCATCGGGCCGTAATCGTCGAACACGTGGCTGGCGAGGCCGGTGCCGCGCGTCAGCGTCAGGAATTCGCCCTGGAAGCCGATCAGGCCGCGGGCCGGAATGCGGTATTCGAGGCGGGTGCGGCCCTTGCCGTCGGACTGCATGTCCTGCAGTTCGCCGCGGCGGCGACCGAGTTCTTCCATCACGCCGCCCTGATGCTCTTCCTCGACGTCGACGGTGAGCATTTCGTACGGTTCGCACTTCACGCCGTCGATGTCGCGGAACACCACGCGCGGACGACCGACTGCGAGTTCGAAGCCTTCGCGGCGCATGTTTTCCAGCAGGATGGTGAGGTGCAGTTCGCCGCGGCCGGAGACCAGGAACACGTCGGAGTCGTTGGTGTATTCGACGCGCAGCGCGACGTTCTTCAGCAGTTCCTTTTCCAGGCGCTCGCGGATCTGGCGGCTGGTGACGAACTTGCCCTCGCGACCGGCCAGCGGCGAGGAGTTGACCATGAAGTTCATCGTCAGCGTCGGTTCGTCGACGGCGATCGGCTTCATGCCTTCGAGGCAGTCCGGATGGCAGATCGTGACACCGATATTCACCTGGTCGATGCCGGACACGAGCACGATGTCGCCCGCTTCGGCGTAGTCGGCCTGGGTGCGTTCGAGACCCTTGAAGGTCAGGATCTGGCCGATCTTGGCCTTGCCGCGGTTTTCGTCGCCGTACATGACGACGACTTCCTGGTTCGGACGGATGCTGCCGCGCTTGATGCGGCCGATGCCGAGCTGGCCGATGTAGGTCGAGTAGTCGAGCGAGCAGACCTGCAGTTGCAGCGGACCCTCTGCATCGACTTCGGGCTGCGGTACGTGTTCGAGAATCGCCTCGTACAGCGGCTTCATGTCGGTGCCCGGCGTGGCGGCGTCGAGCATCGCGTAGCCGTTCAATGCGGAGGCGTAGACGACCGGGAAGTCGAGCTGCTCTTCGGTCGCGCCGAGCTTGTCGAAGAGGTCGAAGGTGTGGTTGATGACCCAGTCCGGGCGGCTGCCCGGGCGGTCGATCTTGTTGATCACGACAATGGGCTTGAGGCCCAGCGCGAGTGCCTTGCGGGTGACGAAGCGGGTCTGCGGCATCGGGCCTTCGACCGCGTCGACCAGCAGCAGCACGCCGTCGACCATCGACAGCACGCGCTCGACTTCACCGCCGAAGTCGGCGTGTCCCGGGGTGTCGATGATGTTGATGTGGGTGTCGCCGTACTGGACCGCACAGTTCTTGGCGAGAATCGTGATGCCGCGCTCCTTCTCCAGGTCGTTGGAGTCCATCACGCGTTCCGAAACCTGCTGGTTCTCGCGGAATGTGCCGGATTGGCGCAGGAGTTGGTCGACGAGCGTGGTTTTGCCGTGGTCGACGTGGGCGATGATGGCGATGTTGCGGATGGCGCGGGACATTTGGGACCGGAAGTCTTTGAAAAGTTTTTAATTTTAGCACGCGGTGCGGCGTCGCAGCATGTGACGTCGGGTGCGGGAGCGTCGCGGCGATGCCTGGACGGGCTGCCGCAGGGCTGTCGGTGGCGCACACCGGAGGGCTGCCGCCACCCTCCGGCCGAGGGCGGAGACGGGCCGCGTGCTAGAATCGGCGCCGTTTTTCAAGGAGACAGGCTTCATGCTCGCGATCATCGGCGGGACCGGACTCACCCAGCTTTCGACGCTCGAAATCACCCGCCGCGAAGTTGCGCGCACGCCCTACGGCGAACCGTCCGGCGCGCTCACATTCGGCAAGCTGGCAGAAAAGCCGGTCGTGTTCCTGGCGCGCCACGGCTACGGCCACACGATTCCTCCGCATCAGGTGAACTACCGGGCCAATATCTGGGCCCTGAAGCATGCGAAGGTGTCGGCGATCGTGTCGGTCGCGTCGGTGGGCGGCATCCGTCCGGAATTCGGGCCGGGAGCGATGGTGGTGCCGAACCAGATCATCGACTACACATGGGGCCGCAAGAGCACCTATTTCGAGGGCGGCGAATCGGCGGTGCATCACATCGATTTCACCCACCCTTACGACGAACCGCTGCGCAAGCGCATCCTCGCGGCCGCGGCGGCGATGGGCGAGGCGATGTACGACGGCGGCGTGTACGCCGCGACACAGGGGCCGCGCCTCGAGACGGCGGCCGAGATCAATCGCCTGGAGCGCGACGGCGCCGACCTGGTCGGCATGACGGGCATGCCCGAGGCGGCCCTTGCACGCGAACTGAACCTGCCTTACGCGGCGATCAACGTGGTCGCGAACTTCGCCGCCGGTCGCGGCGCGAGCGAGACCGGGATCCAGTTCAGCAGCATCGAGGTGGTGCTGCAGGAGGCGATGATGCGGGTGCGCCGCGTCCTCGAGGAGGTCTGCCGCTCGTCCTGAGCGTCAGGAGACCGGCCCGCGCAGCCTGCCGCCGTTACCAGTAGAACGCCGTTTGCCGCTGGCCCTTGGCGGGAAGGCGGGTTTCGCGCACCTGCTGCTTTCCGGCGTTGGTTGCCGCGACGCGGTAATCGCCGGCCGGCAGACGGGCTAACACGAACGGGCCCTGTGCAATGAGTTCGAGCACCTTGCGCCCGTCGCGGGCCGTCACGACGACTTCGGTGTCGGACAGGTAGGAGCCGCCTTTCTCGGCGAAGAGGAGCTTGAGGTTGTAGTCGGCAGCCGTGAAGAACAGCTGTTCGCGCTCTTCGAGACTCACGCCGCCGGAGAGGTAGGGCACGCCTTCGTATTCGCCCCGTTGCAGGGCCGTTTCCTGCGCATTCGCTGCCGGTGCCGGGAATGTCATGGCAAGGGCGAGCAGTGTCGTGACGATCGATCGTGCATTCACGGTATCACCTCCTTCGAGTGCGGAGCGACCGCACGGGGCGGCCCTCCGATGTCTTACTGACGCTCGAACGTGCCGATGAGTTCAGTCTGTGCGAGGACGTGGGCGCGGATTTCCGTTTCGAGGCGGGCTTTGGTGGGGTGCGCGAGGTCGGGCAGGACGGTATCCAGCGCGTAGAGTTTGTGGAAGTAGCGGTGGCGGCCGATAGGCGGGCAGGGGCCGCCGTAGCCGGTGCGCTTCCAGTCGTTGAGGCCTTCGAGCGTGCCGGGCGGCAGGGCTGCCGCGGCAACGGCCTCGGGCAGGCCGTCTGCGGTCGCGGGGATGTTGTACAGCACCCAGTGTACCCACGTCATTTTGGGCGCGGCCGGATCGGGTGCGTCGGGGTCGTCGACGATCAGCACGAGACTTCGCGTGCCCGGCGGAAGGCCGCTCCACGCGAGCGGGGGCGATATGTTGCGGCCGTCGCAGGTGTGCGCGGCCGGCATCGCTTTTCCATGTTCGAAGACGCTCGAGGTCAGTGTCAGGCTCATGATCGGTTCTCCGGTCGGGTGCGCGCCTCAGCGCACTGCGGGCGAGGTGGATTGCAGGCGCCGGTCGACGGTTTCCGCGAGCTCGCGCAGCGCAGCGGAAACGGTGACCGGCGGTGCTTCGGCGGGGGCGATCTGCCGCATGCGCGGAGGCAGCGCCGCGAGGTTCGCGGCGGCCTGCGCGCGCACCGCGGCGAGCGGTGGTGACGCGGCGAGGCGCTTGCCGGCGCGCATCACGGGGACGAGCAGGGGTTCTCCGTCCGCGGGGTCGTCCACGGTCGTGAGCAGGTCGCCGGCGAGGCCGCCGTCGGCGTCGCGATGCCGGTATACCTGCTTGCGGCCGGGCCACGTCGCCTTGCCTTCCGAGCGTTTGCGGCGCGGCTGCCCGTCGTATTCCTGCAGCTTGTAGGCGCAGTCGAGCCAGGGCTGGTCCGCGGAGGTGTTCATGCGCGTGCCGACGCCGAAGCCGTCGATCGGCGCACCCGAGGCGACCAGGTCGTGCACGGCGTATTCGTCGAGATTGCCGCTGACGAAGATGCGCACCCTGGGCAGGCCTTCGCCGTCGAGGATCGCGCGCACGCGGCGCGCATGTTCGGCGAGGTCGCCGCTGTCGATGCGCACGGCCTGGATCGCGATGCCGTCGGGCGCGAGGCGGGCGGCGAGATCCGCGAGCTTGCGCGCGGCGGACTCGGTGTCGTAGGTGTCGATCAGCATCGTGTTCGCCGCAGGTTGCGAGCGGGCGAAGTGTTCGAAGGCGGCGGCTTCGTCGTCGTGGGCCTGGATGAAGGAGTGGGCCATCGTGCCGTAGAGCGGGATGCCCCATTGCATGCCGGCGGCGACCGTCGCGGTGCCGTCGAAGCCGGCGAGATGGCTCGCGCGCGCGGAGAGCAGGCCCGCCTCGGCGCCGTGCGCGCGGCGCAGGCCGAAATCGACGAGCAGGCGGCCCTGCGCGGCGAGGGTGCAGCGCGCGGCCTTGGCGGCGACCATGGTCTGAAACTGCAGCAGGTTGATGATGCGGGTCTCGACGAGCTGCGCCTGCGGCAGCGGGGCGGTGACGCGCAGGATGGGCTCGTCGGCGAAGAACACCGTGCCTTCGGGCATCGCGTCGACGTCGCCGGTGAAGCGCAGCGTCGCGAGCCAGTCGATGAACTCGCGGTGGAAGCGCCCGCAACCGGCGAGCCATGCGAGCTCCTCGTCGCTGAAGCGCAGGGTCTCGAGGTAGTCGAGGACCTGCTCGAGGCCGGCCGCGACCAGGAAGTTGCGCTGTTCGGGCAGGCGCCGCACGAAGAACTCGAACGACGCGGTCTTCGTCATGCCGCCGTCGAAATAGGCCTGCAGCATGGTGAGCTGGTAGAGGTCGGTGAGCAGTGCGGGGGCGGACGGGGTCATGCGGGATCCCCGATGGCGGCGGACGCGATCGTGCGTGCGCCGAGGCGTGTCATGTCGTCGATGGCGCGCCGGCCGTCGCCGGGCGCGACGTCCACGGCGCGGATCGCGTCGGTGAGCAGGATCACGTCGTAGCCGTGGGCGAGGCCGTCGCGCACGGTGTTCAGGACGCAGTAGTCGGTCGCGAGGCCGCCGACCAGCAGGCGGCGCACGCCCGCGGCCTGCAGCCGGTCGTGCAGGTCGGTGCCGCCGAAGCCCGAGTAGGCGTCGAGCGCGGTGGTGACGGCCTTGGAGACGATGGTGGCGGATGCGGGCAGGGCGAGGGCGGGCGCGAAGGCCGCGCCGGGCGTCCCGGCGATGCAGTGCGGCGGCCACGGACCGCCGCGGGCATGGAACGAACAGTGGTCCGGCGGGTGCCAGTCGCGCGTGGCGACGACGGGCAGGCGGAGCCGCGTGCAGCGTGCGATCAGTGCGTTCAGCGGCGCGACGACTTCGTCACCCTGCGGTACGGCGAGGCTGCCGCCGGGGAGGAAGTCGTTCTGCACGTCGACGATGACCAGCGCATCGCCGGGCTGCAGGGTGATCGGTGCGGCGGGGCTGTGCATCGTGCTCCTCCGGTGTTCTACGTCTCTACTTTAGACTCCCGTTCGGCTCCTGCATCCGCGCGCTCTTGCCGTCGCCTTTCGCGTTGCGCTTGCCGACGGCGAATTCCTTGCGCAGGGCGATGAGTTCGTTGATGCGGGCCTCGATGCGCTGGTTCACGCTGCCTTCCGGATAGGCGCCCTTTGCATCGGCTTCGCCCGCCGCGACACCGGTGAGGAGCGTGATCGCCTCGTCGACGGTGGTTACGGGATAGACGTGGAAGCGTCCTTCGGTGGCCGCCTGCACGACGTCGTCGCGCAGCATCAGGTGCTTGACGTTGGAGGAGGGGATCAGGACGCCCTGGTCGCCCGTGAGTCCGCGCGCCTTGCAGATGTCGAAGAAGCCCTCGATCTTTTCGTTTACGCCGCCGATCGCCTGCACCTTGCCGTGCTGGTTGATCGAGCCGGTGATCGCGAGCGACTGGCGGATCGGCACGCCCGACAATGCGGACAGCAGTGCGCACAGTTCGGCGAGCGAGGCGCTGTCGCCTTCGACCGGACCGTAGGACTGTTCGAACACGAGGCTCGCCGACAGCGACAGGGGCCGGTTCCGCGCGTAGCGCGACGCGAGACAGGCCGACAGGATCATTACGCCCTTGGTGTGAATGGATCGGCCGAGCTCGGCCTTGCGCTCGATGTCGACGACGTCGCCGTCGCCGAGGCGGGCGGTTGCGGTGATGCGCGTGGGGCGGCCGAACATGAAGTCGCCGAGGTCGATGACCGCGAGGCCGTTGATCTGGCCCACTTCGGCGCCGGTGGTCGAGATCAGCAGCGTGTCGCGCAGGACGGCGTCGTGCACGGCGTCGCGCAGGCGGTCGGCACGTTCGATGCGGGCGGCCAGCGCGGCCTCGATGTCGTCGCGTTGCATGGCGGGGTGGCCCGCGGCGCGTGCGACGTGGTCGGCTTCGCGCAGCAGGTCGGCGAGTTCGCGCGTGCGCGTCGACAGCTTGCCGGCGTCTTCGGCGAGACGCGAGGCGTATTCGACGAGGCGGCCGGCGGCGGCGCGTTCGAGCGTCAGAAGGCCCTGCTGGCGGGCGAGTGCCGCGGTCTTGCGCAGGTAGTGGCGCGTGTTGTCGGGATTGCGCTCGACGACGTCCTCGAAGTCGGCGCCGATCTTGAAGAGTTCGTCGAACTCCGGGTCGAGGGCCTTCAGCAGGTAATAGTGGCGGCGCAGGCCGATGAGCACGACCTTGACGGAGAGCGGGATCGGATCCGGCTCGAGCGGCAGCGAGCCGACCCAGCCGAACACCTGGGCGAGCGACTCGATACGCACCTGTCCGGACTTCAGCGAGCGCTTGAGGCCTTCCCACGCATAGGCCTGGGTCAGCAGTTTTTCGGCGTCGAGGATCAGGTAGCCGCCGTTGGCGCGATGCAGGGCGCCGGCGCGGATCAGCGTGAAATTGGTGACGAGCGTGCCCATGTGGGCGATCTGGTCGACGCGGCCGACGAGGTTGGGAAAGGTCGGGTGGTCCTCGAACACGATGGGTGCCGTTGTCCGTCCATCCTGATCGACGACGAGGTTGACCTGGTAGCGCTGCGCCGAGATGCCGCCTTCGGACGGGCCGGGCGAATCGCTCTTCGCCGCCTGCTCGCGCAGTTCCTGGCCGACCTCGACGACGTCGCGCAGGACCTTGTCGAGGAAGATCTGGATCGCCGGCAGGTCGGCGTGGCGTTCCTTCAGTTCCTCGATGAGGTGGCCGACCGCGAGCTCCAGCGTCTCGCGGCTGGCGTCGCGGATGCGCGCCTGCATCTCGCGGCGCTGGCGCGGGAACTGCTGCAGCAGCTTGTGCAGCTTTTCGCGCAGGCCTTCGATGAGCTTGCCGATGCGCTCGCGCTCTTCTTCGGGCAGGGCGTTGAAGGCCTCGGGGTCGAGGCTCTCTTCGCCCTTCATCGGTACGAAGGCGAAGCCCTGCGGCGTGCGCAGGAAGGCGATGCCCTTGTCGCTCGCTTCGTCGCCCAGGGCGCGCAGGGCGCTTTCCTCGCGCTGCTTGAACTCCTCCTGGATCGATTCGACGCGCGCGCGGTATTCGTCGCTGTCGAAGCCGGCAGCGATCGCCTGGCCGAGTTCGGAGACGAATTGCTGCATGTCGTCGCGGAACTGCGTGCCGCGTCCCGGCGGCAGCTGCAGTGCGTGGGGGTAGTTCGGTTCGGCGAAGTTGTTGATGTAGATCCAGTCGCCGGGCGAGGGCCGGGTGGCGGCGTGCGCTTCCAGCAGGCGGCGCACGGCGGCGTGGCGTCCGCCGCCCGGTTCCCCGAGGACGAAGAGGTTGTAGCCGGGGGCGTCGATTTCCAGTGCCAGACGCACGGCCTCGACGGCGCGGTGCTGGCCGAAGATCTCGTCGGGTCCGGGCAGTGATTCGGTGGTCTTGAAGTCGAGGAGCTCGGGGGCGCAGCGGGTGCACAGCTGCTGCGGCTCGAGCGGAGGGATGGCGGGCATCGCGATGGTTCTCCTGCATCCAGATATTCGTTCCGGATTCCCGGTGCTTCACATGAGATTAGACTGGATGCGGCGGCACTTTGCGAGACATTTGTTCTCGTGGGTGCGCGTGTCATGCCGGACGCGTCGTCGCGGCGAGGAACGAAACACCGGTGACCGGGTCCTAAAAGCCGGGAGCGCAGATGCGCTCCGAACGTGGAGGGCCGCAGGATGGGCAAGCGCCCCGTGCAACTCGACGAGCTGATCAGCCAGGAATACCGCCACGGGTTCTACACCACGCTGGATGCGGATGCCGTCCCCCGTGGTCTGTCCGAGGACGTGATCCGCACGATCTCGGCGAAGAAGCAGGAGCCGGCCTTCATGCTGGAGTGGCGGCTGAAGGCGTTCCGCCACTGGCTCACGATGACCGAGCCGCATTGGGCGACGGTGCATCATCCGCCGATCGACTACCAGGAGATCGTCTATTACTCGGCGCCGCGCGGCAAGGCGGACGGGCCGAAGAGCCTCGCCGAGGTCGATCCCGAACTGCTGCGCACCTACGAGAAGCTCGGCGTGCCGCTGCAGGAGCGCGAGCTGCTCGCCGGCGTTGCGGTGGATGCGGTGTTCGACAGCGTGTCGGTGGCGACGACCTTCAAGGAGAAGCTGGGCGAACTGGGCATCATCTTCTGCTCGTTCTCCGAGGCCGTGCACAACCATCCGGACCTGGTGCAGGAGTATCTCGGTTCGGTCGTGCCCTATACCGACAACTTCTTCGCGACGCTCAATTCGGCGGTGTTCTCCGACGGATCGTTCTGCTACATCCCGCCGGGGGTGCGCTGCCCGATGGAGTTGTCCACCTACTTCCGCATCAACGCGCGCAACACCGGACAGTTCGAGCGCACGCTGATCATCGCCGACCGCGGCGCCTACGTGAGCTACCTCGAAGGCTGCACCGCGCCGATGCGCGACGAGAACCAGCTGCACGCGGCGGTCGTCGAGCTGATCGCGCGCGAAGGGGCGCAGATCAAGTATTCGACGGTGCAGAACTGGTATCCGGGCGACAAGGACGGCAAGGGCGGCATCTACAACTTCGTGACCAAGCGCGGCGACTGCCGCGAGGCGAACTCGAAGATCTCTTGGACCCAGGTGGAGACCGGTTCGGCGATCACGTGGAAGTATCCGAGCGTGATCCTGCGCGGCGACAACTCGGTCGGCGAGTTCCATTCGGTGGCGCTGACGAACCACTGGCAGCAGGCCGATACCGGCACGAAGATGATTCACCTGGGGCGCAACACGAAGAGCACGATCCTGTCGAAGGGCATCTCGGCGGGACACGGCAGCAACGCCTATCGCGGGCTGGTCAAGGTCGCGAAGAGCGCGGACGGCGCGCGCAACTACACGCAGTGCGACTCGCTGCTGCTGGGCGATCGCTGCGCGGCGCACACCTTCCCCTACATCGAGGTGAAGAATCCGACGGCGCGCGTCGAGCACGAGGCGTCCACCTCGCGCATCGGCGAGGACCAGCTGTTCTATTGCCAGAGCCGCGGCATTTCCGCCGAGGATGCGGTGTCGCTGATCGTGTCCGGCTTCTGCAAGGAGGTGTTCAGGCAGCTGCCGATGGAGTTCGCGGTCGAGGCGCAGAAGCTTCTGGGCGTGAGTCTGGAGGGAAGCATCGGTTAGTTGTGACGTGCCTTGATGGAATCTGGTGTGAGTATGCATCCAGAGAGAGGATTAGCAGGTTCCTTCCCCTTCAAGGGGAAGGACAGGATGGGGATGGGTTTCTTGTAGGCGCTTCGGAGTCCACCCATCCCCACCCCGGCCCTCCCCTTGAAGGGGAGGGAGGTTCACTGTGCCGAGTTCAACGCCATACGGCAGGCGTAGCTGCGAGAGGAGGCCTAATGCTTGAGATCCGCAATCTGCATGTGACCGTGGATGACAAGCCCATCCTTCGCGGTCTGGATCTGGAAGTGCGGGCGGGCGAGGTGCACGCCATCATGGGGCCGAACGGCTCGGGCAAGAGCACGCTCGCGCACGTGCTCGCGGGACGCGAAGGCTACGTCGTGACGCAGGGCGAGATCCGCTACATGGGGCGCGACCTGCTGGCGCTGGCGCCGGAGGAGCGCGCGCGCGAAGGCATCTTCCTCGCGTTCCAGTATCCGGTCGAGATTCCCGGTGTCGCGAACATCTACCTGCTGAAGGCGGCGCTGAACGCGATGCGCCGGCATCGCGGCGAGTCCGAACTCGACGCGGTGGACTTCCTCGCGCTGGTGAAGGGGAAGCTCAAGCTCATGGACATGGACGAGGCGCTGCTGTACCGGGCGGTGAACGAGGGATTCTCGGGCGGCGAGAAGAAGCGCAACGAGATCCTGCAGATGGCCGTGCTGGAGCCGCGGTTGGCGATCCTCGACGAGACCGATTCGGGCCTCGACATCGATGCGCTGAAGGTCGTGGCGAACGGCGTCAATGCGATGCGCAGCCCGGAGCGTGCGATGATCCTCGTGACGCACTACCAGCGCCTGCTCGATTACATCCGCCCCGATCGCGTGCATGTGCTCGCGCTGGGACGGATCGCGCTGTCGGGCGGGCCGGACCTGGCGCAGGACCTGGAGCGGCGCGGTTATGGCTGGGTGGAGGGCTGGGTGCAGGCGGAAGCGCAGAAGCGCCATGCCGCGTCGGCGGGGGGGGCGGGATGAGAATCGGTCCGGAAGAACCCTGCGTGCCGGGATTCGTTTCGGCTTATCCGTCGCTGGCGGTGCAGCTTCCGGGGGCGGCCGTGCCGTGGCTGCGGCGCAGTCGCGACGAGGCGTTTGAACGGTTTGCTGCGCTGGGCCTGCCGACGACGCGCGACGAGGACTGGAAATACACCAGCGTCGCGGCCATCGCGCGGCGGGTATTTCGCGTGGATGGTGCGATCGAAGTGTCGGACGAGGTGCGCGCGGTGGTGCTTCGTCATGCGATCGAGGGCACGCAGCGGATGGTGTTCGTCGACGGACATTTCGTGCCGGGGCTGTCGCAGCCGGCAACACTGCAGGCAACGTTGCCTGAGGGCGCGAGGGTCGGCAGTCTGGCGCAGGCGGTCGAGGCGCGGGCGGATGACGTGGAGCCGTTGTTCGCCGCTGCCGGTGACGCGGCGGACGGTTTCTCGGCCTTGAACGCCGCGCTCTGGAGCGACGGTGCGTGGATCGACCTTGCCGCGGGCGTTGCGCTCGAAGCACCGGTGCATCTGCTCTTCGTCACGACGCGAAGCGACAGCGCGAGTTTCCCGCGCAACCTGATCCGCGCCGGCGAGGGCGCGAGTGCGACGGTGATCGAGCACCATGTCGGGCCGGACGGCGCGAGCTATCTGAGCGACACGGTGACGCGCATCGTCCTCGGCCGCGGCGCGCGCATTGCGCATACGAAACTGCAGCAGGAGGGCAGAAAGGCATTTCACGTCGCGGATGTCGCCGCCGAGCAGGGGCAGGACAGCGCCTTCGTGTCGCACGCGCTGGCCTTCGGCGGGCAACTTTCGCGCGCCGCGATCGCGACCCGCCTCGGGGCCGAGGGCTGCGACGCGAAACTCGCGGGCCTGTACGTCGGCAGCGGGCGCCAGCACATCGACCACCACACCTGCATCGATCACGCCGCGCCGCGCGGCACCAGCCGCGAGCTGTACAAGGGCGTGCTCGACGAGGCGGCGCGGGCGGTATTCAACGGCCGCGTGATCGTGCGGCCGGATGCGCAGCGCAGCGACGCGCTGCAGTCGAACCGCAACCTGCTGCTCTCCGAGGACGCCGAAGTCGACACCAAGCCGCAGCTCGAGATCTGGGCCGACGACGTGAAGTGCGCACATGGCGCCACCGTCGGCCAGCTCGACGCGGACCAGCTGCATTACCTGCGCGCGCGCGGAATCGCGGAAGGCGATGCGCGGGCGCTGCTGATCCGGGCCTTCGCGGCGGACGCGCTCGCGGGCATCGAGCATGGTCCGTTGCGGGCGCGACTCGAATCGCTGCTGCCGGGCGCTCTCCCGGAGGCGGCTTGAGGGGATGCGAGGAAACCGATGATGCGCGACGACCCGAAGGAACGTGCGGCGCTGGGCAGGGTGGCAACTGTTGGCCTGGAGGGCGCGATTGCGCGTCGGCGTGCGGATTTCCCCATCCTCGCGCGTACGGTGAATGACCGCCCGCTGGTGTACCTCGACAATGGTGCGACGAGCCAGAAGCCGCAGTGCGTGATCGACGCCGAGGCGCATTACTACGCGCACCTCAACGCCAATGTGCATCGCGGCGTGCATCGCCTGAGCCAGGAGGCGACCGACGCCTACGAAGCCGCCCGCGACACCGCGCAGGCGTTCATCAACGCCGCGCAGCGCGAGGAGATCGTGTTCGTGCGCGGCACCACCGAGGCGATCAATCTCGTCGCCAACAGCTTCGGCGCGCGTTTCCGTGCCGGCGACGAGATCCTCATCACCGGCATGGAGCACCACTCCAACATCGTGCCGTGGCAGCTCGCGTGCGAGCGCAGCGGGGCGATGCTGAAGGTGGTGCCGGTCGCCGACGACGGCGAGCTGGACGTGGCGGCCTTCGAGGCGCTGTTGTCGCCGCGCACGCGCATCGTCGGGCTGACGCACGTGTCGAACGCGCTGGGCACGATCAACCCGGTGCGCGAGCTGATCGCGCTGGCGCATGCGCGCGGCGTGCCGGTGCTGCTCGACGGCGCACAGGCAGTGCCGCATCTGGCGATCGACGTGCAGGCGCTGGATTGCGACTTCTACGCCTTCTCGGGGCACAAGCTGTACGGGCCCACCGGCACCGGCGTGCTGTACGGGCGCCGCGCGCTGCTGGAGGCGATGCCGCCGTGGCAGGGCGGCGGCGACATGATCCGGCAGGTGAGTTTTGCGCGCACGACCTATAACGACCTGCCGTACAAGTTCGAGGCCGGCACCCCGAACATCGCCGGTGCGATCGCGCTGGGCGAGGCGATGCGCTACGTGCGCGATGTCGGCTTCGACGCGATCGCGGCGCACGAAGGCGCGCTGCTGCGCGATGCGACCGAGCGCGCGCGGGCTTTCCCCGGCTTGCGCCTCATCGGCACGGCGCGCGAGAAGGCCGCGATCCTGTCCTTCGTGCTCGCGGACGTGCACGCGCACGACGTCGGCTCCATCCTCGACCACGAGGGGGTGGCCGTGCGCACCGGGCACCACTGCGCGATGCCGCTGATGGAGCGTTTCGGCGTCGCGGCGACCGTGCGCGCATCCTTCGCGCTGTACAACACGCACGAAGACGTCGCGGCGCTGTTCGCCGCGCTGGCGAAGGTGCGGGAGGTGTTCGGCGATGCCTGATCTGCGCGACCTGTACCAGGAGCTCATCATCGACCACGGCCGGCGGCCGCGCAATTTCGGCGCGCTCGCGGATGCGAATCACACCGCCGAGGGCTTCAACCCGCTGTGCGGCGACCGCATCACGCTGTTCGTGAAGACGCGCGACGGCGTGATCGAGGACGTGCGCTTCGAGGGCACCGGCTGCGCGATCTCGACCGCGTCGGCGTCGCTGATGAGCGAGGCGCTGAAGGGCAGGACCGAGGCCGAGGCGCGGACCTTGTTCGACGGTTTCCATGCCCTGGTCACCGGCCATGGCGCCGCGGAGGAGCCGCCGCTGGGCAAGCTGGAAGTGCTGGCCGGCGTCGCCGAATTCCCCGCGCGCGTGAAGTGCGCGACGCTCGCGTGGCACACGCTGCTCGCGGCGCTGCGCGACCAGTCCGCACCGGTGAGCACCGAGCAGGACGAACAGGGCGGCGCGGAGCCCGGCGGCACGGGACGGGCGGCAGATGGATAAGCGGGAAAGGAAGGGGAAGAGAGGCGACATGAGCATCTTCGATTGGCTGCACCGCGCCGAGAAGGTGAAGGCGACGGAGGCGCCGGTATCGGAGGAGAGCGGCCTGCGGGCGGACGTGATCGCCGCGCTGCGCACCGTTTACGACCCCGAAATTCCGGTCAACATCTACGATCTCGGGCTGATCTACGGGCTCGACGTCGACGAGGAGTCCGGCAAGGTCGCCGTGCGCATGACCCTCACGGCTCCCGGCTGCCCGGTCGCGGAGACGTTTCCGGGTACCGTGCAGTGTGCGGTCGAGGAGGTCTCGGGCGTCAGCGAGGCGAGCGTCGAGCTGGTGTGGGATCCGCCCTGGTCCGCGGCGCAGATGAGCGAAGCCGCGCGGCTGGAACTGGGGATGCTGTGATGGTGGATTGGGTGGATGTCGCGAAGGTCGACGATTTCGCCGACGGAACGGTCCGCGTCGTGGTGCTGGAGGACGGGCGGGAAGTCGCCGTGTTCAACGTCTCCGGGCGTTTCTACGCGATCGAGGACCGCTGCAGCCACGAGGAAGAGGCCTTGTCGTGGGGTGCCGTCGAGGGCGACGAGGTGATCTGCCCGCGCCACGGCGCGCGCTTCTCCCTGGTTACCGGCGCCGCACTCACGCCGCCCGCCTGCGAGCCCGTTGCGACGTTTGCGGTGCGTGTGGAGGGCGGCGTCGTGCAGGTCGCCGCGGCGTCCGCGCGCTGATCAGGTGGTTTCCAGCGCCTGTTGGGCGGCAATGTAGCGCACGACCTCTTCCGGCGGCACCGGCCGGCTGAAGCGGAAGCCCTGCATCACGTCGCAGCCGTGCAGGCGCAGCGCGTCGATCTGGCATTCCGTCTCGACGCCTTCGGCGAGCACGTTGAGCCCGAAGCCGCGGGCAATGCCGACGATCGCGCTGATCACCGGCGACTGGCTGCCGGTGGTCTCGAGGTCGCGGACGAAGGATTGGTCGATCTTGATGGTATTGACGGGGAAGCGGCGCAGGTAATTCAGCGACGAGAAGCGCGTGCCGAAGTCGTCGATCGAGATGCGCAGACCATGCGTGCGCAGCTCCTGCACCTTGGCGATGACGGTTTCGGCGTCATCCATCAGCATGTTTTCGGTGATCTCGATCTCGATGCTTTCGGGCGGCAGCTGGTGGGTGCGGATCGGCTGCAGGATGCGCTCGACGATGTCGGCGCGGGTGAACTCGAGCGGCGAGATGTTTACCGCGACTTTCAGGTCGACGATGCCGCGCTTGATCCAGCTCGCCTGCTGCCGGCAGGCTTCGTTGAGGACCCAGTCGCTGATCGCGAAGATCAGGCCGCCTTCCTCGGCGAGCGGGATGAAGGTGTTGGGGCCGAGCAGGCCGCGCTCGGGGTGTTCCCAGCGCACCAGCGCCTCGACGCCGGTGACGCGGCCGCGGCGGATGTCGACCTGCGGCTGGTAGTGCAGCGTGAGCTGGCCGCTTTCGATCGCGATGCGCAGTTCGTTGTCGAGGTCCACGCGCTCGCTGTGGTTGCGGCTCATCTCCGGCGTGTAGCGCAGGAAGCCGTTCTTGCCCTGCACCTTGACCTGGCACATCGCGATGTCGGCGTCGCGCAGCAGGTGGTCCGGCGTTTCGGCGTCGTCGGGGAACACCGCGATGCCGATGCTCGCCGTGCAGCGGAAGTCGCGGCCACCCACCGTGAACGGCGTCTTCAGCGCCGCGGTGATCTTTTCCGCGATCGTGCGCACGGCCTCCGCGTCGGCGATGTCCGGCAGCAGGATCGTGAATTCGTCGCCGCCCTGGCGCGACATCGTGTCGCCGGCGCGCAGGCATTCGCGCACGCGACGGGCGAAGCTCTTGAGCAGTTCGTCGCCCTCGAGCTGGCCGTGGGTGTCGTTCACGAGCTTGAAGCGGTCGAGGTCGATGTACATCAGCCCGACCACTTCGCCGCGGCGGCGCGCCTGGCTGATCGCGAGGTTGAGGCGGTCGCGGAACAGCACACGGTTGGGCAGGCCGGTGAGGAGGTCGTGGTAAGTCTGGTAGCTGATCGTCTCCTCAGCGTGCTTGCGCTCGGTGATGTCGCGCAGCACGCCGGCGGTGCCGACGAAGCGCTTCGCATCGCCCTCGTCGACTTCCTGCTGGTAGATGCCCTGCGAGCTCAGCATCGCGACGATGGTGCGGTTTTCGAAGCTGCGCACGTCGAGGTTGCGGCAGCGCAGCCGGATTTCCTGGTTGGTCGTTGCGCGCAGGCCGACCCGGCGCTCGGCAAAGGCACTGCGCGCCTGCTCGAGATCCAGCGGGTGCACGATCAGCGAGTAGTGCTTGCCGATGAGTTCGCCGCGGTTGTAGCCGAGCAGGGATTCGATGCGGCGGTTGAGGAAGACGAAGCGGCCTTCCGGGTCGAGCGTGTAGATGATGTCGGGCGAGTATTCGACGAGGAAGCGGTGCAGGCGTTCGGATTCCTCGAGACGCGCGGTCATGCGCGCGTTCTCGCGTTCGAGGCGGCGTCGGCTGATGGCCTTGTCGACCGTGCGGATCAGCTCTTCCGGGTCCGCGTGCTTGCGGATGAACTCGCAGGCGCCGCGCCGCAGTGCCAGGATCGCGGAGTCGATCGCGTCGTCGCCGCTGAAGACCACTACGGCGGTGTCGACGCCGGCCTCGCCCATCCACGCCATGATCTCGGTGCCGTGCATGTCGGGCAGGTGCAGGTCCAGCACCATGACGTCGATCTCGGTGCTGCCGAGGCGTGCCATCGCATCGGCGCCGTTGGCGCAGGTAAGTATCTCGCGCCCTTCCGCGGCGAGGAGGGCACCGTAGGCGTCACGTATGCGCGGTTCGTCGTCTACGATCAGCACCCGCGCAACGGTGTGCGCGGCGGGTCCGGCCTTGCCTGCCAAGAACAGGCTCTTGCCAATCTCCATGGAAGTTCTCCGGAGCGAGCGTCACACATCGTGCGGACTCGCAAACATCATGAAACCTGGACGCACGGCAGCAGGAGCGAGAGCGTCGTGCCCACGCCCGCCTTGCTGCGGCATGTAATTCGGCAGCCGATCCTGGCGGCGATGCTGCCCACGATGGACAGGCCGTGGCCGCGATCGGCACTGCTGTGCGCCTGATCCGGGAAAGACAGAGTGCGGATCGCCTCGTCGGGCATCCCGGTACCACTGTCTTCCATGCGGATCTCGACGTGTCGCCGGCCATTCTGCACGACACCGTCGAGCACCGAGATGTCGAAGCGCCCACCTCGGGGCGTCGCCTCGGCGGCGTTCTTCCACAGGTTAACGAGGATTTGTTTCAGGCTGTCGGGGTCGCAGGCCGCGCGGTCGGCGTCGTCGCCGAGCTGGCTGGTGACGGCGATGCCCTTGTCTCCGAAGAGCGGCGCGCCATACAGGGCGAGCAGTTCGCGCACCAGCGCGTTGACCGCCACGGTCGTCGTCGCGGCGCCGGTCGGCGTCGGCACCTCGTTCATGCGTCGCACGATGCCGGCGACGCGGTCGATCTCGTCGCGCAGCACGTCGATTTCGTGCCGCACGTCGCTGTCTTCCGGCAATTTCTGGTCGAGGATGCGCAGGTAGCTCTTGATGATCCCGAGAGGGTTGCCCGCTTCGTGCACGATGCGTCGTGCCTGGCGGCGGAAGGCCGCGGCGGCTTCGTCCTCGGCCTGCTTGCGGCAGGCGGTCGCGTCCTGCCACGCCTCGACGCTTACCCCGCCGATGCGGCCGAAGTTGAGCAGCCAGGGGGTGCGGCGCTTGAGCCGCGCGTGGTCGGCGTGACCGAGGGCGAACAGCATCACGCCGACGGTGCGGCGTTTGCCGACCATCGGCAGCGCGAGGATGCCTTCGCTGCCGAAGGCGCGTGCGAGCTGGCGGTCGAGCAGGGATTCGCGCGGCGGCCGGACGTCGTCGAAGCTGCTGCGGACTTCGCGCTCGGCGATCGCGCGCGTCGCGAGTCCGGCGTCGGTGCCGCGCGGGACGCGCGTCTGGCGGAAGATGGCGGCCTGTCCCGCGATCTCGCCGCCGGCGAGCTCACCCGATTCGCGGTCGATGAGCAGGAAGCCCATGCGCGGCAGTTCGAACAGGATGCGCGCGGATTCGCGCAGGGCGTTGAGCAGTTCGGTTTCGCTCGCGAGCTCGAACAGGTCCTGCTGCAACGGGTGCATGACCGCCATGTCGCGGACGTGCTCGGCCAGCGCGCGATCCGCTTCGTGCGGCGCATGGGCAGGGGCGAGGACCGTGACGTTGGGGAGCGTGCGCTGCGGGGCGGCGTCGTCGGCCTCGGGCCGCGCCGCGACTCCCATGGCGGTGGCGATGACCTGCACGTGGTCGAGGGCACGGGTCAGGATGCGTCCCGCGTCGAAAGCCGAATCGGTGCCGAAGAGCGTCGCGGCGAGCTCCTCGAAGGGCGCGAGGCCCTGCACGCCGCGCGCGAGCGCGTCGGCGAACCACACCAGGCGGGGCAGGTTCGAGGCCGTCGCGATTTCCTCTGCGCTCGCGTGGTGGAACAGGAGCGCATCGGCGAGTCCGCTGTCGAGGCGCCACTGGTCGGCGAGCCAGGTGCCCACTTCGCAGTGGTCGGTGGGCAGGCTGGTGCGTTCGAGCTCGATCAGCTTGTCTTCGTCGCCTGTCTGCGATAGCAGCCACGCATACTGGTCCCCCAGCGACGATATGAGTACGAGCTGGCCGACATCGTGCAGGAGCCCGGCGAGATAGGCCTCGCCGGGGTGCGGATAGCCGGTCGCGGCCGCCATCGCGCGGCTCGTCTCGGCGACCAGCAGCGAGTGGCGCCAGAAGTCGGTGAGATCGACCGCTACGGTTCCGGGATCGGTGTCGAACAGGCGCTTGACCGCGAGGCAGGTGGCCATGGAGCGCACCATGCGGGTTCCGAGCAGCGAGACGCAGGATTTGATGTCGCTCGCAGGCGTGTTGCGGTAGAACGCGGCCGAATTGGCGGCGGTCAGGATGCGCGCGCTGAGCGCGGGATCCTGGCTCACGACCGCGGCGAGGGCGTCGATCGTCGAGGATTCGTCGTCGAGCAGCTGGATCAGGCGCAGCAACACCTGCGGCAACGGGGGAACGTTCGCGCCTTCGATTGCAGCCGTGACGGTTTGCGGAAGCTGTAGATCGCGCATTGGTCGGATTATTCGATCGCCGATTCCCACTGTCCGTGATGGGTACTGCCGCCTGCGCACGTCGCCCGAGGGCGCCGCGTTGTTACTATCTGTCGACAATAACCTGTAAGTGATAGTAACGGAAGATTCGGCATCTGCGCAGGCTTGCCCGGAATCGGGTGACGCTTGTTTCGTTGCAGTGTGCAATTTTCACGCGCGCTCGAACCTCGCGGCCATTGCGCAATGGCCATTGCGATCCATGCTGAGAACAGGTCGCGGGCCGCCGCGGGGATGCGGTCCGGCCAGGGAGGGGCCCGAGGCGGGGCGCGGACCGGGGACGGCGATGGACATCTGGCGCGGACAGGTCGAGGAAGTGCTGGCGGGGCTCGGGACGGGCGGCGAGGGTCTGGGGGCCGCCGAGGCCGTGCGCCGGCTCGCGACTTTCGGCCGCAACTGCGTCGCGGCCCGTCCGCGACAACTGCTTGCACTGCGTTTCGCGCGCGAATTCACCCACTTCTTTGCGATCGTCCTGTGGATCGCCGCGGCGCTCGCGCTGATTGCCGACCGCTTCAATCCGGGTCAGGGCATGGGCGCGTTGGCAGCCGCGATCGTCGGCGTGATCTTCGTGAATGGCTGCTTCTCGTTCTGGCAGGAGTACCGGGCGGAGCGGGCGGTCGAGGCGCTGGCGGCGCTGCTGCCGCAGCGCGCGCTGGCGTTCCGCGACGGAAGGCTGGACGCGGTGCTGGCGCAGGAGCTCGTGCCGGGCGACGTGATCATGCTGGAGGCGGGCGACAACGTGCCGGCCGATTGCCGCGTGATCGAGGGCCGCGGCCTGCGCGTCAATGCCGCGACGGTGACGGGCGAATCGCGGCCGGTGGGGCGGGTGGCCGAAGCGGTGGAGGCTGCGGGGGCGGCGGATGCACGCAACCTGGTGCTCGCGGGGACTTCGGTGGTGGCCGGGCATGCGCGGGCGGTGGTGTTCGCGACCGGCATGCACACCGAGTTCGGCCGCATCGCGCACCTGAGCCAGCACACGGAGGAGCGGCCGTCGCCGCTGGCGCTGGAGATCGCCCGCCTGTCGCGGCTGGTCGCGCTGGCGGCAACGGCGCTGGGGGCGGTCTTCTTCTTCGTCGGTCGCGCGCTCGGCGTGCCTTTCTGGGACAGCGCGCTGTTCGCGATCGCGATCATCGTCGCGAACGTGCCCGAGGGCCTGCTGCCGACCGTGACGCTGTCGCTGGCGATGGCGACGCAGCGCATGGCACGGCGCAATGCCTTGGTGCGCCATCTGCCGGCGGTCGAGGCGCTCGGCGCGACGACGGTGATCTGCACCGACAAGACCGGCACGCTGACCGAGAACCGCATGCGTGTCGTCAGCCTGATGGCGGGGGGGAGCGCGTGGATGCCGCGCCCCGAGCGCGTGGAGGAGGCAAACGAGGCGGGCGCGACGCCGGCGCTCGCGGGCCTGCTCGCCGTCGCCGCGGGGTGTCACGGCCTGCGGCTCGATCCGGATGCCGAAGGCGGCTATGCGGGCGATCCGATGGAGGTCGCGCTGGTCGAATGTGCGGCGGCCTGGGGCGTGCGCGAGTCGGGCACGCGGGTCGCCGAGCTGCCGTTCGAGACGGGGCGCAACCGCATGTCGGTGGCGGCCGCGGATGGCTGTGCGGTATGGCTGCTGTGCAAGGGCGCGCCGGAGGTCGTCGTGCCGCGCTGCGTGCTGCAGCGCGCACCCGACGGCGGGACTGTGGCGGTGGACGAGGACGCCATCCGCGGCGCGCTCGATGCGATGGCGCGTCGGGGCCTGCGGGTGATCGCGTTCGCGCGGCGGCAGCTCGATGCCGGCGAGGCGGTGGCCGATGACGGGGCCGAGCGCGAGCTGATCCTCGAAGGGCTGGCCGGCATCGAGGATCCGCCGCGCGCGGACGTGCGCGAGGCGGTGGCGCGCTGCCGCGAGGCGGGCATCCGCGTGATCATGGTGACGGGGGACTACCCGGCGACGGCCGTCGCGATCGGGCGCGAGATCGGCCTGACCGGCGATGCGCCGCGGGTGCTGCGCGGCGAGGACGTCGCACGCATGAACGCGGCGCAGCTCGCGCTGGCGCTCGAGAGCCCGCAGGTGATCTGCGCGCGTGTCACCGCCGAGCACAAGCTGCGCGTCGTCCAGGCCTTGCAGCAGCGAGGCGAGGTGGTCGCGGTGACGGGCGACGGCGTGAACGATGCGCCGGCGCTGCGGGCGGCGGACATCGGCATCGCGATGGGGCGCAGCGGCACCGACGTGGCGAAGGAGGCGGCCGACATGGTGCTGCTGGACGACCACTTCGCGACCATCGTCAGTGCCATCGAGGAAGGGCGCGCGGTGTTCGAGAACCTGCGCAAGTTCCTGACCTACATCCTCACGTCCAACATCCCCGAGCTGGTGCCGTGCCTGGTGTTCGTGTTGCTGCGCGTGCCCCTGCCGCTGACGGTGATCCAGATCCTGGCCGTCGACCTCGGCACCGACATGCTGCCGGCGCTCGCGCTCGGTGCCGAGCCGCCGTCGCCGGGACTGATGAAGCGGCCGCCGCGCCCGCGCAGCGCACGTCTGGTGGATGGGGCGCTGATCGCGCGCGCCTACTTCTTCCTCGGCGTGCTGGAGTCGGCTGCGTCGCTCGCCATGTTCTTCGGCGTGCTTGCGGCGGGGGGCTGGGTGCGCGGGGAGGCGCTCGGCAGGCTGGATCCGCTGTACCTGGAGGCGACCACGGCCTGCCTGGCGACGATCGTCGTGATGCAGGTCGCGAACCTGTTTCTGTGCCGCGATGCGCGCCTGCCGGCCTGGCCTCCGCGGTTGGCGGCCAATCCGCTGCTGCTGTGGGGGCTGGGATTCGAGCTGGCGCTGATCGCAGCGATCGTCTATCTGCCCGCCGGCAACGCTATCTTCGGCGCCGCGCCGCTCGACGCCGAAACCTGGCTGCGGATGCTGCCGCTGGCGCTCGCGATGGTGGCGCTGGAGGAGGCACGCAAGGCGTGGCTGCGGCGACGGGCGCGTCGGCAGCCGCAGCACGCGGTGCGGGCGGGATAGGCCTACCGATCGGGCGCCGGGCGGCGGTAGTCGCGCAGCAGGCGCAGCGCCTCGTCGTCCTCGACCTGCGTGAAGTCGCCGTAGAAGCCGCTGATGCCGCCCAGCCAGGTCGGCTTCAGCACGCATTCGACGTGGTCGCAGTGGTGGGCGAGGGTGTCCAGCGTGTCGGGCGGCGCGACCGGGACGGCGACGATCAGTTCGTACGGCCGCTTCGCGCGGATCACGTGCAGCGCCGCGAGCATCGTCGCGCCGGTCGCCACCCCGTCGTCGGTGACGATGACCGAGCGTCCGGCGATCTCGGCCGCCGGGCGCACGGCGCGGAAGCGCTCCTTGCGGCGGTCGATCTCGGCGATCTGGTGGGCGCGTTCGCGCTCGAGGTATTCGTCATCGACGCCGATCACCGAGCGCGCATAGTCCGCCAGGTATTCCTCGCCATCCTCGCCGATCGCGCCGACCGCGAGCTCCGGGTCGTGGCGGGCGCGCAGCTTGCGGGCGAGCACGACGTCCAGCTCCGCGCCGAGTTCGAGCGCGAGCACGGCCCCGGTGACGACGCCGCCGCGCGGAATCGCCAGCACCAGCGGATCCTTCAGCGGGCGCCCCTTGAGCTTTGCCGCGAGCTGACGCGCGGCGTCTTCCCTGTCCTTGAACATGGCCGTCTCCGAACATTCATTTCAGTTATGGCGGATCGCGGCGGAAAGGCAAGGAAACGGGGCTTCTACCCCGGCGGGCCACGCTTCAGGATTGCGCGACGCCGCGGCGCACCATGTCGACCATCGCGTCGGCGATCTGCTGCGGAGTGCGGCGACCTTCGCGGTACCACAGGTACACCCAGTTCATGCCGCCGAGCAGGAAGAGACGCAGCAGCGAGCGGTCGGTGCCGGCGGCCACGGGCAGGGCGTTGACGAGGTCGCGGAACAGCTGCTCGTAGGCTTCGCGCGCCGGCTGGATCTTGGCGAGGAGTTCCTGGTTGCCGATGAGCGCGAGGTTGTGCCCCGTGATGCGCTCGACCGCCGGGCCTTCGATCATCTGGGCGACGTGCACCTCGCAGGCGCGGCGCAGGCGCTCCCAGGGGTCGGAAAGCGCTTCGATCTCGGTCGTGATCGTGCTCATCACGCGCTGGAAGCCTTCGCGGTGGACGGCGAGGTAGAGCTCGTCCTTGGAGGCGAAGTGATGGTAGACCGAGCCGGGCAGCAGGCCGACCTTGCGTGCGATGTCGCGGATGGAGCTGCGATCGTAACCCTGCTCGGAAAAGAGTTCGGCAGCGGCGTTGAGGATGATCTGGCGGCGGTCGAGCGGTTCGTCCTTGTCGCCCGAACCGTCGCCCGCGGACGTCGCGAGGTGGGCGCTGAGGGTGCCGCGTTCGAGGAGCTCGCGCTGGTTGTCGGTGAGCGCGGCGAGGCCTTCCGGGGTGGCATCCACCAGCGCCTGCAGGCGCTTGGCGGTGGTCTCCAGACCGTGCTTCTGCCAGATGTAGCGCACGCCGGAGGGGGAGATCGTCAGGCCCGCGCGGCGCAGGCGCTCCGCTACGGCGGCCTGCCCGAGTTCGGGTTCCTCGCGCGACAGTCGCAGGATCTCCTCCTCGGTGGAGGAAAGATGCGAATCGTCGTGAGCGGCGGCCAAGGCGGATGTCATCAGGAAGGTGGCTGGAAGCGGTTGTCGGTCGAAATCATAGCGTGCAGGGCGCCGGGCTGCATGTCCGGTGCGGGGTTAATGGGGGTGTCGGCAGCTGTTCGGCGTATCCCTTGCTGATGATTAGACTACTTGACCAAGTGTTTGACAAGTCTGTTATGTGTCTGTAGCTTAATCGGGCACCGTCAGGCCATGCGCCTGCGGGAGCAAGACTCGAGAGCGGCCATCCAGGCTGCCACCCGCCGTACCCGCTTCGGGGCGGCAAAGAACGGAGACAAGACGCAATGACCACCACATCTGTTGCTGCCGCGCCTCGTGCCGGCGAGCCCCCGTCCTCCCGGTCCGTCCCCCCGGCGATTCCCTTGCCCGGAGTTCTGGCGCGGCGTCCCTGACGTCGAGCCGGACGCCGCGGACGCGCGGCATCTTCCCTTTCATCTCAAGTGTTTCCGCGCCAAAGGCGTGGACGGCCGGGGTTCGTCGATGGATATTCAGATAGCGCTGTTGCTCGCACAGGACGGCATCACCAACGGTGCGATCTACGCGCTGCTCGCGCTCGCGCTGGTGCTGGTGTTTGCCGTGACGCGGGTGATCTTCATTCCGCAGGGGGAGTTCGTCGCGTATGGCGCGCTGACCCTCGTCATGATCCAGGCCGGCACGGTGCCGGCCACCCTTTGGCTGTTGCTCGGCGCGGGCGTGCTCGCCGCGGCGGTCGATGCGCGCGGCGCGCTGCATAGCGGCCAGAAGGGGCGCCTCGCGGGCGTGCTGGCGTGGAACGTCGGCTACCCGGTGGTGCTCGCGGCGCTGCTCTACCTGCTGCCGCTCACCACCCTCGCGCTGCCGCTGCAGGTGCTGCTGGCGCTGCTCGTGGTGGTGCCGATGGGCCCGCTGATGTACCGCCTGATCTACCAGCCGATCGCCGCCGCGCCGGTGCTGATCCTCTTGATCGTGTCGGTCGCCGTGCACGTGGGCATGGTCGGCCTCGGGCTGCTGTTCTTCGGCGCCGAAGGCTCGCGCACCCCGCCCTTCTCGGAAGCGCGCTTCGAACTCGGCCCGATGCTGGTGAACGGCCA
>NZ_FTMD01000020.1 GCF_900156155.1 Aromatoleum tolulyticum
CGGCAGCGACGTTCTGGACGGCGGAGCAGGCAACGACGCGCTGGACGGCGGCTTTAATGGCGACGTTTACCTGTTCGGATACGGCTCCGGTCAGGACGTGATCACCGACGACGACTACGCGACGGCGGGCGCGCTCGACACGATCCGGCTGGGCGCCGGCATTCGCCCCGATCAAGTGACGCTCGTACGCGAAGGCGACAACCTGATCCTGAAGCTCAACGACAGCACCGATCAGCTGACGATCAACTACTGGTTTGTCGATGCCGGCCCGAACAGCTATGCCAACCCGCTGCGCTACCGCGTCGAGCAGGTGCAATTCGAAGACGGTTATCTCCTGAAACTCGACGATCTGCAATTTGGCACTGCCGGCAACGACACGCTGAACGGGACCAATACTGACAGCGTGCTGATGGGGTATGAGGGCAACGACACGCTGAACGGCAATGGCGGCAATGACTTCATGAACGGCGGCACTGGTTCAGACAGCTATTACGTTGACAGTGTCGGGGATGTTGTTACCGAGACCAATGCTATTGCCGCCGTGGGAGGCATTGACGTAGTCCATAGCAGCCTGAATACCTATACGCTGGGCAGCAACGTTGAGAATGGCCGGATCGCTGTCACTGGAGCGGCCAATCTGACCGGAAACGCCTTGGACAACGTGCTCTACGCGGGCGCAGGCAACAACGTCCTCGATGGCGGGGCAGGCATCGACACGGCTGATTTCAGCGATGCGGCCAGCGCTGTCACCGTGAGCTTGGCCGTGACGACCTCGCAAGCCACCGGTGGTTCAGGCGTGGATACCCTGATCGCGATTGAAAACATCGTCGGTTCCCGTTTCAACGACACACTGACCGGCAATGCGAGCGCCAACGTACTCAATGGCGGGATTGGCGCCGACACGATGAAAGGCGGCAACGGGTCCGATATCTACTACGTGGACAACGCCGGGGACATCGTCAGCGAGAGCAATGCCACGGCAAGCACAGGCGGTATCGATACGGTCATGAGCAACCTGGTGGCTTACACGCTGGGCAGCAATGTCGAGAATGGCCAGATTCTGGCAACCAGCGCCGCCAACCTAACCGGAAACGGTCTCAATAACGTGCTCTACGCCGGGGCCGGCGATAACGTAATCAAGGGCGGGGCTGGAACGGATACCGTGGATTATGGCCTCGCGGCTGGTGCGGTTACGGTTAGCCTAGCGATCAATACTGCACAGACTACCGGGGGTTCTGCCGTGGATACCCTGTCGTCGATCGAGAACCTGACCGGTTCGAGTTTTAATGACCGATTGACCGGCAGTTCCGCCAACAACGTGCTCACTGGTGGTGTTGGTCAGGACACGCTCACGGGCGGAGGGGGCAGCGATAACTTCGACTTTAATGCTCTTGCCGAAACCGGTGTTACCAGCAGTAGTTGGGACATCATTACCGATTTCGTGCGCGGCCAAGACAAAATCGACCTCTCGACTCTTGACGCCAATGCCGCAACGACCGCGACTAATGAGGCTTTCACGTTTATTGGCACTTCCGCCTTCAGCGCGACGGACGCCACCGGACAGGTGCGTTACGTCTACGACTCGGTGAGCGCCACCGGCACGCTCTACGGCAGCACCAACACCGACGGCGAGGCCGAGTTCGCGATCACGCTGATGGGGGCGAGTACATTAACCGCAACGGATTTTGTCCTCTAGCCCGGTTTTTTCATCGTCAGCCCGCTCGTTGCCATCGTGTAGTGCATGAGTAATGGCCTGCGAGCAACCTGTGTGTAGGGCGAATCGTCCCGATTTGGCCGAATCGGGACGAACCTCCCCCCGGAAGCATCCGGGAACTGGCGTCCAGATTATCCGCACGGCGTGAGCAGTGCGCGCATATGTCATCAAGTATCGCATTGCGATAACTTCGGCGCACATCGCCCGTACCCGATATCGCCTCGCGCTACCTGATGGCACTGGAACGGGCAGGAGTCCGCCGAGGCGGGGTGGGCAGCCCCGCCGCATTCCCGGTTTCGGGACTGACGCTCGGGAAAGCCGTTCGCGCCGCGATGCAAGGGACCGCGACGGACGGCGGCCTGAAGCGGAGAGGCGCGCCCCGCGCGGGTCTTCGCGCCACCCTAAAGAAATTGCAAATCAGGCCGTTAGCTCAAGTGTGATCGCTTGTAGACGGCACGGCTGTTGCTTAGTTTACCATCACGATGTCCGGAGTGCCGGACTCACCGTCAAACCGCTTTTCCGGGGATCGTTGCATGAAGAAAATTCCGTGCCTCTTGACCGCAGTGCTCGCAGGCACCTTCAGCTTCGCATCTGCCGGGGAGTTCGACACGACCGTCGATATGCGCGCGACCAGCGCGACGACTTTCTCTGTCGAGGGCCGCATCGAGGGACTCGGGACGGTCGACCTGATGGTGGATACCGGCTCCGGTTACATGACGATCAACGAGGAGATGCTGGCGCAGCTCGAGGCGGCAGGCCGGGCGCGCTATGTGAAGGACTTGCGCGGCAGGCTCGCGAACGGCAACGAGCTGACCGTGCCGGTGTACATGATCGAGGCCGTCAGCATCGGCGGCGGATGCTGGCTCAAGGACGTCGAGGCCGCGGTCTTTCCTGGGGCAACGCGCCCCATCCTGGGGCTCAGCGCGCTGCAGCGCGCGGCGCCGTTCATCTTCTCGTTCGAGCCGCCGCGCCTCGTCCTGAGCAACTGTCTCACGACCGCGGGCAGCCCGTCGTCGGGCGACGTCGCGGACCTCGCGGCCTTCAACAAGTAACGAAAGAAAGCCGGCGCCCCCCGCGGGCGGCCGGCCTTCCTGCAGCGGACGCGCGTCGTGCGACGTCGCTCCGCTTTGGTGCGTCTACGGCGTGAACTGCTGCGTTTCGGGATAGAACGCGTTGGCCCCCGTGGCGCCGGTACTGCCGCGATCCCATCCCCGTTCGCCGCTCCTCATCTCGCGGCGCGGCGCGGCCCTGTCCGGTACGGTCTCGAACGCCGAGAATTCGCTCAGCGGCTGGTCCGTCGGCCGCAGTTCGACGTATTGCTCGCCGCGGTAAGTGGGCCATGCTCTCAGCTCGTCGGCGCTCGCGCTCAAGCGCAGCTTGCCGTCCTCGTAGCGCATGCGGTCGAGCGGCACGGTGACATCCCTGCCGTCGCCGCCCATCGCGCTGCTGGTGGCGATCACCGCCTGGATGTTCCTGTCCTGACGACTCTGGACGACCGTCTTCACCGAACCGATATGCTCGCCGTTGGTCCCGACGACCTGGGTTCCTCGCAACTGGCTCGGCGTCATCGTCTTCAGCTGCCCCGAAGTACTCATCCGCGATTGCTGCTGCGGGCTCTGGCCCTCCAAGTATTGATCCGCCGCCGCTGCCCCTAGCGGGACCGCAGCGAGCGTCGTGACGGCGATGGCCAGCAACGACTTCCGTTTCATGGAACTCATAGCATCCTCCTGCCTGTTGGGGTCTGTCTGCGCGTCTCGTCCGCGTGGGGAACGAGCGCTTTGATCGATTCCGCACCCCCGGCAGCCGCATGCATGCCCTCTTGGGGAAGGATTCGGTTGCAGCGGGCCGATCGACAGAAGTATTCGACCCCCCATGGTTTCAGAGTTCCGCAGGGGAAGGCACCCGTCGCGACCGCGGCGATTGCGCCGGACCCGGTCGCCGTCCGGCGCCCGCGGCCGGACCGGAGCAACTGACACGTAAATCGTTGATCGGATTACACTTCATGCAAACCGGAGGGCGCGGGCCGGTGTCCCGCTTGCGCCCGATCCCCGCCGGCAACGGACAGCGGTAACAATATGTTTCATGCACCGCTTCGGCATCCTAGCGGCATTCCCCCCCTGCCGCAGCGGCCGCCGCTTACATCGCCGCCTTGCCGCGGGCAAGCAGGCCGCGGACGGTCTCCTGCAGGTCCGCCGGCAGCACCACGACCTTGGCGCTCTCGGACGAGCCCATGCGTTCCAGCGACGCGATGTACTTCTCGCCCAGCATGTACATCATCGGGCCGGCTTGGTCGCCGACGGCGGCGGCGACGCGGCGGATCGCTTCGGCGGAGGCTTCGGCGAGCATGACCTGGGCGTTGGCATCGCGCTTGGCGGATTCGAGGCGCGCTTCGGCCTCGAGGATCGCGGCCTGCTTGGCGCCTTCGGCCTTGGTCACCGCGGCCTTGCGCTCGCGCTCGGCGGCGGCCTGCATTTCCATCGCGCGCTGCATCGACTCGGACGGCTTGATGTCCTGGATCTCGACCGATTTCACCGTGAGGCCCCAGTCGACCGCCTCGTCGGCGATGCTCTCGCGCAGGCGCGCCTTGATCTTGTCGCGCGAGGACAGGGCCTCGTCGAGTTCCATCTCGCCGACGATGGAGCGCAGCGTCGTCATGATCAGGTTGCGGATCGCCTCGGCGAAGTCGGTGACGCCATACACGGCCTTCACCGGGTCGGTGACCTTGATGAAGGCGATGGCGTTGGTGACGATCACGGCGTTGTCGCGCGTGATGACTTCCTGTTCCTGCACGTCGAGGATGATGTCTTTGGTGACGAGCTTGTAGGCGATGCGGTCGAGGTAGGGAATGATGATGTTGAGGCCGGGCTTGAGCGTGCCGTTGTATTTGCCGAGACGCTCGACGATCCATTCCTCGCCCTGCGGCAGGATGCGCACGCCCTTGGCGAGGGTGACGACGACGAAGATGAGTACCGCGACGACGAAGACGAAACTACCGCTCATGAAACCTCCTCAGGCTTTTACGACTTTCAGGAAACTGCCTTCGACGGCCACGACGCGCACGCGTTCGCCGGCGGCAATCGGGTTCTCGGCGAGGCACACCCATTCCTCGGCGCCCAGCAACGGCCGCTGAAAGCGCACCTTGCCGCGCTGGAAGGGAGCGACCGCGCCGACCAGCAGGCCGACTTCACCGATGACCTCGCCGCCGGAGGTGCCGATGCGGGTCTTGTGGAAGCTGGCCTTGAAGACGCGGAACCACAGCACGACCATGACGAGCGACAGCGCGGTCCAGCTGGCGAGCTGGGCGGTGAGCGACAGTCCGGGCGCGACGAACAGCACGAGCGCCATCGCCAGCCCCGCGATGCCGAACCAGATCACGAAGAAGGACGGCAGGGCCAGCTCGGCCAGGATCAGGGCGATGCCGACTACGGTCCAGTGCCACCATTCGATATTCATAGCATCCTCCTCGCCAGCGATTGTAGCGGGATGTCATGGGCCTGTCCGCGGGACGGGACCAGAGCGAGGCGGCGGATGTGCACGATGACACGCATCTACGCGCAAAGCGGGGCGCAAGGTAGTTGACCGCGCCGCAGTTTTTCACCAGACTGCTCAGCGCGCATCAGTCATCGCGTGGCGTTTCGAGCTTGAAGTCCTTAGGTACTCAGTCCGTCATTCCCCGATCGCGATTGTCGCAACTCTGGGCAAACGCCCCTTATTTAAACTTTGATTTGGGAACTTCAAAAATGGCAACTGGTACCGTCAAGTGGTTCAACGACGCCAAAGGCTTCGGCTTCATCACCCCGGACAACGGCGGCGAGGACCTCTTCGCGCACTTCTCCGCGATCCAGGGCAACGGCTTCCGCAGCCTGACCGAAGGTCAGAAGGTGCAGTTCGACGAGACCTCCGGCCCGAAGGGCAAGCAGGCTGGCAACATCCGCCCGCTCTGATCCGCCTCGGCAGGATCTGAACGACGAAGCCCGGCATTGCCGGGCTTTTTGTTTTTGTGGTGCAGCCCGGCGCGGGCGCGGTTCATCCCGGCGGGCACGCAGGCGCGACGGAAGCGCGAAAGCCCGCGAGCAGCTGCTTCATCGCGCGGAACGCGCAGGCGCGGTCGTCGCCCAGCAGGAAGGCGCGCACCCCCTGCCCGCGCCAGCCTTCGTATTGGCCGGGCGCGCGCGGGACAGCACAAAACGGCACCCCGCGCGCCAGGCAGGCCTCGGCGACGCGCCGGACCGCAGCCTGCACGTGCGGGTGCTGCGCATCGCCCGGCACGCCAAGGCTCTGCGACAGGTCGATCGCCCCTTCCAGAACCAGATCGATGCCGGGCACCGCGACGATCTCTGCGATCGCCTCCACCCCGTCGCGATCCTCGATCATCGCCACCACCATCAGCTCGCGGTTGGCGCGCTCGAAGTACGCCGGCAGCGTCAACGTGCCGAACCCCGTGGTGCGTCCGCCGGCAATGCCTCGCATCCCGAGGGGATGGTAACGGGCGCTGGCGACTGCCAGCTCGGCCTCGGCCCGGCTGCGCACGCGCGGCACCACGATCCCCTGCGCACCGGCGTCGAGCACGCGCAGGATGACGTCCGGTGCCACGCACGGCACGCGCACCAGTGCCGTGGTGCCCGCGCACTCGGCCGCGCGGATCATGTTTTCCAGCGTCTGCGGATTCACGCCGACGTGTTCCAGATCGAGGATCACGAAATCGAAGCCGGCATGCCCGATCATCTCCGTCATCAGCGGCAGGGGCAGCGAGTTGATCAGGCCGAATACCTCGCGCCCGGCGGCCAGCGCCGCTTTCAGCTCATTCGACTGCAGCATGCGCGTCCTCCGTCGGCAGGTAGCGGTGCTGCGGGTGCGGGTGACGCAGGAAGTCGTGGTGCGAGATGTGCCAGGCATAGGCGCCGGCATAGGGAAACACCAGCAGATCGCCGGCACGCACGCGTTCGATCGGCGCGTCCTGCGCGAGGACGTCCTTCGGCGTGCACAGCTGGCCGACCACGTTCACGCGCGCGTCGCTGACCTGCGGGCGCGCGAACGGATAGCGCCACGCATCGGCCGGCAGCACCCGGAACGGATGGCTGTGTCCCTGCGCATGCGGCGTGCGGAAGTGGTGCGTGCCACCGCTGGCGACCACGAACCAGCGGTCGAACGCATGCTTCACGTCGATGACCTCCGTCGCGTAGTAGCCGCAGAAGGCGGTCACATAGCGTCCGCACTCGAAGCGCACGGTGAGCCCGTCCCGCCGCGCCGACAGCGCCGCCAGCCCGCCGGCGAACGCAGGCCAGTCGAACTGGGCTTCCGGCTCGCGGTAGTTCACGCCGATGCCGCCGCCCACGTTGATGTGGTCCAGCGTATCCAGCCCGTACTGCGCGCGCCAGCGCCTGGTCTGCTCCAGGTAGGCGTCGAGCAGGCGCAGGTGAGCGGCGGCGTCGAGCTGGTGCGACATCAGGTGGAAATGGAAGCCCCTGAGGCGGATCTCCGGGTGCGCCCGCAACCAGTCCAGGCAAGCCGGCAGTTGGTCGCCGGCGATGCCGAACGGCGTGGGCCTGCCGCCCATCATCAGCGTGGTGGGCTGCAGGCCGTCGATTGCCGGGTTCACGCGCAGCAGCACCGGCACCGTGCAGTTGCGCGCGCGCGCCAGCCAGGCCAGGCGCTCCAGCTCGTGGCGGCTCTCCACGTGCAGCGCCTCGACGCCGCCCTCCAGCGCGCGGGCGAGCTCCGTGTCGGTCTTGCCCGGACCGCTGAAGATCAGCGGGATGTCGGCGAAGTGCCCGCGCACCCAGGCGAGCTCGCCGCCGGACGAGATCTCGAACCCGTGCACAAGCGGAGCCAGCGTCTGCAGGATCGGCAGGTCGGAATTGGCCTTGATCGCGTAGAAGAGCTCGAACCCCGACGGCAGGCTGCCGACGATGGCGCGCGCATGGCGCCGCAAGGACTCCAGATCGTAGACGTAGGTGCACAGCGGCCCGTCGGCCCCGTCGAGCGCTTGCTGCAGGTGCGCAGACAGCCGCGTCCATCGCAGTCCGGGGGAACTCATTGCCATGCCGCCCCCGTGCCGGCAAAGGGAAGGGGGTTGGTGACCGGCACATAGGTCGAGGCACGGTCGGCGCGCTTGAAGAAGCGGTTGCTCAAATTCGTCTTGGCCGGAAACGGGCTGCCGGCCAGCAGCGCGTTGACGCGCCGGCCCGAAACCGCATTGCCGTAGCGGTGCTGGTACACGTGCAGGTGGTGGCTCACGATGGACCACAGCCGCGCCGCCAGCGCCGGCCGCCCTGCGCCGAGCTGGGCGACGACCTCGCACAGGTTGTTGACGAACAGGCAGTAGGCGATGCGGTTCCACCCCTGCTCCTCGTCGTACCACAGCGAGGCGCGCGCACGCTCGCTGATGTCGGGCATGGCCGCGGCGGGGTGGCGCGCGGGCGTGAGCTTGACGCCCTCGAAGTCGCGCAGGAAGAGCTGGGCCGGCCAGCCGTGCCGCAAGCCCAGCACCACGTTCTGCAGGTGCGGTTCGAAGACCACGCCGTGCGCGAAGAACAGGTGAAGCACCGGATGGACCAGCTGCTCGACATAGCCGGAGAACCAGCGCTCGGTGACGGCATCCGGATGGCAGCGCTCGCGCGCCGCGAGCCCGCCCAGCAGCTCGCGCGTGCGCGCCTCGCCGTAGTAATGGTTGCCGAACAGCGAACCGGCCAGGAGAGGCACGGTGCCGGGCGCGCGCAGGGTGTCCACGCTCTGGCGCAGGATCAGGCCGAAGCCCTCGATGACCTCGCGGTTGTGCTCGATGTCGGCATCCCCCAGGTCCACCGACAGGAAGGCCGGCTCCTCCATCAGCGCGAGGCCGGGAAACTCGCGCGCGAGTTCCGGCAGCAGCGGGCGCAGCACGCGGTTCACCTGCAGTGCGCTCTCCAGCTCGTACCAGGCGTTCTTGCGCACGCAGTTGGTGATGCGGATGTTCAGCGACAGCTTGTAGAAGTACGGGTTGCCCGGCTGGTACAGCGTACGGATCGACGAGGTGGGAAAGAAGTCCGGCCCCTGCGTGCCCAGATCCTGCACGCGCCCGCTGGCAAGCGCCTGGCGCACCAGCGGATGCCGGCGCAGGTAACCGGCCTGCCACGGATGGACCGGCACCGCGACGCGTTCGCCCGCCACTGCCGGCGCGTTGGCGCAGATCAGCGCGGCGCAGCTTGCGGCGAGCAGCGATTGCTGCGCGACGTCTTCGCGCGGCACCGCGAACCAGGCCAGCGGGAAGCGCGTGCGCAGCTCCGGGGAGTAGCGCGCCAGATCCTCGTCGGAAAATCCCTGGCGGCTCTTCGGCGCGGGGTGGAACGGGTGGCCGAAGGTCAGGGATTGCTCGGAATCGATATACGCCTCCACCGGGTCGTCGGGGATCCGGGACGGCACCGGCAATCCCAGCACCCGCGTATTCACGGCCACGCTGTTGCGGATCTGCTCCATCAGCTCGATGTTGGGCGGCAAGTCGTTCTGCAAGGCCATCTCGCGCAACAGCAGCGCGGCCAGCTCTTCCCAGTCGAGCAAGGCCCACGGCTTGTTCTCGGCCTTGTGGAATACCGGCGAGCGGAAACGGTAGTTGCCGGTGATCGAGGCGTCGCTGACCACGGTCAGCAGGCGGTCGCGGACGTGCTGCAGGTGCACCTGCAGCACCTGGCCCTGTTCGCGCTGCACGGCCATCGCGAGCGTGGCCGGCCAGTCGCACTGGCCCACCGGCGGGCCCACGCGCAAATGGCCGGTGGGCGCCGCGACCTCGCGGCAGTAGCAGCTCAGCAGGGTTTCCTGGCAGCGCCGGCCGGCGGCCAGCTCGGCCGGGAGCCCCGGCACGGCGGTGTCGTTGCGGAGTGTTTGCATGTCTGTCCTCTTGATCAAAGTGCGCGCGTGCGAAGCCGCACGGCAACGAGCAGGTAGCCGGACGCAGTCGCCAGCAGCGCGGCGCCGAGCAGGTAGGGGGTATGCAGGCCGACGGCTCCGGCTGCCGCGCCGGCGGCGAGCCCGGCAGCCACGGCCCCCCACTTGGAACTGCTCTCGAACCAGCCGAAGGTGTGCCCGGCGTTGCCCGGCTGCACCACGCTGGCCACCAGCGCGTGCAGGCCGATGAAACCCGCGGTCATCGCCAGGCCCATCACCAGCCGCCAACCGATCAGCGCGGGCAGGCCCAGCGGCGCGGCCTGCGCGAGCAGGCTCACCGCCAGCACGCCGAACGCGGCGGCCGGCAGGCCGAGCGCAGGCGCCAGCCCCAGCCGTCGCGAAAGCAGCGGCGCGGCGACCAGGTACACCATGTGCGGCAGTCCGAACAGCAGGCCGGCCGTGGCCGCGGTCAGGCCGGGCAGGCGTTGCAGCAGGTCGGGGATGAAATAGGGGAAGGTCACCACGGTCGCGAACACGAAGGCGAACTGCAGCGCGTAGATCCGGCGCGGCGTGGCAGCCGGCGAGGCGGCCGCCGGCTGCGCCGGCAACGGGCGCTCCGCCGCCCCCGGCCCGGATCGACCCGCCGGCAGCCAGACGATCAGCGCCGCGGCAACCAGCGGAAGCAAGGCGAGCCAGCGGTATATCAGGATCGGCGAATCCGTCCCCATCCAGATGCCGAGGCAGGCAGGCGCCGCCACCAGCGCGGCGCGCGCCGACCATTGCATCGCGGTCAGCCCGCGCGTCAACGTGGTGCCGCCGGCAACCGTCGCCAGATAGGCGTTGGATGCCGCAAAGGTCCCGCCCAGCACGCCCTGCAGCACCAGCGCGGCGAGAAAGCCGGCGGTGCTGGTGGCAAAGCCGGCCAGCAGGAAGCTCGCCGCCAGCCCCAGTTGCGCGCGGACCAGCAGGAGTTTCTTGCCGAAGCGGTCGGCCAGCCTGCCCCACCACGGCGCCGATACCGCCGCCAGCAATGTCGGCACCACGTAGAAGGCGCCGGCGAGCCACGGCACGTCGTTGTGCAGCGAGCGGTCCAGGATCAGCGCGAAGAACGGCGGCATGCCCAGCGCAGCGAAGGCGGCGATGAAATGGCAGAGCATCACCACCGCGACCACACGGCGCGTGCCACCGTTCATTGCGCCACCTGCAGGAAGTTCGGCGCGCGCAGGCCATAGTACTTATTGACGTCGGCGGCGCCGGTCTGCGTCTTTTCCATCAGCGAGGCGGCGGTCAGCAGGTACTTGAGGTAGAGCCTGTCGTCCGCCAGCAGCACCTGATGCGCGAACGAAACGTCCTCGCCCGCTCCGGCCAGCTCCGCCAGTACCGCCCGGGTGTGATCGCCCACGCGCGCGTAGCTCGCGGCGGGGTCGGTGCCGAGCCGCTGCGCGATGCCTTCCACCAGCGCGGCGATATTCAGCTGCAGCGTGATGGTGATGAACATCTGCGCGAGGGGAAGCGCGTCGTCAACCACGATGCGCGGGTCCTCCAGGCCATCGAGCCGGCCCGCCAGCGCCGGCCAGCGCCGCGCAAGCAACCCCAGGTCGATGCGCGCGGCATCGTTGTCCTTGAGCAGCAGCCGCAGACCGTCGTCGGCGTAGACCAGCATCGAGTTCTGCTGGTTGGATTCGAGCGCGATGCCATAGCGCAGCCACAGCGTGAGGTGCAGCCGCAGCGTGAGCGACAGGTAGGCGTCGAACCAGGCCTCGAGGTCGCCGCCGTAGTAGCGCGCGGCAAGCTCTTCGACCACCGTGGTGCCGCCGGCCGCCTCCGCCAGCAGGCCGGCAACCGGCACCACGGTGGCGTCCGCCAGCGCCTGCACGGGATAGCGGCGCAGGATGAAGCCCAGGAAGGGGCGCTGCGCCACATGGGCCCCGCTGGCCTCGTCGGTGAATAGAACCCGGCCGCGCATGTCCGCCTCGCGCGCCGCGATCTCGCCAAGCAGGGTCTGGATGCGGTGGCCGTCGCCGATGGTGCTGGGCTTGATGGTGCGGATATTCTTGGCGCCCAGCGTGCGGATGGTCAGCGGCAGCTTGACGTGCCACTCCGGCGCATCGATCAGGGTCAGCGAGCGTACCGACAGCGTGGGGCTTACGCGCAAGCGCGTGCGCGGCGCCCGGATGACTTCGGCGCTCAGGCCGGCTTCCGCCAGAAAACCGTCCAGGTGATGCTGCCAGACGAACGGGTGCACCGGCACCGGCACGTGCGTCGCCGCGAGCGCGGGCGGCAGGCCGAGGTCGGCGAAGGCCGGCCACGACGCAGGCAGCGCATCGCCGCTCGGATGGTAGCGCTCGCGCGGCACCGCCAGCCAGTTCAGTTCGAACACGGGCCGGAACTCCGGCGCGTAGCGCGCCAGATCGTCGACGGCGAAGCCGAGCTTGGCGCGTGCGCTGGGATAGTAGGGATGGTCGAGAAACGCGGCGAGCCGTTCATAGTGCTGCATGCGCACGTCCCAGCGCAGCCGGGCATGGCCGGGCGCATGGCCGGGCTCTGCGAACCAGCGCGCACGCTCGGCCAGGGCCGCGCCGCGGTGTTCCTGTGCGGCGCGGCACTCCTCGGCATAGGCGGCGAACAGCTGCGCGGCCTCGCCGGGCAGGTCCCCGGCGAAGGCGGCCAGCACCGCGTCGATCTCCCGCAGCGGGGTGAAGCCGCCGGCGTCCTCGCGCCACAGGGGCAGGCCGGTGAGCCGCCATTCCTGCATGTAGCGCGTCGCAGAGACCGGGATCCACAGCACGGCCGCGCCGAGATGGCCGACGCGCAACCAGCGCTGGCCGGCTTCGGCGGTCACTTCGGGCGGCAGGGCAGCGCTGCCGAGCAGTTCGCCGCGGCTGATGCACTCGCGCACGTCTTCGCGCAGCAGGGCGTCGATGACGCGGACGCAGATGTAGTCGGCATCCGCGCCGGCGATGGCGGGAGCGGCCGCACGGAAGGAGGACGGACGGGCGGTCACTGTGCGATCTCCCACGCGAGCTTGCCGCTGAACTGGTCCACCGCGGCGGCCAAGCCGGCGGTATCCGGACCGCTGCCGTGCAACACGCCGACATAGTCCTTGTTGGAGTTCGTGACGTGGATCGCGTCACCGACCTTGTGCAAGGGCGTATAGGTCAGGCGGATGCCGTCGCCCTCATGCACGCCGGCCGGGGGCGCGTCGCGCAGCGTGCCTTCCGCGCGCGCGGTGAAATAGCGGATCCAGGCAGCCCGCTCGGGCACGTCGAGAAGCGGTAGCGGCTGCCCGAGGTGCAGGCGCAGGACCTGTTCGAACAGGGGGAAGCGGAGGGCTTCGACCAGCAGGAATTCGCGGAAATCGCCGATGCTGCGGTAATTGATCTCGATCAGCCGCGGGCCGCGCGGCGTCAGCACGTACTCGGTGTGGCAGGCGCCGAAGCCGATGCCGAAGCGCCGGATGACGTCCAGGACCTCCGCTTCCACGGCCGCGGGCAGGCCGGTGCCCCATACCGCCTCGAGTTCGACGAAGTACGGCGGCGGCGACAGGCTGACCCGGAAGCCCCCCAGCGCCGCCACCTGCTCGCCGTCCCCCAGCGTTTCCAGGGTGTAGAGCGGCCCGTCCAGGTATTCCTCCAGCAATAGCGGCTGGCCGGGGTGCGCCCCCCAGACGGCCTCGCACTGCCCGGTCAGCTCGGCGCGGCTGCGTGCAAGACTGACCTGCTGGCTGGCCACGCCCTCGCGCGGCTTGACCACGCACGGCAGCGGCACCTCGGGCAACGCCGCCAGCGCGGCGGAATCGCACACGACGGCGTGCCACATCGTCTCGATGCCCTGCCCGGCCAGGCGCCGGCGCATTTCCGCCTTGTTCTTGGCCGCGTAGGCCGTGCGCCAGTCTTTTCCCGGCAGGCCGAAATAGGCGGCCGCGATCGCCGTTGCGGTCTGCAGGTGGTCACTGTTGGAGAAGACGGCGGCGGGCGTGCCGCCACGCCGGGTGACCGCGTCGATCACGGCGATCGGGTTGAACACATCGCACGCGACGATTTCGTCCGGATAGGCGGCCAGGCCGCTCGCCGCGAAATGCGCGCGGTGGGCGTCGACGCAGTCGGTCAGCACTACGACGGACAGGCCCAGGGCCTTTGCCGCCGGCAGGAAGCCGTCGTTGACCGCGGCCGTCGGCACGTGCGCCAACAGAATGAGTTCTTGCATGATGCTCCTCGTGTCGGGGTTGAGTCGTTCAGCGGGCGCAATCTTAATACGGAAATGATTTCCATTCTCATTCTCATTACAAACGGAGAAACATCCGCGGCGGGAGCGGCATCGTTGCGTCACCCCCTGCCCGGAGTGCCGACGGGGAGCCGTGATCCGGCGGGCGATAGGAACGGTAGGGGGTCGGCATGCGGCCGCCGGCTTGCGGCCGGCAAGTCGCGCCGGCAAGTCGCGCCGGCAGCTCAGCGCGTGAGCTGGAAGGGCGAGACGGTCGGGGCCGGGCGCGGTGCGCGGGCGGCGTCGATCACGCTCTGGCGCGGGTCGATGGCGACCGCCGGGGCGCCGGTCGGCCCCGGTTTGATGTTCGCGCCGGCCTGCGCGGCGGTGGCGCTGAAGGCGCGTTCGGCGACGAACTGCCAGTCCGCATAGCTTTCCATGCCTTCGAATTCGGCCCATTCGGGCGGGAAGCGGCCGCGCTTGAGCGGCGCGTCGCGCGACTGGCTGAACACGCCGACGATGCCGCCGTCCGTGCCGCGGATCAGCCCCCAGTCGGTGCTGCGCGTGATCGGGTCGGCGTACAGGCGGCGCAGGTAGTGGCGCGGTGTCGGGCTGCGCTGGTCGGTGACCAGCTCCTCCAGGCGCTGCGGAAAGCGCTTCACCTCCGGCGAATTCTCGTAGTACAGGCGCAGCGCGCGCGCGTACTGCGAGCCGACCCACAGCAGCTCGCGTTCACGGGCGCGCAGGCTGGACGTGGACCACAGCTGCGCGGTACCCACCAGCGCCAGCGTCATCAGCACGACCAGCACCAGCACGCCGATGTAGGTGAAGCCACGCTCGCGCTCGTGTGCGTCCGGCGGCATGGTTACCACTCCGCGTAAGGCGTCCCGTCGCGCGCGTTGCCCTCGGCGCCGCTGCGCACGTCGCCCACCGCGCCGCTCGCGCCGCCCTGCGGCGGCACGATCACCCAGCTGTCGTTGCGCTGCGTGATCGGGTCGGTCGGGACGCTGCGCAGGTAGCGCTTGTCCACGAGCGCCTGCAGCGACTCGGGATAGGCGCCGGTGTCGCCGTAATGGTGGTCCACGGCGTCGCGCATCACCGCGAGGGTCTGGCGCAGCGCGGTGTCCTCGGACTTCTCCAGGCTGCCGAAGTAGCGCGGCGCGGCGATCGCGAGCAGGGTCGCGATGATCGACAGCACGACCAGCAGTTCGATCAGCGTGAAGCCGGCGCGTGATTGGTGCGGGGTATCCATCGCGGTCCTCACCACTGGCGGTAGGGCACGCCGTTCATCCCCTCGCCGCTCGCGAGCGAGAAGACGTCGAAGACGTCGGCGCCGGCGCGCGGGTTGTCGGGCGGGCTGTCGTAGGCGCGCAGGCCCCAGGTATCCTCGGGCGGCAGCTCGGGGGCGGCGAAGGGGTCACGCGGGATGCTGCGCAGGAAGTAGATGCGCCTGCCTTCGGCGTTACGCACGTCGCGCACGCCGTCGGCCAACACGCGCAGCGTCGGCGGATAGCCGCTGGCATCGGCGAGCTTGTCGATCTGGCCGGAGTCGGCCGCGAGCTTGTAGGCGTCGATGGCGTCGCGGATGCGGTACAGCGCGCTCTTCAGCTCCTGCTCCTTGCCGCGGCGCACGACGGTCTCGGTGAGCGGCGCGGCGATGCTGGCGAGCAGCGCGACGATCGCCACCGTGATGACGACCTCGACGAGGGAGAAGCCGCGTGCGCGCCGCATCGTCCGTCCTCAGGGCCTCGCGCCGAGCGCGAGCGCCGCGGGCAGCGGGATGGACACCGGGCGGTTGCCCTCGCCGAAGGCCGACACGCTGGTCACCTTGAGTTCGGCCGGGGCGGCGCTGCCGGGCAGCGCGACCACGCGCAGGCGCATCAGCGCGCCGTCCCCGCGCGCGCCCTGCGGCGCCGAGCGCGACAACGCCACGAACATGCGTCCGGTCTTGTCGTCGATGCGCGGCGCGAAGGAGGTGATCGCGCCGTCGGCATTCATGACGTCGCCCTCGGTCACGGCGACGACGCGCAGCGCGGCCGGGTCGTAGGCAAACTGCACGGTCGCGGTGCTGAGCGGCTGGGTGACGTTGGCGCGCAGGATCACGTCGGTCTCCTCGCCGGGCTTCAGGCCGGCGGGCGCGGTCCACGACAGCGTCGCGGCGGCGGGCGAGGCGGCCGCAGTGGCCACGGCGGGCACGTCGCTGCCGGCGCTGGCGGGCGGCGCGAGCGCGGCCACCGCCGCGGGCGCGGGTACGGGGGCGATCGCGTCGCGCGTCATGGCGTTCGCGGGCGCCGGCGCGCCCCCAACGGCCGGGGCAGTCGTGGTCATGCGCAGCAGGGGTTCGGTGCGCGCCTTCAGCACCGCCTCGGTGCCCGACGGGTACTCGATGTCGTAGGGGTTCATGTAGGGCATGTTGCGCACGATGCGCGGGGTGATCGACAGTACCAGCTCGGACTTGCCGATGGTGTCCTTGTTGCTGCCGAACAGCCGGCCGAGACCGGGGATGTCGCCGAGGCCGGGGATGCGGTTGCCGGAGACGTCGTGGTCGTTGCGCATCAGGCCCGCGAGGATCTGCGTCTCGCCGTCCTTGAGGCGCAGCGAGGTGGCGGCGTTGCGGGTGTCGACCTGCACGGGGATGGTGCCGTTCTTGGTCGGCGTCTGCGCGGTGGCCTTGCTGACCTCGAGGCCGATCTTGATCAGCACCTCGTCGTTGAGATGCACGGTCGGCTCGACTTCGAGCTTGAGGCCGACCTCGAGGTACTGGATGCTCTCGGTGATCACCGGGCCCTGCGTCGAAGGCGTGGAGGTGGCGCTCACCACCGGCACGCGCTGGCCGATGTGGATGCGCGCCTTCTCCTTGTTGCTGACGCGGATCACCGGATTCGCCAGGGTGTTCACGTCGCTGTCGTTGGCGTTGATGCGCAGCTCCGGCGAGGGGCCGATGGTGATGCGGTCGCGGTCGATGCCGCGGTACTGGCTGAGCGTTCCCGGCGGGCCGCCGAGGTCCGGGCGCAGGATGCCGAAGGTGCTGGGCCACTGCAGGCCGAGGTCGAGGATGCGCTGGCGCGACACTTCCATGACCTCGACTTCGAGCACCACCTCGGGCTCGGGCAGGCCCTGCGCGGTCAGCAGCTTCTCGGCGAGGCGGATGGCGTCGGGCGTGTCGCGCATCGTCAGCGTGTTGAGGCGCTCGTCGATGAACACGTCCTTGGTCTTGAGCAGGGTCTTGACCATGTTCATCGCGGTCTTGGCGTCGGTGTTGGCGAGGTGGAAGGTGCGGATCGTCAGGTCGAGGTAGTCGCGCTGCTTCTGCGGCGTGTCGGGGTAGATCATCACGGTGTTGTCGCTGATGATCTTCTGCTGCAGCTGGTTCTGCAGCAACAGCAGCTCGACCGCCTGCTCGACCGGCACCTGGCGCACGAACAGCGTCGCCTTGAGGTCGGGCTTGACGTCCTTGTCGAACAGGAAGTTGATGCCGGCGTTGCGCGACAGCACCTCGAAGATCTGCTTGAGGTTGCCGTCGCGGAATTCCAGCGTCACCGGCGCGGACATCTTCGAGCGCAGCTGCGGGTAGGGCGTGACGTTGCTCGCGCGCATGTCCTCGATCTCGCGCTTGAGCGCGAGCGCGGCGTCGTTGCGCGGGTCGAGCGCGAGCACCGGGCGCACGAGACGGTCGGCGCCGTCGGGGTCGCCGCGGCGCAGCGCGGCCTGGGCCTGGCGCACCGTCTCGCCGGCGTTGCGCAGCTGGTCGAGCTGGCGCAGGGCCTCGCGTGCGCGTTCGTTGGCGGGGTCGAGCGCGAGCACGCGCTCGAAGCCGCGCGTGGCGGCGTTGTGGTCGCGCATCAGGCGCGCGCGCTCGGCGGTGGCCAGCAGCGCGGCGATCACTCGCGCGCGCTGCGTCGTCTGCGTCATGTTCGTCGCGGCATCGCGCGGCTGTTCGCGCACGGCCTGGTCGAGCTTGGCGAGGCCTTCCTCGTAGCGCCCCTCGTCGATCAGCCGCGAGCCTTCGCGCTGCAGCGCATCGGTGGCGCAGCCCGCAAGCAGGGACGCCAGCAGCAGGATCGCAACGCGGGGCGCGGCACGGCGGAGCATCGTCTCCAGCATCATGGTTTGCTTCCCACTGGCAGGGTCTGGGTGATGTTCAATGGAAGGTAGACGAACGTCATGGTGGTGTCGGTGATGCTTTTCACTTTGTAGCTGCCGTCCAGCACGTCGCCTTCGATAACGGTGTAGGGGCGCTCGCCGCGCACGAGGAAGACGCGCACGCTGTGGCCGTCGGCGAGCTTGCCGAGATATTCGTAGGGGATGGGAGGCGCGGTAGGTGCGGGCGGCGGCGGCGGAGGGGGTGCCGGCGGGGGCGGCGGCGGAGGCGGCGGCGGCACGTACCAGCTGTGCGCGGTGAAGAGTTCCGGCGCGGGGCGCGGGGCCGCATCGGCCGGCGCTGGCGGCGCAGCCTGGGCGGCCGGTGCGGCATCGGGCGCGGAGGGCGCGGCCGCCTCGCCGTGCACGGGCGCGGACGGCGTGCCCGCCGGTGCCGCCGCGGAGCGCAGCTCGGCGAGCTGGCCGCTCAACGCGACCGGCGCGGGAGCGGGAGCGGACGCCGCCGGGCGCGGACGGGCCGCCGGCTGCACCGGCTCCGCCACGGGACTGTCGAAGAATTCGGGCGCGATCGCCAGCACAGCGGCCGCGCCGAGGAACACCACCCAGAAGAGCCCGCGCCGCTTCGCCATCAGCGCCTCGACAGGTACAGCGTCATGCGGATGCGCCCTTCGAGCTCGGTGTCGGACACCGCCTTGCGCTCCACGTCCAGGTCTTCCACGCTCAGGCCCGGCACCTTCGCGATCGCGGTGTCGATGAAGCGGCGCAGCTGCGCGTAGCTGCCGCGCACCGGCAGCAGGATCTGGTAGCGCGCCATGTTCGCGCCCTGCTCCACCGCGAGCGCGTACTCGCCGCGCGCGAGCGAGATCTTCTCCGCGTCGGCCGCCGCGTACAGGCCGTCGATCGCGCTCGTCGCGGCAGGCTGGGCGGGCAGGCCGGCATAGAAGTCGTCGAGCTGGCGCGCAGGCGGTTGCGTGACCTGCACTTCGCCGCGCAGCACCGCCGCGGCCTGCGCCTGGGCGCGCAGCATGTGCTGTTCGGCGCGTTCGCGCGACTCGATGCCGGGCATCACCACCAGCACCGCCCAGCCCGCCGCGGCGGCAAGCAGCACGGCGCCGCCGAGGCCGGGCAGGCCGAGGCGGCGCACCGCTTCGTGGAACGTCAGCTTATGGATGCGCATGGTCCGTCACCCAGCTCGCGACGAGGCTGAAGCGCACCGGCCGGCCCTGCACCTGCTCGACGAACTCGTGATTGACGAGCGACACGTCGCGCAGCACGGCGGTGTCCTCCAGCTTGCGGTGGTAGGCGAGCATCGCGCCGAGGTCGCGCGCCTCGGCGGTGATGCGCAGCTGGCGCTTGCGCGCGTCGGGGGTCAGCGACAGCAGCGCGACGTCGTCGCTGGCGAGCGACTCCAGCGTCGAGAACAGGTCCTGCCAGGGCCGGTTGTCGATGCGCGCCTGCACGCGCTGCATGTCCGCCAGCGCGGTGTCGCGGCCATCGCGCCCCTTTGTGCCGGCGCCCGGCGGGTGTTGGTCGAGCAGGGCCTCGGGCAGGCCGGCGACGATGTCGCGCACGGTGGTCTCCAGCGCGGCGGCCTCGGCCTCGATCTCGACGCTGGTCCACATCGTCGTGGCGATGAGGGCGATGCCCGCGACGAACAGCACCCAGCCGCCGGCGCGGGGCCGCGGCGCGCGGCGGAAGTCGAGTTCGAGGCGCTTCATCAGGCCGCCGCCAGCGCCATGTCCTGCCACGCATCGGCACCGCCCAGCGCCAGCGCCTGCGGCGCGATGCCTTCGACGGCGGGCCAGGCGACCGCCGTGCGGCCCGCGGCGTGCACATATACCGCCGGCACCGGCCCCGCTGCCGGATCGCCGACGCCGTTGAGCTCGCATTCGCGTTCGAGCAGCGCCGCGACGGCGCGCTCGCTGTCGGCGCTGGCGTTGGAGCGCACCGACAGCCACTGCCCGGCGCGCGCGAGCAGGATGCTGCAGCGGCCCGGCTCGGCGACGGCGAACACGAAGTTGTCGCGGGCGAGGCGCGGCTGCAGGCGGTTGTAGGCGGCCATCAGGTGCGGCTGTACCGACGCGAGGCGCATCCCGGCGCCCTGCGCGACGGTCTGCAGGCGGTCCAGCAGCGCCTGTTCGATCGCCACGGCGACGCGCGGACGCCCCGCCGCCTCGGGCGAGATGCGCAGCGCCCAGCCGGCCGCGATCGGCCCGTAGATGTCCTCGAAGCCGATGCGGGTGAAGGTCTCCAGTTCGGCGGGCGAGCCGATCGCGTCGCTCCACGGCACCAGGAGGAAGTGCGCGAAATGGCTGGACAGCACCACCGTCAGCCCGCCGCGGCGCGCGCCGCCCTCGCGCATCAGCCCCTGCAGCGCGTCGGCGGCGCCGTTCCAGCCGCCCTCGCAGTCGCTGGCGCCGCAGGGCGCGGGGCCCCCCCGCCCCGCGCGCAGCAGCGTCGCCCGCGCCGGGGCGAGAACGGCGACGAAATCGTCACGCGACAAAAGTGACACGGTTGATCTCCTCGAGCGTGGTCTGGCCGGTGCGCACGAGATCGAGTGCGGATTCGCGCAGCAGGCGCAGGCCGCGCTTCTTCGCGAGTTCCTTGAGTTCGGCGATCGGCTTGCGGTCGATGATGGTCTGGCGCAGCTCGTCGTCGAGCAGCAGCACCTCGGCGATCGCGGTGCGGCCGCGGTAGCCGCTGCCGCGGCAGCGCCCGCAGCCGGGGCTGTGCACGAAGCGCCAGCCGTGCGTCTGCGCGGGGTCGATGCCGGAGGCGAGGAGCTCGTCGTCGCGCGGACGCAGCTCGACCGCACAGTGCGGACAGGCGAGCCGGATCAGGCGCTGCGCGAGCACGCCGTTGAGCGCCGACACGAAGCTGTACGGGTCGACCTCCATCTGCGTGAAGCGGCCGATGACGTCGAACACGTTGTTGGCGTGGATGGTCGTGAACACGAGGTGGCCGGTGAGCGCGGACTGCACCGCGATCTGCGCCGTGTCGGGGTCGCGGATCTCGCCGACCATGATCTTGTCCGGGTCGTGGCGCAGGATGGAGCGCAGGCCGCGCGAGAAGGTCAGCCCCTTCTTCTCGTTCACCGGGATCTGCAGCACGCCGGGGAGCTGGTATTCGACCGGGTCCTCGATGGTGATGATCTTGTCCACGCCGCGGTTGATCTCGGTGAGCATCGCGTACAGCGTGGTGGTCTTGCCGCTGCCGGTGGGGCCGGTGACCAGCACCATGCCGTAGGGCTCGCCCGCGAGGCGGCGCAGCGTCTTCATGACGTCGGCCTCGAAGCCGAGCGAGTCGAGGCGCACGCCGTGCACCTGGTCGGCGAGATCCTGCTTGTCGAGCACGCGCAGCACGGCGTCCTCGCCGAAGATGCTGGGGATGATGGAGACGCGGAAGTCGATCTGGCGCCCCTTGATCGACACCTTGAAGCGGCCGTCCTGCGGCACGCGCTTCTCGGCGATGTCGAGCTCGGCCATCACCTTCACGCGCGAGATCATCTGCTCCGCGACCTCGGCGCCCTGCACGCGGCTGGCGGTGTTGAGCACGCCGTCGACGCGGTACTTGATCACCATGCCGCTGCCGGTGACGCTCAGGTGGATGTCGCTGGCCTTGGCCTTGAGGGCGTCGTAGAGCGTGGAATTGACCAGCTTGACGACGACGCTGGAATCCTCGCTGATGCGCGTGAGCGAGAGCGTCTCGACGTCCTCGACGATCTCCGCCTCCTCGTGCGCCTCGGCGAGCGAGTCGATGGCGTGGAAGTCCTCTTCGTGGCGCGCGAGGTAGGCGGAAAGATCCGCCGGGTGCGCGAGATACAGCTCGGCGCCGGCGAGGCGCTCGTCGATCCAGGCGAGGCGCGCGCCGTCGAAGGGGTCGGAGAGCACGCCGACGAGGCCGCCGCCCGCTTCCGGCGGACGCTTCACGAGCACGAACTCGTGCTTGATCGCCTCCGCGAGCGGCACTTTGGCGAAGTCCGGGGTGCTGGCGAACAGCTGCTCGCTGCCCAGCACCGGGAAATGCAGGGTGACCGCCAGGCGGCGCACGAATTCGCGCGGCTCGAGTCCGGCCAGCTCCTCCAGTTCGTCGATGGCGCGGCGGCCGTGCGTCGCGGCACGCTCGCGCGCCGTCCGCAACAGTGCGGCATCGAGCCGCCCGACCACGCCGCTGCCGTCGTCCGGCACGACCATCTCGGGGATGACATGCATGTCCATCGCATCGATCTCCTGCGGATTGCGTCCGACCCGGCCCGCAATTTCTTCAGTTCTTATCGCTGCACGGCGCGTCCTGCCTGTCTCTTTCGCGCCCTGCCGCGCCTCTCTGTTGTCATTGTTCGCCTTCGCCTTCACCTTCGCCGAGCGGCCGACAACTGTCGGCGTGCCGCCGGTCGGCGAACAGCCAGGTCCCGTCGTACAGCCGCATCGGAAAGCGGTTGCTCGGATGCTGGCGCCGGTCCGCATGCGTCAACCCGTGCGCCCCGTACTGCTCCCCCCCGCCCGCAACCCGCGTCGGCACCCACGGGCCGAGGCTGCACACCACTTTCGACAGCTCGGCGAGCGGAAAGGGCTTGAACAGGATGTGCTCGATACCCCGCCGCACCGCCTCGTCATACACCTCGTTGCGCGGCTGCCCCGTCATCAGCACGGCGTTGGCGGTCGCCCCGCGCATGCGGATCGCGTCCAGCACCTGGAAGCCGGACATGTCGGGAAGGCGGTAGTCGAGCACCAGCACGTCGGGCACGAAGCCGTCCAGCGCCCTGATCGCGCTCGCGCCGTCGGACGCCACGCGGGCATCGCAGCTGGCCCGTTGCAGGTAGGCCTGCAGGTTCTCCGCGAGGATGTCCTCGTCTTCGACGATCAATACTTTCCGGCTGGCTGACATGGCCGTCTCCGCTTTCGCACCGCCCAGTCCACGATGCCGGGTGTGGCGTTGACGGTACTTCAGCATGCTTCGTGCCACCTTCCCCATCCCGCGCAACAGGCCGGTTTTGCGTGAATCCGGCGCGCCGGCCTTCCTGTTCCGCCCCCCGAAAGTGGGGAAAAGCCACCCGCCGCCCGGGCCACTCCCCCCAGCGTGGGGCAAGTGACCCGGCCCCGTTCAGAATTTCTGCAGCACATCCACTTTCGCCGCGCTGCGCAGCTTCTGCAGCGCGCTGTGCCCAGCCTCGGCACGCCGGCTCACGACGAGGTACTCGCGCACCTGCCGCTTCGCCTCGGCCTCGGGCATGCCCGCCGGCGCCGGCTCCTGTTCCAGCGTGCGCCTGACGTCCTCGTCGCTGACCTCGGGCATGCCGGCGAGGTCCTGCAGGGCGCGGCTCGCCGCCAGCTCGTGGCGCAGGTATTCGGCGTAGGTGGCGTCGCTGAACCCGGCGTCGCGCACGCGGCGCTCGTAGGCATCGGGGGTCGCAAAACCCGCCTCGATGCCCTTGCGCGCCTGCTCCACGGCAGCGTCATCGACCTTCACGCCGCGCCGCTGCGACTCCTGCCACAGCAGCTCCTTGTCGATCAGCTGATCGAGCGCTTCGCGCTTGAGGCGCTTGAACACTTCGGGATTGCGGATCGCCGCGACGTTGCGCGCCTGGAGCTTGAGGTAGTCCTCGAAATGGCGTTCGAGGCGGAATACGGAGATCTCCGCGCCGTTCACGCGCGCGGCGACGCCGACCTCCTGCGCGGCGGCCGACGTCGGCAACGCGAGGGTGCAGACCAGGCACAGGGCCGCCGCCCCGAGCCGCAGACCGCGCAGCGCGTGGCGCGCGGTCCCTCCTCTCCTCTCCTGCGCCGTGGCGGCGCGCTTGCCCTGTACCTGGTCTGTCCTCACACCTTGTTCCTCCTAACGATAGCCCATGCCCTCACTCCTGCACGGTGTCGAGGCGCACGTAGCGGCCGGTGGGGCGGAACACGCGCTTCTGCGCATCCACGCCGACAATGTGGGCGCCGGGCGCGCCGATGCGCTGCCCCGGGCCGAAACCGATGGCGGGCGTCACGCCCGTCTGGAAGCCGTGCATGTTCTCCAGCGCGGTGACGAACTTGTCGCGGCTGGCGTCGCGCCCGGCGCGCTTGAAGCCTTCCACCATCACCAGCGCCGCGGCATAGGCACCGACCTGGAAGGCGGGGTGGCGATCGCCCGCGCCGCTGCGTTCGCGCACCGCGCGTAGCGCGCCCGCCCCCTGCGGGCTCCAGTCCTGCGGCAGCGTCGGATAGGCGATGAACACGCGCTCGGCCTGCGCCGCGGGCAGCTGCAGCGCGGACGGGCCGACCTGGTTGGCGGCCGCGAACATCCACGGCGGTGCCTTCTGCAGCGGCGCCTGCGCGGCGAGCGCGCCGAAGTCGGCGTCGCGGCCGATGAAGAACACCGCCTGCGCCCCCTGCCCGGCCACTGCCGTACCCACGCCGGCCGCGTCGAACGCGCCGGGCACGTAGGCATAAGCGCGCACCTGCGACCAGCCGCGGCGCGCAAGGCGCTCGGCGAGTGCGCTGGCGATGGCGCCACTGCGGGCTTCGTCCGGATGCACGATCGCGGCGGGCGGATTCGTCAGCTTGAGCGCCGTGGCGGCGTATTCGCCGAGCGCGCCGAGCTGCTCGCCAAGACCGGGCAGGGGGTCGAACACGAAACGGCCGCCGCTGCCCGCGAGATGGGCGAGCGGACCAACCACGGGCATGCGCGCGAAATCGGCGATTTCGCCCAACCGCCCCTCCAGCGCCGGCACCAGCGGCGCGACGACGGCAAACACCTGCTCCTCCTCCATGAGGCGGCGCAGCGCGACTTCGGCGCCCGCCGCATCCGGGCCGGGGTCGGCGACCACCAGCTCGATGCGCCGGCCATGCACGCCGCCGCCGGCATTCACGGCATCGAAGGTGCCGCGCAGGATCGCCGTGACGGTCTTGCCGAGTTCGGCCAGCGGCCCGGTAGCCGGTTGCAGCGTGCCGACGCGCACGCTGTCCGCGAGCAGGCCCGGATCGCCATCGTCCTCGAGGCGCTTCAGGTAGGCCGTCAGGTCGTCGACGTCGCGCGCCGACATCACGAAGCGCGGCATCGCCGGGTCGAGCCGGTTGCCGCCCGCGTCGACCCCGGTGGAAATGGCCCGCGCGAAGCTCGCGGCGTCGTAGGCCGGCCGTTCGCGCCCGTTTTCGAGCCGCTGGCCGTAAGAGAGGGCAAGCCGCCGCCAGGTGATGTCGGGCGGGCGCACGCCCCCCTCGCGCCGCCCGCGGCCATCAGCGCCGTGGCAGTTGGCACACGGCACCACCGTTGCCGGTATTGCCGTGTCCGCGCCACCGACGCGGGCCGCTATGCTGCTGCCGGAGGCGCTGCGGCCCTCGAGGAAGATCTGCTTTCCGGCCTTTTCGGAAGCAGTCAGCTCGATTGCGGCCACAGGCCCCGCGACGCATACCAGCGCGGCCATCACACCCGACCACCGTAACAGGCGGCGGCTTGCCATGATCGTCACCGTCCCATGCTCACCTTGGCCACGGGCTCGGTGAGCACCTTCAGCCGTTCGGCGATCGCCGGCGGCGGTGCGTCGGGACGGATCTTGTTCCAGCGCTTGGTCGCGACGTCGCCAGCGATCAGCAGCGTGGAATGTTCCTCGGCGCTGCTGCCGAGCTGGCCGAGGCGGCTCAGCACGAAGTCGACCCTGGCCTTGTCGCCGGTGAGGAAGATCCAGTTCGGGTTGTCGGCCTCGTTCTTCGCCGCGAAGGCCTTCAGCGAAGCCGGCGTGTCGTTCAGCGGATCGCTGCTGATCGAGATGAAATGCACCTTGCGCGCGGCCTCCTCGCCCAGCGCGTCGCGCACCTCCTTGAGCTTGCGCGTGATCAGCGGGCAGGCGTCCTTGCAGTTCGTATAGACGACGTTGAGCATCACGACGCGGTCCTTCAGCACGTCGCTGTAGAACTGCACCTTGCGCCCGTTCTGGTCGACCAGCTCGGTGTCGGTGAAGTAGGCGCGCGCGTCGTGCGTGCCGCCGCCGGTGGCCGGCGGCGTGACGACCTGCGCGGCCGGTTGCGCGGAGGCCGCCGCCGGGGCGGCGCCGTGCTCGGCATGCTTGTCGCCGTGCGCGAAGGCACCGGGCGCGGCGGCCAGCCCGAGGGCCGCGAGGGATGCGAGAAGAAGGGTGCGGCGTGCTGCGTTCATGCTCTTACTCCCGGGTTGCGGCACGCGCCGCGATGAGCGATTCGACCTGTGCGACCAGCATCGCGGGGTCCGCGAAGCCGTAGAAGCGCGTCCATTTGCCGCTGCGGCCGTCGCCGACCATCATCACGACGGGGTGATCCTCGAAGTTCGGCGTCCACGTGCCCAGGCCCTTGAGCGTGTCGTTGACCGCGGTGGTGCTGCCGGTGAGCCACGACCACCCCGCGCCCGCCCCGCGGGAACGCGCGTAGTCGCGCAGGCGGGCGGGGGTGTCGCGGACCGGATCGACGGTGAGCGAGACCAGCGCGACCTCGCGCCCCACGCGCCCGCCGAGCTTCTGCTGCACCTCGCCCATGATCGCGGAGACCACCGGGCACACCGTCGTACAGCTGGTATAGACGAAATCCATCACCACGATGCGATCGCCGATCACGTCGGCCTTGAGGCTGCGTTCGCGGCTGTTCTGGTCGAGCAGCTTCACGTCGGCGAAGCGCACCACGACGTCCTCGGGCAGCTTCACGTCGTCGTTGGCGTGGCTGGCGTGATTCGCATGATTCGCATGGCCGCCCGCATGACCGGCGTGGGCATCGGCCGCGGCGAGCTGCGTGGGCTGCGGCTTCATCGCGTGTTCGGAATGCGCCCGCGCCAGCCCCGGAGCTATCATGCTCGCGGCCACCGTCACCGCCAGCGCGATCAGGCTGGCGCGCATGATCCGGGTCCTGCGATCGCGCTTCGTGTTCCTTGCTCCCTTCTTCATCGCCCCCTCCACACTTGATCCTGATTGCCCGGGCAACCAAGTACCGTTCGGGCTGAGCCTGTCGAAGCCCTGCGACTGCCCTTCGACAGGCTCAGGGCGAACGGAGGTATGTGATCGATCGCCCGGTGACTTACCGACCTTCCTCACTTGCCCGCCACCGCCGACACCGCGCGCAGCGTCAGGTAGGGCTTGTTCTGCGCATCCTTCAGCGCGTCCGAGTCCACATGCACGTAGTACGCGCCGGTCTCGCCGAGCTGCACCTGCGCCTCGTACACCCCGTCGCCCACCTCGCGTGCCGCGGCGCGCTGGCGCGTGCCGGCCGGGGCGACGAAGTAGCTCACCTTCAGATCCTTGATGCCGGTACGCGGCGTGTCCTTCTTGCCGGCGACGAGGCGGAAGCGCACCGTCGTCTTGCCCGGCGCCTGCACCGTCACCGGCACGGGCAGGAACTCGAGGCGCGGCACCGCGAGCCTGGCTTCGCTGACCGCGCCCGGCTTCACCTCGGCGCTGAAGCAGTGCAGCACCTGCGGGCGGTCGAGCATGAAGGCGACGTCGAACTTGCCCGACGCCGGCAGCGTCACCTGCGTCGAGAACACGCCCGGCTCGCCCTGCTTCATCGCGCGGTCGACCACCGTCACCGCGCGCGCCGTGTGGCCGCGGTTGAGGTAGCCGGTCATCGGCGCGTTCATGCCTTCCATGTAGAAGTAGGTGGTGTTGTTGGCGGGATTCACGACGAACACCGAGCCCTCGTCGTTGCGCGCCGCGAGGCTCGCCGCCAGCGGCAGATCGCCCGCCAGCTTGGGCGCCTCGCCGCCCGCGGCGAAGCTCTGCAGCACCGGCTCGCGGCCCTTGCCCAGCGAGTCCAGCTTCACCATCGTCACGCGCTCGCTCGCCAGGCCGCGCACGTAGGCGTAGCCTGCCGTGAAGGTCACCTGGTAGGGCTCGGAGGCGACCGTGATGTCATGCACGGCCTCGTCGCTGCCCGCATCGACCACCGTCGCGACGCTCTCCAGCGTGTTCAGTGCGAAGGCGAAGCGGCCGTCGGCGGTGAAGCGCACCGGCCCGAGCCCGGGCTTGGCCTGGATCACCTTGCGCGTCGCCAGCGTCTTGGCGTCGATCACGGTGATCGTGCCCGCCTGCCCGTCGGCGACGTACAGCGCCTTCGACAGCGAGGACTGCGCCACCGAGATCGGCCGCGGTCCGGTCTGCAGCTCCTTCACCTTCTGCATCGACGCGACGTCGAACACGCTCACCGTGCCCGCATCGCGGTTGCTCACGAAGGCGTGGCGCGAGTCGTCGCTGAAGGCGATCTCGTGGTGCCCCTTGCCGGTCGCGAACGTCTTCACCGGCTTGAAGCTGTGGGCGTCGATCACCGTGACGCCGCTCCTGTTGGGGTCGCGCGAGTTGTTGCCGACCCACACGTAGCGCCCGTCGGGCTGCACCGCGACGCGCACCGGTTCGTCACCCGCCTCCACATCCTTGACGACGCGGAAGCTCGCCGCATCGACCACCGCCACCTGGTCGGCGACCGGCATCGACACGAACAGATGCTTGCCGTCGGGACTCTTCGCCCAGTCCACCGGCGGCCGCTTGAGCATGATGCGCGTCAGCGTGCTGGTCACGCCGCCCACCGAGGTCAGCGGGTCGATCACGCTGATGCTCGGATCCTTGTTGAGCACCAGCAGGTAATAGCTGTTGAGGTCCACCATCGGCCGCACGCCGACCACGCCCTTCAGGTAGAGCGCGATCTTGTCCTTGCATTCCTTCTGCTCGTTGAGCTTCGGGTTCGAGATCACCTGCGCGAGGTCCAGCCACGCGCCCGGTGCGAGTCCCGGCAGCCCTTTGCCGGTGTTGGCGTCGGTGATGCGGAAGCGGATGTCGGCGAGCCCGCCCTCGACCAGCTCGGCGGCATCGCCGGCCGGGCGCGCTTCGAAGTCGATCGCCACGCCGTCGCGCACCAGGCGTCCGCTGGCCGCGGGCTTGGCATCCGCTATCGCCGACGCCGATGCGGACACGGGGGCCGGGGCAGCGACGGTCGTTCCCGACAAGGCGCACGACACCAGCAGCGATAGTGTTGCGAAGCGAAGTTTGCTCACGGTGGTCTCCCTCATTTTCAGAGGCGGCCCCAGGCCGTCCCTTGCTGCGAAATCCGTGGGATGGGGGCGCCGCCCTCGCGGCGCCCGCTCATCCGATAAAAAGCCGGGGAGTCCCACTGCCATGAAGACTCCCCTAAAAAACGCACCCGAAGGCGCGTTCCGGACCGTCTGCTCCGGCCGGGGCGCGGCTGGCAGAACCGCGCCCCGTGTTTGCTGCGTGATGCGTATTGCGGTGTTGCTTACTGCACCCGCACGATCCCCCAGCGGCCGCCCAGGTTGCCCAGCGACTCGAAGTCGCGGTACAGGTAGTCGCCCGGGACTGCATTGGCGCCGCCTGCGCTGGCCAGGTTGAAGGTGAAGTGCGCGGCCGGCAGGATGCTCTCCTGACCGCCCAGGAACATCCCCAGCGGGTTGAACAGGATCCGCGTCGAACCCACACCGAACTTGCGCGACGGATAACCGCTGATATCCGTGTTGTTCGCGCGGTACGGATCGCGCTGCCACACGTGGCCGTGGAGGCCGAAGGTACCCATCCGGCTGCCGCCCGACGCCTGCACCACGTGGATGCGGAAGGGCATGCCGCGGCCCACCGTCAGCACCGGGGTCTCCGGATCGCCGCCGACCAGGCTGTTGCTGTAGGCCATGTTGGCATTGGGCACTGCAGCGAAGCCTGCACCGTTGGCGTGACCGAAGGGCGCGTCCGGAGCCTTCTGGAAGCGGTACCACAGCGGCTCGACCTTGTAGTTCACCGCCATCGCCGAGTTGTCTTCCGGATCCTCATGAATCATCGGACCTTCGGCGGCGACGTTCTCCACCGGTTCGCCATTGGCCCAACGCATGTTCAGACCCTTCGCCCACTGCAGTGCGAAGTCACGGTAGGTCGCAAGCTCCGGCTTCGAGGTCTTGGTCACCGTTGCGGCGGCGCGCATGTTGCTGTCCTCGACCCAGGTCGATTCCGGCGGCATGGCGACGAACGCACCGTTAAGCCCCTTCTGCGTCTGCTTGACCTTGTCCGCCGGGATGATGTTGACCCCGCCGAACTCGATGCCCACCGCGGTAACGGTGTCGGTTGCCTTCTTGATGGTGGATGTCTGCGCGGAATAAGCGCGGCCCAGGTCTCCTACGTAGTATTGATAGGACGTCGTCGGGTAGGCATCGGTGGCATTCGCCCGCGGTGCGACCGTCTGCACCGGGTTGATACCCACGTTGGTCCCGTCGGACTTGGTCACGTCGTACATCAGCAGCTGGGTGTGGAGGCCAGCGTGCGCGGACGGACGCATCAGGTTGTTGTTGAAGCTGGTGGTGCCCACTGCGCCGTAACGGTCACGCACGACGACCGGCGACATCAGGTTGGGCGACGGCAGGTCAGGCATCACCGCCGGCAGGCGGTTCTCCAGCACCACATTCACGCACTCGCCGGAGGCCGCACGCAGCACCAGGGGTTCGACCGGGACGCCGGCTTTGAGCTTGCCGGTGGTCGCATCGAGATCATCCTTGCGCACGTACATGATCGCGGTCGGGTCGTGCAGCGGTCCGGACTTGCCGCCGATGGTGATCGACTGGCCCGTCACTTCGTCGATGATGGTCGCCGCCGGGATGCTGGTCGGACGCGAGTTGTACACCAGCGTGCCGCCATTGGCGTCGAGCGCGCCGCCGACATGCTTCCCGTCACTGCCTGCCATGCCGATGTTCAGGCCGAGCGGGTTGGACAGGACGTCGTTGGCGAGCGCCACCACCACGTTGAAGTTGCGCTGCTTGACCGGCAGCACACCGAGCTTCGGATCGACGTAGTTGTTCGGGCAGATGCCGGTGAAGTCCGCCGAGTTGGTGACACCAACCGGAAGCGGGTTGTTCGGCACCGCGAACAGGTCGGGCTGCAGCTCCGCGTAGTTGCGCATCACGCCCCACGAGCCGTTCCAGTAGCCTTCGATCGATGCATTGATCGAGTACAGGTAGTCCGCCTCGGTACGGGTCGCATCCGCATACATCGCCACCGGCATGCCGAGGCTGAACTGCTCGGAGATGCCGACCATCTGGCCGTTGCGCCAGCCGGAGTTGCCTGCCGCGCCGAAGGCCGAACCCGCCTGCAGCCACTTCACGCCGTGGATGCTGACGCTGTGCGCCTCTTCCTGGCCGCCGGCCTGCACACGGACGCGGACGGTGTCACCCGCGTAGGTACGCAGCATCGGCGTGAAGGGGTCGCCCGGCTTGTCGCCCGCCTTGTTGATGTGCGGCGGGAAGGTCGTGATGCCTCCGGTCGGGCCGGTCGCCTGCCTGATCGCGCCCGGTGCTTCGTTGAAGGCTGCGATCTTGCGGTCGGTACGGCTCTGCAGTGCATACGCCAGGTCACCTGCGAGCCCGTCCGCCTGCATCCCCGGCTTGCCGTCGGGGCCGATCTTGGTCGGGTCGTAGATGCGCAGCGCCACCGGTTCGTTGCGGTAGTTCACCACGAACATTCCGGGGTCATCCGCCGAGATCGCCTGCGGGCACGGACGGACCGGGCAACCGACCTTCTCGCCACCAGCGACGATGCGCTGCATGTCGGGGAAGATGGGCAGCGTGGTCTTCTTCGCCGGCGGGTTGATCGCGAAACGGAAGCTGTCCGGGCCGGTCGGGTACTTGACCGGGTCGGGGATGCCGTCCGGACCTGCACCGACATACACGCCGGCTTCATACGCATGCTGGAAGTCGGTGAACTCCAGGTAGAACTCGCGGTAGCTGTCATCGATCTTGTCGCCGTCGATGTCGCCACTGCTGATCACCGCCTGCCACGAGGTCGGGCCGCCGTCTGCACGGGTGTACAGCGGAGCGCCGGTCTCGGCCTGGTACCACTTCGAGCCCGCCGGTTCGGTCAGCACGGTTGCGTACAGGCCGATCTGCTGGTGGGTCGAGGGACCATAGTGGTCATGCGTGAAGATGTTGCCGAGGCCGCGGTCGATGTTGTACTGGTTCAACAGCGGATCCGAATACCAGCGCTGCTGCGTCGTGCGTGCGCCCATCCAGTCCGGACGATTGAACTGTCCGAAGTAGGGGTGAGCCTTCGGCACGGGGCAGACGTTGGTGCCGTCGCGCGGGTCGGTCGGTTCGGTGCAATGGTTGAAGTGGCGGACCGCGTGGATGCGCTCGACGATCGCTCCCGGAGAGATCGTGCCGTCCTCATAGTTCCAGCCGTTCGCCGCGCCGTCCGTGGTGGAAAGGTCCCACTTGGGCAGGTGAATGTGCTGGCCGATGATGTCGGTCGGCGTGCGCACCTGGTAGTCGTCCAGCTCGTAGAACTCCGGCACCAGGTTGGTGTGGTGATACATCGCGCAGTCGTACGTGTTCAGGCGCATCACCAGGGGCTCGGGCGGCTGCTGCTTGCTGATCACCGGCATCACGTCCTCCCACAGCGCGATGATGCGCTGTTGCGGGAAGTGGTAACCGGCCTTGTTGATCACCGCGTCGAACTGGATGTTGGCGCCCTTGTACACCCGTGGCGTGGTCGCGTTGAACTGCGACGCCTGCCCCGTGTACCACGACGTCATCGTCGCACCGCTATACCAGGTGCCCGCTCCCGCGGTGCTGGTCAGCTGCTTCTGCGTGTCGTCGATGCACGGTTCGGCGAACGGTGCCGCGACCGAAGGCTTGGCGCCGTTGGTCTTGAAGTTCGCCGCTGCCACCGTGGTGCCGCTCGGGTCGGCCTTGTAGCTCGCGTGCCCCGGCTTCGAGTGGAAGTTCATCGCCGCCTGCTCGGCATCCGTCCCTTCTTCGGGGAAGAACACCGCCTTCGCCGCCGTGAGCTTCTTCAGGAAGTCGACCGGGCTGGTCGTCACGATCGCCGTGGTGCCGGACAGCGTACCTTCCAGCGTGTGCCGCGGCAGACCGCCGTCCCAGCCGCCCGCCTGCGCCGGCACGAGGCCGTCCCACAGCGGGTCGGAGCCGTTGACCAGTTCCTGGGCCTTGGCCTGGGTGAGCATGTCGAGCGGCGGGGTCGGCGGACGCTGACCCATCGTGCTCTCGATGCCCGCGACCCAGAACGGATAGCCCGGGTTCTTCAGCGTGCCGTCGGTGTTCTTGTTGGCAGCGCTGCGGTCGATCTGCGCCTTGGAACCGGCGACGACGTCGACACCCGTGGCAGGGTTGGTGACGTACTTGGTGACGACGCTCACCTTGCCCGGCATCGGCGGCATCGCCTTGCCCGGCAGCGGCACCACCGCGGGGATCGGCGCGCCGACCACCAGTTCGCCGTCGGGATAGGCGCGGGCGCCCTGGGCCGGCGTGCCGTCCTTCAGCGCATACGGCGAGCTGTGGTAGCCCTTGGTGCCGTTCGACACCGCGAGCTTCGTGCCGGCCTCGAAGGTGTCGTGCACGCGCCACATGTACCACATGCCCTGCGCGAAGTGCGGGTAGAAGTGGCAATGGTAGATCGCGTCGCCCGGCGAGCGGTTGCGGTTGCCCGAGCCGCCGTTCACCATTTCATAGGTGTAGCCGGAGCCCGGCCCGACGCCCTGCGCGTCCAGGTAGTTGGAATTGTCGTCGTTGGGGTTGAACAGCCACTGGTGGTTGTGCAGGTGATACACATGCTGCTCCTGCCCCACGTGGATGTTGCGGTACTTCACGAAGTCGCCGATGTAGCTGTGATGCACGTTGGCCGGATCCTGCGGATACAGCGCCTTCGTTGCCTTGATGCCGGTGGTGCCGGCGGGCGGCACCTGGCCCGGCTTGAGCGCCTCCAGGCCGACGTTCGCGGGAATGTCGACCAGCTGCGCCGGATCGCCGACCACGTAGGCGGTGAGGAAGAACTCCTCGTACGCACACGAGGTGCAGTCGTGCATCGGGCCGACGCCGAGGCGGTTCGCGATGATCTCGGAACCGATGCCGCCGGAACCGTAGTTGATCATGAACGCGTCGCGCGTCGCCTGCAGCACGTAGCCGAACACCGGGTCGTTGTAGAAACCCGGGAAGGCCTGCGCGGTGGCCACTTCGTCATGGAAGATGGTGCTGAAGTCGCGGAACGGCTCGAGGCGGTTCGGGTAGGCCGGGTTGCGCTTGCCCATGCTCTCCAGCGGGTAGGTCGTCGCCGGGAAGGTGCCGTCCGGGTTCGGGCCCAGCACCACGGAGTCGATCTCGGTATGCACGATGCGCGTGCCGTCGACCGTGTTCACCACCGGCTTGCCGGCCTTGCCTTCGCTGATCCACGGCTCTGCGTTCGGATACCGCGCCTCGTAGTTCACGATCGGCTGGCCGGCCGCGGTCAGTTCGCCCGCCGCGGCGGTCAGAATGCCGTCGCCGTTCTTGTCGGCGGCAATGCGCATTTCCTCTTCGGACAGGACGTTGCGGTACGCGCGGCCGCCCTTGGGCAGCACCGTCAGCTGGCCGAACAGGCCGCTGGAGATGTTGCCGGCGGTGCCGTCGGCACCGAAGGTCGCGCCGTAGCTCGTCACCGCGAAGGTGCCTTCACGCTCGCCGTACAGCGTGTAGGTCTTCGTCTGGCCCGGAGCCGCCAGCGAACTCAGGTTCTTGCCGACGTTGTCGCCCATGTCGGCGATGCTGTTGACCGCCTGCATGCCCTGCGCGAAGAAGCCCACGTTGCGGTCGGCGACCTGGTCGTCGATGTGCATCTCCGGCGGCACCGCGTCGCGCGGGTTGGCCGTCGGGCTCAGCAGGTTGGTCAGGTTGACGGTCAGGCATTCGCCCGCGCCGATGCGCAGCACCAGCGGACGCGGCCGCTTGTCGGCGCGCAGCTTGACGTTGCCGGCGGACTTCGTGCCGCCCGCGGCGAGCGTCTTGCCGCTCGAATCCACCACGTCTTCCTCGAGCGCGAACATCATGCCGTTGATGTTCTGCGCGCCGAGCCGGTTGTACATCAAGGGCTGGTCGAGTGCCACGACATTGGCCACCAGCGTTTTCGTGCACGCGATGGCGGCGGTCGTCGTCGTTCCGCCACCACCGCCACCACCACTCGGCGGAGCTGCCTGAGCCTGGCCGGCGACGAACAGTGTCGCCCCGGTCAGCATCAGCAGGCCGGCCAGCTGCTTCAGCCGGCCCTGATAGCCGGCTGCGGCTGGCGCCCGCCCTTTCGGATAAAGGTACTTCATCGTCGTTCCCCCCACGGTTACAACGCTTTGGCCCGCGGTGTGCTGCAGACCCCGGACCCGTGTCCGGCGGACTGCACCGGGCGCGAGCCAAAATGGGAAAATCCCGTGGGCTATCTCGCAATGGTCGTGCCATTACAAAAAATCACGTTTTTTCAATGACTTGATTTTTTCGTGGGCGAAAAGCGGGGAAGATTCCCCAGTTTTTCCCCGTAGTGCGGGTGGGGTTTCCCCACGCAAACCCTGCAGTGACGCGGCTTACCCTGATCGGGTTGCATCGAAAGTCTTACCGGATACGCCAAAGTCATTGCTGCGGGTACGCGACAACTTGTGACAAATTTGGCTTTGGCGAACGATTGCCCATGTTGGGCGTGCGGATTCGACGAGATCGCGTTAAATCGGGGACAGCGCCCCGGAATTGGGGAATGGTCCCGGTGGACGGGCGCGGAGGGGCGTGGGGGCGTTAACGGGCTCCTGTTGCCCCCGGGATCCAGTCCCTCCCCCTTCAACGGGGGCGGAGCAGGGGTTTCGGCGAGCACTGCTCGCTGCCTGCGGAGCGGCGAGGCGAAGCCGAAACTACCGGCCAGGAGGGGGACGTGTTTCGCAGGTCTGTTTAACCCACCCCCGCCCCAACCGTCCCCTTCCTTCGTGTGTCGCAGTGCTATTAGCAGGTACCTTCCCCTTCAAGGGGGCGAAGACGGGGTTTCGCGGAGCACTGCTCCGCGCCGTCTGAGCGACGGAGTGAAGCGGAGGCTCCCAGGACAGGATGGGGGTGGGTTTCCTGTGGGCAGCCGCCGATCAAAACGCGACCGTCGTCCCCAGCACCGCGCTCCAGCGCGGCGTGAGCTGCACGCCGTTCACATGCTGGTAGATCGGGCGCTGGTAATACGCGTAGAGCTGCCAGTGCGGCGACATCTGCCAGTTGATGCCCGGACTCAGTGCGACGGTCGTCGAGCCCGTATCCTCCGGCTCGGCCTCCGCGCCGCGGTCGCGCGCCTTGAAGGCGACGTTGAGCTGCACCGGAATGCTCAGGCGCTCGCTGATCGGCTTCACCCAGCCGAAGTCCAGGTGCGTGCGATGCCCCGGGCGATAGTCGTCACGCTCGGCGGTGGCGAACTCCGCCGCCAGGCTCGCAAAGGCGGTCGAACCGCCCACCAGTTCCATGCGCCAGTGCGCCCCCAGCAGCACGTCGGTGGTGCCGCTGCCCGGCTGCAGGCTGCGCTCCGCCTCCTCGCCGTCGCCGTTCTTGACGTCGCTGCGGCCGGTGGGCAGCTTCACGCCGAAGCTCACACCGACGCCCTGCTCGCGGCCGCCCAGGAGCTCGTGCCGCGCCTTGATGCGCAGGTCGCCGAGTTCGCGGAAATCCCAGCTCTCCGGGATGTGGTGCACCTCGCCGTCGTGGCGGTGGTGGTGGATGTGCTTGTGGTCGCGGTCGATCAGCGGCAGCGTCATGCCCAGCGTCCAGTCCGGCGCGAGATCGCGTTCCAGCGTGAGCAGCAGGTTGCGATTGACGGTGCGTTTCTCGTCGTGGTGGCGCCGGATCTCGCCCACCGAGACATTGTCGTCGCCATGCATCGCGTGGCGCTGGTCGATGAACTCGAAGCGCAGGTCGAGGCGGGTATTGCCCGCAAGACCGGCGTTCATGAACGCCGAGCTGGTATTCACGGAGCAGAAGGTGGCGCCGCAGGACGCGACGGCGGCGAGCGGTGCGGACAGCGACAGCGCAAGAACGCTCGCTGCAAGCGGACGGAGGATGCAGGACATGATGGCTCCCTCGCCCCGGGCGCCGCGGGCAGCGGGCGGCCGGAGGGCTGAAAACGGAATCGGCAGGCAGCGGCCGTTCAGCCGATGCCGGGTGCGGTCGCGGGGATTCCGTCAGCAGCAGGGGGCGCACGCGGCGGCGGCGCAAGGTCGCGCCACGCCAGCGCGCGTGGCAGGGCACGGTCGGCGCCCGCGAGGACGGGCGCAGCAGCGGGGAGGAAGAACCACTCCGCCGCGGGCGGCGGACCGGAGGCGAGGCGCACGGCCGAGCAGCAGCAGTCCTGGCAGCGATGGCCGGCGGGGTGCTGCTCCTGCGCCTTGTCGTTCTTGGCCGCCGCCCGGCAGATGTCCGAACCGGGCACCGCAGCGCGCGGCGCAGTGTTGCCCAGCGCGAGGATGGGCGCCAGCCACAATACGAAGGCCAGCACGGCGACGACGACGCGTTCGCCCCGCTGGCGCGGCAAGGTGCCGAACGCCGTCACGGCCGCCTCGCCGTGCTACGCGATCCGGACCGGCAGCGGATATCGTCCGTGCTCATCGTCGTCGTTCCGAACGTCCGGCCAACGCTCCGCCCGAGCGCGCCCAAGGGCGCTGCCGAACGGCATGGCGTCGCCGGATCGATAATGATCCAAGATTCTCGTCAGGGACCAGGCGTCACAGGGTGCACTGGCCGCTATCGAGGCACTTCTGATAAACGCATTGCGCGGCCAGCCCCTTCAAGGTCCCGTCGCCCGTAGGCTCCGAACTGGCGTAAGCAATGATTCCGTCATAGGCTTCGGCGGAAATCGCCAGCTCCTTGCTCGTCGGCAGGGACATGAGATAGAACGCCTTGTCCTCGACCTGGGCAACAAGCCCAACGGCCTCCAGCGGCTTGCCCTGGTCGATCTTCTGGTCCGCGCCATAGACCTTGGAGACCAGATTGTCGATGATCGACACCTGCTTGCCCTTTGGTTCGGCCCCATACATGGCCTTCACCGCCGACTCCAATCCGGAAAGGGACTCTTCGCAGCCTCCGATCGTGAAGCCGATATCGTAGGGAATATTCGGTACGACAGTTCCGGGCTTTCCGGCGCTTGCGATACCCGCGAAGAGCACCATAGGAACCGCCACGGCGGCGATGAGGGTACGAATCTTCCTGGCCATTTCAAGCCTCCATCAGGATCAGGGATCTCGGCACAAATCCGCGGGCGCATGCCCAGGAATTCGGTTATTCACTCACTTCTTCGCGTGCTTCCTTTACGACAGGCAAGGGACATACCGTGCCGGTACCGCCCTGCGAATGCATTGATTCGCATCTATCGGGTTGACGCCGCTGGCGGCTGTTTCGCCAGCCCCGCGCACACCCTGGACAAACTCCCTTGCATGCCTGTGCGAGCGCTGCGCCTCACCGGCGCGCATGACGCCCGCCTCCTGCCAACCGGGATGGCCGCATTCATGGCTCATCTCCCGTCATGGGGCAGGGGAATTACAGCAGCCGGAACTCGGGTGCCGGCCTCGAACTCGGAACAGTCACCTCGCCCTCCCCCCCTTACTGCGAAGCGCCCACGCACGCGATAGCGACCGTCGCGGCGTTGTTGATGTCCGTCGCAGATTCCAGCTTGGGTTTCGGCGCGTCGGCAAGTTCGGTCGCCTTCGCAGCTACCGCAACGAGGATATCGATTGCATCCGAGGGCTTATTGAGTGCGAGCTTGGCGCTGGCCGCATCGACCTTCGCGAGCATGTTCGTCCTGTTCGCGTCGGCCGTACCGCCGAGGAACTTGCCAGCGACGATCGCATCTTTGACGTAACCGACTTCGAGTGAGCAGGTCTCTGCATTACTGGCTTGGGCCATCCCTGCACCGAAAGCGAAGGGAAGAGCAGCGATCGCGACGAGAGTACGAATGTTCTTGGCCATTTCAGAATCTCCGAAGGGTAAGATTTATTTGGCTCGGGGTCCGCAGACCCCTCGCCTGACACCACGTCGGCCGATGAAACGCTGGCAGTTCGAACCGGCGGATGCGTTACGGGAAGGTCCCGCGGGACATACAGCAACCGCTGTGCCAGGTATTCCGGTCGTGCCGCAACTCAGGTATTTCAAGGCTTTCACGGTTGACGCGGGGCCTTTCCCCCAATCCGGACCCCCACATCCGGGGGCCTCCATTTACAGTTTCGACATATATCGAAGGGCTTATACAGCTCGCAAGAGTGGACGTATCCCGCGGAATCAAAGGATTTGTCACGCACCTCGACGGTGCATGGGTACACCCCCCCAAAAACGGGCAAGATTCCCCACTTCTCAGGACATGCGCCCGGCGCGGCGGCCGCCAAGTCGCTCGAAGTGCTCGATCACGCGCGGCACGTAGCGGCGCGTCTCGGCGAAGGGCGGGGTTCCGCCGCTGCGCGCCACGGCCCCCGGGCCGGCGTTGTAGGCCGCCACCGCGAGCCCCACGTCGTTGCCGAACATGCCGAGCAGGCGCTTGAGATAGCGTGCGCCGCCGCGGATGTTGTCGGCGGGGTCGCGCGCGTCGGCGACGCCCATCTCGCGCGCCGTGTCGGGCATCAGCTGCATCAGCCCGACCGCCCCCTTCGGCGACACGGCCCCCGGGTCGTAGTTCGATTCGGCGCGGATCACGGCATGGATGAGCGCCTCGGGCAGATCGTGCTCGACCGCGGCCGCGGCGACCAGCGGCGCATACGGCAGGCTGCCGGTATCGGCGGCGGGAACCGCCATGCCGGTCCCGCCAATGGGGGACTTGCCCCCGCTTGCGGGGCCGGGCGTGGCGACGATGCGCTCGAAGCCGCGGCGCGGTTCGTCGGTGAGGGTGACCGAGCCGTCGGGCTCGACCTTCATATAGACGTCGGCGTGCGCGGCCAAGGGCAGCGCGAGCCAGGCTGCGAGCAGCAGCGGGGCGGGCGAAGGCATTCGGCGTCTCCCATTCTTGCGTCCTGACTGGGGAAAATTCCCCACCACCTCGGGGATTACGCAAGCGCCATGCCTTGTATTCCCGCGCCGCGTCACGCGTCACGCCACGGGCATGTTTCCTGCTCGCACAAATTGACGCCGCCCGAAGCCTGTTCCTACACTGGCGGACACCCACTTCAACTGAGCGACAAAGCCCATGGATGATCGTCGAATGTTCCGCCGCGGCCACTCACTTGCCACCTCTCGCGGCTTCACGCTGCTGGAACTGCTGGTCGTGCTGGTGGTGCTGGGCCTGCTCGCGGGCCTTGTGGCACCGAAATACTTCAGCCAGCTCGGCAAGTCGGAAGTGAAGGCGGCGCGCGCGCAGGTCGAGGGCCTGGTGAAGGCGCTGGACCTGTACCGCCTCGACACCGGCCACTACCCGTCGACCGAGCAGGGCCTCGCGGCGCTGGTGACGCGCCCCGGCAACGAGCCGAAGTGGGGCGGCCCCTACCTGCAGAAGAGCGTTCCGCAGGACCCGTGGGGCCGCAGCTACGCCTACGCGGCGCCGGGCGAGCACGGCGAGTACGACGTGTACTCGCTGGGCAAGGACGGCCAGCCCGGCGGCGACGGCGAGAACGCCGACATCACGAGCTGGGAGTGACGCGCCTGCCGCGTCGCGCCGGGACCCGCCATGCGCTACAACATCAAGGGGGTCGGTCGGGATGCGGGCGTCGTCGCGCTGACGCTTGACGCGACCAGCCTCGCCGACGCCCGTCGCCAGGCCGAGGAGCAGGGCCTGCGCGTGATGTCGCTGCGCACGGCGCAACGCCTGCCGGCGCTGCGCTGGCAGCGCAAGGAGGTCTTCCCGCTGGTGCTGTTCAGCCAGGAGCTGGCGACGCTGCTGAAGGCCGGCCTGGCGCTGATCGACGCGCTCGAGAGCCTCGCCGAGAAGGAGAGCGACGGCCACGCGCGCAAGGTGCTGGACGACCTGGTGCGCGCGCTGTACGAGGGCAAGTCGCTGTCGCAGGCGCTGGCGCGCGCGCCGGAGGTGTTTCCCGAACTGTACGTGGCGCTGATCCAGTCGAGCGAGAAGACCGGCGACGTCGGCGCCGCGCTGGGCCGCTACGTCGCCTACCGCAGCCGCGTCGACGAGGTGCGCCAGAAGATCGTCAGCGCGGCGGTGTATCCCGCGCTGCTATTCGTGGTTGGCTGCGGTGTGCTGCTGTTCCTGATCGGCTACGTGGTGCCGCGCTTCGCGGCGGTGTTCGAGGACGTCGGCACCAACCTGCCGTGGCTGTCGCGCGTGCTGCTGGCGTCCGGCCAGTTCCTGCACGCGCACCAGCTGGAGCTGGGCGCCGGCGCGCTCGCGGCGCTCGCCGGCGCGACGCTGCTGCTGCGCCAGCCGCCGGTGCGGCGCGCGCTGTCGAAGGTGCTGGAGTCGGTGCCGGCGATCCGCAAGCGGCTGTTCATTTACGAGATGGCGCGCTTCTACCGTTCGCTGGGCATCCTGCTGCAGGGGGGCATCCCCATCCTGACGGCGATCGGCATGGTGCGCGGCCTGCTGGGCGTGGCGACGCGCACCCGTCTCGACGAAGTCGCCGCCCGCATCCGCGAGGGCCACGCGCTGTCGTGGGCGCTGGAGGAAAACCGCATGGCCACGCCGGTGTCGCTGCGCATGCTGCGCGCGGGCGAGCACGCCGGCAACCTCGGCGAGATGATGGAGCGCACCGCGGACTTCTACGACGAGGAGATGAGCCGCTTCATCGAGTGGTTCGTACGCCTGTTCGAACCCCTGCTGATGACCTTCATCGGCCTGGTGATCGGCGTCATCGTGATCCTGATGTACATCCCGATCTTCGAGCTGGCGAGCAGCATTCAGTGATCGGCAGCGTATGCCACGTCTGCTTGACCCATCCCCATCCTGTCCTTCCCCTTGAAGGGGAAGGGACCTTCTAACGACGCGGCGGTCAATTTCATGGTGTCGCGTCGAGGGTTGGGCGCCCGTTCCGATTCAAAGCCCCGCCTCCGCCCCCTTGAAGGGGAGGTAGCCACCGTGCAGCACTCAACCTGGTGAAGGAAACTGCGCGCGCGGGCTTATTAGCAGGTCCCTTCCCCTTGAAGGGGAAGGAACCTGCTAAACCGGTTCTGATGTAACCCGATTCCGATGAAAAAAGGGCGCGGCTTGCGCCGCGCCCCCCTCTCCCTCCCCTGCATTCTTGCCGCGTCAGCGCGGACGCTCGAGGCCCAGCTTCTCGATGCGATAGCGCAGCATGTCGCGCGTGAGACCCAGCAGGCGCGCGGACTTGGTGACGTTCCAGTCGGTCTTGTCGAGCATCTTGATGACGAGGTCGCGCTCGACTTCGGGGACGCTGACGCCCGTGGGCGGCACCGACATGCAATAGCTGTCGAGCGAGTGGAAGTCGCGGTCGCAGGTGCCGTACAGGCCGGGGCAGATCGCCAGCTGGTTGGGCGTGATGGCCTTGCCAGCGGCGAGCAGCACGGTCTGCTCCAGCATGTTGCGCAACTCGCGCACGTTGCCCGGCCACGCGTAGCTCTTCAGCACCGCGAGCGCGTCGTCGTTGAAGTACAGACCCGGCTTGCCGTAGCGGCGGGCGTGCTGTTCGAGGTAGTGCTTCGCCAGCGTGACGATGTCTTCGCCGCGCTCGCGCAGCGGCGGCACCTTGACGGTGATGATGCGTAGGCGGAAGTAGAGGTCGCTGCGGAACTTGCCTTCGCGCACCATCTGTTCGAGGTCGCGGTTGGTGGCGCTGATGATGCGCAGATTGACCTTGATCTCCTTGACCGAGCCGAGGCGCCGGATGGTGCGCTCTTCGAGCAGCTTGAGCAGCTTGGCCTGCAGCGCGAGGTCGATCTCGCCGATCTCGTCGAGGAACAGCGTGCCGCCGTCGGCCGCTTCGACGAGGCCGGCGCGGCGGTCGCGCGCGTCGGTGAAGGCGCCCTTCTCGTGGCCGAACAGCTCGGCTTCCAGAAGATGGGACGGAATCGACGCGCAATTCACTTCGACGAAGGGGCCGCTGCTGCGCGTGCCGTCGACGTGCAGGGCGCGCGCGACGAGTTCCTTGCCGGTACCGGTCTCGCCGTTGATCAGGACCACCGGCAGCTCGTTCGCGGGCATGTGCTGCTCGGCCTCGAGCAGCTGGCGGATCATGTTCTTCATCGCCTGCAGCGGGGCCGAAGCGCCGATCAGCGCATTCACGCCGGCGTCGCGCGTCTCGCGCTCCTGGTAGAAGGACAGGGTCTTTTCCATGCGCCGCGCTTCGAGGGCACGCTCGATGAGGAGCTTGAGCTCGGCCAGCACGAGCGGCTTGGTGAGGTAGTCGTAGGCACCGGCCTTCATCGCCTCCACCGCGCGCTGCACGTTGCCATCCCCAGTCATGAGAATGACCTTGGTTTCCGGCTCCGCTTCGCGCACCTTGCCGATCAGCTCGATGCCGGTGATGCCCGGCAGGTTGAGGTCGGTGAGGATGACGTCGGGGTGCAGCACGGTCAGCAACTTGAGGGCCTCTTCGGAAGAGCCCGCCAGTTGGACGTCCCAGCCGTTGCGCTTGAGGCTGGTACAGATGTTATCGCCCAGGATCTCGTCGTCTTCGACGACCAGGATCGTGTTTGGCATTTCCTTACTCCTGCTCGGCTACCTTGAATGTCAGACTCACGGTGGTTCCCGCCTGCTCCCTGCTGTCCAGCACGACGGCCCCGCCAAATCGCTCCATTATCCGCTTTACCAGCACCAGACCGACACCCAGGCCGCCACGTTTCGTCGTGTGGAAGGGCTTGAAGGCCATTTCGAGCTGCTTCGCGGACATCCCGCAGCCCGTGTCGGAGATCTTCACGGTGACGCGGTCGCGCTCCGTTGCCTCCACCAACACGCCGAGGCGCCCGCCGCGCGGCATGGCTTCGAGGGCGTTGGACAGCACGCTGTTGAGCACCTGCTCCAGCAGCGGTCCGTTCGCATGCACCTCGACGGCCGGCGCCGCTTCGGGCGTCCAGTCGACTTCGATGCCGGCGCGGCGGATCTGCACCTCGTAGGTGGATAGCGCGTTGTCCAGGGCCATGTCGATCTTCACCGCCTCGCGTTCCTCACTGATCGGCTTCGAAAATTGAAGCAATTCCCGTACCCAAGTCGACAGCCGATCGACCTGGGTGACGATGTCGTTGAGGTTCTTCGCGGTCGCCGGATCGCCGACTTCGAGCGCAACTTCGGCGCTGGAACGGATCGACGCGAGCGGGTTGCGCAGGCCGTGCGCGACGGCGGAGGACATTTCGCCGAGCGCGACGAGCGTCTTGTTGTCGACGATCTCGCGCTGCTGGGCGTCGATCTGGCGCGCGGCACGGATGATGATCCAGTGCAGGCACAGGTAGATCGCTGCACCCGACAGCAACGCGGCGAGCCAGATCAGCAGGTAGCCGCGCTTGAGCGAGTAGATGAGATCGCGCGGTTCCTTGTAGATCTCGACGATGGAGACGACCTTGCCTTCGCGGTCGAGCAGCGGCACGTAGTTTTCGATGTAGATGTCCTCGGGGTAGCGCACGAACTGCTGCTCGACCTTGCCCCCGACGGAACTCTTCAGGTGGCCGCCCGCGATCCCTTCCTTGCGCTTGATGACTTCCTTCAGGTCGCGGTTGTCCGGAAAGCTCTTGCCGATCAGGGTCGCATTGGCCGACCAGATGACGAAGCCGTCCGGCGCGAACACGGTCGCGAGCAGGGCCTCGGGCATCAGGCGCAGGTGGTCGAAGAACTCCTGGCGCGCACGCGCGAGGTTCTCTTCCTCGATATGGAGTTCCGCGGCCGTGATGCGCGAGTCGAGGATGCCACCGAGGGAAACCTGGACGAGGCCGAAGCGGCCGTGGCGCAGCTCGATCTCGGCGATCGACTGGATGAACTGGGTGGTGAGCATCGCGTCGCGCTTGATCGCTTCCGACACGAAGAAGTTGGACAGGATCGCGCCCGAGACAATGGCCGCGCCGCCCGTCACCAGCAGGCTGACGATGGAAAACCATCGGCGCAGGTTGAAAGGTTTCCGGTTGCCGTCCATGTCCGTGAGACTCCGGAGGGAATGGGCGCCGGGTGAAATACCCCGAACACACGTTGCACCAGTGTGACGCCAAACCGCGGACGCCACCGTGACCGGCTTAACGTTACTGGATGTAGGCCGCGCAGTGGCATTCAGTCGCCATTTTTCCGCGCCCTGAGTTCCCCAGATTGGGTGATTACCCCCACCCAATTTTCCCCGCATTTTCCCCGGATTTGCCCTCCGGATACATATATCCGGATACAAATTTATCACCTTGGATGTATGGCATGTGATTTGCGGAAGACCGGTGCGCGTAGTCCAGATCCCCAACCGAGTTTTCGAGGAATACCGTCATGAGCCTCCCGTCCAGACGCAGTCCGACACCCTCCGTTTCGCTCAAACCGCTGGTCCGCACGCTCGCGCTCCTGTGTGCGCTGGGCGCCCCCGCCGCGGCCTCGGCCCAGGTCGTGCCCATCCCGTTCGAGACCGAGGGCATCGTCAGGAGCATCTACAGCCGCCCCGACGGCACGGGTGTCGAACTCGGCGTGTTCGGCCGCACTTTCCTCGTGCCGCCGGGCGCGACGATCCACACGCCCACCAAGACCCTGAGCGCCGCCGAGCTGACCGACCCGGCACGCTTCCCCGGCCTGTTGCGCGACGGCTTCGTCGGCTCCACGGCGATCCTGCTGGGCGAGGTGAAGATCGCGGCCGACGGCAGCGCGACGCCGCTGATCACCAGCGTGGCGATCGAACCCGCCGAGACGGTGCTGCTCGGCTCGCTGACGAAGAACGATGCGGGCGCGATGAGCCTGCTCGACATCCCGATGCGCGAAAGCACCGATCCGCGCCTGCTGTCGAAGGGCTACAAGAACGAATTCGGCTTCGCCGTGGATCCCGCGTCGATCCCGGTCGGCACCTTCGCGGCGCTGGAAGGCTATTACGGTGACGACGGCAACTTCTACCACTTCTCGCTGGAAGCGGCGGGCGGCGCCCTGATCGATCCGGCCGTGCCCAAGACCAGCATCACGAAAACCGGCTGCGTCCCCGGTTCGCGCCTGCAGGTGCAGGGCTCGGCGTACCTGCCCGCAGCCTCGACGATCGAATTCCGCAACCCGAAGACCAACTACCTGTACGGCTCGATGAGCACGACGGTGGACATCGAGGCGCCCGAGTTCGGCACCTATCGCTACAGCGTGATCGTCAACGAGGGCGAGGTCGACTCCGACGGCGCCTGCCCGTCGCAGGTCAAGGCGGTGAACCTGACCAACCTGAGCCAGGCCGTCGCGACCGTCGACGGGGTGACCGCACCGCCGCCCCCGCCGCCGGCCGGCACCGTGCCGACGAACGTCGCCCCCGTGGCGGTCGCGGACGCCGCGAACGTGTTCGTCGGCCTGGCGACCGAGGTGCATCTACTGGCCAACGACACCGACGCCAACGGCAATATGGACAGCACCACGGTGCAGCTGCAGTTCCCGCTGCCGCCGGGGCTGGACGTGCAGAATCCGCAGACCGGCGACGTGATCGTCACCGCGGCCGCGGCGGGGACCTATACCTTCAGCTACACGGTCGCGGACATCGGCGGCCTGGTGTCGGCGCCCACGCCGGTGACGATCACCGCCCAACCGGTGGCGATGGATACGGTCGATCTGACGCGCAGCAACTTCCGCGCGGACTCGGGCCGCTGGGAGGTGCGCGGCGCGACGAACCAGGCCGGCGCGCAGATCACCGCGACGCTGGTGCGCACGAACGAGACGATCGCGACGGTGACCTCGGACGCGACCGGGGCGTGGCAGATCGACGTGCGCAATTCGCCGGTGCGTGCGGTCGCGGGCGACATCGTGCGCGTGATCTCGAGCGGCGGCGGGCGCGACGAAGGGGTCGTGAATATCGTCCAATGAGTCGTCCAACGAGTCGTCCAGCAAGCCGGACCGCCGGCCGGCTCAGGGGGCGTGGCGGGCGGCCATCAGGCCGCTCGCGCGCAGCACGCGCCGGCCGACCGCCTCGTCCAGCACCCGGTCGGAACCCGCGGTCGCCAGCGTCAGCCACTGGCGCGCGCGGGTGATGCCCGTATACACGAGCTCGCGCGTGAGCACCGGGTTCAGCGTGTCGGGCAGCACCAGTGCGGCGTGCGTGAACTCCGAGCCCTGCGACTTGTGCACCGTCATCGCATACACCGTGTCGACCGCCTGCAGGCGGCTCGGCAGCACCCAGCGCACGCCATCGCTGCCGTCGCCGGCGGGGAAGGCAACCCGCAGACCCCATTGCAGTCCCCGCTCCAGTCCGCCCTCCGGCGCGGGGCGCGGCAGCTCCAGCGTCACGCCGACGTCGCCGTTCATGAGGCCCAGGCCGTAGTCGTTGCGCGTGACGAGCACCGGCCGGCCGGGATACCAGCCGTGATCGGCCTGGATCAGGCCGGCCGCGTGCAGCATGCGCGCGACGCGCTCGTTGAGCCCCGCGACGCCCCACGGGCCGCGGCGCAGCGCGCACAGCAGCTGGAAGCGCCCCTGCGCAGCGAGCACCGCGCGCGCCCAGCGGTCGAAATCGGCCTGCGCTGCATCGAGCGGCGGGCGCCCGTCGCGCATCACCTGCAGGTAATGGCCGAAGCCCGCGGGTGGCGGTGTGTCGCTGCCGGCGAGTTTCCCGCCGCCGGGGAAATTGTCCGCGCCGCCGGCGATCACGAGCGCGCGCAGATCCGCGTCGCCGGTGAGACGCACGCGCGCGAGATCGGCGCAGCGCGGCGAGCCGGCTCCGTTCAGCACCGCGTGCATCGCCGTGGGCTCGCCGGCATTGACGGCTTCGGCGAGGCGGCCGATGCCGCTGTCGGCGGTGAAGCGGTGACTCACGCGCAGCATCGCCACGGCCTGATCGAGCGGCGCGCCCTGCGGATCGACGAGGGCGTCGTCGATGCGCGCGCCGGTCACGCCGGCGAGCCAGTCGCGCGTCGCCGGGGTGTAGCTGCCTGCGTGCGCGCGGGCACACAGCTCGCCCAGCACCGCGCCGGCCTCTACCGAGGCGAGCTGGTCCTTGTCGCCGAGCAGCACCAGGCGCGCGTGCGCCGGCAGCGCCGCGAGCACCGCGGCCATCATCTCGAGATCCACCATCGAGGCCTCGTCGACGACCAGCACGTCGAGCGCCAGCGGGTTGCGCGCATCGTGGCGGAAGTGGCGCGTGTCCGGGCGGCTGCCGAGCAGGCGATGCAGCGTGCCGACCGCGACCGGGATCGCTGCGCGCACGCCTTCGCCGCCGGGCAGGCGGTCGAGTTCGAGCTTCGCGACCGCGCCGGCGATCGACTCGTTGAGCCGCGCCGCGGCCTTGCCGGTGGGCGCCGCGAGGCGGATGCGCAGCGGGCGCCGCTGCGGCCCGGTGAGCGCGAGGCTCTGCAGCAGCGCGAGCAGGCGCACGACGGTGGTGGTCTTGCCGGTGCCGGGGCCGCCGGTGACGATGCCGAAGGCGCTGCGCGCGACCAGCGCGCAGGCGAGCTTCTGCCAGTCGACGCCACCGTCAGCGCGCGGCGGGAAAAGCGCATCGAGCGCCTGGCGGAAGGCCGCGGGGTCGAGCGCCGCGGGCGGTGCGGCGAGGCGCGCGTCGATGCCTGCGCGCACGTCGCATTCGTATTGCCAGTAGCGACGCAGGTAGAGGCGCGTGCCGACGAGCACGAGCGGGTTGTTGGATGCCGATCCGTAGGGCGGAAAACGAACTCCTGGCGACGGCCAGGACGAAGTTTCGGCGGAGCCAAAAGCGCAGCGCCTTCCGCCGGATGTCGCATCCTGTGGCACCGCTGCTTCGTTACTCTCGACCATGACGGCGGATAACGGCTTCGCCTCATCCGCCCTACGGTCGGGGTGCGCAACGAGCAGCGGGTGCTCCATTGCGGCCAGCCAACCGGCCAGCGTCACGCCGGCAAGCACCTCGTCCGGCAGCGGCGGCAGATCCGTCTCGTCGTCGCCTTCGGGCGGCAGCGACAGCGCGAAGCGCGGATCGTCGAGCGTCGCAGCGAGATCCAGGCACACGTGGCCGCGGCCGAGCTGGTGGCTCGCGAGCGCCGCGGCGAGCAGCAACAGAGGGTCGGCGTCGGGCGCCTCGTCGCGCAGGAATTCCGCGAACACGCGGTCGAGCGGGCGCAGCCAGCCGCGCTCGACCCAGCGGCGCAGCAGCGCGGCAACATCGCCGCGCGCCGCAGCCCCCCGCCCGCCCGCGGCGGTGCGAAGGTCCGGCATCGCCATCGAGGCGCCGTCGGTCGCGAACAGGTCATCCATGCGGTCCGTGCCGGGACGGCCGCCTCGGGTCGTACGTTTCATCGCGCGCCCTCCCCGGCCACGGCCATGCCGAATTCCGCATCCAGCGCGTCGATCAGCACGCGCGGCGGACGCTCGGCATGCACGCCGCGGGTCGGCGCGTGGCTGCCGCGCAGGAAGAGGTACACCGCGCCGCCGACGTGGCGATCGTAATCGTAGTCGGGCAGGCGCGACTTCAACAGACGGTGCAGCGCGAAGAGGTAGAGCACGTATTGCAGCTCGTAGCGCTTCGCCAGCACCGCGTCGCGCATCGCGCCGGGCGTGTAGGCCGCGTCGTCGGGCCCCAGCCAGTTGGATTTGTAGTCGGCCACGTAGTAGCGCCCGCCGTGTTCGAAGACGAGGTCGATGAAGCCCTTCAACATGCCGTTGAGCTGCCCCGGCGCGAGTTCCGGCCGTGCCGCGCCGGCGAGCGTGTGCGTGCGCACGAGGACGTCGAGGCGCACGAGGTCGGCGCGATGGGTCTCGAACCAGAACTCCATTTCCGGGCGGGCGCCCGCGAGGTCGGCCAGCCGCGGCGCATCGCCGTCGGGCAGCGGCAGCGGCGTGGCGATGAAGTCGAGCAGCCAGCGCGTCAGCGTCTCCGTCCAGTGGCTCCAGCCGCGCACGGCGCAGCGGCGCGCGATCATGTCGCGGGCGCGCTCGGGCACCGCGAGCACGCGGCCGAAGCCTTCGCGCGCGGCCCATTCGAGGATCTCGTGCAGGAAGGTGCCGGGGCCGGCGCCGCGCGCGAAGCGGTGCAGGCGCTGGTCGCCGCCGGGCGCGGCCGGCGCGCCGGGAGGTTCGGCCAGCGTCTCGGCGAAGGTCTCTTCGGCCGGGGTTTCCGCGGCAGGGAGCGGTGGAACAAGCGCGGGCGCGGCTCCGGCTACGGCGAACTCCCCCGCACCGACTTCCGCGCCGTCCGCCTCCGCGGTGCGCAGCGCCGAATAGCTCGCGATCCACCAGAACTCGCGCACCGGCCGGCGCGGTTCGCGCGCGGCGCCGAGCTCGCTGCGGGCGACGCGCGGCACGAAGCGCGCGCCGGAGGGCGCCGGGGCGGATTCGACGGCGATGTGTTCGCAGTCGCCGCGCAGGGCACGCAGCGCATCGGGCAAGGCGTCGTTCGCGACCGACGCGCCGCCGGCGAGGAGATAGCCCAGCGCGCTGCGCTCCAGCTTGTCCACCGGCGCGACGCCGATCCAGGTCGCGTGGCGCGCACGCGTCAGCGCGACGTAGAGCTTGCGCAGATCCTCGCCGAGGCGCTCCTGGTCGGCGTCCGCGACGTCGCCGTCTTCGGGCTCCAGAACGAGCCGCAGCCGGCCCGTGTCGTCGTGCAGCTTCAGCGGCAGGCTCTTGGCCGTGGTCTCGAAAAAGGTGCACGCGAAGGGCAGGAACACGAGCGGGTATTCGAGGCCCTTGGACTTGTGCACGGTGACAACCTGCACGAGGTCGGCGTCGCTCTCGAGGCGCAGCTTCCTCGCGTCGTCTCCGTTCTCGGCGTCGGCACGCTGCTCGGCGAGGTGGCGGATCAGCGCGTGTTCGCCCTCGAGGGCGACGCTCGCGTGCTGCAGCAGTTCGGCCAGATGCAGCAGGTCGGTGAGCGCACGCTCGCCGTCCTGCACGGCGCCCCCGCCTGCCCCCTTGCTGCCGCCGAGGAGCCGCCGCGGCACGCCGAAGTCGCCCAGCAGGCGGCGCAGCATCGGCAGCACGCCCTGGCGGCGCCACACCTGGCGGTAGGCGCGGAACTGCAGCACGCGACCTTCCCATTCCAGCTCGTCGCGGCGCAGGCGGTCGAGCGCCGCCCAGTCGAGGCCGAGGCTGGGCGTTGCGAGCGCGGCGCGCAGCAGGCCGTCGTCGTCCGGTTCGGCACAGGCGGCGAGCCAGCGCTGCAGCTCCTGCGCCTGCGGGCTGGCGAACACCGATTCCTGGTCGGAGAGATAGACGCTGCGCACCCCGCCCCCGGCGAGAGCGGCGCGCACGGCGTCGGCCTCCTTGCGGCTGTTCACGAGGATCGCGATGTCGGCCGGACGCAGCGCCGCGAGCGCTTCCCCTTCCCGTGCGAACCCCGCCCGCCCGCGCTGGCCGAGGTTCAGCAGGTGCACAATCTCCGCGGCGCAGCTCGCGGCCATGCGCGCGCGGTAGTCCATGACGCCGACCGCCTTGCCCGCCTCGCGCGGATCGAGCGCCCAGCAGGTGAGCGCCGTGACCGGCGCGCCGTCGACGACGAGGCGCTCGCGCCGTCCCTTGGCTTCGACGGACTGGAAGGGCACGGGGTTGTCGTCCTGCTTGCGGAACAGGAAGGCGCCCTCGCCCTCTTCGCGCGCCTCGGCCTGCGCGAAGCAGCGGTTCACCGCCGCGACCATCGCGTTGGTCGAGCGGTAGTTCGTGCCCAGCGTGAACAGCCGCCCGCCCGCGTCGCGGCGCGCGCGCAGGTAGGTGAAGATGTCCGCGCCGCGGAAGGCGTAGATCGCCTGCTTGGGGTCGCCGATCAGCACCACGCCGGCGTCGGCAGCGTTCGCGGCGATGCGATAGACACGGTCGAAGATGTCGTACTGGACCGGGTCGGTATCCTGGAACTCGTCGATCAGCGCGACCGGGAACTGGCGGCGGATCACGTCGGCGAGGCGTTCACCGTTGGGCTGGCGCAGCGCCGCGTCGAGGCGCGTGAGGAGATCGTTGAAGCCCATCTGCGCGCGCCGCTGCTGCTCGGCCGCAAAACGCCGGGCGACCCAGCGCGCGGCGAAGCGCAGCAGCTCGGCACGCGCCTGCGGCAGGTCGGCGAGCGCGGCCTTCAGGCGGGGGATCTCCACGAAGGCGGGGTGGTCGGGCGGACTGCCGTCCTTCCACGCCTCGGCCATGCCCTCGGGCGTGAAGCGCCCCCAGCCCTTCTTCAGAGCGGGCGCCTCGGCCGCGGGATCGGCGGCCCAGCTGCGCAGCGCAGTCAGCCACGGTTCGTAATAGCGCCGCTGGATCTTGCTGCCAACGACCTGCTTCGTCGCGACGCCGGCGTCGAGCAGTTCCTCCAGCTCGTCGGCCCACTGCGGCCACGGCGCCTTCAGCGTCGCGAGTGCCTGCGCCTTCGCGTCGCGCGCGGCAGCGACCGCCGCGGCCGGCGGCGGCGCTTCGTCCAGCGCCTCGGCGTGCTCGACGAGCTTGCGCAGCTCACCCTGCAGCGCGTCCGGCGTCGCCCACCAGCCGGCGATCGCCGCGACCGCGTCCGCGTCGAGCGGCACGAAGAAGCTGCGCCAGAAGTCGCGCACAACCTCGGCGAGCAGCTCGCGCTGGTCGGTTTCGAGCTGCTGCGTGAACAGGCTGTCGCTGTCGAAGGCGTGCTCGTTGAGCATGCGCTTGCACCAGCCGTGGATCGTCGACACCGCGGCCTCGTCCATCCACTCGGCGGCGAGCTGCAGCTTGCGCGCGCAGCCGGGCCAGGCCTCGGGCGGATAGTCCGCGCGCAGGTCATGCAGGAAATCCTTGCCGCGCTCGCTTGCCTCGACCTCCGCCGGGTCGGCGCGGAAACAGCCCGCAGCCTCCGCGAGGCGCGCGCGGATGCGGTCGCGCAGCTCCTTGGTCGCGGCGTCGGTGAAGGTCACGACGAGGATCTCGGGCGGCGTGAGCGCACGCGCGAAGGCGGCCTCGCCGCCGTGGCCGAGCACCAGGCGCACGTACAGCGCGGCGATCGTGAAGGTCTTGCCGGTGCCGGCGCTCGCCTCGATGAGGCGGCTGCCGTGCAGCGGGAAGGCGAGCGGGTCGAGTTTCTGCGGTTCGGACATCGTCGGATTCATGCGTCGTTTCCCTGCGCGGCGGCGTCGGCCTTGCCGCCCTTGGCCGAACCGACCGCGTCGTACAGCGGGCGCAGCAGCCGATCGGCGAGGCGCGCGAACTCGCCGCCGGCCCACAGCGCGTCGAAATCCGGCCAGGTGCGCGCGAGATAGGCGCTGTACGCGCGCTCGCCCTGGCGCTTGGAGCCGTCGCCGTCGAAGGCGATGCGCGCCTCGCGCCCGGCGTCGCTGTCGCGCGGCGTGTCCGGGCGTCCGCCCTTGCCGATCCACGCGAAGGCCGTCTTCACCGCGAACGGCAGCGGGCGCGTGAGCCCGTCGTGCCAGGCTTCCAGCAGGCGGCGGAAGTATTCCTGCGCCGCCTCGGGCGCGAGCGGGTTGATCGGCGCGTCCCCCGCCTTGCTGACGATGCGGCTCGTCAGCGGCGCGCCGCCGAGATGGCCGGCCGCGTGCGCAATCCAGTGGCCCAGGAGCTTGTCGCGGCGGTACTTGCCGTCCTCGATGACGCTGCCGCGTTCCAGCACGAGCCGGCCGCGTGCGCCATCTGCATTGCGGCGCAGGCCGCCGAGGCGATCGGCGACGACGAGCCGCGCGGTGCCGAACGCGTGCTCGAAGGCGACGTCCTCGTCCGGCTCGACCGCCTCGGGCCAATCCGCGAGCGCCTTCGCGTAGCGTTCGAAGAGGCTTTCCATCGGCTCGGCGAGCGCCGCCTGCATGAGTCCGGCAAAGCGGCCGGGCGCGAGTTCGCCGCGCCGTTCGATGCGCGCGAGCGCCCGCTCCAGCGCCGCCTCGCGCTCCTCGCCGCGGCCGAGTGCGTCGAGCTGGGCCGCGATCAGCTCGTCCTGCAACTGCCAGTTCTGCAGCGCGTCGAGCGCGAAGGGTTCGTGGTCCTCGCTCGCCGGGTCGGGCAGTTCGAAATACACGCCCAGGCGCCGGCGCAGGAAGACTTTCGCGGGCTCCTTGAGGAAATCGGCGAGCTCGCGCAGCGTCAGCGGCTCGCTCTCGTCGAGCGGCGCCAGCGGCGCGGGCACGGCGGCATCGGCCGCGAGACCGTCGTGCCCGTCGTGCCACTCGCGCGCATACGTGAACAGCGGCGTGACCGTTCCGGCGGCAGGAAAATAGTCCGGGCTGAAGGGCTGCAGACGGTGCTCGACGGTGAGCGCGGCGAGAAGCCTCTCTCCGTCATCCGCGCCATCCTGCCCCACGATCCGCCAGCCGGCCGCGAGGTGGTCGCGCAGCTGGCCGACCAGCACCGAGGGCGGACGCGCGGTGTTGTCGTGGATGCTGCGCCCGACCCAGCTCACGTGCAGGCGCTCGCGCGCCGACAGCAGCGCCTCGAGGAACAGGTAGCGGTCGTCCTCGCGGCGCGAACGGTCGCCGGGACGGTAGTCGCGCCCCATCAGGTCGAAGTCCATCGGCACGCGCGTGCGCGGGTAGTCGCCGTCGTTCATGCCCAGCAGGCACACGTGGCGGAAGGGGATCGCGCGCATCGGCATCAGCGTCGCGAAAGTCACCGCGCCGGCGAAGAAACGCTGCGACAGGCCCGAGTCGTCCATCTGCGCGAGCCAGTGCTCGCGCACCACCGACAGCGGCAGCGCCTCGGCGAGCCCCGCCGCCGCGCAGGCGTCCTGCCATCTTTGCAGCGCCGCGTCGAGGCGCTGCAGCGTGTAGGCGCCGCTGGCATCCGCGGGATCGAAGAAGTCCGCGAGCAGGCCGCGCAGGCGCTGGCACCAGTCCGCCACCGTCGCCGTCTCGCGCAGGCCGCGCCAGGCCGCGTCGAGGCGCTCCAGCAGCGTCGCGAGCGGGCCGACCAGCCCCGCATCCAGCCCGCCGATCTCGTCGTAGGGCTCGATGCCCTGCCAGGCCTCATTGGCGTCCCCCGCGCCGCCCACCGCATAGCCCAGCAGCATGCGGCGCAGGCCGAACAGCCACGAGTTCTGCTCCGCCCCCTCGGGCAGGCCGAGGCTCGCGCGCTGCTCGGCGTGCAGGCCCCAGCGGATGTTCGCGCCGCGCACCCAACGGTGCAGCAGCGGCAGATCATCCTCAGCGATGCCGAAGCGCGTGCGCAGCGCCGGCACCTCCAGCAGGTCGAGCACGTCGGACACCGCCACGCGCGACTGCGGGAGGCCCAGCAGCTTCTCGACCGCGTTCAATAGCGGATCGTGGTGGCGAAGGCCCTGGTCGGCGACCGTGAAGGGGATGAAGCGCGGGTCGTCGGCGTCGAGCAGGCCGAACACCGCCTGGATGTGCGGCGCGTAGGCGTCGATGTCCGGCACCATCACGATCACGTCGCGCGGGCGCAGGCTCGCGTCGGCGTTGAAGGCCGCGAGCAGCTGGTCGTGCAGGATCTCGACCTCGCGCTGCGGGCCGTGCGCGACGTGGAAACGGATCGAGGCGTCCGTCGCGGGATCGACCGCCGGCCAGCGCGCGCGCGTCTCGGCGAGCGGGCGCAGGTCGCGGATGTCGTCCTGCAGCTGGTGCAGCAGGCAGTCGTCGCCGTGCGACTCGAAGAGGTCGATGCGCGTGCCGACCTCGGCGAAGCGGCGCGCGTAGCGGTCGCGCGCGTCGCCCGCGTCGTGCTCGTCGAGCAGCCCGATGAAGTCGCGCCCCTGCTTGCCCCATGCGGCGAGCAGCGGATGGGCGTGCAGATGCAGCTCCTCTTCCACCAGCACGTCCGGCATGCCGGCGCGGCGCGCGTGGCGCGAGGCGGTCGCGCGCAGCAGGTCCTTGTCCGCGACGATGTCGGCCCAGTAGTGCTCGCACGGGTTATGCACGCACAGCAGCACCTGGCTCCACTGCGCGATCGCCGCCAGCACTTCCAGCGTCTGCGCCGGCAGCGAGGAGATGCCGAACACCATCACGCGCCGCGGCAGCGCGGGCGGGCGCGGCGCGTCCCGCAGCGCGCCAACCGCCGCGAGGAAGCGCGTATGCACGGCCGCGCGGCCGCTACCGGCGAGCGCCGCGCCGACGTCATCCAGCAGCGCGCGCCACAGCGCCGGCTGCCAGGCTTGTGCGGCCGGCAAGGGCTCGCGCGCGCCGCGCGCGGTGAGCAGCACGTCCTCGCCCCCCGCCCACGCCGCGAGCCAGTCGGCGCGGTACATCTGGTACTGGTCGAAGAGGTCGGCGAGGCGCTCGGCGAGCTGGTGGCGCTTGCGCAGATCCTCGTCGTCGGCGAGGAAGCGCGCGAGCGGCACGAACTCTTCGCGTTCGAGGAGTTGCGGCAATAGGCGCATCAGCCGCCAGACCAGCAGGGGTTTGTCGAAGGGCGACACCTCCGGCACTGCCTCGCCGCCCAGCACGGCGCGGTAGGCCTGCCACACGAAGCGCGAGGGCAGGAAGGCGTCCAGCGCCGCGGCGATGCCGCAGCCGCCTGCCGCCTCGTCCGCCGCGAGCGCCATCTTCAGCCACTGCGCGATGCCGTTGCTCTGCACGAGGATCAGCTCGTTTTCCAGCGGCGCCAGCGGATGGCGCTTCATCCACGCGACCAGCACGTCGCGCAGCGCCTCCGGGTGGTTGCCGTGGATCACCATCAGCCCGCCCGCCAGATCGCTCGCCCCCCGGACCTCATGCTCCATGCCTGTTCCCGTCTCCCCTTACCCTTGCCGCGCCGGATGCCCGCGCTGCGCACAGTACCGCGCGCATGCGACAGAACGCGTCGCATCCCTTCGCCGCGGCCGCGCGCAGCCGGCTACAGTAGCATGCACCCCGCGCCCGTCGACAAGCGCCTGAAACATTGCCCTGCGAGACTCCGTGCTACGCGTGACCACACAAGGCAGCACGATGATCTCCGCTTCAAGACTTCTCACCCGCCCCCTCCCCACCCCCTTCCCGCTGACGCGGACGACCGCGTGGTGGGGCGGCATTCTCGCCGCAACGGCGCTGGGGCTCGCCCTGCAGGCGGACGGCGGACGGCTCGACCGCGCCTTCGCCGCGGCCGTCTCCGCGCTGCAGCCCGCCCGCGCCGAAGGCTCGCCCGCCACGCTGTCCGGCTACCAGGTGAGCGTCGAGGGCCACGCCGTCGCGGGAGTCGGACGCAACCTGTCGGGCCTCGCATGGGACGCCCGCCGCGGCCACCTGTGGGCCGTCGTCAATGAACCGCCGCAACTGCTCGCGCTAGACACCGACGGCGACGTGCTCGCGCGCCATCGGCTCGACGGCTTCAACGACGTCGAAGGCATCGCGGTGCTGGGCGACGGCCGGCTGCTGCTCGCCGAGGAGCGCCGCCAGTCCCTCGTCGTCGCGCCCATCCCGGCCGCGCCGGATGCCGTCCTCGCGCGCGCCGGGCTGCCCGCGCTCACGCTGGCGCTGGGGGCGGGCGACAACGCCGGCTTCGAGGGCCTTGCCTACGACGAAGCCGGCGACCGCCTGTTCGTCGTCAAGGAACACTCGCCGCGCAAGCTCTACGAGATCCGCGGCCTGCGCGCGAGCCTCGCCGGCCGCCTCGACGTCGAGGTGATCGACCGCGAGGACTGGATCCGCCACAAGCTCGTCGCGCGCGACTTCTCGTCGGTCGAGTTCGACCCGCGCACCGGCCACCTGATCCTGCTCAGCGACGGCTCCAAGCTCGCGCTCGAACTCGACGCCGACGGCCGCTACGTCGGCTACCAGGGCTTCGCCGCCGGATTCGCCGGCCTCGCCGCCAGCATCCCGCAGGCCGAAGGGCTCACGCTCGACGAGCGCGGCAACCTGTATGTCGTCAGCGAACCCGACCTCTTCTACGCCTTCCGCCCCGAGTAAGCGGGGCATCTTCCTCATCCCCGCCGCGGATTTGCGTCAGATCAAACTTGCCCGCTCTGCAAATTAGGATTGTCTTACACAGCCTATACTTGAATGGCTTCGAAAACTTCCGGCAATCCAAGACGCAAGGGGAAGGAAAATGACGAAATTCGTTGATGTACACAGCACCGCGGCGGTGCTCGATCCGGGCTTCACGTTTTCCGCATATTCAGCGGAAATGAGCACGGCGGCGAACTCGATCGACAATGCGGCGAACACGATCGCGTTCAGCGACCCGCTCCCCCCGTCACTCCCGACGATAGGCACCTTCCAGTTGCTGTGGTCTAACGGCACTCAGCTCGAAGTCGGCATCACCGCGATCGGCTCCAACTCGTTCACGATGAACGGCATGCGGCTCGAGGCCGCGGATGGCGCCTATTTCGCGCTGCAGGGCGGGGGCCGCATCGGCCTCGATGCGGACGGCGACCTTAGCGCCTCGAGCCTCCGGCTGACGCGCATGACCTTCGGCAGCGACCAGGCCGGCCAGATCGTGAACGGCTCCGGGCGCATGAATCTCGAGGCGGGCACGATGTCCGGCCGGATCACGTCCATGACTTTCAGCTGGCTCGACGACAATCTCGCCACGCCGGCCCTCGAATGGCACTACGTCACGCTCAAGGGCAGCGTCAGCGTGCGCGGCGACGCCTTCTCGTCGGACTTCGGCACGCTGACCGGCAGGGTCAGCGGCTTCGAATGGGGCACGATGACGACCGACGCCGACGGCAATCCCCTGACATTCGCGCCGACCACGACCTTCAGCGGGCTGAAGATGGACGCGGCCGGCACGCTCGCCGGCCTCGAATCCGGCGGCTTCGATTCGCTGATGGCCGGCCTGTACGCCGGCAGCGACGTGATCGACGGCACCGCCGGTGACGACTTCCTCGAATCCTCGACCGGCAACGACAAGGTCTTCGGCGAAGGGGGTAACGACCACATCGACGGCGGCGCGGGCAACGACCAGCTCTTCGGCGGCGACGGCGACGACCACATCGTCGGCGGCGCCGGCAACGACAAGATCGTCGACGAGTCCGGCAACAACACCGTGATCGACACCGAAGGCAACGCGCGCGTCACCACCGGCGCGGGCCACGACGACATCACCACCGGCGCGGGCAACGACAAGATCGTCGCCGGCGACGGCGACAACGATGTCGAATCCGGCGCCGGCAACGACAACATCGCGACCGGCGGCGGTGCGGACTTCATCTTCGCCGGCAGCGGCAACGACAAGGTCGTCGCCGGCGACGGCGCCAACTGGGTCGAAGGCGGCGCAGGCAACGACGTGCTGCGCACCGGCGCGGGTGCCGACGTCATCTACGGCGGCGAAGGCGCCGACAAGATCAACGGCGGCGGCGGCAGCGACGTGTTCGTGTTCGACAACCTCGCCGTCGGCGGCAAGGACCTCATCAACGACTTCAATGCCGCCGAGGACTTCTTCGCCCTCGACACCACCGTGTTCACGTCGCTCGCGGGCGGCATCACCGATGCCAATTTCATCGCGGGCAAGACCGCGGTCGCAGCCGACGATTACCTCATCTTCGACACCCAGGGCGGCAAGCTGTATTACGACGCGGACGGCAGCGACACCGCCTTCGCTGCGGTGCAGATTGCGGTCGTGAAAGGCTCGCTCACCGGCCTGGACGCCGGCAACTTCATCGACGAGGCGACCTTGTTCGTGTGATCCGGCCACCTCCCGGCCATTGCGGAAGGGCTGCCTGCGGGCAGCCCTTGCCGTTTACCCGCGCGCATATGAGTCGTTTGCGGGCGGGACGAAAAAATGCGGCACCCGGATCGTTTATCTTCATTTGATTTGTATAAAATTGTTGCCGCTCAGCATCCCTCGACAGGACAGGAAACCATGGCAACCTTCAGCAGCGTCAGCGACACCTCGGCAACGATCAGTGCCGGCTTCAACTATGCGAGCTACACCGCCGAACTGGTCGACGCCGCCTGGTCGGTCGGGGATTCGATCTCGACCGTCTTCTATTACTACCCCGACGACTGGGCGTTTCCGGCCACCAATGCGTGGGGAACGTGGTGGGACGGCACCGAGCTGTACGCCACGCTGTCGTCGTGGAGCGCCACGTCGGCCACCGTCACCGACTTCGATCTGTACGCCCCGGACGGGGCGTGGCTGAGCGGCACGGGCAGCGCCAAGGTCCAGTACGACGCCTCCGGCGAGATCACCGACCTCACCGGCGTCTCGCTCAAGTCGCTGTCGATGGGCAACGACTCGGTCTCCACCATCCTCACCGGATCGCTGAAATTCGATACCGACAGCGGCGCGGTGTCCGGCAAGCTGAGCGCGCTCACGATGGGCTGGCAGGACGACGACCCGAACACGGTCGGGGTCGAGTGGAGCTATGTCACGCTCAAGGGCAGCGTCAGCATCGGCGGCGACGTCCTTGGCGGCACGCCGTCGCTGACGGGCAAGATCACCGGCGTCGAATGGGGAACGGTGGTCGCGAACGGAGCGCTCACCTGGATACCTGCAGGCACCGCCAGCGGCCTGAAACTCGACGCTGCCAGCGCAAGCGCCGCACTCGCGGGCAACGGCTTCGAAGGCCTGTCCGCCGGCCTGTACTCCGGCAACGACACCATCACCGGCACCGCGGGCAACGACTACCTCGACGCCTTCACCGGCAACGACAAGGTCGACGGCGGCGACGGCCACGACCTAATCTACGGCGGCGCCGGCAACGACCAGCTCACGGGCGGAGCCGGCGACGACTACATCGACGGCGGCGCCGGCAACGACAAGATCAGCGACAACGCTGGCAATAATATTGTCGTCGACGAGGAAGGTAATGCCCAAATTACCCTGGGCGCCGGCAGTGACGAGGTGTACACCGGTGCGGGCAACGACAAGATCGTCGCCGGCGACGGCCTGAACTGGGTCGAATCGGGCGCCGGCAACGACAACATCACGTCAGGCGTGAACTCGGACTTCATCTTCGCGGGCAGCGGCAACGACAAGGTCGTCGCCGGCGAAGGCGACAACTGGGTGGAAGGCGGCGCGGGCAACGACGTGCTGGGCACCGGCGCAGGGGCCGACGTGATCTACGGCGGCGAAGGTGCCGACAAGATCAACGGCGGCGCCGGCAGCGACGTGTTCGTGTTCGACAACGTCGCCGTCGGCGGCAAGGACCTCATCAACGACTTCAACGCGGCCGAGGACTACTTCGCCTTCGACACCAGCGTGTTCGCCGCGCTCGCCGGCGGCATCACCGCGGAGAACGTGGTCGTCGGCCAGGCAAGCGCAACGGAAACAGACGATTACCTCATCTTCGACACCCAGGGCGGCAAGCTGTATTACGATGCGGACGGCAGCAATGGCGGGGCCGCGGTGCAGATCGCGGTCGTGAAAGGCTCGCTCACCGGCCTGGACGCCGACAACTTCATCGACGACGCCGTACTGTTCGCCTGATCCGGTAAATTCCCGGCAATCGCGCAAGGCTGCCCCCGGGCAGCCTTTTTCATGCCAATATACTTAATTCGCCGCACCGGCTTCAAGCCGCCAGTCCCGTGATGTCAGAAACCCGGCAGTTCATCTCCACCTTCCGCTCGATCTTCGTGAACGCGGGCGTATTCAGCCTCGCGATCAACATCGCGCTGCTCGCCCCTTCGCTCTACATGCTGCAGGTGTTCGACCGCGTGCTCGCCAGCCGCAGCGACGAAACCCTGCTGATGCTGAGCATCGCGACCGCCGGCGCACTGCTGATGGCGCTCGCCCTCGACTACCTGCGCGGCCTGCTGCTGCAGCGCGCCGGCGCGCTGCTCGACCGTACCCTCGGCCGCCGCGTGCTCGTCGCGCTGATCCGCAACGCCTCCAACATCCAGCGCCGCGAGAACCTGCACGGCCTGCGCGACGTCGCGACGCTGCGCGGCTTTCTCACCGGCAGCGGCATCATCTCGCTGTTCGACGCGCCGTGGGGCCTGATCTTCGTCGTCCTGATCTTCCTGTTCCACCCGCTGATGGGCATCGTCGCCGTCGGCGGCATGCTGGCGCTGCTCGTGCTCGCGCTGATCAACGAGCGCATGAACCGCACGAAGGTCGAAGCGGTGCAGGACCGCGCGCGCCGCGCCGGCCAGTACATCGACAAGGGCATGGCCAACGCCGACGTGCTCAACTCGATGGGCATGACCGTGCCCTTCGTCGAACGCTGGCACGCGCTCAACGACGAAGTGATCGCCAGCTCGCTCGCAACCAGCCGCGTCATGAGCGGCGTCACCAGCCTGTCGCGCTTCGTGCGCCAGTTCATCCAGGTCGCCGTGATGGGCACCGGCGCGTGGCTCGTGATCGACCAGCACGTCACGCCGGGCATCATGATCGCCTCGACCATCCTGCTCGGCCGCGCGCTCGCCCCGGTCGAGAGCGTGATCGGCAACTGGAACAACTTCGTGCTCGCGCGCGCGGCGTGGACGCGCATGAAGCCCTTCCTCGACGAGGACGCCGCCGCGGCGCCGACCAGCCTGCCCGAACCGCGCGGCGAGCTGTCGGTCGAGGCCGTCACCCTGGCCGGGCGCACGGCGATGCAGACCATCCTGCGCCAGGTGAGCTTCCAGCTCCCCGCCGGCCAGTCGCTCGCGATCGTCGGCCCCAGCGCCTCGGGCAAGTCCAGCCTCGCGCGCCTGCTCGCCGGCGTGTGGGCGCCGACCCACGGCACCGTGCGCGTCGACGGCGCCGACGTGCGCCAGCTCATCGCCAGCGGCCACGGCCGCCACATCGGCTACCTGCCGCAGGACGTCGAGCTCTTCCCCGGCACCATCGCCGAGAACATCGCCCGCCTCGGCACCGTCGACGCCGAGCGCGTCATCGCCGCCGCCCAGCGCGCGCAGGTGCACGAGCTGATCCTGCGCCTGCCCGAGGGCTACGACACCCGCATCGGCCAGCTCGACTACATCCTGTCCGGCGGCCAGATGCAGCGCATCGGCCTCGCGCGCGCACTGTACGACGATCCCGCGCTCGTGATCCTCGACGAACCCAACGCCAACCTCGACGCCGAAGGCGAGGCCAGCCTCGTGCGCTGCATCCGCCAGATCACGCACGACGGCGTGACGGTCGTGATGGTCACGCACAAGCCCAGCCTGCTCGACTGCATCGACCGTGTGCTGGTGCTGCGCGAAGGCCGCGTCGAAGGCTACGGACCGCGCGAGGAACTACTCGCGCGCATCGCGCCGCAGCGCGTTGCGCCTGTCGCCCCCGTGACCCCGGTGGGCCCCAGCCGCGTGCAGGAGGCATGATGATGATCGACCAGACGAAACGCCTCATCCGCGTCGGCCAGCTCATCATCGCGATCGCGTTCGTGGGCCTGGGCATCTGGCTCGCACTCGCGCCGCTGCAGGGCGCCGTCATCATGATGGCGCAGGCCAAGGTCGACGCCAACCGCAAGGCCGTGCAGCACAACGAAGGCGGCATCGTGAACGAGATCTTCGTGCGCGACGGCGACATCGTCACCGAAGGCCAGCCGCTGATCGTGCTGCGCGACGCGCAGGCCGAAGCGCTGTACTCGGTCACGCACACCGCGCTCGACGCCGAACTCGCCCGCCATGCCCGCCTCGAAGCGGAAATGACCGGCAGCACGCCGAAATTCCCGCAGGCGCTGCTGCAGCGCAAGGACGATCCCGTCGCCGCCGAGATGATGCGCCGCGAGCAGGCCCTCTTCGAAGAGCGCCGGCGTGCGCTCGCCGCGCAGATCGCGCTGCTCGAGAACCAGGCGAAGAGCGTCGGCGACGAGGTCGAGGCGCTCAAGGCGCAGATGGCCGCCGAGCGCATGGGCGCCGCCGCGGCCGAGGAGGAGATGGTCAGCCTCGCGTCGCTGAAGGACCAGAAGTTCGTCGCCAACACCCGCCTGCTGACGCAGAAGCGCGTGATCTCCGACTACCGCTCGCGCGAGGAGGAGCGCCGCTCCGAGATCGCCCACGCGCAGAGCCAGCGCGAGGAACTGCGCCTGCGCGCGGTGACGCTGCGCAGCGATCTCGTGCGCCAGGCCGCAGAGGAAGCGAAGGCCAGCACCACGCGCATCATGGAACTGCAGGACCGCCTGCGCCCCGCCTCCGACCTGCTGCAGCGCCTGACCATCCGCGCCCCGGTCGCCGGCCGCGTGCTCAACCTCGCCGTGCATACGGCCGGCGGCACGATCGCACCGCGCGCGACGCTGATGGAGGTCGTGCCCGACACCGGCCCGCTCGTGCTCGAAGGCCGCGTGCATGTCGACTCGATCAAGGAGCTGCACGTCGGCCAGGCCGCCGACATCCGCCTCACCGCGCTGCCGCAGCGCACGACGCCGCTGCTCCCCGGCAAGGTCAGCTACATCTCGCCCGACGCGCTCACGGTCGAGGACGGGGCAACCTTCTACCTCGTCCAGCTCGTCCCCGACAGCGCAGAGGCCCGATCGCCGCTCGCCGACCTGCAACCCGGCATGGCCGCGGAGGTGTTCATCCGCACCAAGCCGCGCACGGCGCTCGAGTACCTGCTCGAACCGGTCACCGACACGATGATGCGCGCCTTCCGCGAGCGCTGAGGCTTCACCCGGCTCGCGAGCGCCGACGAGGCCGCTCGCGAGCCGGGAACGAAGCCCTCCCGATCGCCTCCAACGCCGCATGGACACCCTCACCCACGCCCTTTCCGGCGCGATCGTCGGCCTGCTCGCCGCACGGCGTCCCGCCGCCAGCCTCACCGCGGCCGCAACCCCCTCCGCATCGCCCCTGCCGGTCTGGCAGACCGTCGCCGCCGGCGCGGCGGCCGCGGCCTTTCCCGACCTCGACTTCGTCCTCGGCTACGTCTCCGAACTCGCCTACCTGCGCGGCCATCGCGGCGTTACCCACTCGCTCGTCCTGCTGCCGCTGTGGGGCCTGCTGCTCGCCTGGCTGTTCGGCCGCCTCGCGCGGCGCAGCCGCCCGGAAACGGACTGGCGCGGCTTCTATGCCGTCGCCTGCGCCGGCATCCTGATCCATATCGGCGGCGACCTCATCACCCAGTTCGGCACGATGATCCTCGCCCCCTTCTCCGACCGGCGCTTCGGCTGGGGCACCACCTTCATCATCGACCTCGTGATCACCGGCCTGCTCGTCGCCGGCCTCGTCGCAAGCGCCCTGTGGCGCACGAGCCGCATCCCCGCAGCCACCGCGCTCGCGCTCGTCGTCGCATGGATAGGCGTCGGCGCGCTCGGCCGCGGCGAGGCGATCGCCGCCGCGCGCAGCTGGGCGGCCGCGAACAAGGTACCCGTCGTCGCCGTCGACGCCGCCCCGCGCCCCGCCTCGCCCTTCAACTGGACCGCGATCGTGTTCGACGGCGAGCAGTACCATTACGCCCACCTCAACACGCGCCGCAGCGCGATCCTCGCGGCCGGCCCCGACGACAACTTCATCCGCCGCTTCTCCGCCCCCTACCGCCCCGTCGCGCTCGCACGCTGGGAGACGCGCCCGCGCTTCGGCAACGGCGACCTGCAGGGCTTCGCGCGCGAAGTGTGGAGCAAGGAGGACTTCGCCTTCTACCGCTGGTTCGCGATGTTCCCGGTGCTCGATCACGCGCAGCGGGACGCCTCCGGCGGGCTGTGCGCCGGCTTCCGCGACCTGCGCTTCGAGATCCCCGGGCGCGCGGAACTGCCTTTCATCTACGGTTTATGCGACACACCCGGCGCAAATGGCTGGCGCCTGTACAAAGTCGTCGCCGAGGGGCGCCACTGGGTCGTCGGGAATTAGCGCATCGCCCCGGCGCCGATGCCGCAACCACATCGTTCGCGATCGCGAACATCCATAAGGCGGATCGCTGAAATCCCGCGACCGGATCACCGGCCGCGCTTCCCCCGAACGCACCCGATCGACCGAAACTGCCCGGTACGTCATCCGCACGTCCGGACCTGATTATTGCGTGACGATCACGATCCCATAGCCGCCGCGGGGTCGCCGCCCGTCGAAAGATATTGAAACCATCGTCAGCTGTCGAGAGCCTTGTCGTTTCTGCTATGGTCGAAGGACTGCAAACCGGCCGCAATGACATTGTTCTCAGCAGCCGTTTCACTGCACGCCGGCACGGCGTGCAGGAATTGCGCCTCAATAGTCGGGAAACACGGATGAAAAGACTCGAATTGCTCGATTATGGACGATTTGGAGCCGGACTTGCGGTGGTCGCCTACCATTACTTTTTCAATGGAATCAGCAACGGCAAGGTGACGTCGATAACTCACATCCCGGAATTGATCGCATTCGCTAAATACGGCTTTCTGGGTGTCGAGTTCTTTTTCATGATCAGCGGCTTCGTCATCTTTTTTTCGTCACGGAACAGGACGGCAGGCGAATTTCTGACCTCCCGTGCCGTTCGCCTCTTTCCTGCTTTCTGGGTCGCCGTTCTATTCACGTCGGCGTTCGCGCAGTTTTGGGGCGGGCAGAAGATGTCGGTCAGCCTCCCGCAAATGCTGGTCAATCTGACCATGCTTCCCAAGCCGCTCGGCCTGCCATTCGTGGATGGCGTCTATTGGACCCTGCAATACGAATGGAGCTTCTATTTCGCGGTGTTCATGGCGCTGGCGACGGGGCTGCAGTCAAAGCTCAGACTGATGTTCCTGTTGTGGCCGCTCTACATTCTTGTCATGCGGCTCATCGGGGCGGAGAACTTCCCATATGCTGCAGGGTATTACTGCTACTTCGCGGCAGGGGCGCTATTTGCGATGCGCATGGAAGAAAAGACCCCGGCATCGCTCGGCGCCCTGATCCTTTGCGTCGGACTGTGCGCCTCGTTCTCGGCAGGAAAAGCTGCCGGCCTGACCGTGAATAAGGGCGTCGAGTTTTCCGCAGCAATCATCGGCGCAATCGTCGTCTGCCAGTTTCTGTTCTTCGTGTTCCTGACATCAAGGGCGGGTCTGGCCTTGCGCCTCCCCGGTGCGCGACTGGCGGGCGGAATCACGTATCCGCTGTACCTGATCCATGCGCATTTCGGCTACATGCTGCTTTCGCAATTTGCCGACGACGACAATCGGGTGGCGGCCTATTTCCTGATCGCCGTTGCTGTGCTCGCTATAGCTCATGCGATTCACATTTTTGTCGAACGCCGACCGGCAAGGTTCTGGTCAGCATTATTCGGCCGCTCGTTTGGAGCGCTGGGCGACGCCTTTCAGGACAGGGCCTCGGCACTGCTGAGGCATGCGCATGGTGTCGCGGTGGGCCGCGCGCGCTAGGCAATATTGCTCGCCCATCGCCCGCAGGGCGGCGGCACGCTCTATGGCGCCCGCGTCGTGCACGGCACGCCAGAGGACTGCCGGCGGCATGCGGCGATGGGATTCGAGGAGGGCTGGGGCAAGGCGCTCGACCAGCTGATCGAGTTCATGCAGGCGCGCCGCTCGTGACGCAGCGCCATCGCAGCCGGGTTAATGGTGCGGCGTTTCCGGCTGCTTGCGCCTCTCCGGCCGCGCCTGCACTGCGAGCAGCTCGCGGAAGAGCGGCGACGCTTGCGCGAGCTCCCACGCGCTGCCCATCGCCTCGATGCGCCCGTCCTGCATGAGGATCACCTGGTCGAAGCGGTCGAGGAGATGCAGGCGGTGCACCGAGGACACGACGACCGCATCGGCAAAGTGCTCGAACAGGCCCTGGTACACGCGCGCCTCGGTTTCCGGGTCGAGGGCGCTGCTCGGTTCGTCGAGCAGTACGAGCGAGCTGCCGTCGGCCGCGAGCACGCCGCGGGCGAGCGCGAGGCGCTGGCGCTGGCCGCCGGACCAGTTCGCGCCGCCTTCGACGACGCGTGCGGCGAGCCCGCCGTGCAAGCCCTCGACGAAGGCGTCCGCGCAGGTGGCGCGCAGCGCCGCGGTGATGGCCTCAGGGTGGGCGGTGCCGCCCAGCAGCAGGTTCTCGGCGACGGTGCCGTCGAACATCTCGGCCTGCTGCGGGATCAGCGTCGCAATGCCGCGCAGGATGGACGCGGTCTCGGGCGCAGGGATCGCGTCGAAGCTCACGACGGCCTCGGCCGGCGTGTCGAGCCCGGCGAGCAGACGCAGCAGCGTGCTTTTGCCCGCGCCGCTGGGGCCGACCAGCGCGTAGCGCCGGCCGCGTTCGAGTTCCAGATGCGGGATGTCGATCGTCGCACCGGCGCGGTCGGCGCCGGCATGGGCGAAACGCAGGTCGGCGACGGTCATGCGGTGCCAGGGTTCGCTGTCGGCAGTGCAACGCGCGGGTTCGGCGGACTCGCGCGCCGCGAACACCGGCTGCGCCGAGGCGAAGTCGGCGCGCTGGCGCGACAGCGACTGGAAGTGCGAGGCGATCGCGGTGATCACGCCGCCAGCCTGCTGCGAGTATTCGTACACCATGAACACCTTGCCCAGCGCGATGCCCGTGGCAACCCCAGCAGCCGCCTCTGCACCGATCAAGCCGGCCGCCTGCGCGGCATACACGGCGACGAGGATGCACCACAGCAGGCTCGCGAGCAGGTCGACGGCCGCCCATTTCGCCTCGTTGATGACGATGCTGCGCTTCAAGGGCCCCGCCATCGCCTCCAGCCGCGCCGCGATCAGGCGCGCGACGCCTTCGGCACGGCGCAGCGCAAGCACCGACAGCACGTTGCCGAGCACGTCGACCAAGGTCGCGGACCACGCACGCTCGGCGCGGTTGGTGTCGACGGCGATCTTCATCATCACGCGGTCGAAGCGCGTGATCATCAGCGCGATGAGGCCGTAGCCGATCACCGCGACGCTGCCGACAAGGGTGGAGATCAGCCACAGCGCGACGATGGGGCCGATGAGCTGCACGGTGTTCTGCAGGTAGATGAACTGGCTCTGCGCGAAGTCGTACAACGCGCCCGTGCTCTGCTGCACGCGGTGCGTGATCTCGCCGGAGTGGTGGCGCTCGTGCCACGCCAGCGGCGCGCGCATCAGGCGCCCGACGAGCAGCGCCGACAGGCGTTCGCGCACGCGCAGTGCGACGTTGCGTTCGAGGATGCGGCCCGGCCCGTGCAGCAGCCAAGTCGCGACGATGGCCGTGAACACGAGGATCAGCCAGCGCCCGGCGTCGGACAGTGCACCGAGCCCGCCCTTCTGGATCGCGTTGATCGCGTTGCCGGCGAACCACGGCACGGCGAGCTTGAAGAGCTGCGAGGCGAGCAGCAGGCCGAAGGCGCCGAAGATCAGGTGTCTCGCGCCCTCCGCGTGCTGCCACAGCGCGCGGTACATCGCCGGCAGGCTGGCGGGGCGATCATGGACGGCCTGTTCGTCGACGGCGACGGCCACTTGGGCCGCCTTCTCGTCTTCCTGCTCGTCGATGATTTCGACGGTTTCGGGAACGCGCAATCCTCTCACCTCCGCATGTCGGGATGCGAAAGTGTAACGGCTGATACGCTCCCCGGCGAAATTCCCGCCGCATGTCGCAGCGCCGCCGCGCGTGTCCTCTGCGCCGACAGCATCGCGCGGTTGGCGACGACGACCGCCAGCGACACGACCGCGACGATGACCGTCGCGAGCGCATTGATCTCGGGCTTGAGACCGTGGTGCAGGCGCGCGAACACCAGCACCGGCAGCGTCGTGCTGCCCGGGTCCGACAACATCGCCGCGAGTACGAAGTCGTCCATCGACAGCGTGAACGCGAGCAGCCACCCCGCCATCAGTGCCGGCGCGATCACCGGCACGGTGATCACGAAGAAGACCTTGAACGGCGGGCAACCGAGGTCGAGCGCCGCCTCCTCCAGCGACCGGTCCATCTCGCGCAGGCGCGACTGCACCAGCACGGTGACATAGGCCGTACACAGCGTCGTGTGCGCGGCCCAGATCGCCGCGACACCGCGTCCGCCGAGGAAGGCGAAGAGCGGATGGGTGAACAGCAGCACCAGCGACAGGCCGATGACGACCTCGGGCATCACCATCGGCGCCGTGGTCATGCCGGCGAAGGCGGCGCTGCCCGGATAGCGCCCGAAGCGCGCGAGCACGAAGGCCGCGGCGGTGCCGACGACGACCGCCGCCGTCGCCGCCAGCGCACCGACGCGCAGCGACAGCAACACCGCGTCAATCAGCTCCGCGTCGCGCGCGAGCTCCGCATACCAGCGCAGCGAGAAGCCGTCGAACTGGGTGGTGATCTCGCCGGCCGTGAACGAGAACACGATCAGGCACAGGATGGGCACGTACAGGAAGACGTACACCGCCAGCAGCCAGGCCGTCGCACCGGGGCGGGACCGCGCGCTCACTGTTCTTCCTCCGCGTTGCGGCCATGCCGGTGCAGCAGCACGATGGGCGCGATCAGCACCAGCACCATCGTCACCGCGACCGCGGCCGCCATCGGCCAGTCCTGGTTGGGGCCGAAGTCGTCCCAGATCTTGCGGCCGATCATCAGCACGTCGCCGCCGCCCAGCAGATCCGGGATCACGAACTCGCCCACCGCCGGGATGAACACCAGCATCGAGCCGGCCACGATGCCGCGCCGCGATAGCGGCAGGGTCACGCGCAGGAAGGTCGTCCACGGCCGCGCGCCGAGGTCGGCGGCCGCCTCGAGCAGGCGCTGGTCGAGCTTCACGAGGTTGGCGTAGAGCGGCAGCACCATGAAGGGCAGATAGCTGTAGACCATGCCGACCAGCACCGCACCCGCGTTGTAGAGGAGCTGCAGCGGCGCATCGACGAGGCCCGCCGCGAGCAGCAGACGGTTGACCAGCCCGAGCTCGCTGCTGTCGAGCAGCACCATCCACGCGTACACGCGCAGCAGGAACGAGGTCCAGAAGGGCAGCATCACCAGCATCAGCAGCGTGTTGCGCGCGGCCTCGCGCGAGCGCGCGATGTGGTAGGCGAAGGGATAGCCGATTAGCAGACACAACAGCGTCGTCAGTGCCGCGAGCAGCAGCGAGTTGCCCCACGCGGAGAGGTACTGCAGGTCGGCGCCGGAGGTGCCGAGCGCGAGCAGCTCGTCGTGCAGGCGGCGGTAACTCGCGAGGTCCGGTCGCAAGTGCGGCAGCACAGCCCCCGGTTCCATGACGAAGGGCGGCACGTAGGGCGGGATCGCGAGTTCGGGCGTGGACAGGCTGACCTTGAGGATCAGCGCGAAGGGCAGCGCGAAGAACAGCAGCATCCACGCCCAGGGCAACATTCCCACCCAGAAGCGTCCGCGCGCAAGGAAGAAGCTCTGCCGTTTCATCGCGTCAGCACCACGCCGTCGGGCGCGAACCACGCGACCCGCACTGCATCGCCCCAGGTCGGCGGCGGAGCGTCGCCCCAATGCACGGACGGCACGCTCGCGATCACGATGCGGCCGTTGGCGAGGCGCACGTGATACACGGAATGGCTGCCGAGGTAGGCGATGTCGGCGACCTCGCCCGATGCCGCGTTGCAGCCGGCCCCGTCGGGCGCATGACTGGATGCGGCCCCGGCGCGGCTCAGCCTCACGCGCTCGGGGCGCACCGAGACCCAGACCTCATCCCCCTCGGCCAGGGCCGCATCCGGCGGCAGCAGGATCGCCGCGGGAAAGTCCTCGCACGCGAGCGCCCCGCCCTCGACCCGCCCGCGGAACAGGTTGGTCTCGCCGATGAACTCGGCCGTGAAGCGGCAGGTCGGCGTCTCGTAGATCTCGCCCGGCGTGCCGACCTGCAGCAGGCGCCCCTCGCTCATCACGCCGATGCGCCCGGCCATCGTCATCGCCTCTTCCTGGTCGTGCGTGACGAGGATGCAGGTGACGCCGACGCGCTCGATCAGGTTCACGAGCTCGAGCTGCGTGCGCTGGCGGATCTTCTTGTCGAGCGCCGCGAGCGGTTCGTCGAGGAGCAGCAGCTTGGGCTCCTTCGCGAGGCTGCGCGCGAGCGCGACGCGCTGCTGCTGCCCGCCCGAGAGCTCGTGCGGCTTCCTGCGCGCATAGCGCTGCATCTGCACCAGCTCCAGCATCTCGGCGACGCGCGCCTCGACCTCGGCACGCGTGAGCCGCGGCCGCTCCTGCCACAAGCCGAAGGCGACGTTGGCCTCGACCGTCATGTGCGGGAAGAGCGCATAGGACTGGAACATCATGTTCGTCGGGCGGCGGTGCGCGGGCACGGCGGCCAGGTCCTCACCGTCGAGCACGATGCGCCCCGCGTCCGGCGTCTCCAGCCCGGCGAGCATGCGCAGCAGCGTCGACTTGCCGCAGCCCGAGCTGCCCAGCAGCGCGAAGATCTCGCGTTCGGCGATCGCCAGCGACACGTCATCCACTGCGAGCGTGTCGTCGAAGCGCTTCGTCGCGCCCTCGATGCGCAGGTAGGCCTGCCCCCTCTTCGCGCCCCAGTCCGCCCCTTTTTCGCCGTCCGGTTCCACGCCCGTCTCCCGGCCCGGCCGCGCTACTTCGCCGTCTTGAAGCGGTTCAGCGCCTGCGTGAGCTCGCGCTGAACCTCCTTCGTCAGCACCGGCTTCGCGTGCAGGCGCAGCTTCAGCGCCTCGGGCACATTGATCGCCGGATTGCCGGTGATCTCCGCCGAGGTCAGTGGCAGCGCCGCCGTGTTCGCGCTGAGGTAGTAGGTCTCGTTGGAGATCTGCGCGACGACCCGCGGATCCAGCATCGCGTTGATCCACGCATGCGCATTGGCGACGTGCGGCGCATCGCGCGGGATCGCCATCACATCCACCGACATCATCGCCCCCGCCTTCGGGATCAGGTAGCGCACGTTCGCGCCGGTGTGCGACTCGGCCGCACGCCGCGCGGCGATCAGCGCGTCGCCCGAGAACATCATCGCGACACACAGGCTGCCCTTGGCCATCTGGTCGATCGGCGAGGTGTTGAACACGCGGATGTCGCGCCGCACCGGGCGGATGCGCTCGAGCGCGGCGCGGATGTCGGCCGGATCCATCTTCGTGGTATCGGCGCGGGCATACAGCATCGCCGCGGGGATCACGTCGCTCGCCTCGTCCATCAGCGCGATGCCGCAGCCCTTCAGGCGCGCGGTCACGGCCGGATCGAAAAGGAGATCCCACGCGTTGTCCGGCAGCTTGCCGTCCAGCGCCTTCTCCACCTTGTCGACATTGATCGCGACCCCGGTCGTGTACCACATGTAGGGCACGACGAAACGGTTGCCGGGGTCGGCGCGCTCGACCGCCTTGAGGATCACCGGATCGAGGTTGGCGAGATTCGGCAGGCGCGCCTTGTCGAGCGGCTGGAAGATGCCCGCCTGGATCTGCCGGCCCGCGTATTCGACGCTGGGATAGACGACGTCGTAGCCGCTCGAACCGGTCAGCAGCTTGCCCTGCAGCATCGCGTTGCTGTCGTACAGGTCGTACTTCACCGCGATGCCGGAGCTCTTCTCGAAGGCCGCGATCGTGTCGCGTGCGATGTAGTCGTTCCAGTTGTAGACGTTCAGCGCATTCGCGTCGGCCGCGCCCGCGCCGGACGCGAACAGAGCGGCCCCCAGAAGGCCCAGCAGCGCCGCCAGCAACCCGTGCAGTCGCATCGCATTCCTCGCACCCAGTCCCACGTACCCATATTGTGCACAGGCGCCCGAAAAATGTACGCAACATTTTTGCGCAATGCGGCGCCTTCCCGACCACGACTGCCGCGCACGAGCCCGCAGCAGGCATCCGGCCTGAACTTCGACCGCGTTTTGCACGCTCCGTGCATCCCCGTGCAAGCGGCCCGAAGAGAATCCCGTTGACATGTTTTTAGGATATGCTAACGGGTTTTCCGGCAACCAAGCGCAAGTGACGCTGCTGTCCCTGTTCGCCGCGGCGCGCGTCCCGGACCCCATATGCACAGCATCCCCGACCTCATCGCCGACGCCGCCGGATGGCGTCAGACCGCGCGCCTGCTCACGCTGACGACGCCGCTCGGCCCCGACGTCCTGCTCGCCGAAACGGCCACCATCGACGAGGCGCTCGGCCCGCTCGCCGAACATGCCGGCTTCCGCATCGAGCTCACCGCCGTGAGCGCCGACGCCCACCTGCCGCTCGCCCCCCTGCTCGGCCAGCCCGCACGCGTCGATCTGCTCACCGCGGCCTCGCGCACCGCCCTGCGGCCCTTCCACGGCCACATCACCCATGCCGCCCGCCTCGGCGCCGACGGCGGCTTCGCGCGCTACCGGCTGACAATCGAACCGTGGCTGAGCTTCCTCGGCCGCACGCGCGACAGCTACCTGTTCCAGGACATGAACATCGTCGACATCGTCGACGAACTGCTCGGCGACTGGCAGGCACGGGGGCGGCTCGCCCCCGCATGGCGCTGGCAGCTCGCCGATCCCGCCGCCTACCCGCGGCGCGGCATGACCACCCAGTACCGCGAAAGCGACCTCGCCTTCCTCCGGCGCCTGCTCGCCGAGGAAGGGCTGTTCTGCTGGTTCGAGCACCAGGCCGACAGCGGCCCCGCGCTCGGCGCCCACACCCTCGTCATCGCCGACCACAACGCCGCCTTCCGCGACAACCCGCAGGCGCACATCCGCTTCACCCAGGCCGGCGCGACGCTCGCCGAAGACAGCCTCGACCGCTGGACCGCCAGCGCCCGCATCGACACCACCGCCACCCGCGCCGCGAGCTGGGACTACCGCAGCCTCGCGACGCGCCCCCAGACCGCCGACAGCGCCATCAACCGTGCAACGGGCGTCGCCACCGTCGCCATCGACGACCCCGGCCCCTACGCTTGGCAGACCGCGGCGGACGGCGAGCGCATGATCCGTCGCCAGCGTGAAGCGATCGACGCCCGCATGCGGCAGATGCTCGGCGAAGGCACCGTGCGCGGCGCAGCACCCGGCACCACCTTCGAACTCGCCGACCATGCGCGCCACGCCGGCACCGACGCCGAGCAGCGCCGCTTCCTGATCACCGCCGTCACGCACCGCGCCCGCAACAACCTCGCGACGCTCCTGCCCATATCCGCAAGCGCTACCGCGCCGGACGCCGGCACCGCCGACTTCTACCGCAACCGCATCCATTGCGTCCCCGCCGCCGTGCCCTGGCGCCCGCTGCTGTGCGACGGCCACGGCCGCGCCATCCACCCCCGCCCCACCGTCAGCGGCCCCACCACCGCGATCGTCGTCGGCGAGGGTGCCGGCGCAGGCGAGCCGGCGCCCACCCACACCGACCGCGACCAGCGCATCCGC